>NZ_JMPS01000105.1 GCF_000735455.1 Yokenella regensburgei ATCC 49455 | reverse complement strand
CTTCATAAACGAAGGCAGTTCCGGTTTTCAGGGGAAGGTATCCGATATACCTTATAGACACTCTTTTTTCCTATAAACAAAAACAGTAGTCATTATTTATTAATAATAAAACAGAGGAGTAATATGAAGAAAAATATGTCGATGATGATTTTTACATTAATCGTCATACTTGGAGTTGTTATTGCTCTTTGCTATTCAAATGATGATTCAAAAAATAAGGGTGTGACAAACAATATAGCATATCTAACCAAGTTAGCAGAACAGGGGGATATGAAAGCACAAACAGATCTGGGACTTGTGTATGGAAATGGTAATGGCACTGCACAGGATTATACAAAAGCAATCTATTGGTATAATAAGGCAGCAAAACAAGGTTATGCACCAGCGCAGTTTAATCTCGGTCTTTTCTATGAACATGGCTGGGGTAATGTGAAAGATCTTCAAC
>NZ_JMPS01000104.1 GCF_000735455.1 Yokenella regensburgei ATCC 49455 | reverse complement strand
CCGGGACGTTCTGCGGGTGTAACGGATCGCCACCGGAGAGCGAAATCCCCTGACGCAGGATCCGCGTATCGTTAAGATCGGCAATGATGCGATCGGCCATTTCCGGCGTAAAGGGCTCGCCGGAATTAAGCCGCCAGGTGCTTTTGTTGTAGCACCCTGGGCACTCGTGGACGCACCCCGAGACAAACAGGGTGCATCGCGTACCTGGGCCGTTGACGATGTCGACGGGGTAGTACTGGTGAAAGCGC
>NZ_JMPS01000103.1 GCF_000735455.1 Yokenella regensburgei ATCC 49455 | reverse complement strand
TAATCTGTTCTGCTCTTGTGTACCGATGAGCGATTACGAGTAACCACATTGGTTTACGGTTTGATTAAGGGCGCTCCGGCGCCCTTATTTTTTGGAGATAATTCATTTTCTGCCGGATAACGTTTTCACGTCACATCCGGCAAATAATCAGAGATTTTCGCCGTTGCTGGCAATCACGTTTTTGTACCAGTTAAAGCTCTTCTTCCTTGAGCGGGACATATCGCCGGTGCCGTCGTCGTGTTTGTTAACGTAAATAAAACCGTAGCGCTTGCTGTACTGT
>NZ_JMPS01000102.1 GCF_000735455.1 Yokenella regensburgei ATCC 49455 | reverse complement strand
GTTGTCCTTTCGTCTTACCGGGTGGACAGTACGCGCGGACGTCATTTTATGCACATCGATGCCACAGCTATCATCAGGTTCAGTGAAAGTGGTCATGTTGTCTGCAGGAAAATACAGGTTCGTGATGTGGGTGAGTTTGCTCAAATCCCGGATGAAGCCAGAACGATGTCCGGTTGTGGTTAACGACCTTCTCATGTTGGTGGCTGGATGCGGACAGTGTTGCGGCAGGCTTGATTTTAGATGGCTCCCGTTTGCAGATATCAGTGGAATACTGGTCACTATGGAAACCCTGCAATGAAAAAACTCACCGGAACGTTTATTGTTGTTGCTGCATTATTCAG
>NZ_JMPS01000101.1 GCF_000735455.1 Yokenella regensburgei ATCC 49455 | reverse complement strand
TTGTCGCCCGGCATTACCATCTCTACGCCTTCCGGCAGTTCGATGGTACCAGTCACGTCAGTTGTACGGAAGTAGAACTGCGGACGGTAGCCTTTGAAGAACGGAGTATGACGGCCGCCTTCGTCTTTGGACAGGATATAAACTTCAGATTCGAATTTGGTGTGCGGCTTGATGGAACCCGGCTTAGCCAGTACCTGACCACGTTCGATTTCTTCACGTTTGATACCACGCAGCAGAACACCAACGTTCTCACCAGCACGGCCTTCGTCCAGCAGTTTGCGGAACATTTCAACGCCGGTACAGGTAGACTTCGCAGTCTCTTTGATACCAACGATTTCAACTTCTTCGCCAACTTTAACGATACCGCGCTCTACACGACCGGTAACAACGGTACCACGACCGGAGATGGAGAATACGTCTTCGATCGGCAGCAGGAACGGCAGGTCGATAGCACGAACTGGTTCTGGGATGTAAGAATCCAAGAAGCCAGCCAGCTCAACGATTTTAGCTTCCCACTCTGCTTCGCCTTCCAGCGCTTTCAGAGCAGAACCACGGATGATCGGAGTGTCGTCGCCCGGGAAATCGTACTGAGACAGAAGTTCACGAACTTCCATTTCTACCAGTTCCAGCAGCTCTTCGTCATCAACCATGTCGCATTTGTTCAGGAACACGATGATGTACGGAACGCCTACCTGACGACCCAGCAGGATGTGCTCACGAGTCTGCGGCATCGGGCCGTCAGTCGCAGCAACAACCAGGATCGCGCCATCCATCTGCGCAGCACCGGTGATCATGTTTTTAACATAGTCGGCGTGGCCCGGGCAGTCTACGTG
>NZ_JMPS01000100.1 GCF_000735455.1 Yokenella regensburgei ATCC 49455 | reverse complement strand
GGACGACATCAAGCGACAAATCGACGGGATGGCGGCCGCAAAGCTGAACGTACTGCACTGGCACCTGACCGACGACCAGGGCTGGCGCTTTGCCTCCACGCGCTATCCTAAGCTGCAGCAAAAGGCCAGCGACGGACTCTATTACACTCCGGCACAGATGAAAGAGATTGTGCGCTATGCCGCCGCGCGGGGTATCCGGGTGGTACCGGAAATCGACATGCCGGGCCACGCTTCCGCTATTGCAGTGGCCTACCCGGAG
>NZ_JMPS01000099.1 GCF_000735455.1 Yokenella regensburgei ATCC 49455 | reverse complement strand
GCTCTACTATACCGCCCGGCCGGTTTCATGTTTATGAATTCGAGCCACATTACCCCTCCTGCAGCATCTGTTCGAGTTGCTCCTGCGCCTCAAGCCACGCCATTTCGCACTCTTCAAGCCCGGATTTCGCGCTGGCCTGCTGTTGCAGGCAGGCGGTCAGCTCTGCTTTGCGCGCCTGATCGTACAGGCCGCTATCGCCAAGCGTTTCTTCCGCCTGTGCCAGCTCGGCATTAAGTTTCTCCATCTCTTTTTCGAGACGAGTAATCTCTTTGCGCAG
>NZ_JMPS01000098.1 GCF_000735455.1 Yokenella regensburgei ATCC 49455 | reverse complement strand
GCCGGAATGGCCTTACCCAGGCTGCTGCACCACCCGCGGAACACGTCAACGGTGCCGTTCGGGTATTTGATTTTATAAAACCGGACTGACCCATCATTGAACCAGGCGACCAGGTCTTTCTGGCCCTGCTCCCCCGGCTTCCAGGCGAGCGTCAGGGAGGTATCACCGGCGGACTTTGCCCCCTGCGCGGTGGCGTTCCAGTCGGCGTCTTCATCGTCCAGATAGGTGTCGTCGTAGGATTCCGCCGTCATTTCGCCCGGCGTCAGCTCCTTGATTTTTGCCAGGCGGTTCCAGTCGGTGTCTGAGAGAGGA
>NZ_JMPS01000097.1 GCF_000735455.1 Yokenella regensburgei ATCC 49455 | reverse complement strand
CCGCCTATACCCTGCAGGAAATGCTCACCGTTAAGTCTGATGACGTGAACGGTCGTACCAAGATGTATAAAAACATCGTGGACGGCAACCATCAGATGGAGCCGGGCATGCCAGAATCCTTCAACGTACTGTTGAAAGAGATTCGTTCGCTGGGTATCAACATCGAACTGGAAGACGAGTAATTCTCGCTCAAACAGGTCACTGCTGTCGGGTTAACCCCCGGCAGCAGAGTGTGCT
>NZ_JMPS01000096.1 GCF_000735455.1 Yokenella regensburgei ATCC 49455 | reverse complement strand
GAACACCACTACACCCTGAACTCGCCGAACTCCTGGGCACCTGCGGCCTACGATGCGAAGCTTGATCTGGTGTACCTCCCGATGGGCGTTACCACGCCGGATATCTGGGGCGGTTACCGCACGCCGGAGCAGGAACGCTATGCGAGCGCGATTCTGGCGCTGAACGCGACCACCGGTAAACTGGCCTGGAGCTACCAGACCGTCCACCACGATCTGTGGGATATGGACATGCCTTCCCAGCCGACGCTGGCTGACATCACCGTAAAAGGCGAAACCGTTCCGGTGATCTATGCCCCAGCGAAAACCGGGAACATTTTTGTTCTCGATCGTCGTGACGGTAAG
>NZ_JMPS01000095.1 GCF_000735455.1 Yokenella regensburgei ATCC 49455 | reverse complement strand
CCGCAATCTGCGCAATCACGNGCGAGATAAAGATAACGAAGGTGTTAACAATACCCTGAATCAGGGTCATGGTGACCATGTCGCCGTTTGCAATATGGCTGATTTCATGGGCGATAACCGCTTCTGCTTCGTCACGGCTCATGTTTTGCAAAAGCCCGGTGCTGACAGCCACCAGGGAAGCATCACGCCGCGCGCCGGTAGCAAACGCGTTGATATCCGGTGCGTGGTAAATTGCAACCTGTGGCATGGCGATACCCGCCTGGCGAGCCTGCTGTGCCACGGTATTAATCAGCCAGTTTTCAGTTTCATTGCGTGGTTGC
>NZ_JMPS01000094.1 GCF_000735455.1 Yokenella regensburgei ATCC 49455 | reverse complement strand
TGGTATCCAGCCAGTAATAAAGGCTTATGTTGTGAGCCACCCCGGAAATTTAACTTCTACAAATTATAAATGAAGGTAAATAACACGTAATTTTGTATTACTTACATTGTTCCCTATTGCACATCCGAAAATATCGCTCTATTATTACTTCAACAAACCACCCCACAATATAAGTTTGAGATTACTACAATGAGCGAAGCACTTAAAATTCTGAACAACATCCGTACTCTTCGTGCGCAGGCAAGAGAATGTACCCTTGAAACGCTGGAAGAAATGCTGGAGAAATTAGAAGTTGTTGTGAAT
>NZ_JMPS01000093.1 GCF_000735455.1 Yokenella regensburgei ATCC 49455 | reverse complement strand
TAAAACAAGCCATGCGTGTACTGGGAATTGAAACATCCTGCGATGAAACCGGCATCGCGATTTACGACGACGAAAAGGGCCTTTTAGCCAACCAACTGTATAGTCAGGTGAAATTACATGCTGACTACGGCGGCGTGGTGCCGGAGCTTGCCTCCCGCGATCACGTTCGTAAAACGGTTCCGCTGATTCAGGCGGCATTAAAAGAAGCGAATCTGACGGCAAAAGATATTGAT
>NZ_JMPS01000092.1 GCF_000735455.1 Yokenella regensburgei ATCC 49455 | reverse complement strand
ATCAATATCTTTTGCCGTCAGATTCGCTTCTTTTAATGCCGCCTGAATCAGCGGAACCGTTATACGAACGTGATCGCGGGAGGCAAGCTCCGGCACCACGCCGCCGTAGTCAGCATGTAATTTCACCTGACTATACAGTTGGTTGGCTAAAAGGCCCTTTTCGTCGTCGTAAATCGCGATGCCGGTTTCATCGCAGGATGTTTCAATTCCCAGTACACGCATGGCTTGTTTTA
>NZ_JMPS01000091.1 GCF_000735455.1 Yokenella regensburgei ATCC 49455 | reverse complement strand
TCCAGGTCCGAGGGACCATCCACCACTCCTGTAGCCGTAAACGTTGCAACAAATACGTTCATAGACGCGGTTACAAAACTTCATCAATCCGCAACGGCTCAGCACTCTCAGGCTGCCGCCCTGGTAAACCCGGTCATCGTCACTGTATCTCCCCCGGCGGCTGAAGCGGGCCGCCAGGAAAAGCCGTTACGGATAAAGGAAGACTCTGGCGAAGTAAGACCGTTTTGGCAGGGGGAGAAGCAGCTGGATAGCGTGGTGCCAAAGCAGGGCGAAGCAGCGGCACAAAGCAGAAAT
>NZ_JMPS01000090.1 GCF_000735455.1 Yokenella regensburgei ATCC 49455 | reverse complement strand
ATCTGCTCCGCGGTTAAGCCGCACTGCGCCAGCCACCGGCGGTTTGATTCGCTGGCGTCCCCGCGCCGCAGCTCCTGCTCCAGGGTATTCAGCAGGGCGATAAGCTCCGGCGCGAAGGTCATCCCCGCGTCCTGCTGAAGCTTTTCCGCCAGCGTGCGGTGCGCGGCCCCGTTCCGCGCCTCCATCGCCGTTTCGACCCTGAGCAGCGGCGTGAAGCTGCCCGGCAGGTAAATCGTCTGAACCCGGCGGCTCTCCGTCTGCGTGGTGGTGAGCCGGTCGCCGTCCCAGCCGTACCAGGCGGTGCCCTGCGCCGTCATCGCGGCGAGGCGGCGGCCCAGCGGGTCGTACAGATAGCGACTTTCGCTGAGCGTGCGGCCCTGCTGCGCCAGCACGTGGTGCACCAGCCGGTGCTGATGGTCGTAGTGGTAGTGATGCGCGTGGCCGCCGCCGTCGCGGACCCGCCGCTCGTCCTTTTTCGTCAGCCTGCCGTGGGCGTCGTGGTGATAAAACCAGCGGGCGTCCTCGCTGACGCGGTTATCCGGGAAGCGCGCGGGCAGCGCCGGGTACCGCTCCCGGTCCGCTATCCGGTTACCCGCCGGGTCGGTGAAGTAGTCATCCGTGGCGTTTGCCGGAGCCAGGACGACCTGGCTCAGCCGTCCCGCCGCGTCGTACCGGTAGTGCCGCCGCCGCAGGGGCTCGCGGATACGGGCCAGCTGCCCCCC
>NZ_JMPS01000089.1 GCF_000735455.1 Yokenella regensburgei ATCC 49455 | reverse complement strand
AGTGGTAGTGATGCGCGTGGCCGCCGCCGTCGCGGACCCGCCGCTCGTCCTTTTTCGTCAGCCTGCCGTGGGCGTCGTGGTGATAAAACCAGCGGGCGTCCTCGCTGACGCGGTTATCCGGGAAGCGCGCGGGCAGCGCCGGGTACCGCTCCCGGTCCGCTATCCGGTTACCCGCCGGGTCGGTGAAGTAGTCATCCGTGGCGTTTGCCGGAGCCAGGACGACCTGGCTCAGCCGTCCCGCCGCGTCGTACCGGTAGTGCCGCCGCCGCAGGGGCTCGCGGATACGGGCCAGCTGCCCCC
>NZ_JMPS01000088.1 GCF_000735455.1 Yokenella regensburgei ATCC 49455 | reverse complement strand
CTTTTGCTACAGGTCAACACCAGATTCATTGGGTCTCTTTCACCATCCTTTATCATAGATTCAGCTATATCTTTTACACGACTTTTTTGAATAAATCAGATTTAGGATAAGCATCCCCATTGCAGATTGCTGCTGTCAGGCAATACGCCCGCTTTCTGGCATTCTTGCCTTCGTTATTTTATTCAGCGCACGCACCATGGCCAAAGCCCCTGCAATCTGCGCATCCGTGATGGTCACAATGGTACAGATGAACGGTTTGCTCCACGGCCAGTACCGCCTCCAGTTGTCCTTGCATCTGTGTTTCCGCCAAGCCACACTGGCTCAGCCACGCCCGGCTCGCTTCACTCATACAACCACCATTCTCAGCACCGCGTTCTTGGGCTTTTTCTTCCAAAATCCACTATCGTCTGACCAGCACCATTTCCATAGCTCCTTCAGATTCACTCCTGTGTACGGTTTGTTATTTTTACCGCATGAACCATATCATATATAATTTGCTGTATTTTATCTTTACCGTTTTCTTTTTTTATCACAAATAATTCGTCCAATTCATAATTATCGTAGGTTGAGTGCAATGTTAATCTGACATTATTATCCCCAATAAGCACTTGCACTTTGTCTTCTTTTATTAGCCTGCCAAACTGATACTCACCAAGAAGTTGAGCATTTTTTTTCATGAATGAAATGTAATCGGATTGTGATGTGGCTTTTTTAAAGCTCATTGATGTCATATTGTTATAAATATAATTAAAGCTCCCCTCGTTATATTGCTTGTGAAAAAGTCGCACCTCGTTTGTTGCATCTTCTGTATTATTACTATCACACGCAGTTAAGATAACACAAAGAAATACAGGCAAGAAAATATATTGCTTATAAACATTCATCTTAGTTCACCAAACATTTAGTATATTGCTGGCATGTAATTAAACCGCCAAACGAACCACCGCCAACACCACCACTAAGTCCCGTTGATATATGAACTGGATCGCCATTTTTATTTAATTCAGTCAAGACGGTCGCCGCTCCATTAACCAAAAAACCTACATCAGTTGTTGCACCACCGTAATACGACACACCGGACCCAGGAGGAGCGTTGCTGACAGAGCCTGAAATAGACGCGCCTCCCGCAGCTCCAGTCCCAGCTCCTTGGCAATTGGTTATATATACACAAATATCAAGGCCTTTATCACCGTTTCCTGTCGTAATACCAGCGGATACTGAACCTCCAAAGATACCATATGCAGAAACACCACCATCAGCAGATACTGAAAATATAGGTGGCGAATAATGAGGTCCACTTTGTTCTTGTATTGCTCTGGCACCATCACCATACGACATATCTCCTTTGGAGACTTCATTACTAATCCCGCCAACAGAATTACCCCATGAAGTGTTATAACCAGGGAAATCTATTAACCCCAACGGATCAACTCTGGATACAGGATCCAGTGGGTACTTATACGAGTTCAATCCCCCTCTCAACCCTATCGGATCCTGGGTGATATACCTCCCCAGCCCCGGGTCGTAGTACCGGTGCCGGTTGTAATGCAGCCCTGACTCCTCATCATACTGTTGCCCCGGCAGCCGTATCTGTTGCTCCAGGTGCTCCGGGCTCTCCTCACTCAGCTGGTTTCCCCATTCGTCATACTCCGCACGCCAGGCCAGTGTGTTATCCGGGCTCACCAGCGCCAGCGGCAAGCCACGATGGTCGCAGTGATATAGATGGATTTTCCGCTCCGGCTCATCGTACGGCTCCAGCTGTCCCGCCATCTGCGCCACCGTCAGCCCGAATCCCGCCAGCCACTGCTGGCTCTCCTCGCTCACCGCGTTACGCCTCAGTTCGCCCTCCAGCCTGTCCAGCATCGCCGTCAGCGCCGCCGGGAACTGTACTTCACGGCCATCCTCGCTGCCCTCCTGTGACAGCCTCTCCGCCAGGCTCCGGTGCTGCGCCTTCGCCTGTTCAGCCGCCTCTGTTTCAACGCGTACCAGCGGCGTGAAGCTCCCCGCCGCGTACACCGTCTGGATACGGCTCTGCGATGTCTGCACCGTCGTCAGCCTGTCTCCCTCCCAGCCGTACCACGTCTCATACGGCATGCCCAACAGCGGTTAATATCTTCCTCATAAAAAAACCTCAAAAGTTAATTTGATATGATGATGTTTTTTTAATTAATTGCTTACATAAGGTAAGGAATCCTTTGTCTTACTCCCGATAATCATCAGATGATTTATTTTCAGTGTGCCACTATGTTCCACATAAACTCCCTCTTTATTAAGGGTATCTGCATTCTGTTTGAGACTTGTAGGTATCATCCTCAATCGGGGAGGAGCGGTATTTCTGAATGTACTCTGTAGCCATTTTTTTTGCATCAATGAGTTCCTCATGACTCATAGTTCTAGTAAGTGAATTGAGTTCATTCCTGGAGGTTACAGAACCATTAACGTATGCTACAGAATACCATGCATAAGCTTTTTTATAATCTACAGGTTCTTCTCCATCATTTTCAGTATAAAATGAACCAAGATTAACCTGTGCCTGGATATACCCCTGACATGCTGATGCTCTGACCAGTGGCAGCACTTTATCTCGATCGTTTTGATGATGCCCTAATCCTCTACCATAAAAAGCGCCCAGTGAATTTCTTGCACTCATCGAACCAAGATTAACTGCTCTAATATACCATTTCTCGGCTTGTATATTATCTTTTTCTACACCCAAGCCTTGCATATAAATTTGCCCAAGATTATTCATTGCATTTGTATCATTTTTATCAGCCGCTTTTAACAACCATTTTTTGGCTTCCATATAATTTTGTTGTACACCAGAACCTATGAGATATACTTGCGCCAAGTTTACTTGTGCTCTTGTCATTCCCTGCCCCGCTGCTTTCTTATACCACTCTATGGCTT
>NZ_JMPS01000087.1 GCF_000735455.1 Yokenella regensburgei ATCC 49455 | reverse complement strand
GGTAGAGCAGTTGACTTTTTAATCAATTGGTCGCAGGTTCGAATCCTGCACGACCCACCAGCCTGAAAAATTTGTAGTACATCCCGAAAGGGGTCGTTAGCTCAGTTGGTAGAGCAGTTGACTTTTAATCAATTGGTCGCAGGTTCGAATCCTGCACGACCCACCAGTGTGAAAAAGCGCCCTAAAGGCGCTTTTTTGCTTTTCTACGTTTACCTTCCACTACTTTTCCTGATGCGCTACCCGTATTCTGCCTGGCCAGCTTCGCCGTGGGGGCAAATACCGCACGACATCCTGGCTGAAATCCGCTATCTTGTTTAGCATATAAAACACATTGGCCGTCATTAGTCGCTGTGATGCGAACATAACGGCATTTTGTTAAGCGTGTAAAACGAGACTGCATTATGAGCGTAATGTTCTTTCCAGAAACGACCATCTATCCATTTCCGCCGAAGCCTACTCCCCTGAATCCGGTAGAAAAAGCGTTTTACCGCGATAAAATCAAACGCTTGCTGAAAGAGCGCAATGCAGTGATGGTGGCTCACTACTACACTGACCCGGAAATTCAACAACTGGCGGAAGAGACCGGCGGCTGTATTTCCGATTCGCTGGAGATGGCGCGTTTTGGCGCAAAGCATCCGGCGACAACGCTGCTGGTTGCGGGTGTTCGCTTTATGGGCGAAACGGCGAAAATCCTCAGTCCAGAAAAAACGATTCTGATGCCAACCTTGCAGGCAGAGTGCTCACTGGATCTCGGATGCCCAATAACTGAGTTCAATGCCTTTTGCGATGCGCACCCGGATCGCACCGTAGTGGTGTACGCCAATACTTCAGCGGCGGTAAAAGCAAGAGCGGACTGGGTAGTGACTTCCAGCATTGCCGTGGAGCTGATTGAGCATCTCGACAGCCAGGGCAAACAAATTCTCTGGGCACCGGATCGCCATTTAGGAAGCTACGTGCAAAAGCAGACCGGGGCGGACGTGCTGTGCTGGCAGGGGGCGTGTATTGTTCACGACGAATTTAAAACTCAGGCGCTCACCCGAATGAAAGGACTGTATCCGGACGCTGCCGTGCTGGTGCACCCTGAATCACCGCAGTCGATTGTCGATATGGCGGATGCCGTGGGCTCCACCAGCCAGTTGATTGCTGCGGCAAAGACCCTGCCGCACCAGCGACTGATTGTCGCGACCGATCGTGGGATCTTCTACAAAATGCAGCAGGCGGTACCGGACAAAGAGCTGCTGGAAGCACCGACGGCCGGCGAAGGGGCAACGTGCCGCAGCTGTGCACATTGCCCATGGATGGCCATGAACGGCCTGCAGGCGATTGCTGAAGGGCTGGAGCGCGGTGGGGCAGCCCATGAGATTCATGTTGATGCAGCGCTGCGTGAGGGGGCGTTAATTCCGCTTAACCGGATGCTCGACTTTGCGGCTACACTACGTTAATAACTGACTATGTTTATGATGTATTGCAGTATTAGCGCTCGACCTTGCGGAGTAAAAAATGGATTTCTTTAGCACGCAAAATATTCTGGTACACATCCCTGTCGGGGCAGGCGGCTATGATCTGTCGTGGATTGAAGCGGTAGGGACGATAGCCGGTCTGCTGTGCATCTGGCTGGCAAGCCTTGAGAAGATAAGCAACTACGCGTTTGGCCTGATAAACGTGACGCTGTTTGCCATTATCTTCTTCCAGATCCAGCTGTATGCCAGCCTGCTGTTACAGCTTTTCTTTTTTGCCGCCAATATCTATGGCTGGTACGCCTGGTCGCGGCAAACCAGCCAGCATGAGGCAGAGCTGCAAATCCGCTGGTTGCCGTTGCCGAAGGCGATTACCTGGTTTGTCGCCTGCGTGGCGGCCATTGGGTTGATGACCGCGTTTATCGATCCGGTATTTGCCTTCCTGACCCGAATTGCCGTCACCATTATGCAGACGTTGGGCCTTAGCGTAACGATGCCAGAGCTACAGCCCGATGCTTTCCCGTTCTGGGATTCCTGCATGATGGTGTTGTCGATTGCGGCGATGATCCTGATGACCCGTAAGTATGTGGAAAACTGGCTGCTGTGGGTCATCATTAACGTCATCAGCGTGGTGATTTTTGCCCGCCAGGGCGTGTACGCGATGTCGCTGGAATATCTGTTGCTGACCTTTATTGCACTCAACGGCAGCCGGATGTGGATTAAGAGCGCGCGTGAGCGTGGCTCTCGCGCGCTTTCCAGCTAGTGGTGGTGGTGATGGCCCGGTCTGGCTTGCGTCTCGTTGAGGTGGCACTCCGGGCCGTTACAGGGCTGGTACTCCATTTGAATGGTGGCGTGCTCAATCTGGTAGTGATGCTCCAGAAAATGCTGGATGCGGCCAAGCAGCGCATCGTGGTCGTGCGGCGGCACGACCTGCACATGTAAGGTCATCACCGGTTTTTCACCGACCTGCCAGAGGTGCACATGGTGTACGTCGCGTACCTCCGGCAGCGTGCGGTTGAGGTTACGCTTGAGTTCCTCAACATCGATCGCCCGTGGCGCGCCTTCCAGCAGTTCGTTAACACTCTCTTTCAGTAATTGCCACGCGCTCCGCAGCACCAGGCAGGAGACCAGCACCGAAAGAATCGGGTCGATGGGTGTCCAGCCGGTCAGAATAATGACAATCGCGGCAGCAATCGCCCCCACGGAGCCGAGCAAATCCCCCAGTACGTGCAGCGCGGCGGCACGCACGTTCAAGTTTTTCTCTTCGCTTCCCCGATGCAGGATCCAGAATGCCACCAGGTTCGCTAACAGCCCGGCTACGGCAATGACCATCATGGTAGCGCCTGCAACGGGCTGTGGGTGATTAAAGCGCTGAACAGCTTCCCAGACGATAAGAATGGTGATGACTACCAGCGCAATGGCATTCACAAACGCAGCAAGCGTGGTTAAGCGCAACCAGCCGAAGGTGTGGCGGGTGTTCGGCGGGCGTCTTGCAAACTGCACGGCAAGCAGTGCAAAGAGCAGCGCGGCGGCATCTGTCAGCATGTGTCCTGCATCGGCAAGCAGCGCCAGTGAGCCGGAGACGAAGCCGCCAATCACCTCAATGATCATAAACCCGGCGGTAATGCCGAATGCCAGCAGCAGGCGGCGAGCGTTACCGTCCTGCGGAAGCGGGGAGTGCGAATGGGAGTGCGCCATAGTGTCGTCCTGTTATTGTTGACGTTATGCCTGATATCATTGCAGATCTTTTCGGGTTGCGCATACAAATAAGGCTCACCTTTCAGGAGCCTGAAACGGCTACGAAGAAATAATCCCGCTGCTGTGTAAAAGGCGGTTTACACTTCCTTAATCACAAGTTAGATTGAAAGGATTGCATTCACTCCCATAAGTATGGCAGCACTGGAACGAACATGAATTATCAGAACGACGATTTACGCATCAAAGAGATCAATGAGTTATTACCTCCAGTAGCACTCCTTGAAAAATTCCCCGCCACTGAAAACGCCGCTAACACGGTCTCTCATGCCCGCAAAGCGATCCACAAGATCCTTAAAGGTAACGACGACCGTCTGCTGGTGGTGATTGGTCCATGCTCCATTCACGATCCGGCGGCGGCGAAAGAGTATGCTGCTCGTCTGCAGGCATTACGTGAAGAGCTGAAGGACGAGCTGGAAATCGTCATGCGCGTTTACTTTGAAAAACCGCGCACAACCGTGGGCTGGAAAGGGCTGATTAACGATCCGCACATGGATAACAGCTTCCAGATCAACGATGGTCTGCGGATCGCCCGTAAATTGCTGCTCGAAATCAACGACAGCGGCTTGCCTGCTGCCGGTGAATTCCTCGATATGATCACCCCGCAGTATCTGGCCGATTTGATGAGCTGGGGTGCCATTGGCGCGCGTACTACAGAATCTCAGGTGCACCGCGAGCTGTCATCCGGCCTTTCCTGCCCGGTTGGGTTCAAAAATGGCACCGACGGCACTATTAAGGTTGCGATTGACGCTATCAATGCGGCCGGTGCGCCGCACTGCTTCCTGTCCGTGACCAAATGGGGCCATTCGGCGATTGTGAATACCAGCGGTAACGGCGACTGCCACATCATTCTGCGCGGCGGTAAAACCCCGAACTACAGCGCGAAGCACGTGGCGGAAGTTAAAGAAGGGCTGGAAAAAGCCGGTCTGACTCCGCAGGTAATGATCGACTTCAGCCATGCAAACTCTAGCAAGCAGTTTAAAAAGCAGATGGACGTAGCAGAAGACGTGTGTGGTCAAATCGCTGGCGGTGAGAATGCGATCATCGGTGTGATGATTGAAAGTCACCTGGTAGAAGGTAACCAGAATCTGGAAGGTGCTGAGCCGCTGGTTTACGGCAAGAGCGTTACCGACGCCTGCATCGGCTGGGACGACTCCGACAAGGTGCTGCGTATGCTGGCGAACGCGGTGAAAGCGCGTCGCGGTTAAGTGCATTATTACGCTTGCTGTGCACAGGTCAGGCAAATAAAAAAGCGCGGGAGGTCCCACGCTTTTTTTGTTTCGAAGTAACGATTACTTCGCTTTACCCTGGTTTGCTACGGCAGCCGCTTTTGCTGCGATTTCGTCGGCATTACCCAGGTAGTAGTGTTTGATAGGTTTGAAGTTCTCGTCGAACTCATATACCAGCGGTACGCCGGTCGGGATATTCAGCTCGAGGATCTCGGCTTCGCCCATGTTGTCGAGGTATTTTACCAGCGCACGCAGGGAGTTACCGTGAGCGGCAATGATGACGCGCTCACCGCTTTTCAGACGCGGCAGAATGGTTTCGTTCCAGTATGGCACAACGCGGTCGATGGTCAGCGCCAGGCTCTCGGTGGTTGGCAGCTCTTTGTCGCTCAGCTTTGCGTAGCGCGGGTCGTGGCCCGGATAGCGCTCGTCGTCTTTGGTCAGCTCCGGCGGAGTTACCGCGAAGCCACGACGCCACTGTTTTACCTGCTCGTCGCCGTATTTTTCAGCGGTCTCTGCTTTATTGAGGCCCTGCAGCGCACCGTAGTGACGCTCGTTCAGTTTCCAGGATTTCTCAACCGGCAGCCAGGCTTGATCCAGTTCGTCCAGCACGTTCCACAGGGTGTGGATGGCACGTTTCAGCACAGAGGTATAAGCAAAATCAAAGCTGAAGCCTTCTTCTTTCAGAAGTTTACCGGCAGCTTTTGCTTCGCCTACGCCTTTCTCGGACAGATCAACGTCATACCAACCGGTGAAGCGGTTTTCATTGTTCCACTGGCTTTCGCCGTGGCGAACCAGAACCAGCTTAGTTACAGCCATATCCTACTCCTCAAGCTATTATTTTGAATGATAACAATTCTCATTATATTGCCCGGCGAACGCCCGCAGCAACGCTTATCCCTAACCATAGCGAAAATAGTGTGCGAGTGTAAGCTGCTTGTGAACTGGCAGTTGTGTTTTTGTCTGTGAGTGGCGCTATTTTCGACAATGCGAATAAAAAAAAGCCCTCTGTAAAGAGGGCTTCTGTTACTTAGCAATAAACTGGTAATCCGTCACGCTAACGTATTCTTCTCCAGGGCGGAGAACGCAGTCTGGCTGCGGCCATTCCGGGTGGTTAGGGCTGTCGGGCAGAAACTCGCTTTCCAGCGCCAGACCTTGCCAGTCCTCGTAGTGCTCAGAACCCCTGGCCGGGGTGCCGCCGAGGTAATTGCCCGAGTAAAACTGCAGCGCCGGAGCGGTCGTGTAGACGCTCAGCTGCAGCTTCTCGTCCTGCGACCAGAGATGTGCGGCCGGCTGGTGCAGACTGCCATGTACTGAAAGCAGGAAGGCATGATCGTAACCCTTCACCTGCTGCTGATCGTTATCACTTAGAAAATCACGCGCGATGGTTTTCGCCTGGCGGAAATCAAAGCTGGTGTCCTGCGCGGCTTTTAAACCTTCACGCGGGATCCCGGCGGAATCGACCGGCAAGTAGCGATCGGCGAAGATCTGCAGTTTGTGCTGACGCACGTCGCTTTGCGTACCATCGAGGTTGAAGTAAACATGGTTGGTCATGTTGACCGGGCACGGTTTATCAACGGTGGCGCGATAGGTAATTGAGATGCGGTTATCATCGGTCAGGCGATAGTGCGCCGTTGCGCTGAGGTTTCCCGGAAAACCCTGATCGCCATCGGCTGATTCCAGCGCGAACAGCACTTCAGTATCGTTCTGGCTGACAATCTGCCAACGGCGTTTGTCAAAGCCTTCCGGGCCGCCATGCAGCTGGTTTACGCCCTGGCTCGGTAGCAGGGTGACCGTTTCACCTTCGAACGTGTAGCGGCTGTCGGCGATGCGGTTGGCGTAACGACCCACGGAGGCGCCGAGAAAAGCGGCCTGGTCGGTATATTGTTCCGGACTGGCGCAGCCCAGCAGCGCTTCGCGGACGCTACCATCAGAAAGCGGTACACGTGCGGAAAGCAACGTGGCGCCCCAGTCCATTACGGTGATCACCATCCCTGCGCTATTGCGTAGAGTCAGCAGGCGAAAGGGCAGGCCATCGGGGGCCTGCGCCGGAGTTTCATTCAGCACGGCCAGCTCCTTGTGACGGTTTGCAGACGTAGAAGGTCTCTTTAATGCCGGTTTTGGCTTCATACTGTTCGGCAACGGCTTTCTGCACCGTATCGACCATTGTTTCCGGCACCAGCGCGACCACGCAGCCGCCGAAGCCACCGCCGGTCATACGCACGCCGCCCCGGTCGCCAATAGCGGCTTTCACTATTTCGACCAGCGTATCGATTTGCGGTACGGTGATTTCAAAATCATCGCGCATGGACGCGTGAGACTCCGCCATCAGCACACCCATACGTTTGAGATCGCCTTTCTCCAGCGCCGTTGCTGCTTCTACGGTGCGCGCGTTTTCCGTCAGAATATGACGAACGCGTTTGGCTACCAGCGGATCCAGCTCGTGGGCCACGGCGTTAAACTGTTCGAGCGTTACATCGCGCAGTGCCGGTTGCTGGAAGAAACGTGCACCGGTTTCGCACTGCTGGCGACGGGTGTTGTACTCGCTGCCAACCAGCGTACGTTTGAAGTTGCTGTTGATGATAACCACGGCAACGCCTTCCGGCATGGAAACGGCTTTGCTGCCAAGAGAGCGGCAGTCAATCAGCAGGGCGTGGTCTTTTTTCCCTAACGCTGAGATCAGCTGATCCATGATGCCGCAGTTGCAGCCGACAAACTGGTTTTCGGCTTCCTGACCGTTCAGAGCTATCTGCGTGCCGTCGAGCGGCAGATGATACAGCTGCTGGAATACGGTGCCGACCGCCACTTCAAGCGAGGCAGAGGAGCTCAGGCCCGCGCCCTGCGGCACGTTACCGCTAATCACCAGGTCTGCGCCGCCGAAGCTGTTGTTGCGTTGCTGCAGATGTTTCACCACGCCACGCACGTAGTTGGACCACTGCTGGGTGTCGTGGGCGACGATCGGCTTATCGAGTGAGAACTCATCCGTCTGGTTGTCGTAGTCGGCGGCGATAACGCGCACGATACGGTCGTTACGGGCTGCGCTGCTGATAACCGTCTGGTAATCAATGGCGCAGGGCAGAACGAAGCCGTCGTTGTAGTCGGTGTGTTCGCCAATCAGATTGACGCGGCCAGGGGCCTGGATTGTAAGAGTTGCAGGGTAGCCGAAAATTTCGGCAAACAGGGATTGGGTTTTATCTTTCAGACTCATTGTTATTCTCCGGACTCGCGAAAATGAATATCGCTGACGGCACGCAGACGTTCAGCCGCCTGTTCTGCCGTGAGATCGCGCTGGGTTTCCGCCAGCATTTCATAACCGACCATAAATTTACGCACGGTGGCCGAGCGTAACAACGGCGGGTAGAAATGGGCGTGCAGTTGCCAGTGCGCGTGGCTGTCATTGTTAAACGGTGCGCCGTGCCAGCCCATCGAGTAGGGGAAAGAGCACTGGAACAGGTTGTCGTAGCGGCTGGTCAGCTTTTTCAACGCCAGGGCAAGGTCGCTGCGCTGCGCGTCGGTGAGTTCGGTGATGCGCAGGACGTGCGCTTTCGGCAGCAGCAGGGTCTCAAATGGCCAGGCTGCCCAGTAGGGCACCACCGCCAGCCAGTGTTCGGTTTCCACTACCGTACGACTACCGTCTGCCAGCTCACGCTGCACGTAGTCGAACAGCATTGGTGTGCCGTGCTGCTGGTGGTACTCGCGCTGTAGACGGTCTTCGCGCTCCACTTCGTTCGGCAGGAAGCTATTGGCCCACACCTGGCCGTGTGGGTGAGGGTTGGAGCACCCCATCGCCGCGCCTTTGTTTTCAAAAACCTGCACCCACGGCCAGGTTTCCCCCAGCTCGGCGGTTTGCTGCTGCCAGGTTTTAACTACTTCTTCCAGCGCACTGAGGCTCAGTTCCGGCAGCGTTTTGCTGTGGTCGGGAGAGAAGCAGATCACGCGGCTGGTACCACGTGCGCTCTGGCAGCGCATTAGCGGGTCATCGCTTTCTGGCGCTGCCGGCGTATCCGTCATCAGCGCCGCAAAGTCGTTAGTGAAAACATAGGTACCCGGATAATCCGGATTCTTATCACCCGTGACACGCGTATTGCCCGGACACAGAAAGCAGTCGGGATCGTGGTTCGGCAGCGTTTGCTTTGCTGGCGTTTCCTGCGCCCCCTGCCAGGGACGCTTCGCGCGGTGCGGGGAAACGAGGATCCACTGACCCGTCAGCGGGTTAAAGCGACGGTGCGGGTGATCGACGGGATTAAAGTGCTCCATTACGTTCGGTTCCTTAGTCTGAATAGCCCTGAGGATGACGGGACTGCCAGTGCCAGGTGTCCTGCGCCATTTGCTCAAGGTTGCGGGTCACGCGCCAGTTCAGCTCCTGGTCTGCTTTTGTGGCATCAGCCCAGTAAGCAGGCAGGTCGCCGTCGCGACGCGGTGCGAAATGGTAATTCACCGGTTTGCCGCAGGCTTTACTGAATGCGTTCACGACGTCCAGTACGCTGCTGCCCACTCCGGCGCCAAGGTTGTAGATATGTACGCCCGGTTTCCCGGCCAGTTTTTCCATGGCGGCCACGTGGCCATCGGCGAGATCCATCACGTGGATGTAGTCACGCACGCCGGTGCCGTCTTCTGTCGGGTAGTCGTTGCCGAAAATGGCTAAAGACTCACGGCGGCCAACCGCCACCTGGGCGATATACGGCATCAGGTTATTCGGGATACCCTGCGGATCTTCCCCCATATCTCCCGATGGATGTGCGCCAACCGGGTTGAAGTAACGCAGCAGGGCGATGCTCCAGTCTGGCTGTGCCTTTTGCAGATCGGTCAGGATCTGCTCTACCATCAGCTTGCTTTTGCCGTAAGGGCTTTGCGGGGTGCCGGTCGGGAAGCTCTCTACGTATGGGATCTTCGGCTGGTCGCCGTAGACGGTCGCGGAGGAGCTAAAAATGAAGTTCTTAACGTTTGCCGCACGCATAGCGGCAATCAGTCGCAGAGTGCCGTTGACGTTGTTGTCATAATACTCGAGGGGTTTGGCGACGGATTCGCCCACCGCTTTCAGACCGGCGAAATGAATCACCGTATCAATCGCGTGATCGTGCAGAATCTCCGTCATCAGAGCTTCATTGCGAATATCACCCTCAACAAACGTGGCGCTTTTACCACTCAGGCGCTCAATCACCGGCAAGACGCTGCGCTTACTGTTACACAGATTATCAAGAATGATGACGTCATGACCCTGTTGCAGCAGCTGCACGCAGGTATGGCTTCCTATGTAACCGCTACCACCCGTTACCAGTACTCTCATGATTCGCTCCATTAGGCATATGGTATGTTAAAATCCTAGCATAACAGAGAAGTCAAAAGTGTGACATGGGATATATTAGTGGAATCGTTTACACTAAATTTACCAACGCTTGTAGCAGAGATTTTCTCATTATAAAACAAGGTATAGAGGGGAGAGAGATGCCCTTTATCTGAAAAACGGAGGCGAGATGCCTCCGTGGTGCCGTGCCGTAAGTTAACGCCGGCCGATAGCGTAGCGGTAGTTGTTACCTTCAGGGACGAACTCAAGCCGATGGGTGATACACTCCGGCGCGTCTTCAGCGTGATGAGAGACAAACAGCAGCTGCGTTTTTCCTTCGCCAATCAGTACATCCACAAAGCGACGTACCAGCAGGCGGTTGAGTGGATCGAGCCCTTGTAACGGTTCGTCCAGAATCAGCAACGTTGGGTGTTTGACCAGCGCACGGACGATAAGCGCCAGCCGCTGCTGTCCCCACGACAGGCTATGGAACGGTGCGTCGGCGGTACGTTTATCCATCCCAAGGATCGCAAGCCAGCGCTGTACCAGCTTTTGCTGTTGATCGGAAACGGCCTGATAAATGCCGATAGAATCAAAGTAGCCCGATAAAATAACGTTACGCACCGTCGTACTCACCCGGTAATCAAGATGCAGGCTGCTGCTGACATAACCAATGTGTTTTTTGATATCCCAGATGGTTTCTCCGCTGCCGCGACGGCGCCCGAACAGGGTTAAATCATTGCTGTAACCCTGGGGATGATCGCCGGTCACCAGGCTCAGCAGCGTCGATTTTCCGGCACCGTTAGGGCCAACAATCTGCCAGTGTTCACCGGGGTTAACCTGCCAGCTAAGGTGGTTGAGGATCGGGCGATCGTCGTACGAGACCACGCCATCATTTAGCACAATACGCGGGGCATTATCCGGGAGCGACAGGCGTGCTGCGGGCGCATCGGGCTCGGGCAGAGTGATACCATCGAGCTTCTCACTGTGCGCCAGCTGTGCGACCAGCGCCTGCTCCAGCAGCGTCTTTTTCTCACCGGCTTCGCTAAGCGTGCAATCTGCAAGCACACCGGCCTGCGGAACAAATTCAGGAATTTCATCAAAGCGGTTGAGCACCAGCACGAGGGTATAACCCTCATTGTTCAGTGTTTCCAGCAGCAGGGCGAGCTGCCGACGGGAGGCAACGTCCAGACCGTCAAAAGGTTCATCGAGGATCAGCAGGTCGGGCTCGGACATCAGCGCCTGACAGAGCAGCGTTTTACGGGTTTCGCCGGTGGAGAGGTACTTAAAGCGGCGATTCAACAGGCCTGTAATACCGAAGCGTTCAGCCAGCAGCGCGCAGCGCTCGGGGGAGTGAATATCCTCCTGAATAATCTCGGCGGCGGTGCGCCCGGTATCCTCTTCACCGGGACTCAGCAGGTCGGTGTTATTGCGCTGCCACTCATCGCTGACCAGCTTCTGTAACTGCTCAAACGACAGGCGGGTGACCCGGTTAAAGGTTGATTCACGTGAACCAGAAAGCAGGGGGAGCTCTCCGGCCAGCGCCCGCGCCAGCGCTGATTTGCCGCTGCCGTTGCTGCCAACAAACGCCCAGCTTTCGCCAGCGCGCAGGCTCAGGTTATCGATTTTCAGCGTTCTGGTATCGCTAAGGCGAAACGTGCCTTGCAAAATCTGCAATGATGACATGATGTATCCCGGTTTTTGCATCTGTAGCCACAGGGATACGTTTTCCGCCAAACATTGTCAATGGCGGGTCAGTGCATCAGCATAACGTGGCGATGATGGCGCGATCGGCGTTGAAATATGCTGTGACCTCGGCGCCTTCCTGCAGATCCTGCGCATGTTCGCGGGGGATAGTCGCGCACAGGGTCTGGCCGTCCGGCAGGGTCATCAGGACTTCGCACTGCTCCTCGCCGCACTCGATATGGCTGATACGGCCAGCCAGTTGGTTGTCAGCATGAGCGGCTTCCTGCTTGTTCTGCGTGATACCCACCCATGGTGCTTTCAGCAGCACCAGCACCTCTTTACCTTCTTCAAGGGCCAGACGTTCGCTGCTACGCGCCGTTAACGCAACTTTAAGGCGTGTACTGCCGTCGGCCAGTAGCACCTCGACGTGTTGCTGAACCTGGCTATGATCCCGTGCGGTTACGGTGCCAAACCACTGGTTACGGGCGCTGGTCTGTAAGGAAAAGCGGGAAATGGCCGCCAACAGGCTATCAAGCGGCAGGGCATCGTCGTCGCTCAGGACATCGAACGCTTTTTGCTGAATTTGGGCCAGCAGATCGTAGAGCTGGATAAGCCGTTGACCGTAGCGCGTCAGCACCGCGCCACCGCCGCCTTTGCCGCCGGTGGCTCTGTCTACCAGGGATTGCTCGCTTAGCTGGTTCATCTCGTTGATGGCATCCCAGGCACTCTTGTAGCTGATGCCGGCATTCTTCGCGCCCTGGCTGATGGAGCCGGTCAGTTCTATTTGCTTGAGCAACGCAATACGGCGCGGATCGGCAAAGAGGCGTTGCTGCAGTTTAAGTGTCAGAAGAATTTCGGCTTGCATAACAAAATCCTGGTTAACCGGATGAGAAAGGGCATTGTCACTCATTTGCGGGCACGGTCAAAGCCTACCGCACAAAACGGAGGTGTTTTTTGCGAATATCGCGTTAAAATAGCCTAATCACAATGTCTGGAGTCGACCATGTTAGAGTTATTGAAAAGCCTGGTATTTGCCGTAATCATGGTTCCCGTGGTGATGGCTATCATCATGGGGCTGATCTACGGTCTTGGTGAAGTGTTTAACGTCTTTTCTAACGTTGGCCATAAAGACCGCCCCCATCAGAATCACTGATTACCAGAACACCCGGCTATGCCGGGTGTTTTACATTTAAGTTCCCGCCTTTTTTGCCGATAATCATCACATTACCCACAATGCGGTAGCGCGCGGCGCTATGAAAAGCACGCTCTTCTCGTTATATTATTCCATACATAACGACACTCACAGGAGCTACACATGGCACGTACATGGTTACGCCTTTTCGCCGGGGCAACGTTAACACTTTCTGTCGCCGGTCAGGCGCTGGCGGCTGACGCCAAAATTACGGTATTTGCGGCAGCCTCGCTGACTAACGCAATGCAGGATATCGCCAAAGAGTACAAAAAAGAGAAGAACGTTGATGTGGTATCGTCGTTCGCCTCTTCTTCAACACTCGCTCGCCAGATTGAAGCTGGTGCACCTGCCGACCTGTTCATTTCTGCCGATCAGAAATGGATGGATTACGCGGTAGACAAAAAGGCCATCGATACTGCCAGCCGTGAAACGCTGCTTGGCAATAGCCTGGTGGTTGTGGCACCTAAGGCCAGCGAACAGGGTGACATCACCATCGATGCTAAAACCAACTGGACCAGCCTGCTCAAGGGCGGCCGTCTGGCGGTAGGCGATCCGGAACACGTTCCGGCGGGTATTTATGCCAAAGAAGCGTTGCAGAAACTTGGCGCGTGGGAGACGCTGTCACCGAAACTGGCTCCGGCGGAAGACGTGCGCGGCGCGCTGGCGCTGGTAGAGCGTAACGAAGCGCCGTTAGGCATTGTCTACGGCTCCGACGCGGTCGCCAGCAAAGGCGTAAAAGTGATCGGGACCTTCCCGGAAGATTCACATAAAAAGGTAGAATATCCGATAGCCATCGTGGAAGGTCATAAGAATGCCACCGTGAGCGCTTTTTATGACTACCTGAAAGGGCCGCAGGCCTCTGCCATCTTTAAACAATACGGGTTTACAACGCACTAATGATTTTGTCGGATCCTGAATGGCAGGCGGTTCTGCTGAGCCTGAAAGTTTCATCCCTGGCGGTGGTTATCAGCCTGCCATTTGGGATCTTCATGGCCTGGTTGCTGGTAAGGCGTAAATTTCCAGGCAAAGCGCTGCTCGACAGCGTTATCCATCTTCCTCTCGTGTTGCCGCCGGTCGTGGTGGGCTATCTGCTGCTGATTGCCATGGGGCGACGCGGATTCATCGGTTCCTGGCTGTACGACTGGTTTGGGATCACCTTTGCCTTCAGCTGGCGCGGCGCCGTGCTGGCAGCGGCGGTGATGTCGTTCCCGCTAATGGTGCGCGCCATTCGCCTTGCGCTGGAAGGCGTCGACGTCAAGCTTGAACAGGCTGCCCGAACGCTGGGCGCCGGACGCTGGCGGGTATTTTTCACTATCACCTTACCGCTGATGCTGCCGGGCATTATCGTTGGCACCGTGCTGGCGTTTGCCCGCTCGCTGGGCGAATTTGGTGCGACCATTACCTTCGTATCCAACATCCCTGGTGAAACACGCACCATTCCTTCAGCGATGTATACGCTGATTCAGACCCCGGGTGGCGAAGGTGCTGCGGCTCGTCTGTGCGTGATTTCTATTGTGCTGGCGCTGGTTTCTCTGCTGGTTTCGGAATGGCTGGCCCGCCTTAGCCGCGAACGGACAGGGAAGTAATCATGCTGGAACTCAACTTTACTCAAACCCTGGGCACCTGCCGCCTGAATATCAACGAAACGCTTCCGGCTTCTGGTATTACGGCGGTTTTTGGCGTCTCGGGAGCCGGGAAAACCTCGCTGATTAACGCGATTAGCGGCCTGACTCGTCCACAGGAAGGGCGGATCGTGCTCAACGATCGTGTACTGAACGACGTGGAAAAAGGCATCTGTCTGTCGCCGGATAAACGCCGCATCGGCTATGTATTTCAGGATGCGCGTCTGTTCCCGCACTACAAAGTGCGCGGCAACCTGCGCTATGGCATGGCGAAAAGCATGGCCGGACAGTTTGACAAGCTGGTGGAACTACTCGGAATTGAAGCTCTGCTGGACAGGCTGCCGGGGAGTCTGTCGGGCGGAGAAAAGCAGCGGGTGGCTATCGGCCGTGCCCTGCTGACGGCTCCCGAATTATTGCTACTCGATGAGCCGCTGGCTTCGCTCGATATTCCCCGTAAACGCGAACTGCTGCCGTATCTGCAGCGTCTGGCGCGGGAAATTAATATTCCGATGCTCTACGTCAGCCACTCGCTCGATGAGATCCTGCATCTGGCGGATAAGGTGCTGGTACTGGAGGCGGGGAGTGTAAAAGCCTTCGGTAATCTGGAAGATGTCTGGGGTAGCAGCGTCATGCATCCCTGGCTGCCGCAGGATCAGCAGAGCAGTATTCTGAAAGTTACCGTGATGGAACACCACCCACATTACGCGATGACGGCGCTGGCGCTGGGCGATCAGCATCTGTGGGTGAATAAGCTCGATAAGCCGGTGCAGAGCGCGGTACGTGTGCGCATTCAGGCTTCCGACGTGTCGCTGGTGCTGCAACCGCCAACGCAAACCAGCATTCGTAACGTACTGCGCGGAAAAGTGGTGGAGTGCTACGACGACAACGGGCAGGTGGAAGTACGCCTGGAAGTGGGGGGACGCACGCTGTGGGCGCGCATCAGCCCCTGGGCCAGAGACGACCTGGGGATTAAACCAGGCCTGTGGCTCTACACCCAGATTAAGAGCGTTTCTATTACCTCTTAATCAGAGCAGGTTTTTATAGATAAAGTTAGCGATGCTGTCAGTGGTATTGTCGCCAATCACCACGTTAGCGCGGGTTTTGACCGCATCGTCGGCGTTGCCCATTGCTACGCCGGTGCCAGCGGCTTCCAGCATGCTGATGTCGTTATAGTTGTCGCCAAAGGCAACGACATCTTTCATCGACCAGCCCTGAGATTCAACCCACTGGGTCAGACGCTTACCTTTGCTGTTCCCCTGACGAGCGATATCAACCTGATCGTGCCACGACCATTCGCACTCCAGCTGCAGCGTTTTCTCCACATGGCTGACAAAATCGCGCAGTTTCGGCATGTTTTCATCGGTTAGCGCGAATTTCCACACCGCGTTCACGTCCTGAGCAGCCTGCGCCAGAGACGCAACCTGGGTAAAGGTAGGGCGCTGTTCCGGCGGCAGCGATTGCGCCCAGTTGGTGGTGCGCAACACGTGCCCGGTCGGGCGCTCATACATCATGGCATCGTCAACGTACATCAGACCGTGAATGTCGTGCTCCTGCAGCAGCTCAATGACCTGCAGCGCTTTATTGACCGGCAATGGGGAGGCTTCCAGCACCTTTTTTGCCTGATAATCATACAAATAGGTGCCATTACAGCAAATTGCAGGTGTATCGAGCGCCAGTGCCTGATAAAAAGGGTGAATGGCAACGTGGTGACGCCCGGTGACGATGAGCAACTGATAACCCGCTTCACGAGCCCGCTTTAGCGCTTCGAGCGAGGCGGGGAGCAGCGTTTTTTGTGGGGTTAGCAGGGTTCCATCTAAATCAAGGGCAATCACGCGAGAGGTCATGAGGTAGTCCAGGTTAATGTTGAAAAAGTCATAATTGTTGATGGTACACCGTTACGGCGGTACAACAAATTTATACAGCATTGACCGCTAAAACCGTCTATCCTGGTATTTTGCTTCCACGTGCAGTTAAGCATTTAGGAAAGGAGTTTTCATGAAACAAACCGTTTATACCGCCAGCCCGGAAAGCCAGCAGATCCACGTCTGGAGCCTGAAACATGACGGCGAGCTGAAACTGGTGCAGGTGGTTGACGTGCCGGGTCAGGTTCAGCCGATGGTAGTGAGCCCTGATAAACGTTTTCTGTACGTTGGTGTTCGCCCTGAGTTTCGCGTGCTGGCCTATCGTATTGCTCCGGACGACGGCGCGTTGACCTGGGTCGCTGAATCAGCGCTGCCAGGTAGCCCAACGCATATCTCTACCGATCACCGGGGTGAATTCCTGTTTAGTGGTTCTTACAACGCAGGCTGCGTGAGCGTGACGCGTCTGGAAGACGGCCTGCCTGTCGGTGTGGTTGACGTAGTGGAAGGGCTTGAAGGCTGCCATTCAGCCAATATCTCCCCGGATAACCGCACCCTGTGGGTACCGGCGCTCAAGCAGGACCGTATCTGCCTCTTCACCCTGAGCGACGACGGTAAGCTGGTTGCGCAGGAGCCTGCGGAAGTCACCACCGTAGAAGGCGCTGGTCCGCGTCACATGGTGTTCCACCCGAACCAGAAGTACGCCTACTGTGTGAATGAGCTCAACAGCTCGGTTGACGTCTGGGAACTGAATGACCCGCACGGCGACATCGAGTGCGTGCAAACGCTGGACATGATGCCGCTGGATTTCACCGGCGTGCGTTGGGCGGCGGATATCCATATTACCCCGGACGGGCGTCATCTCTACGCCTGCGACCGTACTTCCAGCCTCATCACCGTGTTCAGTGTTTCTGAAGACGGTAGCGTGCTGGAAGTGGAAGGTTTCCAGCCGACCGAAACCCAGCCGCGTGGCTTTAACGTCGATCACAGCGGTAAATACGTGATTGCTGCGGGCCAGAAATCTCATCACATTGGCGTGTATGAGATTAAAGGTGAACAGGGGCTATTGAAAGAGAAAGGCCGCTACGCCGTAGGTCAGGGCCCGATGTGGGTGGTAGTCAACGCCTGGTAAACGGCAGCGTGCTCATCATTATCTGCTGTTCTAAATAAGGGGGGAATTATCCCCCCTTTTGCTGTCAGAAATGACGTATTAGTTCGCCACGACTTTGCTGCCCAGACCGCGGTTGTTGTATTCCCACATGCGGTTGAACTGGCCGTCGTTCAGGTTACGCTGAATGTCGCCTTTATCATCTTTTGCACCGGTATTTCCGCTGTACGGGCGTTTAGACACGGCGGCATCAGCCCATGGCTTCGCCATGTTGAAACCTTCGTTGATCGCGCTGTCACGGATAACCACCTGGCCGTTGGTGTTGCCATCAACGTCAAGGGAGCGTCCCAGCTGCGCCACATTATCACCGGCAGCGTTAAAGCGGCTGTTGATGGCGAGGAAGCCGTAGAAGATGTTCGACTGAGTGGCCGGAGCGAACACGTAAGCTTCCTGCTGAGTACGGGAGTTCACTACGCGGAAATCGGTATTATCGAATACCACCGCACCGCGGCCGGAAACAATATCCACATCCCCTTCCAGATAGCTGTTGGTTACCAGCGTTCGGGTCTGACGATCGTTTTGCAGACGGTTCTGTACACCGCTGTTGGTGACGAAGAAGGTGTTCTGGCGACCCAGAATGTTCACCTTATTAATCTGTACCTGATCGCCATCGCTACGCAGCGCTACGGCCTGGTGAGTTCCGGCATCTACGCTGTCGCCCAGATTGTTTTCGATGGTCATATTCTGCAGTTGCAGGCCGTTGTTCTGTGACCAGAACACGGCAGAGCACATCACGCCGACGGTTGCGGTACGCTTGCTCTGGCAGCTGTCAAACATGTACCACGCCGGTTTGCCTGGCATGTATTTCCCGGCCGGGTTGACCAGGTGGCGCCAGGTGTTCGGGTCGATTTCGGAATCAATAGCCAGGCCAATCTTCACGTCTGCGGCGTTTTCGCCAGTGCCGTAAAGCGTCAGGCTACCCGGTGCCGCCGGAACGTACACGGTACCCTGATATTCGCCCGGCAGAATCGCAATATACAGACGGTTGCTTGAGTGCTTCGCGATGGCTGCATCTACTGCCGCCTGAATGGTGGTGTGGGTCACGCCCTGAGTACCTGCCGGTCCTACCACGAAATCAGGCTTAGCCGGAATGCTGATAGCCGACGGATCCCACGCACCGTCTTTTGGATCCAGCGCGGTGAAATAGCGAGCCTGAGTGAAATTTTTCGCTTCAGCGGCGCTTAAAATGGGGCGAGACGTCGTACCCGGTGCTTCCTGAGTGGAAGGTTGTTGATCGGGTGGCGTTGAGCTGCAGGCGGTCAGTGTCACGCCAAAAGCCAATGCCAGCGTCAGACGGGAAACCGAAAATGTGTTCATGTTGCTCCAGACCTGGTCGTCAGTGAAAAGTAAGTCCCTCAAAACCTGCTTTTTTATACTAAGTTGAGCGAAACGGGAAGCACGAACGGTAAAAAGTTCATCATGATGTGCGTAAAGGACGCACGAAGAGGGGCTGATAGTCACAAAAAACCAACATTTCTATAAGCCTTTGTTGACAAGTTCGGTGTAATGAAAATAAATGTCTATACAACCCATGACAAGCGAACATTATGACTGAACTGACCGCAGAAGACCGCATCTGGCGCAACGCTCGCCTGGCAACGCTCGACCCGTCACGTCCGCAGGCCTATGGTCTGCTCGACCATCATGCGCTTATCGTGCGCGAAGGATACATTCACGCCATCGTTGCTGATGCTGATATTCCTGCCAGTGCGCCCAACGTAATCGACGTCGGTGGGAGACTCATCACTCCGGGTCTTATTGACTGCCATACCCATCTGATCTTTGGTGGCAGCCGTGCCCAGGAGTGGGAGCAGCGGCTGAACGGCGTATCGTACCAGCAAATCAGTGCGGCGGGCGGCGGCATTAACTCGACGGTACGGGCGACCCGGGAGAGCAGTGCAGAGCAGCTCCAGTCGCTTGCTCAGGAACGGCTGAATCGACTGATGCGCGAAGGGGTAACCACCATTGAGATCAAGTCAGGTTATGGGCTGGATCTGGAAAACGAAGAGAAGATGTTGCAGGTCGCCGGGGCGCTGGCGCAGGCGAATCCGTGCGAGGTGAGCCGTACGCTGCTCGCGGCCCACGCTACGCCGCCGGAGTATAGAGATAACCCCGATGAATACATCTCCCTGGTCTGCGACACCATATTGCCTGCGCTGTGGCAGAAAGAACTGTTCGAAGCGGTGGATGTTTTTTGCGAGAACGTCGGTTTTAGCCCGGCGCAAACGGAACGCGTGTTTCGCACCGCCTGCGATTTTGGCATTCCGGTGAAGGGACACGTGGAGCAGCTCTCATCCCTCGGCGGCGCGCAGCTGGTCGGGCGTTACAAAGGGCTTTCTGCCGATCACATTGAATATCTTGAACGTGACGGCGTGGTCGCTATGCAGCAGGGCGGCACGGTGGCGGTACTGCTCCCGGGGGCGTTCTATTTCCTCAATGAAACCCGCAAACCACCTATTGCACTGCTGCGAGAGTTACAGGTGCCGATGGCGGTTGCGACCGACTACAACCCGGGCACCAGCCCGTTTGCCAGTCTGCATCTCTCAATGAACATGGCCTGCGTGAAGTTTGGCCTGACGCCGGAAGAGGCCTGGGCCGGGGTGACCCGTCACGCCGCGCGAGCGCTGGGGCGCCAGGATTCGCATGGTCAGCTTGCAACCGGTTTTGTGGCTGATTTTGTCGTCTGGGATGCTCAGCACCCGGTCGAAATGGTTTATGAGCCAGGGCGTAATCCGCTCTGGCAACGTATTTTCCGTGGTGAGGTGACAGCATGAATCTGTGGCAACCGGTAGACCCTTCACTCTGGCAGGGGCGTGATGACAGCCACGAAGCCCCCAACGCGCTGCGCCTGTTTCAGACGATTGCCAACGGCGGAGATTTCGCCCCGCAAAGCCATCGCGGTAAGGTCGCGCTGTTGGGGTTTGAATGTGACGAAGGGGTGAAGCGCAACCAGGGACGGCCCGGTGCGGCACAAGGCCCGGACGTTCTGCGTAAAGCGCTGGCGAACATGGCCAGCCACCGTGGTCATGAGCGGCTGGTGGAGATGGGTAACATCCGCGCTGAGCCGGAAAAACTGGAAGCCGCACAGCAGGCGCTGCATGATGCGGCGCTGGCCTGCCAGCAGGCCGGGATGCGCACCCTGGTGCTTGGTGGGGGACATGAAACCGCGTTTGGTCATGGTTCCGCCGTACTGGATGCGTTTCCCGACGAGCGCATTGGTATTATCAACCTTGATGCGCACCTGGATTTACGCCACGCCCCGCATGCAAGCTCCGGTACGCCTTTCCGCCAGCTGGCGCTGCACTGTGAGGCGCAGCAGCGTGGTTTCCACTATACCTGCATGGGCGCGAGCCTGGCGGCCAATACCGCCGCGCTGTGGGACGAGGCGGCGCATCGTCATGTGACGGTGATTGAGGATCTCGACGTATTGAACGCTATGGAGGCGCGGGCGCTGCCGGAAATTGCCCGGGCGATCGACAGCTACGACCGCATCTACCTGACTATCGATCTTGATGTCTTACCGGCATGGGAAATGCCTGCGGTCTCAGCACCTGCGCCGCTTGGGATCCCGCTGGCGCAGCTGCTACGGATAGTCGAACCGCTGTGCCGCAGCGGTAAACTGCAGGCCGTCGACCTGGTGGAATTTAACCCAACCTTCGACCGTGAAGGACAAGGAGCGAAAGTTGCGGCTCGTCTCGCATGGCAAATTTTACACTGGTGGTAAGGATGACCACCGCGTTAACTGATTATGAGTATATACTCGGCTGAATTCGCCGACGATGTCAGACAAAAGGAACGCCAGCGCTATGTATTCACCCAGACCCCGACCCGCACCCGCCAGCGCGCCGGTGCCGTTTTATGAAAAAGTGAAGCAGGCTATCAGTGAGAAAATTTACGCGGGAGTCTGGCAGCCGCATGACCGTATTCCGTCGGAAGCCGAGCTGGTTGCGCAGTTTGGTTTCAGCCGGATGACGGTCAACCGTGCGGTGCGCGAACTGACGGATGAAGGCTTACTGGTCCGCCTGCAGGGGGTTGGTACCTTTGTGGCGGAGCCAAAGGGGCAATCGGCGTTGTTTGAGATCCGCAGCATTGCTGATGAGATCACCGCCCGTCACCACCAGCACCGCTGTGAAGTGCTGCTGCTCGAAGAGACCCGCGCCGACTTCACCCAGGCGGCGGCCATGGAGGTGGAGGAGGGGACGCGTATTTTCCATTCAAGGATGGTGCATTTCGAAAACGACATCCCGGTGCAGATTGAAGATCGTATCGTCAACGCCGCGGTAGTGCCTGATTATCTGCAGCAGGATTACACCACCACCACGCCGCATGCTTATCTGTCACTGATTGCACCGCTGACCGAAGGGGAGCACATCGTGGAAGCCGTCGCCGCTGCGCCGGAAGATTGCCGCTTGTTACATATCAAAGAGCATGACCCCTGCCTGCTCATCCGCCGCCGTACCTGGTCTACCTCGCATATTGTCTCCCATGCCAGCCTGCTTTTCCCCGGCAACCGCTACCGTCTACAGGGCCATTTCAGCTCCTGATCTCTCTGCGTCAGCAAAAGCGTGATTGCTGACGCAATATAACAAAAATGTATCCAGCTTGTTAAAAGTACGCTTGCGCGCAATTGTATAGACAAGTATATGTGTTTATACATTCACAGGTTCCCCAGAGGAGAGAACAACGATGTCGCAAACCAAATATCGCCAGCAGGAGATCCGCGCCCCGCGCGGCACAGAGCTGACTGCCAAAAGCTGGCTGACCGAAGCGCCGCTGCGCATGCTGATGAACAATCTGGACCCGGACGTAGCGGAAAACCCGAATGAGCTGGTTGTTTACGGCGGCATCGGTCGTGCGGCACGCAACTGGGAATGCTATGACGCTATCGTCAACGCGCTGACGAAGCTTGAAGAGGATGAAACGCTGCTGGTGCAGTCCGGCAAGCCGGTGGGCGTATTTAAAACCCACAGCAACGCACCGCGCGTGCTGATTGCCAACTCCAACCTCGTTCCACACTGGGCGACCTGGGAGCACTTCAACGAGCTTGATGCTAAGGGCCTCGCCATGTACGGCCAGATGACCGCGGGCAGCTGGATCTACATCGGTAGCCAGGGCATCGTGCAGGGCACCTACGAAACCTTCGTAGAAGCCGGCCGTCAGCACTACAACGGCAACCTGCAGGGGCGTTGGGTATTAACCGCCGGTCTGGGCGGTATGGGCGGCGCGCAGCCGCTGGCGGCAACCCTCGCGGGTGCCTGTTCCCTGAACATTGAATGCCAGCAGAGCCGTATCGATTTCCGTCTGCGCACCCGCTATGTGGATGAGCAGGCAACCTCGCTCGACGACGCGCTGGCGCGTATCAAAAAATACACCGCAGAAGGCAAAGCTGTGTCCATCGCGCTGTGCGGCAACGCGGCTGATATCGTGCCGGAGCTGGTAAAACGCGGCGTACGCCCGGACATGGTCACCGACCAGACCAGCGCGCACGATCCGCTGCACGGCTACCTGCCACAGGGCTGGACGTGGGAAGAGTATCAGCGTAAAGCGGAATCCGATCCGCAGGGCACCGTTGAAGCGGCCAAGCGTTCGATGGCAGAGCACGTTAGCGCGATGCTCGCTTTCAGCAAACAGGGTGTTCCGACCTTTGACTACGGCAACAACATTCGCCAGATGGCCAAAGAGATGGGCGTCAGCAATGCGTTCGATTTCCCGGGCTTCGTTCCTGCCTATATCCGTCCGCTGTTCTGCCGGGGTATCGGTCCGTTCCGCTGGGTAGCGCTGTCAGGCGATCCGCAGGACATCTATAAAACCGATGCCAAAGTCAAAGAAATCATCAAAGATGATAAGCACCTGCACCACTGGCTGGATATGGCGCGCGAGCGCATCAGCTTCCAGGGACTCCCTGCACGTATCTGCTGGGTGGGTCTGGAGTGGCGTCAAAAGCTTGGCCTCGCTTTTAACGAAATGGTACGCAGCGGTGAAGTTTCTGCGCCGATCGTTATCGGTCGTGACCACCTGGATTCTGGCTCAGTGGCCAGCCCTAACCGTGAAACTGAAGCCATGCGCGATGGTTCCGACGCCGTTTCTGACTGGCCGCTGTTGAATGCGCTGCTGAATACCGCGAGCGGTGCGACCTGGGTGTCGCTGCACCACGGTGGTGGCGTAGGAATGGGCTTCTCCCAGCACTCTGGCATGGTTATCGTCTGTGACGGTACCGACGAAGCCGCAGCGCGTATCGCACGTGTGCTGCACAACGATCCGGCAACCGGGGTAATGCGTCACGCCGACGCCGGGTACGATATTGCAATCGACTGTGCCGCCGAACAGGGGCTCAATCTTCCTATGGTCGCCGCAACGCAGGGGCATCGCTAATTATGAAAACCTTAACACTGACTCCTGGCAAACTGACTCTGGCGCAGCTGCGCGATGTTTATAATGAGCCGCTGCACCTGACGCTCGACGACGGCGCCTTTGCTGCCATCAATGAAAGCGTGGCCTGCGTCAATGCGATTATGGCAGAAGGGCGTACCGCTTATGGGATCAACACCGGATTTGGTCTACTGGCCTCCACGCGTATTGCCAATGAAGATTTAGAAAATCTGCAGCGCTCGCTGGTGCTGTCTCATGCGGCGGGCGTGGGTGAGCCGCTGGATGATGCGATGGTGCGCCTTATCATGGTGCTGAAAATCAACAGCCTGGCGCGCGGTTTTTCCGGCATTCGTTTGCAGGTTATCCAGACGCTGGTGGCAATGGTCAACGCTGGCGTTTATCCGTGGATCCCGGCGAAAGGCTCCGTTGGTGCTTCCGGTGACCTGGCGCCGCTGGCGCATATGTCACTGACCTTACTGGGTGAAGGTAAAGCCCGCTGGCAGGGTGAGTGGCTGCCTTCCACCGAAGCGCTGAAAAAAGCCGGGCTGCAGCCGCTGACCCTGGCGGCCAAAGAGGGGCTGGCGCTGCTTAATGGCACGCAAACTTCCACCGCGTTTGCGCTGCGCGGCCTGTTTGAAGCGGAAGATCTCTTTGCCTCTGCGGTAGTGTGCGGTGCTTTGACTACCGAAGCGGCGCTGGGCTCACGTCGTCCGTTTGATGCCCGTATTCATGAAGTGCGCGGCCAGCGTGGGCAAATTGATGCCGCCGCACTGTATCGCCACGTACTGACCGACGACAGCGCCATTTCGCAGTCGCACCACAACTGTAGCAAAGTGCAGGATCCGTACTCTCTGCGCTGCCAGCCGCAGGTGATGGGCGCTTGCCTGACCCAACTGCGCTATGCCTCAGAAGTGCTGCTGACGGAATCCAACGCCGTTTCCGATAACCCACTGGTGTTTGCCGCCGAGAACGAAGTGATCTCCGGCGGGAACTTCCACGCGGAACCGGTCGCGATGGCGGCAGATAACATCGCGCTGGCGATTGCCGAAATTGGTTCTCTGGCAGAACGCCGTATTGCGCTGCTGATGGACAGCCATATGTCGCAGCTGCCGCCGTTCCTCGTGAAAAATGGTGGGGTAAACTCCGGCTTTATGATTGCTCAGGTCACCGCTGCGGCGCTGGCGAGTGAGAACAAAGCTTTGTCGCACCCGCACAGCGTCGACAGCCTGCCGACCTCAGCAAACCAGGAGGACCATGTCTCGATGGCGCCTGCGGCCGGACGTCGCTTATGGGAAATGGCCGCCAACACCCGCGGTGTGATCGCGGTGGAATGGCTGTCTGCCTGTCAGGGCCTGGATATGCGTGAAGGCCTGGCGACCAGCCCGCTGCTGGAGCAGGCGCGCCAGCTGCTGCGCGAGCAGGTTTCTCACTACGACAAAGACCGTTATTTCGCACCCGATATTGAAGTTGCTACTGCGCTTTTGGCACAACGTCACCTGACGAAACTGCTGCCTGCTGTATTGCCCAGCCAAAACTAACTTACCAACGTTGTTTCTGTACCTGTAGCCTGGGGGAGTTCCGCCCCCAGGCCGCTCTACACGCATTTATGCCGTCATAAAACAATTATCAGGACACTCGCAAATGCAACAACACAACAACAAGCCCCATCTGCTGCGCGGGCTTAACGCCCGTCATATTCGCTTCATCGCACTCGGCTCCGCTATCGGTACCGGGTTATTCTATGGTTCTGCCGCTGCTATCCAGACTGCCGGGCCTGCGGTACTGCTGGCATATCTCATCGGTGGGGCTGCGGTCTTTATCGTTATGCGTGCGCTCGGTGAGATGGCGGTACGCAACCCTATCTCCGGCTCATTTGGCAGCTATGCTCGTCACTATCTCGGGCCGCTGGCCGGGTTCATCACCGGCTGGACCTATACCTTTGAGATGGTCATCGTCTGTCTTGCCGACGTCACCGCGTTTGGCATTTATATGGGGCTCTGGTACCCCGACGTTCCGCGCTGGATCTGGGTGATGAGTATCATCTGCTTTATCGGTGCGATGAACCTTTGCCACGTGCGTATTTTCGGTGAAATGGAGTTCTGGCTGTCACTGGTAAAAGTGGCGGCGATTATTGCCATGATTGCCGCCGGTGCCGGGATCATGTTCTTCGGCTTCGGGCATGCTTTCCCGGCCACCGGGCTTTCGAACCTGTGGTCGCACGGTGGTTTTGCGCCTAACGGCTGGGAAGGGGTGATAGCCTCGCTCGGGATCGTGATGTTCGCCTTTGGCGGCATCGAAATTATCGGTATTACTGCGGCAGAAGCGCAGGATCCGAAGAAGGTTATCCCGCAGGCCATCAACACTATCCCACTGCGCATCGTGCTGTTTTACGTCTGTACGCTGATGGTGCTGATGGCGATTTTCCCGTGGAACAGTATCGGCCAGCAGGGTAGCCCGTTTGTGCTGATTTTTAGCGGCCTGGGGATCCCTGCTGCGGCAAACATTCTTAACATCATCGTTATCAGCGCCACCATTTCAGCCATTAACAGCGACATTTTTGGCGCGGGCCGCATGATGTACGGCATGGCGAAAGAGGGGATGGCGCCGAAAAGCTTCCTGCGCATTGCCAGCAACGGCGTGCCGTGGATGACGGTGGTGGTGATGGGTGGCTCGCTGCTGGCGGCGGTGGTGCTGAACTGGCTGATTCCGGAGCAGATTTTCGTGCTTATCGCCTCGCTTGCCGCTTTCGCAACTATCTGGGTATGGCTGATGATCCTGCTCTCCCACTTTGCCATGCGCCGCAGCATGACCGCTGCTGAAAAGGCGGAGATTGCCTTCCCGGTGCCGTTCTGGCCGGTGGCACCTGTTCTGACGCTGCTGTTTATGGGGCTGGTAATTGTGGTGCTTGGCTGGTTTGAAGAGACCCGCATGGCGCTCATCGCCGGGCTGGTGTGGCTGGCATTGCTGACGGTGGTATGGTTCACCCGGGCAAAGAAACGCGCCACTGAGGCCGTCACTGAATCATAAATAAAACGCCCGGCCTGTGCCGGGCTTTCACTTTCTAGCGGCTGAACAGCGCGCGGTCGTCCAGCGCCTTTGCGACAGCGGCAGTCAGCTGCGAGAGCTGCTCCGGCGCAATGATATACGGTGGCATCAGGTAAATCAGCTTGCCAAACGGGCGGATCCACACCCCTTGTTCGACGAAGAATTTCTGCAGGCGCGCCATATTGACCGGCTCGCGGGTTTCCACCACGCCAATGGCGCCAAGAATACGTACATCCGCAACAAGTTCGTTATCGCGAAGCGGAGCAAGCTCCTGCGTGAGCTGCGCTTCAATTGTCGCCACCTGGGTTTGCCACTCACCGCTCTCAAGAATGGCAAGGCTTTCATTGGCCACGGCGCAGGCCAGCGGATTGCCCATAAAGGTGGGGCCGTGCATGAAGCAGCCTGCTTCGCCGTTGCTGATGGTCTCTGCCACTTCACGGGTGGTGATAGCGGCGGAAAGGGTCATCGTACCGCCGGTCAGCGCCTTACCAAGGCACAGAATATCCGGCGTGATGTCCGCATGTTCGCAGGCAAACAGTTTGCCGGTGCGGCCAAAGCCGGTGGCAATTTCGTCGGCAATAAGCAAAATCCCTTCCCGGTCGCACATCTGACGAATACGTTTGAGCCACTGCGGGTGGTACATCCGCATCCCGCCAGCGCCCTGAACCACCGGCTCTAAAATGACCGCCGCGATTTCCTGTCGATGTGCCGCCAGCAGGCGAGCAAATGCCACCATATCCAGCTCGTCCCATTCGCCGTCGAAACGGCTTTGCGGTGCCGGCGCGAACAGGTTTTCCGGCAGATAACCCTTCCACAGACTGTGCATCGAGTTGTCCGGATCGCAGACCGACATCGCCCCGAAGGTATCGCCGTGATAGCCGTTGCGGAAAGTGAGAAAACGCTGGCGCGGCTCGCCTTTCGCCTGCCAGTACTGCAGCGCCATCTTCATCGCCACTTCAACGGCGACGGAGCCGGAGTCGGCAAGGAAGACGCACTCTAATGCTTTCGGCGTCATCGCCACAAGGCGACGACACAGCGCAACGGCGGCCGGATGGGTAATGCCACCAAACATCACGTGCGACATCTGGTCAATCTGGGCTTTCATTGCCGCGTTGAGACGTGGGTGGTTGTAGCCGTGAATAGCCGCCCACCAGGAGGACATACCGTCGACCAGATTTTCGCCGCTGGCAAGCTCAAGCTCGCAGCCGCGCGCCGAAACCACGGGATAAACCGGTAGCGGCTGGGTCATTGAGGTGTAAGGGTGCCAGATGTGGCGCTGATCGAAAGCGAGATCGTCCATTGTCATAATCGACTTGTAAACCAAATTGAAAAGTTTTAGGTTTACGAGTTTACACCGAAGCGAAAATTAACAAAACCCCTTTTGGAGATGCCAATGGCTCACCACACACGTTGGACGATGTCGCAAGTTACTGAGTTATTTAATAAACCACTGCTGGAACTGCTGTTTGAAGCGCAACAGGTGCACCGCCAGCATTTCGATCCACGCCAGGTCCAGGTCAGCACGCTGCTGTCAATTAAGACCGGTGCCTGCCCGGAAGACTGTAAATATTGCCCGCAGAGCGCGCGCTACAAAACAGGCCTCGAGTCCGAGCGTTTGATGGAAGTGGAGCAGGTGCTCGACTCGGCCCGTAAGGCGAAAAACGCGGGCTCAACCCGCTTCTGCATGGGGGCTGCGTGGAAAAACCCGCACGAGCGCGACATGCCGTATCTCGAACAAATGGTGCAGGGCGTGAAAGCTATGGGCCTTGAAGCCTGCATGACCCTCGGTACGCTTTCCGATGAGCAGGCGCAGCGCCTGGCGCACGCGGGGCTCGATTACTACAACCACAACCTCGATACCTCCCCGGAATTCTACGGCAACATCATCACCACCCGTAGCTATCAGGAACGTCTGGACACGCTGGGTAAAGTGCGCGATGCCGGGATCAAAGTATGTTCTGGCGGCATCGTTGGGCTCGGCGAAACCGAGAAAGACCGGGCGGGTCTGCTGCTGCAGTTGGCTAATTTGCCAACCCCGCCGGAAAGCGTGCCAATTAACATGCTGGTTAAGGTCAAAGGTACACCGCTTGCCGATAACGACGACGTGGATGCGTTTGAATTTATTCGGACTATCGCCGTTGCGCGCATCATGATGCCCACCTCGCATGTGCGTCTCTCTGCTGGCCGTGAGCAGATGAACGAGCAGACTCAGGCAATGTGCTTTATGGCGGGCGCCAACTCCATTTTCTACGGCTGCAAACTGCTGACGACGCCAAACCCGGAAGAGGACAAAGACCTGCTGTTGTTCCGCAAACTGGGGCTGAATCCGCAGCAAACGGAAGTCACCGCCGGCGATAACGAACAGCAGGAACGGCTGGAGCAGGCGCTGCGTTCACCGGATACCGAACAGTATTACAACGCGGCGACAGTATGAGCTGGCAACAGCGGATTGCAGCGGCGCTGAACGAACGGCAGGCTGCCGATGCGTTACGCCGTCGTCAGGCCGTGGAGCAGGGCGCCGGGCGGTGGTTAAGCCGTGATGGCGAGCGTTGGATCAATTTCTCCAGCAACGACTATCTGGGGCTGAGTCAGCACCCGGAGAGTATTCGTGCCTGGCAAACCGGAGCTTCACGTTATGGGGTGGGTAGCGGTGGTTCTGGCCACGTCAGCGGCTATACCGTGGCGCATCAGCAGCTGGAAGAAGCCCTAGCCGACTGGCTGGGCTACCCGCGTGCGCTGCTGTTTATTTCCGGTTTTGCCGCCAACCAGGCGCTGATTGCCGCACTTGCGGCAAAGGGTGACAAACTGGTGGCTGACCGCCTTAGCCACGCCTCGCTGCTGGAGGCCGCAAGCCTCAGTCCGGCGACGCTGCGCCGGTTTAGTCATAACGATGCCGGTCATCTGCAACGCCTGCTGGAAGCCGATGCCGACGGCCTGAAGCTTGCCATCACCGAGGGTATCTTCAGCATGGATGGTGATTCGGCACCGCTGGCGGCTATCCATCAGGCGGCCCGGGCGGCAGATGCCTGGCTGATGGTGGATGACGCACATGGGATTGGCGTCACCGGCGAGCAGGGGCGCGGCTCCTGTCATGCCCAGGGGGTTCACCCGGAATTGCTGGTCGTGACCTTCGGTAAAGCCTTTGGCCTCAGCGGTGCCGCCGTGTTGTGTAGCGAGTCCGTGGCGGATTATCTGCTGCAGTTTGCCCGTCATCTCATCTACAGCACCGCTATGCCCGCTGCTCAGGCGGTCGCGCTACAGGCGGCGCTTGCGGTTATTCGTAGCGAAGAAGGGGAAGCGCGTCGCGCCACTCTTGCCGGGCACATTGCCGCATTCCGTGAGGGCGCGCAGGGGGCTGGCATGACGCTCACCGATTCCCGGAGCGCTATTCAGCCGCTGATCGTCGGCGAAAATGCCCGGGCGCTGGAACTTGCCGGGCGGTTACGCGCTAAGGGATGCTGGGTCACTGCGATTCGTCCACCGACGGTGCCGGTGGGTACTGCGCGGCTGCGTCTGACGCTGACCGCCGCCCATCAGCCTGAGGATATTGCCCGCTTACTGGAGGTGCTGCATGACGCCGGTCAATAAACAGGCGGTAGCCGCCGCCTTTGGTCGCGCTGCGGCGCACTATTTACAGCATGATGAACTGCAGCGACAAAGCGCCAGTCTGCTGCGGGCGCAGCTGCCAGAACGCCATTTCGCGCACGTACTGGACGCGGGCTGCGGTCCGGGCGCGGTGAGTCGGGTGTGGCGGGAGAGCGGGAGCCAGGTAACGGCGCTGGATCTCTCTTCACAAATGCTTGAACAGGCGCGTGCGCAGCAGGCCGCGCACCACTACATCACCGGCGATATCGAATCACTGCCGCTGCCGGACGCGCAGTTCGACCTCGTCTGGAGCAATCTTGCCGTGCAGTGGTGCGATGATTTTGGCGCGGCGCTGGCGGAGCTGTATCGAGTGGTAAAACCTGGCGGAGTACTGGCCTTCACCACGCTTGCCGCCGGCTCTCTGCCGGAGCTGAATCAGGCCTGGCAGGCGGTGGATGAACACCCTCATGCCAACCGCTTTTTAGCGCAGGAGAGGCTCCAGGAGGCGCTCTCAGAATGGCGGGGGCGTTCCAGGCTGGAATCCATCACCCTGAGCTTCCCTGACGCGATGAGCGCGATGCGTTCGCTTAAAGGCATTGGTGCCACCCATCTGCATGAAGGGCGTGCCAGCAGGCTTCTGACGCGACAAAAACTACAGGCACTGCAGCTTGCATGGCCGCAGCACGGCGGGGGTTGCCCGCTGACTTACCATCTTTTCTGGGGAGTGATTGAACGTGACTGAACGTTATTTTGTCACCGGTACCGATACGGAAGTCGGGAAAACGGTCGCCAGCTGTGCGCTGCTGCAGGCCGCGAATCGTCTGGGGCGGCGGACGGCAGGGTATAAGCCGGTCGCCTCCGGTAGTGAACAGACCGCCGAAGGGTTACGTAATAGCGATGCGCTGGCCTTGCAGCGAAATAGCGCGCTAGCGCTGTGTTATGAACAGGTGAACCCCTATACCTTCGGCGAACCGACTTCGCCGCATATTATCAGCGCCGATGAAGGGCGTCCCATTGAAGCCACGGTGCTTTCCGCCGGGTTACGAGCGCTTGAGAGTGACGCGGAGTGGGTGCTGGTTGAAGGTGCGGGGGGCTGGTACACACCGTTGTCACCGGTGCTGACATTTGCCGACTGGGTGCAGCAAGAACACTTGCCGGTGATTCTGGTGGTTGGCGTTAAGCTTGGCTGTATTAACCATGCAGTGCTGACGGCCCAGGCAGTACTGCAGGCCGGTTTACATCTTGCAGGCTGGATTGCCAACGACGTGGTTCCACCCGGACGCCGACACGCAGAATATATGGCTACGCTAACGCGTATGTTGCCTGCGCCGCTTCTGGGAGAAATCCCGTGGATTGAAGGAGATGTTGCGCAAACTGACCTCGGTGGATATCTCGACCTTCAGCACCTGACCGCTACAAAATTGTAGAAATGTGAAGCAGATCGCGCATATATTCGCCAACGTCTAAAGCGAAAAAAACTCAAAAATTATCAATAATATTTTTTTATGTCCGGCGTTTCGCTGCCGGACCATTTTTGCCGTCAGGCGGGGGATATGGGCTGGAGACAGTTATCCACTATTCCTGTGGATAACCTTGTGTATTAGGGTTAGAAAACCTCTGGTAAACGAGAGAGCATGCGGCTTGCGACTGAATTGATGCGAAAGGCGGCTTTTGGATATTTTCTTTTTTAATTAATGAGTTAGATAAAAGCAATGCCTGTAAGAAAAGTGTCACCGGCTGCCACAAAAGTTTCATTACATACCTTGACAAATGTTAAACCAGAAAAAATTCTGGGGATAACCGATGCTGTCTGGTTTTTTATCCCGCCGTCACGAGAAATTGCCCGTTTGTCAGGCTGACGATGGGCGGGTAACACAAATACGATAATATGTTACTGTTTTTATATCCAGTATAAATGGTTGGCAAATTTATCTGCGACGAGTAAAATTAGTCACCTGCCAGTTCACTCCTTCACAGGTCGTTGTCCATGTCTAAACCGTTCAAACTTCATTCCGCGTTTCGCCCTTCAGGCGATCAGCCTGCGGCCATCGCCAAACTGAAAGAGGGTCTGGAGGACGGCCTGGCGCACCAGACGCTGCTCGGCGTAACGGGCTCAGGTAAAACCTTTACCATCGCTAACGTCATTGCCGATCTGCAGCGTCCTACTATGGTACTGGCGCCGAACAAAACGCTGGCGGCCCAGCTCTACGGCGAGATGAAGGAGTTCTTCCCGGAAAACGCGGTGGAGTATTTCGTCTCGTACTACGATTACTACCAGCCGGAAGCCTACGTACCGAGCTCGGATACCTTCATCGAGAAAGACGCCTCGGTGAACGAGCATATCGAACAGATGCGACTCTCTGCGACCAAGGCACTGTTAGAGCGCCGTGATGTGATCGTGGTGGCGTCGGTTTCAGCCATCTACGGCCTTGGCGATCCGGATCTGTATCTGAAAATGATGCTGCACCTGACGGTCGGGATGATTGTCGATCAGCGCAGTATCCTGCGACGTCTCACTGAGCTGCAGTACACCCGTAACGATCAGGCATTTCAGCGCGGGACCTTCCGTGTCCGCGGCGAAGTGATCGACGTCTTCCCGGCAGAGTCCGACGATCTGGCGCTACGCATTGAGCTTTTTGACGACGAAGTCGAGCGGCTGTCGTTGTTTGACCCGCTCACCGGCCATCTGGAGTCCGGCGTTCAGCGCTTCACCATCTACCCGAAAACGCACTACGTGACGCCACGCGAGCGTATTATTCAGGCGATGGAAGAGATCAAAGTTGAGCTGGCAGACCGCCGCAAGGTGTTGCTTGCCAACAACAAGCTGCTGGAAGAGCAGCGCTTGAGCCAGCGTACTCAGTTCGATCTCGAGATGATGAACGAGCTCGGATACTGCTCCGGCATCGAAAACTATTCGCGCTTTCTCTCCGGCCGTGGTCCCGGCGAGCCGCCGCCGACGCTGTTTGATTACCTTCCGGCCGATGGTCTGCTGGTCATCGACGAATCCCACGTGACTATCCCGCAGATTGGCGGTATGTACCGTGGCGACCGGGCGCGTAAAGAGACGCTGGTGGAGTACGGCTTCCGCCTGCCTTCTGCGCTCGATAACCGTCCGCTGAAGTTTGAAGAGTTCGAAGCGCTGGCGCCGCAGTCGATTTATGTTTCGGCAACGCCGGGTAACTATGAGCTGGATAAATCTGCGGGTGACGTGGTTGACCAGGTCGTGCGTCCAACCGGGCTTTTAGATCCGGTTATCGAAGTGCGCCCGGTGGCGACCCAGGTTGACGATCTGCTGTCAGAAATTCGTCAACGTGCGCTTATCAACGAACGCGTACTGGTGACGACGCTGACCAAACGGATGGCGGAAGACTTAACCGAGTATCTTGAAGAGCACGGCGAGCGGGTGCGCTATCTGCACTCGGATATCGACACCGTCGAGCGTATGGAAATCATCCGTGACCTGCGTCTGGGCGAGTTTGACGTCCTGGTTGGGATCAACCTGCTGCGAGAGGGTCTGGATATGCCAGAGGTCTCGCTGGTGGCGATCCTTGATGCCGATAAAGAGGGTTTCCTGCGTTCTGAACGTTCCTTGATCCAGACCATTGGTCGTGCGGCGCGTAACATCAACGGTAAAGCCATTCTGTACGGCGATAAAATCACTCCGTCAATGGCTAAGGCGATTGGCGAAACCGAACGTCGTCGTGAGAAACAGCAGCGCTATAACGAAGAGAACGGCATTGTGCCGCAGGGCCTCACCAAGAAAGTGGTCGATATTCTGGCACTGGGTGCGGGTCTGGCGAAAACCAAAGCGAAAGGGCGTGGTAAAGCGCGGATTGTAGAAGACGATACCGTCGTGTTAACGCCGAAAGCGCTGCAGCAGAAAATCCACGAGCTGGAAGGGCAAATGATGCAGCATGCACAGAATCTCGAATTTGAAGAGGCGGCGCAGATCCGCGACCAGCTCCATCAGCTTCGCGATCTGTTTATCGCCGCATCGTAATTGTCTGGCTGATTCAGACAGACACAAAAATTAATGTTTGCTTAATCTTTTTCACGGAAACTCTCCGCATAACGATGTGGAGAGTTGCCATGAAATTAACCCAAATCCGTGAGCTTTTTGTCCTGCTGCTGGCGCTGTCGATTATTGCTGGCTTCAGCGTTAACTGGATGCAGACTTTCTAATCAACGGCTCAGCGGGGGGAACCGCACCCACGCCCGGGCACCCGGACCAGGCCTGCGGTTGGTCAGGAAGAACTTCGCATCATGCAGCTGCGCAATACGTGAAACAATACTTAATCCAAGACCAATTCCACCAAAGCGGCTATCCATACGCACGAAGGCTTTGCTGAGTTCACCGCTCTTGGCTTCATCAATGCCTGGCCCTTCATCTTCAACAACCAGCACCGCACCCGCTTCATAATCAATGGTCAGCGTAATGAGCGATCCTTCCGGGCTGTAGCGATGGGCGTTTTCCACCAGATTGCGTAACAGCACCCGCACCAGCGTCGCGTCGCCTTTTAGCGTCGCACTGCGTGGCGTGGTGACTATCTGCAATCTTTGCTTGCGCAGTGCGAGCACGCGCTCCAGTTCGTCCTGCTCTGGCTCTACCACATCGGTGACTAAATTCACCGTCTGGTAACTACCGGCCGAAAATGATTGCCCAACGCGTGCCAGCTGCAGGAGCTGAGAGATGCTCTCCGTCATCTGATCCAGGCGTTGCAGCAGCGGCGTGACCTTAATAGCATGGTTTTTTGCCATCAGCTCCAGATGCAGACGCAGTCCCGCAAGCGGAGTGCGCAGCTCGTGGGCGACGTCGGCGGTAAAGAGGCGCTCACGGTCGAGCGTCAGCGTCAAACGCGACACCAGCTGGTTGATAGCGTTGGTGACCGCCTCCACTTCACTCACGTTGTTCTCAATGATGATGGGCTGCAGGTTGTCAGGGGTACGGGTTTCCAGCTCTTTTTGCAGGTCAGAGAGCGGGCGGGTGATGCGTTTGACGGCCTGAACGCAAATAAACAGCGCCAGCCCGACAATCAGCAGGCTCGGGATAAGCAGGCTTGCTACCGCCTCGCGCACTTCATGCTGAATGTGTTTGCGGTTGTTGTGCCCGTCAATGGCGCTTTGCACCAGCAGCTGGACCTGCTCTTCGCTTTCGTGCCACAGCCAGAAAACGCTGATGAGCTGACACACAATCAGTACCGCGCCAATGGTCAGCAGCAGGCGGGTACGCATGGTCCATGACTGAACTGAGAACAGCGCCATCCGTTTATTCTACCCCTGCGTTTTCAACCAGCATGTAGCCAAAGCCTCTGACGGTGCGGATCCGCGATTTACCGACTTTGTCGCGTAAATTATGAATGTGCACTTCAAGGGTATTGGTTGCCGGTTCGTTGTCCCAGCTATAAATGTCGTTATAGAGGATTTCACGGTGCACCGGGCTGCCCGCTTTCAGCATCAGGCGCGACAGCAGAGCGAACTCTTTTGGCGTCAGATCGAGCTGCGATTCATCCAGCCACACCTGGCGACGGGTGACGTTGAGGCGCAGGTTGTCAATTTTCACCTCGCTGTCGCCCTGATTGTGGTGACGGCGGAGCAGGGCGCGAATGCGGGCGTTGAGCTCTTCCAGCGCAAACGGCTTCACCAGGTAGTCGTCGGCTCCGGTATCCAGCCCGGCAATGCGATCGCTGATGGTGTCGCGAGCGGTAAGGATAAGTACCGGTTGGGTGAATTTCTCCCGGCGCAGGCGGGCCAGGAAATGCAGGCCATCTTCGTCCGGCAGGCCAAGGTCGAGCACTATCAGGCTGTAGTGTCCCCCGGCGATGGACAACGCCGCTTCATGGGCTGTGGAGACGCCATCACAGGCATATCCTTCGCTCTGAATTGCCAGAATCAACCCTTGTAACAGCAGCTCATCGTCTTCAATGACCAGAATTTTCACCGGCTTTCTCCTCTACATTGCGCCAGAATATCGTCCGCAGCCTGATATTCTTGGGTATTCACTCTCATTATACCTAACATCGTTGAGAACAGATTATCCTGGGCATATGGATGTGTTGCGGCCTGTTTCTGCAGGCACGAATAATTAATGTCATAACGTTTTTGATAATCGTCGGAAAGCCACAGCAGCATCGGTACGTGTTTTTGGGTTTCCGGTGCGATGGAATAAGGCAGACCGTGCAGATAAACGCCATTTTCACCCAGCGATTCACCGTGATCGGAGAGATAGACCAGGCTGGTGGTGAAGTTTTCCTGCTTTGATTTCAACAGATTAATCGCTTTATCAACAATATAATCGACGTACAGAATCGTATTATCGTAAGTATTGACGAGCTGTTCCTGGGTACAGGTCTGAATTTCGTTAGTATCACAGGTTGGCGTGAATTTACGGAATTCTGGCTGATAGCGATTGTAATAGGTCGGGCCGTGGCTGCCGATGGTATGCAGCACAATAATACCGTCCTGCTGCAGACCGTCGATGTATTTATCGAGATTATTAAACAGCACGTCGTCTTTGCATTCACCGGCAATACATTCGCCCGTGAGATTTAACGCGGTAATGTCCTGATGCGGTACGCGGTCGCAGGCACCTTTGCAGCCGCCGTCATTTTCATTCCACAGCACCTGAATGCCTGCACGCTGAAGAATATCCAACAGACCTTCCTGATGGTGAGCCAGCGTTTCGTCGTAATTCTCGCGCGACATATTAGAGAACATACAGGGCACTGAAACCGCGGTGGCTGTGCCGCAGGAAGCGGTGTTCGGGAAATACACCACGTCATCTTTTGCCAGCCGTGGGTTGGTTTCACGTGCATAACCGCCAAGCGAGAAGTTTGCTGCGCGCGAGGTTTCACCGACGATAAGAATGGTCAGGTTTTTGCGCGAATGCTTCTGTGCTTCCGGGATAAGGGTTGCATCTTCGCCAATTTTCACCAGCGGCAGGTTATCCATCTGGTGGTGGGAATACCACGAGTTGACGGCCACAATGCTGTTCGACGGGTTCAGTGCTTTTACCAGCTCTTTGTTGTTACGAAACAGCGAGGCATAGTCTTTATAAAACAGCAGGGCGACAAGCACGATTGCCAGTGCCGAAAGCGTAATGCTGATAGCGCGGGTAATAATGCCGCGCCAGGCGTGCGTTGGGCGGGTTATCTTAATCCACCATGCGATAACGATCGCCAGTAAACCCGATAGCAGCAGCGTCAGCACCATTTTCGTCGACATCAGCGCATAGCTTTCTGCCGGCGTGGTATCAAGAATGTTGGTGATCATCGAGCGGTCAATAATCACCCCAAAGGTCAGGATGAAATATTGTGCGGCGGCGCTGACCAGGATAAAGAGCGTAATCAGTACCCGGTCGAGATATAAAAATGAGGCCAGCGTGACCAGAATATTGATAATGCAGAACAGCACCACCGGCATGGTCAGAAAGACCAGGGCGTTACGCAGATTATTGACCGGAAGCTCGGAGAAGGCCTGCTGGTAAAAGGCGACGTTAAGAAACAGCGCAATGTACAGTGCAAACAGCACGAGATAAGCAATCCGCCCAAGGCGTGGGCGGCGTGAAAATAAACGCATGACCAGGATCCGCTAAAAATAATCGCGCCATAGTGCCAGCGGTTTTTTAAGACAACCTTAAGATTTTAATCATTTCGCGGGCTTAGCCCAGCGCCTGGACCGCCTTTTCCAGCGCGATATGCAGCAGCTCACGGTCATGACGGTAGGGAATATCACTGGCTTCGAGCACTTCCTGGATGACGATACGGTCGCTGATGTCGCGGGTATCGACCTTTGGTCCCACGACCAGCGCATCGATGATTTTACGCCCGACGTAGTGCTCCATAAGTGAAAGCTTATCGGTAAGTGTCAGGCTGGCGGCAGCCGGGCTCAGCTCGCGCCCAAGGTTACCGATATAGACCATGGGGGCGGGCGTTCGGCGCAGCGCCTGAGCCATTTCTTCGACCAGCAGAATCGGCATCAGGCTGGTGTAGAAACTTCCCGGGCCAATCAGGATAAGATCGGCTTCGGCGATGGCCTGTACCGCTTCACGGGTGGCGCTGACGTTCGGCGACAACAGCAGCTCCTTTGGTGGCGTTAAGAGCTGGTCAATATTCACTTCACCGTAGATTTCATGGCCCTCGTGGTCGATAGCCATCAGGTCGACCGGTGATTCCGACATCGGGATTAACGAAGCGTCTACTTTAAGGAGGTTTCTGATTAAATTAATGGCCTCGAGAGGGCGGATACTCAGGTGATCCAGCGCCTTTAACATCAGATTTCCGAGGTTATGCCCGGAAAGTTCGCCATTACCGCTAAAACGGTACTCAAACATCGCCGAAGCAACGCTTGGTTCAGTGATTAGCTGATTAAGACAGTTGCGCATGTCGCCCCAGGCGATACCGCCTTCGGAGCGTCGGATTCGTCCTGTGGATCCGCCGTTATCGGTGGTGGTGACAATACCGGTAAGCCGGGAGCCAAGCGACGAGAGCGACGACATAACCCGTCCCAGCCCATGACCACCGCCCAGTGCCACAACCCGGTCGAGATCCGCAAGAGTGCGATTGCGCATACAAATTCCTTCAATCAGTTAAGCCGCTTAAAATACTCGATCTACCCCTAAAAGACGACACTCCAACTGGCGTAAAATGACCCATATCAAAGCAAAAGTATGATTTTTGCGTATTCTGGATCGAAAATGCACGATCGTGTCGCTATATACAAGATTATATAGCGTTGCTGAAATTGGCGAAAGCCTTCATTTCAGGCTACTATCGGCATACCAGTCTTAGTGCATTGCTAAGAAAAAAACACTCTAGCCCTTGCGCCTAAGTCACACGATATGGCGCTCCGGCCGTGGCAACAGCCACCAGGGTACAGGAAGAAATAACTGTGCCTCCCGTATTTGGAAAGGTGTACATGGCTCAATTAACTGATGCATTCGCGCGCAAGTTTTTCTATCTGCGTCTGTCGATTACCGATGTGTGTAACTTCCGTTGCACCTACTGTTTGCCGAACGGCTATAAGCCGAGCGGTATCAGCAACAACGGTTTTTTGACGGTCGATGAAGTGCGTCGCGTCACCCGCGCATTTTCCTCTCTTGGCACCGAAAAAGTGCGTCTCACCGGCGGTGAGCCGTCGCTGCGTCGTGATTTTACCGACATCATCGCCGCCGTTCGTGAAAATGAAGCTATCCGCCAAATTGCGGTCACCACCAACGGCTACCGTCTGGCGCGCGATGCGCAAAACTGGCGTGATGCCGGCCTGACGGCGGTGAACGTGAGCGTCGATTCCCTCGATGCGCGTCAGTTTCATGCGATTACCGGGCAGGATAAGTTTCAGCAGGTAATGGACGGTATAGATGCTGCCTTTGCCGCCGGCTTTGACAAAGTGAAGGTCAATACCGTGCTGATGCGCGACGTGAATCATCATCAGCTCGACACCTTTCTGGCGTGGATCAAACCGCGCCGCATTCAACTGCGATTTATTGAACTGATGGAAACCGGTGAGGGCAGCGAGCTGTTCCGCAAACACCACATCTCCGGCATGGTGCTACGCGACGAGCTGCTAAGACGCGGCTGGATCCACCAGATCCGTCAGCGTAGCGACGGCCCGGCGCAGGTCTTTTGTCACCCCGATTACGAAGGGGAGATCGGCTTAATCATGCCGTATGAGAAAGATTTCTGCGCCAGCTGCAACCGTCTGCGCGTCTCCTCTGTGGGGAAACTGCATCTGTGCCTGTTCGGTGATGGCGGGGTCGATCTTCGCGATTTACTGGCGGAAGATGAGCAGCAGCAGGCGCTGGAAATGCGTATTGCTGATGCGCTGGCCACGAAAAAACAGACCCACTTCCTTCATCAGGGCAATACCGGGATTACCCAGAATCTTTCCTACATAGGCGGGTAACGGCGGGTAATCGTATTTCTGCTACACAGGAGCAATGATGAGTCAGGTTAGCGCTGAATTTATTCCGGCACGTATTGCCGTACTTACCGTTTCCAGCCGTCGTGGTGAAGAGGATGACACTTCCGGGCATTTCCTGCGTGATGCCGCGCTTGAAGCCGGGCATCAGGTCGTCGATAAAGCCATCGTCAAAGAGAATCGCTACGCCATTCGTGCCCAGGTGTCGGCGTGGATTGCCCGCGACGATGTCCAGGTGGTGCTTATCAACGGTGGAACCGGATTGACCGATGGCGATCAGGCGCCGGAAGCGCTGTTGCCGCTGTTCGATCGTGAGATTGAAGGCTTTGGTGAAGTGTTCCGTATGCTCTCTTTCGAGGAGATTGGCACCTCGACGCTGCAGTCCCGCGCTGTGGCCGGTATTGCCAACAAAACGCTGATTTTCGCCATGCCGGGCTCCACCAAAGCCTGCGCTACTGCCTGGGAAAACATTATTGCCCCGCAGCTGGATGCCCGTACGCGTCCGTGTAACTTTCATCCTCATTTGAAGAAGTAAGCGATGTCACAACTGACCCATATTAATGCCGCCGGTGAAGCGCATATGGTGGATGTCTCTGCCAAAGCCGAAACCGTTCGCGAAGCGCGCGCCGAGGCTTTTATCACCATGCAACCCGAAACGCTCGCCATGATTATTGACGGTAGCCACCACAAGGGCGACGTCTTTGCTACCGCGCGTATTGCCGGGATCCAGGCAGCGAAGCGCACCTGGGACCTCATTCCGCTGTGTCACCCGCTGATGCTCAGCAAAGTCGAAGTGAATCTGCAGGCGCAGCCGGAGCATAACCGGGTACGCGTAGAGACGCTGTGCCGCCTTACCGGGAAAACCGGCGTGGAAATGGAAGCGCTGACGGCGGCCTCCGTCGCGGCGCTGACCATTTACGACATGTGCAAAGCGGTACAGAAGGACATGGTTATCGGGCCGGTTCGCCTGCTGGCGAAAAGCGGCGGTAAGTCAGGTGATTTCAGGGTAGAAACTGATGATTAAAATCCTATTTTTTGCACAAGTCCGTGAGCTGGTCGGGACAGACAGCCTGACGCTGGATGCCCCTTTTACCACCGTTGAAGCGGTGCGCAAGCATCTGGCTGCCCAAAGCGATCGCTGGGCATTAGCACTGGAAGAGGGAAAGCTGCTGGCGGCGGTGAATCAGACGCTGGTCGATTTCAACCATCCGCTGGCGTCCGGTGATGAAGTGGCGTTCTTTCCGCCGGTGACGGGAGGCTAAGATGAGCGAGACGCGAATTCGTGTTGAAACGGCGCGCTTTAGCGTCGGTGACGAGTATCAATGGCTTGCCGAACGCGACGAAGACGGCGCGGTAGTGACCTTCACTGGCAAAGTACGCAACCATAATCTCGGCGACAGCGTTAAGGCGCTGACCCTTGAGCACTACCCGGGGATGACCGAAAAATCACTGACCGATATTGTTGTGCAGGCACGGGAGCGCTGGCCGCTCGGACGTGTCACGGTCATTCACCGCATTGGTGAAATGTGGCCGGGCGAAGAGATAGTCTTTGTTGGCGTGACCAGCGTCCATCGCGGTAGTGCGTTTGCCGCCGGCGAGTTCATTATGGACTACCTGAAAACGCAGGCACCGTTCTGGAAACGGGAAGCTACGCCAGAAGGCGATCGCTGGGTGGAATCACGCGACAGCGACAAAGCGGCGGCCAGCCGCTGGTAAGTCGGTTCCGGGACATTCGCGGTCATTCCAGGATGTGTTAGTCTTACAACACACACATTACATTTCTGAGGTTAGTATCATGGATCGATTCCCGCGTTCCGATTCTATCGTACAGGCGCGTACGGGTTTGCAAACCTATATGGCGCAGGTGTACGGCTGGATGACCTGCGGTCTGCTGCTGACGGCGTTTATCGCCTGGTATGCGGCCAACACGCCGTCGCTGATGATGTTTATCTTCTCCAGCAAAATCACCTTCTTCGGGCTGATTATCGCCCAACTGGCGCTGGTGTTTGTGCTCTCCGGCATGGTGCAGCGTCTGAGCGCCGGAATGGCGACGACCCTGTTCATGCTCTATTCGGCGCTGACCGGACTAACGCTCTCCAGCATATTTATCGTTTACACCTACTCCTCTATCGCCAGTACTTTCGTGGTGACCGGCGGGATGTTTGGCGTGATGAGCCTCTATGGTTACACCACTAAGCGTGACCTCAGTGGCTTAGGTAGTATGCTGTTTATGGCGCTTATCGGGATTGTTCTGGCATCGCTCGTCAACCTCTGGCTGAAGAGTGAAGCGCTGATGTGGGCGGTGACCTATATCGGGGTGCTTGTGTTCGTAGGCCTCACGGCGTATGACACCCAAAAACTTAAAAACATCGGTGAGCAAATCGATACCCGTGACAGCGGTAATCTGCGCAAGTACGCCATACTCGGTGCCCTCACGCTGTACCTCGACTTCATCAACCTGTTCCTGATGATGCTGCGTATTCTCGGCAACCGTCGCTAGACGTTCTCCCCCTCATCCTGCGGGTGAGGGGGCTTCACTTCACTCAGTACGGGTGCGTGAGCCGGCAACCAGCCCACCCAGGCCGGGAAATGACGCAGAAAATGGAACGCCAGCACGCTTTTCGCCAGATTCCACCACGTCCGCTTTGGTAGCATAGATCTCTCTATCTGCTGGCAGTCCCTATGCAAAATCGTCGTCAGGTTGTCGCGTAGCGTTTGATTAAACACGCGGTCGTGGATAATCAGATTGGCTTCAAGGTTAAGCGACAGGCTAAGCGGATCCAGATTGCTTGAACCGACCGTTGCCCAGTGGTCGTCCATCAGCGCGACTTTGGCATGCAGCGGCTGTCGCTGATATTCAAAGATTTTCACCCCACCTTTCACCAGCCAGGCGTACAGCAAGCGGGCGCCCACTTTCACAATGGGAATATCCGGCTGACCCTGAATGATGAGTTTGACGCTCACCCCCCGCCGCGCGGCGGTGCGCATAGCGTACAGCAGCCGATAACCGGGGAAGAAATAGGCGTTGGCGATAATCACTTCACGGCGGGCGCGGCGCAACATTCTCAGATAATAACGCTCAATATCGGTACGATGTTCATCGTTATCCCGCCAGACGAACAGCGCCTGCGCTTCGCCTGGTTCACGAGTCTCCTCCACCCGTTGGCGATGGCGCCAGAAGCGGAAGTTTCGTTTGATCCCCGGCAGGTTTTCCTGGGCAAATTGCAGCATATCGAGCACGACAGGGCCTTCCACGCGCACGGCGTAGTCCTGTTTGGCTTCGGGACCGAAATCGGCAAGGTGATCGGCGGAGTAGTTGATCCCACCGATAAAAGCGACGCTGGCGTCAATCACGAGCAGCTTACGGTGCATCCGGCGAAAAAGGTTAGTACGCATCCCCAGTAAGCGCGGGCGGGGATCGTAAAAGCGGAAAATCACGCCGGCTGCCGTCAGTTCACCAATAAATTTGTCGCTGAGATCGGCAGAGCCAAAACCATCGATCAGCAGTTCGACTTCGACCCCACGCTGTGCGGCGCGCAGCAATGCCTGCTGGAGCTGTTTGCCCAACTTATCTTCAAACCAGATAAAGGTTTCGAGGATGACCTTGCTTTTTGCCTGCTTAATCGCCTGGAAAACGGCGGGATAATATTGTTCTCCATTCTCCAGAAGTGTAATGCGATTGCCACTACGCCAGCTGTAAGCCATGTCATTTTTTTCCTGTCGACGTCACTATCCTGATGAAAATAGTGTAGTAGTCGTCACAAAAAGATGCGGTGGAACGGAATTTTCCGTAAAGTGCGGTACTCTGAATAGTCAGATGAAAATACTTCAGGAGAGAAGCCATGAAGTGGCAACAACGCGTTCGTGTCGCAACGGGACTTAGTTGCTGGCAGATAATGTTGCATTTGCTGGTTGTGGCGATAGTGGTCATGGCATGGACAAGCAACCTGCTGGTGCACGTGGGTTTAGGCCTGTGCGCCCTGTACTGCGTGACCGTAGTGACCATGCTGATTCTGCAGCGCCACCATGAGGCGCGCTGGCGTGAAGTGGGTGATGTGCTCGAAGAGCTCACCACCACCTGGTATTTCGGTGCCGCCATGATTGCGCTGTGGCTGCTGTCACGCGTGCTGCACAACAACCTGCTGTTAGCGCTGGCCGGCGTTGTCATTCTTGCCGGCCCGGCGGTGGTGTCTTTACTCGCGAAAGACAAAAAATCACGCGATCTTCCGGCGGAACATCGCGTACGCCACTGAGCCCGTCGTGGCCGCTATGACCAGTAGCGGCCACAAACTTCCCCACACAATCTCCAGACTCGCGTCCTTCAGATAGATTTGCTTAGTGATATCCGTGAAGTGGCGGATCGGGTTTATCCACGTCAGATTTTGCAGCCACACCGGCATGTTTTCCACCGGTGATACATAACCGGAGAGCAAAATGGCCGGCATCATAAACACAAATACCCCGATAAAGGCCTGTTGCTGGGTTGAGCAAAGCGACGAGATAAGCAGACCAAATCCGACCAGCGAAAGCCCGTAAATCACCATGGTGAAGTAAAAGAGCGCCAGCGATCCGGCAAAGGGGATGTGATACGCCCAGATGCCGACACCCAGCACGATAGTTGCCTGGAAAGTGGCGACAATCAGTGCCGGAACCGCCTTACCCACGAAAATCTGCCAGGTCGCCAGCGGTGATACCAGAAGCTGGTCCAGCGTGCCCTGTTCCCGTTCACGCGCCACCGAGAGCGAGGTGACAATCATTACCCCGATGGTGGTGATCATGGCGATGAGCGATGGCACCACAAACCATTTGTAGTCGAGGTTTGGGTTATACCAGTTGCGGATCACCAGCTCGCTGTTGTTGGGTTTTGGCTTGCCATCGAGAAGCTCCTGCTGGTAGTCCTTCACTATCTGCTGCAGATAGTTTGCCGCAATCTGCGCACTGTTGGAGTTTCGTCCGTCGAGAATGAGCTGCATCGGCGCGGTTTCGAAGGAATCGAGATTGCGTGAAAAGTCGGCCGGGAAACGCACCAGCAGCAGCGCTTTTTGCGTATCGATTGTGGGCTGAATCTCCTGCGGGCTTTTCAGCAGCAGAATATGCGTAAACGCCTTAGCCCTGGCAAAACGCTGGGTCAGCTCAACCGAGTGCTGGCCATTATCCTCGTTGTAAATGGCGATCGTGGCGTTCGTGACCTCAAGGGTGGCGGCAAAGGGAAACAGCAGCACCTGAATCAGTACCGGAAGCACCAGGATGGCCCGGGTCTGCGGCTCGCGCAGCAGCGACTGCAGCTCTTTACGAATTAGCGTCCATAAGCGATGAAACATGCGTCCTCCTTAATCCAGTCGCCGTTTAGTTTTGACCCAGGTCAGGCCGATAAACATTACCGCCGAGGCAATCAAAAACAGGATGTTCACCAGCAGCACGACGGGGATATTCCCGGCCAGGAACAGGCTCTGTAGCGTGCTGACGAAATAGCGCGCCGGGATAACGTAGGTCACCGCGCGAATAATGGCGGGCATACTGTCTATCTGGAAGATAAAACCAGAGAGCATAATCGACGGCAGGAACGCCGCGTTCAGCGCCACCTGAGCGGCGTTAAACTGATTACGGGTGATGGTCGAGATAAGTAGCCCCATCCCAAGCGTGCTCAGTAAAAACAGACTGGTAATGAAAAACAGGATCACCAGCGAGCCCCGGTACGGCACGCCAAGAATAAACACCGACACCACCATGCAGAGCAGCATCGCCAGCATCCCCAGGAAGTAATAGGGGATGAGCTTACACAGCAACAGCTCGGCGCGGGTTATCTCGGTGGAAAGCAGCGCCTCCATGGTGCCACGCTCCCACTCGCGAGCAACCACCAGCGAGGTGAGGATCGCACCGATCACCGTCATGATAATGGTAATCGCCCCCGGAATAATAAAGTGCTGGCTGATGGCGGCGGGGTTGAACCAGTAGCGGGTCTGCACGTCGATAAGCGGTTTGAAGGTTTCCCCCTGATCTTCCGCCCGCTGTGACTGCCAGAGCTGCCATATGCCCTGAACGTAGCCCTGCACAAAGTTAGCGGTGTTGGGCTCACTGCCGTCGGTGATCACCTGAATCGGCGCAGTGTCGTTTGCCCGTGCCATCTGGGCAGCAAAATTTACTGGGATAACGACCAGCCCGCGAATACGCCCGGCCTGCATTTTCTCGATAAGCTCATGGCGGTTATCGCTGATGGTGGCATCAATGTAGGGCGAGCCGGTCATGGCATGGGTGAAATCCAGCGCCTCTTTGCTCTGTTCTTCAAGCAAGATCCCAACCCGCAGCTTGCTGGAGTCGAGGTTGATGCCGTAGCCGAAGATAAACAGCAGCAGCAGGGGGATCACCACCGCAATCAGCCAACTGCTCGGGTCACGGACAATCTGTCGCGTCTCTTTGACGCACAGCGCGCGCACCCGCCGCCAGGAAATGACTTTACTGGACATTCCCATTCTCCTTATCCCAGTTGTGGATCAGGGTGATAAACGCCTGCTCCATGGTGGGGTCCGGGGTGGCGGCGTCTGCCGCCTGCGCTTTTAGCGAGTCTGGTGTCCCGCTGGCGATGAGCTTGCCGCGGTAAACGAGGCCAATGCGGTCGCAGTACTCCGCTTCATCCATAAAGTGCGTGGTGACCATCACCGTCACCCCTTTTTCCACCATGCTGTTGATATGTAGCCAGAACTCGCGGCGGGTAATCGGGTCAACGCCGGAGGTCGGTTCATCAAGGAACAGAATATCCGGCTCATGCATCAGCGAACAGGCCAGCGCCAGTCGTTGTTTGTAGCCCAGCGGCAGTTCATCGGTGGCGTGGCTGGCGATACTTTTCAGTCCGAAGGCATCGCTCATGCGGGCGATTTTCTCCGCCTGCGCCTGGCCGCGCAGACCATAAACGCCGGAGAAAAAGCGCAGGTTCTGCTCGACGGTCAGGTTGCCGTAAAGGGAGAATTTTTGCGCCATGTAGCCAAGATGCTGCCGTGCTTTGCCGGAGCTCACTTTGAGATCCATATCCAGCACCAGCGCCTTCCCGGAGGTAGGCACCAGCAGACCGCACATCATCTTAAAGGTGGTCGACTTTCCGGCACCGTTTGGCCCCAACAGGCCGAAGATCTCACCGCGCTTCACGCTGAAATCGACGTGGTCGGTTGCGGCAAAGTCACCGAATTTTTTGGTTAGCGATATCGCCTCGATCACCGTTTCGTCGGCGCTGCCTTCAACGGTGTGCAGAATGGCTCCCAGCGGAGATTCAGAGGTGGCAGCACCGCCGAGCAAATCGATAAAGGCATCTTCAAAGCGCGGTGCAGTCTCTTCGATATTGAGAGAAGAGGGCATTTCCGGGGCGGCGGCAAGCGCGCTCGCACTCGCCTCTTTTTTCAGGATCAGACGAACCGACTTCCCCTGAATCATACCGTCGCTGACCTGCGGCAGCTTCAGCGCCCGCTGCAGCAGCTTGCGATTATTCATTTCAGTGCTGTTGAGCAGAAAACTGCGCCCGGCCATGCTTTGGGTGAGCGCGGTAGGCTCTCCCTGATAGAGCAGTTCCCCTTCGTTCATCAGCAGCACATCACGGCACTGCTCTGCTTCATCGAGGTACGAGGTGCTCCAGAGGATCAGCATGCCGTCGCCTGCCAGCTCGTGCACCATCTGCCACAGTTCACGGCGGGAGATGGGATCAACGCCAACGCCGGGTTCATCAAGCAGCAATACCTTCGGTTCCCCAACCAGGGTGCAGGCGAGGCCGAGCTTTTGTTTCATCCCGCCCGAGAGTTTCCCGGCAAGACGGCCAGTAAAGGGGCCAAGGGAGGTAAACTCCAGCAGTCGGGCAAAGGTTTTTTGCCGCACCTCGCCGGTTACGCTGCGCAGGTCGGCGTAAAGGTTGAGGTTCTCCATGACCGTGAGATCTTCATACAGGCCAAACTTCTGCGGCATGTAGCCGAGTACGGCATGCAGCGCGCTGTCGTCTTTCACCGGATCGTAACCAATCACCGTGGCACTGCCTTCGTCGGGTTTGAGCAACCCGGCGAGCATCCGCATCAGCGTGGTTTTCCCCGCACCGTCCGGGCCGACCAGCCCGGTGACGTAACCGGATTGAATGGTGCAATCCAGTCGGGCAACGGCGGGCTTATCCATCCCGGCAAAGCGTTTGACCAGCCCGTTCAGGGCAATCACCGCGTCCGTCATGTCACTCTCCGTTGCCAAAACGTACCGTCACCGGCATTCCCTGGCGTAACTCGTCGTCGGCATCGGTTACGATAATGCGCAGACGATAGACCAGATCGGTACGCAGGTCTGGAGTCTCGACCGTTTTAGGGGTGAACTCGGCGGTGGGAGAGACGAAACCGATTTTACCGTGATACGGCTTATCCGGGCGGCCGTCGGTGTAGAGCAGCAGTTCACGGCCCGGCTGTGCCTGGTTCAGGTTCTTCTCATCGACGTAAGCACGAACCCATACCGGGCGGGTCAACGACAGCGTCATTACGGTGCTGCCAGCGTTCAGCATGCTGCCTGGCTCGACGGCGCGGGTGAGCAGGGTGCCGTCAGAAGGGGCGGTAAGCGTGGTATCGTGCAGGTCGAGCTGTGACTGCGCCAGCTGTGCCTGGGCCTGCTCAAGATTGGCTTTCGCCTGGGCAATTTCCTGCGGACGGTTACCGGCACGATACTGGCTCAGTTTATCCTGCGCCGATTTCAGGCTCGCCAGAGCCTGGTCGCGGGAAGAACGGGCGTTTTCCAGATCGTTGGCGGAAATCGTCCGGCTTTGCCATAACCCGAGCTGGCGCTGGTAGTAGTTCTGCGCGTAGTCGTAGGCGGCCTGTGCCTGACGCACCGCGGCGGCGGCCTGGGCAATCTCTTCGGCGCGGTAACCGGCCATCATCAGGTCGTACTGCGCCTGGGCGGTTGCCACGTTGGCTTTTGCCTGCATCAGGGCGTTTTCAAAAGGGGCTTTATCCAGCTCGCCGAGAGGTTCGCCACTTTTAATGGCATCCCCCTCATCGACATTCAGCGACTGCAGACGACCACCGACGCGGAAACTCATATTCACCGTGCGGATATCAACGTTGCCATACAGGGTCAGGCCCTTATCCTGTCGGCTTTGATACCACCACGCTCCGCCACCCACGGCGGCAACGACTACGGCAATAATCAGGACGACGATGACAGGCTTCTTCATGACTTCAGGCTCCTTTGCGTTAATCCTTCCAAAATAAAATCGATGTGGCTGGTAATGACCTGGTAAATCTGTTCGGTATTTTGCTCATCAAACTGTGCCCAACCGGTGCGCAGCAGTATCGTCTCTCTACCAAGGCGGAACGCCAGCACCTCACCGAGCAGCGCATGGGTGTGCAAAATCATGTTGGTATTACCGGCGTCGCAACCAGTATAGGCGGCGATGAGGCGCGTCAGATGGCTATGTAGCGGATCCAGGACTTGTTGGTGCACCAGATGGTACGCCTGGGTCGGCGCCAGCTGTTCACGGGAGATAAACTTGCTGAGGTTGACGGTTTCATCGCGCGTCAGCAGCAGGATCATATTTTTGCAGGCGCCGAGGATAAGCTCGCGAAGCGCGGCTCTATCCGGGTCAGGCTGCGCCAGAAGACGCTCTGCGGCCTCGACGTGCGGTCGGAAATTACTGCCAATGAAATCGGCAATCCACTGCGCACAGGCGAGGTAAAGATCTTCTTTTGAACCAAAGTAGTAGGTGATGGCTGCAATATTGTGCCCGGCCTGTGAAGCAATCTCGCGGGTGGTGGCGTTCAGCCCATATTCACCAAACTGGGCAATGGCAGCGGCAATCAGCTGGCTTTTTGCCTGTTCGCCTTTACTCGTAATGGGGGTTGCATTCATAGAACATCAAAAAATTAATCAATCGATTGATTAATAATATGAGCGTTTTTTCATCTTGTCCAGTTTGTCTTCTGTCAATTCATCCTTGTGGGATATTTTATGCGGTATGTCACAAAAGCTGCTACACTCCGCGTCTTTCTGACATTGTGGTTTTTGTCACCTGTTTCGTTACTTATCACCCTGAAAACTACACCTGCAATGGTCGGGGCGGTTCGGAGTTGTTATGTCGTTTGATACCCTTGGCCTGAACCCGGAGATCCTGCGCGCTGTTGCAGAGCAGGGTTACCGCGAACCTACCCCTATTCAGCAGCAGGCAATCCCTGCGGTACTGCAGGGCCGTGACCTGATGGCGAGTGCCCAGACCGGTACCGGTAAAACGGCGGGTTTTACCCTGCCACTGTTGCAGCACCTGATTTCCCGTGAACCGCACGCGAAGGGGCGTCGCCCAATTCGTGCGCTGATCCTGACCCCAACTCGTGAGCTGGCGGCGCAGATTGGCGAAAACGTTCGCGACTACAGCAAATACCTGAACATCCGCTCGCTGGTGGTCTTCGGTGGCGTCAGCATTAACCCGCAGATGATGAAACTGCGCGGTGGTGTTGATGTGCTGGTGGCAACGCCGGGCCGTCTGCTGGATCTTGAACATCAAAATGCACTCAAGCTCGACAGCATTGAAGTGCTGGTGCTGGACGAAGCCGACCGCATGCTCGACATGGGCTTTATCCACGACATTCGCCGCGTGCTGGCGAAGCTGCCGGCGAAGCGCCAGAACCTGTTGTTCTCCGCGACCTTCTCCGACGACATTAAAGCGCTTGCTGAAAAGCTGCTGCATAACCCGCTGGAAATCGAAGTTGCCCGCCGTAACACCGCCTCCGAGCAGGTAACACAGCACGTACACTTCGTTGATAAGAAGCGTAAGCGGGAACTGCTGTCGCACCTTATCGGTAAAGACGACTGGCAGCAGGTGCTGGTATTTACCCGCACCAAACACGGCGCAAACCATCTGGCTGAGCAGTTGAACAAAGACGGGATCCGCAGCGCGGCTATCCACGGTAACAAAAGTCAGGGAGCGCGAACTCGTGCGCTGGCCGACTTTAAATCCGGTGATATCCGCGTACTGGTAGCAACCGACATCGCCGCGCGTGGTCTTGATATCGAAGAGCTGCCGCACGTCGTGAACTACGAGCTGCCGAACGTACCGGAAGATTACGTGCACCGTATTGGCCGTACCGGCCGTGCTGCCGCAACCGGTGAAGCACTCTCCCTGGTGTGCGTTGATGAGCACAAACTGCTGCGCGACATCGAGCGTCTGCTGAAAAAAGAGATCCCGCGTATTGCGGTACCGGGCTACGAGCCGGATCCGTCTATCAAGGCTGAACCTATCCAGAACGGTCGCCAGAGCCAGGGCCGTGGCGGTCGTGGTCAAGGCCAGGGCCAGGGGCAGAATCAGAGCCGCGGCCAGCAGCAGCGCCGTAACGAAGGCGCAAGCGCAAAACCAAAAGCGCCGCGTCGTCAGGATGATAAACCGACTGGTGAGAAACCACGCCGTCGTCGCCCACGTAAGATTGCAGAGTAATTTGCGAGCCCGGCCGAAAAGCCGGGCTTTTACTTTGCCCTGCCGCCCGGAAAGTGCCACAATAGTGGCTGTTTATACAGTACTCAGGTTTTCCGATGTCACTTACCGCCGCGCTGAAGGCGCAGATTGCCGCCTGGTATAAGGCGCTTCAGGAGCAGATCCCCGATTTTATTCCGCGCCCACCGCAGCGACAAATGATTGCCGATGTGGCAAAAACGCTCGCGGGTGAGGAAGGGAGACATCTGGCCATTGAGGCCCCGACCGGCGTCGGGAAAACGCTCTCGTATCTGATCCCCGGGATCGCCATCGCCCGCGAAGAACAAAAAACGCTGGTGGTCAGCACCGCCAACGTTGCCTTGCAGGATCAGATCTACAGTAAAGATCTGCCGCTTTTAAAGAAAATCATTCCCGATCTCCGCTTTACCGCCGCGTTTGGTCGCGGGCGTTACGTCTGCCCACGCAATTTGGCGGCGCTTGCCAGCACTGAACCCACCCAGCAGGATCTGCTGGCGTTTCTGGACGATGAACTGACGCCCAACAATCAGGAAGAGCAGAAGCGCTGCGCGAAGCTCAAAACCTCTCTTGATAGCTACAAATGGGATGGTCTGCGGGACCATACTGATGTTGCAATTGATGACGACCTCTGGCGTCGCCTCAGCACCGATAAAGCGAGCTGCCTGAACCGCAACTGCCACTATTACCGGGAGTGCCCGTTTTTTGTTGCCCGTCGCGAAATTCAGGAAGCCGAAGTGGTGGTTGCCAACCACGCGCTGGTGATGGCGGCAATGGAGAGCGAGGCGGTTTTGCCGGAGCCGAAAAACCTGCTGCTGGTGCTGGATGAAGGCCATCATCTGCCGGATGTTGCCCGCGATGCGCTGGAGATGAGCGCCGAGATAACCGCCCCATGGTATCGGCTGCAGTTAGATCTCTTCAGCAAGCTGGTCGCGACCTGCCTTGAGCAGTTCCGGCCAAAAACCACGCCGCCGCTGGCGCTGCCCGAGAGGCTCAACGCCCACTGCGAAGAGCTGTACGAACTGATTGCGTCGCTCAACAATATCCTGAACCTGTATATGCCCGCCGTGCAGGAGGCCGAACATCGCTTCCCGATGGGCGAGCTTCCTGACGAAGTCATGGAGATCTGCCAGCGGCTGGCAAAGCTGACCGAGCAGCTGCGCGGGCTTTCCGAGCTTTTCCTCAACGATCTTAGTGAAAAAACCGGTAGCCACGATATTGTGCGCCTGCATCGGGTATTGCTGCAGATGAACCGTGCGCTCGGCATGTTCGAAAGCCAGAGCAAGCTGTGGCGACTTGCGGCGATGGCGCAGGCTTCGGGAGCGCCGGTCAGCAAGTGGGCGACCCGCGAAGTACGCGATGGTCAAATTCATATCTGGTTCCACTGCGTGGGTATTCGCGTTAGCGATCAGCTGGAAAAGCTGCTGTGGCGCAGCGTGCCGCACATTGTTGTCACCTCGGCGACGTTACGTTCGTTGAACAGCTTTTCGCGCCTGCAGGAGATGAGCGGGCTAAAAGAGAAAGCGGGCGATCGCTTCGTGGCGCTGGATTCCCCTTTCAATCACGTTGAACAGGGCAAAATCATTATCCCGCAGATGCGCTACGAGCCGTTGATGGAAAACGAAGAGCAGCATATTGCCGAGATGGCGGCATACTTCCGCCAATGTCTTGAGAGCGAGGCGCATCGCGGTATGCTGGTGCTGTTCGCCAGCGGGCGGGCAATGCAGCGTTTTCTTGAACACGTGACCGACCTGCGCCTGCTGTTGCTGGTGCAAGGAGATCAACCGCGCTACCGGCTGGTGGAGCTTCATCGTAAGCGGGTGGAAAACGGTGAGCGCAGCGTGCTGGTGGGGCTTCAGTCTTTCGCCGAGGGTCTGGATCTGAAAGGCGAGCTGCTAAGCCAGGTACACATCCACAAAATCGCGTTTCCGCCTATTGATAGCCCGGTGGTGATTACCGAAGGCGAGTGGCTGAAAAGCCTCAACCGTTACCCCTTTGAGGTGCAGAGCCTGCCAAGCGCCTCGTTTAACCTCATTCAGCAGGTTGGACGCCTGATACGTAGCCACACCTGCTGGGGGGAAGTGGTGATTTACGATAAGCGCCTGCTGAGCAAAAGCTATGGCAAACGGCTGCTCAACGCGCTACCGGTATTTCCTATTGAGCAACCTGATGTGCCAGAGGTTATAGTAAAAAGCAAAGCGAAACCGAGTCGGCGTAAAAAACGTTAGCCTCAGGCAAGGAGGATCCATGGATTACCGCAAAATCATTAAAGAAGTGGGGCGAGGGAAGAACCATGCCCGCGATTTGGATATTGATACCGCACGCGGTTTATACACCAGAATGCTCAACGATGAAGTCCCGGATCTCGAAATGGGCGGGATCCTTATCGCCCTGCGGGTGAAGGGCGAAGGCGAGGCGGAAATGCGTGGGTTTTATGAAGCCATGCAGCAGCAAACCATTAGCCTGACGCCGCCGGTTAACAAACCTGTGCCCGTCGTCATTCCGAGCTATAACGGCGCGCGTAAACAGGCCAACCTGACGCCGCTGCTCGCGATGCTGTTGAACAAACTTGGCTTCCCGGTGGTGGTACACGGCGTTAGCGAAGATCCCACCCGTGTACTGACGGAAACCATTTTCGAACTATTAGGCGTTGAAGCCACCCGACACGCCGGCCAGGCGCAGGCGAAGCTCGAAGGCCATCAGCCGGTGTATATGCCGATTAGCGCGCTGTGCCCGCCGATGGAGAAACAGCTGGGTATGCGCTGGCGGATGGGGGTGCGTAACAGTGCACATACGCTGGCGAAGCTTGCCACGCCGTTTGCTGAAGACGCCGCGCTGCGGCTGTCGAGCGTCTCACATCCGGAATATATTCAGCGTGTCGCGACCTTCTTTAGCGATATCTGCGGGCGTGGCCTGCTGATGCACGGTACCGAAGGCGAGGTGTACGCCAACCCACAGCGCTGTCCGCAGATTAACCTGATTGACGCGCAAGGGGTGAAGGTACTGGTGGAGCGTCAGCTGGCAGACAACGCCGGGGTAGCGTTGCCAGAATCAAAAGATCCGCTGGTCACCGCCCGCTGGATTGAACGCTGCGTCACCGGGAGCGAGCCGGTACCGCACTCCCTGAAAATTCAGCTGGCCTGCTGCTTGCTGGCGGCCGGAGAAGTGGCAACCCTCGACGCGGGTCTGGCCCGCGTCGCCGAAAACTGGTAGCGGCTTAGTGGGCGACCTCCAGCGGCGTGAAGGTAAACGTATCAACGTCGAACAGCCCCTTGCTGGTGAGTTTCAGTGAGGGGATCACCGGCAGCGACAGAAACGCCATCTGGATAAAAGGTTCGTTCAGCGGGATACCGCAGCGCCTGCAGGCAGCTTTCAGCGCGTCGATCTCTTGCGCCAGTACGTCTGCGGGCTCGCTGCTCATCAGCCCGGCAATGGGCAGCGGCAGGTGGCTCACGACCTGCTGATGCTGCACCACGCAAAGCCCACCGCCGTCGTGGATCACCTGATTGACGGCGATAGCCATCTCTTTCGTATCACGTCCCATCACCACGATGTTGTGGCTGTCATGGCTTACCGTGGCGGCCAGTGCGCCATTTTCAAGCGAAAAGCCGCTTATCAGCCCGAGCGCTGGCGGGAGTTCATGACCGTAACGGTCAAGTACCGCGAGAAAGCAGATATCCTCGCGATCGAAGCCGGTTTCGGTGCGCTGACAAACCCCGGCCCGGGTGATGAGTTCGCCGGGGATTAGCTCCATCACCCTGTAATGCTTTCCGCTGACAAAGGTAAATTTGAAATCCTCGGCCTGTACCGGTTTGCGCCTTACCGTGTTCGCCAGCGGTGGTGTTGTAGCCTGCAGACGCTGGGCTTCTTCCTGTTGCAACAGTCGTTCGTCAACCGGTTTACCCTTCATCCAGACCTGCTGAATTTCTACTGCTTCTACGTCGCTCAGCAACACGATGTCGGCCTGCTTTCCTGGCGCCAGTAGCCCCAGATGCTTAAAGCCGTAATGCCGGGCGGTAGACCAACTGGCCACGCGATAGGCGAGGTGTGGGGCAATATGGTGATGCTGAATCAGACGACGTATTAGCGCATCAATATGCCCTTCATGGGCGATTTCCCACGGGTTTCGGTCGTCGGTGCAGAGCAAGCACTGGGGGCTGCTGAAATCGGTGATAAGCGGCGCGAGGGCATCCAGATTGTGTGCCGCAGAGCCTTCACGGATCATCAATGCCATGCCGAGGGCGAGCTTTTCCCGTCCTTCAGCCAGCGTGTGTGATTCATGACAGTTTTCAATACCGGCGGCGATATAGGCATTCAGCGCCTTGCCGCTCAGCATCGGGCTGTGGCCGTCGAGAGTCAGGTGACGGAAGGCGTCAAGCTTATCGAGTAGTGCGCTGCTTCCGGCAATGGTTGCCGGAAAATCCATGACTTCACCTATCCCGGCAACCAGCGGATGGTGGCGATAGCGTAACATCTGTTCAAGGGGGAAGTCGGCACCGTTGACGTCGCTCCCGGCCAACGCAGGAACGCACGAGCTTATCTGCACGTATTGATTCTGGTGAGACTGTTCGGCGCAGCGTAGAAACCACGCCAGCCCCGACTCTCCCATCACGTTGACGATTTCGTGGGGGTCGCACACAAGCGTTGTCAGACCGCGAGGCAGGGTAGCGGTTTCGAAGGTAACCGGGGTCATCATGCTCGACTCAATATGCAGATGAGCATCGATGAAGCCCGGCACCGCGACCGCGTGCTGTGCGTCAATTCGCTGACGGGCAGGGGCATCCTCATACGCTTCACCGATACCGGCTATCCAGCGGCCTTTTATCACAATGGGACCGGCAATCTCACCGCCGTTCACCAGATCAAGCAGGGTGACATTCTCAATAATATAATCGGCAACCGCATCACCGCGAGAAACGGCCAGTAATGTCAGTAATTCATCACGGTTTATCGTGTTGGGACATCCATGAATATAATTTTCCATGTCTCAATTCTCATTATGATTTTATCAAATTGATTATTGCTGTGATGAAAATAAATAATTTTCTGGAACAGTTTACGAGTTAATTAAATAAGTGGCTGTGACCTTAATCACTGAAGCCAGGCGTTGTGTCGCGTAAAAAGGAAAATAAATTTCTCCTTTGAAAATAGATACATCACTCGGATCAATGGGTAAGAACATGAATAATGATATTAATTTGCTTTCACAGCAGAATCCTGGCTGGCTGCAGCGTTATTTTAAATTAGCGCATTATGGCACTTCGGTTCGAACGGAAACTATCGCCGGTATTACTACCTTTCTGACGATGGTGTACATCGTATTCGTCAACCCGCAGATCCTCGGGGCGGCGCATATGGACACGCGTGTGGTATTTGTGACGACCTGTCTGATTGCCGGAGTGGGCAGTATCGCGATGGGGCTGATTGCCCGTCTCCCGGTAGCGTTGGCTCCCGCAATGGGCCTTAACGCCTTTTTCGCGTTTGTGGTGGTGGGAGCCATGGGTATCAGCTGGCAGACAGGAATGGGGGCTATTTTCTGGGGCGCCGTGGGGCTTTTTTTATTAACGCTGTTGCGAATTCGCTACTGGATGATTGCGAATATTCCACTCTGCCTGCGTATTGGTATCACCAGCGGAATAGGTTTATTTATCGCGCTGATGGGGCTTAAGAATTCCGGGGTGATCATCGCGAATAAAGATACGCTGGTTGCCATCGGTGATTTAAGTTCGCACAGCGTGGTGCTGGGCGTTGTCGGCTTTTTTATTATTGCGGTACTCGCCTCACGCCAGTTTCACGCCGCGGTGCTGGTCGCCATTATTATTACCTCCGGCCTTGGGCTTTGGTACGGCGACGTCCATTTCCAGGGCGTCTATTCCGTTCCTCCGGCAATTGGCGGGGTTATTGGTGAAATCGATATCAGAGGCGCACTGTCGCTGGATCTGCTGGGCATTATTTTTTCTTTCATGCTGATTAATTTGTTCGATTCCTCCGGCACCCTGATAGGGGTTACTGATAAAGCCGGATTGATGGATAAGCACGGTAAATTCCCGCAAATGCATCGGGCGCTGTATGTCGACAGCGCAAGTTCGATGGCCGGGGCGTTTATCGGTACATCGTCGGTGACCGCCTTTATTGAAAGTACCGCCGGGGTAGCCGTGGGTGGGCGAACCGGACTAACAGCAGTGGTCACCGGCGGGCTTTTCTTACTGATGATCTTTTTGTCGCCGCTGGCGGAAATGGTGCCAGGCTATGCCACGGCTGGAGCGCTGATTTACGTGGGTGTCCTGATGACCTCAAGCCTGGCGCGGGTCATGTGGGACGATCTCACTGAAGCAGTGCCCGCATTTGTCACCGCGGTGATGATGCCATTTACGTTTTCAATTACCGAAGGGATTGCGCTGGGATTTATCAGCTACTGCGTGATGAAGCTCTGTACCGGCCGCTGGCGGGATATCAATGCCTGCGTGGTGATCGTAGCGCTCTTGTTTGCGCTGAAGATTGTGCTGGTGGATTAAATAAAAAAGCCCGTCCTGTGGCAGGGACGGGCAAGCAAGGGTAATAACAGTGGGGTCAATCAGAGGGTATACAACTTATTTGTAGATAACCGCAGTACCGCTAACTTTGTTGTTGGAGTTAGCAGAGGTGATGCTGTAACCGGTAGCACCTGCAGCGGCGGCTTTCTCAGCCAGTTTCGCTTCCAGACCATCCAGCGTGCTTGCGCCTTCAGCAGAAACGACACCAATTTTGTTCATGCTCTGAGCCTGAGCCGGGGAAACGGCTTCTGCAGCGAAAGCACCGAAGGACAGAGTGGTGAGGGCGATAGCAGCAACAGCATATTTAATGTTTTTCATAATTTTGTTCTCGCAGGTTGTGTTCTGTTCAGGGGACGATGTCTCGTCGATGTGATGAGTATCACGTTTTTCTGCGAGGGAGAAAATCGAATAGCGTTGACAGTCTTAATCAAATAATTTGAATCTTAAATAATTTACTGATTATTAATAAATTATTTTTCCCGCTGCGGGCGATCGATGGTGAGACAATCTTCCAGGCTCAAAAAGGGCACAGATTGCGACTATTTTTGCCAAAAACCGTGCTTGTAAATCCCCTCATCGATTCTGTCATTTTAGGTAAATTGACGTCAGCGAAGCTGGCTGTCCTTGGAACCTCTGCGATTATATCCCGAAAATGTATGGTTGTGTAAATCTTTTTCCTGCTGGCATTTTACGCACAGGCGTACCCCTGGAATGGCCTCTCTGCGTGCCTCCGGAATGGGTGCTTCGCATTCTTCACAAAATTTGAGGCTGTTTCCCTTTGGAATGTCGTTTCTGACGCGGGCGATCGCATCATCGATGGTGCTGTCAATTTGCTGTTGTACGGCATCGTCATTTGCCCAGCCGGAAGCCATGAGCGTTCTCCTGTGGTGAGTGAGTCAGTACGAATTAAATATGTGGTCGAATTCTGCACAATCAAGGAGGGAATGCACCCGCCGGGAGGGTGCATTCTGGTCGGGGGACGAAATGCTATTTATAGATGGTGGCGGTGCCGAACATTTTGTTCTCACCGCTGGCACCGGTTATTACATAGCCTTTGGCACCTTCTGCCTGAGCTTTTGCAGCAAGTTTAGCCTGCAAATCGTCCAGGTTGCTGGCGCCGGTTGCAGAGACCGTCCCGGCAGGACGTAGCTGTCCGGTGTTGGCAGGATCCAGCTCCTGCGGTTTCGCATGGGCAGCGAAGGAGAGCAGGGCGAGAGCACCAGCAGCAATCAACACAACACGACTTTTCATGGTGACAACCTCTCAGTATCGACGGGATGTACTCTAAAAGTGTAGGTGCTCACAAAGAGGGAATTGCCGCAAAAAATGAGTGGAGATCCCGCGTTTTTTTGAACAATCCCCCCTGAGATACCGCTATTTATTTACCCCGCCGCGGGCAACGGGTATCTTACGCCGCAGAAAACAGGAGAATGCCATGAAAGCCCAGAAGTCGGGACTACACCCGCGAAATCGTCACCAGAACCGTTATGATCTCACCGAGCTGTGCGCGGCCAACCCGGCCCTGCGTCCTTTCCTGACGCTGAACCCGGCCGGTGAACAGACGATTAATTTTGCCGACCCGCAGGCGGTAAAGGCGCTGAACCAGGCGCTGCTGAGCCACTTCTATGGGGTTGCAAGCTGGGATATTCCTGAAGGATTCCTCTGCCCGCCGGTGCCAGGGCGCGCCGACTATGTACACCACCTTGCCGATCTGTTGGCTGAAGCTGCAGGCGAGGTTCCACGTAATGCCAGCGTGCTGGATATTGGCACCGGGGCAAACTGCATCTATCCGCTGATTGGCGCACATGAGTACGGCTGGCGTTTTACCGGGAGTGAAGTTAACGCCCAGGCGCTCGCCAGTGCACAGGCGATCGTCAACGGTAATACCGGGTTAAGCCGTCAGATCCGTCTGCGTCGACAGAAATCAGCGGAGGCGATCCTCGTCGGCATTATCCATAAGAATGAACAGTACGACGCGACGATGTGCAATCCGCCATTCCACGACTCTGAGGCCGCCGTCCGCCAGGGCAGCGAGCGAAAACGACGTAACCTCGGTCAGGACAAAGACGATGCCGCTAACTTTGGCGGTCAGCAGCAGGAGCTGTGGTGCGAAGGGGGCGAAGTGGCTTTCATCAGCAAAATGATTGCCGAGAGCCAGCAGTTTGGCCGCCAGGTCATGTGGTTTACCTCCCTGGTATCACGTGGCGACAACCTGCCGTTCCTTTACCGCGCCCTGACCGAAGCAGGGGCGGTGAAGGTGGTTAAAAAAGAGATGAGCCAGGGGCAAAAGCAGAGCCGCTTTATTGCCTGGAGTTTCATGAACGACGAGCAGCGTCGTCGCTTCGCCTCTCGCCCACGTTAAATGGTGGGCTCCTGCGGCGGCGGTGGGTTGTGTAAAACGCCCGGAACCGCCGCCGACGGCAGCATCTGATACGTTTGGACCGGCGGGCGGATGCCAGCCAGATCGAAGTGCCTTTTCACCTGAGCGTCGAGCGCATAGCGTACGCTCCACTGTTTCAACGGCAGAGTGGTGAACGATACCCGCAGCGTAAACGCGGTGTTGGTGAGGCCAACCAGTCCCGAAAACGTGGGCTCGCCGATAATCAGCCCACGGATCTCCTCTTGTTCCATCAGCGCCGACACGGCGTCTTTCAGGGCCTGGTTGGCGCTGTCGGTGTCTTCCTGTCGGTCAACATCGTAGTTGGCCACCACTGAGCCGATGCCGCGGACAAAGTTGGCGAAGGTCGTTATCGATGACCACGGGATGATGTGGTAGGCCCCAGTGTCCTGGCGCACGCCGACCGAGCGAATCGACATTTTCTCTACGGTGCCGGTGAGCGGCCCAATGGTCACCAGATCGCCGGTGTTCATCCCGTTCTCAAACTGAATAAATATTCCGGTGATGATGTCCTTCACCAGCGTCTGTGCACCAAACGAAATTGCCAGCCCCAGCGCTCCGGCGCCCGCCAGCAGCGGGGCAATATTTACCCCGATTTCGGAAAGCACAATCATCACGGTAATGGTACTGATGATAACGGCCAGTGCATTACGAAACAGGGTCAGAAGGGTACGCGCCCGGGCGCTGGGCAGGGGGCGTCCGTGTATATCGGACACCAGACGGTTCTCAATCAGGCTGGCGAACGCCGTCCAGGCCACGGCGGAGAAAAAGAGGATCAGCGCGATGCGCAGCAGGATGTCGACGGTCTTCTCACCGGCGCCGTGATGCAACCACTCCCAGAAATCAAACAGTCCCCAGGCGCTGAGCAAGAGCATAATTGCCGCGCACACCAGCAGAATGCGCGCCGCTTTCAACGCCACGGAGAGCCAGCCGTTAAGGCGGTTTTGCAGTTCAGGATAGTTACGCTGGGTTTCTGGCGACAGGGTTATCTGTTTGGCAATCCAGCGCGACAAAATTCCGGATGCAAAGGCGGCAATCCCAATAATGGCGAGGCTGTGCACGGTCGCCCCCATCATAAATTTCAGGCTATTGCCCGGGTCAAAGAGCGAGAAGAAAAACAGCACGATAAAATAGGCGCTGGCGAGCCAGTGCCAGACCAGCGCAAAAGCACGAATAAACAGGCTGAAGAAGGCGAGCGAGCGGTCAGCAAGATGTAGTAACGCCTCGGTGATCCGCTGCTTATTGCGAAAAATGAGCCACAGTGCCCACAGGGTAATGCAGAGCATGATAATCACGTTGGCCAGGGCGCCGACCTTCACGTTTACCTGATTTGAGATGATGGGAACCGCGACCACCAGACCGTAGCCAATCAGACTACTGAGCGCGCTCAGGCGAAGATTCCAGTAACGTGCGGTTTCATTGGTGGCATTAAACGGCCGCAGCTCCGGTACGCGAGGGCAGAAAATCAGCCGCAGAATCGCTTTGAAAAATTCAATGAGCGCGAAGGCGTTGAGAAACAGGCTTTGTTGAAAGGCGATGGTGCTGCTACCGGCGTTGAGATTGTCGCTCAGCATCTGGCCAACAAACAGCGTCAGCGCCAGCAGCAGTAAATCAAACACAAACGCGCCGATGATCATCGCCGGGAGCTGCAGCCAGTTGCTACGGTCACGGTTTTTCTTCCGTGCCCAGAAGCCCATTTTGCGATACAGCGGCAGGGCGGCGAGGCGCAGGAGCCAGTAAAACAAAAAGACCAGCCCGGCGAGCAGCAGAAAATGGGTCAGGGCATTAGTAAACGTTTGTGAGTTAAAGGGCCTGTGCGAGGTGTCAGTGATATTGCGCCATAGCTGAGCAAAACGAGAGGAGAGCAGGTCGCCATAGTGGCGGCTGACGTCGGTGACGTTTTCCAGTACCGTTTTCTCTTCTTTGACTTCCGGCGGAACTATCTTCGGCGTCTGCTGCGCCGGTGGTGTGGCAGCGGCCTGGCGGAGCTGACCAATCAACTCTTTACGCGCCGCGTCGTTTTCCAGCACGTCGGCAAGCGCGGCATAGGCAGCTTTCTTTTGCGCCACATCGGGCTCGGCGGCGGCGGGCGCACTGTTGGTGGTCGTCACTCCGGGAATGGAAACCGCCTGAAGTGGTGCGCTGAACAGCGCAACGATGAGCAACAGGATCCACGGCACGAGAGCCTCCCTTCATAATTATCAGCAAAATGATAAGTATAGAAGGTGGGTGGGAGAGGAAAGACTTTGAGAAAAATCCCCCTCACCCGAGAGCGAGGGGGAGTGGCTTAAGAGACGTGCTGCAGGAACTCTTTCAGACGCTGGTTCGGTGGGTTTTTCACCAACTGCTGCGGGTCGCCATCTTCTGCGATGCGCCCTTTGTCGATGAAGATCAGGCGAGAAGCCACTTTCTCGGCGAAGCCGATTTCGTGGGTGACGATGACCATGGTCATGCCTTCTTCCGCCAGGTCCTGCATCACCTTCAGCACTTCATGACGCAGTTCCGGATCGAGTGCCGAAGTGGGTTCATCAAACAGCATCATCTTCGGTTTCACCGCCAGCGCGCGGGCAATCGCCACACGCTGCTGCTGACCGCCGGAAAGCTCGGACGGGTAGTGGTGCGAACGTTCCGCCAGCCCTACTTTCGCCAACAGCTCTTTCGCCTGTTTTTCTGCCACGTCTTTCGGCGTACCACGAACACGAATCGGGCCAAACATGACGTTTTCCAGCGCCGTCAGGTGCGGGAACAGATAGAACTGCTGGAACACCATCCCGGCTTCCTGACGGATCAGACGATCGTCAACTTTCGGATCGTTAACCTTCAGGCCATCGACGATAAGCTCGCCGCTGGTGATTTCTTCCAGTTTGTTGATGCAGCGCAGCAGCGTCGATTTACCCGAACCGGATGGCCCGATAATCACCACCACTTCACCCTGGTTTATCTTGAGATCGATATTGTGCAGCACCTGGGTTGGACCAAAGTGCTTGGAAACGTTTTTAAATTCAATCACAGGATTTTCATCCTTCTTTCAAGGGTGCGAAGCACCAGGTTCAGCACCTGGGTGATGATAAGGTAAATAACCCCAACCGCGGTCCAGATTTCCAGCGCGCGGAAGTTACCGGCGATGATCTCCTGGCCGCTACGGGTCAGCTCTGCTGCACCGATAACAATGAACAGCGAGGTATCTTTGATACTGATGATGAGCTGGTTACCCAGAGACGGCAGCATACGGCGCAGCGCCAGCGGCATTATCACGTGGCGAATGGTTTCGCGACGAGATAAACCCAGCGCCAGGCCCGCTTCGCTGAACCCTTTATGGATCGACAGCACGGCACCACGGGTGATTTCCGCAATGTAGGCACCGGAGTTGATCATGATGGTGATAACCGCCGCGGTGAAGGTATCAATGCGGATGTCCGGGAAGGCCATCGGCAGGGCGAAGTAGATATACATCACCTGCACAACGATAGGCGTACCGCGGATCACTTCGATGAAAACCAGGGAAACGTGGTTGGCTATCCAGCCGCCGTAAGTACGGGCTAAACCAGCCACCAGGCCAATAATGAGACCGCCAATCAGACCGAGGACGGAGATCCACAGGGTCATTTTGGCGCCTTCCAGCAGCAGCGGGATCGCTGGCCAGATGACACTCCAGTCAAACTGCATAGTGTGTTGTTCCTGTTACAGTTACCGTGAAATAAAACAGGGGGGCGAAAGGCGCCCCCGAGATGACTGCCTGTACGACGTTATTATTTAGGTTCAGTACCGAACCATTTTTTATAGATTTCGTTATAGGTGCCGTTCTCACGCAGTGTTTTCAGCGCGCCGTTCACTTTGGTACGCAGGTCGTCGCTGCCTTTCGGGAAGGCAATGCCGTACTGCTGTGCTTCCAGGGAATCACCTACCGCTTTGAACTGACCGTTGCCGGCTGTTTTGATGAAGTAGAGGATGTTTGGCGTGTCATGCAGTACCGCATCAGCGCGGTTGGTGCCCAGTTCCATGTAGGCGTTATCGATGTTCGGGAACTGACGCAGGTCTTTTGTTTTGATGTTGGCTTTTGCGTAATCAACGGAGCCGGTACCGCTCTTCACCGCCAGCACTTTACCGTCGAGGTCTTTCACGCTCTTGATGTCGTTGTTGTTGGCTTTCACCATCACCAGTAGGCCGCTCTTGTAGTAGCCGTCGGAGAACTCGACCGCTTTTTTGCGTTCTTCAGTGATAGTAATACCCGCCAGTGCCAGGTCGACGTTTTTGGTTTGCAGCGCCGGGATGATGCCGCTGAAGTCCATTGGCTTCAGGGTGTAGTCCAGCTTCAGCTCTTTGGCGATAGCGGCCCACAGATCCACGTCGAAGCCGACGTATTTGTCGCCTTGTTTGAATTCAAACGGAACGAACGCAGTGTCTGTTGCGACAATCAGTTGTTTTTCTGCGGCCTGAGAGGACATCGCAAAAGCCAGGGTCAGTGCAGCCAGTGAAACTTTCAATACAGACTTCATAGCATTTCCTTTTATATCCACGGGGCGATCCCCGGCGAGAACGTATTGCTCTATGAAAAAATCGTGCCAGTTTTACAACTCCTTGTTTTATAACAACTGGAGCGGTAAGCGTTGCACAAAAACGATCAGATTCACCCGGATGCGCACCGTTTTGGGGCGTGATTTTGGTGCATGACGGGAAAGCGAATCGTGACGATGTTTTTTAACGCAAAGTACGGTGATAAAACAATCTTCTGTTAACGATTGTGTGAAGTGATTATTACAATTCTTTTACTTTGCAGCGAAATGAAGGGAAGTGACGCACCGTAAATGTGCAAAACCCTCCACGAAGTGGAGGGTTTGAGGGGGAGCGATTATTCGATGTTGGCTTCGATGAACCACAGGAATTTATCGAGATCGCGGGAAGCAGCAGTAAAGATATCGGCGGTATCTTCATCTTTCGCTTCGGTTATCGCATTGCGCACATCGTTAGCCACAATGGCATAACGTTCTGCCAGCGCTTTCAGGTGATCCTGAACGTTGTGAATATCGAGCGGGTAACTTTGCAGTGGCGTTTTACTGCTGATGACCTGGCTGGTTCCCAGTGCCACCCCACCGAGCTGCACGGCACGTTCTGCCATGGTATCCAGGTGGTCGGTCAGGGCTGTGCGGAAACCGTCCAGCATTTCATGAACGGCAATAAAGTTGGCACCGCGCATATTCCAGTGAGCCTGTTTGGTGATGAGCGACAGGTCAATGAACTGGATAACCTGACGATTCAACAGCTCTACCGTCGCTTTTTTAACGCTATCCGCTACGTCGTTACGGGTATAAAGCAGAGTCGATGTTTTAGTTTTGACCAGTTTAGCGGTACTCATAATTTCATCCTCTTGATGTGAATTGTCCCGATTAAATGCCGAAAACAAGTATAGCACCCCAGTCTGAACGTTCAGGCTGGATGTGCCTATCGGTCTAATCACCCCCGCCAACTAACTGATATCGACCTCTTTAATCTGCGTTTCTCGACGTGCCGTCAGCGTCGAGCCCATTGACGCCGCAATGATGGCGAGCAGCGCCAGCCACTGGCTGCTGTTCAGCGTTTCATTCAGGAAAATCATTCCGGATACCGCCGCCAGCGCAGGCTCCATGCTCATCAACGTGCCGAAGGTACGCGTTGGCAGACGGGTCAGGGCAATCATCTCTAACGAGTAAGGAAGTGCGGTTGAGAGCACCGCCACCGCGAGGCCCAGCGGCAAAATAGACCAGTGCCAGATGGCATCACCGGTTTGCATGATGCCAATAGGGACAAAGACGATAGCAGCAATCAGCGAGCCCATAGCAACCGTAGCCGGACCGTGCTCCTCTCCGGCGCGCTGGCCGGTGAGAATGTACACCGCCCAGCCTGCGCCCGCGCCAAGCGCCAGCGCGGCGCCGGTTAAATCAATATGTCCAACGTTCTCACCGAGCGGCAGCAGGAACCACAGTCCGAGCACCGCCAGCACGACCCATATGAAGTCCACCGCCCGCCGGGAGGAAAACAACGCGACGGCCAGCGGCCCGGTAAACTCCAGCGCCACGGCAATCCCCAGCGGGATCCGCTGAATGGATAAATAAAAGAGGTAGTTCATGGTGCCGAGCGACAGACCGTACAGCAGCAGCGGCAGGCGCTGTGACTTCTCAAAGCGCAGTCGCCAGGGTTTAAAAATAACCACCAGAATGAGCGTACCCAGTGCCAGACGCAGGGCGGTGACGCCCGGTGCGCCAACAAGGGGGAAGAGCGATTTTGCCAGCGACGCGCCGCTTTGTATGGAACACATGGCGATGATGATAACCAGTATGGGAAACCAGACTGGTGCTTTGCGGGACGAACCAGGCATCCGTTCTCCTGTCAGCTTTTGTCAAAGGAAGTAAAACTGCCAGTGTAAATGAATAACGGCAGGGCGGTTTAACAATTGTTGAAAAATATAGAGCCGGAAATCCGTACAATTTTGGCCCCCGCGTGGACTTTTGTGCTACGGTTTTAGGAATTTTCTGGATGAAGGGTGCGTGATCAGCGCCGCATAATGGCGTATTCTTCGGCAAAATCGCTGTTTTTTGAAAGGGATAGTCAGTAGTGGAAACGTTTAGTTACATGAAATGACCCCTTTGACAGCGCAAAGTGGAAAGAGTTTCTTAACAATTTTTGTTATATTTAAAACTTAGGATTTACTTGAAGCACATTTGAGGTGGTTATGAAAAAAATTGCATGTCTTTCAGCACTGGCCGTAGTTATGGCTTTCTCCGCAGGTTCTGCTGTTGCAGGTACTTCTACCGTTACTGGTGGTTACGCTCAGAGCGATATGCAGGGCGTTGCTAACAAAGCTGGCGGTTTCAACCTGAAATACCGTTACGAGTTCGACGACAGCAACCCGCTGGGTGTTATCGGTTCCTTTACTTACACTGAAAAAAATCGTACCGAAGACGGCGTGTATAACAAAGGCCAGTACTACGGTATCACTGCCGGTCCGGCTTACCGTATCAACGATTGGGCTAGCATCTACGGCGTAATCGGTCTGGGCTACGGTAAATTCCAGGCAACTGATTTCCCGAACAGCAAATCTGACACCAGCGACTACGGTTTCTCCTACGGTGCTGGTCTGCAGTTCAACCCGATCGAAAACGTTGCACTGGACTTCTCCTACGAGCAGTCTCGTATTCGTAACGTTGACGTTGGCACCTGGATCGCAGGCGTTGGTTACCGTTTCTAATCACTTCGGTGATAATAAAAAATCCGCCCTTGAGGCGGATTTTTTTTGGCTGCGATTCGGGGTTATCGACTGTTGGTGGTGAAGATGTCGGTGCCGAGGTGGTTGTAATCCACTTTCTGCAGCTTGAAGTTGGTGATGTAAACCGGTGGGGCCTTCTTGTTCGAGATGAAGGGATAGCCGCTGGTAATTTCTTGCGTTTTGATCCCGGTCCACTGTGAGAAGAAGCTCAGGAAGTCGTTGGCTGAACGGCGTGCTTTGATAATGCGATGTGCTTTATCGTCGCTTGAGAGCACCATAAACGGGACCTGGAAGTTCTGCTGGAACTGGTCGTCGTGAGCCAGATACTGCACCTCTTTGCCGCGTTCCTTAAACGCCAGTCCGTGATCGGAGAAATAGACCAGCGAGAAGCTGTCGCCCGAGTTGCGCAGTTGATCGTAAAGCTTCGCCAGCAGGTCGTCGGTTTGCGTCATAGTGTAGAGATAGCAGGAGGTCTCTTTCGACTGGACGAACTCGGCGTATTTCCCCTGAGTACGGTCGCAGGCCTGCGGATGAGAGCCCATCAGGTGCAATACGATCATCTGCGGCTGAGTACGCTGGGTAGAGAGCACCTGCGAAGTCATCTTTAACAGGGCGTCATCACGGGTATTTTTATCCGCTTCAAAATCACCGCTTTTCAGGAAATGCACTTCGTCAGCGCGTTTAGCGATACTGGCGATGGCGGTATCATACTCACCGATCTGCCCCTGGTTTGAGAACCACCAGGTCTGGAAGCCCGCGCGGTTGGCAAGCGTCACGAAGTTATCCTGATACTGCGGTTTGCCATCGACAACGCGGTTGAGCGTCAGGCCGAGCGATTTTTGCGTCGAGCCGCTGGCGGCGATGTAGTCGGTAAACAGATAGCCATTCACCGAACTGGCAAACGGGGTGTTGTCCCAGTGACCACCGAACGCACCCATGGCGTCACGGCGCGCACTCTCGCCGATAACTACTACATAGGTGTGGTATTTTGGCTTCACGGCGGTAATGGTCCAGGTGTCTTTCATACCGGAAAGCTGCGCCATTCGCGCCTGCTCATCCAGCACTTCGTTATTATTCACCACCACATCTTTCACGAAGCGAAACGCCGGGTAACCGGAATCGATAACCTTAAACACGCCACCCCAGGCAAGATTTTGCACCGGCTGGACAAAAAAGGTTCCAACGCTGAACAGCAGCGCCAGCGTCTGTAACTTTCCCCACGGCTGCGGTTCGCCAATTTTGCGACGCACGGCAATGACGCCCATGACAAAAATAAACACGCCAACAAAATAGCTGTACCACGGGAAAATCGTCAGAATTTCCGTCGACTCCTCCATATTGGTGGAGTGCAGCGCCAGCAGGGTGTTGAAATTAGGCGCGCCGTAGGCCTGAGCAAACGGGAAATATAAGGCTCCGAGCAATGAATAAATACCAATCACCCCCTTCTGCACGCGAGGGAAGCTGCGCCACAGCAGCTGCAGCACGCAGGTAAAGGCGAGGGTATACAGCACGCTGAACGGATAGCCCAGCGCAAGGTTAATCAGCAGAGATTGTAAAATGTAGAATCCCGTCCACGGGCATAATTTTACGCCGCGGGCCGCAAGTGAGTCTTTCAGGGTTAAATTCATAGGTCGCTATCATAAAAACGCCATGTGCTTCCCCTGGCGTCAAGGGTTCAAACCTGCCGTGACAGCGCGAAAAAAAAGGTGAGAAGTTCGCAAGTGGTGCAGGATGGCACGAAGATAGAGCCTGTGAATGTGAAGGTCAACTACTCATAACGAATTGTTTTGCGAGAAAGATTACAAATCCGGAAAAAAGGCGCGGATATTGGGCGCAACAGCGCAGTGTGGCAGGGTTTTGTGACAATAAAATGAAGCGGCGTACCGCGACGCCGCGTTAGTGGGAAGGTTTGTCCTGCTGCGGTTTGTTGTTGAAGTAGTCGCACAACATGTTCAGCAGCATCAGCCGGACTTTAAAGGGAGAATGAGTAAACACGCTTAAGCACCTCTTCATTTCGTTCATGATTGCCTCCTGTCATTTCTGGTCCTTCACTCCCTGAAGGATGTTCGTGTTGTATACAGATATAGCACAGGCTATATCTTATAGCTATGGCTAAGACGTTAATTTTTTGTGCTCAGAGCACGATCCTATACAATGGTCGTCCTTTATAGGGTGCGAGGCCGCGCCACACTGATGAGGAAGCACGATGAGCCGTCGCGAAGGTAAGCCAATAACAAAAAAAGTGACGCAGTTGGTTAATGTTGAAGAGCATGTTGAAGGCTTTCGTCAGGTGCGTGAAGCGCATCGTCGCGAGCTGATTGATGATTACGTTGAGTTGATCTCTGACCTCATCCATGAATCCGGAGAAGCACGCCAGGTCGATATGGCGGCGCGTCTTGGGGTTTCCCAGCCGACGGTTGCTAAAATGCTCAAGCGTCTGGCCGGTGTTGGCCTGATTGAACAGATCCCGTGGCGCGGCGTATTCCTGACCCCGGAAGGGGAGAAACTGGCGCAGGCCAGCCGCGAACGCCACCAGATAGTTGAAACTTTCCTGCTGACCATCGGCGTCAGCCCGGAAAATGCCCGCCGCGATGCGGAAGGGGTAGAGCATCACGTCTGTGAGGAAACGCTGGAAGTGTTCCGTCGCTACAACGAAAAACACGGGCATAACGCTGAATGAGTCTGCCGATTTTGCGCGCCCTGGCGCGCGATCGCTTTCTGCACCTGCTGATTATCATTGGCGTCCTGCTGAGTTTTCTGGTTCCCTTCGCCCCTTCTCGCTGGCCGGCCGCCATCGACTGGCACACCATTATCACCCTGAGCGGGTTAATGCTCCTCACCAAAGGCGTTGAACAAAGCGGCTATTTTGATGTGCTGGGCCGCAGAATGGCCCGCCGATTTGTCACCGAACGCCAGCTGGCGATATTTATGCTGCTGGCCGCCGCGCTGCTGTCGACCTTTCTGACCAATGATGTAGCGCTGTTTATCGTGGTGCCGCTGACCATCACGCTAAAGAAGTGGTGCGCGCTGCCGGTCAATCGGATCATCATTTTCGAAGCGCTGGCGGTGAATGCTGGCTCGCTGCTGACGCCCATTGGCAACCCGCAAAACATCCTGCTGTGGGGGCGTTCCGGACTCTCTTTTACTGCGTTTATCGGCCAGATGTTGCCGTTAGCGCTGGCGATGATGCTGACGTTGCTGGTGCTGTGCTGGTTCTGTTTCCCGGCGAAAGCGCTGCGTTTTCAGAGCAGTGACCGCACGCCGGAGTGGTCGCCACGGCTGGTGTGGAGCTGTCTGGGTTTGTACGTGGTGTTCCTCGTTGCCCTGGAGGTGAAGCAGGAGCTGTGGGGGCTGGCGCTGATTGCCGCCGGGTTCCTTCTGTTGGCGCGTCGGGTGATTTTTAGCGTCGACTGGACGCTGCTGCTGGTGTTCATCGCCATGTTTATCGACGTACACCTGCTGATCCAACTGCCGATATTGCAGCAGAGCCTGCACGGCGTAAGCCAGCTTTCGGAGGGCGGGCTGTGGCTCACGGCCATCGGCCTGTCGCAGTTTATCAGCAACGTTCCGGCGACCATTCTGCTTCTCAATACGGTGCCGCCTTCGGCGCTGCTTGCCTGGGCGGTGAACGTCGGTGGTTTTGGGCTATTGCCCGGCTCGCTGGCGAACCTGATTGCGCTTCGCATGGCCAACGATCGCCGCATCTGGTGGCGCTTTCACCTCTATTCTGTCCCGCTGCTGTTCTGGGCGGCGCTGGTCGGCTACGCGCTCTTTCAACTGAGATAAAGAGGATCAGGCAAGAAACGGGCAGAATTACCACATTCGCAAACCGGCTGTACTGGCTATAACTATAGGGCACTCACGATGAGCCATCTCGAGGAGATCCCTATGCGATACCAGAAATTAGGCAATACCGGTTTGTTCGTTTCTGAACTGTGCCTTGGCACCATGACCTTCGGCGGTGAAGAGGGGATGTGGGGGAAAATTGGTCAGCTGCGCCAGACGGAGGCTGAACAGTTGGTCGGCAGCGCGCTGGATGCCGGCATTAACTTCATTGATACCGCCAACGTCTATTCTGAAGGACGTTCAGAAGAGATTACCGGCCAGGCGCTGAAAAACCTGCGTGTGCCGCGCGAAAACGTCGTTGTCGCCACCAAAGTGTTTGGTGAAACCGGCACCGCTGGGGTGAATTCCCGCGGCAGCTCTCGCTATCACATCATGAACAGCGTCAAAGAAAGTCTGCGACGCCTGCAGCTGGATCATATCGATTTGTACCAATTGCACGGTTTTGACCCAGCAACGCCGATGGAAGAGACGCTGTACGCGCTGGATAATCTGGTTCAGCACGGCCATGTTCGCTACGTCGGCGTTTCTAACTGGGCGGCGTGGCAAATCATGAAAGCGCTGGGCATTTCTGACCGCCTGGGACTGGCACGCTTTGTTTCGCTGCAGGCGTATTACACCATTGCCGGGCGCGACCTGGAGCGCGAACTGGTGCCGATGATGCAGAGCGAAGGCGTTGGGCTGATGGTATGGAGCCCTCTGGCAGGCGGCCTGCTGAGCGGCAAGTACGATCGTAACGGCCAGAGCGGTGAGGCCGGAAGCCGTCGTCAGGAGTTCGATTTCCCACCGGTGAATAAGGACCGGGCTTTCGACTGTATCGACGTCATGCGGCGAATCGCCGAACACAAAGGGGTTTCTGTGGCGCAGATTGCGCTGGCCTGGCTGCTGCATCAGCCGGCGGTCAGCAGCGTTATCGTTGGGGTGAAACGTCCGGATCAGCTGCAGGATAATATCGCCGCAACGGCTATTCGTCTCACTGAGGATGAACTGAAGCAACTGGATACGGTTAGCGCTCTGCCGAACGAGTATCCGGGCTGGATGCTGGAGCGTCAGGGAGGCTATCGCCGCGAACAGCTCGCACAGCAGTAGCAGTAACCTTCCATCCTGCCGGGTGTGGCTAACGCCTCACCCGGCTCACCCATTTTTCAACCGCGCTCACAAAAAACGATCCCGATCTTTGCTGTTTTTCTGCTCGCCATTAATATGACTAGTCATTATAGTTAAATGACTAGTCATATTACGGAGCGACGTGATGAAAAAGCTGCCAGCCGATTTTTTATGGGGTAACTCAGTATCCAGTATGCAGACCGAAGGGGCATGGAACGAGGGGGGAAAAGGGATGTCGGTGTACGACATTCGCGAGCCGGGTGAAAATTCGTCAGACTGGAAAGTGGCGACCGATTCCTACCATCGCTACGAAGAAGATTTCGATTTGATGAAAGATCTGGGCATGAACTGCTATCGCTTCCAGATTGCCTGGAGCCGCGTCTGCCCGACCGGCGATGGGGCGTTTAACGAAGAGGGTATTGCTTTCTATCACCGTTTTATTGATGCGTTGATTGCCCGCGGTATCGAGCCGATGATTTGCCTGTATCACTTCGATATGCCGCTGCATCTGGCAAATGAGTATAACGGCTTCACCGATCGCCGGGTGATGGAGGCGTTCGTGCGCTACGGGCAGAAGGTGATCGACTGCTACGGTAGCAAGGTGAAATACTGGCTGACCTTCAACGAGCAGAACCTCTATCACGGCCCGGAGGCGTTTCTGATTTCCGGCTATACGCGGGGTGACAAAACCCTGCGCGACATGTACGCCATCCAGCATCATGTGATGATGGCCCACGCTCACCTCACCCACTACCTGCATGAGACGCACCCGCGGCAGCTGATGGGCGGTATGCTGGCGCATGCGCTGGTGTATCCGGCCACCTGCAAACCACGGGATTACCTCTGCGCGCAGCAGTTAGATGAGTTCTTCAACCAGAACCTGCTGCGGGTCTATGCGGGGGAAGGCTACAGCCCGGAAGTGCTGACGCTGGTGGCGCGTGAAGGTTTTAACGATATCTACCGTGAAGAAGATCTGGCGCTGCTCGCCACCATCAAAAATGACTACCTGGCGTTCAGCTATTACGCCAGCCGCACCCTGGACAGCGATGCGATTCCGCAAGGGACCCCGGTCAACAACTACATGCTGTTTGGTGATAAACGTAACCCGTTCCTGAAAGCCACCGAGTGGAACTGGCAGATAGATCCGCTGGGGTTCCGCACAATCATCACCCGCTATTACAACGACTGGCGGATGCCGGTATTCCCAATTGAAAACGGTATTGGGGTGATTGAGGCGTGGGATGGGGTGAACCCTGTCGAAGATGATTACCGTATCGACTATCACCGTGAGCATATTAACGCGATGCGCGCGGCGATGGAGGAGGATGGCGCAGAGGTTATCGGCTATCTCGGCTGGGGGCTTATCGATATTCTCAGCTCGCAGGGCGATATGCGTAAACGCTACGGCGTGGTGTACGTTAACCGCGATAACCACGACCTCAAAGACCTGAAACGCGTACCGAAGAAAAGTTACGCCTGGCTGAAGCGGGCTATTCACAGCAACGGCGAAGAAATGTAACCTGCGGGCGCTCACTTACCACGAAAGGAACAGGCATGGCGGCGAAGTATCTCACCATCGCGCGGGAAATCCGCAAACGGATAATCAGCCAGCAGTATCACGATGGCGAACCGCTACCCGATCAGCACGCGCTGGCGGCCGAGTTTGGGACCAGCCGGATGACCATTCAGCAGGCGATGCGTCAGCTGATTGTCGAAGGGGTTATCTACACCCGCCAGGGGCAGGGCACCTTCGTGCGTAAAAACTTCCGCCAGCTCTCGCAGTGGGATCTGGCGGGCAGCGACTATTTTGGCGCCACCAGGACCTGGGAGCATCTCGGGAAAGTGGGCAGCGAGGTACTGCGCTTTGAACTGCGTTTCCCCTCCGAGCAGGAGCAGACCGCGCTAATGATTGATGCCGATGCGCCGGTGTATGATTTTGTCCGCCTGCGGTTGCTCAACGGTGAGGTGATTTCTCTCGACACGACCGTGATGCCGGTGGCGCTGGTACCCGGGCTAAATAAAAGTCATCTTGAGAGCTCTGTGTTTCGCTATGTGCAGGAAACGCTGGAGCTTAAAATCATGGGATCGTATCGGGTGGTTCGGGCAATTAAAGCCGGAGCGTTGGATAAAACGCATCTGGTGCAGGAGCCTGCCGACCCGGTGCTGGAGGTGGAACAGGTGGTGTATCTGGAAGACGGTACGCCGCTGGAATATGCGCATTGCCACTACCGCTACGATCACGGCGGCATTGTGATTGTGAATAACGGCTAATAAAAAAGGCGGATAAAATATCCGCCTTTTTTGTCTCTGTTGTCTGAATTAGTTCAGACGAACCGGCATCCCGGAACGGTTCTGAATCGCCTGATTCAGTACGTTCTGGTCAACGTCAGACTGACCGGTCACCGTCTGCACCGCTTTGGTCAGGGTGATTGGTACGATTTCGCCGCCGGTGAACTGCGCTTCCGTCACGGAGAGCGGGTTGTGGACTTCCACATAACGGCTGCCATCCGGCTCGGTAGTGGCTTTCACTGGCTCATCAATGAACTGCACGCGGGTACCTACCGGTACGTTTTCGAACAGGAACTTGATGTCTTCGTTACGCAGACGCACACAGCCGTGGCTCACGCGCAGGCCGATACCGAAGTTAGCGTTGGTGCCGTGAATAGCGTACAGGCGACCGATATACAGCGCGTACAGACCCATCGGGTTGTCCGGGCCAGCAGGAACAACCGCTGGCAGCGGTTCACCGGCTGCCGCATATTCCGCGTGCATTTTCGCCGTTGGGGTCCAGGTCGGGCCCGCTTTCTTACGTTCAACCTTAGTCGTCCAGTTGATTGGCGTATCTTTGCCTAACTGGCCGATACCGATTGGCAGTACCAGAACGGTATTGGTGCCTTTCGGGTAGTAATACAGACGCATTTCCGCACTGTTGATGACAATACCTTCATGCACGGTATCCGGCAGGATCAACTGCTGAGGAATGTTCAGCACGGTGCCGCCTTTCGGCAGGTAGGTGTCCACGCCAGGATTAGCTTCCAGCATGTTAGACAGGCCCATCTGGTACTTCGCCGCAAAATACTCCAGCGGCTGGGTGTTGCCTTCAGGAATGGTGGTCACCAGGTTCTCACCCACCAGACGGCTACCGTCGGTTGGCAGTGGGTAAGTGACGGCTGATGCCGTATTACAAAAGCCTACAACGGCGAGTGCCGCCGCAAAAAGTGTCGAGAGTTTCATTTTCATGTGTGCGAAGTATCAGGGCCATGTAGGCGGTTGATTGAGAATTCAAACATCAATGGGAGCGCATTATATGTGCATTCCTGCCAACAAGGAATTCGGATGTGTACTAAATCACATTTTTTTTACGTTTGTTTCAACTGTAGCAATTCCCCGGGCGGTTGGAAGCATTTCGGAATAATGGAAAGAAAATGCCCGTATCCGTGAAATATGGTGCGGTTGATGGCATACTATGCCGTTTGTCATCTCTCTCAGGGTATTTCGCGTGTTAGTCTCCAGCAACGTCACCATGCAGTTCGGCAGTAAGCCGCTGTTCGAAAACATCTCCGTCAAATTTGGCGGCGGCAACCGTTACGGCCTGATTGGCGCCAACGGTAGCGGCAAATCCACCTTTATGAAAATCCTCGGCGGCGATCTCGAACCGACGCTGGGCAACGTCTCTCTCGATCCTAACGAGCGCATCGGTAAGCTGCGCCAGGACCAGTTCGCCTTCGAAGAGTTTACTGTGCTCGATACCGTGATCATGGGTCACGCGGAGCTCTGGGAAGTGAAACAGGAGCGCGACCGCATCTACGGCCTCGCAGAAATGAGCGAAGAGGACGGCTATAAGGTGGCCGATCTGGAAGTCAAATACGGTGAAATGGACGGCTACTCCGCGGAATCCCGCGCCGGTGAGCTGCTGCTTGGCGTAGGTATTCCGGTGGAACAGCACTACGGCCCGATGAGCGAAGTAGCTCCAGGCTGGAAGCTGCGTGTACTGCTGGCGCAGGCACTGTTCTCCAACCCGGATATCCTGTTGCTCGATGAACCGACGAACAACCTGGACATCGACACCATCCGCTGGCTGGAGCAGACGCTCAACGATCGCGACAGCACCATGATCATTATCTCGCACGACCGTCACTTCCTGAACATGGTCTGCACCCACATGGCGGATCTTGATTACGGTGAACTGCGCGTTTACCCGGGCAACTACGACGAGTATATGACGGCGGCAACCCAGGCCCGTGAACGTCTGCTGGCGGATAACGCCAAGAAGAAAGCGCAGATAGCAGACCTGCAGTCCTTCGTCAGCCGCTTTAGTGCCAACGCCTCTAAATCACGTCAGGCGACCTCGCGCGCTCGTCAGATTGATAAAATCAAACTCGACGAAGTCAAAGCCTCCAGCCGTCAGAACCCGTTCATCCGCTTTGAACAGGATAAGAAACTGTTCCGTAACGCGCTGGAAGTCGAAGCGCTGGCGAAAGGTTTTGAGGACGGCCCGCTGTTTAAAAACTTCAACCTGTTGCTGGAAGTGGGCGAGAAGATTGCCATTATCGGTGCTAACGGCGTGGGTAAATCAACCATGCTGAAAACCCTGGTGGGCGAGCTTCAGCCTGACCACGGTAGCGTGAAATGGTCTGAAAACGCGCAGGTGGGTTACTACGCGCAGGACCATGAGTATGAGTTCGAAAACTCCCTGACCGTCTTCGACTGGATGAGCCAGTGGAAGCAGGAAGGCGATGACGAGCAGGCCGTGCGCAGCATTCTGGGTCGTCTGCTGTTCAGCCAGGACGATATCAAAAAGCCTGCCAAAGTGCTCTCCGGTGGTGAAAAAGGCCGCATGCTGTTTGGTAAGCTGATGATGGAAAAACCAAACATCCTGGTAATGGACGAACCAACCAACCACCTGGATATGGAATCTATCGAATCGCTGAACATGGCGCTGGAAATGTATCAGGGCACCCTGATTTTCGTTTCCCACGACCGTGAGTTTGTGAGCTCGCTGGCGACCCGTGTGATTGAAATTACGCCAGAGCGCGTGGTGGACTTCACCGGTAACTACGAAGATTATCTGCGTAGCAAAGGGATCGACGGTTAACTTCCCTTCACCCTGACCCTCTCCCTTAGGGAGAGGGGACTGTCTGGTGCCATTTTCTCGGGCACTTACCGCTGAGAATGTGGTACCGGCATGGGGTAAACAGTGCTGCTGACCGATGTGCCACTGAATGCCGCCGGACCATAAGCCTGCGCAATTGCACCATCATTATCGTCATCAGAAAACTGACTCAGAGCCGGGGTATTTTTCTGCGAGCTCTGGGCGGCAACTTCCTGTACGGGTTTTTCCTGAAATGCCAGCGCGCTTGTGGAACTAAGCAGTAGTGCAATGGAAACGGCGGTTACTATTTTCATGGTCTCGGATCCGCAGGGGAAAGGGCTCTTTGAGGGTATAACTGGCGTAATAAAAACGCCATGAGCAGTTACACTCATGGCGTATTTTGTTACTGATGGAAACTATCGGCTTAATTTATCGGCTTAGTTTCGTACCCAGGTATCGGCGGCGACACCGTTAATCAGCAGTTTGCGCTTGTCACCTGCAGGGAGCGTTACCTGCAGCGTTTTCCACGCCGGAACATAATCACCGCGGGTGCTCACCTTCAGGTTGACCGTATTCGCACTGCACGCCATTTCCCACTCCAGCCACAGCGCGTTGCCGTCTTTATAGCCCCAGCTTTCGCCATCGTCTTCAAACAGCAGCCCGGAGGTTGTCCCCACGCCTTTCAGCGGGAACAGGCGCAGTTCTCGTTGGTCATCTTTCTTCGCATTAACCCAGGTAATACGCTCGCTCAGCGGCAGACCGGCACCGGCGCGCACCAGCAGCGGCAGTTTTTCCAGCGGAGCATCGAGAGTTATCCACTGGCCGCCGGAGAACCACTCGTGGCTGTAGAAATCATACCAGCCGGCTTCATTGGCGGGCAGCCACACGCGGCGCTCGCGCTGGCCTGGCTCCACCACGCTTGCTACCAGAATATCGCGACCCAGCAGGAAGTCGTCGCACTCCTCGAAGGTCTGCTCGTCATGTTCGTGATCGAGGAAAGTGGAGCGCAGCATTGGCTCATCCTCGGCGTGTGCCTGCCACAGCAGGGTGTACAGGTACGGCAGCAGGCGGTAGCGCAGCTCAATCGCGCTGCGGATAGCCGGAGTGATCGCCGGGTACATCCACGGCTCGTTGACCGTCTGGTCGTCGTTCCAGGAGTGAATGGTGAAGCGCGGGTGCATCACGCCGTTTTGCACCCAACGGACGAACAGTTCGGCATCCGGTTTATCACCGGAGAAGCCCGCCACGTCATGACCGACGTTGTACAAACCGGAAAGGCTCATGCCAACGCCCATGCGGGTGTTGTAGCGCAGAGTATCCCAGTTGGTGCGGTTATCGCCGCTCCAGGTTTGCACGTAGCGCTGCATCCCGGCGCAGCCGGAGCGTGAAATCAGGTACGGGCGTTTTTCCGGTGCGAAGCGCTGCTGCGCTTCCATCGAGGCGCGCATCATCAGCAGTGGCATCACCGGGCGGATATGCTTAATGGCAATCTCATTTCCGAAGCCATGGCAGCGGGCTTCGCCGTCCCAGACCTCGAATTCGTTATTGTCGTTCCAGGTGGAGTCGATCCCCATTTCCAGCAGCTGAGTGGTGACGCCTTCCTGCCACCAGGCCACGGTTTCCGGGTTGGTAAAGTCGAGGTTGGAGCCTTCGTCATCCCAGAAGCTGGAGCGCTCCGGCATATCGGATTCTGAGTCACGAATAAACAGACCGCGCTCAGCCACTTCGTGGTAGCGCGGGTGATCCTGCAGCAGGCACGGCTTGATATTCGCCGCCAGGTGCAGACCCGCATCGTGGAAAGCCTGGCTCATCACCTTCGGCTGCGGCACTTTATCGTAGTTCCAGTTAAAGACGTAGCGCTTGCCGTTTATCGAGGTGTAGCCGGAGGAGAGCTGGAACGAATCGCACGGGATAGCATGCTCTTCGCACAGGCGGATGAAGTTCATCAGCTGATTTTGTGCGTCCGGCGCGTCGGTGTAGTGCATGGTGGAGCCGCTGTAGCCCAGGCTCCACTTCGGCCCGAAGAAGGTTTTGCCGGTCAGACGCACAAAGGTTTTGGTCACGTCGAGTACGCGCTTGCCGGTAAACATGTAGTAGTCGATGTCACCAGCTTCGGCCTGCCAGCGGCGATAGGCGGTGTGATAGTTGTCGATCTCTTTACCCAGATCTAACCAGCAGCTGCTGAGGTTGTCGTAGAACAGGCCGTGGCTGACATCGGCGCGCTGGGTTATCGTAAATGGAATATGTTTATACAGCGGATCGGTGCTGACCGCGTTATAGCCCATGGCATCGAGATTACGCATTTCAAAACGTTTACCGGTGCGCTGCAGATCGCCCGCTTTTTCGCCAAGGCCGTAAAAACGTTCGTCTTTGCGGCGGCTCAGGTAGTGCGCGGCGCCGTCGCCGTGGGCGTTGAGCAGATAGGCGCTGGTCGGGCGGTCGCCGGTCAGGTACTGCCATTCACCGCTCTCGTCACGATAATGCCATTCCAGCCACAGCGGCTGGTGGACGGTCACGCGCAGCTGCTCGGTGGCAATCGTCAACTGGTTATCCCGCTGAACCAGCGTCCACGCGGGGAGGGTAAAACCACTTAAGTCTTCACGGGAGCGACCTTCCCACGGCACATCCTGCGCCGGGGCGATGCTCCAGGTACGGTCGAGCGCCAGTTCGCCTTTGCGTTTAATCAGCACGCGGAACAGATTTTGTTCCAGCATATACAGGCACAGTCTGTGCTGGCCGTCGACTTTCAGCTCAACGTGATGGGCTGACTGCGTTTCAAATGTCCAGTGTTTAAGCGTCTTCATAATTTACATCCACTCTCAGGCGCGTTTGGCGCGACGTTCAGCGATAAAGGAAACCAGGAATACGGCGCCAATCAGGTCAAAAAAGCCCATGGCGATGAACAGTGGGTTAAAGCCAATTTTGTCGGCGGTAACCCCGATTAACAGGGAGAACAGGAAGCTTGCGATCCACGCAGCCGAGCCGCGCATGCCGTTAACGGTTGCCATCTGGCCTTTGTCGAAAGATTCCACCACCAGGGCGCTCAGCATGCAGGAGATGATCTGATGGCCGAAGCCGCCGATGGAGATCAGGACGATGGTGATGTAGGGGTCACGGGTGATGGCAACAATTCCCAGCGAAATCATCAGGAATGCGCCGGTGACCGAGCTTGCGACGATCGAGTTGACGCGGGAAGCACCGAACAGGCGGGTATACAGCTTCGTCAGGTAACCGCTCGCGACGCTACCGAGATCGGCGGCAAGGAAAGGGAGCCAGGCGAACATGGCAATCTGCTTGAGATCCATGCCATGTTCTTTGGCCAGATACAGCGGTACCCAGAAGCTCAGCACCGCCCACGCCGGTTCCGCCATAAAGGCCGGAATAGCGATGCCGTAGAAGCGCTTGTTTTTACCCACGGTTTTCAGCGCGGTCAGGAACGGCAGTTTTACCGCTGGCGCTTCGTTATCCTGCCTGATGTAGTCCAGCTCAGCCTTACCCAGATTCGGGTGTTTGTCCGGATTGTGATAGAACGCCCACCACAGTATCACCCACAGCAGTGCCAGCACGCCGGTGAACATAAAGGCACCTTGCCAGCCAAACGAGGCGTGAGCGAAATAGATGATAGGCGGAGCCAGCATCGCACCGATGGAGAAACCCACGCCTGCCCAGCCTGCGGCAATCGGACGCTCTGATTTTGGGAACCACTCGCCGATGGTTTTGGCGTTGGCTGGCGTTGCCGCCGCCTCTGCGCCGCCCATAAAGAAGCGCAGAATAGCGAGGTGCAGCCAGTTGCCCGCACCCGCATGGGCGATACAGGCCACGGCCCACAGTGTGGCGCAAATCATAAACCCGAGCTTGAGACCGATAACGTCAATAAGCCAACCGCACAGCGGCTGGAAGAGGGTGTAGGCCAGCTGAAAAGCGCCAACGATCCATGAGTACTGCTCGGTGGTAATGCCCAGGCTGTCTTTCAGTTCCGGGGCAATGATCCCCAGTGAATTGCGGGTAATGTAGTTAACGGTTACGCCAAGTAAAAAGAGGACCAGCACCCACCAGCGCAGGTTCTTAACCACCCGGCGAGAACCACTGGCGGCGACGGTGTTATTAATGTCCTGACTCATAGACATCTCCATCCAGGAATTGTAGGGGGAAGATGGGGTGACTTATCCATAAGTTGTCACACCAGTTAATCTATCTATTTGAAAATATTATCGTTGTTGTTTAAATTGTCCTGATAACTAGTATGGAAGTTGTCGGACCAAATCAGAGTAGGTCAGAAAAAACCGGCTCAATAGCGCTTTTTATGCAAGAATTTTCACGGTGTGAAAATTTATGGCGGGTAATATCGACTCTCATGGTGAATATCAGGGAGTTTTCACCGTGAAAATTCTTTCATCCGCAAACTGGAGGCAGATCACAAAATGGACAAAAAGCTCAAAATTGCGGAAATCTCCGTGCGTACCGGGCTTTCTGCCAGCACGGTGTCGCGGGTGCTGGCGGGGAAGGCAAATACCAGCCCAGCCGCGCGGGAGAAAGTGCTCGCCTGCGCGCGGGAGCTGGGGGTGATGGAGGGGATGGCGGCAGGCAGAATGCTGCTCAACAGCCTGCTGGTGTTCGCCCCTCAGCGCGCTTTTGATGAGCGCTCCGACATCTTCTATTACCGTGTTATCCAGAGCATCAACAAAGCGCTGGCGTCTCATGAGGTCCGGCTGCGCTTTTGCGCGCTCGAGGAAAACGACAGCGACGCTAACCTGTTTCTGACCCGTATGCATGAAAACGACACCCAGGCGGCGGTGCTGCTGGGAATTGACGATACCCATATTCACGATCTGGCGGCGGACGTCGGGAAACCCTGCGTTCTCATTAACTGCCGTGACGAAAAGATGCGTCTGCCGTCGATAGCTCCCGATCACCGGCTCATCGGCCAGTTTGCGGCAAACTACCTGTTCGAGATGGGACACCGATCGGTGGTCAACGTGCTGTGCCTGCGTCGCTACACTATGGAGCTGCGCCTGACCGGTATCAAAGAGGCCTGGCAGACGCATAACCTGCGTTTTCAGAGCGCGCGGGATCTGATCCTGGTGTCGAACTTCAGTGCCAAAGAAACCGAAGCGCTGGTGGGCGAATGGCTGGATAATCTTGCCGGAAAAACTCTGCCGACGGCGTTGCTGGTGGGGAGTGATTTTATGGCGGTGGGGGCGATGAATGCGCTGCACAGCAGGGGGCTGCGCGTGCCGCAGGATGTTTCGGTGATGAGCATCGATGGCTTCAACCTTGCGGCGATTCAGGACGTCCCGCTGACCGCGGTGCACGTGCCGCGCGATGAGCTGGGAACGGAGGCGGTGCATCTGCTCCAGCAGCGGCTGATTCGCCCGAACGCCCCGGTGGGGACGCTGTTGCTTAACGGCAGCCTGGTGGTGCGGGATTCCGTAAGGCGGGTACGCCCGGGCGGCAGGCGTACCCCGGTATCACGGGAAGGTTTGTATGACGACTAAACGTCCATCCCGAGCGCGCGGCGGCCGTAGGCATTCAGGTCGGTGAGCGTAAAGCGCCCCTGCCAGTTGGCCTCGTAGTCCTCACGCGGGAAGTCGCCCGGCGATGCCCCGTGCTCCAGCGCGTTTCTGACCTTGTGCGCGTAGGCGAGGTTTTTCTCGCACATCGGCGCTGCCGGAATGTACATCACGTTACCCCAGCCCAGCTGATCTTTCACCGGTGCTACCGAGTGAATAACGTCGCAGTGCCACCATACTGAATCCCCGGCTTCGAGCGCCGGGATCGAGGTCAGCGCTTTAATCAGCAGCGGGTGCCACTGTTCGGAAACCGGCAGCACTTTCCCCGGCGCCACGCCGCACAGCTCATCTTCCGGCACATCATCCAGCAGCGGGCGCAGCAGCAGATACGCCATCGCTTCCGGGATAGGTACCACGTGCAGCAGCCCCTGATGGGGGATCATATCTGACAGCGCCGTCCAGCCCTGGAAGGTGCGGAACACGGAGCATTTGGTGGTGTTATCGACGCTGTACTCTTCCACTTCGGTGCGGTGCGCCGCATCCCACGGATCGAAGTCGTTAACGTTGCCGTTGAATACGCTGGCAAAAACCTGCTGGTAAGCCGGCAGCAGCCAGCGCTCAAGCGCGCCGGAATCGGTATGCGCACCCAGTCCTTTCGAGGTGGTTCCCGGCGGACGACGGCGAATGCGATCCGGGTAAATGACACTGATATCCGGGTCGAACCAGCGTTTGTCGTCGCGTTCGAAAGTCCACAGACGGTTCAGGAACGACTGCACCGTTGCCATTTCATCGCTCTGGCGCGCCTGCATCTGCGCCTGGGACCAGTAGATCGGGTAAATCTCCGGACGCGACGCCTCAAGCGAACCGAAGAAGGTATCGCCCGGGCCTTTATACACCTCGTCGAAGTGGTTATTGTCGAGGTACTCAAGCATCGAGCGATCCCACGCCAGCGCCTGCTCACGCGGGAAATGCCCTTTAATCACCGCACAGCCGCGACGTTTGATAGCTTCGCGCTGCGCCTCACTTACCTTTCCCTGTGCCAGCTCGCGGTAATCAATCTCCGGCCATACGGTAGCCCCTTTGGCTTTCAGTGCATCGATTTCCGCCAGCCGTGATTCAATTCGCGCGCTGAGCTTATCAAAGACCGCCTGCACATCACCTATCTGGCGGCGCAGCGTCTGTTTCATCAGTCGGATGGCTGCTTTGTGGTCGGCGGGCAGGGTGGTACTGGTAAAGGTAAGTGCCATGATGAAACCCCTCTATCTTTCATTCGAAAGTAATTTTGATTGCATGTGACACTTTAAGTTAAAAATAAGTTAATGCAAGTTAAATAACTTGATGTTGATGGCAGAAGGGAGAGAAAAAATGAAACCGGAGCCGGGCTCCGGTTTTTCGATCAGGCGTCGAAGGGGGAGTCGTTATCGAGTACGGCCTGAATGACATTCAGCGCGCCGTCGTGGTTGTTATCGTCAGTGTGATAGCGGGCGAGGGCTTTGATGCCTTCGGCGGCGTTACCCATGGCAAACGAGTATTTCACCAGCTTCAGCATTTCAGCGTCGTTGCCGCTGTCACCAATTGCCACGCACTCCTGCGGTGACAGCTGCCAGCGCTTCAGCAGACGACTGATACCGTTAGCCTTATGCAGACCGGGGATAATCAAGTCTACAAAGCCAAACCCGCTGGTGACCGGCTTCATGATGCCATCGAGGGAGACATGGAGTTTGTCTACCAGCTGCGGGATGTCGCTGTCCGGCAGATTAAGGGAGAATTTGAACAGCTTATCGTCAATCTCCTGATAATCGGCAACGCGCTTCAGGCGGTGATAGTGTTTCGACATCAGTGCGACAAACTCGTCGGGGGCCTTGTCGCTGACGTACGCGCTCTCAAGACCGCAGGCCACAAAGTTGAGATGGCTGTCTTTTAGCAATTCACCGATAACGATCTGCGATTCATGGCGGGTGAGCTCGCCGTGAAAGAGCTGTTCGCCGTGAGCAAACACCAGCGCGCCGTTCTCGGCGACAAAAGAGATGTCGTTCAGGATTTCAGGGAAGAAGGAGATGAGCTGGTAGTACTGGTTGCCGCTGGCCACCACGAATTCGATATTACGCTGCTTCAACTGCTGGAATTGGGCCAGGAAACGTTCACGATCGTACTTCTTGGCGTCATTAAGGAAAGTTCCGTCCATATCAGTGACGATAACTTTAACGGTCATACTTCTGCTCCTGATAGCACTGCATATCAGGACATTCTAATGACAATGTGACGGCCTGCACAAATTTATTTCGAATGAAAGCCCCCTCTCCTTATGAACGAGGGGGCATCAGGCCGCAGAGGTTAAAGCGTATGTTCAGTACGGGCGATGATATCGTCCTGTGCATCTGGCGACAGCGCGGTGAAGAAGGCGGAGTAGCCCGCCACGCGCACCACCAGATCGCGATACTGGTCCGGATGTTTTTTTGCTTCCATCAGGGTTTCACGCGAGACGATGTTGTACTGAATATGCCAGCCTTTGTGCACTTCAAAGAAAGTACGCAGCAGGACCATCAGCTTCTGTTTGTCCGATTCATTCTCAAGCGTCGCCGGATTCAGCTTCTGGTTCAGCAGCACGCCGCCGAGGATGGAGCCTGCCGGCAGCTTGCCGACGGAGCCTATCACCGCCGTTGGGCCGAGATGGTCGGTCCCGGAAGCCGGGCTTGCGCCTTCCGCCAGCGGGGTTCCCGCTTTGCGGCCGTCCGGTGTGGCCATGGTTGCGGCGCCAAACGGGACGTTAGCGGAAATGGAAGAAGTCCCGGCATAGTAATTCCCCCCGATGGGACCACGGCCATAGCGCGGGTTGTGGTACTGCTTCAGCTCGTCGATGTAGGTCTGATAAGCACGAACCAGCAGGGCATCGACGCTGTCGTCGTCGTTACCGTATTTTGGTGCACCGTTGATAAGGCGCTGACGCAGTTGCTCATGGGTCAGCCCCTCGAAGTCATCTGCCAGCGCGGCGGCCAGCTGCTGCTGACCTATCGCTCCTTGTTCGAACACCAGCTTTTTCACCGACGCCAGGCTGTTGCCAAGGTTGGCGATCCCCACCTGCAGGCCGGAGACCCAGTCATATTTCGCCCCGCCCTGTTTGATGCTTTTCGCCCGTTCGATGCAGTCGTCGACCAGCGCCGAGCACAGAATATCGTGCACGTTCTCTTCAAGCATGGTGTCGACCACGTATTCAATTTCAATCGATTTACGAGTGTAGTAGCGGATCTGCGTATCCCAGGCGGCAAGTACGTCGTCGAAGTTGCGGAAATTCCCTTTGGACAGCGCCTGCGCCTGCGGCAGGAAGATTTTACCGCTGGTGGCATCGCGACCGCCCTCAAGCGACGCCAGCATCACGCGGGCGAAGTTGATAAAGCTCATCCCGGTGCAGCGGTAACCCCACTTACCGCCGACGGCGGTTTCGATACAGCCGATGGCGGCATAGTCGTAAGCGTCCTGCGGCTCAATGCCGAGTTTGATAAACTCCGGGATCACGATTTCATCGTTGTTGAAGGCGGGCATCCCGAACCCGCAGCGGATGACCTGCACGCAGGCGTCGAGGAAGTCGTTGCTCATGCCAGCGTGATAACGCACGCTGAGGTTTGGCTGGGTCGAACGCAGGCGACCACAGGATTCCAGAATGGTGTAAGAGAGTGGGTTAACCGCATCCTGCGGCTGGCCGTTGACCAGGTTCTGTCCGCCGATCGTGACGTTCTGATACAACGGGCTGCCTGCCGACGCTTTGGAGTGTGAGCCGGAGCGAATTTTATTCACCTCCAGCAGCTTCAGCCAGCAGCTGTGCAGCAGCTCAATGCTCTGCTCGCGGCTCAGGCTCTGGTTCAGCTCCACGTCGCGGCGATAGTACGGATACAGATACTGGTCCATGCGACCAAAGGATACCGAATGGCCGTTGGATTCGATTTGCAAAATCAACTGAATGAACCAGCACAGCTGCAGCGCCTGCCAGAAGGTTTGAGGCGGCTGGTGGGCGATGATGTCGCAGTTTTCAGCCATCATCAGCAGCTCGTCGCGGCGTTGGGCGCGCGACTCGCTTTGTGCCATCGTGCGTGCCAGCGTGGCAAAGCGGATGATGTGTTCGCTCACCGCCGCCAGCACGATGTCGATGCCCTTCAGGAACTGCTCGCCGTGAAGATCGTCGAGAACGGTCAGATTAAGGCGACCACGACGTTCGTCTACCTTATGACGCAGCCCGTCGAGCCCTTTTTCCAGCAGCAGCGGGAAGTTCACTGCCAGGTGGGCATCACCGGAGGTCATGTTGCCCTCCGCCTTGATAATGCCCGTCGCCAGCAGCGCTTTTTGTTCATCGGTAAACATCCCGTAGCAGCGGTCCTGCACCGTCTGCCCACGCCACCACGGGCAAACCTCGTGCAGTACACGTTTGTTCTCTTCGCTTACCGCGAACCCGGCTCCCGGACGGTCGGAGAGGGAGTCTATCTCTTTTTCAATCCAGCTGACGGTGTATTCCGGGAAGATGGGAGCCGCGCGGACTTCGCTTGCCTGATTACCAATAATCAGTTCATCGTGCTTAATCCAGATGGTACGTTCCGCCAGATGATGCGCTAACGCCAGCGCGCGACGCACAGCGACAGGTTTGTCCATATTCTGCTGATACGCCTCGGTGTAATGGCGGGCACGCTCGGTACAAACCGGCGGCTTAACGATGTGCACCAGCGCGTTTTTATGGGCCTGGATACGGTCTGTCAGGGTGTTGAGAGTCAGAATGGTCATCGGTTTATCCTCGTAAGGTCGCGGTAAGCCCGTGTTGGCTGGCAACTTCTTGCGCAAAGGCCAGCAATGATGGACTGTCCAGCGGCTTGTCAGGGGCGGAGTAGGGTTGGCCGAGCAGGTGATACTTGTTCATGCCCAGGGTGTGATACGGCAGAAAATGGATATCGCGAACGTGCAGCTCGTTGGCGGCAAATTCAGTAATAGCGGTAATGGACTCCCGGTCGGCGTTGAAGCCGGGGATCAGCGGCACGCGAATGGTCAGCGTTTTCCCGGCATCGGCCAGGCATTTGAGATTCGCCAGCACCCGCTTCGCTGAGCCATCGGTCCAGGTTTTGAAGATATCGCCATCGACGTGCTTGAGATCGGCGAGAAACAGGTCAATGTACGGCAGGCAGGGTTCAATATAGCGCCACGGTACGTGCAGGCAGGTCTCAACGGCGGTATGAATGCCCTGCTGGTGGCTCTCTTTCAGCAGCGCCAGCGCAAGTTCAGGGTTCATGAACGGCTCGCCGCCGGAAAGGGTAATGCCGCCGCCGCTGCGGTCGTAGAAGGGTTTATCACGCAGCACCGTGGCCATAATCTGTTCCACGCTTTGCGTTTCTCCGCAGACCGTCAGTGCCTGGGTCGGACAACAGTCCGTGAGTGCGGTAAAGTGGTCGTTGTTAAGTTTTTCGCGGTGAATAAGCAAACCATTCAGCGCCCGGGTGATGACCTCCGGTGCGGCCTGTTGGCAGAGCTCGCAGCCTTCAAGACACAGGCGCGGGTCGAACAGCAGGGAGCGCGTGGTGGAGCGACTCTCGGGGTTTTGGCACCAGCGGCAGCCCAGTGAGCATCCCTTAAGGAATACCACGGTGCGAATGCCCGGGCCGTCATGTGTCGAGTAACGCTGAATGTTGAAGATCATAAACCACCTCAGTGTTTGCGTATGAAGATTAAATTACTTTCGAATGAAAGTTGAATTGACGCAAATCAAAAAGGAGGCAGGTCGCCCGCGTATACTTTTGAACCATACCCACACTTCACAAAATACCTGAGGCTGAATAATGGAACTCTATCTGGATACCTCCGATGTCGCGGCAGTAAAACGTCTGGCCCGTATTTTTCCACTGGCCGGTGTGACCACTAACCCCAGCATTGTTGCGAGCGGGAAGGTTGCGCTGGAAAGTCTGTTACCGGCACTGCGCGAAGCGCTCGGTGGTAGCGGAACGCTGTTCGCTCAGGTGATGGCGACTACCGCCGAAGGTATGGTGCAGGACGCACGTAAACTGCGGGCCATCGTGCCCGACCTGGTGGTCAAAGTGCCGGTGACCGCTGAAGGCCTTGCAGCCATTAAGCTTCTGAAAGCCGAAGGGATCCCAACGCTCGGTACAGCCGTTTACGGTGCCGCGCAGGGGCTGCTGGCGGCGCTTGCCGGGGCGGAGTATATCGCGCCTTACGTCAATCGCGTGGATGCGCAGGGCGGTGACGGTATTCAGACGGTGGCAGAACTCCAGCTGCTGTTAACCCTGCACGCTCCGCACGCTAAAGTGCTGGCCGCGAGCTTTAAAACGCCGCGTCAGGCGCTGGATTGCCTGCTGGCGGGCTGTGAATCCATCACCTTACCGCTGGACGTGGCGCAGCAGTTTATCGCTTCTCCGGCGGTAGATGCGGCGGTCAAAAAGTTTGAGCAGGACTGGCAGGGGGCGTTCGGACGGACATCGCTCTGAATCTGAGCTGTATGATGCCCTGCCGAAGGTTAAGCCTCTACGGTTAATCCCAGTTGCCGTAGGGGTAGGTTTTACCTTTGATAAAATCCTGCGTGGCAGGGATGAACTCGAAGTAGCCGCCAGGTACAACGTAGTTTTTGCACAGGGTCATCTCGTTGCCGGAGCGGGTGGTGAGCTTGAATGGCTTAATCACCAGGCTGGGACGCCCGGCGACATCGGAAAGCCAGACTTTAACCTTACCGCCAGGGGACAGGCCGAACACCATTGTTTTGTACCAGACTGGCGCACCAGAGGGACGAGTATGATCGGCAGGGGTTTTCATCCGCAGCCAGGTGTCCGGTGCGAACATGGCGCTGGTTTCGTAGGTTTTCTGATCAATATAGGATTCCCAGCAGAAGATCATGTACTGCGGTGGTTTTTTGGCTCTGTTAAATTGCATACCAAAACCGTGGGCACTGACTGACCATTCCTTGACGGAATTTGGGTCGTTTGAGGCGATGTCAAGGGTGTTGAAGGTATACAGATACCCGTCCGTATCAATAATCCGGGCGTGAAGCACCGCTGACGGTAAATCTCTGGGGGTAATAAATGAAAAACCCCACTTATCATATGGCAGAGACCAGTCGCCGCTGGCGGCCTGTTTCGACTGCAAAGGTTGAGGTTTGTGCGAGCTGCAGCCGGTGGTCGCTAACAGCAGCATGAGCATTAGCATCTTGTTCATAGCCATTTTCCCTGTTAATCCCAGTTGCCGTAGGGGTAGGTTTTACCTTTGATAAAATCCTGCGTGGCGGGGATGAACGCGTAGTAGCCGCCTGGTACAACGTAGTTTTTGCACAGGGTCATCTCGTTGCCGGAGCGGGTGGTGAGCTTGAATGGTGTGAAGGGTAGCGCAGGGTAATCGCCTTTTGCAGGGAACCAGGTTTTAACATGACCGCCCGGGGCAAGTCCGAAGAGGATAGTGTCAAACCAAACCGGGTCATCCGAGGCATGAGGGTCAGAAGCCGGTGTTTTCATTCGTAGCCAGGTGTCCGGGGCGAACATGGCGCTGGTTTCGTAGGTTTTTTGGTCAATGTAGGATTCCCAACAGAAGATCATATATTGGGGTGGCTTTTTGACTTTGTTAAACTGAAAACCGCTACCATGAGGGTTGTTGAACCATTTACCGACAGAGTCTGAGGCTTCAGAAGTTGGATCAAGGGTATTGAAAGTATGTAGATAGCCATCCGTGTCGATAACACGGGCATGGGTAACTACTGCGGGTAATTTCCACGGCGTGATAAAGCCAAAACCCCACTTATCATATGGCAGCGTCCAGTCGCCGCTGGCAGCCTGTTGCGACTGCAAAGGTTGAGGTTTGTGTGTGCTGCAGCCGGTGGTGATAACCAGCATCGCCAGCGCTATTATGCTAAATCTGCTCATTTTTCTTTCCCGTCCATGTTGTAGACCGTTCTTATCCAGTTTTCGTCAGGCCTGTTGATAAAGCCGATGGTTTTCGAGAGTGATGGGCCGCCCTGTAATTCCCCGCTCTTGTTCAGCGCCACGGCATTCCAGTTCGCTGAGCAGTGGATATACTCCCTGGCAATGATGTCCAGCTCCTCAGGGGTAAAATCTGTGATGACGCGATGCTGGCGGGCCGCTTTTCCCATCGCACGGGCGTGCTCGCAAAAGGATTGAAGTTCATCCGGTAGCCGGAATTTTTTGTTGTGTTCAAAATCGATAAACCGCGCCCCGGCTTCTTTCGCCGCATCGACCATTACCCGTAGCGCCACCTTCGACCAGTCGAACCTGACGGTGCGGTGTCGCAGAGTCAGAGCCGAGAAGGTGCGTTTTTGCATCTGGCTGTATGGGGTGTCGGGGGCGAAATCATCCTGCCACACCTCCGGCGTGACGGAGTGGGTGCGAACTACGGGACCTATAGCCAGCGCATTTTCCAGCAGGGGCAGTTGTTCCTGCGCCTTGCGGTAAACACGTGACTGCGTTCCCGGCTGATTTTGCAACTGCGTTTCTACCTGTGGGCAGGAGAGAAAGAGATCTTCGCGCAGCTGCGGAAGATAGCCGCCGCCGATATCGGAATGGACCCCGGGCAGCGCCAGCTCCGGCCATGCCGGGGAGACGCTGTTGAGGGCAAAATTATAGCGACACTCATGCCGGGCGGTGATGTGAAAGACCTTTTGCGCCACGCCCGGGCGCAGGCGAATATTCACCTCCCCGGTGTCGGCGCTGTGGGTCGACAGACCGTTAGTCAGGGTGCCGATAGCCGCCACGGTATCCAGAATGCCGATAAAACGGCTGCTGCCTGCCGGCGCGCCACGGTAGCGATATTCGCCGAGTCCGGATGAAATGGCATCAATAATGGCCTGGTCTTCCGACTGTACGCGGTTGGCGAAGTGACGTGCCGCCGCCGCGCCGCGGCTGAAGCCAAAAATATCGAACAGTAGCGTTTCAACAACAAACTTACCCTTTAGCAGCTTATGTGCCGCATTAATCGCTGTTGCTAACTGCGCTACCGCATCGTTGGTTTTGGCGATGACCCCGGTCTCGTCAGTGCCGAACATCATGCTGAGCTGGCTGTCTGCTTGCCCAGCCCGGGTGCCAACTCCCTCCACATATATGGATTTCTGCACATAGATACCGTCTTCAGCAAAGTTTCGCTCGTACAACTCATTCAACCAGTGGATATTTGTGTAATACCCCAGATAGCTGGTCGCGCCGATCCCGCTTACGCCCATTTTTTCTGATGCATTTCGGGCAAGAATACTTTCCGCATCCGGGGAATCGATATCAAAGTGCTGCGCCGAGCAAGCCTCCAGCATCTTTTCGGTGTTTACCGCGTTATTGCCGGTACCGTCGAAGAAAATCCCCAGCACCAGGGTGACCTTACGCTCAGGTTCATCCTGGGGAAGCGGCGCCTTCTGCACCACCGGGAATAAGGTGGAGAAATTATCCGGTGTGACCAGATACTCAAATTCGGTACCGGCGATAAGATGACGACAAAGAATATAATCGTAATCCACCGATATATATTCATAATCCGGATTATTCATGATGCTGTTGAGTTGAATAGCCTGGATCCTCGCACCACGTAGTTCGAGAAAATAATATTTTTCCAGTCTACCGTATCGATTGATTCGGTAAATATAAAAAGTCATCTTCAGACTTTCATTATTATTAATAGCGTTTGACAGTAACGGAGAGCTTTTATCCAGAGTTTTGCAAAACGTCAGCCCAGGGTGGCTAACACCACCATGTTGCCCGCAGACGGCCTGCGCCAGGCTGAACACGAAGATCTGATCCTCATGGCCCTGTTGCCAGCGGTTGCCGACGGAATTCGGCGTGCCGCAATCTGCAGAAATTTCCCCCTGAATATCCCCCTCAAGCGTTAAATAAATAATGTCGCTCATTTATCTATCCTGAATGATGGGTATTTCAGGAGGAAAGATATCGTTAATTCGGTACGGATATTCTGCGTTTAATCAATTTGCCGTCTGCCGTTGATGATTATTTTAATGGCTAACCTCCGCACACTTCACAGCCCGGGTTACGCATCAGCTTCATCTCGCGGAATTGACAGGTCATCGCGTCATACATCACGATTTTCCCCGCCGCCGGTGTGCCGTAGTGGCTCAGCACCTTGATGGCCTCCATCGCCTGCAGGGAGCCAATCACCCCCACCAGCGGCGCCATTACCCCGGCCTCCACGCAGGTCAGCGCATTCTCGCCGAACAGGCGGCTCAGGCAACGGTAGCAGGCATCGCCCGGCTGCCAGGTAAAGACGCTGATTTGTCCTTCCATACGGATAGCCGCGCCGGAGACCAGCGGAATTTTATGCCGGAAGCAGTGCGCATTGAGCTGATTGCGGATCGCGACGTTATCGGTGCAGTCGAGCACCAGACTGTGGGCAGCAATCTGCGCGGCCAGGGCGTCGTCATCGAGCAGGGCATTGATGGTGTGAAGCTGCACGTGCGGATTAATCCGCGCCAGTGAGGCGCGGGCAGAATCGACCTTCGGTTCACCGAGGGTGGCTTCGCTGTGCAATGTCTGGCGCTGCAGGTTGGAGAGCGACACGGTATCAAAATCGAGCAGGGTCATCTCGCCAACGCCGCTTGCCGCCAGATACTGCGCCGCAGCGCAGCCGAGGCCGCCGAGGCCAACCACCAGCACCCGCGCGGCTTTGAGCGCTTCCTGACCGTCGAAATCAAACCCGCGCAGCACAATCTGGCGATTGTAGCGCAGCATTTCGCTGTCGCTGAGCTCCTCGGCCATCACAGTCCTCCCAGCAGATGGGTGAAGGGCTCAACCTCAACCCATTCGCCCACTTCAACGTTACCGCGTTCGCGCTCCAGCACGATAAAGCAGTTGCCCTGACTGAAAGAACTGAAAATGTGCGAACCCTGGTGTCCGGTAGTCGTGACGCTCAGGCTACCGTCTTCGTGGCGTGCGAGGATACCGCGCTGGAAATCGAGGCGGCCCGGCGATTTTTTCAGGCGCGAAGCGGTACGCACGCGCTGGCGGGTAGGCAGGGCCGGGGCGTGGTCACCGCTAAGGGCGGCCAGCAGCGGTTGCACCAGCTGATAGAAGGTCAGGGCGGCAGACACCGGGTTACCCGGCAGGCCGCAGAACCAGCTGTGTCCGAGCTTACCGAAGGCGAAAGGTTTACCCGGTTTAATCGCCAGCTTCCAGAAGCTGATTTCGCCGAGCTCCTCCAGAATTGCTTTGGTGTAATCGGCCTCACCCACGGAAACGCCGCCGGAGCTAATGACGACGTCGGCCTGGCTGTCCGCGGCGATAAAGGTATTACGCAGCTGCTCCGGGTCGTCGCGGACGATGCCAAGGTTGATAACTTCGCAGCCGAGCTGTTCCAGCATCAGATGTACCGCCAGGCGGTTGGTGTCATAAATTTGTCCGTCGCCCAGCGGCTGGCCCGGCAGCTGCAGCTCATCACCGGTGGAGAATAGTGCGACGCGCACCTTACGTACCACGCTGATTTCCGGAATACCGAGCGAGGCCAGTACCGGCAGCTCAGCAACCGTCAGGCGGGTACCTTTGGTGAACACCGCCGCGCCTTTGGCAATATCTTCGCCACGGTAGCGAATATTCTGCCCGGCGCTGACCGGCGCAAGGAATTTGACACCCTCGTCGGTGAGCTCGGTTTCTTCCTGCATCACCACCGCGTCGCAGCCCGTTGGGATCGGCGCGCCGGTCATAATGCGAATGCAGGTGCCTTCCGGCCATTCCCCCTGCCAGGGCTGCCCGGCGAAGGCTTTACCGGCAACCGGCAGCACGGCGTGACTCTTGAGATCCGCCAGCCGCAGCGCATAACCATCCATCGCAGAATTATCGAAACCCGGTACGTCCAGCGGTGAAGTGACATCGCACGCCGTCACGCGGCCAAAAGCCTGCACCAGCGGCACATTTTCGCAGGCCGCGAGGGGGGTAATCTGGGAAAGCATCTGCGTCAGAGCGGCGTCAAGCGGCATCAGTCCGGCGGTAAAATCCATGAGTAACTCCTGCTGATAAAACGACAATGCGCCCATTATGGCAGAAAAGCGGTACTGTCTGTATGCCACCATGGTATTTCGTGTAGACATCACGGATTACGCTTTCTATATTCAAAAAACATCTAAGATTGTAAGCAGAGTAATGATATGTATAGGAAAAGCGGACCCGACTTTCACAGGATGACGACATGAACAAAGCGGTGATTGCCATTCACGGTGGCGCAGGGGCTATTTCTCGTGGGCAGCTTTCTCCCGAGCGTGAACGGGAGTACGTCGAAGCGCTGGCGGGAATAGTCGAAACGGCTCAGGCGATGCTGGAAGCCAATGAGAGCGCGCTCGACGTAGTCACTGAAGCGGTACGCCTGCTGGAGGAGTGTCCGCTGTTTAACGCCGGAATCGGCTCGGTGTATACCGCCGATGCCCGGCATGAACTGGACGCCTGCGTAATGGACGGCAACCTGCTGCAGGCTGGTGCCGTAGCAGGTGTGCGTCATCTGCAAAATCCGGTGCTGGCAGCACGGCTGGTGCTGGAGCGCAGCCCCCATGTTCTGCTGATTGGCGAAGGGGCCGAGCGTTTTGCTGAACGCGAAGGCTTGCCGCTGGTGGAAAACAGCCTGTTTGACAGTGAAGCGCGCTATCAGCAATTACAGCAGGCGCGCTCAGTGGGTGAGGTGAGTCTTGATCATGCCTCAGCACCGCTTGATGAGCAGAACAAAACCGGCACCGTCGGCGCTGTGGCGCTCGATATGATGGGCAATCTCGCGGCGGCAACGTCAACCGGTGGCATGACCAACAAACTGCCGGGCCGCGTCGGTGACAGCCCGATCCCCGGCGCCGGCTGCTATGCCAATAACGCCAGCGTCGCGGTCTCCTGTACCGGCACCGGTGAAGTATTTATGCGCACCCTTGCCGCCTACGATATTTCTGCACTGATGGAGTACGGTGGGCTCAGCCTGCAGGAAGCCAGTGAGCGGGTTGTGATGGAAAAACTCCCGGCGCTGGGCGGTAGTGGGGGGCTGATTGCCGTCGATCGCGAAGGCAATGTTTCGCTACCGTTCAACAGCGAAGGAATGTACCGCGCCTTTGCGTTTGCCGGTGATGCACCGAGCATTGGCATCTACCGAGAATAAGGATCCAGCTTGCCACACAGTCATGAAATCGATGCCGACGATGTCCTGGTGGTCAGCGATCTGAACGTCGCTTTCCAGCACGAACAGCAGACATATCCTGCGGTACGCTCGCTCTCTTTTCGCCTGAAACGCGGCGAGACGCTGGCGATCGTCGGCGAGTCTGGCTCGGGCAAATCGGTTACCGCGCTGTCGTTGCTACGCCTGATTGAGCAGGCGGGCGGCGAGATGCACAGCCAGCAGATGCTGCTGCGCCGCCGCAACCGGCAGGTTATTGAGCTCACGGAGCAGAACCCGACGCAGATGCGGCGGGTGCGTGGTGCGGATATCGCGATGATTTTTCAGGAGCCGATGACCTCGCTCAATCCGGTGTTTACCATCGGCGAGCAGATTGCAGAGTCCATTCGGCTGCATCAGGGCCTGAACCATGCCCAGGCGCTGGTGGAGGCCCGTAAGATGCTCGACCAGGTGCGCATTCCTGAGTCGCAGGCGGTACTGAGCCGCTATCCGCATCAGCTTTCCGGCGGGATGCGCCAGCGGGTGATGATCGCCATGGCGCTGTCGTGCCGTCCGGCGGTACTGATCGCCGACGAGCCTACCACGGCGCTGGATGTTACTATCCAGGCACAGATCCTGCAGCTTATCGACGTACTGCAAAAAGAGATGTCGATGGGGGTGATTTTTATCACCCACGATATGGGCGTGGTGGCTGAAATTGCCGATCGGGTGCTGGTGATGTACCAGGGGGAAGCGGTAGAAACCGGCAGCGTCAGCCAGATATTTACCGCGCCGCAGCACCCGTATACCCGGGCGCTACTCGCCGCCGTGCCGCGCCTTGGGGCGATGCAGGGCAGCGACTATCCGCGCCGGTTCCCTCAGGCGCATGAAGAATCAGTAACGGAATCTGCGCAGGAGCAGAATACCGTGGTGCCCGGTGAGCCTATTTTGCAGGTTCGCGACCTGGTCGCACGCTTCCCGCTGCGCAGCGGTATTCTCAATCGCATCACCCGTGAAGTGCACGCCGTTGAGAAGGTGAGCTTTGACCTCTGGCCCGGCGAAACGCTGGCGCTGGTCGGGGAGTCCGGCTGTGGGAAATCGACCACCGGGCGGGCGCTGCTGAAGCTGGTAGAAGCGAGCGGCGGAACCATGACTTTTCTCGGGAAGCGTATAGACAAGCTCTCCGGTACGAAGCTGCAGGCGCTGCGGCGTGATATTCAGTTCATTTTTCAGGATCCTTACGCTTCTCTCGACCCGCGCCAGACGGTGGGCTACTCCATCATGGAACCTCTGCTGGTACATAACCTGATGGATAAAGACGCCGCTGCCCGTCGCGTCAGCTGGCTGCTGGAGCGCGTCGGGCTGTCGGCAGAATATGCCGGGCGTTACCCGCACGAATTTTCCGGTGGTCAGCGCCAGCGTATCTGCATTGCACGGGCGCTGGCGCTGAACCCGAAAGTGGTGATTGCCGACGAATCGGTGTCGGCGCTGGATGTCTCTATTCGCGCGCAGATAATTAATCTGCTGCTCGATTTGCAGCGCGAAATGGGCATCGCCTTTTTATTCATCTCACATGATATGGCGGTGGTGGAGCGAATTAGCCACCGCATCGCCGTGATGTACCGGGGGCGTATTGTTGAAATTGGCCCTCGTCGCGCCGTGTTTGAAAACCCGCAGCACCCTTACACCCGCAAACTGATGGCAGCGGTACCCGTTGCCGATCCGGCGCATCGTCGACCGCAGCGCGTACTGTTGTCGGACGAACTGCCGGGCAATATCTATAAGCGCGGTGAAGAGCGCGATAGCGTGCCGTTGCAGCAGGTCGGGCCGGGGCATTTTGTTGCCCGCGACCCGGCAACCAACCCGCTAACGCAATAATCGACAGGGATAACAGGAGAATAAGATGACACAACGCATGACAGGAAAATGGCTGCTCGCGCTGGGGGTAACTTCTGCCCTGGCGGCGTCTCCCGCCTTCGCGGCGAAAGACGTGGTGGTGGCGGTTGGTTCAAACTTCACCACGCTCGATCCGTATGATGCGAACGACACGCTGTCGCAGGCGGTGGCGAAGTCGTTCTATCAGGGGCTGTTTGGCCTTGATAAAGATATGAAGGTGCAGAACGTGCTGGCGGAGAGCTATAGCGTGTCTCCCGATGGCCTGGTGTACACCATTAAGCTGCGCTCCGGCATTAAATTCCAGGACGGTAGCGATTTTAATGCCGAAGCGGTGAAGGTGAACCTCGACCGTGCCAGCAGCCCGCAGAGCCATCTCAAGCGTTCCGGACTGTACCGCAATATCGCCAGCACCGAGGCGGTAGATCCGACGACGGTGAAAATCACGCTGAAAGAGCCGTTCTCGGCCTTCATCAATACTCTGGCGCACCCGGCGACGGCGATGATCTCCCCGGCGGCGCTAAAGCAGTACGGTAAGGATATTGGTTTCCATCCGGTCGGCACCGGTCCGTATCAGCTGGAAACCTGGAATCAAACCGATTACGTCAAAGTGAAGAAATTCCCGGGTTACTGGCAGCAGGGCCTGCCGAAGCTCGACACCATCACCTGGCGTCCGGTGGTTGATAACAACACCCGCGCGGCGATGCTGCAGACCGGCGAAGCGCAGTTTGCCTTCCCGATCCCCTATGAGCAGGCGGCCATTTTGCAAAAAAACAGCAAACTGGAGCTGGTGGCGAGCCCTTCTATCATGCAGCGCTATATCAGTATGAACGTGACGCAAAAACCGTTCGACAACCCGAAGGTTCGTGAGGCGCTGAACTACGCCATCAACCGTCAGGCGCTGGTGAAGGTGGCGTTTGCCGGTTATGCCACTCCGGCAACCGGCGTGGTGCCACCGACCATTGCTTATTCACAGCAGTATCAGCCGTGGCCGTACGATCCAGCCAAAGCGAAGGCGCTGCTGAAGGAGGCGGGTTACCCGAACGGATTCACTACCACGCTATGGTCATCACATAACCACAGTACCGCCCAGAAGGTGCTGCAGTTTACCCAGCAGCAGCTGGCGCAGGTGGGCATTAAAGCCCAGGTCACGGCGATGGATGCGGGGCAGCGCGCTGCGGAAGTGGAAGGGAAAGGGCAGAAAGAGAGCGGCGTACGGATGTTCTATACCGGCTGGACTGCCTCTACCGGCGAAGCCGACTGGGCACTTTCACCGCTGTTTGCAAGCCAGAACTGGCCACCAACCCTGTTTAATACCGCGTTCTACAGTAATCCGCAGGTGGATAAGGATCTGAGCGCGGCCCTGCAAACCAACGATACGGCAGAAAAAACAAAGCTGTATAAAGACGCGCAGGACATCATCTGGAAAGAGTCGCCGTGGATCCCGCTGGTGGTGGAGAAGCTGGTATCCGCGCACAGCAAAAACCTGACCGGGTTCTACATTATGCCGGATACCGGGTTCAGCTTTGACGAGGCCGATTTGAAGTAATGTTTAACTACATTATCAAACGATTGCTGGGGCTTATTCCGACTCTGCTTATCGTGGCGGTGCTGGTGTTTCTGTTTGTGCACCTGTTGCCCGGGGATCCGGCAAGGCTTATTGCCGGGCCGGAGGCCGATGCGCAGGTGGTGGCGATGGTGCGCCAGCAGCTCGGGCTCGATCAACCGCTGTACGTTCAGTTCTGGCACTACATCAGCAACGTGTTGCAGGGCGATTTTGGCACTTCGATGGTCTCAAGGCGTCCGGTGTCGGAAGAGATTGCCAGCCGCTTCCTGCCAACGCTGTGGCTGACGCTTGCCAGCATGATGTGGGCGGTCATTTTCGGCATGGCGATGGGGATTGTCGCCGCCGTCTGGCGTAACCGCTGGCCGGACAGGCTCGGCATGGCGCTGGCGGTGACCGGTATTTCGTTCCCGGCTTTCGCGCTGGGGATGTTCCTGATGCAAATCTTCTCCGTTGAGCTGGGCTGGCTGCCGACCGTGGGGGCCGACAGCTGGCAGCACTACATTCTTCCGGCGATTACGCTCGGTGCGGCCGTTGCCTCGGTCATGGCGCGCTTTACCCGCGCTTCGTTTGTCGATGTACTGAACGAGGATTACATGCGTACCGCGCGGGCGAAAGGGGTCAGCGAAACGAAGGTGGTGTTAAAGCACGGCCTGCGTAACGCGATGATCCCGGTCGTCACCATGATGGGGCTGCAGTTTGGTTTCCTGCTTGGTGGCTCGATTGTGGTGGAGAAGGTCTTTAACTGGCCGGGGCTCGGGCGTCTGCTGGTTGACTCGGTAGAGATGCGCGATTATCCGGTGATCCAGGCGGAAGTACTGCTGTTTTCTCTGGAGTTTATTCTTATCAACTTAGTGGTGGATGTGCTGTATGCCGCCATTAACCCGGCAATCAGGTACAAATAAGATGCGACTCTTAAACTGGCGCCGACGGGCCATTATGGCGACCATGCCTGCGGTAACCCCCGGCCAGGTGCGTACGCCATGGCACATCTTCTGGCGCAAATTTTGTCATCAGCCGGTGGCGATGACCGCCGGGATCTTCGTTTTGCTGCTGATAGTGGTCGCGATTGTCGCGCCGTGGATTGCGCCCTTCGATGCGGAAAACTATTTCGACTATGACCGACTGAACGATGGCCCTTCCATGATGCACTGGTTTGGCGTCGACTCACTGGGGCGGGATATCTTCAGCCGGGTGCTGGTTGGGGCGCGGATCTCGCTCACCGCAGGCGTGTTTGCGGTACTGATTGGTGCGGTTATTGGCACGGTGCTGGGACTGCTTGCCGGGTTCTATGAAGGCTGGTGGGACAGGGTTATCATGCGCATCTGCGACGTACTGTTTGCTTTCCCCGGTATTCTGCTCGCGATTGCGGTGGTGGCGGTGATGGGCAGCGGGATGACCAACGTGATTATCGCGGTGGCGATATTCTCCATTCCGGCATTTGCGCGTCTGGTGCGGGGTAACACGCTGGTGCTCAAGCAGCAGACCTTTATTGAATCCGCGCGCAGCATCGGCGCCGGCGACAGCACTATTCTGTTCCGCCATATTCTGCCGGGAACGGTGTCATCAATCGTAGTCTTTTTCACCATGCGAATCGGAGTATCGATTATCTCAGCCGCCAGCCTGTCGTTTCTGGGGTTGGGAGCTCAGCCACCGACGCCGGAGTGGGGGGCCATGCTCAACGAAGCGCGGGCAGACATGGTTATCGCCCCGCACGTGGCGATGTTCCCGGCCATTGCGATATTCCTGACGGTGCTGGCGTTTAACCTGCTGGGGGATGGACTGCGCGACGCGCTGGATCCGAAGATTAAGGGGTAGGTTTGACCCTCTCCCGGTGGGAGAGGGTCAGGGTAGGGGCTAAAGATTAAACCCGCGTCCCCCACAGATCGTACTCGTCGGCGTTGTCCACTTTCACGCGGATAACGTCGCCCGGTTTCACAGCGGTTTCACCGTTCAGGTATACCGCGCCGTCGATTTCCGGGGCATCCGCCATACTTCGACCAATCGCGCCTTCTTCATCGACCTCATCGATAATCACCATGATTTCACGGCCCACTTTTTCCTGCAGGCGCTCGGCGGAGATCTGCTGCTGCAGCTGCATGAAGCGGTTCCAGCGCTCTTCTTTCACCTCTTCCGGTACCTGGTCCGGCAGTTCGTTGGCGGTTGCGCCTTCGACCGGGCTGTATTTGAAGCAACCGACACGATCCAGGCGCGCTTCTTTCAGGAACTCCAGCAGCATCTCGAAGTCTTCTTCGGTTTCACCCGGGAAGCCCACGATAAAGGTGGAGCGCAGGGTCAGCTCCGGGCAAATCTCACGCCACTGTTTGATGCGCGCCAGCTGGCGGTCAACGGAGCCCGGGCGCTTCATCAGCTTGAGGATACGCGGGCTGGCGTGCTGCAGCGGGATATCGAGATACGGCAGAATTTTGCCTTCCGCCATCAGAGGGATCACGTCATCAACGTGCGGGTACGGATAAACATAGTGCAGGCGGACCCAGACGCCGAGTTTGGCCAGTTGTTCACACAGGCTGACCATGCTGGTTTTGACCGGCTCGCCGTTGTAAAAACCGGTGCGGTGCTTCACGTCCACACCGTAGGCTGACGTATCCTGCGAGATAACCAGCATCTCTTTCACGCCCGCATCGACCAGACGTTTGGCCTCAGAAAGCACATCGCCAATCGGGCGGCTGTCGAGATCGCCACGCATGGACGGGATAATGCAGAAGGTGCAGCGATGGTTGCAGCCTTCGGAAATTTTTAAGTAGGCGTAATGACGCGGCGTCAGCTTCACGCCCTGTGCCGGTACCAGGCTGGTAAAGGGGTTGTGCTGTGGTTTTGGCACATAGTGATGCACGTGCTCGAGCACCTGCTCGTAGCTGTGTGGGCCGGTGATTTCCAGCACCTTCGGGTGCACTTCACGGATCTGGTCGACTTTCGCGCCGAGGCAGCCGGTAACAATGACCTTGCCGTTTTCATTCAGCGCTTCGCCGATAGCTTCGAGCGATTCCTGTACTGCGCTATCGATAAAGCCGCAGGTGTTGACGATAACCATATCGGCATCATCGTAGCGAGGCACCACATCATAACCTTCGGTACGCAGTTCGGTGAGGATGCGTTCGGAGTCTACCAGGTTCTTCGGGCAACCCAGAGAGACAAAGCCGATTTTCGGCTGCTGCATAACATTGCTCATAGCTTAAAAAGTGTTCAATTATTGGAATGGTCAGGGCAGGGATTCTACAGAGATTGGCGGAGAAATTGTACTGAAGTTTGCAGCCCCGTACTGACGGCGAGACGGCGTTTTATCACACCGGATAGAGACGACCCAACCACGGAGAAACTATTTATCAATGTGATAATTTATCATTATCACCCCGTTCTTTCCCTTATATAACCGCCACATATCCCCACGAAACCGCGTTTCTCTTTACGTCTTTTTATGAATCACATCACGATTATTTAACTGTCGGACGGTCTCACGGCAATGTTGGCACACATCAAGCATAGCTAGCCTGGTTTGAATCATTGTTGAGTACTTTAGCCAGCTTTTGGCCCTCAGGTTGTCATCGGGATGTCAGCATCCTGGCCGCAAAGGAAAATGTCTCTTATGAATGAATCAGCTTTAATCAATCAACATGCAGGCACCTCCCACTCACCCGTAGATGAAATTCTCCCACTAGGGCAAATGGTTCTGTATGGCTTGCAGCATGTACTGGTCATGTATGCCGGTGCCGTTGCCGTGCCGCTGGTGGTGGGGAATGCCGTCGGTTTACCGTTAGAACAGATAATCTTGCTTATTAGCGCCGATCTCTTTATCTGCGGCGCGGCGACGATTATCCAGTCGCTGGGTGTCGGAAACTGGCTGGGGTGCCGCCTGCCTTTGGTTCAGGGATGTACCTTTGCGGCCATGGTGCCAATGATCCTGATAGGAAAGCAGTATGGCATTGGGGGGATCTCCGGAGCGGTTATCTGCTGCGGCATCTTTACTCTGATATGCGCACCGTGGATCAGCCGCCTGGTGCGTTTTTTCCCCAAAGCGGTGATGGGCTCCATTGTGACCCTGATCGGCCTTTCGATTATGCCGGTGGCGGGAAACTGGATAGGCGAGGGCGGAGGTGGCGGCGCGGCTTTTGGCGATCTGACTTCGCTGGCGATTGCCGCTGTTACCCTGTTTATCATCCTCAATATCTATACCTTTGGCAGCGGGACCATCAAAAACACCGCCGTGCTGATTGGCCTGATTATCGGGTCGTTTATCTGGTGGATGTTTAAACCCATCGACTTCACGATTGTCGGCACTACCGCCTGGATTAGTTTCCCGCACGTGATGCGCATGGCGACGCCGGAGTTTCACATTATCCCTATCGCCTTGTTGTCGATGACCATGGTGGTGGTGATGCTGGAAACCATGTCGTCCATCATGGCCACCGGCGATATCGTCGGTAAAAAAGCCAATGCCGACACCCTGCGCAACGGCCTGACCGCCTGCGGTCTTACGACCGCCATCGCCGGGTTCTTCAACCTCTTTCCTTATTCCGCCTTCGCCCAGAACGTGGGTCTGATTGGCCTGACCGGGGTACGCAGCCGCTTTGTGGTCTCCATTTCCGGCATCATTTTGATGCTGATGGGCATGTTCTCAAAAATGGCAGCCCTCGTGGTAGTTATCCCGAAACCCGTGTTAGGCGGTGCGGGTGTGGTGATGTTCGGCATGGTGGTTGTGGCCGGTATTCGCACGTTGGGTAGCGTCAATTATCGCAATAACAATAACGGGATGGTGGTGGCGCTGACGATTGGTCTGGGCCTGATGCCGGTGCTGGTCCCTAACCTGTTCGAACAGTTCCCGCCGCTGCTGAAGATGTTTTTGCATAGCGGTATCACCATCGGAACGGTCGTGGCCATTCTCGCCAACCTGACGCTGAACGGCAAAGGCAGCTCGGTGCTGAGCACCAACCATGAAACCAGTGAACCAGATTTGCCGCCTTCAAGTACGGCGGCACGACGCGTGGCGGTGAGAACCGTTCGAATGTGGCTGCTGCTGCGCAAAGTGAAAGGCAAAGAGAACGAGTAAAAGCGCCGTTCCATGTGGGCGTAGAGCAATTAATTACGATGTCAGGGCTTATGGATAACAACTCATAAGCAACGTCTGGCTCTCCATTAACGGACTGCAAGAAGGGAAATATTATGTGTGCCATACGTTCAGCGTCGCCAGGACGCGTGGATGGACTCGCAAAAGTAAAGGGGAAAGCGGTTTACGGTGATGACATTACCATGCCGGGAATGCTCTATGGAGTTTGCCGCTATGCCGATATTCCAGCCGGGAAAATCGAAAATATCGATTTGAGCGAAGCGCTGGCGGTAGAAGGGGTGGTGAAAATCGCCACCTGGGAAGATATCCCCGGTACGCCGGTAGTGGGCATTATTGTTAAAGACTACCTCCCTATCGTCAAAGATGAAGTGGTGTTCCACGGTGACGTTATCGCCGTGGTGGCCGCGACCACTTATGCTGCCGCCTGTGAAGCTGCCGATAAAATTCGCGTGCAGTACACGGCGTATACTCCATTAACGGATGTGGAAGCCGCGCTGGCGCCGGACGCCCGCTGTATCCATCCCGAACGTAGTGACAACATTGCCGCGCATCACCACACCATTAAGGGCAACATCGACGAAGGCTTCGCGAAAGCGACTCACGTGGTGGAGCGTGAATATGAAGTCGGGTTCCAGGAACACGCTTATATTGAAACCGAAGTGGTGCTGACCTGGCTTGACCCTTCCGACAGTAGCCTCATCATTTCCGGCTCGATACAGAACGCGCACCGCGTGCGTAGCTTTGTGGCGAAGTTCATGGGCTGTCCGCAAAGCCAGATCAACGTCAAACGTGCGGTGATGGGCGGTTCGTTTGGTGGTAAAGATGACGTTATCGATCACCTGGCCTGCCGTTCAGCGCTGCTGACCCGCCTGACCGGGCGTCCGGTGAAATTCAACTACACCCGCGAGCAGTCGATCATCGAAAGCTGCAAACGTCATCCGTATAAAATGAAGTACAAAGCGGGTCTCGACGAGAACGGTCGCATTCTGGCGATAAAAATCGATATCCTCGCCGACAGCGGCGGCTATGCGGCCTCTTCACCGTTCGTGACCTGGCGTTCATCGGTACAGGCCGCGGGCCCGTACAACATCCCTAACGTGTACATCGATGTTACCGCGGTCTACACCAACAACAGCTATACCTCCGCGATGCGCGGGTTTGGCTCTCCGCAGGTGGTGTACGCCAACGAATCCTTTATGGATGAAATTGCCGAAACGCTGAAGATGTCGCCGGTTGAGCTGCGAAACATCAACGCCCTGCGTCAGGGGGATGCCTCTGTTACCGGGCAGGTATTTGATAAACACACCGTTTCGGCGGTAGAAGTGCTGGAAAAGGCGGCCACTTCGTCTGAATACATGGCAAAACGCGAACACTATCGCGAACTGAACCAGAAAGGCGGCGTCTGGCGCTACGGCATTGGTCTGGCGCTGAGCTATCGCGGCTGCTCTATCGGTGCGGAAGGGGTAGATACCTCCACGGCGCTGATTCAGGTCAACGAAGACGGCAGCGTCAACCTTGCCACATCGGTATCCGAGAATGGTCAGGGCCTGCAAACCACCATGTCGTTGATTGCGGCGGAAGCCTTCGGTATCGACATGAAGGAGATCCACTTCTGCGAACCGCCGACCTCGGTAATTGGCGACGGTGGCTCGACGGCGGCAACGCGCGGCACCATGGTCGGTGGTGGCGCTATCCTTGACGCCGCTGATAAAATCAAACAGCGTATTCTGAGCGTAGTGGGCGACAGCATTGGTACCAAAAATCTTGCTGATACGCTGTGGCAGGACAACTTCATCATCAACAAGAATGATGAAAGCCGACGTCTGGATTTCAAAGCAGCGGTTCATCAGACCAAATGGGCGAGTATCAGCCTGACCGAATACGGGTGGTACGTTCCACCGCCGATCCACTGGGACGAAGAGAAGGGCTGCGGCAGCCCGTATTTCACCTGGGTCTATGGTTGCCAGGTGGCCGAAGTCCGGGTGAATACCAGTACCGGCAAAACCGATCTTCTGCATGTTACTGCGGCCCACGATGTCGGACACGTGCTTAACCCGGTCGGTTTCGAAGGACAAGTATGCGGCGGCGTGGCACAAGGATTTGGCTACGCATTGCTGGAAGATTTCAACATCGAACACGGCCAGGTGAAGTCGGAAAACTTCGACAGCTACCTGCTCCCGACCATCAAAGATATTCCCTCCATTACCGTGATTGGCGTTGAGAACCCGGATATTGCCGGGCCGCTGGGCGCTAAAGGGATTGGTGAACCGGCCACTGAACTGGCCGCAGCCGCCATCAATAACGCGGTGAGTTTCGCCCTCGATACCCGTTTTAATAAACTGCCGCTGACGCTTGAGCAGGTGATTTTGGGCTACAACCTGAAGAAACCGGCGCGTCAAAGCGAGTTGATGATTGAGCAGGACAACAAAAAACAGGTGCTGCGTCTGACCGATGTCTCCGTGACCCGGCCGAAAAACCTCGACGAAGCGCTGGGATTACTGGCGGTGGAGGGCGTTTCCGCCATTGCCGGGGGCACCGACGTTATCGTGCAGGGCCGCCTGCAGACCCGCCCGGTGAAGCTGGTGGATATCTCGCATCTGGAGGAGCTAACCCAGATTAGCGAGGACCCACAAACTCACGAGATGATCATTGGTGCCGCGGTGACCTTCAACCGTATCACCGACCACCCTCTGCTGCGTGAACGTTATCCGCTGCTGGTGGAGGCCTGCCACACGGTGGGGTCGCATCAGATCCGTAACCGCGCGACGATTGGCGGCAACATCGTCAACGCGGCACCCTGCGGTGACTCTATTCCCCCGGCCATTATTTACGACGCGCGCATCGAACTGCGCTCAGCAAACGGCGTACGTAACATGTCGTTGGGCGAGTTCTTACTCTCAGGCTACAAGACCCAGCGCCAGCCGGACGAGCTGCTGACGAAAGTTATCCTGCCGCCGCCGGCGGTGCCGGAAGCAAAAGGTTTCTACCATCAGCTTGGCCGACGTAACGCCCTGAATATTACCCGCCAGAGCCTGACCGCGTTGATGAAATTCGATGCCAACGGGGTGGTGGAGTACTGCCGCCTGGTCGACGGCGCGCTGTTCAGCAAGCCGCAGCGTCTGCTCGACGTTGAACGCTGCCTGCTGGGGCATCGTTTGAGCGCTGAGACCATCGACAGCGCCTGCGAAATACTCGACAGCCTGATCTACGCCGCCATCGGCAAGCGCTGGTCGGCGGCGTACAAACAGCCGGTCTTTGTCAGTATGTTCCGTGACATGATGGCGCAAGCACAACAGTCGTCAGGGAAATAAAAAATACAGCAGACAGGGCGCCCGGCGCCCTGCATACAGGATAGCGTTATGAGCACAATTAAAGTCAAAGTGAATGGCACACTGGTTGAGGCCAAAATTGAAGGCAATATGCGCCTTCTGGATTTAGTTCGCGACACGCTGCAGCTGAAGGCTACCAAAGAGGGCTGCTCCATCGGTGAATGCGGTGCCTGCACCGTTATCATGAACGGCAATGCGGTCTGCTCCTGCCTGGTGCTGGCGGCCCAGTGTGATGATGCGGAAATCACCACCCTCGAAGGGTTGAACAGCCATCCGGTCACACAAAAACTGCAGGACGCGTTTGTTGAGAAAGGCGGCGTACAGTGCGGCTTTTGTACTCCAGGCGTACTGGTCAGCGCCACCGCGCTCATCGAGAAAGTGCCGCAGCCAACGGATGAGCAGCTGAAAGACGTGCTGGAAGGCAACATCTGCCGCTGCACGGGTTACCAGCCAATACTCGACTCCATTCATCATGCTTTAAAATCGTAATACAACGTCGACACCCGGGAGCGGAGCCCCGGGTGTTGTAACATTGTAAATGATGTTAAAAAACGTAGAAAAGTTGACCTCGCGCATCATTCTGTACAAAAAATGACCATACTATGATCGTGTCAATGGATGACAGAGGAGGAAAATAGTATGAACGTTGACAGACTGAGACGTAACCTGATGAATAAGCTCATCAATGCGCGAATCGATCTTGCCGCTTATCTGCAGCTCCGGAAAGCGAAGGGATATATGTCGGTCAGCGAGAATGACCATCTGCGTGAGAACTTGTTTGAACTCTGTGACGAAATGCGTCACAACGCCGGTTTACTGAAACAGGCTTTGCTTCCGGAGGAGCAGGAAAACCTGCGTCAGGCCGGTGAGGCGATCGCATCGGCTGCGGTTTGCCTGCTATCCGGGCATCATGATTGCCCGCTATATATCGCCGTAAACGTAGATACGCTCGAACGCTGTCTGAATAATCTGACAAATAGCATTCATAAATTGAATGCATTCTCTTCGCCCGCGCATGTCTGAAATCAGGGGGAGTTATCTCCCCCTGCTCGAAAGCTATATATCTAAAACACTTAGCTAACCGGGATCCCCACCACCTGCTGGAACGCCGGACGCGCCTTCAGCTGCTGGTACCAGCGCTGCAGATGCGGACGCGGTTGCCAGGTATGGACGGTTTCTAACAGGTTGTAGACGAATGGCCCGACGGCGATATCGCCTGCGCCGAAGTGCTCACCGGAAAGCCAGGTGTGCTTCGACAGCTCTTCATCGAGGATCGCGAGCATCGGTTCACAGTCGAGGATCGCTTTTTCAATGGCTGGCATATCACGCTGCTCAGGCGGCGTTCTCACCAGCCCCATCAGGATCCCGCGATGCGCCGGGGTCAGCGTGCTGTTAGCCCAGTCCATCCACTTTTCACCCTGCGCGCGCAGTGCCGGTGAATCGACCCACAGACGACCCTGACCATACTGGGCTATCAGGTAACGCACGATGGTGTTTGATTCCCACAGCACCAGGTCCGTTTCGGCATCGCGCAGCAGCGGCACCAGGCCATTCGGGTTCATTGCCAGATAGGCTGCATCGTGGTTCAGGCCAAAATGCATGCCTGCCAGGATTTGCTCATACGGTAATTCCAGCTCTTCCAGCGTCCAGCGAACCTTCTTAACGTTGGTTGAGTTATTTCTGCCCCACAGCGTAATCATAAAAAACTCCAGCTTTTTGTGACGATGCGAATGTAAATATGTTGAGGGAAAGTAAACCGTTAAGCAATCACGATCAAAAAAAACGTGTTGTTTTCAGCAAGTCGTCTCGTTATTGCGTAAACTTTAAAAACTTTACCAACTCACTGTTTCTTTAAGATCATTTCTACGTTATTACTCAGCGTTTGTTGCGTAATGGTGTGTTTTTTGGAAAGGATACTTGGGTGGCTCTTATGACGCGTACTGCTTTCTCTCTTCGCAGCCTGGCTGCAGGCTCCGTACTTTTACTTCTCGTCGCTCCGTCTTTGCATGCGGAAGAACAGACCATCGCCGCACCGCCGGTTGATGCGCGAGCGTGGATCCTGATGGATTACGCCAGCGGCAAGGTGCTGGCGGAAGGCAACGCCGATGAAAAACTGGATCCGGCGAGCCTGACTAAAATCATGACCAGCTACGTGGTTGGGCAGGCGCTGAAGGCAGGGAAAATCAAGCTAACGGATATGGTAACCGTTGGCAAAGATGCCTGGGCGACCGGGAACCCGGCACTGCGCGGCTCTTCTGTGATGTTCCTGAAACCTGGCGATCAGGTCTCGGTTGAGGATCTCAATAAAGGGGTCATCATCCAGTCCGGTAACGACGCCAGTATTGCCATCGCTGATTACGTTGCGGGCAGTCAGGACTCCTTCGTTGACCTGATGAACAGCTACGGCGCGAAGCTTGGGCTCACCAACACCACGTTCAAAACCGTACACGGCCTGGATGCGCCGGGGCAGTTCAGTACCGCACGTGACATGGCCTTGCTGACGAAAGCGATGATCCACGACGTGCCGGAAGAGTACGCCATTCACAAGGAAAAAGAGTTTACCTTCAATAAAATTCGCCAGCCGAACCGCAACCGCCTGCTGTGGAGCACCAACATTAACGCCGACGGCGTGAAGACTGGCACCACCGCCGGGGCGGGCTACAACCTGGTTTCCTCGGCGACCCAGGGGGATATGCGTCTGATTGCCGTGGTGCTGGGCACCAAAACCGACCGTATCCGCTTTAACGAATCTGAGAAATTGCTGACCTGGGGCTTCCGCTTCTACGAAACCGTGACGCCTATCAAACCGGATGCGACGTTTGTTGAGCAGCGCGTCTGGTACGGCGATAGCAGCAACGTGAAGCTCGGCGCCGGCGAGGCGGGGTCGGTCACCATTCCGCGGGGCCAGTTGAAAAACCTGAAGGCCAGCTTCGCGCTCAATGAGCCACAGCTGACCGCGCCGCTGGCGAAAGGACAGGTCGTGGGTACCATCGACTTCAAACTCAATGATAAAACCATTGAGCAGCGCCCGCTGGTGGTGATGGAAGAAGTGAAAGAGGGTGGATTCTTCAGCCGGATGGTGGACTTCGTGTTGATGAAGTTCCACGCCTGGTTCGGTAGCTGGTTCTCTTAATCTTTAGCGCTGTACTGGTCCGTGTGGATCAGTACAGCAGCGTCATTTTTTGCGCTTTTGCCAGTGTGAGCATTTCGTCATCCGGACGACGATCGCAGGCAATCGCGTCAAACGCACTCAGTTCGCCCATTTTCGCCGGGCGAATTTTGCCAAACTTACTGTGATCAACCACCAGCACGTGATAGCGCGCCTGGCGCATCGCCCAGTGCTTCACCGGTAACTCTTCCAGATTAAAACAGGTAGCGCCCTGCAGCGGATGCACACCAGCCGCCGAGTAGAAGGCAATGTCCGGACAGAGGTGGTTCAGGGTGTCGTAGCCGTCAATGGGCTTGAAGATGCCGTTGCTGGCGTAAAACTCGCCGCCGCAGAGAATAACGCGGCACAGCGGTTTTTCCTGCAGTGCCAGAAAGGTATTCAGCGAGTAGCAAACACCGGTGAAGGGTAGCTCATTATCGATGGCGTCAATAATCCACGGCGTGGTGGTGCCACAGTCGAAAAAAGCCATCTGATGGGCTTCTAAAAGGCTCGCCGCATGGCGTGCTGCAAGACGTTTTTCATCGACCAGGCGCGTTTGCTGATCGCTTAGCAGGTAATGGCTGGCCGCACGTGGCTCCAGGACGATGTAACCCCCCAGCAGAACCACCGGACCACTGTGGCTATTGAGATCGCGGCGAATGGTCATTTCTGACACGCCGAGCAGCGTTGCGGCTTCTTTAAGATGGAGCTTATCGCTACGCTTTAGCGCCTGGATAAGCTGGTTTATCCTCGCGTCCCGCCGTGTTTCCATATGTCCCCGCCAGAGAAAAACGCGCCCTGCACAGGCAGGGCGTCGTCGTTTATTTTACCCGGCTGATGGGGCTTAGTCACGCACCCAACCTTTACGGATAGGCACGGAGAAGCACAGACGGTAAAGCTGTTGCAAACGCTGGTACAGCGCGGTGCCAAAACGTTGCCACAGGAGTTGTGCCGCCAGGCAACCGCAGAGGCCGACAATGAACGCGCCGAACATATCCAGCGGCCAGTGTACGCCAAGGTAAACGCGTGACCAGGCAATGGCACAGGCGCCAGCCAGCAGGGCAACGCCGGTCCACAGGCGGTGCCAGAACAGGAACGCCAGGGCGAAGGTAAAGCTCACCGTACCGTGATCGCTCGGGAACGAACTGTCCGGCGCATGGTGCAGGAAGTTGTAGCCCACGTTATCCATGAATGGTCTGTCGTGAGGGAAGAGATAGCCGATGGACACCGACAGCGCCATGCTGACCGCCATTGCAAGGGCAATTTTAATCACCAGTTTACGCTGCTCGCTCACCTGCGCGCGTGGTCCCCACAGCCACATCACCACGGCCAGCAGTGGAACGGCCATAATGAGATCTTTAGCCAGGAAAGTGGCGAGCGAAATGGCCCACTGCGGCGAAGCCGGGGTCGCGTTAACCAGCTCAAACAGGGTGTAATTCAGATTTTCCAGCATACTTTCCAGACTCATTACATTGGGGGCAGAATTATCCGCGTAGTTCGGACGTCGTTGACCATCACCCTAAAAGCCTCTGCTGCCGCGGTAAACGGACTTTGTCTTAGTTGTCCGTAGTTTGCGAACAATCTGAAGTCGGCAAAAATGGGTTGTACAGCCAATAATCGGCAGTATAGGTGGTGTAACTTAAGCGAACCTTAAACGAACAGGCAACGTGCTGAATTTCGGATTTTCGGCCACAATTTACTATCGCCATAGGCCGGGTTTCATTACACTCTGCACGATTTTTTAGAATAAGAGATGGCATGCAAAATCATACCCTTTCCGGCAAACGTCTGGGACGTCAGGCGTTACTTTTCCCGCTTTGCCTCGTACTGTATGAATTCTCCACCTATATCGGAAACGACATGATCCAGCCGGGCATGCTCGCGGTGGTGGAGCAGTATCAGGCAGGTATTGAGTGGGTTCCTACTTCCATGACCGCTTATCTGGCGGGCGGGATATTTCTGCAGTGGCTCCTGGGGCCGCTGTCGGATCGTATTGGCCGTCGTCCGGTGATGTTAACCGGGGTGGTCTGGTTCATTGTGACCTGCCTCGCGACGCTGCTGGCGCAGAATATTGAGCAGTTTACGTTCCTGCGTTTCCTGCAGGGGGTGAGCCTGTGCTTCATTGGTGCTGTGGGCTACGCCGCCATCCAGGAGTCGTTTGAGGAGGCGGTGTGTATCAAAATCACCGCGCTGATGGCGAACGTGGCGTTGATTGCGCCGCTGCTCGGTCCGCTGGTGGGCGCGGCCTGGATCCACTTCGCGCCGTGGGAGACCATGTTCGTGCTGTTTGCCGCGCTGGCCGCGATTTCGTTCTTCGGCCTGCAGCGTGCAATGCCGGAAACGGCGACCCGCATAGGCGAAAAGCTGTCGCTCAAAGAGTTGGGGCGTGACTACAGTGCGGTGCTGAAAAACCTGCGCTTCGTTGCCGGCGCGCTGGCAACGGGCTTTGTCAGCCTGCCGCTTCTGGCGTGGATTGCCCAGTCTCCGGTTATTATCATGAGCGGTGAACATGCCAGCAGCTATGAGTACGGTATGCTGCAGGTGCCGATTTTTGGTGCACTGATTATCGGTAATCTGGTGCTGGCGCGTCTCACTTCCCGCCGTTCGGTGCGCTCGTTGATTATTATGGGCGGTTGGCCGATTGTGGCAGGGCTTATCCTTGCGGCTGCCGCAACGGTGGTTTCAAGCCACGCCTACCTGTGGATGACGGCGGGGCTCAGCGTGTATGCTTTTGGTATCGGTCTGGCGAACGCCGGACTGGTGCGCCTGACCCTCTTTGCCAGCGACATGAGTAAAGGCACGGTAGCGGCGGCGATGGGCATGCTGCAGATGATGATTTTTACCGTCGGGATTGAGGTCAGCAAGCATGCGTACCTGCTTGGCGGCAACGGCCTTTTCAGCCTGTTCAATCTGCGGGGGGGCTCGTCTGGCTGGTGCTGATTGTCTATTTCCTGAAAGACAAAACGGTGGGGGCTTCCACAAAGCCTGACTAGCGCAAGCCGAAAAGAAGCCCGACCTGCGTCGGGCTCTGTTCAGATTCAGGCAAAAGGCGCTTGCTGGTTGAGCGCCTTTTCTATTATTTCCAGAACCCCTTCCTGATTGTTATGCGGCGCCGAATAGCGCGCGACGGCCTTTACCGGCTCCGCGGCGTTGGCCATGGCGAAACTGAATCCGGCCTGACGCAGCATCTCAATATCGTTACCGCTGTCGCCAAAGGCTAATACTTCGCTATCGGCAATGCCCCAACGCTTCTGCAGCAGACCCAGACCATGAGCCTTGTGAACGCCCGGAATGATGAGGTCGATGCTGCCGTGCCCGGTGGTCACGGCGGTCATGATGTCGCAGAGCTCGGCATGGATAATTTTCTGCATCTCCGGCACCTTGCGGTCATCGACGTTAAGGCCAAACTTCAGGAAGGTGTCATTGAGATTATCAAAGCTGTCGACGGCCTCCAGACGGTGATAGTAGCGGGCGGCCATGGTTTTAAAATCATCATCGTAGCGGCGCAGGGTGTAGGCGCTGTTTTTGCCGCAGGCGATAATTTCAATTTCTGGCAGCGTCTGCAGCCAGCCGACGACCCGCTCGAAATGCGCTTGCGGTAGGTCGCAGTGGTAGACGTCCTCTCCGGCGTTCACTACCCAGCCGCCGTTCTCGGCAACAAAGGCAATTTCGCTCGCGATCTCCGGGAAGAAGGATTTGAGCTGGTAGTATTGGTTGCCGCTGGCCACGGCAAAGCGAATACCCTGCTGTTTCATGCGCTGGTACTGCTGTAAAAATCGCTCGCGGTTGTAGGTTTTGGCATCGCTCAGGAACGTGCCATCCATATCGACGGCGATAAGTTTAATGCTCATCAGCTATTCTCCATCACAAGTTCAGCTTCGGGTTTAGCAACGGCGCGCGCCACCAGGGCGGCGACCAGAACCAGGGCCAGTACCACCAGCATGGCGCTACGCAGACCATAATTTTCACCAAGGAAGCCCAGCAGCGGTGGGCCTACGAGGAAGGCGAGATAGCCGGTGGTCGCCACCACGCTGACGCGGCCAGGAGCATCCGGGCCGGTGTCGCTGGCAGCAGAAATCGTCAGCGGGAAGCCAAGCGATGCGCCAAGTCCCCACAGGATGACCGACACGCCCGCCACCCAGGCGCTGTCGACAAAGATAATCAGCGCAATCCCCAGCGCGCCCATCAGAGCGCTGGCGCGTACCACCGTCACCCGGCTATAGCGGTCGATAAACCAGCCGCCGGTGAAGCGCCCGAGGGTCATGCCAAGGGTGAAGCCTGCGTAAATCAGTGAGCCTGACGTTGGGCTAAAGCCGTGACCGTCCACCATCAGGAGCGGCAGCCAGTCGTTGGCGGAGCCTTCGGCAAACGCCATCGCCAGCACCACTACGCCAATCAGCATCAGCTGTATGTCACGGTAAAACGGCATGCCTTTATGCTGATGGTGCGACTCCTGCACCGGGTTTTTCCCGGTACCTTCCGGAATAGCGCGAATGGCGATAAAAATGGGCGCAATACCCACCAGCGCGGCGAGCAGAATGTGCAGCGGCGCATGCAGACCAAAACCGGTCACCGCCATCCCGACGCCTGCACCCACCAGCGTCCCGAAGCTGTAAAAACCGTGCATCATCGGCAGTACGGTTTTTTTCATCTCACGCTCAATTGCTGCGCCTTCGACGTTAATGGCGACTTCCGCCGCCCCGAAGCTGCCGCCAAACACGCACAGGCCAAAGGCAAATACCAGCGGAGAGGCGAGCCACAGCGCGATACTCAGAATAATCATTCCGATTACCGCGCAGGACATAGTGGTGCGGATAACGCTTCTGGCACCGTAGCGCTTCACCAGCCACGCGGAGCAGAGGATACCGCTCATTGAACCGACGGAAAGCCCAAACAGCACCACGCCCATCTCAGCGGTAGAGACGGACAGAATATCGCGAATAGCCGGGGTGCGCGTGGCCCATGACGCCATTAAAAGGCCAGGAAGGAAGAAGAACATAAAGAGCGCCCACAGGCGCAGTTGCAGAGCTTTTCGCGGCGAGAGTGCGGTCATGGGCGATCACTAAAAAGAGAGGAATAGAGACAACACTAACAAGGTTGTGTACATTTGTACATAAACCGGATGAGGAAAAATATGGCCCGTCGACCGAACGACCCTTTGCGTCGGGAACGCATTCTCCACGCCACGCTGGACACCATTGCAAATCATGGCATCCAGGCCGTGACGCACCGTAAAATCGCCAGTTGCGCAGACGTGCCGCTGGGTTCGCTTACCTATTATTTCAGCGGAATAGATGCCCTGCTGGACGAGGCGTTTAATCACTTCACCACTACGATGTCGCAGCAGTATCAGGACTTCTTTACTGCGGTGACTACCCCGGATGAAGCCTGTGAAGCCATCACCGACCTGATTTTCAGCGCCCAGGTGACCACCACCCGCAACATGAACCTGATGTATCAGCTGTACGCCTGGATTGGCTGCCAGCCCTCTTTAAAAGTGGTGATGCAGGAGTGGATGGAGCGTAGCCAGCAGACGCTGGAGCAGTGGTTTGATGCGCCCACCGCGCGGGCGCTGGATGCGTTTATCGAAGGGATGACTCTGCATTTTGTCACCGACCGGGCACCGCTTTCCCGCACGGTTATCCGCGAGATGGTAGGGCGGCTGGCGGGGTGACGTTAACTGGTCGTGGTGCCCGCCGTCACGTTCACCATCGTGGCCGTCATCGCGCTGGCGTTATCCGATGCCAGAAAGGTCATCACCTCGGCGACCTGCGCAAGCGTCGGCAGGCGATTCAGCATGGTACTATGCGCGGCCCCACCGACCCATTGCTCGACCGTTAGCCCCATCGCCTGCGCTTTAGGCGTAAATACTTCTCTGGTATACGAGCCGGCCTGTACCGCATCGGCGATAGCGTGCGAGCGCACACCGACGACGCGAATATTCTTTGGCCCCAGTTCGCTGGCGAGGGCTTTCACGAAGGCCTCCGTTCCGGCGCAACCCACGATATGACCGAGGTGCCCGGGCACCGCCAGCGGGCCAGCGGGAGCGACAACGGTAAGAATGGCTCCGGCCCGCTCACCGCCCATATGCGGCAACACCGCCTGAGAGAGCGTAAAAAAAAGAGGAGAGGAAAGGGGTAATGCCCTGCATAAATTCACCGAGGGTAAGCTCCGCAATTCCTTTACCCTGATCGTGAACGAACCCGGTAGCATTCACCACCACATCAAATCCGCCGGTCTTCTGCGCGAGCCTTTCGATTTGCTCGCGGGTGGCGCGCTCGTCAAGCACGTCAACGATAAACGTGTCCGCCACACCGCCTGTCGCCCGGATGTGCTCAGCAACACCTTCCAGCTTTTCCGAACGGCGGGCGCCCAGATACACCTGCGCGCCGTTTCGTGCCATTGCTCGCGCTACTGCACTACCGATAGCCCCGCTACCGCCGAAAATCACCACGACCTTACCTGCCAGCATGCTCGCCCCCTCGTTATGGTCGAAACCCTTCGAAAGTATGTGTGAGATTAGGGGGGATGCAAGGTGGGGGAGATTAGATTTAACGATAAAGCCTGTGGGGTATATGTTACCCCACAGGAAGTATTAATAAGTTCTGCGAGTATTTTTTATTTGGTATTTTTGGCTTTCATGATGATATGTGCCGTAAGCCAGGATGAAGCCAGAACAGCGGCAAATAATATTAGTGCATTTTGCGTGAAACGTACGTAGATAAGATAAAATATGACGTGAACCATGTATAAATAAGTTGATAGACTGGAGCCATCGATATTAATCTCTATCTTTTTTGGGTTTTTTAGGCAAAATGCCAACAGGCATGTTGAAAGGATTGCCGAAGAGAAAGTGAAGTCGTAAAAACCTTTATGGGTATAATATCCGAATACTCCCTCGCAGATTACAAATAAAATTGATAAGATCAGGGCTTTATTTGACGCCAGGTAATTGGTGACAACATGATTTTTCTTTTCTCTCGCCAGGACATAACCAATAGCCATCAATGGGAAACCAAGAAAAACACCGTTTCTTAGCGACACAGGATTTGCCCAGAACCCTGGCATGTTAATGATTTTGTTCATCGCAAGATACCAGAGGGTGGTGGCTGAGATGAAAGTGACGATTGCCAGCGAAAGCAGTTTACGGCTTGAGAATGATGTACAAGCATTAATTAATAGTGCGCCAATGATAATCGCCGGTAGGAACCATAATTGCCAGTATCCGAATATCATATCGAAGGCCAGATTGTTTATGTTGAGGTCTTCGATGTTTCTGTCAAAAATCGCATCAATTAAATGAATCTGAAATGGAAGGTATACGATATTCCACACTACATACATTTTTACTATTTTGGATAACCATGAGGACAATTTGTCTTTTTGTAACGTTTGCTCAAGATAAAAACCACTGACTACAAAAAAGAATGGTACAGCTATTCTGCCAAAGCCTTCAACAAGAATGAATATGCCGATTTTTTTATCATATATTACCAGGGTTGAATGAATCATAATGACAAGTACAGCCATGATGACTCTTAGCGCGTCTATGCTATAGTTTTTGGTAGTCATAGTTTAAATATAAATAGTTGATTATAAATGCATTGTAAAACAATCCTTACGAGGCGACTAGTTTTTTTATATACAATGAGACTAAAAGGGTTAACAAAGTTTACTGAGATAAAGAAAGAGAAAACATTGCCAACGGCAGACTCTTGAGTGATCGGTTTTAGATGGGGGATGAGAGTCTGTAGGTTGAAGAGGGGTAAATGCGAGGCAACAAAAAACCCATCAACCTTGAACCGAAACGGCGGGGTTGATGGGCTCCACAAAATGGGGACATCAAAGAAAAGCAGTGGCATTACTTATGACTGATGCCTTAGGAAAAAGTTTCGTAGTTCACAAAAATTTTTTCTGCTGCTTGCAAACTTCGGTTTTATCCTAATCCCGGCCAGATGATCACTATCAGGGTACCGGCGAGAGTCAGCAGCACGTTGGCGATAGCGTAGGTGCCCGCATAGCCCAGCGCCGGGATGTTGCTGCGGGCGGTATCGCTGATGATTTCCATTGCCGGAGCGCAGGTACGTGCGCCCATCATCGCGCCAAACAGCATCGCGCGGTTCATACGTAAAACGTAGGCGCCAAACAGGAAGCAAATCACCACCGGCACCAGGCTGACTATCAGGCCCGCCACCAGCATCTGGCCGCCTACTGCGCCCAGGCCATATTGCAGGCCGCTACCCGCGCTCAGGCCTACGCCGGCCATAAACACCATCAGGCCAAATTCTTTCACCATGTTCAGCGCGCCCTGCGGGATATAACCGAACGTCGGGTGGTTGGCTCGCAGGAAGCCGAGCATGATCCCGGCGAACAACAGCCCGGCAGCGTTACCAATACCGAAGCTAAAGTTGCTGAACTGGAAGCTAATCATTCCAATCATCAGACCGATGATGAAGAACGAGCAGAAGGCGAGGAGGTCGGTTACCTGGCTGTGAATCGAAATAAAGCCGATGCGGTCAGCGATGGTTTTCACACGGCGGGCGTCGCCGCTCACCTGCAGTACATCACCTTTATTGAGTACCACGTTATCGTCGATAGGCATCTCAATCTGGCTGCGAATGACGCGGTTGAGGAAGCAGCCGTGATCGGTCAGCTTCAGCTGCGCCAGACGGCGGCCAACGGCATTGTGATTCTTCACCACAATTTCTTCGGTGACGATGCGCATATCGAGCAGATCGCGGTCGAACACTTCTTTACCGTTACGGAAGCTCGGGTCGAGGCGGGAGTGGGCATCCGGGTAGCCTACCAGTGCGATATCATCGCCCAGCTGCAGAACCGCGTCGCCGTCCGGGGTTGCCAGAATGCCGTTGCGACGCAGACGCTCAATGTAGCAGCCGGTCTGGCGATAAATGCCCAGCTCGCGCAGATTTTTACCGTCGGCCCAGGCGACCAGCTCCGGCCCCACGCGGTAGGCGCGGATAACCGGGAGGAAGACTTTGCGGTTTGCGTCGGTGTCCAGACCGCGCTCACGGGCAATCTGCTGCGCACTGGTCTGCAGATCCTGATGCTGCAGTTTCGGCATATAGCGGGCACCGACAATCAGGCTCACCAGACCAATCAGGTAGGTCAGGGCATAGCCAAGACTCAGATGGTCGAGCGCGCTGGTGAGCGAAGCGCCGCTCATCCCCGAGTGTCTCAGCGTGTCGCCTGCGCCAACCAGTACCGGCGTTGAGGTCATCGATCCGGCGAGCATACCGGCGGTCAGGCCGATGTCCCAGCCGAACAGTTTGCCGAGCCCTAAGGCAATCAGCATCGCACTGCCGACCATCACCGAGGCCAGCATCAGATAATTTTTGCCGTCACGGAAGAAAATTGAAAAAAAGTTAGGTCCGGCTTCCACGCCTACGCAGAAAATAAACAGCATAAAGCCCAGATTTAATGCATCTGTGTTGATACTGAAATGCTGCTGGCCTAATAACAGAGAGACCACTAAAACGCCAATGGAATTACCGAGTTGGACCGATCCCAGGCGTAATTTTCCGAGGCACAGCCCCAGAGCCAACACCACAAATAATAACAGGATGTAATTGCCGTTTAACAAATCTGCGACGTTTATATTCACGGAAGCTAACTTCTTGTTTACTAGTAAGTTGTTGAAAGAAATGATTATTTGGTCTACTGTTTACGTCGTGCCGAAGCGTAAGCAAAGCCGTTCTCTGGCTGCACTTCTCACTCAATAATCATTATATGAAGTGCGTTAGTTTAATCGTTCCGCGAGGCCAGGACAATCGTATTAATACGACGCCATTCATTGGCATGGAATGCCAGCAAACTTTATCTGACCGCCGCCTTTTTGAGGCAAAACATCAGTTTGATAGAGAGAATGTCAGGAGGAACCTTTGAAAACTAATCACGGTTGGGTGAGTGCCGCCTGCTGCTTCTTACTTTTCATTGCGGTATGGTTTTTGGTGTCGCGCCATCTGAGGGGCATCATTCCGGCGACAGGCAACTCCGATCTGGGACTGCTGTTTTTCATCATTCCTGGCGCTACCGTCAGCATGTTTTCCCATCAGCGCCGCGTGTTTAGTGCCGTCGTCGGCGCTGCGCTGGCAGCACCCGTATGTCTCTTTTTCATGAAGCTACAGGCAACGGCTACGCGTTCAGCGTGGCAGGAGATGGCGTGGGTTTTTAGTGCGGTGTTCTGGTGCGCGCTGGGGGCGCTTTGCGTCATGTGCGTGGGGCATTTACTTCAGGTCAGACGCGCACAGCGATGACGCCCCAGGGCGGGGCGTCGTGAAGACTTACGCGAAGAGACCGAGGTTCTCTTTCGCCCAGGCTTCGAAATCTGTGCAGCCGCCGATGTGCTTCTGATCGACAAAAATCTGCGGCACGGTTTCAACCGGTTTGCCGACGGTTTTTTCCAGGTCAGCTTTGGTGATACCTTCCGCGTGGATGTCGATGTAGCGATAGTTAAAATCGTCACGCTCGGTGCTCAGTTTTTCTGCCAGCTCTTTTGCACGAACGCAGTAAGGGCAACCCGGACGGCCAAAAATTACGGTGAACATTGCTTCTCTCCTTAAACTGAAAAAAACTGCCAATTCCGGACGAAGCCAGACGGCGAATGGCGATTATAATGCCGCCAGCCGCAGGAGAGTTAAAGAAGGTTTTGCCTGTTGTTCTGATTCTTTTTGCTAATCACCCTTGTCATGGACCTCGTTATACTAAGGCGACACCCTCCCGCAAGGTGGGTGAAATGTTCAAATAATGAGACAGGAAACCACGATGACAGCAACCATTGAGCTGCAACGCAGCCACCGCTCCATCCGCCACTTTACCGATGAGCCCATCACCGACGAACAGCGCGCCTCTATCATTGCCGCCGCGCAGGGCACCTCCAGTTCGAGCTTTTTGCAGTGCACCTCCATCATTCGCATTACTGACCCGGCGCTGCGGGAACAGTTGGTCACGCTGACCGGCGGGCAAAAGCACGTGGCTCAGGCGGCGGAGTTCTGGGTGTTCTGCGCCGACTTCAACCGCCATCTGCAAATCTGCCCGGAGGCACAGCTGGGGCTTGCAGAACAGCTGCTGCTCGGCGTGGTGGATACCGCCATGATGGCGCAAAACGCGATGCTCGCCGGGGAGTCACTCGGACTCGGCGGCGTCTTTATTGGCGGGATCCGCAACAGCATTGCCGCTGTGACTGAGTTACTCGGCCTGCCGCAGCACGTGCTGCCGCTGTTTGGTCTGTGCCTCGGCTGGCCTGCCGATAACCCGGATGTGAAACCGCGTATGCCCGCCGAGATGCTGGTGCATGAAAATCGCTATCAGCCGGTAGATAACGACGTGCTGGCGCGCTATGACGAAGCGCTTGCGGCGTATTATCTGAACCGCGGCAGTAATAACCGTCGCGATACCTGGACCGATCACATTCGCCGGACCATCATCAAAGAGAACCGCCCGTTTATTCTCGACTATCTGCATAAGCAGGGCTGGGCAACCCGCTAAATATCGCGCAGGGTCGACGCTACTTTTCCGTTCTGGTCGGGCTACACACGAGGTATGATACGGCTGTTTTCCCAGAACTTTTTCAGAAGAGGTTGCAGGATGAAAATTGCCATATTGTCCCGGGACGGAACGCTCTGGTCCTGTAAGCGTCTGCGTGATGCCGCGATGAAACGCGGTCACGTGGTTGAGATCCTCGACCCGCTCTCCTGCTACATGAATATCAGCCCGGCGGCCTCTTCTATCCACTATAAAGGCCGCCAGCTTCCTCATTATGATGCGGTGATCCCGCGTATCGGTTCGGCCATCACCTTCTACGGCATGGCGGCGTTGCGTCAGTTTGAAATGCTGGGCAGTTATCCGCTGAATGAATCGGTGGCGATTACCCGGGCGCGGGACAAGCTGCGCTCGCTACAGCTGCTGGCGCGTCAGGGGATTGATCTACCGATCACCGGCATCGCCCATTCGCCAGACGACACCAGCGACCTTATCGATATGGTTGGTGGCGCACCGCTGGTGGTCAAGCTGGTGGAGGGAACGCAGGGCATCGGCGTGGTGCTCGCGGAAACCCGCCAGGCGGCAGAAAGCGTTATTGACGCCTTTCGCGGTCTGAACGCTCATATCCTGGTGCAGGAGTATATTGCCGAGTCAAAAGGACGTGATATTCGCTGTCTGGTGGTGGGTGATGAAGTGGTTGCCGCGATAGAGCGCCAGGCCAAGAACGGTGATTTTCGTTCCAACCTGCATCGCGGCGGAGTGGCGACGGTTATCAACATCACCGAACGCGAGCGGGAAATTGCCATCATGGCGACCCGAACCCTGGGGCTGGACGTGGCGGGTGTTGATATTCTTCGTGCCGATCGCGGCCCGCTGGTGATGGAAGTGAACGCGTCTCCGGGGCTTGAAGGGATTGAAAAAACGACGGGTCTCGATATCGCCGGGCGGATGATTGAGTGGGTGGAGCGCCAGGCTCACCCAGGATTTTGCCTGAAAATGGGCGGATAATGTCATTTTCGACAGCACGCATGGTATGTGCCGGACTTTTTGCGTAAGCTATGCCCCGGTATTTTTTAAGCAAGAGGTCTCAGGCATATGCATACACTCGTCGTCCCGGGTCTGGATACGTTGCGTCAATGGCTCGACGAACTTGGCATCAGTTTTTTTGAGTGCGACACCTGTCAGGCGTTGCATCTGCCACATATGCAGAATTTCGATGGGATCTTCGATGCGAAAATCGATCTTCTCGATAACGTCATCCTGTTTTCCGCGCTTGCCGAAGTGAAGCCTTCCGGGCTGCTGGCGCTGTCGGCGGATCTCTCCTCAATCAACGCCAGTTCGCTGACGGTTAAAGCGTTCCTCGACATTCAGGACGATAACCTGCCGAAACTGGTGGTCTGCCAGTCGCTCGCAGTGGGTGCCGGCGTGGCGCTTGAGCAGTTTGCCTGGTTCTTCCGTCAGAGCGAAGAGCAGATCTCAATGGTTATTCTTGAGGCTTCTGCTCACGAATTGCTCTATAAACCGGAAGAGGAAGAAGAGCAGCCGAAAGAAGAAATTCAATACCATTTTCTCCACTGATCCCACCTGACTTAAAGGCAGCCGCTGCCACAGCGGCTGTACGATCCACGCATTTATTCTGCTTGTCACCATTCAGCTAAGCATTATTCACCACCATTCCGCCGTTGTTGGATTACGCCATACAGTGATCCCGCGTAAAAAATTGATAAAAGGCGTTTTTTAACCTGGGCTATGGTCTCAGACACGGGCTATGGTTATTCTTGCGACACAATAAAATCCGGCAGTAACTGCCTGTGCTGACTGATTAAATATGCATTTATTGCATACCTTGTATTTCGTATAGAAGGAAAAGTGATATGGCTGCATTGAGTAAAAAATGGTTAACGGGTCTGGTGACCGGTGCGCTGATGGTGGTCTCTGCAGGCACGCTAGCCGCTGAACAAAAAACGCTGCATGTTTATAACTGGTCTGATTATATTGCGCCGGATACGGTAGCCAATTTTGAAAAAGAGACCGGTATTAAAGTTGTTTACGACGTATTTGATTCCAACGAAGTACTCGAAGGTAAATTAATGGCGGGCAGCACCGGGTTTGATCTGGTCGTGCCATCCGCAAGTTTTCTGGAGCGTCAATTAACGGCGGGGGTATTTCAGCCGCTCGATAAAAGTAAATTACCGAACTGGAAGAATCTTGATCCGGAATTGCTGAAACTTATTGCCCGTCACGATCCTGATAATAAATATGCGATGCCGTATATGTGGGCGACCACCGGTATTGGTTATAACGTGGATAAAGTGAAGGCGGTCCTCGGCAAAGATGCGCCGGTTAACAGCTGGGATCTGATCCTGAAGCCAGAAAACCTCGAGAAGCTGAAAAGCTGCGGAGTTTCCTTCCTCGATGCGCCTGAAGAAGTGTTTGCTACCGTGCTGAACTACCTCGGCAAAGATCCGAACAGCACCAAAGCGGATGACTATACCGGCCCGGCAACCGACCTGCTGCTGAAGCTGCGTCCGAACATCCGTTACTTCCACTCCTCGCAGTACATAAACGATCTGGCAAACGGCGATATCTGCGTGGCAATTGGCTGGGCAGGCGACGTCTGGCAGGCCGCTAACCGGGCAAAAGAAGCCAAAAATGGGGTGAATATTTCTTATTCCATCCCGAAAGAGGGGGCGCTGGCCTTCTTTGACGTCTTCGCAATGCCGGCTGATGCCAAAAACAAAGACGAAGCGTATCAGTTCCTCAACTATCTGCTGCGTCCGGACGTGATTGCTCACATCTCCGATCACGTGTTCTATGCCAACGTTAACAAAGCGGCAACACCGCTGGTGAGCGAGGCGGTACGTGATAATCCGGGGATCTACCCACCGGCAGACGTGCGCGCCAAACTGTTCACGTTGAAGGTTCAGGATCCGAAGATTGACCGTGTACGTACGCGTGCATGGACCAAGGTGAAAAGCGGGAAATAACCCCAGCGCCGGGCGGGCATTGTGCTCGCCCGGTGAGACTATTTTGTATGGCACCGGTCCATACAGTTGTTAGCTTTTGCCGGAGAGCACTCAAGTGAACGACGCGACCCCACGCCCACAGGCGAAAATTCGTAAAGCGCTGACCCCGCTGCTGGAAATCCGCAATCTCACCAAGTCTTTCGACGGGCAGCATGCCGTCGATGACGTGAGCCTGACCATTTATAAAGGTGAAATCTTTGCTCTGCTCGGTGCCTCCGGCTGCGGGAAGTCGACGCTGCTGCGCATGCTGGCAGGCTTCGAGCCACCGACCGCCGGGCAGATTGTGCTCGATGGTGTCGATCTTTCCCATGTGCCGCCGTACCAGCGGCCGATTAACATGATGTTCCAGTCTTACGCACTGTTCCCGCACATGACCGTCGAGCAGAACATTGCCTTTGGCCTGAAGCAGGACAAACTGCCGAAAGCCGAAATAGACAGCCGCGTGCAGGAGATGCTGACGCTGGTGCATATGCAGGAGTTTGCAAAGCGCAAACGCATCAGCTCTCCGGCGGCCAGCGCCAGCGTGTGGCCCTGGCCCGAAGCCTTGCCAAGCGCCCGAAACTGCTGCTGCTTGATGAGCCGATGGGCGCGCTGGATAAAAAGCTGCGCGACCGGATGCAGCTCGAAGTGGCCGATATTCTCGAGCGGGTAGGGGTGACCTGCGTGATGGTCACCCACGACCAGGAAGAAGCGATGACCATGGCCGGGCGTATTGCCATTATGAACCGCGGCAAGTTCGTGCAGATTGGTGAACCGGAGGAGATCTACGAGCACCCGACGACCCGCTACAGCGCGGAGTTTATCGGCTCGGTCAACGTCTTTGAAGGTTTGCTCAAAGAACGCCACGACGATGGTCTGGTGATTGAATCGCCGGGGCTTGTGCATCCGCTGAAGGTTGATGTGGAAGCATCGGTGGTCGACAACGTGCCGGTGTACGTGGCGCTGCGACCGGAAAAAATCATGCTCTGTGAAGCGCCGCCGGAAAACGGTTATAACTTTGCCGTCGGAGAAGTGACGCATATTGCCTACCTTGGCGATCTCTCTATCTACCACGTCCGCCTCAAAAGCGGGCAGATGATCAGCGCCCAGCTACAGAACGAACACCGCTATCGCAAAGGTCTGCCGACCTGGGGCGATGAGGTGCGTCTGTGCTGGGATGCGGATAGCTGCGTGGTGTTGACGGTGTAAGGAGGAGCGATGACGACATTAGATTCTCCATCACGTGCCACCCGGCAGGAAAGTGCTGTGCCCTGGCTTGCCAGAATGCAGATGAAGCACGGACGTAAGCTGGTGATCGCGCTGCCGTATATCTGGCTTATCCTGCTGTTTATGCTGCCATTCCTGATCGTTTTTAAAATCAGCCTCGCGGATATGGCGCGTACCATTCCCCCCTATACCAACCTGTTTGATTGGGTGGATGACCAGCTAACGTTAACCCTTAATATCGGCAACTTCCTGCAATTGACCGACGATCCGCTCTATTTTGAAGCGTATTTGCAGTCATTACAGGTTGCGGCGATCTCGACCTTTTTCTGCCTTCTGCTCGGTTACCCGCTGGCGTGGGCGGTGGCGCACAGTAAGCCTTCAACGCGAAACATTCTACTGCTGCTGGTGATCCTGCCGTCGTGGACTTCGTTCCTTATCCGCGTTTATGCGTGGATGGGGATCCTGAAAAACAACGGTATTCTCAATAATTTCCTGATGTGGTTGGGGGTTATCGATCAGCCGTTAACCATTCTGCATACCAATCTCGCGGTCTATATCGGCATTGTGTATGCCTATATGCCGTTTATGGTGCTGCCGATTTATACCGCCCTGACGCGTATTGACTACTCGCTGGTAGAGGCGTCGCTGGATCTTGGCGCTCGTCCGCTGAAGACCTTCTTTAAGGTGATTGTACCGCTAACGAAAGGGGGAATTATCGCCGGGTCGATGCTGGTGTTCATTCCGGCGGTGGGGGAGTTCGTTATCCCGGAACTGCTCGGCGGGCCGGACAGCATCATGATTGGCCGCGTGCTGTGGCAGGAGTTCTTCAATAACCGTGACTGGCCGGTGGCTTCGGCGGTGGCGATTGTCATGCTGCTGCTGTTGATTGTGCCGATCATGTGGTTCCACAAATATCAGCAGAAACAGATGGGGGATCACGGATGAATACGTTGCCGGTAGTACGCTCCCCGTGGCGAATTGTTATTCTGGTGCTCGGGTTTACTTTCCTCTATGCGCCAATGCTGATGCTGGTTATCTACTCGTTTAACAGCTCGAAGCTGGTAACGGTATGGGCAGGGTGGTCGACCCGCTGGTACGTTGAGCTGTTCCACGACGATGCGATGATGAGTGCGGTGGGCCTGAGCCTGACCATTGCCGCGGCGGCGGCGACCATGGCGGCTATCCTCGGCACTATTGCGGCGGTGGTGATGGTGCGCTTTGGTCGCTTCAGGGGCTCGAACGGCTTTGCGTTTATGATAACCGCGCCGCTGGTTATGCCGGATGTCATCACCGGGCTGTCGCTGCTGCTGCTGTTTGTGGCGCTGGGGCACGCGATTGGCTGGCCTTCTGACCGTGGAATGCTCACCATCTGGCTGGCACATGTGACCTTCTGTACCGCCTATGTGGCCGTGGTTATCTCTTCCCGACTGCGCGAACTCGATCGCTCTATCGAAGAGGCTGCGATGGATCTTGGCGCTACGCCGCTGAAGGTGTTCTTTATCATCACGCTGCCGATGATCATGCCCGCGGTCATTTCCGGCTGGCTGCTGGCGTTTACGCTCTCGCTCGACGACCTGGTGATTGCAAGCTTCGTCTCGGGCCCGGGGGCGACGACGCTGCCGATGCTGGTGTTCTCCAGCGTGCGCATGGGGGTTAACCCGGAGATCAACGCGCTGGCGACCATTATTCTCGGGGTGGTCGGGGTGATTGGTTTTATCGCCTGGTATCTGATGGCGCGAGCGGAAAAACAGCGAGTGCGTGATATCCAGCGTGCAAGACGCGGCTGAAGGAATTAAAATCTTGCAACGTGCCGCGCATGACGCGGCACTGTTTTTCAGGGAAGTAAGACATTGAGATTTTTTAGTAAAACACCTGCGTCACATGCTCGCCTGAACGTTCCTGCCATTGTGCAGGTGGCGGCGCTCGCCATTATTCTTATTCGTGCTCTCGATCTGATAATGATTTTCAACCTGCTGGGCGTTCGCGGGGCCGGTGAGTTTATTCATCGCAGCGTACAGACCTGGAGCCTGACGCTGGTGTTTCTCTCAAGCCTGGTGCTGGTGTTCGTTGAGATCTGGTGTGCTTTCTCGCTGATTAAGGGACGCAACTGGGCGCGCTGGATCTACCTGATGACCCAGGTGATAGCCGCGGGTTATCTGTGGGCCGCCTCACTTGGCTATGGTTATCCTGAGCTGTTCAGCATTGCCGGAGGCTCAAAGCGGGAAATCCTGCGCTCGCTGATGATGCAGAAATTACCCGATATGCTGGTGCTGTTCCTGCTTTTCGTGCCCGCCGCCAGCCGACGGTTTTTCCGACTGCAATAACGGTGATACAATCCCCGCCCCTGGAATTTTGAAGGTTTTTGTATGCAGTGCGCACTCTATGACGCCGACCGCTGTCGCTCCTGTCAGTGGATAACCCGACCGGTCAGCGACCAACTCTCCGCCAAAATGGACGATTTACGCCAGCTGCTGGCGGGGATGCCCGTAGGTGAGTGGTGCGCGCCCGTCAGTGGCCCGGAACAGGGGTTTCGCAACAAAGCCAAAATGGTGGTCAGCGGCAGCGTTGAAAAACCGCTGCTCGGCATGCTGCATCGTGACGGTACGCCGGAAGATTTAACCGACTGCCCGCTGTACCCGGACTCGTTCGCACCGGTATTTGCCGTCCTGAAGCCGTTTATCGCCCGCGCCGGGTTAACGCCCTACAGCGTGGCGCGCAAGCGCGGTGAGCTTAAATATGTGTTACTCACTGAAAGCCAGCGCGACGGCGGCATGATGCTGCGCTTTGTCCTGCGCTCGCACAGTAAAATAGCACAGCTGCGTGCGGCACTCCCCTGGCTGCAGGCACAGCTGCCGCAGCTAAAAGTCATCACTGCCAATATTCAGCCGGTACATATGGCAATTATGGAAGGCGAAGAGGAAATCTACTTCACCGGGCAGCAGGCGCTGGGGGAAACCTTAAACGACGTCCCGCTGTGGATCCGCCCGCAAAGCTTCTTCCAGACCAACCCGACGGTTGCCGCACGTTTGTACGCCACCGCACGGGAGTGGGTGCGTGGCTTGCCGGTTCAGCATATGTGGGATTTATTCTGCGGTGTGGGGGGCTTTGGCCTGCACTGCGCTACGCCCGAGATGAAGCTCACCGGCATAGAGATAGCCCCGGAGGCGATTGCCTGCGCGAAGCAGTCTGCCGCCGGGCTGGGTTTGACTAATCTGCATTTTCAGGCGCTGGATTCGACTCAGTTTGCGACCGGGCAGGGCGAGGTACCGGAACTGGTGCTGGTTAACCCGCCGCGTCGCGGGATTGGCAAAGCGCTGTGCGATTATCTGAGCGAAATGGCGCCGCCGTATATTATCTATTCCAGCTGCAACGCGCAGACGATGGCGAAAGATATCGCCCATTTACCGGGCTACCGCGTTGAACGCGTTCAACTGTTCGATCTGTTCCCCCATACCGCTCATTATGAAGTGTTGACGCTGCTTATCAGGCGCTGAATCCGGGGAGAGATGCCTCTCTCCCCCGACATTTGATGGCAATTAGTTGCTCATGGCGTCTTTCTTGCCTATCTCATCCTTCTTCATGCCCTCTTTTTTCATTTCGTCCTTCTTCATATTGTCCATTTTGCCCATGTGGTCCTTTTTCATCCCCTCTTTGCACATCTTGTCTTTGCACATGCTGTCGTGGGGTTTCGCCATATTATCTTTGCTCATATTGTCGGCAGCCTGAACGTTAGCCATCAGCAGAGCAGAGAGAGCAGCAGCGGCGATCATCATCTTTTTCATGGTATTTCCTCGTTACTTTTTTTGGGGGGTTAACTGCCACCAAACCAGTTGTAACCCTGATCTTCCCAGTAACCGCCCGGGAAACGATTGGTGACTTCAATAGAGAGAACGTGTTTTGGGTTTTTGTACCCCAGTTTGGTTGGGATACGGATTTTCATTGGAAAACCGTATTTCGCAGGCAGGATCTGGTTGTCCCAGGTCAGGGCCAGCAGAGTCTGCGGGTGCAGCGCGGTGGCCATATCGATACTGGTGTAGTACCCGTCGGCACAGTGAAAACTGACGTACTTCGCGTGAAGATCGGCGCCAATCAGCGTCAGAAAATGGCCGAACGGAACGCCGCCCCACTTGCCAATTGCGCTCCAGCCTTCCACGCAGATATGGCGGGTTATCTGGCTCACCTGCTGCATGCGATACAGCTCCGGCAACGTCCAGCGATGGGTATCCCGCACCAGCCCCCGGACCTCCAGGGCGTAATGCTCGCCATCTATCTGCGGAATATCCTCCGGGCCGTAAAAGGCGTTGAACGGAAATGGACGGGTAATGTCCGCCGCGCTGTATTCCGGGGCTAAGTGGCGGTCGCTCAGGAGAAACCCCTGAACCCGGTCGTTAAAGCGCGACATGCGTGACAACACCTTTTCGACATCCTCGTTATCGCTGATATCGCAGCCGGTGAGCAGCATAATGCCACCCAGCGTCAGGCCCTGGCGTAACAGGCGGCGACGCGCAGGGTTTAGTGTTTTCTCAGCCTCCTTCAGGAGGTAAGTTTTATCGCTGTGAGAGAGAAAGGTCGGCTTTTTCATCAGTTATCCTTAGCGTCCGCGAAACATCGCCAGCAGCGTGCGCGGCACCAGCAGCACCATCACGAGGTGCACGACGATGAACAGCACAATGGCGCTCATGCAGAAGAAATGGATGTAGCGTGCGGCTTCGTAACCGCCCAGAAGCGTGCGCAGCAGGGGGAATTGCACCGACTTCCATAGCACCAGACCAGAGAGCAACTGCCCGACGCCGAGCAGAATCACCCCCAGGTAAGCGATTTTCTGCACCATGTTGTATTGAGAAAGATTGTTATGGGTGAGCCTGCCACGCAGCGCCTGCACAACATCGTTGAACAGCGCCCGCAGGGAGAGCGGCAGAAATTTATGCCGAAAGCGGCCGCTGACTACGCCGAGCAGAAGATAGACCGCGCCGTTGATGCCCCACACCCACATCATGGCGAAATGCCACTGCAGGGCACCGCCCAGCCACCCGCCCAGGGTCAGCGAGGCAGGAAATGAAAAATCGAACAGCGGAGAAGCGTTGTAGATGCGCCAGCCGCTGAACAACATGCCGGCAAGGGCGATGGCATTAACCCAGTGACAGCAGCGCAGCCAGAGGGGATGGACAGTTTCACTATGGGGGGCGTTCATCAACGTTTCTCCGTGTTTCACTGATTCAGAGCATGGCGCAGAAACGGTCCCCACTTCCTCACAGAAGTTTAAATAAAATGTGATAACTTGCCGCGCCATGCTGGGTTACTCTTGGTAGTAAAGACATGGCGGGTGAAAGACGATGAGCAACGCGAAAAAAATTCTGCTGGTGGAAGACGATGGCGATATCGCCACGCTGCTGCGGCTCAATCTGCAGGATGAAGGCTACCAGATAGTGCATGAAGCTGACGGCGTGCAGGCGCTGGTTCAGCTGGAGAAACACGTCTGGGACGCGGTGATCCTCGATTTGATGCTGCCCGGCGTTGACGGGCTGGAAATTTGCCGCCGTATTCGCCAGATGACCCGCTATCTACCGGTGATCATTATCAGCGCCCGCACCAGCGAAACGCACCGGGTGCTGGGCCTTGAAATGGGCGCTGACGATTACCTGCCAAAACCGTTCTCCGTTCTGGAGCTGATTGCCCGGGTGAAGGCGCTGTTTCGTCGCCAGGAGGCAATGGGACAAAACATCCGTATGGAGGGGGGGATGATTGCCTGCCACGGGCTGGAAATCGACCCACTGGCGCGGGAAGTACGCCTGCGCGGCGAACTTATTGAACTCACGCCAAGGGAGTTCGATCTGCTTTACTGGTTTGCCCGCCATCCCGGAGAAGTATTCTCTCGTCTGTCGCTGCTTGACCGCGTCTGGGGCTACCAGCATGAAGGCTATGAGCACACCGTTAACACCCATATCAATCGTCTGCGAACCAAGATAGAACACGATCCCGCAGAACCTGAAATCATCCTGACCGTATGGGGCAAAGGCTACAAATTTGCCAGTCAGTCGGCGGAGCACAAATCATGATCCGCCGGTTAAGCCTCAGCCAGCGGCTGACGCTGGTATTTACCGCGGTACTGCTGCTTTGCGCGGTAGCCGCCTGCGGGGTGCAGCTCTACAGCAGCAATCAGTACGGCAACGCGATGGTGCAACGGCTGTCGGCGGGGCTGGCGCAGCAAATTGTGAAGAGCGAACCTTTGCTGGATAGCGAAGGGAAGGTCAACCGTGCGGCGCTGAAAACGCTCTTTGATCGCTTAATGACTCTCAACCCCAGCGTTGAGCTGTACCTGGTCTCGCCGCAGGGCGATCTGCTTGCCGATGCGGCTCCGGCGGGGCATATCAAACGCCAGCAGATCAACATCGCGCCGTTACAAACCGTGCTCAACACTACGCAAAGGCCGGTATATGGCGACGATCCGCGCAGTGTCGATCGAGAAAAAGTCTTCAGCGTTGCGCCTATCCGCCTCAACGGTGAGCTGCAGGGCTACCTGTATATCATCCTGCAGGGGGAGGAGCTGAACGCGCTGGCGGAAACCGCCTGGCAGCAAACGTTCTGGAATACGGTGATGTGGACACTGCTGCTGGTGGCGATTTTTGGCGTACTGACCGGGCTTCTGCTGTGGTACTGGGTGACCCGCCCGGTGAAAAGGCTAACCGCGCAAGTGGGGGGGCTCGATCAGGACAGCATCAGCACGATCAAACGCCTGGCGACGCTTGAGCCGGAGCGTCATCCGGCGAACGAAGTGGCGCTGCTGCGCAATGCGTTTATCGAACTGGCGCAGCAGGTGGTGCAGCAGTGGGATCAGCTGGCCGACAGCGATCGCCAGCGCCGCGAATTTGTTGCCAACATCTCACATGATTTACGCACGCCGCTCACTTCGCTGCTGGGGTATCTGGAAACGCTATCGGTGAAAGCCGGAAACCTGACGGCGGAAGAGTCGAAGCAGTATCTGAATATCGCTCTGCGCCAGGGGAATAAGGTTCGCCATCTGTCGCAGCAGCTGTTTGAGCTGGCGCGTCTTGAACACGGTGGCATCAAGCCCCAGCGTGAAACATTTTCCATGGCTGAGCTGGTGCAGGATGTGGCGCAAAAGTTTGATCTCGCAATAGAAACGCGTCAGTTGACCATCAACATAGATCTACCGCGCGGCCTGCCGCAGGTGTTCGCCGATCTGTCGATGATGGAACGGGTGTTGACCAACCTGCTGGACAACGCGGTTCGTCATACCCCAAGAGGGGGCAACATCACGCTTCGTACCCGCGTGGAAGGCAACAACGTGGTCGTGGAGGTGCAGGACAACGGGCCGGGGATCCCGGGAGAACTGCGAGCCTCGCTGTTTGAGCGCCCGTCCGTACTGCAGCAGCAAAAAACCGGGGAATCCCGTGGTGGTCTGGGGTTGATGATTGTCCGCCGGATGCTGCAGCTGCACGGCGGCGACATTCGTCTTCTGGAAGGAAATTCAGGAGCCTGTTTCCAGTTTTCGTTGCCGCTGTAAGGCGGCAACCAATATATAGTTATTATTAATTCGATTCATTCATACTGTATTTATATATATAAATATTATTCTTATACCCCCTATTATTTACTCCATTTATTTTCCTTCCGTTTTTTGCATATCCAATCACAAATAATCAAATTTAATCTTTATGTGATTGGATTTGATCTTTATGGTGTCGATAGATAATTGCTTAAGGAGGAAGCGACAAAGAAAATTACGCATAGTGTTATTACCTTTGCTATTTATGCTTTTAATTATTCCATGCATGGCTCATCGGAAAATAAACTCATGGAGGGTGGGTAAGGGGATGTTTGCTCAATTTATTGGTGTATTACAATCTTTTCTAACAGAACCAGCTATTCTTATCGGCCTGCTGGTTGGTATAGGCTACATACTTGATAAAAAGCCCGCGATAAAAGTCGTGACCGGTATGGTCAGCGCGATGGTAGGCTTAATGATGGTACTGTTTGGCGGGATGCAGTTTTCCGCCACCTTTAAACCCGTTGCGGAAGCAGTGAGTAAAGCTTATGGGGTTCACGGTTATTTGATGGATTCCTACGCGATGAAAGCGGCGACGCAGATTGCGCTGGGTGATAATTTCGGTTTTGTCGGGTATGTTTTCGTACTTGCTTTTTTTACTAACCTGATATTGGTACTACTGGGAAAATATACCGGAGCGAAGGGCATATTCCTGACGGGAAATACCGGTGTTTCACACTCCCAGGCCGTATTATGGCTGATTGTCTTCTGGCTGGGGTTGGGGTGGGTACCTTCAATTATTATTGCCGGGCTTCTGACCGGACTATTCTGGGCATTCGCGACCACGCTCATCGTAAAACCGATTGCTAAAATTACGAATAATGCCGGATTCACCATCGCTCATAACCAGATGCTCGGGCTATGGTTTTTCTCTAAATTTGCCCACAAGTTTGGTGACCCTGAAAAGCACGACGCCGAGAACCTGAAACTGCCTGGGTGGCTGGCTATTTTCAACCATAACGTGACCTCCATTGCTATCGTCATGACGTTGTTTGTCGGGGGATTCCTGTTGGCAACGGGCATCGATAACGTCCAGCTGATGGCCAAAAACAAACCGTGGTTTATCTACATTATTAACCTCGGCCTGCAATTTTCTATGTATATGGTCATCCTGTTACAGGGGGTGAGAATGATGGTCGGGGAAATCAACGGCTCATTCAAAGGATGGCAGGATCGTCTTATCCCTGATGCTATTCCGGCGGTCGATGTTGCTGCATTGCTCCCATTCTCGCCGAATGCGGCAACGTTAGGTTTTATATTCTGTACATTTGGCACGATATTCTCTATGGGAATTTTATTACTCATTCATAGCCCCATTATGGTACTGCCTGGTTTCGTGCCGTTATTTTTCTCCGGAGGGCCAATTGGCGTTTTAGCCAATAGATTAGGGGGGTATCGTTCGGTCATTATTTGCACCTTCGTGCTTGGAATTATTCAGACCTTTGGCACCGTCTGGGCTATCCCGCTCACCGGGCTTGCGAAAGAAGGTGTTGGCTGGACAGGCATCTTCGACTGGGCAACATTGTGGCCCGCGATTTGTGAAGTCCTGAAATTGATCGCTTCCACATTACATCTGGGTCCGTACGCAATGTGATTATATTAAATGAGGGATGTAAAAATGAAAACCAAAGTGAATATTCTGTTCGTCTGTGGCTACGGTGTAGGTAGTAGCGTTATGTTGCAATCTGTTGTCCAGAAAGCGTTGAAAAAATACAGCTTCGAGTTTGAGATGGAACATACCGCGGCAGGTGAGGTGGGGGGCTTTACCGGCTGGGCCGATATTTATGCTATTTCTAAAAAGCTGATTGATGTTGTCAGTCTGGATGCCGGTCATGGTCAGTATCTTATCCCAATCGAAAATATTATGGATGGCGAAACGATTGGCCGCCAGATCAATGAAGTCGTAGAGGCGCACTTCCCGGAAATTATCTCCAGAACCTAAAGGTTACGGCATGAAAGCTATTATTGTTCTGTTTGATAGTCTGAATAAGCGCTATCTGCCGCCGTATGGAGATATTCTCACGAAGGCGCCGAATTTTCAGCGTCTGGCCGAGCATAGCGTTCGGTTTGAAAATAGCTACGTCGGCAGTATGCCATGTATGCCTGCGCGGCGTGAACTGCATACCGGGCGCTACAATTTTTTACATCGGGAATGGGGCCCGCTGGAGCCCTATGATGACTCGATGCCGGAGCTTTTAAAGAAAGCGGGTGTGTACACTCACCTGATTAGCGACCACCTGCACTACTGGGAAGATGGTGGAGGGAATTATCATACTCGCTATAGTTCGTGGGAAATTATCCGGGGTCAGGAGGGCGATCACTGGAAGGGAAGCGTGGGCGAGCCACATATCCCCCCTGTGCTTAGCGTCCCGCAAAAGCAGACCGGTGGCGGCGTATCGGCATTATGGCGGCACGACTGGGTGAACCGGGAGTATATTCAGCAGGAAGCTGATTTCCCGCAAAGCCAGGTTTTTCAGGCGGGTTGTGAATTTATTAATAAGAACAGCTTGCAGGACAACTGGTTGCTGCAAATTGAAACTTTTGACCCCCATGAGCCGTTCTTTACCACCGAGGATTATCTGGCGCTGTATGAGGATACATGGCAGGGGCCGCACTACGACTGGCCGCGCGGCAAAGTCATGGAATCTGAAGAGGCGGTCGAACATATTCGCTGCCGCTATCGCGCATTACTGTCGATGTGTGACCATCATCTTGGCTGTATTCTGGATCTGATGGATTCACACGATTTGTGGCGAGATACCCTGCTGATTGTGGGCACCGACCATGGTTTTCTGCTGGGAGAACATGGCTACTGGGCCAAAAATCAGATGCCTTATTACAATGAAATTGCCAATAATCCGCTGTTTATCTGGGATCCGCGCAGTGCGATGCGTAACGAGCCGCGGCAGTCTCTGGTTCAGATGATTGACTGGGCGCCGACGTTGCTGGAGTTTTTCCATCAGCCGTTACCGGCAGATATGCAGGGCAAACCCTTAGGGCAGGCCATTGCGCAGGACAACCTGGTGCGCGATGCCGCGTTGTTTGGCGTATTCAGCGGGCACGTCAATGTGACGGATGGGCGATACGTCTACATGCGGGCAGCGCGTCCGGGCTATGAAGACAGCATCGCTAATTACACGCTGATGCCAGCCAAAATGAACAGCCGCTTTAGCGTGGATGAGCTGCGTGCGCTGACGCTGGCGCCGCCATTCGCTTTTACCAAAGAGCTGGAAACCCTGCGTATTCCGGCAGGGGAAAAATATCAGGGGCTAAGCCGCTTTGGCGATCTGTTGTTCGATCTTGATGCCGACCCTAACCAGCAGCACCCGCTGCATGATGCGGTCATTGAGGCGCGAATGGTGAGGCTTTTAATCCGTCTGATGAAAGAAAACGATGCTCCCGCCGAGCAGTTTGTGCGTTTGGGTCTGGAAGCATGAGAAGACGCCTGCTGAGCAGGCGTCATTTTTATTAATGAATGAGGCTGCGAAGCTGATCAACGCTCAGGATCCGCCACGCTGAGAGTGAGCGACTTGTTAAGTACCGGATGGATAGTCGAGGTTATCGATAATCCACTCCATATCTCCACTATCAATATTGAGCCCAATGATTGTGCAGCTGGAACGAGAATTAACCATCAGTTGGTTGGTTTCCGCGATATATTCCAGGCGGTTAAAGTGCACATCGTTAGTATCACTATTATAAAACACTGTCGTGCCCAAAAATTCACTGGAATAATAAAGGCCAGCGCAATGGCTGGCCTGCTGATGCAGAGGGAGGCTTATTCAGGGAACCACTGGGTGCTGATTTTCTGGTACGTGCCGTCGGCTTTAATCGCTTTCAGCGCGGCGTTCAGTTTTTCCAGCAATGCTTTGTTATCCGGACGTACCGCAATGCCTAATCCGGTGCCGAAGTACTGCGGATCGGTCACTTTCGGTGTGGCAACGCCCAGCTGCGGATTGGTTTTCAGCCATTCATTGACTACCGCGGTATCACCAAATACACCGTCTATACGACCATTTTTAAGGTCGATAATGGCGTTCTGGTAGCTGTCGTAGGCGACGGTTTTCACTTCCGGGTGCTTATCCTGCAGGTACTTCTGGTGGGTAGTACCGTTTTCCATCCCGATGCGTTTGCCTTTCAGATCGTCAAAGGTTTTATACTTATCTTTCTTCGCAATCACCACGGCCGAGTTGGCGTAGTACGGGTCGGTGAAGGTGACCTGCTTGCTACGTTCCGGGGTAATGTCCATACCGGAAATCACCGCATCATATTTCTTAAATTTCAGCGACGGGATCAGACTGTCGAACGCATGGTTGGTGAAAGTACAATCGGTCTGCATCTGTTTACACAGCGCTTTAGCGAGATCGATATCAAAACCGACGATCTGATTACTGGCATCCAGCGATTCAAACGGTGGGTAGGTAGCTGACACCCCGAAGCTGATTTTTTCTGCGGCGATAGTGCCTGTGGTGAAGGTTGCGAGCAGTGCCGCCAGCAGTATTTTTTTCATGGTGTAGCTCCCGTCTGTCAATCTTATGATGTGTTGTGCCGTCTCTCAGGCGTGGATTAACCATGCCATTTAATGAATTTGTATGCAACAAATATGGATAAATATTTTTATTTGATAATAAAAAAGGCGAACAATCAAAAAGATTGCCCGCCTTTAAAAAAGATGTTTATGCAGTATTAGTTGCGGCGTTCAAACGCCAGCGCTTTGCGTTCAACCATACGCATCAGGAGCGTCAGGAGACCGTTAACGATAAGGTAGATGACACCGGCGGCACCAAACACCATCACGTCGTAAGTTCGGCCATACTGGAGCTGGCTGTAGCCCATCACTTCCATCAGCGTGATGGTATAGGCAAGCGACGTACTCTTGAAGACCAGCACCACTTCGTTGGAGTAAGAAGAGAGCGCACGTTTGAAGGCATAAGGCAGCAGAATAGCCAGCGTGTCTTTCTTACTCATCCCCAGCGCACTGCACGACTGCCACTGTCCGTCCGGAATCGCACGGATGGCACCGTAAAACAGTTGAGTCGTGTAGGCAGCGCTGTTCAGCGACAGGGCAATCAGCGCGCATAACCACGGCTCAGAGAGCAGGTGCCACAGCACCGGATACTCCTGCAGCGACGGGAACTGGCCCGGACCGTAGTATATGAGGAAGATCTGCACCAGCAGCGGTGTACCGGTAAAGAGCGTGATATAAGCGCGAACAATCCACACCAGCACCGGCGTTTTCAGCGTCAGGATGATGGTGAAAATCAGCGCCAGGATCAGCGCAACCACAATGGAAGCCACGGTCAGCGTCAGGCTGGTATGCAGGCCTTTCAGCAGTTCAGGTAAGTAATCAAGCATCAGCCTGGTCTCCGTTCAAAGCGAGTCGCGCGCAGGTCAATGCGTTTGAGGATGTACTGGCTGAACAGGGTGATAACCAGGTAAATCGCGGCCGCCACAATGTACCAGGTAAATGGCTCCTGGGTACGGGTAGCAATGCTTTTGGTTTGCAGCATCAGATCGTTCACGCTAATCAGTGAGACCAGCGCCGTATCTTTCAGCAGTACCAGCCACTGGTTACCGAGCCCCGGCAGGGCATGGCGCCACATCTGCGGCATCACCAGACGGAAGAAAATCGCCGCTTTGGAAAGCCCCAGCGCCTGGCCAGATTCCCACTGCCCCTGGGGTACCGCTTTCAGCGCACCGCGCAGGGTCTGTGAAGCATACGCCGAGTACAGCAGCGACAGGGCGATAACCCCGCACAGGAACGGGCTGACGTCGAAGTTCTCAATCTGCATCTGTACCGGAATTTGCACGAACCCGAGGTTGATGTTGAAACCATCGGAGAGCATCAGCAACAGCTGCGAAGAGCCGAAATAGATAAACAGGACCACCAGAATTTCCGGTAGCCCGCGTAAAATCGTTACCACGGCGGAGCCTGTCCATGCGACGGGGCGCCATTTGGCTGACTCCCACACCGCAAAGAACATCGCCAGTACCAGGCCGATTATCAAAGCGCAAAGGGCAAGGCCGACGGTCATGCCGGCGGCGCTTGCTAAAGGAAACATATCGTTCATTCAGGAATTACTTCTGGAACCATTTTTTGTAGATGGTTTCGTAAGTGCCATCTTTCTTCACTTTTTCCAGGGCTGCGTCAAATTTCTGCTGCAGCTCGGTGTTGCCCTGACGCACGGCGATACCCAGACCGGTACCGAAGTAGTCTTTGTCCGTCACTTTATCGCCGACCGGGGAGAGTTTAGGATTCGCTTTCAGCCACTCGGTCACGACCGCGGTATCACCAAAGACGGCATCAATACGGCCATTCTGCAGATCCAGTTTAGCGTTCTGGTAGCTGTCGTAAGGCACGGTAGTGATTTCCGGATGTTTATCCATGATGTATTTCTGGTGCGTTGTACCGTTCTGCACGCCCACTTTCTTGCCTTTCAGCTGATCAATAGTGGTGTACTTGCCCTGCTGGCCGATAAACAGCGCAGAATTGTCGTAGTACGGCGTCGTGAACAGTACCTGCTTCTCACGCTCCGGAGTGATATCCATCCCGGCCATCACTGCATCGATGCGGCGGAATTTCAGGCTTGGGATCAGGCTGTCGAAGGACTGATTGGTGAAGGTACAGGTGGCATCAATCTCTTTACACAGCGCGTTGGCCAGATCCACGTCGAAGCCAACAATTTTATTGTTCGCGTCAATGGATTCAAACGGAGGATAAGACGCTTCGGTGGCGAAACGAATGGTCTGTGCGGCGGTAGCGGAAAGGCTGACGCTGGCGAGCAGCGCGGCAATCAGTACTTTTTTCATTGTCATTGTCCCGAAAACATCAGTGAGAAAGATAGTTTTTAAAGGCTTCGGTTTGCGGGGTTGCGAAGCAGCTGGCATCCCCTTGTTCCACAATATGACCGTTTTCCATATACACCACACGGCTGGCGGTTTTACGCGCCACTTCCACTTCATGGGTGACGATCACCTGGGTAATGTTGGTTTCCGCCAGTTCGCGAATAATGCTGACGATCTGGGCGGTGATTTCCGGGTCGAGGGCCGCGGTCGGCTCGTCGAACAGCAGAACCTGCGGTTCCATCATCAGCGCACGGGCAATGGCTACACGCTGTTGCTGGCCGCCGGAGAGATGCAGCGGGTAACGATCGCTGTAAGGTTTAAGGCGCAGACGTTCCAGAAGCTTATCAGCACGCGCCAGCGCCTGATCTTTACTCAGGCCCAGCACGCGGCAGGGTGCTTCAATCAGGTTTTGCAAAACGGTGAGGTGCGGCCACAGGTTGTACTGTTGAAAGACCATGCCAACGTTCTGGCGCAGATCGCGAATCGCTTTGTCCGATGGCGCTTTAGCAAAATCAAAATGATTACCGGCGATAGAAAGCGTTCCGGAACGCGGCATTTCCAGCAGATTCAGTACGCGCAGCAGAGAGCTTTTCCCGGCGCCGCTTGGGCCAAGCAGAACCAAAGTCTCGCCCTGCGGGCAATCAAGCGTAATGTCGAACAGCGCCTGGTGCGCGCCGTAGAAGCAGTTAATGCCGTTTAGTTTAATGCTCATCGATACTCTTCGTACTTCACTGAAAAGGCAGATATTGAGGTGGCAAATAGTAACGTTCACAGAATAGTTATGCAATATTTATGCGTTAAAACTTAAATATAAACCACATTCTTTATTAAACTTAGCACAAAATAGCGACTGCGAGGGGGGAGGGGAACAAATGTCGGCATTCCTCGCAGAATGCCAGACATTTTACCGGGGTTATCGTTTCAGCGCCCCGATGCTGTGGGATAATCAGCGGTTTTCCAGCGACTGGCGCAGCGTGCCTGCCGGGGCGTGGGAGTTGATGCCAAGGTAGCGCACATCGTCAACGGCCCAGCACTGGCCTTCACGGATCATCAGCACCTCATCCTGCCAGCTCTGGCTACCCTGTTTCAGGTCAACACGCAGCGGGATATTGCGCGCATCGGTATTCGGTATCGTGGAGGCGCTGGCGACTGAAGCGCTATCCGGCACGGTGCTCTGGCTGGAGAAAGGATCAGACTGCAGCAGCGCGCGGTTAGCGTTGTCGCGGCTGGCATCATTCAGCAGTTTCGCTAGTCCGTCGCTCAGGTACGGTCGCAGTGCGGTCAGATCGTTATTTTTATGCTGAATGCGGTAGTCATAAAAGTTCTGTGCCACAGTATCCGGGCCACCATCCACGCAAGGACCGCTACGGGTACCAATATCCTTGAAGGCTGGGGTAACGGTGGTGCAGGCGCTGAGCAGAAGCGCACAGGGAACTAACAGGGCTGCAATGGAGTAGCGCATGGTGATTTCCTTATAAACGGACTACGGTATTAGTGTTTTCAAGCATAGCGTATCGGTACAATGTTGTGTTTGATTAACAGAGCTAAGGTATTGAAGGAGAAATAGTATGCAATTTTCTACTACCCCAACGCTGGAAGGCCAGACCATTGTCGAGTACTGCGGCGTGGTGACCGGCGAGGCGATTATGGGCGCCAATATCTTCCGCGATTTTTTCGCCGGGATCCGCGATATCGTCGGCGGTCGCTCCGGCGCTTATGAGAAAGAATTGCGTAAAGCGCGTGAAATCGCTTTCCAGGAAATGGGCGAAGAGGCGAAAGCGCTGGGCGCGGATGCGATAGTCGGTATTGATATCGACTACGAAACGGTGGGCAAAGATGCCAGTATGCTGATGGTCAGCGTCAGCGGTACGGCGGTGAAAACTCGCCGATGAAACGCCTGCTGATCCTGCTTGCGCTGCTGCTTGCCGGTTGTGCAAACCAGACCGGAATTATCGATAAGGACGGGTATCAGCTGGATACCCATCATCCCGCGCAGAACGCGTACCCGCGGGTGAAGGTGCTGGTTATCCACTATACGGCAGATGATTTTGATGTGTCGCTGGCAACGCTTACCGATAAGCACGTCAGCGCGCATTACCTGATCCCGGAGATCCCCCCGCGTTTTAACGGCAAACCGCGAATCTGGCAGCTGGTGCCGGAAAATAAGCTTGCCTGGCATGCGGGGATCAGCTACTGGCGCGGCGCGACCCGGATTAATGATACCTCGATAGGCATTGAGCTGGAGAACCGCGGCTGGCAGAAGACCGCCGGGGTGAAGCGTTTTACTCCGTTTGCTCCGGCGCAGATAGCTGCGCTTATCCCGCTGGCGAAAGACATTATCGCTCGCTACCAGATTGAACCGCAGAACGTGGTAGCACATGCCGATGTCGCCCCGCAGCGCAAAGACGATCCCGGGCCGCTGTTCCCATGGCAGCAGCTGGCGAAGCTTGGGATTGGTGCCTGGCCGAACGCCGACCGGGTAGCGTTTTACCTTGCCGGACGCGCGCCCTCCGCGCCGGTGGATACCGCCTCGGTGCTCGATCTGCTCTCCCGCTATGGCTATGAAGTGACGCCAGGGATGAGTGAAGCCCAGCAGAAACGGGTGATCATGGCATTCCAGATGCACTTCCGCCCGACGCGCTGGGATGGTATCGCCGACGCCGAAACGCAGGCCATCGCCGAAGCGCTGCTCGAGAAGTATGGGCAGGGCTGAGTTCCCGAAGATAGCGTTGCCGGGTACGCTTCACATACCCGGCCTGGCATGCTGCAGGTCCGTGCAATAGCAGGCAGGCTTCTCAGCGATGCAGTTTACCGTGGTCGCGTAGCCAGGCGGCGGTACGCACAATCCCTTCATCGACGGATACCACCGGCTGATAGCCGAGCTCTTCCTGGGCGCGAGTGATATCGAGGGTGAAATCAAAGTTCAGCTTCGAGACTCCGTAATGAGTAAACGCCGGTTCCCGGGCCGATTTATTGCCAAAGCGCTCCATGCTGCGGGCGACCATGTCGAGCATCGGGTAGGGCACGGAGCGAATACGGCATTTGATATCCAGCTCGTCGATGAGCTTTTGCACAATACTGCTCAGGCTGCGATGCTCACCGTTGGTGATGTTGTATGCCCGGCCGGAAGGTAGCGCGTCGCACTGCGGCTGGCTTGCGAGCCACATCGCGTGGACCGCGTTTTCGTAGTAGGTCATATCGACGGTTGCCGCGCCGCCGCGTGGCAGCAGCACGCTGCCGTAGTGGTGCATCATCTGCGCCAGGCGGGGAATAAAGACCTTATCGTGCGGCCCGAACAGGCTTTGCGGGCGCAGGATGGTAAAACGGGTATTGGGGTTCGCCTGTGCCAGCAGGGCGATAACCTCTTCACCGGCGGCTTTGCTGCGCGCAAATTCGTTGGCAAAGCGCCGTGGGCGAAAGTCTTCCTGAATATCGCGACGATGGTGATAATCAAAGTAGAGCGATGGCGACGAGATATGAATAAAGTTGCGCACGCCCCAGGCAACGGACCATTCACCCAGACGGCGGGTGGCGCGCACGTTGGCGAGGTCGAACGCCTGCTGGGTGCCCCACGGGGAGGTAAAACTGGAGCAGTGCCACAGGGTATCTACGCCCGCCAGCATCATTTTGGCCTGGGAGGAGACCAGTTCGGTCAGGTCGGCATGTATAAATTCCGCGCCCATTTTGGTCAAGAGTTTGCCCATCGCTTCGTTGCGACCGGTTGCTCTTACGCTAATGCCTTTGTTGCGCAGGTATTCCACCGCATTGCGGCCTAAACCGCTGGTGGCGCCGGTGACCAGAACCTTCATATCTGTCCGTTGTTTTTGAAAAGTTTCGTGCGCATTCTTCCGTGAATCTCACCCCGATGCAATGGGAAACGTTCCAGAATGTTCGCTATTTTGAGACTTTGCCTGTGATTTGTTCTGCCAGGCGCGCAATAGTCCGCGCCATACCGCGAAAAATGAACAGATGCGCCGGGATCATCAGCAGCCAGTAGAACAGGCCAGGCATGCCGTGCGGGTGCCACCAGGCGCGAACGTCCAGCTCCCGGTGCGTGCCTTTATCGCTGAGCGTAAAGCTCAGGCGACCAAGACCGGGGGCTTTCATGCCAAACAGCAGCGTGAGCTGTTTTTCCGGCTCGACGATGATGACTTTCCAGCTGTCGACGGTGTCGCCGGTCTGCAGATACGGGTGTGCCGGGCGCCCCTTCGCCAGCCGGTGGCCGACCAGTAAATCCATCGCACCGCGGATCTTCCACAGCATATTGCCAAAGAAATAGCCCTCTTTGCCGCCGATGCGGTTCACCACCTGCCACAGGGCGTTGAGGCTGGCAGACGTATTTACCGTGCAGCCTGCCTGTTTAGCATAGTAGCCATACTCTGGTCGCCAGCGGGCGAAAGCCTGCTGGTCGTAGCCCCAGTCGCTGGAGTTCACCAGTTGCTCTTCTTCTTTCAGCGTCTGACGTACCGCATCGTCAAAGGCGATAAGTTTTTGCGGGATCAGCGCACGCAGTTCGCTATCGTCAGCGAGTAAATCGTGCTTCAGCCCCTGGATCAGGGCTTTGGCGGTTGTCGGCGGCACGGAGGTGATAACGTTGAGGAACCACACCGAAATCCAGCTTGTCGGGAACGGGATGGGGATCAACAGCCGGTGGCGGCCGCTAACCTGCATAAAGTGTTCAAACTGCTGCTGGTAGCTCAGCACATCTGGCCCGGCAGCTTCCAGAATACGGTGCTGAGTGGCCGGATGATTCAGCAGTTCCACCAGGTAAAACAGCAGATTTTCCAGCGCAATTGGCGTGGTGCGCGAGCGAACCCAGCGTGGCGGGGTAAGCACCGGCAGGTTGTAGACCATATCGCGCATCACTTCGAAAGCGGCGGATCCAGCGCCAACGATAATGCCCGCGCGCAGTTCGGTCACCGGGCAGCCGCTCTCGCGCAGCACGTCGGCCGTGACCTGGCGGGCGCGCAGATGATCGGACTGCTGGCTTTCCGGTGCCTGTAGTGAACTCAGGAAAATCACCTGTTCAACCGGCGTGTCGCGCAGCGCATCACGCACGTTTATCGCCACCTGGCGCTCATGCTCGATGAAGTTACCGCCTTCACCCATGCCATGAACGAGGAAATACACCGTCCCCACGCCGTTCAGCAGCGCCGCCAGACCTTCGGGGCGGTTGAGATCGACGTGGTGACAGCTGACGCCGGGCAAGTTTTGCTTTTGCAGGCGCTCAATACGCCGTGCCGCCGCCCGCACGGCGTATCCGCGCTGGCTCAGTTCGGTCACCAGATGTTGGCCTATATAGCCGCTGGCGCCGAGCACCAGAATGGGTTGCGACACGCTCATACCTCTACGCTAAAAAGGCCTGCCAGTGTTTAACCACCTGCGCCAGCTGCTCGCGGCTGACGTCGAGGTGCATCACCAGACGCACGATCGGTGAGGCGTTGACCAGCACACCGCGCTCGCGCATAAATTCACCGAAGGCGGCGGCACGCGCTTCCCCGACGCGAACAAACAGCATGTTGGTGTCATGACGCATCACGTCGGCACCGATTTCACGCAGCTGTTCCGCCATCCACGCGGCGTTGTCGTGGTCTTCCTGCAGGCGCTTGACGTTATTTTTCAGCGCATACAGGCCCGCTGCTGCCAGAATGCCCGACTGACGCATGCCGCCGCCGGTCATTTTCCGCCAGCGGTTGGCGCGTTTAATGTAGTCCGCGTTACCGACCAGCAGCGAGCCCACCGGCGTGCCCAGCCCTTTCGACAGGCAAATGGTGAAAGAGTCGCAGTAGCGGGTTATCTCTTCGAGCTCGCAGCCATAGGCGACGACGGCGTTGAAGATGCGTGCGCCGTCAACGTGCAGCGCCAGACCGCGCTCGCGGGTAAACTCCCACGCCTGCTGTAAATACTCGCGCGGCAGCACTTTGCCGTTGTGGGTGTTCTCGAGGCTCAGCAGTTTAGTGCGGGCGAAGTGGATATCGTCCGCTTTGATTTTTGCCGCCACTTTGTCGAGGGGCAGGGAGCCGTCGGCGGCGGCGTCAATCGGCTGCGGCTGAATACTGCCGAGCACGGCGGCACCGCCTGCTTCATACAGATAGTTATGCGCGCCCTGGCCGGCGATATACTCTTCGCCGCGCTCGCAGTGGGTGAGCAGAGCCACCAGGTTAGCCTGGGTGCCGGTAGGCAGGAACAGCGCCGCTTCTTTGCCGCTCAGCTCGGCGGCGTAGCGCTGCAGTTCGTTAACGGTAGGGTCATCACCATAAACGTCATCCCCGACCGGGGCGGCCATCATAGCATCAAGCATGGCGCGACCCGGGCGGGTGACGGTATCACTACGTAAATCGATCACGGCATTTCCTTATCTGATTCAGGGGAATGCCATCCTTTTTACCTGAGCCAGTTGGTTTTCGCCAGTTCAATGACTTCATCGCCGCGTCCGCTGATGATCGCGCGCAGCATATACAGGCTAAATCCTTTGGCTTGTTCGAGTTTAATCTGCGGCGGAATAGCGAGCTCCTCTTTGGCAACGACTACGTCTACCAGTACCGGGCCATCAATGCTGAAGGCTCGCTGCAGGGCTTCGTCTACCTGAGAGGCTTTCTCAACGCGGATCCCGGTAATGCCGCAGGCTTCGGCGATGCGCGCAAAGTTGGTGTCGTGCAGTTCGGTACCGTCGGTCAGGTAGCCGCCTGCTTTCATTTCCATTGCCACAAAGCCCAGCACGCTGTTGTTAAATACCACAATTTTTAGCGGCAGCTTCATCTGCACCACCGAGAGAAAATCGCCCATCAGCATGCTGAATCCGCCGTCGCCGCACATCGCTATCACCTGGCGATCGGGCGCCGTTGCCTTCGCGCCCAGCGCCTGCGGCATCGCGTTGGCCATTGAGCCGTGGGTGAACGATCCCAGCAGGCGGCGTTTGCCGTTCATCTTCAGATAACGTGCCGCCCAGACGGTGGGCGTGCCTACATCGCAGGTGAAAATGGCGTCGTCATCGGCGAAGTGGCTGATTTGCTGCGCCAGATACTGCGGATGAATAGCGTTTTCGCTCGGTTTTGCCAGGTCGTCGAGCCCTTTACGCGCATCGCGGTAGTGCGCCAGCGCTTTATCGAGGAATTTGCGATCGGTTTTCTCTTCGAGCAGCGGTAGCAGGGCGCTGAGGGTGGATTTGATATCGCCCACCAACGCCATGTCCACTTTGCTGTGGGCGCCGATGCTGCCGGGGTTAATATCAATCTGGATGATTTTGGCATCGGTCGGGTAGAACGGGCGGTACGGGAACTGCGTGCCGAGCAGGACCAGCGTATCGGCATTCATCATGGTGTGAAAACCGGAGGAGAAGCCGATAAGCCCGGTCATGCCCACGTCGTAGGGGTTGTCGTACTCCACGTGTTCTTTACCGCGCAGGGCGTGGACGATAGGGGCTTTCAGCTTCGCGGCGAATTCGACCAGCTCTTTATGCGCCCCGGCACAGCCGCTGCCGCACATCAGGGCGATATTGTTCGAATACCGCAGTAACTGGGCGAGCTTTCTCAGTTCTTCTTCTTCCGGGGTGATAATCGGTTGTGGGGCATGATACCAGTGGCTGCTGGCATTTTCTGGCGCGGCTTTCAGCGCCACATCGCCCGGCAGCACCACGACCGCGACGCCGCGTTTGAGTACTGCCTGTCGCATGGCGATGGCAAGTACCTGGGGAATTTGCTCCGGGTTAGAGACCAGTTCGCAGTAGTGGCTGCACTCGCGGAACAGTTCCTGGGGGTGAGTTTCCTGGAAATAGCCGCTGCCGATTTCGCTTGAGGGAATATGCGCTGCGATGGCGAGTACCGGAACATGGTTACGATGGCAGTCAAATAGTCCATTAATCAGGTGCAGGTTCCCCGGGCCGCAGGATCCCGCACAGACCGCCAGCTCGCCGGTCAACTGGGCTTCGGCTCCGGCGGCGAACGCGGCCACCTCTTCATGGCGCGTCGCCATCCAGTCGATGGTGCCCATGCGGTTAAGACTGTCGCTCAGGCCGTTCAGAGAGTCGCCGGTGACGCCCCAGATCCGTTTTACACCAGCCTGCTCAAGGGTTTTTGCGATATACGTGGCCACGGTTTGTTTCATGGTTTTCCATCTCCTTTTTTAAGCACTGCTTAAAAGCGTAGACCACAGGAGAGGGCGTGAAAGGTTTCAGCGGCGGGATGGCAACAATCGATAAAAAATGCCCCCGGGCGGGGGCACTGGAGGATCAGGCGAGAACCAGGTCGCCCTGCGGATGACAGGAGCAGGCCAGCACGTAGCCGTCGGCAATTTCCTGTTCCGTTAAGGTCATGGTGCTGCTGACGGTATATTCACCAGACACCACTTTGGTTTTGCAGCAGCCGCAGACGCCAGCGCGGCAGGCGACAGCTACCGGCACCTTGTTGCTTTCGAGTGCTTCCAGCAGCGTGGTGCCCACGCGGCCAAAGAACTCCTGCGCTGGCTGCAGTTTGCTGAACTTGATCCCGCTGGTCGCCGCTTCAACGGCTGGTACAAAGAACTGCTCTTTAAAGAAGCGGGTCACGCCGAGCGCTTTTACCTCTTCTTCCACCATGTCCATGTATGGCGCCGGGCCGCAGGTCATCACGGTGCGAGAAGTGAGATCCGGCACGCTTGCCAGCAGTTCACGGGTCAGACGTCCGGCAACAAAGCCCTCGGTGGCGTTGTTTTCTGCCACCAGAGTTACCGGATAGTTGCGCCACTCGTCGGCAAAGATCACATCCTGCGGTGAACGCACGTTGAAGATAACCTGCACGTCAGCATGCGGGCGATACTTCTCAAGCCAGCGGCGCATCGACATAATCGGCGTCACGCCGCAGCCTGCCGCCAGCAGCAGGAAGCGGTCATCTGCTTTATCTTCGCAGGTGAACTCTCCCTGTGCGTCAGACAGCCAGAGATAGTCGCCGCGTTTTACGTCGCGGGTCAGCCACTGGGAGCCCGCACCGTCGTCAATACGGCGGATGGTGAGCGTGATGTATTCGCTCACGCCCGGCGTCGACGAGATGGTGTAAGCGCGCAGGGTGTCCGCAGAGTTGCGGACACTCACCAGCGCATACTGCCCGGCGCGATACGGATAGTAGTCGTGACACAGCAGCGACAGCGTCCATACATCCGGGGTTTCCTGGGTGATGTGATGAACCTGCATCCGCCACGGACACTGTGATGTTGGCATTGTCATGCTTGTCTCCTTACGCGCTCAGCAGTTGCTGCATATCTTCTTCAACGGTGGTGACTGAACGCAGACCAAACTTCTCGTTCAGTACGGCCAGCAGATCCGGGGTCAGGAAGCCTGGCGCGGTTGGGCCGGTCACGATGTTGGTGACGCCCAGCGACAGCAGAGTCAGCAGGATAACGATAGCCTTCTGCTCGAACCAGGAGAGCACCAGAGACAGCGGCAGATCGTTGACGCCGCAGCCCAGTTTCTCCGCCAGGGTAACGGCGAGGATAATCGCAGAGTACGCATCGTTACACTGACCGGCGTCAATCAGACGCGGCAGACCTTCGATATCGCCGAACTCCAGCTTGTTGAAACGGTATTTACCGCAGGCAAGGGTCAGGATCAGGCAATCATCCGGTACGCTGGTCGCGAAATCGGTGAAGTAGTTACGTTCACCGCGCGCGCCGTCACAGCCACCGACGAGGAAGATGTGACGCAATTTTTCACGGCTGACGAGATCGATAAGCGAGTCGGCGGCGCCAAGCAGCGTCTGACGACCGAAGCCGACGGTGATCAGGTGTTCAATTTCGCTATACGGGAAGCCCGCCATCTGCTGCGCCTGGGCAATCACCGGGGCAAAATCGTCGCCTTCCAGGTGACTTACACCCGGCCAGCCGACGATGCTGCGGGTCCAGATGCGCTCATCGTAAGCCCCAACGGTTGGGTCGATGATGCAGTTAGAGGTCATGACAATCGGCCCCGGGAAGCGAGCGAATTCCACCTGCTGGTTCTGCCAGCCGCTGCCGTAGTTACCGACCAGGTGTTTGAATTTACGCAGTTCCGGATAACCGTGTGCTGGCAGCATTTCACCGTGGGTGTAGACGTTAACGCCGGTACCTTCGGTTTGCTGCAGCAGATTGTAGAGATCTTTCAGGTCGTGACCAGAAATCAGAATAGCTTTCCCGGCAACCGCTTTGACGTTGACCTGAGTCGGGGTCGGGTGGCCGTAGGTGCTGGTTTCACCGGCGTCGAGGATGCTCATCACTTTGAAGTTCATCTGGCCGATTTCCATCGAGCATTCCAGCAGCGCGTTCATATCCGCAGGCCAGGTGCCCAGCCACGCCATGATTTTATGGTACTGCGCGTAGATGTCGTTGTCGTACTGGCCGAGAACGTGGGCGTGCTCCATATAGGCAGCCGCACCTTTCAGACCGTACAGGCACAGCAGACGCAGGCCGAGAATGTTCTCGCCAATCGCCGCTTTATCTTTGTTTGGGGTAAATTCTGCGGCCTGACGCTGCAGTTCGCCCAGATCGTCGCTCACCAGTTGCAGATTCGCCATCGGGTTATCAACGGCGGCGGCGGCATCAATCGCCAGACACTGGGTCTTCAGCGCTTCACGCATAGCAATGGCCTGACGGGCATAGCCGACGATGCGCGGGGAGTCGAAGTTAACGTTGGTCAGCGTAGAGAAGAAGGCACGTGGCGCAAAGCTGTCGATGTCGTGGTCGACAATTCCGTATTCACGCGCTTTTACCGCCCAGGCGGAGAGCCCCTGCAGCGCGGCGATCAGCAGATCCTGCAGGTCAGACGTTTCAGCGGTTTTACCGCACATACCTTGCGCGTAAGAGCAGCCATTGCCTGCCGGGGTACGAATGGTTTGTTCACATTGCACACAAAACATGGTCACACCTTTTAAAGTTATATTTGATATACATGTTTGAGATTATGCCTCAGACAAACCGCTGAAAAGGCATTTCTGACACAACTTAAAGGGAGATTGATTTAGCGCAATTTTGGCGGTAGTGAGACTACCGCCAGAGGAGTATCAGGCGGAGAAAAATGCCATCAGAAGCGGAACCAGCAGGCTGAGGATAAAGCCATGCACAATCGCGGCGGGCACGATTTCTACACCGCCGGAGCGCTGCAGTACCGGCAACGTAAAGTCCATTGAGGTGGCGCCACACAGGCCGAGCGCGGTAGAACGGCTGCGGCGAACCAGCCCTGGGATCAGCATAATAGCAATCAGTTCGCGCGCCAGATCGTTAAAGAAGGCGGCGCTGCCGATGACCGGGCCAAAAGATTCGGTTAACAGAATACCGGACAGGGAATACCAGCCAAAACCAGAGGCCATTGCCATTCCGGTTTTTATTGGCAGGTCGAGAATAAAAGCATTAATCACGCCACCCGCCAGCGAGCTGACGGCAACAATGACCGCCACAATCATTCCACGGCGGTTCAGCACAATCTGTTTTAAGGTCATGCCATTATTACGCAACTGAATACCAACCAGCAGCAGCAGGAAAATCAGCGTATATTCGCTGGCCTCTGTCGCATGTTGCAAAATAGGCAAACCGGTCAGTCCTAGCGCGAAACCAATCACCACCACGCCGCACAGTTTTAATGATTCCAGTGCCATAGCAATTCGCGAGGGTAATTTTTCCTGTTGATGCTGATGGCGCCAGGGCAACGAACGTTCGAGCCACAACAGCGCCACAATATTGCACAACAGAATGACCACTATACTGACGACGGAATAGTGCAGAATGGCAAGCAGGTTGCTCGAGAGATTATCGAGAAACGCCAGGCTGATGCCCATGAAAAATAGAATGACGTAAACAATCCAGCTCAGTAAACGGTTAATGAGCCTGAGTGCCCCTTGATGGCGAAGGGGTATTAGGTAGCCAGCAATAAGCGGCAGAAGAATAATCAACAATCCTGAAAGCATGAACGGCCCGGTCCCGTGAGTATAAAAACAGCGCCCCAGACACTACCGAATTCCCCTGATTCAGTAAATAGCCACCGCATAAAAAACGCCCGGCGATGCTGAGCATGGCCGGGCGTGAGAAGCGTATAAGGCTTAGTTGCGTTTTTCGAGCAGGGTGCGGTAGAGCACGCCGCCGAGAATACCGCCGATGATTGGCATCACCCAGAACAGCCACAGCTGCTGCAGCGCCCAGCCGCCCTGGAAAATCGCGACCGCAGTACTACGCGCCGGGTTAACCGAGGTGTTGGTTACCGGAATACTGATCAGGTGGATCAGAGTTAATGCCAGACCGATAGCGATTGGGGCAAAGCCAGCTGGGGCGTTTTTATCCGTTGCACCGTGGATAACCAGCAGGAAACCACAGGTCAGGACAATTTCAATCACAATTGCAGACAGCATGGAATAGCCGCCCGGTGAGTGGTCGCCATAACCGTTGGAAGCAAAGCCGCTGGCCGCCGCGTCAAAGCCGGCTTTACCGCTGGCAACCACGTACAGCACGGCTGCAGCAATAATACCGCCGATAACCTGGGCAATAATATAACCAATCACGTCTTTTGCCGGGAAACGGCCACCGGCCCACAGACCTAAAGTGACTGCCGGGTTAAAATGACCACCGGAAATATGGCCTACGGCAAACGCCATAGTCAGTACGGTTAAACCAAATGCCAGCGCAACACCCACAAATCCAATTCCCAGTTCCGGGAATGCTGCAGCCAGAACAGCACTACCGCAACCACCAAACACTAGCCAGAATGTACCAAAGCATTCTGCTGCTAATTTTCTGAACATAACCACCTCAAATAATAAGAGTAACAGCGACGGCAACTCCGTGCTGGTCGTTGATTAATCGTCACAAGGGATGACGAGATAATTAAAGACTCGCTATTTTAGAATCGAATGCCATCCCTTAACCAGTTAAAAATGCTCCGTGAGTTTAATTTTTGGCAACTCCGCAAAATTCCTTTTGAATATATGAGGTACCAGTAAGTGTAGAATGCTTCGACTGAAAGTAAACCCGCCCAATAAAATGAGAACTTTCTTGGTTTAATAAGGGCTAATTATTCACGACATTAATTAATAAAATGACATCTTTTGTCAGGTGTTCAGTTTCTTTGTGGATCGCTATACTGCTGATAGCTAAAGGAGAAAGTCGGAGGGGTTATGCTTCTGGAACGGATTGAGATTGTTGGTTTTCGCGGTATCAACCGCCTGTCGTTGACGCTCGAGCAGAATAACGTGCTGATAGGTGAAAACGCCTGGGGCAAGTCCAGCCTGCTCGATGCCCTGACGCTGCTGCTGTCACCGGAAGAAGAGCTCTATCATTTTGTGCGCGATGACTTCTGGTTTCCACCGGGAGATGTGCAAGGTCGGGAACATCATCTGCATATTATTCTGACTTTCCGCGAGCTGGAGCCGGGCCGTCATCGGGTGCGGCGTTATCGTCCACTGGCGGATGGCTGGGTACCTTGTGATGATGGTTACCAGCGCATTTTTTACCGTCTGGAAGGGGAGCTTGCGGAAGACGATAGCGTCATGACGCTGCGCAGCTTCCTTGATGGGCGGGGTCGGGCGCTTGACCTTGATGATATCGACAACCTGGCGCATCACCTGATCCGCCTGATGCCGGTGCTGCGCCTGCGCGATGCGCGTTTTATGCGGCGCATCCGCAACGGTACGGTCCCCAACGTCCCGGACGTCGAAATTACCGCCCGCCAGCTTGATTTTCTTTCCCGCGAGCTGGTCAGCAGCCCGCAAAACTTGTCGGACGGACAGATTCGCCAGGGGCTGTCTGCCATGGTGCAGCTGCTGGAACACTATTTTTCCGAGCAGGGTACCGCGCAGTCGCGCCACCGTCTGATGCGCCGCCGCTCTCACGACGAGCAGCGCAGCTGGCGCTATCTCGATATCATCAACCGTATGATCGATAAACCCGGTGGGCGCAGCCACCGGGTGATTCTGCTGGGGCTGTTCTCCACGCTATTGCAGGCGAAAGGGACGGTCAGGCTGGATAAAGACGCCCGACCGCTGCTGTTGGTGGAAGATCCGGAAACTCGTCTGCACCCGATCATGCTCTCCGTCGCCTGGCATTTGCTCAATCTTCTGCCGTTACAGCAGGTGACCACCACTAACTCAGGTGAGCTGCTGTCGATGACTCCGGTCGAACATGTCTGCCGTCTGGTGCGAGAGTCGTCCCGCGTGGCGGCCTGGCGCCTGGGCGCCGGGGGACTGAACGCGGAAGATGGTCGCCGCATTGCTTTCCATATTCGCTTTAATCGCGCCTCGTCGTTGTTCTCCCGTTGCTGGCTCCTGGTGGAAGGCGAGACTGAAACCTGGGTGATTAACGAACTGGCGCGCCAGTGTGGCCACCACTTTGATGCCGAAGGCGTTAAGGTGATTGAGTTTGCGCAGTCGGGGTTGAAGCCGCTCATTCGGTTTGCCCGCCGGATGGGGATTGAGTGGCACGTGCTGGTTGATGGCGATGAGGCCGGGAAAAAGTACGCCGCTACGGTGCGCAGCCTGCTCGACGGTGACCGGGAGCTGGAACGTGTGCACCTTACCATGCTGCCGGCAATGGATATGGAACACTTTATGTATCGGCAGGGGTTTGACGACGTTTATCATCGCGTGGCGCAGATCCCACCGGATGTACCCATGAACATGCGCCGGGTTATCACCAAAGCGATTCATCGTTCATCGAAGCCGGATCTGGCCATTGAGGTGGCGATGGAGGCAGGGCGTCGCGGCGTGGAGGCTGTTCCGACGCTACTGCGCAAAATGTTTTCCCGCGTGCTGTGGCTGGCACGCGGGAGGGCGGATTAACGGCGGATGGTGTTAACCGTCTGCTCAATCAGGCTGTCGAGCAGGGTATAGCGGCGGCGATATTCCGCGCGTTTTTTACTGGCGATGTCTTCCATGGCTTTTCGCGGCATGGTCAACGGCAGAATAAAGTCACCTTTGCTGTCCGGGGCCGCTCCCAGAGAATCCCAGAAGCCGTTGTAGTCCGCGTGCAGCTTGTCCTGCTTTTTCTTGCGATAGCGGATGCTGCGATAGATATGCGTTTCGTTGCTGACCGCACGAATTTCTTCTACCGACAGCACGCTACTCAATGCCATGGCGGCCTCAACCAGCAGGCGTTTCGGGAACAGGCCGTGACAGGCTTTAGTGGCAAGCTGAATGCGCTCGTGTGGTACGTGCGCTTTCGGCCCTTGTAACCCGCCAATATACAGCGTGTTCGCGCCGCCTGGCTGACACAGGGTGAAGGTCAACTCCGCCAGCAGCGTGTTTTCGGCATCGTAAAACATCAGCGTCGCTTCACCTTCTTTATCCATCATAGAGTCAGCACCAAGACGGATGGTGTAAGTCTGCTCGTCTTTGCCGGTCAGGCTGGCGAGCTTGACCCCATGACGCGTGAGGTAGCCGTTCAGCACCGCGGGTGGCAGAAGCCGGCTGAGCGTCCGGTAGTGGCACGCCAGCGCTTTGGACGCCTGTCTGCGGTTAATGTTCATCGATAGCCACGGGCGATGTACACGACATGGCAACCCGGGTTGCGCCTGCAGCAACTGCAGTAAGCGTGGCTCACGAGAGAGCTCTTTCATCAGGCGTGCGGTACTGAAAGGAATGGCCATCGACCGCAGCATGAATTTACGACGGTAGGACGCTTTACGCCATGAATTACCGGGGGTGATTTTGCCCTGGCAAAGAAAACGAAAAAGCTGCCAACCTGATTTTGGCTGTTCCGTCGCAATATCTGATATTTCAATCACAGAAGACATGATAAAACCCGAGAAGTTTCCATTTAACTGGGGGCTATTTCATCAGGTGCTGAGTTAATGTTTTCTAAACGAATTAAGCCCTGCTTAAATAGAGAGGCTTTCGTTGAAGCGATGTTTAGATACAATCAACCTTTATCTATGCTTGCGCATGAATCTGGACGGTTTATGAAATTGAAGGGAAGAAGCAAAAAGGTTTACTGGATCCTGGCCGTGCTGGTGGTTATCGCCGGGATCTGGCTGTGGCGGACGTTGAACGCCCCGCAGCCCCACTATCAGACGCTGATTGTCCGCAAGGGTGCGCTTGAACAGAGTGTGCTGGCGACAGGCAAACTCGACGCCCTGCGTAAAGTTGATGTCGGCGCTCAGGTGAGCGGGCAGCTGAAAACGCTGTCTGTCAACATTGGCGACAAGGTGAAAAAAGATCAGCTGCTCGGGGTTATCGATCCCGATCAGGCGGAGAACCAGATCCGTGAGGTGGAAGCCACGCTGATGGAGCTGCGTGCGCAGCTGCGTCAGGCGCGTGCTGAATTCAAACTGGCACAGGTGACCCTAACTCGCCAGCAGCAGTTGGTGAAAAATAATCTGATTTCGCGCCAGGAGCTGGATCAGGCGGCCACCGACGTGGCGGTTAAAGAGGCGCAGATTGGCACCATTGAAGCGCAAATTAAACGTAACCAGGCCACTCTCGATACGGCGAAAACGAACCTCGACTACACCCGTATCGTGGCGCCGATGGCGGGTGAGGTAACGCAAATTACCACGCTGCAGGGGCAGACCGTGATTGCCGCCCAGCAGGCACCGAACATTCTGACGCTTGCTGACCTCAGTACGATGCTGGTGAAGGCACAGGTTTCCGAGGCGGACGTCATTCACCTGCGCCCGGGGCAAAAAGCCTGGTTTACCGTGCTTGGCGACCCGATGACCCGCTTTGAAGGGGTATTGAAAGATATTCTGCCGACTCCGGAAAAAGTGAATGACGCGATTTTCTACTTTGCGCGTTTTGAAGTGCCGAACCCGAAGGGGATCCTGCGTCTGGAAATGACCGCTCAGGTCCATATTCAGCTTGCCGGGGTGGATAACGTGCTGACCATTCCGCTGTCGGCGCTGGGCGATGTTGTTGGCGATAATCGCTACAACGTCCGCCTGCTGCGTAACGGCGAGGTGAAAACGCGCGAGGTCACTATTGGCGCGCGTAATGATACCGACGTTGAAATCACCAAAGGCCTGCAAGAGGGCGATGAAGTCATCACCGGTGAAAGCAAGCCCGGAGCGGCGAAATGACCGCGCTGCTCGAGCTGAAGGATATTCGCCGTAGCTATCCCTCCGGGGAGGACAGCGTCGAGGTGCTGAAAGGCATCACCCTCAGCATCGCCGCCGGAGAGATGGTGGCGATTGTCGGGGCTTCCGGTTCGGGAAAATCGACGCTGATGAATATTCTCGGCTGTCTGGATAAACCGACCAGCGGCACCTATCAGGTGGCGGGTACCGACGTGGCGACGCTCGACGGTGACGCGCTGGCACGGCTCAGAAGGGAGCACTTTGGCTTTATCTTCCAGCGTTATCATTTGCTGTCGCACCTGAGCGCGGCGCAGAACGTTGAGATCCCGGCGGTGTACGCCGGTACCGAGAGAAAGGCTCGCCAGCAGCGGGCACACCAGCTGCTTGAGCGTCTCGGGCTCGGGGAGCGGGTCGATTATCAGCCATCGCAGCTTTCTGGTGGCCAGCAGCAGAGGGTGAGTATCGCCCGCGCGCTGATGAACGGCGGGCAGGTGATCCTCGCCGATGAACCGACCGGTGCGCTGGACAGCCACTCCGGTGAAGAGGTGATGAGTATTCTGCACCAGCTCAAAGAGCAGGGGCATACGGTGATTATTGTCACCCACGATCCGCAGGTGGCTCGTCAGGCGGAGCGGATAATCGAAATTCGGGATGGGGAAATTGTCGCTAATCCTCCGTCATCGGCTGCCGCTGGGCAGGCTTTTGAAGACACGGTGATCGATGAACCCTCCAGCTGGCGTCAGTTTACCAGTGGTTTTCGTGAAGCGATGTCGATGGCCTGGCGTGCGCTGGCGGCGAACAAGATGCGCACCCTGCTGACCATGCTCGGTATCATCATTGGGATTGCCTCGGTGGTCTCTATCGTGGTGGTGGGCGACGCGGCAAAGCAGATGGTACTGGCTGATATCCGCGCTATCGGCACCAATACCATCGACATCTATCCCGGTAAGGATTTCGGTGATGACGATCCGCGCTTTCAGCAGTCGTTGAAATATGACGATTTGCTGGCGATACAAAAGCAGCCGTGGGTGAGCTCTGCAACGCCTGCGGTCTCCAAAAGCCTGCGTTTGCGTAAAGGAAATATCGACGTGGCGGCGAACGCCGAAGGCGTCAGCGGGCAGTATTTTAACGTCTACGGGATGACCTTTAGCGAAGGTAATACCTTTAACGATATCCAGCTTAACGGGCGTGCGCAGGTAGCCGTGCTCGACAGCAACAGCCGCCGACAGCTCTTTCCTGATAAAGCGAGCGTGGTGGGCGAAATCATTCTGGTCGGTAATATGCCCGCGACGGTCATCGGTGTTGCCGACGAGAAACAGTCGATGTTCGGCAGCAGCAAAGTGCTGCGTATCTGGTTGCCTTATACCACCATGTCCGGGCGGGTTATTGGTCAGTCGTGGCTGAACTCGATTACCGTTCGGGTGAAAGAGGGCCAGGACAGCGCGCAGGCGGAAGAAAACCTCACCCGCCTGCTGACGCTGCGCCATGGGAAGAAGGATTTCTTCACCTGGAACATGGACAGTCTCTTGAAAACCGCGGAAAGAACCACACATACACTTCAGCTGTTCCTGACGCTGGTCGCGGTGATCTCGTTGGTGGTGGGCGGTATTGGCGTAATGAATATTATGCTGGTATCGGTCACGGAACGTACCCGGGAGATTGGCATCCGCATGGCGGTGGGCGCACGAGCAAGCGACGTGCTGCAGCAGTTTCTGATTGAAGCCGTGCTGGTATGTCTGGTGGGGGGCGCACTGGGTGTGTCGCTGTCGCTACTGATTGCTTTCGTGTTACAGCTGTTCTTACCGGGCTGGGAAATCGGTTTTTCACCGCTGGCGCTGCTGACGGCGTTTTTCTGCTCGACGCTGACCGGCGTCCTTTTCGGCTGGCTTCCAGCGCGCAACGCCGCAAGGCTTGATCCGGTCGATGCGCTGGCCCGTGAGTAAGAAATGATAAAAAAATGCCAGTCATAAGGACTGGCATTTTGTCTGCGGGATGTACACAATGAAGCGAAGAGCTATGCAACTGCTTCTGCTTCAACGGGCACGATAACAGAGGCGTGATTGCCTTTGGGGCCCTGGTGGACATCAAACCGAACAGGTTGCCCGGCTTTTAGCGTTCTGTAACCATCCATCTGAATGGTGGAGTAATGGGCGAAAATGTCTTCGCCACCGCCCTCGGGGCAAATGAAACCGAACCCCTTGGCATTGTTGAACCACTTGACAGTACCCATTTCCATACTTCGACATCCTTCGTAAATCTTTATAAGTAGATGGAATGAACCGGTGGTGGAGTCAGGGGTTGTTCAAATCCTCGCCAACTCTCGCCTGTACAATTTAGATAAATCAGGCATCGCGTCAAGAGGATGGGGTCGCGAAACGGTGGAAAATGCGTCAAAATTTGAAGCAGTTAACGCTATTGCTGGGGAATGTGACAGATGTCGCGGATGGCAACAATAGATGATAGTTATCTATGTTCTCATGTAGATTCAATTATGTGCATACACTCTTGTCAGTGACAGGCATTGGCCTGTCAGCACCGGCAACTGAAGATGATGACTGACGATGAGCAAGACCAGAGAGTGGCTGGATTTTGACCAGCTTGTTGAAGACAAACTGCGCGATGCGCTGAAACCGCCATCTATGTATAAAGTGATATTAGTCAATGATGACTACACTCCGATGGAGTTTGTTATTGACGTGTTACAAAAATTCTTTTCTTATGATGTAGAACGTGCAACGCAACTGATGCTCACGGTTCATTATCAAGGTAAGGCCATTTGCGGTGTGTTTACCGCCGAGGTTGCAGAAACCAAAGTGGCGATGGTGAACCGCTACGCGAGGGAGAACGAGCACCCGTTGCTGTGTACGCTGGAACAAGCCTGAAGACAGGCATGAAAATTGGGGGAGGTGCCTATGCTCAATCAAGAACTGGAACTCAGTTTAAACATGGCTTTCGCCAGAGCGCGCGAGCACCGTCATGAGTTTATGACCGTCGAGCATCTGTTGCTGGCTCTGCTTAGCAACCCCTCGGCCCGTGAGGCGCTGGAAGCCTGCTCTGTGGACCTGGTCGCTCTGCGCCAGGAACTGGAAGCCTTCATCGAACAAACCACACCCGTCCTGCCCGTCAGTGAAGAAGAGCGCGATACGCAACCGACGCTCAGCTTCCAGCGTGTCCTGCAGCGCGCGGTCTTCCACGTCCAGTCTTCTGGCCGTAGCGAAGTCACCGGTGCGAATGTCCTCGTGGCCATTTTCAGCGAGCAGGAGTCGCAAGCGGCTTACCTGCTGCGCAAACACGAAGTCAGCCGCCTTGATGTGGTGAACTTCATTTCTCACGGCACACGTAAAGATGAGCCGAGCCAGTCTTCCGACTCCGGGAGCCAGCCGAATAACGAAGAGCAAGCAGGCGGGGAGGAACGTATGGAAAACTTCACCACCAATCTCAACCAACTTGCTCGCGTTGGCGGAATCGATCCGCTGATTGGCCGCGAAAAAGAGCTGGAACGCGCTATTCAGGTTCTGTGCCGTCGTCGTAAAAACAACCCGCTGCTGGTGGGCGAATCCGGGGTGGGTAAAACCGCCATCGCGGAAGGGCTTGCCTGGCGCATCGTGCAGGGCGACGTTCCCGAAGTTATCGCCGACTGCACCATCTACTCGCTCGATATTGGCTCGCTGCTGGCTGGCACCAAATATCGCGGCGATTTTGAAAAACGCTTTAAGGCGCTGCTGAAGCAGCTTGAGCAGGACAGCAACAGCATTCTGTTCATTGACGAGATCCACACCATTATCGGTGCCGGGGCAGCTTCTGGCGGCCAGGTCGATGCCGCAAACCTGATTAAACCGCTGCTCTCCAGCGGTAAAATCCGGGTGATTGGCTCAACCACCTACCAGGAATTCAGCAATATCTTTGAGAAGGACCGGGCGCTGGCGCGTCGTTTCCAGAAAATCGATATTACTGAGCCGACGGTGGAAGAAACCGTACAGATTATCAACGGCCTGAAGCCGAAGTACGAAGCGCACCACGATGTGCGTTATACCGCGAAAGCGGTACGTGCGGCGGTGGAGCTGGCGGTGAAATACATCAACGATCGTCACCTGCCGGATAAGGCGATTGACGTTATCGATGAAGCGGGCGCCCGTGCGCGTCTGATGCCGGCCAGCAAGCGTAAGAAAACGGTCAACGTGGCAGATATCGAATCCGTGGTGGCGCGTATTGCGCGTATCCCGGAGAAGAGCGTCTCGCAAAGCGATCGCGATACGCTGAAGAATCTGGGCGATCGTCTGAAAATGCTGGTCTTTGGCCAGGGGACTGCCATCGAGGCCTTAACCGAGGCTATCAAGATGAGCCGTGCGGGCCTCGGCCATGAGCACAAACCTGTGGGTTCATTCCTGTTCGCCGGGCCAACCGGGGTCGGGAAAACCGAGGTCACGGTGCAGCTGGCGAAAGCGCTCGGTATTGAGCTGCTGCGTTTTGATATGTCCGAGTATATGGAACGTCACACGGTCAGTCGTTTGATTGGTGCGCCTCCGGGATACGTTGGTTTCGATCAGGGCGGTCTGCTGACCGATGCGGTTATCAAGCATCCGCATGCGGTACTGCTGCTGGACGAAATCGAGAAAGCGCACCCGGACGTCTTTAACCTGCTGCTGCAGGTGATGGACAACGGTACGCTGACCGATAACAACGGCCGTAAGGCCGATTTCCGCAACGTCGTGCTGGTGATGACCACCAACGCCGGGGTGCGTGAAACCGAACGTAAATCGATTGGCCTTATCCAGCAGGACAACAGTCCGGACGCGATGGATGAGATCAAGAAGATCTTTACGCCTGAGTTCCGTAACCGTCTCGACAACATTATCTGGTTCGATCACCTCTCTACCGACGTGATCCACCAGGTGGTTGATAAGTTCATCGTCGAGCTGCAGGTTCAGCTGGATCAGAAAGGTGTTTCTCTGGAAGTGAGCCAGGAAGCGCGTGACTGGCTGGCGGATAAAGGCTACGACCGTGCCATGGGTGCACGCCCAATGGCGCGAGTTATCCAGGACAACCTGAAAAAACCGCTGGCTAACGAACTGCTGTTTGGTTCTCTGGTTGACGGCGGTCAGGTGACGGTATCGCTCGATAAAGAGAAAAATGCGCTGACCTATGACTTCCAGGCCGCGCAAAAGCACAAACCAGAAGCGGCACATTAATTCTGCCGCACTCCAGAAAGCCGGGAATTTTCCCGGCTTTTTTATTTTTTAGCGACCGGCGGCAATGAGGCTTCCAGCGCTAGCAAGTTTTGCGCCTGAATACGAATAATTCCCCCGCGTGGGCTGTCTATATCGGCAATCAGCGCGAAGGCGAAGGAAAATACGGTGGGCAGCAGCCAGGGGAAGGTCGCTTTCTTTTGCGCCGAATTACGAAACCCTATCATCCCCATACAGAACATCGACAGGATAAATAAGAGTGTCCATGCGGACCGCGGAATTCGGTTCCACCAGGCGGCCTGAGTATATCCTGAACGATTAAACACATCATTCATGCCGCTGGCCACTAACTGCATCACCGGAGTCTGCGATTCACGGGCCTGCTGGCTGACAATGCGCCATAAATTATCCTGAATGACCGCCGTATCATTATTTATTTTCTGTAATTCTGCCGGACTACGGGAGTGATAGAACAGAATGCGCTGGTCAAGGTACTGTCGTAGCAGCGTTTTTACGGCACCTGATTCACTTGCCGCCAGTAAATCTGCACGTAACCATTCTGTGCCAATGGCGTTAGCTTCCTCTTCCTCATAATTCTTGCGCATGTCATAACGGCTCACCGCCATGGAAAAGGTAAAGCCAATCAGCAATGCCAGGATACTTAAAACCGCGCCGAGCAGCAGGTTATAGTTCTCTTTCTCGGGTTCATTATCCCGATAACGGCGATACAACAGGCGTGAGATGAGATTCGCCACCCAGAACAGCAGCAGGCAAACAAAAAACACCAGCACTGGAAAATCAGAAAGGCGAGGCATTTTGCCACCGTTTTACAGGCTATTGAAAGTACCAGTAATAACAGTTGCAGAAGGGGAGATTGGCAAGGTGCGGAAATAAAAAAACTGCCCTGTGTGACACAGAGCAGTTACAGGCTACATAATCCCGGGCAGTTGTGCGCAGCAGGATTACGGCTGGGGATCAATTAGCGACTACGGAAGACAATGCGGCCTTTGCTCAGGTCGTACGGGGTCAGCTCAACAGTCACTTTGTCGCCCGTCAGAATGCGGATGTAGTTCTTACGCATTTTACCGGAAATATGCGCAGTTACCACGTGACCGTTTTCCAGTTCTACGCGGAACATAGTGTTAGGTAACGTTTCAAGAACGGTACCCTGCATTTCAATATTGTCTTCTTTGGCCATCTAGTCCTCTGGGGTATCACTACCGTAGTTTTGAACCGGCAAGATAATGCCGAAATTCAGCAATTAAGTAAAGATTTGTGCGCTAAAAACGCAAAAGTCGTTTTTGCGCATTGCCCTGATGCCATACCAATAGCCGTATGACAGCGCAAACGTAAAGGGGGGAGCAGCGGATTAAAGCGACTCGGACAGTCCCAAACGGCGGCGGGGCAACATGCAGAAGCGACTCTTCGCGACAATTATATCACCGTGATAAGAAAATGTGCCGAAAACATTTACCTTAGCGGGGAAAAGAGTGTCCTGGGGACCCAGCATTTCTCCTTGAGCGACTGTATGCGCAATGCGGAAAGCCACTCGAGGTAGTCACGGCGGGGGACTTCTGTTGCGCCCAGAGACGCGGTGTGGCTGTTTATCACCTGGCAATCGATGAGTTGACCGCCCTGGTGGATAAAGTCCTCACAGAACACCAGCAGTGCGGTTTTAGAGGCATTCTCCGCGAGGCTGAACATTGACTCGCCGCAAAACAGCGCGCCCTGCGAAACGCCGTACATTCCCCCCACCAGTTCAGCGCCTTGCCACACCTCCACGGAGTGGGCGTGGCCCAGCTCATGCAAGCGGTGATAGGCCTGTACAATATCGTGGGTGATCCACGTCCCTTCGTCACGATCGCTGGCACAGCCTGCCACTACCCGTTCGAAGGCGTGGTTAAGGGTGACCCGATACGGTGAGGTTTTATGGAAGCGCTTCATGCTGCGGCTGACGTGAAACTCTTCAGGCCACAGCACGGCCCGCGGATCGGGAGACCACCACAGGATAGGATCCCCCGGCGAATACCAGGGGAAAATGCCGCGCTGATAGGCCATCAGCAGCCGTGCCGGGCTAAGATCGCCGCCTAAGGCCAGCAGCCCATTAGGTTCACGCAGCGCGCCTTCTGGCGACGGAAACGCGATAGAGTGACGAGACAGCTGAACCAAACGCATGCCAGGACGACCTCATAACAAGCAAGGCAATTAAGGTATATGGTAGCTTACAGACGCTGCTTAAACTGGTAGTAGCGCCCCTGTTTCGCCAACAATTCTGAGTGACTACCATGCTCAATAATTTGTCCGTTGTCCATCACTATAATTTGGTTAAAACGGGCCAGTCCGCGCAGGCGGTGAGTGACCATCAGCAGCGTCTTTTCACGCATTACATCGGCAAGTAAATCAAGCACCTGGCTTTCCGTTGCTGCATCCAGACCTTCGGTAGGTTCATCCAGTAACATCAGCGGTGCATCGTGCAGCAGCGCACGGGCAATGGCCAGGCGACGCAGCTCGCCGCCGGAGAGCTGACGGCCGCCTTCACCGAGCCAGCTATTGATCCCGCCGTCATCCAGCAGCTTCTCCAGTCCGACCCGTGCTAATACCGCATTTAACTCATCATCCGTCGCCCCAGGCTTTGCCAGCAACAGGTTATCGCGAAGGGTGGCGCTGAAGAGGTGAACACGCTGCGGCACCACGCTCATGGTCTGGCGCAGTGCCGCTTCAGAAAGCTCGCTGACCGGGCGACCGTTCAACAGCACTTCGCCCTGCTGAGGGTCCCAGGCACGGGTCAGCAACTGCAGCAGCGTCGATTTACCGCAGCCGGTGCGGCCAAGAATCGCGACATGCTCACCGGCGTTCACCTGCAGGGTCACGCCGTTCAGCGCTGGCTGCGCCTGCTGCGGATAAGCAAAACGCACGTCGTTGAGCTGGAGACTCACCTGCGCAGGGGCGGTAGATTCATGCGCCGGGAAGGTGACCTCCGGGCGTTGTTCGGTAATTTCCGTAATGCGAATGGCGGAGGCAATAACCTGGCCCAGGTGCTGGAAGGCTCCGGTAACCGGTGCCAGGGCTTCAAATGCCGCCAGTGCGCAGAAGACAAAGAGGGCAATCAGCGCGCCAGGCTGCGTGTTACCACCGACGCCTCCGGCGGCCATCCACAGCATGGCAATCACCGCCGCGCCGCCGATAAGCTGCATCATGGCCTGGGAGAGGGCGGTGAGCTCGGACTGCCGACGCTGGGCTTCATGCCAGTTCATCTCGGTCTGTTCCATCTGCTGACGGTAACGGGTACTGGCGTTAAATACCGACAGCTCCGCCTGGCCCTGTAGCCATGAAGTGAGCTGCTGGCGATACTGCCCGCGCAGCTGCGTCAGGCTTTCGCCGGTTGGCTTTCCGGCGCGGTAGAACAGCGGTGGCAGGATAAACAGAGTCAACAGCATGATACCGCCCAGGGTAAGCGCGATGGTGACATCCAGCACGCTAAGGCCAAGGGTGACCACCACGATAACCACCAGCGCGCCCACCATTGGGGAGATGACGCGCAGATAGAGGTGATCGAGCGTATCGACATCCGCCACGATGCGGTTGAGCAGCTCGCCCTGGCGAAAACGCGCCAGCCCGGCAGGGGAGAGAGGGAGCAGTTTGCTGAAGGTAAAGACCCGCAGGTGCTGCAGCACACGGAACGTGGCGTCGTGGCTCACCAGACGCTCGAAGTAGCGCCCGGCGGTACGAATGATTGCCGCCCCGCGAACACCGGCTGCGGGAAGCATATAGTTAAAACTGTAGATCCCGGCGACGCCAACCACCGCGGAGGCCGAAAGGAACCAGCCGGAAAGCGTCAGCAGGCCGATACTCGCCAGCAGGGTAACGATAGCCAGGACAACGCCAAGAGTCAGCAGCCATTTGTGGCGTTTATACAGCGCCAGATAGGGAAGCAGTGCGCGCATTTAAATGTCCTCCTGACGATGAGCCAGTAATGTGGCGAACGGGCCTTCCACTTGTGCGAGATCCTGATAGCGACCCTGCTGCACCAGCTTGCCGTCGTGCATCACCCAAACGGCATCCCAGTCGGTGAGATCTTCCAGCTGGTGCGTCACCATTAGCGTCGTCTGACGGGCCGAAGCCTCGGTTAAGGCCTGCATGACGCGTTGTTCGCTGTGAGCATCGAGGCTGGCAGCAGGTTCATCAAGCAGCAGCAGGCGACAGGGGGTGAGCAGCGCACGCGCGACGGCAATACGCTGGGCCTGGCCGACGGATAACCCAGCGGCCTGATCGCCCACCGGTGTATCAATGCCCTGCGGCAGATCGGCAACAAACTCATTCACCCAGGCACGTTCAAGCGCAGACTGAAGCTGTGCTTCTGTCGCATTCGGCCAGGCCAGCAGGACGTTCTCCCGCAGGGTGGCTGCCGGGAGCTGCGGGTTCTGACCCACCCAGCTCAGCAGGCGTCGCCAGCCGTCAGGCGCGAGGTCACGCAATTCCACACCGTTAATCAACAGCGAACCTTCATAAGGCAGAAAACCGGCCAGCGTGTTCAGGAGCGAGCTTTTGCCTGAACCGCTTTGCCCGACCAGCACCACGCGAGTTCCGGCGGGGATATCGAAATCCAGCGGGCCGGCGAGCGTTTTACCTTCCGGTGATTTCAGCAGTAAACCGGTTGCCGTGATGCTGATAGCTTCGTTATCGCTCAGCGTTTTATCGCCGCCCTCGGGGTGTGCCAAAGGTTTTTCCATGAACGTTTTCAGACTGTCGGCGGCGCCAACGGCCTGCGCTTTGGCATGATAAAAGGTCCCGAGGTCGCGCAACGGCTGGAAGAACTCCGGTGCCAGAATCAATGCCAGGAATCCTGATGCGAGGGTAACACCGAGGCCGTAGGAGCCAAAGTTCAGCTCGCCAAGATAGGAAAAGCCAAAATAGACCGCCACTAACGCGATAGAGAGCGAGGTAAAGAACTCCAGTACGCCAGAGGAGAGGAATGCCAGGCGCAGAACCTCCATGGTTCGCTGCCGAAAATCCTGCGATGCTTCGCGGATGTTGTCGGTTTCTGCTTCGCCACGGCCAAACAGGCGCAGGGTTTCCATACCGCGCAGGCGGTCAAGGAAGTGACCGCTGAGACGCGCCAGCGCCAGGAAGTTACGGCGGTTTGCGTCAGCGGCACCCATACCGACCAGCGCCATAAACAGCGGAATAAGCGGGGCGGTGCACAGCAAAATCAGTGCTGCCGTCCAGTTATAAGGGAAAATAGCGATGACTATCAGTAGCGGAACGCAGGCGGCCAGCGCCATTTGCGGCAGATAGCGGGCATAGTAATCATGCATGTCGTCAATTTGTTCAAGAATCAGCGTTGCCCAACTGCCCGCCGGTTTACCCTGAATCCATGCCGGGCCAGCCTGCTGCAGGCGGTCGAGCACCTGTCGGCGAATCTCAAAGCGAATATGCTGCCCGGCGTGAAATCCGACACGCTCGCGTAGCCAGACCACCCAGGCACGAAGCACAAAAATCAGTACCAGAGTGATGAAAGGGAACAGCAGTGCCTCACGCGGAATGTTTTCCATGATCATGTGGTTGAGCGTGCGGGCTAACAGCCAGGCCTGCGCCACTATCAATATTCCACTGACAAAGCCAAGCAAACGCGAGAGCGTCAGCCAGCGACGGGAGAGAATGCTTTGCTGTTTTAACCAGCGAGTGAGCTCTTGTTGACGGGTTTTATTCATTGCGCGCTTAGCAGGTGCTGTTATCAAATTTTTAGGCACGGCAATGTTACAACGGGGCAAAAATAAAGGCGACTTTTCGTCGCCTTATTTACCTTTGTTACTGATATGTAAATATTATTTACAAGCTTCAGCCAGACCGTCGAGATAACGTTCTGCATCCAGCGCGGCCATACAGCCGGTACCGGCAGAGGTGATCGCCTGACGGTAAATGTGGTCCATGACGTCGCCCGCGGCAAAGACGCCCGGGATGCTGGTCTGGGTGGCGTTGCCGTGGATCCCGGACTGCACTTTGATGTAGCCGTTTTCCAGCTCGAGCTGACCGTCGAAAATTCCGGTGTTCGGGCTATGGCCGATTGCCACAAACAGGCCAGCGACTTCCAGTGATTCAACGGTGTCGGTATTCTTCACATCGCGCAGACGCAGACCGCTAACGCCCATCTGGTCGCCGGTCACTTCTTCCAGCGTACGGTCGGTGTGCAGAACGATGTTGCCGTTTGCCACTTTATCCATCAGACGGTTGATCAGAATTTTTTCTGCACGGAAGCTGTCGCGGCGGTGAATCAGGTGCACTTCAGACGCAATGTTCGACAGATACAGCGCTTCTTCTACTGCGGTGTTACCACCACCGATAACCGCGACCTTCTGGTTGCGATAGAAGAAACCGTCACAGGTGGCGCAGGCAGACACGCCACGACCTTTGAACGCTTCTTCAGAAGGCAGACCCAGATAGCGGGCAGAAGCACCGGTTGCGATGATCAGTGCATCGCAAGTGTACTCGCCGCTGTCGCCGGTCAGGCGAAACGGACGGTTCTGCAGGTCGACCTTGCTGATGTGGTCAAAGATGATTTCGGTATCAAATTTGGTCGCATGCTCATGCATACGCTCCATCAGCAGTGGACCGGTAAGGTCATTCGGATCGCCTGGCCAGTTTTCCACTTCCGTGGTAGTGGTCAGCTGACCGCCTTTTTCCATGCCGGTAATCAGTACCGGTTGCAGGTTTGCGCGGGCGGCATAGACCGCCGCGGTGTATCCCGCAGGTCCAGAACCAAGAATAAGCAGTTTACTGTGTTTGGCCGTGCCCATGAGATCCTCATTCGTGTTGGCAGACATTTCACGCGATTGTAGGGAATTTATGGCGCTAAAAAAAGGCCTCAGCGATTTTGTTAACGATTTGTGCAATAGAATTCACCGATGAATTGGTGAATATTTCATCGTTTAACATAACGAAATCTACTGAAATTGGGCCGATTATAAGACGAAAACATGAGGATCAGCCCACCCTGAGAATGAATTACTGGCATGTTGTACTAAAAATCGATGTTTTGCTTTGACAATCCCCTGTGCTTTTGCGAAAACATTCTAGGAAGAAAAAATCAGTGTTTCCTGTGTGGTGAATTTTCATGCACAGGAACACCATTTTTAACCGGGCTAGCGCCATCCACGCATGGCGTGGACAGACGCCATGCGTGATAGCGATAGCTGCCGAATGGCAACGGTCTTCCCGACACGTACCCTGGGTTATGCTGTATTTCAGATGATGGGATCGGCATACACGACGGGCGCAGACTCTGAACAGTGATGTGGCAGGAGTCAACACAGGAGTAGGGAAGGAATACAGAGAGACAATAATAATGGTAGATAGCAAGAAGCGCCCAGGCAAAGATCTCGACCGCATCGATCGTAACATTCTGAATGAGCTGCAGAAGGATGGACGTATTTCCAACGTCGAGCTTTCTAAACGAGTGGGTCTTTCTCCGACGCCTTGCCTTGAGCGCGTACGTCGCCTGGAGAGACAGGGTTTTATACAGGGTTATACTGCGCTGCTGAACCCGCACTATCTTGATGCATCACTTCTGGTATTTGTTGAGATTACTCTGAATCGTGGTGCACCGGATGTGTTTGAGCAATTTAACGCCGCTGTGCAAAAACTTGAAGAAATTCAAGAGTGTCATCTGGTTTCCGGTGATTTCGACTACCTGTTGAAAACCCGTGTACCGGATATGTCGGCGTATCGTAAACTGCTGGGCGAAACCCTGCTGCGTCTGCCGGGTGTCAACGACACGCGTACATACGTAGTGATGGAAGAAGTCAAACAGAGTAATCGTCTGGTAATTAAGACCCGCTAACACGGAACAGGTGCAAAATCGACATAGTTTGATTACACTCCTGTTAATCCATACAGCAACAGTGCCGGGGATCCCCGGCGCTGTTGTCCGTTTTAGCATTTAGGCAGGATACGCCTAATACCTGGAGAGCCTTTCTTGAGCCAGGAATACACTGAAGACAAAGACGTCAGATTGACAAAGTTAAGCAGCGGGCGCCGTTTACTGGAGGCGTTGCTCCTCCTTTGTGCTCTTTTTGCCATCTGGCTGATGGCGGCACTACTCAGTTTTAATCCCTCCGATCCCAGTTGGTCTCAGACCGCCTGGCATGAGCCTATTCACAACCTCGGCGGCATTCCCGGCGCATGGCTTGCGGATACGCTGTTCTTTATCTTTGGTGTGATGGCTTACACCATTCCGGTGATCATCGTCGGCGGCTGCTGGTTTGCCTGGAAACACCGTGCGAGCGAAGATTACATCGACTACTTTGCGGTGTCGCTGCGCCTGATTGGCGTACTGGCGCTGATCCTCACCTCCTGTGGTCTGGCGGCTATTAACGCCGATGATATCTGGTATTTTGCTTCTGGCGGCGTTGTGGGCAGCCTGCTCAGCACCGCGCTGCAGCCGATGCTGCACAGCAGCGGCGGCACTATTACTCTGCTGTGCATCTGGGCTGCCGGTCTTACGCTGTTTACCGGCTGGTCGTGGGTGAGCATTGCCGAGAAAATTGGCAGCTGGATCCTCAATATCCTGACCTTCGCCAGCAACCGTACCCGTCGCGATGACACCTGGGTGGAAGACGACTACGAAGAAGATGAGTATGACGACGAGGCTTCGCACCAGGAGCATCGCGAATCTCGCCGTGCCCGAATTTTAAAAGGTGCGCTGGCGCGCCGTAAGCGCATTGCTGAGAAGTTTTCTAACCCGATGGGGCGTAAAACTGATGCCGCGCTGTTCTCCGGAAAACGCATGGACGATCCGGAGGAGGACATTCACTATAGCGCTCGTGGCGTTGCCGCAGAGGCCGACGATGTGCTGTTCTCTGGCAACAGCGCCGCGCGACCGATGGACTATGACGAATACGATCCGCTGCTGAACGGTCACTCAGTGACTGAGCCGTTAACCGCCGCCGCTGCCGCGACTACGGCTGCGCAGACGTGGGCGGCTCCGGCAGCGCCTGCCGTACAAACACCGTATGTGCCAGGTGCTGAGCCTATCCCTGCGTCTGTCGAGCCTGTAGCTCCGGCCGTAGAGTGGCAGCAGGTTCCTGCGCCGCAGATGCCAGAACCCACTATTGCTCCGGCACCCGATCACTGGCCACCGCAGGCGAGCGTTCCCGCTCAGCCCGAAACCTGGCAGCCTGAAACGCCCGTGCAGCAAACCTGGCAACCCGAACCTGAGCCAGAATATGCTCCGCAAGCCTGGTCGCAGCCTGAGCCTGAGGTCGCACCGCCGGTTGTTGAGCCTGAAGAAGAAATTAAAGCCCAGCGTCCGCCGCTTTACTACTTTGAAGAAGTGGAAGAGAAGCGTGCGCGTGAGCGTGAACAGCTGGCTGCGTGGTATCAACCTATTCCTGAACCTGCTGCCGCCGTGCCGCCGACTCCGGTTATTGATCCCACACCGGCCATCACCCCGAATGCAGCAGGGATGAAAAACGTTGCCGCTGCGGCGGCTGCAACCGCCGCTGCCGCGTCTCCGGTATTCAGCCTTGCCGGTGACGCGCCGCGTCCGCAGGTGAAAGAGGGGATTGGTCCGCAGCTACCGCGTCCGAACCGTGTTCGCGTTCCAACACGCCGTGAGCTGGCTTCTTTCGGCATTAAACTGCCTTCCCAGCGAATGGCGGAAGAGAAAGCCCGTGAGAATCAGCACTACTCTGATGCTGAGATGAACGAAGATGAGGCCGATGCGCAGCAGCAGGATGAACTGGCTCGCCAGTTTGCAGCATCGCAACATCAGCGCTATCACGCTGTAGAGCCGGAAGCGGAAGTCTGGGATGAGGAAGCAGAGGCGGAAGCCGAGCTGGCGCGTCAGTTTGCGGCCACCCAGCAGGCACGCTACGGCGGTGAACAGCCGACGGGGGCGAATCCGTTCTCGCTGGATGATTTCGAATTCTCGCCGATGAAAGCGCTGGTTGACGATACGCCTGCCGAGCCGCTGTTTACGCCTGGCGTGATGCCTGAGCCGCCGCAAAACCCGGCACCGGCTCAACAGTGGCAGCAGCCGCAGACTCAGCAGCCGCCCGCTCATCAGCCTTATGCTCAACAGCCGCAGGCCCCGCAGCCGGTAGCACCTGCACCGCAGGAGAGTTTAATTCACCCGTTGCTGATGCGTAACGGCGACAGCCGACCACTGCAGCGCCCGACCACGCCGCTGCCGTCGCTGGATCTGCTGACGCCACCGCCGACGGAAATCGAGCCGGTCGATACTTTCGCTCTCGAGCAGATGGCTCGCCTGGTGGAAGCGCGCCTGGCAGACTTCCGCATTAAAGCGGACGTGGTGAACTACTCGCCAGGACCGGTCATCACCCGCTTCGAACTGAATCTGGCTCCCGGCGTTAAAGCTGCGCGTATCTCTAACCTGTCGCGCGATCTGGCCCGTTCGTTATCTACCGTCGCCGTACGTGTCGTGGAAGTGATTCCGGGTAAACCTTACGTAGGTCTGGAACTGCCGAACAAAAAACGTCAGACCGTATACCTGCGTGAAGTGCTCGACTGCGCGAAGTTCCGCGACAATCCGTCGCCGCTGAGCGTGGTGCTGGGGAAAGACATTGCCGGCGATCCGGTGGTGGCCGATCTCGCTAAAATGCCTCACCTGCTGGTGGCCGGTACGACCGGTTCCGGTAAGTCAGTGGGGGTGAACGCCATGATCCTCAGCATGCTGTATAAAGCGCAACCGGAAGACGTGCGCTTCATCATGATCGACCCGAAAATGCTGGAACTCTCGGTGTACGAAGGGATCCCGCATCTGTTGACCGAAGTTGTGACCGACATGAAAGACGCTGCCAATGCCCTGCGCTGGAGCGTCAACGAAATGGAACGTCGCTATAAGCTGATGTCGGCGCTGGGCGTGCGTAATCTGGCCGGCTACAACGAGAAAATCGCTGAGGCGGCGCGCATGGGCCGTCCGATTCCGGATCCGTACTGGAAACCGGGCGACAGCATGGATGCGAGCCATCCGGTACTGGAAAAACTGCCTTACATCGTGGTGCTGGTCGACGAATTCGCTGACCTGATGATGACGGTGGGTAAGAAGGTGGAAGAGCTTATCGCCCGCCTGGCGCAGAAAGCGCGTGCCGCGGGGATCCACCTGGTGCTGGCGACTCAGCGTCCGTCGGTAGATGTTATTACCGGCCTGATTAAAGCTAACATCCCAACCCGTATCGCGTTCACCGTATCGAGTAAAATTGACTCGCGCACGATCCTCGATCAGGGCGGCGCAGAATCGCTGCTGGGTATGGGTGATATGCTCTATTCCGGCCCGAACTCAACCTCACCGGTACGTGTCCACGGGGCGTTCGTTCGTGACCAGGAAGTACATGCGGTCGTACAGGACTGGAAGGCTCGTGGTCGTCCGCAGTACGTCGAAGGCATCACTTCCGATAGCGAAAGCGAAGGCGGCAGCGGCGGATTCGATGCCGGTGAAGATCTCGATCCGCTGTTCGATCAGGCGGTCAACTTTGTCACGGAAAAACGCAAAGCGTCAATTTCCGGCGTGCAGCGTCAGTTCCGCATCGGCTATAACCGTGCAGCCCGTATAATCGAACAAATGGAAGCGCAGGGGATCGTCAGCGAGCAGGGCCATAACGGCAACCGCGAAGTGCTGGCACCGCCACCGTTTGAATGATTGCAAAGTTGGGTAAATAAGTAAAAATTCAGCGCTTTCTTGTGTCCCACTTTCGGCAACGCGCCTAAAGTAGGGACAAAGATACCCGCGTCGGGAGTGACGCATTTAAGGAACCAAGATGAAAAAAGTTGCCATCACCTGTGCATTACTTGCAAGCTTCGTGACCAGCAGCGTGTGGGCTGATGCCGCAAGCGACCTGAAAAGCCGTCTGGACAAAGTCAGCAGCTTCCATGCGAGCTTCACGCAGAAAGTGACCGACGGCAGCGGTAACGCGGTACAGGAAGGTCAGGGTGATTTATGGGTAAAACGCCCAAATCTGTTTAACTGGCACATGACCCAGCCGGATGAAAGCATTCTGGTTTCTGACGGGAAAACCCTGTGGTTCTACAACCCGTTTGTTGAGCAGGCAACGGCAACCTGGCTGAAAGACGCCACCGGTAATACCCCGTTTATGCTGATTGCCCGTAACCAGTCCAGCGACTGGCAGCAGTACAATATCAAACAAAATGGTGATGACTTCATGCTGACGCCGAAAGGCAGCAACGGCAACCTGAAGCAGTTCACCATCAACGTGGGCCGTGATGGCACCATCCATCAGTTCAGCGCAATTGAGCAGGACGATCAACAAAGCCGCTACCAGCTGAAGTCCCAGCAGAATGGCGCGGTCGATGCGTCCAAATTTACCTTTACCCCGCCGAAGGGCGTAACGGTAGACGATCAACGTAAGTAGAGGCGTTCGTGAGCAATCTGTCGCTCGATTTTTCCGATAACGCGTTTCAACCACTGGCCGCCCGTATGCGGCCAGAAAATTTAGCGCAGTACATTGGTCAGCAACACCTGCTGGCTCCGGGCAAACCATTACCACGAGCCATTGAAGCAGGGCACCTGCATTCGATGATCCTGTGGGGGCCTCCGGGTACGGGAAAAACGACGCTGGCAGAAGTGATTGCCCGCTACGCGAACGCCGATGTTGAACGACTCTCAGCGGTGACCTCTGGTGTCAAAGAGATCCGCGAGGCGATTGAGCGGGCGCGGCAGAACCGCAACGCCGGTCGCCAGACCATTCTCTTTGTCGACGAAGTCCACCGTTTTAACAAAAGCCAGCAGGATGCTTTCCTGCCGCACATTGAAGACGGCACCATTACCTTCATTGGCGCGACCACCGAAAACCCCTCGTTCGAACTTAACTCGGCGCTGCTGTCCCGTGCGCGGGTCTATCTGCTGAAGTCACTGACCACTGACGATATTGAGCAGGTACTGAGCCAGGCGATGGCCGATAGCGCCCGTGGCTACGGCGGTCAGGATATTGTCCTTCCCGACGATACCCGCCGCGCGATTGCCGAACTGGTGAACGGTGATGCCCGCAGGGCGCTGAACACGCTTGAGATGATGGCCGATATGGCCGAGGTCGACGACAGCGGCAAGCGCGTGTTGCAGCAGACGTTACTGACGGAAATTGCCGGTGAGCGTAGCGCGCGGTTCGATAACAAAGGCGATCGCTTTTACGATCTGATTTCCGCGTTGCACAAATCGGTGCGCGGCAGCGCACCGGATGCGGCGCTGTACTGGTATGCGCGGATCATCACTGCCGGTGGTGACCCGCTGTACGTGGCTCGCCGCTGCCTGGCTATTGCTTCGGAAGACGTAGGAAACGCTGACCCGCGCGCCATGCAGGTGGCTATCTCCGCCTGGGACTGCTTTACCCGCGTGGGCCCTGCGGAAGGTGAGCGCGCCATCGCTCAGGCGATCGTTTATCTGGCCTGTGCACCGAAAAGCAATGCGGTTTATACCGCCTTTAAAGCGGCAATGGCCGACGCCCGCGAGCGTCCGGATTACGACGTGCCGGTGCATTTGCGTAATGCGCCGACCAAACTGATGAAAGAAATGGGGTATGGGCAGGAGTACCGTTATGCCCACGATGAACCCAATGCCTATGCCGCCGGGGAGGAGTACTTCCCGCAGGAAATGGCACAAACACGCTACTACCAGCCGACAAACAGAGGTCTCGAAGGGAAGATTGGCGAAAAGCTCGCCTGGCTTGCCGGACAGGATCAAAATAGCCCTATAAAACGCTACCGCTAAGCTTGTCGTTGCGGTAATGTTGTTACTGTTCCTTATGGCCGCAGGCTGCGGTCATTTTCTCCTATTTCAATTCGATAAGCACAGGATAAGCATGCTCGATCCCAATCTGCTGCGTAACGAGCCAGACGCAGTCGCTGAAAAACTGGCACGCCGGGGCTTTAAGCTGGATGTAGATAAACTGCGCGCTCTCGAAGAGCGTCGTAAAGTTCTGCAGGTACAAACTGAAAATCTGCAGGCAGAGCGTAACTCGCGATCGAAATCCATTGGCCAGGCTAAAGCGCGCGGGGAAGACATCGAGCCATTACGCCTGGAAGTGAATAAGCTCGGTGAAGAGCTGGATAAAGCGAAAGCTGAACTGGACGTTCTGCAGGCAGAAATTCGCGATATCGCGCTGGCTATCCCGAACATGCCGGACGACAGTGTTCCAGTGGGTAAAGATGAAAACGACAACGTTGAAATCAAGCGCTGGGGAACCCCGCGTGAATTCGATTTCGACGTGCGCGATCACGTCACCCTCGGTGAAATGCACAGCGGTCTGGATTTCGCTGCTGCGGTGAAGCTGACCGGCTCTCGTTTCGTGGTCATGAAAGGCAAAATTGCCCGTATGCACCGTGCGCTTTCGCAGTTCATGCTGGATCTGCATACCGAGCAGCACGGCTACAGCGAAAACTATGTGCCGTATCTGGTCAACCACGACACCCTGTACGGAACCGGACAGCTGCCGAAGTTTGCCGGTGACCTGTTCCATACGCGTCCGCTGGAAGAAGAGTCAGACAGCAGCAACTATGCCCTGATCCCGACGGCGGAAGTGCCGCTGACTAACCTGGTACGCGACGAGATCATCGACGAAGACGATTTGCCGATCAAAATGACCGCGCATACCCCGTGCTTCCGTTCAGAAGCCGGTTCCTACGGTCGTGATACCCGTGGTCTGATTCGTATGCACCAGTTCGATAAAGTCGAGATGGTTCAGGTTGTACGTCCGGAAGATTCCATGGATGCGCTGGAAGAGATGACCGGCCACGCTGAAAAGGTACTGGAACTGCTGGGTCTGCCGTACCGTCGCGTTGCGCTGTGCACCGGCGATATGGGCTTCGGCGCCTGCAAAACCTACGATCTGGAAGTGTGGGTTCCGGCGCAGAATACCTACCGTGAAATCTCCTCTTGCTCAAACGTAGGTGATTTCCAGGCGCGCCGCATGCAGGCTCGCTGCCGCAGCAAATCGGATAAAAAGACCCGTCTGGTTCATACCCTGAACGGTTCTGGCCTGGCAGTTGGTCGTACGCTGGTGGCGGTGATGGAAAACTATCAGCAGGCTGATGGCAGTATCGTGGTGCCGGAAGTTCTGCGCCCGTACATGAACGGTCTTGAAAAAATCTGAATTTAACCGAATCCGGTTCAAAAAAGCGCCTGAGGGCGCTTTTTTTATTCTCATCTTGATACCGAACAATAATCCCCTTGAGTAAAGCAGGGATACTCCCTTCGAGTCACTAGTAGCATAAAAAACTAATAAAATATAAATTCGTTATATACATAACTATATAGCGGTGTTTTTTGTCATGTGAGCAACCGAAGTGAGTGTCTATGAAAACGACTATTCCTGATGCTTTACTGGCTGCCGAGGTAAGCCGTCGTGGTCTGGTGAAAACCACAGCGATAGGTGGACTGGCGGTCGCCAGCAGCGCGTTGACGTTACCGTTTACGCGTATTGCGAACGCCGCTGAGGCCATCGCTCCCACCCCAGCCGCAAAGCTGGTCTGGAGCGCTTGTACCGTCAACTGTGGTAGCCGCTGCCCGCTACGTATGCACGTAGTTGATGGCGAAATCAAATATGTAGAAACCGACAATACCGGTGATGACAACTATGAAGGCCTGCACCAGGTGCGCGCCTGTTTGCGTGGTCGCTCCATGCGTCGCCGTGTCTATAATCCGGACCGTCTGAAATACCCGATGAAACGCGTAGGCAATCGCGGGGAAGGGAAGTTCGAGCGCATCAGCTGGGAAGAGGCGTTTGATACCATCGCCAACAACATGCAGCGTTTGATTAAAGAGTACGGTAACGAATCTATTTATCTCAACTATGGTACCGGTACGCTGGGTGGCACGATGACCCGCTCATGGCCACCGGGAAAAACGTTGATTGCACGCCTGATGAACTGCTGTGGCGGTTACCTGAACCACTACGGCGACTACTCGTCAGCACAGATTGCCGCAGGGCTCAACTATACCTACGGCGGCTGGGCCGATGGCAACAGCCCGTCGGATATCGAAAACAGCCAGCTGGTCGTCCTGTTTGGTAATAACCCGGGCGAAACGCGAATGAGCGGCGGCGGGGTGACCTATTACGTTGAACAGGCGCGACAAAAATCCAATGCGCGAATGATAATCGTCGATCCACGCTACACCGATACCGGTGCCGGGCGTGAAGATGAGTGGATCCCAATTCGTCCGGGAACGGATGCGGCGCTGGTCTCGGCGCTGGCTTGGGTGATGATTACCGAGAATCTCGTCGACCAGCCGTTCCTTGATAAATACTGCGTCGGTTACGACGAGAAAACGCTGCCTGCCAGCGCGCCTGCCAACGGCCACTATAAGGCGTATATCCTGGGCCAGGGCAATGACGGAGTAGCAAAAACGCCGGAGTGGGCATCCACGATTACCGGTATTCCAGTTGAACGCATTGTGCAACTGGCTCGTGAAATCGCCACCGCTAAACCGGCCTATATCAGCCAGGGCTGGGGCCCGCAGCGCCATGCAAATGGCGAAATTGCCACCCGCGCGATTTCAATGCTGTCCATTCTTACCGGCAACGTCGGTATTCATGGCGGTAACACCGGCGCCCGCGAAGGCTCATACGATGTCGCATTCGAGCGTATGCCAACGTTTGATAACCCGGTACAGACCAGCATTTCAATGTTCCTGTGGACCGATGCCATTGAGCGCGGACCGGAAATGACCGCGCTGCGTGATGGGGTGCGCGGTAAAGACAAGCTTGATGTGCCGATCAAAATGATCTGGAACTATGCCGGAAACTGCATCATTAACCAGCATTCCGACATCAACCGTACCCATAACATCCTGCAGGATGATAAGAAGTGCGAGCTGATTGTGGTGATCGACTGCCACATGACCTCGTCGGCGAAATATGCCGATATTATTCTGCCGGACTGCACCGCCTCTGAGCAGATGGATTTCGCGCTGGATGCCTCCTGCGGCAACATGTCTTACGTGATCTTCGCCGATCAGGCGATCAAGCCGCGCTTTGAGTGCAAAAACATCTATGACATGACCAGCGAGCTCGCCAAACGGATGGGCGTCGAGCAGAAGTTCACGGAAGGTCGTACTCAGGAAGAGTGGATGCGCTACCTGTATGAGCAATCTCGTAAAGCGATGCCGGGTCTGCCGAGCTTTGAGCAGTTCCGCGAGCAGGGCATGTACAAAGAACGTGATCCACAAGGGCATCACGTCGCGTACAAAGCCTTCCGCGAGGATCCGCAGGCGAATCCATTAACCACACCTTCGGGCAAAATCGAGATCTACTCGGCGGAGCTTGCGAAGATCGCTGACACCTGGGAGTTGCCGGAAGGGGACGTTATCGATCCGTTACCTATCTATACCCCGGGCTTTGAGAACTACAACGATCCGCTGACTAAAACCTATCCGCTGCAGCTGACCGGTTTCCACTACAAGGCGCGCTGCCACTCCACCTACGGCAACGTCGACGTGCTGAAGGCGGCCTGCCGTCAGGAAATGTGGATCAACCCGCTGGATGCCCGGGCTCGTGGTATCGCGAACGGTGACCGTGTGCGTATTTTCAACGGTCGTGGTGAGGCTCACATTGAGGCGAAAGTCACGCCGCGTATGATGCCGGGCGTCGTTGCCCTGGGCGAGGGGGCATGGTTCGACCCGGATGCGAAGGGCATCGACCAGGCGGGTTGCATTAACGTGCTGACCACCCAGCGCCCGTCGCCGCTGGCGAAAGGGAACCCGTCCCACACAAACCTTGTTCAGGTTGAGAAGGTGTAAGGAGTAGCCGATGACAACCCAGTATGGATTTTTTATTGATTCCAGTCGTTGCACCGGTTGCAAAACCTGCGAACTGGCCTGTAAAGATTACAAAGACTTAACCCCGGATGTCAGCTTCCGTCGTATTTATGAATATGCAGGCGGTGACTGGCAGGAAGACAACGGCGTATGGCGGCAGAACGTGTTTGCCTACTACCTGTCCATCGCCTGTAACCACTGTGAAGATCCGGCCTGTACCAAGGTCTGTCCGAGCGGGGCGATGCACAAGCGTGAAGATGGCTTTGTCGTTGTGAACGAAGACGTGTGCATCGGCTGCCGTTACTGCCATATGGCGTGTCCGTACGGTGCGCCGCAGTACAACGCGGCAAAAGGGCACATGACCAAGTGCGATGGCTGCCACGAGCGCGTCGCGGATGGCAAAAAGCCTATCTGCGTGGAGTCCTGCCCACTGCGTGCGCTGGATTTTGGCCCGATTGAAGAGCTGCGCCAGAAACATGGTCAGCTGGCGGCGGTTGCGCCGCTGCCGTCTGCGCACTTCACAAAGCCGAGTATTGTTATCAAACCAAATGCCAACAGCCGTCCGTGTGGAGACACGACCGGTTACCTGGCAAACCCGAAGGAGGTGTGAGATGGGAAGTGGATGGCATGAATGGCCGCTGATGATCTTCACGGTCTTTGGGCAGTGTGTGGCGGGCGGCTTTATCGTTCTGGCCCTGGCGCTGATGAAAGGTGGTCTTGATAACCAGCAGCAAAAACGTGTGGTGCTGAGCATGTTCGGGCTGTGGGTGTTGATGGGGCTGGCGTTTATCGCTTCTACGCTGCACCTTGGGTCACCGCTGCGGGCGTTCAACTCGCTGAACCGCGTGGGGGCTTCCTCACTCAGTAACGAAATCGCCAGCGGTGCGCTGTTCTTCGCCGTTGGGGGGATTGGCTGGCTGCTGGCGCTCAGCGGTAAGCTCTCTGTGGCGCTGCGTAACGTCTGGCTGGTGCTGACGATGGTGCTGGGTGTGGCTTTCGTGTGGATGATGGTGCGTGTCTATAACACCATCGATACCGTGCCGACCTGGTACAGCGTCTGGACGCCGGTCGGCTTCTTCCTGACGCTGCTGATTGGCGGCCCGCTGCTCGGGTACCTGCTGCTGCGCGCCGCAGGCGTTAGCGGTTGGGCAATGCGTTTGCTGCCGGTGCTCACCCTGGTGGGGCTGGTCATTAGCGTGATGATGTCTCTGATGCAGGGAGCTGAACTGGCGACCATTCACAGCTCAATTCAGCAGGCCTCGGCGCTGGTACCGGACTACGGCACGTTGATGGCCTGGCGTGTTGTCGCTATCGTTGTCGCGCTGGTGTGCTGGGTGGCTCCGCAGCTCAAGGGCTACCAGCCCGCGATCCCGCTGCTGAGCCTCGCCTTTGTGCTGGTGCTGGTGGGTGAGCTTATCGGCCGTGGCGTCTTCTACGGTCTGCACATGACCGTTGGGATGGCTATCGCCAGCTAACAAAAATCGCGCCAGGGTTTCTGCTCTGGCGCGATAAAAAGTGCTATTGATCCATGAAATATTTCTACTGACATTTCCGCCGTAAATTCCCAATAATTGAATAAAAACAAAGGAATAATTGAAAGAATAATTCCTTTGTCGTTTCGTTGAATAAAAAACTTCTATTGTTGCCCGCAAAACCGCGTCAGGCCTGATTTTTAGTGGATTGACAATGTTTTTGGCAGTGGCATGATGCGCACGAATTCTGCGCAACATCACGGTTTTATATTCATGACCACTTATACCCGGCCAGTGCTTTTATTGCTCTGTGGCCTGCTCCTGCTTACGCTGGCAATTGCGGTGTTAAATACCCTTGTCCCGCTGTGGCTCGCTCACGATAATCTGCCAACCTGGCAGGTTGGGGTGGTGGGCTCTGCTTATTTCACCGGTAACCTGGTAGGTACGCTGCTGACCGGCGGGCTGATAAAACGGCTTGGCTTTAATCGTAGCTACTATATTGCCTCGGTGATCTTTGCCATTGCCTGCGTTGGGCTGGGGCTGATGGTGGGTTTCTGGAGCTGGGTCGCCTGGCGTTTCCTGGCTGGCGTGGGCTGTGCCATGATTTGGGTCGTGGTTGAAAGCGCCCTGATGTGCAGCGGTACCTCCCGCAACCGCGGGCGTCTGCTGGCGGCCTATATGATGGTTTATTACGTCGGTACCGTGCTGGGGCAACTGATGGTCAGCAAACTGCCGACCGACCTGCTGAGCGTGCTGCCGTGGGTCACGGGAATGTCGCTTGCGGCAATTCTGCCGCTGCTGTTCACCCGCATTGTGAATCAAAAACACGAGGGGCAGGACACGCACGAAGGGAGCCACGTCTGGCCGATGCTGAAGCTGCGTCAGGCGCGTCTCGGCGTTAACGGTTGTATCATTTCCGGGATCGTACTCGGCTCACTGTACGGCTTAATGCCGCTGTTTCTGAACCATCAGGGCGTCAGTGATTCCGGGATTGGTTTCTGGATGGCAGTGATGGTCAGCGCCGGGATTGTCGGGCAGTGGCCGGTGGGGCGCCTGGCCGACCGCTACGGGCGTCTTTTGGTGCTACGCGTACAGGTATTTGTAGTGATCCTGGGTTGCCTGGCCATGCTGAGCCACGCGGCAATGGCGCCGGCACTGTTTGTGCTGGGGGCGGCGGGATTCACGCTGTATCCGGTAGCAATGGCCTGGGCCTGTGAGAAGGTGGAGCATCACCAGCTGGTGGCGATGAACCAGGCGCTGCTGCTGAGCTACACCATTGGTAGCCTGCTTGGCCCATCCTTAACCGCTATGCTGATGCAGAGCTATTCGGACAATCTGCTGTTCGTCATGATTGCCGGTGTCTCATTTATCTACCTGCTCATGCTGCTGCGCAAAGCCGGGCATCATCCGACGCCGGTGGCTCACGCCTGACATAGACATTCGCGCGCCTAGAATACGGCGCGCCATCGATCCCTATTCATATTTTTGTCTGCTATTCTGCGGACATACGCCAACTTTTCGCTTATTTCTGGTGATAAATATTAAAGCTGTGCGAAGCATTAAACTTTTGCACTGTCTTATTATCCATTTACCGGTGCTATCTGCATAATCGCCCTGTCTATACAACTTCAAGGAAAGAGCGCTTATGGCCGCTGAGCAAGATAAGCAGTTGCGATGGTACAACATCGCACTCATGTCGTTTATTACGGTGTGGGGGTTTGGCAACGTCGTCAATAACTACGCCAACCAGGGGTTGGTGGTTGTCTTCTCCTGGGTATTTATTTTTGCGCTGTATTTTACCCCTTATGCATTAATTGTCGGGCAACTGGGCTCGACGTTTAAAGACGGTAAGGGCGGCGTCAGTACCTGGATTAAACATACTATGGGGCCGGGCCTTGCCTATCTGGCGGCGTGGACTTATTGGGTCGTGCACATCCCTTATCTGGCGCAAAAACCACAGGCGATTTTAATTGCGCTGGGGTGGGCGTTTAAAGGGGATGGCTCACTGATTAAAGAGTACGGCGTGGTGGCGCTGCAGGGCCTGACGCTGCTGCTGTTTGTCTTCTTTATGTGGGTGGCTTCGCGCGGGATGAAGTCGCTGAAGGTGGTTGGCTCCATCGCCGGGATTGCGATGTTTGTGATGTCGATTCTGTATGTCGTAATGGCGGTCACCGCACCGGCCATTACCGAAGTCCACATTGCGACGACCAATATTACCTGGGAAACCTTTATCCCTCATTTTGATTTTACCTATATCACGACAATTTCCATGCTGGTATTTGCCGTCGGCGGTGCCGAGAAAATATCACCGTACGTCAACAATACCCGCAACCCTGGTAAAGAGTTTCCGCGCGGGATGTTGTGCCTGGCTGTCATGGTGGCGGTTTGCGCTATTCTCGGCTCGCTGGCAATGGGGATGATGTTTGACTCGCGGCATATTCCGGACGATCTGATGACCAATGGCCAGTATTACGCCTTCCTGAAGCTGGGTGAATATTATGGCATGGGCAATTCGCTGATGATTATCTACGCGATTGCGAATACCCTGGGTCAGGTGGCTGCGCTGGTCTTCTCTATTGATGCGCCGCTGAAGGTGCTGCTTGCGGATGCTGATAAGAAATATGTGCCGGAAAAACTCACCCGCCTGAATAAAAAAGGTACGCCGGTTAACGGTTATTTGTTAACGCTGGTACTGGTGGCGATTCTGATTATGCTGCCGACCCTCGGCATCGGTGATATGAACAACCTCTACAAATGGCTGCTTAACCTGAATTCTGTGGTGATGCCGTTGCGTTATCTGTGGGTGTTTGTTGCCTTTATGGCGGTGCTGCGGATGGCGGAAAAATTCAAACCGGAGTACGTGTTTATTCGAAACCGCCGGGTGGCGTTTACCGTTGGATTATGGTGTTTCCTGTTCACCGCATTTGCCTGCCTGACCGGGATTTTCCCGAAGATGGAGGCTTTCACGCCTGAGTGGACGTTCCAGCTGTCGCTGAACGTGGCAACGCCGTTTGTGTTGGTAGGATTAGGGTTGATATTCCCGCTGCTGGCGCGGAGAAAATAACATCAGGAACATCGCTGCCACCGGGTGTGGCAGCGATAGATGGGGCAGAGTTTAGTACATCACCTTGTGGCCGTACTGCTCCAGAATACCTTTGACGCGCTCCATGGTCTCTTTCTTCGGCGGCTTCACCCCGTCGAGTTTGTACTCTTCGCCCATTGCCACCCATTTGTGCTTACCAAGCTCATGGTAGGGCAGCAGTTCAATCTTCTCGACGTTACCCATATCGCGGGTGAACTCTCCAAGACGGTGCGCGGAGTCGTCATCATCAGACCAGCCCGGCACGACCACGTAGCGGATCCAGGTGTTGATCCCCTTCGCGGCAATGTATTTGGCGAACTCCATGGTGCGATGGTTAGAAACCCCCACCAGGTTCTGGTGAATTTCATCGTTCATTTGTTTGAGATCGAGCATCACCAGATCGGTGACTTCCAGCAGTTCATCAATCACCGGATCGTAGCGACGAACAAAACCGTTGGTATCGAGACAGGTGTGAATACCTTCTTTCTTACAGGCACGGAACCAGTCGCGCACGAATTCAGCCTGCAGGATAGCTTCACCACCGGAAGCGGTAACGCCGCCGCCGGAAGCGTTCATAAAGTGGCGATAGGTCACCACTTCTTTCATCAGCTCTTCAACGGTGACTTCTTTGCCGCCGTGGGTGTCCCAGGTGTCACGGTTGTGGCAATACAGGCAGCGCATCAGGCAGCCCTGGAAGAAGGTGATAAAACGGATCCCTGGCCCATCGACGGTACCACAGGATTCAAAGGAGTGAATGCGACCAATTGCTGACATTGCAGTGTTATCTCCAGATGTGGCCCATCCGGGGCCTGTGTAGGTGCACAGCTCAAGCGGCTGTGTTAAGTCTGTTTTGACAGATACCCAAAGTATAGATAGCTGGCAAAGCAGGCTGGGGCGGAGGAGACAATTTAGTAAAAAGGCCCCACGGGTGTGGAGCCTTTATTGTACGCTTTTTACAGTACGATTTCAGTCAAAACCGATTACATGGTCTGAGTGAAGGTACGAGTAATAACGTCCTGCTGCTGTTCTTTAGTCAGGGAGTTAAAACGTACTGCATAACCAGATACACGGATGGTCAGCTGCGGATATTTCTCCGGGTGTTCCATCGCATCCAGCAGCATTTCACGGTTCATTACGTTCACGTTCAGGTGCTGACCACCTTCGATGGACGCTTCGTGATGGAAGTAACCGTCCATCAGACCTGCCAGGTTGGTCTTACGAACTTCGTCATCTTTACCCAGTGCGTTAGGGACGATGGAGAAGGTGTAAGAGATACCATCTTTCGCGTAAGCGAACGGCAGTTTAGCAACGGAAGTCAGAGAGGCAACTGCACCTTTCTGGTCACGACCGTGCATCGGGTTAGCACCTGGTCCGAACGGCGCGCCAGCACGACGACCGTCTGGGGTGTTACCGGTTTTCTTACCATAAACCACGTTAGAGGTGATGGTCAGAACAGACTGAGTCGGGATAGCGTTACGGTACATGGTCAGTTTCTGAATTTTCTTCATGAAACGTTCTACCAGGTCAACCGCCATGTCATCAACACGGGAGTCGTTGTTACCGAACTGCGGGTATTCGCCTTCGATTTCGAAGTCGACAGCCAGACCGTCTTCGTCACGAACCGGTTTAACTTTCGCGTACTTGATAGCAGACAGGGAGTCAGCCGCAACGGACAGACCCGCGATACCGCAAGCCATAGTACGGATAACGTCACGGTCGTGCAGCGCCATCAGAGATGCTTCGTAGCTGTACTTATCGTGCATGTAGTGAATCACGTTCAGCGCAGTGACGTACTGTTTAGCCAGCCAGTCCATGAAGTGATCCATGCGGTCCATCACTTCGTCGAAGTTCAGAACGTCGCCTTTGATCGGCTCAGATTTCGGACCAACCTGCATTTTCAGTTTTTCATCAACGCCGCCGTTGATTGCATACAGCATGGTTTTCGCCAGGTTTGCACGAGCACCGAAGAACTGCATTTGCTTACCAACGATCATCGGGCTTACGCAGCAAGCGATAGCGTAGTCATCGTTGTTGAAGTCCGGACGCATCAGGTCATCGTTCTCGTACTGCAGAGAAGAGGTGTCGATGGACACTTTAGCGGCGAATTTCTTGAAGTTCAGCGGCAGTTTTTCAGACCACAGAACGGTGATGTTCGGCTCCGGAGAAGGACCCATGGTGTACAGGGTGTTCAGGAAGCGGAAGCTGTTTTTAGTGACCAGAGTACGGCCGTCAACGCCCATACCGCCGATAGATTCAGTTGCCCAGATCGGGTCACCAGAGAACAGCTCATCGTACTCAGGGGTACGCAGGAAGCGAACCATACGCAGTTTCATGACCAGGTGGTCAATCATTTCCTGAGCGTCTTGCTCTGTGATTTTGCCCGCTTTGATATCACGTTCGATGTAAGCATCCAGGAAGGTGGACACGCGACCGAAGGACATTGCAGCGCCGTTCTGAGATTTAACCGCAGCCAGGTAGCCGAAGTAAGTCCACTGGATAGCTTCCTGAGCATTGGTTGCCGGAGCAGAGATGTCGTAGCCGTATTTAGCTGCCATCTCTTTGATCTGGCCCAGCGCACGGTGCTGTTCAGCGATCTCTTCACGCAGACGGATAGTCGCTTCCAGGTTTACACCGTTTTCCAGATCGGACTGCAGAGAAACGAACTGTGCATATTTGTCTTTCAGCAGGAAGTCGATACCGTACAGTGCAACACGACGGTAGTCACCGATGATACGACCACGGCCGTACGCATCCGGCAGACCGGTCAGAACACCAGACTTACGGCAGTTCAGGATGTCTTTGGTGTAAACATCAAATACGCCCTGGTTGTGAGTTTTACGGTATTCGGTGAAGATTTTTTTCAGTGCCGGGTCCAGCTCGCGGTTGTACGCTTTGCAGGAACCTTCAACCATTTTGATACCACCGAACGGGATGATCGCACGTTTCAGCGGAGCTTCAGTCTGCAGACCGACGATTTTCTCCAGGGCTTTGTTGATGTAGCCCGCGTCGTGAGAGGTAATCGTAGAGGCAACGGAAGTGTCGAAATCAACTGGCGCGTGAGTGCGGTTTTCCAGTTTAACGCCTTCCATGACTTTGTCCCACAGCGTTGTGGTTGCGTCAGTAGCGCCTGCCAGGAAGGATTCGTCACCTTCGTACGGGGTGTAGTTTTTCTGGATAAAGTCACGAACGTTGACTTCTTTCTGCCAGTCACCCTTCGCAAAACCTTCCCACGCTGTGGCTAATTTTTCATTAAGCTCGGACATATATTACCTACCTTCTTAAGTGGATTCTGAATTTACTGCGTCGAACAACCATTAATGATGGTCATCACCACGCAGATAAATGACCCAGTATGTCAACCCAACTAACAAACCACCGCCGATAATGTTACCGATTGTCACCGGAATCAGGTTATCAGTGATGAAGTTCATCACAGTCAGGTGAGAAAAACTCTCCGGGCTTGAACCGATGGCGGTCCAAAACTCCGGGCTTGCAAAATGACGGATCACAATACCCATCGGGATCATGAACATGTTTGCAATACTGTGCTCAAAGCCGCTGGCGACAAACATCGCGACAGGCAGAACCATGATCATTGCTTTGTCCATCAGACTACGACCAGAGTAGCTCATCCAGACTGCAAGGCAAACCATCAGGTTAGCAAGAATGCCCAGCGCAACGGCTTCAATAAATGTATGGTGCATTTTGTGATCGGCGGTCTGCAGGACGTTGAGTCCCCATCCACCGTTGGCGGTCATATACTCGCCAGAAAGCCACATCAGCAACACGAAAAGTAACGCGCCAATCAGGTTTCCAACATAGACGTTAAACCAGTTACGCGCCAGTTGGCACCATGTGATTCGACCGCTGGCTTTAGCCACCACGATAAGTACCGTCGAGGTGAAGAGGTCAGCGCCGCAGATGACGCAAAGGATCAAACCGAGTGAGAAGCAGATACCACCTATCAGTTTCGCAATCCCAAAGGGCATTGACGCGGTACCGGTAGTGGCAGTGATATAGAAGACAAACGCGATAGAGATGAAAACACCCGCAGTGATGGCCAGGTAAAACGTTTTCAGCGGCTGTTTCGTCGCTTTATAGACGCCTGCTTCTTCGGCAACTTTCGCCATCGCAGCAGGAAGTAATAGATCAAAAGGGTTGTCAGCTTTCACACTAACTCTCTCTTTATTAAGTCGGCGACGAGATACTAACAAAGCATTATAGAAGAGAATTTGACGTAGATCATATCTCGCCTGGCTTATAGGCCCGCAGATCGCATGGTTTTTCAGCGATAGCGGCGTAACTTTTTGATTATCAAAATAAAAATAATTTTTAAATATTGCAAATTGAGTTGAATTTTCTTTGTAACCACCTCTGATTCAGTTAATTAAAATGGAGTAATTTACCATTTAAATTAACATCAATAGAAATTAAACAATAATATAATTTACCTGTATTTAACCTAATTATTACAATTTAATGTAAGTTACCTCTGAAATAAAAAACGGGGCCAATAATTGGCCCCGTAATATATATCAGACTAAACGTTACGCCTACGCGCAGTATGGTCTTTATCGATCTTTTTTCCAGTAAGCGGCTTTCGCGCGCTGCAGTTTCTCATAGGCGTTAAGCAGCGACTGGTGTGCCGGGAAGGCATGCAGATCGCCATCGACCGGCTGCAGACCGTAAAACGGTGCTTCACCGCTCAGGGCTGCACTGGCGGCCTCTACCGTATCTGCACCGTACATGCGAACAAAGGCGTTCAGGTACTGCAGCGGCTCGCGATCTTCTTCCTGTGCCAGCAGCAGCAGGGTTTGCAGGCAGCGATAGTAGTTAGCACGCTCTGCGCTAAAGATGGAGGCGTTAAACTCCATCGTCCACTCGGTCCAGATAAGTGCCTGCTCCAGATCGCCACCGGCCAGCGCCAGCATAGCTTTCAACTCACCGACACGCAGGGTATACCAGCCGTTGTCTTTCCCGGTTGCCAGACCCAGCAGTTCGCGGATACGGGTGAAGTCATCGTGACCTTCTTCGTCCAGTTGCTCGATAAGCGCCAGATACTCTTCTTTACTCCACTCGCTGCCCGGCAGGGCCAGCAGAGTTTCGCGCAGATGGCTGCCCATGTTGTTGTTGGCAAGCCACAGGTCTTCTGCCGGATAGATATCAGACATACCCGGTACGAGGATGCGGCAAGCGTAGACGCCCAGGTGCTCGTAGTCGGCGATGTACACTTCTTTATCTTCTGCATTGAAGATGGCCATCAGGGTGGCGAACTCTTCTTCGGTCGTGCCGGAGAAGTTCCAGTCAACGAACGGATAGTCGGCGTCCTGCTTGAACAGATCCCAGGAGATAGAACCGCTGGAGTCGATGAAGTGGGTTTCGAGGTTGGCATGTTCAGCCACTTCTTCATCATCGAAGGTTGGCGGGGTGAATACGTCCAGGTCCTTCAGGCCACGACCCTGCAGCAGCTCGGTTACGGTACGTTCAAGCGCAACGCCGAAGTCCGGGTGAGCACCGAAGGACGCGAAACAGGTACCGTTCGCCGGGTTGAACAGGACAACGCAGATAACCGGGTATTTGCCGCCGAGCGAGCCGTCGTAGGCAAAGATCGGGAATCCTTCGGCTTCCAGCGTTTTGATAGATTCAACAACGCCCGGGTAGCGAGCCAGCACGTCAGCCGGAATTTCCGGCAGGCTGATGCTTTCAGCGATAATACGGTTTTTGATGTGGCGCTCGAAGACCTCAGACAGGCCCTGCACGCGCGCTTCGTTGGCGGTGTTGCCTGCGGACATGCCGTTAGACACGTACAGGTTGCCAACGATATTCATCGGGATATAGATAGTCTGCTGATCGGACTGGCGGGTGAACGGCAGGCCGCAGATCCCACGTTCGTCGTTACCGGACTGCAGATCGACCAGCATGCTGGAAGTCAGCTGGTTATCAGGATCGTAGAATGCGCGCAGGCGGCTATCGAGCAGGCCTTCCGGCACTTCGTCATCGTCGGTCAGCGGGAACCACTTCTCGTTGGGATAATGCACGAACGGGCCATTTGCGATGGTTTCACCCAGCCAGAAGTCGGCGAAGAAATAGTTGGTGGAGAGACGCTCAAAGTATTCGCCCAGCGCTGATGCCAGCGCGGCTTTTTTCGTTGCACCTTTGCCGTTGGTAAAGCACAGGGAGCAGGCTTTGTCGCGGATATGTACCGACCAGACGTTCGGTACCGGGTTCAGCCATGAGGCTTCTTCAATATCAAAGCCCAGATCGAGCAGTTTTTGCTGGAATCGAGCGATGGAGTCTTCCAGCGCGGCATCTTTGCCGGGAATAAAGGTTTGGGTCATGGCAGTCACTTTTTTCGTACGTAAAGCGCGCAATGATACGGGTTTTGCGTGACGGGCGCTATCGTCAGCAGAGGGGCAGAGAAAATAAAAAAATGCGCCAGTCAGAACAACAAGAAGGCGGGGCGAACAGCAAATATGTCTGTTTTATGACGAAGGACCGGCAGATTGTATTGTGTGACCGGGGACACAATTTTCCGGTGGTCGCTATTAGCCATTGCGGCGCGTGTCACTGAATGATAAAACCGATAGCCACAGGATTTTTTACAGCGATAAGCGTGGTGAGGGGAAATGGCTCAGGTCTTTAATTTCAGTTCAGGTCCGGCAATGCTTCCGGCGGATGTACTAAAACTCGCGCAACAGGAACTTTGTGACTGGCAGGGTTTAGGCACCTCGGTGATGGAAATCAGCCATCGTGGCAAAGAATTTATCCAGGTAGCGGAAGAAGCGGAAAAAGATTTCCGCGACCTGCTGAATATCCCCTCAAACTACAAAGTCTTATTCTGCCACGGCGGCGGCCGCGGTCAGTTTGCCGGTATCCCGCTGAACCTGCTGGGCGACAAAACCACGGCGGACTACGTTGATGCGGGCTACTGGGCGGCGAGCGCGGTAAAAGAAGCCAGAAAATACTGCACGCCAAACGTGATCGACGCCAAAGTGACCGTAGAGGGTCTGCGTGCCGTTAAGCCGATGAGCGAATGGCAGCTCAGCGACAACGCGGCATACCTGCACTACTGCCCGAATGAAACCATTGATGGCATTGCCATCAACGAAACTCCGGACTTTGGCAACGCCATTGTCACTGCCGATTTCTCCTCGACCATCTTGTCGCACCCGATTGATGTTAATCGCTATGGCGTAATTTACGCCGGTGCGCAGAAAAACATCGGCCCGGCAGGGCTGACGCTGGTTATCGTGCGTGAAGATCTGCTCGGTAAAGCCCACGTTGCCTGCCCGTCTATTCTCGATTACACCGTGCTGAGTGAAAACGACTCGATGTTCAACACGCCGCCGACCTTCGCCTGGTATCTGGCAGGCCTGGTGTTCAAATGGCTGAAAAAGCAGGGCGGTGTGGCAGCGATGGATGCGGTTAACCAGAAAAAAGCAGAACTGTTGTACGGCGTTATTGACCGTAGCGATTTCTACCGCAACGATGTGGCTGCAAGCAACCGCTCGCGCATGAACGTACCGTTCCAGCTGGCCGACAGCAACCTCGACAAACTGTTCCTCGAAGAGTCGTTTGCCGCCGGTCTGCACGCGCTGAAAGGCCACCGTGTCGTGGGCGGTATGCGCGCCTCTATCTATAACGCAATGCCGCTGGAAGGCGTGCAGACGCTGACAGAATTTATGCAGGACTTCGAGCGCCGCCGCGGCTGATATTGACCTTTCTTCACCCCCGCAGTGTTGCTGCGGGGTTTTACTGACGTATTTTTGAGAGTTGAGTTACATGGAATCCCTGACGTTACAACCCATCGCACGTGTAGATGGCACCATCAATCTGCCGGGTTCGAAGAGCGTGTCAAACCGCGCCCTGCTGCTGGCGGCTCTTGCCAACGGTACTACTGTGTTGACCAATCTTCTGGACAGCGACGACGTACGCCATATGCTGAATGCGCTGGGCACGCTGGGGGTTCACTACACCCTTTCTGCCGACCGTACCCGCTGTGAAGTGACCGGCAACGGCGGTCCGCTGCAGGCGACCGGGGCGCCTGAACTGTTTCTCGGTAACGCCGGTACCGCCATGCGTCCACTGGCGGCGGCACTGTGCCTGGGTGAGAACGACGTGGTGCTGACCGGTGAACCGCGTATGAAAGAGCGTCCGATCGGCCATCTGGTGGATGCTTTACGCCAGGGGGGGGCGCAGATTGACTATCTCGAACAGGAACATTACCCGCCACTGCGTCTGCGCGGTGGTTTTAGCGGCGGTCAGGTAGAGGTGGATGGCAGCGTTTCCAGCCAGTTCCTCACCGCGCTGCTGATGACGGCACCGCTGGCCCCGCAGGACACCATTATTGCGATTAAAGGCGATCTGGTTTCCAAACCGTATATCGACATCACGCTGCACCTGATGAAAACCTTCGGTGTGGATGTAGAAAACCACGACTACCAACGTTTTGTGGTGCGTGGCGGGCAGCAATATCAGTCTCCGGGCGCGTATCTGGTGGAAGGGGATGCATCCTCGGCTTCCTATTTCCTCGCGGCGGGCGCGATTAAAGGCGGCACGGTTAAAGTGACCGGTATTGGCCGTCACAGCGTGCAGGGCGATATCCGCTTCGCCGACGTGCTGGAGAAAATGGGCGCGACTATCACCTGGGGTGATGATTTTATTGCCTGTACTCGTGGTGAACTGAACGCCATCGACATGGACATGAACCATATCCCGGATGCGGCCATGACCATCGCCACCGCGGCGCTGTTTGCCAAAGGCACCACTACGCTGCGTAATATCTACAACTGGCGGGTAAAAGAGACCGACCGCCTGTTTGCGATGGCGACCGAGCTGCGCAAAGTCGGTGCTGAAGTGGAAGAGGGCGAAGATTACATTCGCGTGACGCCACCCGCGCATCTGACCTTTGCTGAAATCGGCACCTATAACGATCACCGAATGGCGATGTGCTTCTCACTGGTGGCGCTGTCTGATACCCCGGTCACCATTCTTGATCCGAAGTGTACGGCGAAAACCTTCCCGGACTATTTCGAACAGCTGGCCCGTATTAGTACTCCTGCCTGATAACTATCGTCTGCGCCGTTGCACAAGCGGCGGCGCAGATTGACGATTCCTGACCTCCTGTCTGTACATTTATTCTACAATCAACTTCAGGCTTTCTGCATTTGTCACTCAACAGTAACGGTCTGACGCTTTGGCGGGTATAATGCGCGGCGTCTATGTAACTACGCCTTGCTGAAGGAGAAAAAGATGACGGCAATTGCCCCGGTAATCACCATTGATGGGCCCAGCGGTGCAGGTAAAGGCACGCTGTGCAAGGCCATGGCGGAAGCGTTGCAGTGGCATCTGTTAGACTCAGGCGCTATTTATCGCGTACTGGCGCTGGCGGCGTTACATCATCACGTTGATGTGGCTTCAGAAGAGGCTCTGGTTCCGTTAGCCGCTCACCTGGACGTGCGATTTGTGTCGACCGACGGCAACATGGAAGTGATCCTCGAAGGTGAAGACGTCAGCGGTGAAATTCGCACCCAGGAAGTCGCTAACGCAGCCTCTCAGGTGGCGGCATTCCCGCGTGTGCGCGAAGCCTTGCTGCGTCGCCAGCGTGCGTTTCGTGAAGCACCTGGCCTGATTGCGGACGGCCGTGATATGGGGACGGTTGTTTTCCCTGACGCGCCGGTCAAAATTTTCCTTGACGCATCGTCGGAAGAGCGCGCCCACCGGCGCATGCTGCAGTTGCAGGAAAAGGGCTTTAGTGTTAACTTTGAGCGCCTTTTGTCCGAGATAAAAGAGCGGGACGATCGCGATCGCAACCGTGCGGTGGCACCGTTAGTCCCGGCTGCCGATGCTTTAGTGTTGGATTCAACACGATTAAGTATTGAGCAAGTGATTGAAAAAGCGCTACAATACGCGCGCCAAAAACTGGCTGTTGCCTGATTGACTCACGCAGCGCCTCTGAATTTGTAGTACCCCCGCTGCAACGGAGTGTGAGCGGGTATGTGAAACAACCCCATCCGACATGAAGTCAGATGGACGTTAATCTAACTTTTGAAGATTAAACATGACTGAATCTTTTGCTCAACTATTTGAAGAATCCTTAAAAACTATCGAAACCCGCCCGGGTTCCATCGTTCGTGGCGTTGTTGTTGCTATCGACAAAGACGTAGTCCTGGTTGATGCGGGCCTGAAATCTGAATCTGCAATCCCTGCAGAGCAGTTCAAGAACGCAGCTGGCGAACTGGAAATTCAGGTTGGTGACGAAGTTGACGTTGCTCTGGATGCAGTAGAAGACGGCTTCGGTGAAACCCTGCTGTCCCGTGAGAAAGCTAAACGTCACGAAGCATGGATCACGCTGGAAAAAGCTTACGAAGACGCTGAAACTGTTACCGGTGTTATCAACGGCAAAGTTAAGGGTGGCTTCACTGTTGAGCTGAACGGTATTCGTGCGTTCCTGCCGGGTTCCCTGGTAGACGTGCGTCCGGTGCGTGATACTCTGCACCTGGAAGGCAAAGAGCTTGAATTCAAAGTAATCAAGCTGGACCAGAAGCGTAACAACGTTGTTGTTTCTCGTCGTGCCGTTATCGAATCCGAAAACAGCGCAGAGCGCGATCAGCTGCTGGAAAACCTGCAGGAAGGCATGGAAGTTAAAGGTATCGTTAAGAACCTCACTGACTACGGTGCATTCGTTGATCTGGGCGGCGTTGACGGCCTGCTGCACATCACTGACATGGCCTGGAAACGCGTTAAGCATCCGAGCGAAATCGTAAACGTGGGCGACGAAATCACTGTTAAAGTGCTGAAGTTCGACCGCGAGCGTACCCGTGTATCCCTCGGCCTGAAACAGCTGGGCGAAGATCCGTGGGTAGCTATCGCTAAGCGTTACCCGGAAGGTACCAAACTGACTGGTCGCGTGACCAACCTGACCGACTACGGCTGCTTCGTTGAAATCGAAGAAGGCGTTGAAGGCCTGGTTCACGTTTCCGAAATGGACTGGACCAACAAAAACATCCACCCGTCCAAAGTTGTTAACGTTGGCGACGTAGTGGAAGTTATGGTTCTGGACATCGACGAAGAACGTCGTCGTATCTCCCTGGGTCTGAAGCAGTGCAAATCTAACCCGTGGCAGCAGTTCGCAGAAACCCACAACAAGGGCGACCGCGTTGAAGGTAAAATCAAGTCTATCACTGACTTCGGTATCTTCATCGGCCTGGACGGCGGCATCGACGGCCTGGTTCACCTGTCTGACATCTCCTGGAACGTTGCAGGCGAAGAAGCAGTTCGTGAATACAAGAAAGGCGACGAAATCGCAGCAGTCGTTCTGCAGGTTGACGCAGAGCGTGAGCGTATCTCCCTGGGCGTTAAGCAGCTGGCTGAAGATCCGTTCAACAACTGGGTTGCTCTGAACAAGAAAGGCGCTATCGTTAACGGTAAAGTCACTGCAGTTGACGCTAAAGGCGCAACCGTAGAACTGGCCGACGGCGTTGAAGGTTACCTGCGTGCTTCTGAAGCATCCCGTGACCGCGTTGAAGATGCTACCCTGGTTCTGAGCGTAGGCGACGACGTTGAAGCTAAATTCACCGGTGTTGACCGTAAGAACCGTGCCATCAGCCTGTCTGTACGTGCTAAAGACGAAGCTGACGAGAAAGATGCTATCGCTTCTGTGAACAACAAGCAGGAAGAAGGCAACTTCTCTAACGCAATGGCTGAAGCATTCAAAGCAGCTAAAGGCGAGTAAGTTATTCTGAAACTTCGGGGAGACACTCCCTGAAGTCTCAAGAGTGACTTGACAGATTACAGGATTCGTTCTGTAATCAATGACAAAGGGCGGCTTCGGCCGCCCTTGTTTAAAGCTGTTAGGCAATATTCCTGAAAGGAAACCGGAGGTATCATGACCAAGTCAGAGCTCATTGAGAGACTTGCAAGCCAGCATTCTCACATCCCTGCGAAAGCGGTTGAAGATGCTGTGAAAGAGATGCTGGAACATATGGCCTCGACGCTTGCACAGGGCGAGCGCATTGAAATCCGCGGTTTCGGCAGCTTCTCTCTGCACTATCGTGCACCTCGCACCGGGCGTAACCCGAAAACAGGCGATAAAGTGGATCTGGAAGGTAAATACGTTCCGCACTTCAAGCCGGGTAAAGAACTACGCGACCGCGCCAATATTTATGGTTAAGCGAATCTCGCTTGACGGAGAAAAGCACCTGCGGGTGCTTTTTTCGTTTCTGTTCCCTCTCACTTTTCTGAATCCTCCTCGCATCTCTGTTGTGCGATAACGGCAACAACACAACTACCTGCCAGCCTGCACCGCATATTCCTTCTTTCTGACCAGACTCGGGATCCAAACTGTTCCACACTCCGGGAAGCACACGGAGGTATTTATGCGTTTACCCGCTATCGCAGGGTGTTGTATCACTGGGATCTTGCCGCTTCTTTGGCTTCCCCAATTACCGGGTATCCTGGTCGTGCAGGGATTGCTGCTGGTGGTTTGCGTTCTCTGCAGTATCTTCCCTCGGGCTCCACGTTACCCGGCTCTGGTGGTGCTGTTTTTCTGCTGGGGAACGCTGGCAGCACGACAGTCGATGTGGCCGGTTAATGCGCTGGTGGGGAAAAATCAGCAGGCAGAGGTGCAACTCATTGCGACCGACGGGCAAACCACACATCAGGGAGAAATACTCCGCCTGAACGGTAAACGCCTGTTCCCGGCGGTCAGGGTGGCGCTGTACGGTAATTATCTGCCTGAGGCTTCCTGCGCGGGGCAGCGCTGGAAGATGATCCTGAGGCTGCGGCCGGTACACGGCCAGCTCAATGAAGGCGGGTTCGACAGCCAGCGTTACGCACTGGCACAACATACCGCAGTGAGTGGACGCTTTGTTGCGGCAGAGGTCATTGATGCCGGGTGCAGCACCAGAGCACGTTTTCTGCAATCGCTAAACACGACGCTTGCTGACTACCCCTGGCGGGCGGTGATTCTGGCACTGGGAGCCGGCGAGCGGACAACGCTTGCCGCTGAAACAAGAATGCGGCTGCAGCAAACCGGCACCTCGCATTTGATGGCTATCTCTGGTTTGCATATTGCGCTTGCTGCCGGGATCGGCTGGCTGCTGGCACGGGCATTACAGTACTTTATGCCTGCGCGCCTGATTAGCTGGCGCTTTCCGCTGGTAGTCGGTTTTTGTTGCGCGCTGATGTATGCAATTTTTAGCGGCATGCAGCCGCCAGCGATGAGAACCATCATCGCGCTGGGTATCTGGTATGGTTTGCGCCTGCGGGGCAGGTTATGGTCGCCGTGGTCGGTCTGGTTGTGCTGCGTTGCCGGGATAGTGTTCCTCGACCCGCTGGCCGTGTTGTCACAAAGCCTGTGGATGTCGGCCTTTGCCGTTGCTGCGCTCATCTTCTGGTACCAGTGGGTGCCGCTGCCATCCATTGTTTACCCGCGCGGAACCGGCAAGCTGGTTCAGTTACTGCATCTGCATCTGCAACTGGGGCTGGCTTTGCTGCTGTTGCCCGTTCAGGTCGCTCTTTTTCATGGTGTTAGCCTGACGGCCGTGTTGGCGAATCTGCTGGCTGTACCGCTGGTCACGCTGCTGGTTGTCCCCTGTATTCTGGTTGCCATGCTGCTGCACCTAAGTGGTCCGGCTTTTGTGGAACACGGCGTGTGGTACGTGGCCGATCGTGCGCTGGCGATATTGTTTAAATTTCTGACTGTGCTACCGGAGGGGTGGTTAAACATTGATGCCCGCTGGCTGGGAGCAACGTGCATACCATTACTGGCTCTGATAGCCTGGCGCTTTCAGGCCTGGAGAAGCGCGGCGGCAATCCTGGTCACAACGGTCATCGTACTGCTCTTTCCGCTGTGGGGCACTTCGTCTGACGATGAGTGGCGAGTCACCATGCTGGATGTCGGCCAGGGGCTGGCAATGGTGATATCACGCCATGATAAGGCCATTTTGTATGATACAGGGATGGCATGGCCGGGCGGGGACAGCGGACAGCAACTGATCGTTCCCTGGCTGCGCTGGCAGAATCTGCGGCCGGAAGGGATTATTCTCAGCCATGAGCATCTCGATCATCGCGGTGGCCTGGACTCGATAACTCGCGTCTGGCCCACGGTCTGGATCCGCAGTCCACTTGGCTGGAAAGGGCATCGCTCCTGCTTTCGTGGCGACGGCTGGCAGTGGGAAGGGCTGCAATTCCGGGTGCTCTGGCCGCTTGCAGGGAACAACATGCAGGGAAATAACCGTTCCTGCGTGGTCAGCGTAGATGATGGGAAACATCGTTTTCTGCTCACCGGGGATATTGAAAACGTTGCCGAAACGGCGATGCTGAGTCATTACTGGCAGCATCTTGCGTCTACAATTATCCAGGTGCCTCACCATGGTAGCAATACGTCGTCAGGTATTGCACTGGTTCAGCGGGTAGGCGGAGCGGTGGCGCTGGCCTCCGCCTCACGATTTAACACCTGGCGATTACCCTCGGAGAAAGTAAAAATGCGCTATCTGCAACAGGGCTATCGCTGGCTTGATACGCCGCATCAGGGGCAAATCACGGTCACCTTTCAGGGCGAAAACTGGGAAATCCGTAGCTTACGAGATCAAATTTTACCTCGTTGGTACCATCAGTGGTTTGGCGTGTCCGGCGATAACGGGTAGAATATGCGGCTATTTCAACACAAGCTGGTTTTTTGAATGCAGAACGACAAAGATCTCTCCACGTGGCAGACCTTCCGCCGACTCTGGCCGACTATTGCGCCATTTAAAGCAGGACTGATCGTGGCGGGTGTTGCGTTAGTCCTCAACGCAGCCAGCGATACTTTCATGTTATCGCTCCTTAAACCGTTACTGGATGACGGTTTTGGTAAAACAGACCGCTCAGTGCTGCTGTGGATGCCGCTGGTGGTTATCGGGCTGATGGTCCTCAGGGGTATAACCAGCTATGTTTCCAGCTATTGCATTTCATGGGTATCTGGCAAGGTTGTAATGACCATGCGCCGCAAGCTCTTCAGCCATATGATGGGCATGCCGGTGGCGTTTTTTGATAAGCAGTCAACCGGTACGCTGCTATCGCGCATTACCTACGACTCTGAGCAGGTGGCATCCTCCTCCTCCAGCGCGTTGATAACCGTTGTGCGTGAAGGTGCGTCGATTATCGGCCTGTTTATTATGATGTTTTACTACAGCTGGCAGCTGTCGGTGATCCTCATCGTGCTGGCGCCGATTGTCTCTATTGCCATTCGTATCGTTTCCAAACGCTTCCGTAACATCAGTAAGAACATGCAGACCACGATGGGGCAGGTGACGACCAGCGCGGAGCAAATGCTGAAGGGCCACAAAGAGGTTCTGATGTTTGGCGGTCAGGAAGTCGAAACGTCGCGCTTTGATAAGGTCAGCAACAGAATGCGTACGCAGGGGATGAAAATGGTCTCTGCTTCGTCAATCTCCGACCCTATCATCCAGCTGATTGCTTCTCTGGCGCTGGCGTTTGTTCTCTATGCCGCGAGCTTCCCGAGCGTGATGGATACGCTGACTGCCGGTACAATTACCGTCGTCTTCTCCTCGATGATTGCGCTGATGCGTCCGCTCAAATCTCTGACCAACGTCAACGCGCAGTTCCAGCGCGGAATGGCTGCCTGCCAGACGCTGTTTGCTATCCTCGACAGCGAGCAGGAAAAAGACGAAGGGACCCGGGTTATTGAGCGTGCGAAAGGCGATCTGCAGTTCCGTGGTGTTACCTTCACCTACCCGGGCCGCGAAACGCCAGCGCTGAGCAATATTGATTTGAATATCCCGGAAGGGAAAACGGTCGCTCTGGTGGGGCGCTCCGGTTCAGGTAAATCGACCATTGCAAGTCTCATCACCCGTTTCTACGACATCGATAAGGGCGAGATCCTGCTGGACGGTCACGACCTGCGCGAATACACCCTGTCATCGCTGCGTAACCAGGTTGCGCTGGTATCGCAGAATGTCCATCTGTTCAACGATACCGTTGCGAACAACATCGCCTATGCGCGTAATGAAGTGTACAGCCGCGAGCAGATAGAGCAGGCGGCGCGTATGGCGCATGCAATGGACTTTATCAACAAAATGGATAACGGACTGGACACCATTATCGGTGAGAACGGCGTACTGCTCTCTGGCGGTCAACGCCAGCGTATCGCTATCGCTCGTGCATTGCTGCGTGATTGCCCGATCCTTATCCTTGATGAAGCCACGTCGGCGCTGGATACCGAATCTGAACGTGCGATTCAGGCAGCACTTGATGAACTGCAGAAAAACCGTACTTCGCTGGTGATTGCCCACCGTCTGTCGACCATTGAAAAGGCCGACGAAATTGTGGTGGTGGAAGACGGTCACATCGTAGAACGTGGTAGTCATGCGGATCTGCTGGCGCATCGCGGCGTGTATGCTCAACTGCACAAAATGCAATTTGGCCAATGATCGCCCGCATCTGGTCAGGTGAATCGCCGCTCTGGCGGCTGCTGCTACCGCTCTCCTGGCTGTATGGCCTGGTGAGCGGGCTCATTCGCCTGAGCTATCGCCTGGGGCTTAAGAAAAGCTGGCGGGCGCCGGTACCGGTTGTGGTGGTGGGTAACCTGACCGCAGGCGGCAACGGGAAAACGCCGGTGGTTATCTGGCTGGTGGAGCAGCTCACACGTCGCGGTATCCGGGTGGGCGTGGTCTCTCGCGGCTACGGCGGTAAGGCCGATAGCTATCCGCTGCTGCTGAGCGAGAGCACTACGACTGCGCAAGCGGGTGACGAGCCGGTGCTTATCTATCAGCGTACCGGCGCGCCGGTTGCGGTCTCTCCCGTACGCAGCGAAGCCGTGCAGGCACTCCTTTCTGAACATCCTCTGCAACTCATCATTACGGACGACGGTTTACAGCACTACCGTCTGGCCCGTGATGTGGAGATCGTTGTTATCGACGGCGTGCGTCGCTTCGGTAACGGCTGGTGGCTGCCTGCCGGGCCAATGCGCGAGCGGGCATCGCGGCTTAAAAGCGTGGATGCCATCATTGTGAACGGTGGCGTTGCGCGTCCGGGAGAGATCCCAATGCAGCTACGTCCCGGGAATGCGGTGAATCTGCTAACCGGCGAAACCCGCCCGATGAGTGAACTTTCTCAGGTGGTGGCGATGGCGGGAATCGGCCATCCTCCGCGCTTTTTTGCTACCCTCGAGCAGTGCGGCGTGACGCCGGTAAAAACCGTCGCGCTGAACGATCATCAGGCTCTGTCAGAATCCGATGTCAGCGCACTGCTGACAGAAGGGCAGACGCTTGTGATGACGGAAAAAGACGCGGTTAAATGTCGCCGCTTTGCCAAAGAAAACTGGTGGTATCTGCCCGTTGATGCATCACTTGGCAGTGATGGCGCAGAGCAACTGCTGCAAAAACTACTGACTCTGGCGCAGCCACGTTAATACCGCTGCATCGCGCCAGTTGAACTACGGGGGGAGTGTTATGCCGGAGATTCACCTGTCGCTGAGCGCGGCGCGTCACTTGCATCTTGCCGCTCAGGGTCTGCTTAAAAAACCGCGTCGTCAGGCGCAACCGCAGGATATCCTCAGCACTATCACCCGTATGTCACTGCTGCAAATAGACACGATTAACATCGTCGCACGCAGCCCCTACCTGGTACTTTTCAGCCGCCTTGGTCGCTATCCGCAGGCCTGGCTTGATGATGCGCTGCGCAACGGTGAACTGATGGAGTACTGGGCGCACGAAGCCTGTTTTCTTCCGCGTAGTGATTTCCAGCTGGTGCGCCATCGGATGCTCTCACCGCAGAACATGGGCTGGAAATATCGCGATGAGTGGATGAATACCCACGCCAAAGAAATTGACCAGCTTATTGCCCATATCACCGAGAACGGCCCGGTTCGTTCGCTCGACTTTGAGCACCCGCGCAAAGGGGCGGCAGGTTGGTGGGAGTGGAAACCACACAAACGCCATCTTGAAGGGCTCTTCACCGCCGGGAAAGTGATGGTGATTGAACGTCGCCAGTTCCAGCGCGTGTACGACGTGACTCACCGCGTGATGCCACACTGGGACGATGCCCGTGATCTGCTGCCGCAGCCGGAAGCAGAAGCATTAATGCTGCAAAACAGCGCCCGTAGTCTTGGCATTTTCCGCCCGCAGTGGCTCGCCGACTACTATCGGCTGCGCAAACTTGCGCTTCCGGCACTGCTGGCGCAGTGGCAGGAGGAGGGGCGCATTGTTCCCGTCACCGTCGAAGACCTTGGTGAGATGTGGCTGCATGCCGATCTTCTACCACACCTCGATGCCGCGATGAGCGGAAAACTGACCGCCACGCACAGTGCCGTGCTTTCACCGTTTGATCCGGTGGTCTGGGATCGCACGCGGGCGGAACAGCTGTTTAACTTCAGCTATCGGCTGGAGTGCTACACCCCGGCGGCGAAGCGTCAATATGGTTATTTTGTCTTACCGCTTCTGCATCAGGGAAAGCTGGTCGGGCGGATGGACAGCAAAATGCATCGCAAAACCGGCGTACTGGAAATCATCGCGCTTTACCTTGAAGAGGGCGTACGCGTTAGCGCAACGCTTGAAAAGGGGCTCGTTCAGGCGATTAGCGACTTTGCGCGCTGGCAAAATGCCGCTGAAGTGCGGCTTGGCGTCGTCCCGAAATCGCTCTTCGCCGCGACGCCGAAAGGCTGGGAAATAGACCCCGCCTGAGGTCGCGCTGTGATATGCTTTCGCCATGAATTAGCCAGAGTCTCTGGAGGACCTATGGACCATCGTTTACTTGAAATTATCGCCTGCCCGGTATGCAACGGAAAACTGTACTTCCGTCAGGAAAAGCAGGAACTTATCTGCAAAGCTGACCGTCTGGCGTTCCCGCTGCGTGACGGCATTCCGGTACTGCTGGAAAACGAAGCTCGTACTTTAGATGCTGGAGAGAGCCACCCATGAGTTTTGTCGTCATTATTCCTGCCCGCTACGCCTCTACTCGCCTCCCCGGTAAGCCTTTGCAGGACATCAACGGAAAGCCGATGATTGTCCATACGCTGGAGCGTGCGCGTGAATCAGGTGCCGATCGGGTGATTGTCGCGACCGATCATCCGGACGTGGCGCGCGCTGTGGAAGCGGTTGGTGGCGAAGTCTGCATGACTCGCGTCGACCATCAGTCGGGAACAGAGCGTCTGGCGGAAGTGGTGGAGAAGTGTGGTTTCAGCGATGACACCATCATCGTTAACGTCCAGGGCGACGAGCCGACGATCCCGGCGGCCAATATCCGCCAGGTCGCGGAAAACCTGGCCCGCAGCCAGTGCGGCATGGCAACGCTTGCCGTACCGGTCCACAGCGCGGAAGAAGCCTTCAACCCGAACGCCGTAAAAGTGGTGATGGATAACGCGGGCTACGCGCTTTATTTCTCACGCGCCACTATTCCGTGGGATCGCGACCGTTTCGCACAAAGCCGCGACACGATTGGCGATTCGCTGCTGCGCCATATCGGTATTTATGCCTATCGCGCCGGCTTCATTAACCGTTACATCAGCTGGCCGCCGAGCCCGCTGGAGCAGATTGAAATGCTCGAACAGCTCCGCGTGCTGTGGTACGGCGAAAAAATCCACGTTGAGGTGGCAAAAGTGACACCGGGTACCGGTGTGGACACGCCAGAAGATCTTGAACGCGTCCGACTTGAGTTACGTTAATTCTTTGAGCCCTTCCGAATGGAGGGGCTTTTTATTTCATCTGTCTCAATTTAATTCTGATAAAGAAATATTATCTCTCTGAAATTATTCTGCGAAAATATTAATGGGTGTTGAATATTCTCGCCGTAATATAAAATTACTCTTGTCTGAACGCTATTCTTTGTGACTCCGATCATAATCCCCAGATTTTGTATCTCACAGGTGAAACATCTCATTTACATTTATACTGCCTTTTACTGTAGGGGAATGATAAATGCAGTCTTTCAACCATCTTCATTTTGGTCAGGTTTCTGCGCATATAAAAAAGAGTTTTGATGAATTACTTCCCGATCCCTGGCTCCGGGAAGAAGACGGAAAATTTCGTTTTCGTAGTTTTCAAAAAGCGGTGGTGAATCGTCGGGCGGAATACTATCTGAAAACGGATCCTGTTTTTTATCAATCAGAAACGCTGAACCACTACTCCGGTGGGATCCAGCGTAAATACCCAGAGCTGCGAGCAGACGTTGCCAGCACTATTCTTTTGCAAGTAGTGAATGAATTTCTGCCACTGCTTCCTGATATATCATATAACATTGGTATTCATCAGATTAGAATTACGACTGAGGACCGTAGTCCTGGCTATCCCGCTCCGGAGGGAATTCATCAGGATGGTTTTTCATATATCGGCATCTACTGTGTCGGGGTAAATAATATCGCAGGTGGCGATACGACACTTATCTCCTGTGAGGAGGAAACAGCATCCAGGACGACATTTAAACTTAATGAGGGAGATGCGGTGATATTCAATGATGTGAACTACCAGCATTACACTTCAGCGATTGTTCCGCTGCTACCGGGCAAAGGTTATCGGGATGTTTTTGTGATGACCTTTGATGGCGAACAGGAGCCTGCATGAATATTTTATTGTGTCCACCAAAGATACTCCTTCAGCATTCGCGTGAGGAATGGAGCACGCTGCAACGTATTGCACCATTGGTCATCGCTACCTGTAGCAGTCAGCTTGAGGCGGTCTCTCAACACCTGGGTAACGATATTTCGCTTCGTTTCTATGAGAATTTTAATGATAACCCGCTGGTTGAGTTGGATCTGTACCACTTTGCGAAAACAAAGCGGGTTACCGGCGTATACTTTCTCGCGGAGATTGACGTGCTACGTGCGGCACGTATCAGCGATCGTCTGAGATTAACCCACGGTCGCGAACAGGCGGCGCTGGTTTTTCGCGATAAATTTTTAATGAAGACATTGGTGCAGCAGCACCAGATGACTATCCCCGCCATGGCTCGAGTGAGCAGCGCGACAGAGATAGCGGTATTCATCGCGGAGCACGGCTACCCCTGTGTCATCAAGCCAAACGATGGGCGGGGATCGCAAGGCGTTGTAGTGGTCAGAGATGACGAGTCACTTAACCAATATTTACTGCAACTCACGCCACTGCACTTCCATAATTTGCTTATTGAGCAATTTATAGTGGGTGAAGCCTATCAAATTAACGCGCTTTATTTGCAAGGTAAGCCTGTATTTATCTCGGCCTCTCGCGCTACGGTTTCGTGCCTGGATTTCTTGTCCGGTAGTACGCTTGGGCTGGTGATGGAGGACGACAACCCGCTTCATCAAAAGCTCATCGCTTATACTCGTCGACTGGCGGAAGAGGTTTTCCCTTGTGAATCCAATACGTTGCTACACCTCGAAGTGTTTGTTGATGGACAGCAAAACATCATTTTTGGCGAGCTGGCCTGTCGTCTGGGAGGGTGTTTCGTCAATGAAGAGCTGGGAGCCGCTTTTGGACTAAACCCGCGGATGACATGGCTCGCGGCGTGCCTTAATCATGACTATTCGTTGGAAGTAATACAGCGTGAGGCGCAGCGACGTGTTGGGCAACTGAACGTGCCGCCAGCCAGCGGAACGTTAATAAGCCAGCCTGCAGAATGTCCTTTGCCTTTTGTACTGCGTTATCGCGCCACGGGGGTGGTTGGTCGACGTTACGACCCGATGAAGCTAACCAACGGCGAAATCGTTAGCGCCATTGTTGAGGGTAAAGATAGCCGTGAGGTTGAAACGAACCTACAAACCTTAACGCAATGGGTCATGGATCATACACACTGGGAATAGGGCGCACGTGAAATGAAAAGTTATGCGATCGTCGGCGCAGGCTACACCGGACTCTCAGTGCTGGCACAACTGCTGGAGCACGCGAAAGGAGACGTTGCCAGTATTACCCTGTTTGATGTCCCTGAAAAACTCGCGGTTGGCACCGCCTTTGCCGAGGATGTCAGTACCAACCTGTTAAATCGCCCGGTGAATTCTATGTATTTTCGGGAGAGAGGGGATTTTGGCGCATGGCTTGCCAGGCATGACCCGAAAGCACCGGTTACCGATAGCGCTTTTCTACCACGAGCACGCTTTGGCCAGTTTCTCTGCCATCAGCTACGGGAGTGCCAGCAGCAGGCCGCCAGTCTTGGCATTGAGCTTAATATTGTGCCTCAGAGGGTGATCGATGTGTTCTCCCTGGAAACATGCCTGCGCGTGCAGACAGAAGACGGTACAGACCGTTTCTATCATCGCTGCTTTCTTTGTCTGGGAACGGCAACCAGTCATGATCCTTACGGCTTGCGTCATCAGCCCGGTTATTATGATTCGGTCTGGCCAGTCAGCTGTCTGGATATCACGCGTGATGACTGTGTCGCGATCATTGGCAGCCGATTATCGGCACATGATGCGGCAATCGCGCTCGCTTCAAAATGCCGAAAGATCTATTTTCTTTCGCGTAAAGGGGCGCTGCCTCGGCAGATAGAAGGTTATTGCGACATTACGCCGCAGGCCTTTACCACAGACGAAATCGACAGGCTGCTGGTGGCGCACGGGCGCATCACGGTAGCTCAGTTGTTTCGGTTATTACGCAGGGAGTTCAACGCGCATCATTGTTCCCTGAGCCAGTTCATCCAGCATGCGGACCCAGGGGTTACGGCGATGAGTATCCTGCTCGCGCTGAATAATACGGTGAGCTATGCCTGGCGTAAACTGAGCGAGCACCAGCGCCAGCACTTTATCCTGCGCTGGCAGCCACGATGGCAGCAGTTGCGGATCCCGATTGCTTCCCCGAATGCGGAAAAGATTGCCGCGCTGTTTCGTAGCGGTAAGCTGGAACATCTTCATGGAGATATCGCGATAACCCCCCGCAGGCAAGGATTTACCATTGCTGTTCCCGGTCGTGAGCCGATCGTTGCCAGTAAAGTAATTAACGCCAGTGGGATCAGCAGTGCCCCTGCGAGCTACCCGCTGGCACAGCGCCTGGTGCAGCGCGGTATGGCCTGCGAGCACCCTTTTGGTGGGATAAGGGTGTGCTCTGATTCCTTGTGTTTGCAGGATGTCGCAGGACGTACCGTTTCCGGTATCAAATGCATCGGTCAATTAACGGTCGGAGATTACTATGCAGTAGGTAACATTGATGTGCTGCACAGTCAGGCGCGTCAGGCGGTTATCAGTGGTTGGCATGATACGCCATTGGCTGAATGTGCTCAGGGAGAGGAGAGATGAAGACTGCCGCCGGATTTCTGCTCTGCTTGCTGGCCGGAGGGGTGTTAACCTTTGGCAACGTCCCGCTTGGCATGATGTTTGGCCCACTGGTGGCGGTGATGGTACTTAAACGCTGGCGGGTGTCAGTTCCAGCGGTTCCCGGGAGTATCACACTTATCCAGCTGTCGCTTGGCACCTCTATTGGGCTGATGTTTCGCGGCATGACGTTTGGTGAGAGCGGGAGCCTGTTCACGCTTCTTTTGATGCTGTGTTTGTGCTTACTGCTGCAGTTTGTGGTGAATTATCAATGGTGCGTTCGCCGCTTGCACTGGAGTAAAGATGAGGCGCTGCTCGGCGCGGTCCCGGGAGCAATGGCAGCGGTACTGGCGCTGGCCACTCACATCAACGCACCGCCGCAAAAAATCGTCATTTCACACTCTCTGCGTCTGATTACGCTCACACTGTTGGCCGGTATGATCGCCGGGGGAGAAGGGGCCCCAGGTGCGCACCTGGCGTGGCCCGAACTCAGTTCGCCAGTAAACGCATTGTGGTTGTTGGGGATTGGGGTTGCCGGATTTATCACGGGACGGCTACTGGAGCGCTGGCACCTTCCTGCGCCTTATATGATGACTTCGCTGCTGTGTTCCGCGCTGCTTCACTCGTTGGCACCTGAGCCGTTACATTTTCCGGATATTCTTAATCAACTGAGCATGGTGCTGATGGGCATATTGATTGGGCACCATTTTACGTCGTTTTCACTGACGGAATTTGTGCGTCACCTGGCGTCATCGGTACAGCTGATTGCGCTAAGCCTGGGCGTGACCGTCGTGATGGCGTTGGGGGCATCACGTCTGCTTGATTACCCTTTCTATCTGCTTATTCTCTCCTGGGTACCCGGCAGCGTGGAGTCAATGTCGTTTGCGGCGCTGGCGCTGAAGGCTGATGCCGGTTTTGTAATGGCAAACCATATTATTAGAATGCTGCTTATTCATACTCTTCCTGCGCTGGCTCTGCATCGCCAGAAGCAGGAAGAGGCAGGGTGATTACTTCTGTGCGACGACGACCATTTTTTTACTCTGCGGATCCCAACTTTTCTCACCCAGCAGGCCGGAGTAAAAAGTGGTCTGCCTGAAGCCGCTACGTTTCAAAATGGCGTCCAGCTCTTCAGGGCGGTAAAACACCACATCCAGCGCCGTCCGGGTGGTCTGCGTTTTTCGTTGTGAAGTAATGGTGTAATGCAGGTTGATGCCTTCCTCATACTGAATGTCTGCGATCTGTTTTTCTATTCTCAGACTTTCTTCTCCTTTGCCTATTACCACGGGTTGCATAAAACCTGAAGTTTGCAGAGTGGCTCCATTAATTGTATCAATAACAATTTTCCCAGAAGGTTTTAATTGCAGCGCACAACGTTCCAGAAAATTAACGTTACGGGGATGCGGGTAATAGCCGAATGAATTAAAAAGAATCAGCACCAGATCAAATAACGCCTCACCGACCTGGGTATCCATTTCGCCGAGAATAAAGGTTCCTTGCTGACCAGGGGGATAGGTTTGAGCCTGATCGATAAAACGGGGGGAAAGGTCAATCCCGGTCACTTGATGACCTCGCTGCATCAGTGCTTTGCTATGGCGTCCATAGCCACAGGGCGTGTCCAGAATATGCAGTTTACCCGGCATAGCTGTGATATCGATAATACTATTAATTTCTTGCTCGGTAACGGTATCATCTAAGCGGTCCTGCTGAAAATACATAAAATCATCTAGCGCAAAAAAATCTGCGGGAGAGAGTGTAACGAGAGTCATCATGGCTCCTGATATTTTATCTGAGGTAAGGAATGAACGAGGTTAATTTCTGTTAATAATGCAGAGTACGCATTAAGTTTAATAAGGATTACTGAATTTGCTATCCTTGTGCAGCGGATTTTAAACGGCAGGGGATAATATATCCGGGCACGGATAAATAGTGACAGAAGGTTAATTGGAACGTATTGAGTATAGGTTTACAAAAAACATTCATTTTTTATCATTTTTCAGCCGCGACTTTGATCTTATCCGGGTGACTTCTTCCGTCAGGACGCTCATTATGAAAGCTCCAGCCATTGTGGGGGTAATCTGAGATGGAACAACTGCGCGCTGAACTGAGTCACCTGCTGGGCGAATCGCTGAGTCGGGTGGAATGCGTGAGTGAGAAAGTCGACTCCGCGTTGTGGTCGCTGTATGACGCGCAGGGAAACGCCATGCCGTTGCTGGCAAAAAGCTTCTCCACCCCCGGTCTTGCGCAGCAACTGGCCTGGAAAATAGGCATGCTGGCGCGCAGCGGCACCATCAGAATGCCGGTGGTCTACGGCGTCATGACCCACGAAGAGCATCCCGGGCCGGACGTTTTGCTCATCGAACGCCTGCGTGGCGTCTCGGTCGAAGCCCCCGCCAGGACCCCTGAACGGTGGGAACACCTCAAAGACCAGATTGTGGAAGGGCTGCTTGCCTGGCACCGCCACGACAGCCGCGGCTGCGTCGGTCAGGTAGACAACACCCAGGAAAATCTGTGGACTAACTGGTACCGCCAGCGCGTTGAAATGCTGTGGAGTACCCTCAACCTCTATCACAATACCGGGCTCACTATGCAGGATAAGCGCATCCTGTTTCGTACCCGTGAATGCCTCCCGGCCCTGTTCGAAGGGTTTAACGATAACTGTGTGATGGTGCACGGTAACTTTAGCCTGCGCAGTATGCTGAAAGAGTCGCGAAGCGATCAGCTGCTGGCAATGGTAAACCCAGGCACTATGCTGTGGGCGCCGCGTGAGTATGAGCTGTTTCGTCTGGCGGATAGCGGGCTTGCGGAAGGGCTGCTCTGGCACTACCTCCAGCGCGCGCCGGTGTCGGAATCTTTCCTCTGGCGGCGCTGGCTGTATTTGCTGTGGGATGAAGTCTCGCAGTTGGTCAATACCGGACGCTTCAACCGCGCGAACTTCGATTTAGCGACAAAAGCGCTACTCCCCTGGCTCGCCTGACGAGCCTTTAAGCCACTGCCAGATACGCCCGAGCGTCTCGTAACCGACTCTGTCGCTGTGCATCAGCCACAGCGGCGAGGGGATAGCCCGTTCCCAGGGATTCAACGGAGAGTCGATGGCCATCTGGTTTGCCGGTGCCGGCAGCGGGTGCAGCCCGGCGTGCTGGAAGAAGATCATCGCCCGTGGAAGATGTGAGGCTGACGTCACCACCAGGAGCGGGGCATCGCCGATGGCAGCTTTAATCGCACTTGCCTCTTCCTCGGTATCTTTCGGTTTATCCAGCACCAGGATATCGCTGCGCGGCACGCCAAGGCTTTCCGCCACGCGGGCCCCCGCCTCGGCGGTGCTGACCGGGTTGCCAGGTGCCGGTGCACCGGTGAAAATCATCTTCGCTCCTGGATTGGCAAGCCATAGGCGGATCCCTTCCGTTACCCGTGGCAGACTGTTATTGATAAGGTTAGAGCTGGGCGCCCAGTCGGGGTTCCAGGTATAGCCGCCGCCTAACACGGCAACATATTGCACCTTCGTTTCGCCGCGCCAGGTCGGGTAGGTATTTTCTATTGGTTTGAGTAACCAGTCAGCGACGGGTTGCAGGCTCAAGGCCAGTAAAAGGATCCAGGCGACGCTAATGAAGCTTTTCCCGGTTTTCTGGAAACGACTACACCATACCAGGAACAATCCTAAGCCCATCAACAGTAGCAGCAGCGGAAGCGGTAACAACATGCCGCCAATGACCTTTTTTAGCGTAAAAAGCATCCTTGATGGTTCCTTTTTTAACCATACAGCGGGGAGAATGCAGGGATATTACACCAGACTGCTCCATTCCTTGTCGCGTCTGTGACAAAATACGACTTTTGCCACGCTCGCGGAGAAGTTGATGCAGGATCGCAATTTTGATGACATCGCAGAAAAGTTTGCGCGCAATATCTATGGCACCACCAAGGGCCAGCTGCGTCAGGCGATCCTGTGGCAGGATCTCTCCGTACTGCTCGAGACATTCGGCAACGCGCCGCTGCGCGTTCTGGACGCCGGGGGTGGAGAAGGGCAGACGGCGATCAAAATGGCAGAGCTTGGCCACCATGTGACGCTGTGCGATCTCTCCGGTGAGATGATTGCCCGCGCTCGTCAGGCGGCAGAAGAGAAAGGTGTGAGCGGCAGCATGCATTTTGTACAATGCGCGGTGCAGGACGTTGCAGAACATTTGGAAAGCCCGGTTGATCTGATATTGTTTCATGCCGTGCTGGAATGGGTTGCAGCACCGCAGGCGGTTTTGCAAACGCTGTGGTCAGTACTGCGTCCTGACGGCGCATTGTCGTTAATGTTCTACAATGCTAACGGTCTGCTGATGCATAACATGGTTGCCGGAAATTTTGATTACGTGCAGCTCGGCATGCCGAAAAAGAAAAAGCGTACGCTTTCACCAGATTATCCGCGCGAGCCAGAGCAGGTCTACGGCTGGCTGGAAGAGATTGGCTGGCAAATTACCGGGAAAACCGGGGTGCGGGTGTTTCATGACTACCTGCGCGAAAAACATAAGCAACGCGACAGTTTCGCTATTTTGCTCGAACTGGAAACGCGCTACTGCCGTCTGGAACCGTACATTAGTCTGGGCCGTTACATTCATGTTACCGCGCGCAAGCCGTGGGTAGATACAAGGAAAAACGATGAGTGAATTTTCCCAGACAGTCCCTGAACTGGTTGCCTGGGCTCGAAAAAACGATTTCTCCATCTCGCTGCCGGTCGACAGACTCTCGTTCCTGCTGGCGGTCGCCACATTAAACGGCGAGCGTCTGGAAGGGGAAATGACCGAAGGTGAGCTGGTGGATGCGTTTCGTCACGTGAGTGATGCGTTTGAGCAAACCAGTGAAACGATCGGCGTTCGCGCCAACAACGCGATCAACGATATGGTTCGTCAACGTCTGCTGAACCGCTTTACCAGCGAGCTGACGGAAGGGAATGCGATTTATCGTCTGACGCCATTAGGGATTGGCATCACCGATTACTACATTCGCCAGCGTGAGTTTTCTACGCTGCGCCTGTCTATGCAGCTGTCTATCGTGGCGGGTGAACTGAAGCGCGCCGCTGACGCCGCCGACGAAGGTGGGGATGAATTCCACTGGCACCGCAACGTCTATGCGCCGCTGAAATATTCGGTCGCAGAAATTTTCGACAGTATCGACCTCACCCAGCGGGTGATGGATGAACAGCAGCAGCTGGTGAAAGACGACATTGCCCAGTTGCTGAATAAAGACTGGCGCGCGGCGATTTCAAGCTGCGAACTGCTGCTGTCAGAAACCTCGGGTACGCTGCGCGAGCTGCAGGACACGCTGGATGCTGCGGGTGATAAGCTACAGGCTAACCTGCTGCGCATTCAGGATGCGACCCTTGCTCATGACGATCTGCACTTTGTTGACCGCCTGGTATTTGACCTGCAGAGCAAACTTGACCGTATCGTCAGCTGGGGCCAGCAGGCAATCGACTTGTGGATCGGTTACGACAGACACGTACACAAGTTTATTCGTACCGCCATCGACATGGACAAAAACCGCGTCTTTGCCCAGCGTCTCCGCCAGTCCGTACAGAGTTATTTCGATGCGCCGTGGGCATTAACCTACGCCAGCGCCGATCGTCTGCTGGATATGCGCGATGAAGAGATGACGCTGCGTGACGAAGAAGTAACCGGGGAACTGCCGGTTGATCTAGAGTACGAAGAGTTTAACGAGATCCGCGAGCAGCTTGCCGCGCTGATTGAACAGCAGCTGGTCATCTACAAGGACAAGTCGCTGCCGCTGGATCTGGGTCTGGTGGTGCGCGAATACCTCGTGCAATACCCGCGTGCGCGCCACTTTGACGTCGCGCGTATTGTTGTCGACCAGGCGGTACGCCTGGGTATCGCACAAGCAGATTTCACCGGACTGCCGCCGAAGTGGCAGCCGATTAATGATTACGGAGCCAAGGTACAGGCGCATGTCATTGACAAATATTGAACAAGTGATGCCAGTTAAACTGGCGCAGGCGCTGGCCAACCCGATTTTCCCGGCGCTCGATAGCGCGCTGCGTGCGGGCCGTCATATCGGTCTCGACGAGCTGGATAATCATGCGTTTTTGATGGATTTTCAGGAATACCTGGAAGAGTTTTACGCCCGCTATAACGTTGAGCTCATCCGCGCGCCGGAAGGGTTCTTCTACCTGCGTCCGCGTTCCACTACGCTGATTCCGCGTTCAGTGCTCTCCGAGCTCGACATGATGGTGGGTAAGATCCTCTGTTATCTCTACCTGAGCCCGGAGCGTCTGGCTAACGAAGGGATCTTCACTCAGCAGGAGCTCTACGACGAGCTGCTGACCCTTGCCGATGAAAGCAAACTGCTGAAGCTTGTGAATAACCGCTCGACCGGCTCTGACCTCGACCGGCAGAAACTGCAGGAAAAAGTGCGCTCGTCGCTTAACCGCCTGCGTCGTCTCGGCATGGTGTGGTTCATGGGCCACGACAGCAGCAAATTCCGCATCACCGAGTCGGTGTTCCGCTTTGGCGCCGACGTGCGTTCAGGTGATGACGCCCGTGAAGCACAGCTGCGTATGATCCGCGACGGCGAAGCGATGGCGATTGAAAACCATCTGCAACTGAATGATGAGAATGATGAGAATCAGCCGGATAGCGGGGAGGAAGAGTAATGATTGAACGTGGTAAGTTTCGCTCGCTGACGCTGATTAACTGGAATGGTTTCTTTGCCCGTACCTTTGACCTTGATGAGCTGGTGACTACGCTCTCGGGCGGTAACGGAGCAGGGAAGTCCACCACCATGGCAGCGTTCGTTACGGCGCTGATCCCCGACCTGACGCTGCTGCACTTCCGTAACACCACGGAAGCGGGCGCAACCAGCGGTTCACGCGATAAAGGCCTGCACGGTAAACTGAAAGCCGGTGTCTGCTATTCGGTGCTGGACGTCATCAACTCCCGTCACCAGCGCGTGGTGGTTGGGGTGCGTCTGCAGCAGGTCGCCGGTCGCGACCGTAAAGTCGACATCAAACCGTTCGCTATTCAGGGGCTGCCAACCGCTATTCAGCCCACGCAGCTGCTGACCGAAACGCTCAACGAGCGCCAGGCGCGCGTGCTGACGCTGCAGGAGCTCAAAGAGAAGCTCGACGAGATGGAAGGCGTGCAGTTCAAGCAGTTCAACTCCATCACTGACTACCACTCTCTGATGTTCGATCTGGGGGTGATTGCCCGTCGTCTGCGCTCCGCCTCTGACCGTAGCAAATTCTATCGCCTGATTGAGGCCTCGCTGTACGGCGGGATCTCCAGCGCCATTACCCGCTCGCTGCGCGACTACCTGTTGCCGGAAAACAGCGGTGTACGTAAAGCCTTCCAGGATATGGAAGCGGCGCTGCGCGAAAACCGCATGACCCTGGAAGCGATTCGCGTTACCCAGTCAGATCGTGACCTGTTTAAACATCTGATTTCCGAAGCGACCGACTATGTGGCCGCAGACTACATGCGTCACGCCAACGAGCGTCGTATCCACCTGGATAAAGCGCTGGAGTTTCGTCGTGAACTGCTGACCTCGCGCCAGCAGCTGGCCGCCGAACAGTATAAGCACGTCGAGATGGCCCGCGAGCTGCAGGAGCACAACGGGGCGGAAGGGGATCTGGAGGCCGATTACCAGGCCGCCAGCGATCACCTGAACCTGGTGCAAACCGCGCTGCGCCAGCAGGAGAAGATCGAGCGCTATGATGCCGATCTGGAAGAGCTGCAGATCCGTCTCGAAGAGCAGAACGAAGTGGTGGCTGAAGCCACCGAGCAGCAGGAAGAGAACGAAGCCCGGGCGGAAGCCGCCGAGCTTGAAGTGGATGAGCTGAAAAGCCAGCTTGCTGACTACCAGCAGGCGCTGGACGTACAGCAAACCCGCGCTATTCAGTACAACCAGGCATTGCAGGCGTTAGCCCGCGCGAAAGAGCTGTGTCACCTGCCGGATCTGACCGCAGACAGCGCCGACGAATGGCTGGAAACTTTCCAGGCGAAAGAGCAGGAAGCTACCGAGCGTCTGCTGTCGCTGGAACAGAAAATGAGCGTGGCGCAAACCGCGCACAGCCAGTTCGAACAGGCTTTCCAGCTGGTGGCTGCCATCAATGGTCCACTGGCGCGTGATGAAGCCTGGGACGTGGCGCGGAGCCTTCTGCGTGAAGGTGTGAATCAGCGTCACCTGGCAGAGCAGGTGCCTTCGCTGCGCGGTCGTCTGAACGAGCTGGAACAGCGCCTGCGCGAGCAGCAGGAAGCCGAGCGTCTGCTGGCGGAATTCTGCAAGCGTCAGGGCAAGCACTACGAGATCGACGAACTGGAAACGCTGCACCACGAGCTGGAAGCGCGTATTGCTTCGCTGAGCGACAGCGTCTCTTCCGCCAGTGAAAAACGCATGCAGCTGCGCCAGGAGATGGAACAGCTGCAGGCGCGTATTCAGACCCTGCTGCAGCGTGCGCCGGTCTGGCTGCAGGCGCAAAGCAGCCTGAACCAGCTGAGCGAGCAGAGCGGCGAGCAGTTTGAATCAAGCCAGGACGTTACCGAATATCTGCAACAGCTGCTGGAACGCGAGCGTGAGGCGATTGTTGAGCGTGATGAAGTCGGCGCGCGTAAACGTGCGGTTGACGATGAAATCGAGCGTTTAAGCCAGCCGGGGGGATCTGAAGATCCGCGCCTGAATGCGCTGGCAGAACGTTTTGGCGGCGTACTGCTGTCAGAAATCTATGACGACGTTAGCCTCGAAGATGCACCGTACTTCTCGGCGCTGTATGGCCCGTCGCGTCACGCTATCGTGGTGCCGGATCTGTCTCTCGTTGCCGAACAGCTGGAAGGGCTGGAAGATTGCCCGGAAGATCTCTACCTGATCGAAGGGGATCCGCAGTCCTTTGATGACAGCGTGTTCAGCGTCGACGAGCTGGAAAAAGCGGTGGTGGTCAAAGTCGCAGATCGCCAGTGGCGCTACTCGCGCTTCCCGTCGCTGCCGCTGTTTGGCCGCGCGGCGCGTGAAAACCGTATTGAGAGTCTGCACGCTGAGCGTGAAACTCTCTCAGAGCGCTTTGCGACCCTGTCGTTCGACGTACAGAAAACCCAGCGGCTGCACCAGTCCTTCAGCCGCTTTATCGGTAGCCACCTGGCCGTTGCCTTCGAGGTGGATCCGGAAGCAGAAATCCGCAAACTGAACGGCCGTCGCAACGAACTGGAACGCGCCCTCAGCACCCACGAGAGCGATAACCAGCAGAGCCGCGCGCAGTACGAACAGGCGAAAGAAGGGGTCGCCCAGCTTAACCGCCTGCTGCCACGTCTGAATCTGCTGGCGGACGAAACGCTGGCCGACCGTGTGGATGAAATTCAGGAGCGCCTCGACGACGCACAGGAAGCCGCGCGCTTTATCCAGCAGCACGGCAACCAGTTGGCGAAGCTTGAGCCGATTGCCTCCGTTCTGCAAAGCGATCCTGAGCAGTTCGAACAGCTGCGCGAAGATTACACGTATTCTCAGCAAGTCCAGCGTGACGCACGTCAGCAGGCGTTTGCCCTGACGGAAGTGGTTCAGCGCCGGGCCCACTTTAGCTATTCCGACTCGGCAGAAATGCTGAGCGGCAACAGCGATCTGAACGAAAAACTGCGCCAGCGTCTGGAGCAGGCGGAAGCCGAGCGTGCCCGCGCGCGTGAAACGATGCGTAATCACGCCGCCCAACTGAGTCAGTTCAGCCAGGTGCTGGCATCGCTGAAAAGCTCCTGGGAAACCAAGAAAGAGCTGCTGGGCGATCTGCAGCGCGAGCTGCAGGACATCGGCGTGCGTGCCGACGCCGGGGCGGAAGAGCGCGCGCGTCAGCGCCGCGATGAGCTGCATACTCAGCTCAGCAACAACCGTTCACGCCGCAATCAGCTTGAGAAAGCACTGACCTTCTGCGAAGCGGAGATGGATAACCTGACCCGTAAGCTGCGCAAGCTGGAACGTGATTATCTTGAGATGCGCGAACAGGTGGTGAGCGCGAAGGCGGGTTGGTGTGCGGTCATGCGTCTGGTGAAAGACAATGGCGTAGAGCGCCGTCTGCATCGTCGCGAGCTGGCCTATCTCTCCGGCGACGAGCTGCGTTCGATGTCGGATAAGGCGCTCGGTGCGCTGCGTCTGGCGGTGGCGGATAACGAACACCTGCGCGATGTGCTGCGTATGTCGGAAGATCCGAAGCGTCCGGAGCGTAAAATCCAGTTCTTCGTGGCGGTGTATCAGCACCTGCGCGAGCGTATCCGCCAGGACATCATCCGCACCGACGATCCGGTGGAAGCCATCGAACAGATGGAAATCGAACTGGGTCGTCTGACGGAAGAGCTGACCTCCCGCGAGCAGAAGCTGGCTATCAGCTCCCGAAGCGTAGCGAACATCATTCGCAAAACCATTCAGCGCGAGCAGAACCGTATTCGTATGCTTAACCAGGGTCTGCAGAGCGTCTCCTTCGGTCAGGTTAACAGCGTCCGTCTGAACGTTAACGTCCGTGAAACGCACTCCACGCTGCTGGAAGTGCTTTCCGAACAGCACGAACAGCATCAGGATCTGTTCAACAGCAACCGCCTGACCTTCTCTGAAGCGCTGGCGAAACTGTATCAGCGCCTGAACCCGCAGATTGATATGGGGCAGCGTACCCCGCAAACCATCGGCGAGGAGCTGCTGGATTATCGTAGCTACCTCGAAATGGAGGTGGAAGTTAACCGTGGTTCCGACGGCTGGCTGCGTGCGGAATCCGGTGCGCTGTCGACCGGTGAAGCTATCGGTACCGGGATGTCGATTCTGGTTATGGTGGTCCAGAGCTGGGAAGACGAAGCGCGTCGCCTGCGTGGGAAAGACATTTCGCCATGCCGTCTGCTGTTCCTTGATGAAGCGGCCCGTCTGGATGCCCGCTCTATCGCCACGTTGTTTGAGCTCTGCGAACGCCTCGAGATGCAGCTCATCATCGCGGCCCCGGAAAATATCAGTCCGGAAAAAGGCACAACCTACAAGCTGGTACGTAAAGTGGTGCACAACCACGAACACGTTCACGTGGTGGGACTGCGCGGATTTGCGGCACAGTTGCCGGAGACGCTGCCCGGAACGGCAGATGCCTCGTAGGCAAGAAATTGACTGAAAATAAAGGGCGACCGGCGTGTCGCCCTTTTTGTTATCAGTATTGAGCGGCGATTGTAGTATTATCTTTAAACTTCTTTACATTTAGAGAGGCAAAAGATTTTTTGTCTTCATATACTGAGAAAAAGGCCCGTTCTGAGAGGCCGGCAATGTTAACAGGGGGCAAGGGATGTTGCTTAATAAAGCCAGATTACGTCGACTGTCAGCGCTGAGTGTTTGCCTGACATTCACCATTGCTCCACTGTTCAGCGTCCAGGCCGATGAGCCTGAAATGGTGCCTACCGACAGCTCTGCCACCCTGGCTGAGACGTCCACGGCAATGGCACCTGCGAGTAGTGAGTCTAATTCCGTCGCCATGATGGCTGGCATCCAGCCGCTGCCCGAAGGTGCTGCAGCAAAAGCCCGTAGTGAGATCCTGTCTCTCCTGCCTGCGGGATATACCCCCGTCTACATGAACGCGCTTACCGGGCTTTATGCCGCGCGTTCGATGAAACCCATGTGGGAAAATCGTGACGCCGTACAGGCGTTTCAGCAGCAGCTTGCAGAGGTCGCCATCGCTGGCTTCCAGCCGCAGTTTATCCGTTGGGTAGAACTGTTGACCGATCCAAACGTCAGCGGCGTTGCCCGCGATGTGGTGCTCTCGGATGCGATGATGGGGTATCTGCATTACCTCAGCAATATCTCGATGCAGGGTACGCGCTGGCTCTATAGCGAAAAACCTTACACGCTGGCTACACCACCGCTTTCGGTGATAAACCAGTGGCAGCTGGCGCTGGATAACGGTTCGCTGGCGACATTTATTGCCGGGCTGGCGCCACAGCATCCGCAGTATGCGGCAATGCACCAGTCGTTGCTGGCGCTGGTGGCGGACTCCCGTCCCTGGCCGCAGCTGACCGGTAGCGGTAAGTTGAACCCGGGGCAATCGGGCAAAGACGTGCTGGCGCTGCGGGAGATCCTGCGTCGTTCCGGCATGATGGACCCCGCACCGCATATCGCCCTGCCAGGCGATAGCCCGGTGGTGAGTCCGTCGGCGAAAAAACATAACACCGCTAAATCGGAATCGCCGGTCTATGACCGCCAGTTGGTCGAGGCGGTAAAACGCTTTCAGGCAAGTCAGGGGCTGGGCGCCGATGGCGTGATAGGGCCGTCCACTCGTGACTGGCTGAACGTGACGCCTGCACAGCGGGCAGGGGTGCTGGCGCTGAATATCCAGCGCCTGCGTCTGCTGCCGGGCAAGCTCTCGACAGCCATTATGGTGAACATTCCGGCATTTTCGCTGGAGTACTACCAGAACGGCGATCAGGTGCTGGCTTCACGGGTGATTGTCGGTCGCCCCGATCGTAAAACGCCGATGATGAGCAGCGCGCTGAACAACGTGGTGGTCAACCCGCCGTGGAACGTGCCGCCAACGCTTGCGAAAAAAGATATTCTGCCGAAGGTGTGGAACGATCCGGGATACCTGGAGCGCCACAACTACACCGTGCTGCGCGGCTGGAACAGCAAAGAGACGATTAACCCCTGGCATGTTGACTGGTCGACTATCACGCCATCCAACCTGCCGTTCCGCTTCCAGCAGGCTCCGGGGGCAACTAACTCGCTGGGGCGTTACAAGTTCAACATGCCGAGCTCAGAAGCGATTTATCTGCACGATACGCCAAACCATAATCTTTTCCAGAAAGATGTCAGGGCGTTAAGCTCAGGTTGCGTGCGCGTAAATAAAGCTTCTGACCTGGCGAATATGCTGTTGCAGGATGCTGGCTGGAATGATTCACGCATTTCCGATGCGCTGAAACAAGGTGATACACGTTACGTCAATATTCGACAAAATATTCCGGTTAACCTCTATTATTTGACCGCATTTGTGGGCGCTGATGGTCGGACACAATATCGAACAGATATTTACAATTATGACCTCACTGCGCGATCTGGCGCACAAATTCTGTCAAAAGCGGAACAATTAATCAGGTAAATGAAGTAGTTCTGTCCATTCGGTTGTCGTATAGAACAGGAAAACGCCCCTATGAAGGCTATAAGGGGCGCTATTCCTGGGATTGGGTTGCCTTGACGGCCGCGGTAATGCCCGGTAAGGTGCCCTTTGTGCGCAAAAGCATAAATTACGATAAACCTTACTTGTAGACCTGATTATCATGGACAAATTTGACGCTAATCGCCGCAAACTGCTGGCGCTGGGTGGTGTTGCCCTTGGGGCCGCAGCCATCTTACCGACGCCAGCATTTGCCACCCTCTCGACCCCCCGACCGCGGATTTTGACGCTGAACAATCTTCATACCGGCGAATCATTAAAAGCGGAGTTTTTCGATGGCAGAGGCTATATTCAGGATGAATTAGCAAGACTTAACCATTTTTTCCGTGATTACCGCGCGAATAAAATAAAATCCATCGACCCTTCTTTATTCGACCAGCTTTATCGCCTCCAGGGATTGCTTGGCACAAATAAACCCGTTCAGCTTATTTCTGGATATCGTTCTTTGGATACCAATAATGAACTGCGCGCGCACAGCCGTGGGGTAGCAAAACAGAGTTACCACACAAAAGGTCAGGCAATGGATTTCCATATTGAAGGTATTGCTTTAAACAATATTCGCAAAGCGGCGTTATCTATGCGCTCAGGTGGTGTAGGATATTACCCACGTAGTAACTTTGTGCATATTGATACCGGTCCGGTACGGACCTGGTAAAAAAACAAGGATAATCATGAACTATCGTCTTATTCCGGTTACCGCGTTCGCCCAGAACTGCTCGTTAATCTGGTGTGAACAAACCAAACTGGCCGCGCTGGTCGATCCCGGCGGCGACGCCGAGCGTATCAAACAGGAAGTGGCTGCCGCTGGGGTAACCCTGATGCAAATCCTCCTGACGCACGGTCACCTCGACCACGTGGGTGCGGCGGCAGAGCTGGCGGAACACTACGGTGTGCCGGTGATTGGTCCGGAAAAAGAAGATGAGTTCTGGCTGCAGGGACTTCCCGCTCAGAGCAAAATGTTTGGTCTGGGCGACTGCCCGCCGCTGACGCCGGATCGCTGGCTAAATGAAGGCGATAAGGTCAGCGTTGGTAATATTACTCTCCAGGTGCTGCACTGTCCTGGGCATACTCCCGGACACATCGTGTTCTTTGATGACGCTTCCCGGTTATTGATTTCCGGCGATGTTATTTTCAAAGGTGGAGTAGGGCGCAGTGATTTCCCTCGTGGCAATCACAATCAGCTTATCGATTCGATTAAACACAAACTGTTGCCGCTTGGCGATGACGTGACGTTTATTCCAGGACATGGACCGTTATCGACGCTGGGTGAAGAGCGTTTGCATAATCCTTTCCTGCAGGATGAACTCCCTGTCTGGTAAGTCATAAAAAAGGCCGCGTAAGCGGCCTTTTTTCTTTTCACGTTATGACTGTAATTACAGTACCGCGACAATCGCTTCACACAGCGGTGCCATATTGTCCGGCGTCATCCCGGCAACGTTGACACGGCCAGAAGCAACGGCATAGACACCAAATTCGTCACGTAAACGCATTACCTGCTCTTTGGTCAGCCCGCTGAACGAGAACATACCGTTCTGCTTGATGATGAAGCTGAAATCGCGGTTAGCGCCTTTCTCCTGCAGCGTGTTCACGAACAGCAGACGCATGCGCTGAATGCGCTGGCGCATGTCGGTCAGTTCCTGCTCCCAGATAGCGCGCAGCGCATCGTTGCTGAGGATGGTCGCCACGACGGAAGCGCCGTGTGCCGGCGGGTTGGAGTAGTTGGCACGAATAACGGACTTCATCTGGCTGAATGCGCGGTCAGCGTTGTCGGCATCATTGGTCACCAGGGTACAGGCGCCTACACGCTCATTGTACAGGCCGAAGTTTTTGGAGAAGGAGCTCGCGACGATAAGCTCTTTGTGCAGCGCAGCAAACGCGCGCAGGCCTTCGGCATCTTCTTCCAGACCACGGGCAAAGCCCTGGTAGGCGAAGTCAAACAGCGGCAGCCAGCCTTTCTCAACGGAAAGCTTCGCCAGGGTTTCCCACTGCTCAAGCGTAGGATCGATACCGGTTGGGTTATGGCAGCAGCCGTGGAACAGCACCACGTCGCCCGCCTGAGCTTCTTTCAGGCTGTTCAGCAGGCCGTCAAAGTCGAGAGAGTGATTGGCGGCATCATAGTAGGCGTATTCACGCACTTCCAGACCAGCGGCATTAAACACGCTCTTGTGGTTCGGCCAGCTTGGGTTGCTCACCCAGACGCGTTTCGCGCTGGTGTTCTTCGCGAGGAAGTCTGCGGCAACGCGCAGTGCACCGGTACCACCCGGGGTCTGGGCGGTACGTGCACGCTTGCTGCTGACAATCTCGCTGCCTTTACCGAACAGCAGCTCCTGAGTGCAGCGACCGAATTCCGGAATACCGTCGATGCCGAGGTAGTTTTTGGTGGTTTCATTTTCCAGCAGGTACTGTTCTGCTTTTTTTACGCTGGTCAGAACCGGAGTTTTTCCCGTTTCATCTTTATAGACGCCAATCCCAAGGTTGATTTTGGTTGGACGTTCATCGGCACGAAACAGATCGGCCAGGCCCAGGATTGGGTCGGCAGGAGCAGCGGTAATGTTCTCAAACATGACGAGGTTCCATTGTGATTACAGAAGGGAAATCCGCTATCAGGTTAACGGGAGTTTTACAAAATGCCAACCGTTTGCCACGAAAAGCGAGAGGCTTCTCAAAACTCGCCATTTTTTACTACCAGAAATGAAAAAACAGGGCCGAAGCCCTGTTTATTAAGCATATAACAAAGTGGCGTGCTGATTAGAACTGGTAAACGATACCTACAGCAGCCTGGTCGTCAGTGGCCAGACCGGTTGCTTTAGAGTAGTCGTTGTCGTTCAGCAGGTTGAACTTGTACGCGGCATAAACGTTCATGTTCTTGTTGAAGTAGTACCAGGTACCGACTTCGACGTATTTGGTCAGGTCAGCGTCGCCGCCGCTGAAGGTAGAACCGTTAGCAGTACGGGCTGCCAGGTCTTTACCTTTAGTCTGCACGTAACCGATGGACGGACGCAGACCGAAGTCGAACTGATACTGAACCACAGCTTCGAAGTTCTGCGTTTTGTTCGCAAAAGTCTTATCGTTTTCTGGGGTCATGTTGTAGGTCTGGGAGTACATTACCGCTGCGTACAGGTTGTTCGCATCGTACTTAGCAGAAGTTGCAAAGGCTTCTGCTTTATCGCCAGCACCGTCAGCTTTCTGAGCAACGGTACGGTTGGAGTTAGCATAGCCCGCAGACACGCCGAAGCCTTCGCCGATGTCGTAGCTTACAGAGGAGCTGAAGCCGTCACCGTTCTGTTTAACAACATCACGAGAGGTAGAGTCGTTTTTACCCTGGTACTGCAGCGCGAAGCGCAGGCCATCAACCAGACCGAAGAAGTCAGAGTTACGGTAAGTTGCAACACCGTTGGTACGGCCGGTCATGTAGTTGTCGGTGTAGTTCCAGCCGTCGCCGCCCCACTCAACCAGCATATCGGTTGCGGATTCTACGTCGTAGATTGCACCGTAGTTACGACCGTAGTCGAATGAGCCGTAGTCGCCAGCTTTGATGCCCGCGAAGCCCAGACGGGTTTTGGTACCCTGAGAACCTTCAGCGTTAGACGCGTCCAGGTTGTATTCCCACTGGCCGTAACCGGTCAGCTGATCGTTGATCTGAGTTTCGCCTTTGAAACCGATACGAACGTAAGTGGTGTCGGAGCTATCGGTGTTGCCGTTGGTGGTCCAAACGTGCTCACCGACTGCCTTGCCATAAAAGTCCAGCTTGTTGCCGCTTTTGTTATAGATTTCTGCTGCGTTTGCCGCACCAGCTACCAGCAGGGCAGGGATCACCGCTGCCAGAATATTGCGCTTCATCATTATTTATTACCCTCATTAGGTTTTTTTGTGACACCTGCCACTGCCGCCAATAAATGCCGTGAATAAATATTTACGGAACTATTGATGAAAGTTTGGTGTCTTTCTGTGTCTGCAACGAATATTTCCATTCATTACAACGTTTCGCTAGCCTGAAAATGCTACAAATATCGTAAATGAGTAACCAAAAGAAATAATGTGTAATAAATTGTGTATTTTTGGGAACTTTGTGAAGCACCTCAAACTTCCTGGTGGGTTGCGCATTAATCACTCAGGTTGTTATCTATCTATATGAAAACCTTATATTAAATACAGAAATGGCAATTTTGTGACGGTAAAAGCCTTCGCAACACCCGAATCTTTATGTCAAGAAATCTCAAGACCAGTTACATTGAGGGTGGTTAAATAGTGTGCTAAGCCATGCTGTGAATTGTGATAGCAAGCTTTTTTTGATTATTTTTTGTGCGTAAATATTACAGAATAGAATCCGCAACATTTTGCATAAGATGGGTTATTGCACTTTAACTTTGCTTAAGTTCAGCAACAATTTCTGGCGGGTATAAAAAAGGCCAGCATTTCTGCTGGCCTCGATTATTTCTGAAAATCAGAATGTGGCGTTACGTGGGGTACGCGGGAACGGAATAACGTCACGAACGTTCTGTACGCCGGTGACATAGGCAATCAGACGCTCGAAGCCAAGACCGAAACCAGCGTGCGGTACGGTGCCATAGCGACGCAGATCGCGGTACCACCAGTAGTCTTCTTTGTTCAGACCCATTTCAGCCATACGGGCATCCAGCACGTCCAGACGCTCTTCACGCTGAGAACCACCGATGATTTCACCAATGCCTGGTGCGAGGACGTCCATTGCGGCAACGGTTTTGCCGTCATCGTTAAGGCGCATGTAGAACGCCTTGATGTCTTTCGGGTAGTTCTTCACCACCACCGGCGCTTTAAAGTGCTGCTCGGCAAGGTAGCGCTCGTGCTCGGAGGAGAGATCCACGCCCCAGAATACCGGGTTCTCAAACGTGTGACCGCAGTTTTCCAGGATAGTGATGGCGTCGGTGTAGTCTACCTGAGCAAAATCGGCCGCCACAAAACGTTCCAGACGTGCGACCGCATCTTTATCCACGCGCTCAGCGAAGAATTTCATGTCGTCCATACGCTCTTCAAGCACCGCTTTAAAGGCATACTTCAGCATGGCTTCCGCCAGACGGGCGTTGTCTTCCAGATCGGCAAAGGCCACTTCCGGCTCCAGCATCCAGAACTCAGCCAGGTGACGGCTGGTGTTGGAATTTTCCGCACGGAAGGTCGGGCCAAAGGTGTAGATCTTAGACAGCGCACAGGCGTAGGTTTCACCGTTCAGCTGACCGGATACGGTCAGGAAAGATTCCTTCCCGAAGAAGTCTTTATCGAAATCAACTTTGCCCTGATCGTTACGCGGCAGGTTTTCCAGATCCAGCGTAGAAACGCGGAACATTTCGCCAGCGCCTTCGGTATCGGAAGCGGTGATAAGCGGGGTAGATACCCAGAAGAAGCCCTGCTCGTGGAAGAAACGATGCAGCGCCTGCGCCAGCGTATGACGAACGCGGGCCACGGCACCGATCATGTTGGTGCGCGGACGCAGATGCGCAACTTCACGCAGGTATTCAATGCTGTGGCGCTTCGCCGCCATCGGATAGGTATCCGGATCTTCAACCCAGCCAACCACTTTTACGTCGGTTGCCTGAATTTCGAAGCTCTGTCCCTGGCCCGGAGAGGCCACAACCACACCGGTGACTTCTACCGAGCAGCCGGTCGTCAGGCGCAGCACTTCTTCATTGTAATTCGACAGAGAATTATTGACGACGGCCTGTACAGGATCAAAGCAGGAACCGTCATAGACGGCGAGGAAGGAGATGCCAGCTTTTGAATCTCGGCGGGTACGCACCCATCCGCGCACGGTGACTTCGCTGTCAACGGCTACGCGGCCCTGGAGTACGTCGGCTACAGGCACAACGCTCATAATAGTCTCTCTGTTAGTAGTCCAATAGAAATGTCATTCCCCCGTAAAAGGGGACTTTCTATGTTACCTGTCATCCGCCGACTGACAAGCAGATTTCGCACTGCAGAACAGAGAAATGATAAATAAATAAAGAAGAAGGGAGCCAACGGGCTCCCTTTGTTGCTTAACTGGCCTTTTTCACCTGTGGCAGGTCGAAGGCTTCACGCAGTGCGCGGACAAACGCTTTGTCATGGCAGATAGTTTTACCTGGGCTGTCGGAGAGTTTCGCCACCGGCTTGCCGTTACATTCCACCAGTTTAATGACAATATTTAGTGGTTTCACCTGCGGGATATCGCAGGTCAGGCGCGTACCGATTCCGAAGCTCAGGTTCACGCGTGCTGAGAAGTGGCGATACAGGTCTACCGCTTTCGCTAAATCCAGATTGTCGGAGAACACCAGCACTTTACTGAGCGGGTCGATACCCAGTTTCTGGTAATGCGCGATAGCTTTCTCACCCCATTCAACCGGATCGCCTGAATCGTGGCGCAGGCCTTTATAGTGATGCGCAAACTCCGGGCCGAAATCTCGCAGGAAAGCATCCATGGTGATGCAGTCGGTAAGCGCAATGCCCAGATGTTCCGGATATTCGTCAAGCCATGCCGCCAGCGCGGCGCGTTGGCTGGTTGCCAGATCGGGGCTGATTTGCTGATGCGCCTGGAACCATTCATGCGCCTGGGTACCCATCGGGGTTAACGACAGGCGGCGGGCGAGATCGTAGTTGCTGGTACCCACAAACCACGGTTCCTGCTGCAGACGCTGAACAATAGCCTGCTGCACTTCACGGGAGAAACGACGGCGGGTGCCGAAATCCATCAGGCGGAAAGCCGACATATCGAGACCCTGGGTCATCACCTTGAACGAGACCAGTTTCTGCTCAAGAGTCTCCAGTGCCTGGGCGACACCCACTTCAGGTGAACGGTAGCGGTGTACCAGTTCGCTGATGACGGCCAGCAGCGGAACTTCCCACATGATCACCTCACGCCACGGGCCGGAGAGGCGAATGTTCAGCTTACCGTTGTCGTTGCGAATGCTGACCTGGCGCGGGTCGTAGCGGAAATCACGCAGCCAGTCGAGATAGTCCTGCTTAAAGAAAGGCAGGCCGGTCAGCCACTGGTACTCGTCATCCTGCAGGCGCAGCGAGCGCATGGCCTCTACCTGCTCACGGATAGCCTCGGCGTAAATGCCCAGCAGATCGTCACCACGGCAACGGAATTCCGCCGCCACTTCAACATCGTAATAGTGGTGGAACACAGCCTGCTGCATATGCAGCTTATAAGCATCTGTATCGAGCAACGTGTGCAGTACAGGAGAAACAAATTGTGTCATGGCTTGCAGTAGCATCCTCTCACAGGAGCGTTTCTATCGAAATCAGCAGCGAATGAAAAACGCAGGAGTATACCTTGATAACCTGGCTATGTCCTGCGATGACCCCGGTGTGGGAAATGGGGTCACGTTCTGGGCATAGTTTAATATATTAAACAGCGATCACACCACAAGCAGTTGACCTGGTCGAGAGCATTTTGTGCCCCTAATGTTATGTGAATGTAGCATTTTGGGCGTTTGACCCTGAAAAGATGAACATTCTGCGTAGCGTGAATTGCGCAACAGGAATAGACTGAGGTCGATACTTTGACCCGGATGCTAAAGGTTTTTTATGACACAACAGCCACAAGCCAAATACCGCCACGACTACCGTGCGCCGGATTACCTGATTAGCGATATTGACTTGACGTTTGACCTGGATGCCACAAAAACCATCGTGACGGCGGAGAGTAAAGTCACCCGTCACGCGGCATCTGCCGTGCCGTTACATCTTGATGGTGAAGATTTAACGCTGGTGTCTGTACATGTGAATGACCAGCCGTGGACCCAATATAAAGAAGAAAATAACCAGCTGATTATTGATGGTCTGCCGGCTTCCTTTACTTTACGCATTAAAAACGAGATAAGCCCGGCGGCCAACACTGCGCTGGAAGGGCTCTACCAGTCTGGAGAAGCGCTGTGTACGCAGTGCGAGGCGGAAGGTTTCCGTCATATTACCTGGTATCTGGACAGGCCGGATGTGCTGGCCCGCTTTACCACTAAAATTATCGCCGATAAGAGCAAATACCCATTCCTGCTCTCCAACGGTAACCGTGTAGCGCAGGGCGAGCTGGAGAATGGTCGTCACTGGGTTCAGTGGCAGGATCCGTTCCCGAAACCCTGCTACCTGTTTGCGCTGGTGGCCGGTGATTTCGACGTCCTGCGCGATACCTTCACCACCCGTTCCGGGCGTGAAGTGGCGCTGGAACTGTACGTTGACCGCGGCAACCTTGATCGCGCACCGTGGGCGATGACCTCGCTGAAAAACTCCATGAAGTGGGACGAAGAGCGTTTCGGCCTCGAATACGATCTCGACATCTATATGATTGTGGCCGTCGACTTCTTCAATATGGGCGCCATGGAGAACAAAGGCCTCAACATCTTTAACTCCAAATATGTGCTGGCCCGCACCGACACCGCGACGGATAAAGACTATCTCGACATCGAACGCGTGATCGGCCATGAGTATTTCCACAACTGGACCGGCAACCGCATCACCTGCCGTGACTGGTTCCAGCTGAGCCTGAAAGAGGGGCTGACCGTGTTCCGCGATCAGGAGTTCAGCTCCGATCTCGGCTCTCGTGCGGTGAACCGTATCAACAACGTCCGTACCATGCGTGGCATGCAGTTTGCCGAAGACGCGAGCCCGATGGCGCACCCGATTCGCCCGGACATGGTTATCGAGATGAACAACTTCTACACCCTGACCGTCTATGAGAAGGGCGCAGAAGTGATCCGTATGCTGCACACTCTGTTGGGTGAAGCTAATTTCCAGAAAGGGATGCAGCTGTACGTTGAGCGTCACGACGGCAGCGCCGCCACCTGCGACGATTTTGTGCAGGCGATGGAAGATGCTTCCAACGTCGATCTGTCGCACTTCCGCCGCTGGTACAGCCAGTCCGGTACGCCTGTCCTGACCGTGCATGACGATTACAACCCGGAAACCGAGCAGTATACGCTGACCATCAAACAGCGTACTCCGGCAACGCCTGACCAGCCGGAAAAGCAGCCGCTGCATATTCCGTTTGAACTGGCGCTGTACGATAACGAAGGCAAGGTGATCCCGCTGCAGAAGGGCGGTCACCCGGTGCACCACGTTCTGAACGTGACCCAGGCAGAACAGACGTTCGTCTTTGATAACGTCTATTTCCAGCCGGTTCCGTCGCTGCTCTGTGAATTCTCAGCGCCGGTGAAGCTTGAATACAAATGGAGCGATCAGCAGCTCACCTTCCTGATGCGCCACGCCCGCAACGATTTCTCTCGTTGGGATGCCGCGCAGAGTCTGCTCGCCACCTACATCAAGCTCAATATCGTTCGTCACCAGCAAGGGCAGCCGCTGTCGCTTCCGGTGCACGTTGCGGATGCCTTCCGCGGCATCTTGCTTGATGAGAAGATTGATCCGGCGCTGGCCGCGGAAATCCTCACGCTGCCGTCGGCGAGTGAGATTGCCGAGTTGTTTGAGATTATCGACCCGATAGCCATCACCACCGTGCGTGAAGCACTGACCCGTACCCTTGCCAACGAGCTGGCGGACGAGTTCCTGGTGGTGTACAACGCCAATAAACTCGCCGAGTACCGCGTTGAGCATGCCGATATTGGCAAGCGTTCACTGCGTAACACCTGCCTGCGTTACCTGGCGTTCGGTGAAGTTACGCTGGCGGATAAGCTGGTGAAAGCGCAGTACCATCAGGCCGATAACATGACCGATGCGCTGGCGGCGCTGGCTTCTGCGGTAGCAGCACAGCTGCCGTGCCGCGATGAGCTGATGCAGGAGTACGACGACAAGTGGCATCAGGATGGTCTGGTGATGGACAAGTGGTTCATTCTGCAGTCCACAAGTCCGGCCGATAACGTGCTGGAAACCGTGCGGGGCCTGCTGAACCATCGTTCGTTTACCCTCGGCAACCCGAACCGTGTGCGTTCGCTGATTGGTGCGTTCGCCAGCGCCAACCCGGCGGCGTTCCACGCTGAAGACGGCAGCGGTTACCAGTTTATGGTGGAGATGCTGAGCGAGCTGAACCGCCGTAACCCGCAGGTGGCATCGCGTCTGATTGAGCCGCTGATCCGCCTGAAACGCTACGATGCTGCCCGTCAGGCGAAGATGCGTGCGGCGCTTGAACAGTTGAAAGGGCTGGAGAATCTCTCCGGGGATCTGTTCGAGAAAATCACCAAAGCGTTAGCGTAACGGATTTGCCCGGTGCGGCGTTGCCTTACCGGGCCTACCCTTACCAGTAGGTCGGATAAGGCATAGCCGCATCCGATAAAAACCGCCAGCACTACGCCTGGCGGTTTTTTTGTCGCACAACTTCTGTGTCGCGGCCCATGACCCGGTTCAAAACCGTTTCTTCCAGTTCTGCCAGCCTTGACGATCCCCAACGACGTGGCCGGGCAATGTCGACCGTCAGATCGAGACCAATTTTTCCTTCTTCTATTAACAATACCCGATCGGCCATCATCACCGCTTCGCTGACGTCATGGGTCACCAGCAGTACGGTGAAGCCCTGATCCAGCCAAAGGGACTCAATCAGCGCCTGCATTTCAAGGCGGGTGAGGGCATCCAGCGCGCCCAGCGGCTCATCCAGCAGCAACAGGCCAGGACGATGAATCAGGGCGCGGGCCAACGCCACGCGCTGTTTCTGTCCGCCCGACAGCGCGGCGGGCCACTCCCCGGCGCGGTTCTCCAGACCCACGGCGGCAAGCGCCTGCAGGGCCGCGTCTCGCCAGCGGCCCTTAAGCCCCAGCCCGACGTTATCGATGACCGTGTTCCAGGGCAGTAGCCGGGCGTCCTGAAACATCATACGCGTATCATCCTGAAGGCTGGCAAGCGGTGTGGTGCCGGCAAGCAGCTCGCCGTCGTCCGCACGTTCGAGGCCGGCAAGCAATCGCAAAAGCGTACTTTTGCCACCGCCGCTGCGGCCCACCACCGCCACAAACTGCCCGGAGGGAACATGGAGATCCAGCGCGTTCAGCACCTGATTACTACCATATCGCTTATGAATGTTATTCAGCAGCAGCGGTGTGCCAGGGTTCAGACGTGCGGTATTCATGCAGTTTTCTCCTGCGAGTTGTAGGCCGGGTTCCAGCGCAGCCACTGGCGTTCCAGCCCCTGTGCGCTGAGATCCGCCAGTTTGCCCAACAAGGCATAAAGGATGATGGCGACCACCACCACGTCAGTCTGTAAGAATTCGCGGGCATTCATCGCCAGATAGCCGATCCCGGCGTTGGCTGATATGGTTTCGGCAACAATCAATGTCAGCCACATCAGGCCAAGGGCGAAGCGAACGCCAACCATAATTGAAGGCAGCGCGCCGGGCAGGATCACATGCCAGAATAACGCCGCGCCAGAGAGCCCGTAACTGCGCGCCATCTCTACCAGCCCTCTGTCAATGTTGCGGATACCATGCCAGGTGTTGATATAAATCGGGAACAGCGTGCCCAGAGCGACGAGGAAAATTTTCGCGCTCTCGTCGATGCCGAACCACAGGATAACCAGCGGGATCAGCGCCAGGTGTGGCACGTTGCGCAGCATTTGAATGGAGGTGTCGAGCAGGCGTTCGCCCCAGCGCGACAGCCCACTGATAAGCCCCAGTATCAGGCCGAGACTACCGCCAATGGAGAAGCCGATAAGCGCCCGCCAGGAGCTGATTGCCAGATGCTGCCACAGTTCACCGCTTGCCGAGAGCGACCAGAAAGCTTCAATAACGCCTTCCGGAGAGGGCAGGATCCGCGTGGAAAGCCAGCCGGTGGACGAGGCGATTTGCCAGACAACAACAATCCCGATCGGCAGCACCCAGGGCGCGGCGCGCAGCAGCCATTTATTTGCAGGCGTGGTCATTGGCGGCTCCTTAACTTTGCGCCACTTTACGTGGAATAAATTCGTTAGCGACGGCCTCACCCTGCTGCTGAAGCGTCTGTGGCTGTGGAACCGCCGGAACAGTGACATCAAGGTGAGGGAACAGCAGTTCGCCCACCTTCCATGCCTCTTCCAGATGCGGGTAACCGGAGAGGATAAAGCTGTCGATGCCGAGGGCGGCATACTCATTAATCCGTGCCGCGACGGTTGGACCGTCGCCGACCAGCGCAGTACCAGCGCCACCGCGTACCAGACCTACGCCTGCCCACAGATTCGGGCTGATTTCCAGCTTGTCACGACGGCCTGCGTGCAACGCCGCCATCCGCTGCTGACCCACGGAATCGGTGCGAGCAAATGCCTGCTGGGCGCGGGCGATAGTCTCGTCGTCAAGATGTGATATCAGGCGATCCGCCGCCTTCCAGGCCTCGGCATTACTCTCGCGCACGATCACATGCAGACGAATACCAAAGCGCACCTGCCGACCATGGCGGGCCGCTTTCTCCCGTACCTGGGCTATTTTTTCTTTCACCTGCTCCGGTGGTTCGCCCCAGGTCAGGTACAGATCGACCTGCTCGGCGGCCAGATCCTGAGCAACGTCGGAAGATCCGCCAAAATAGAGCGGCGGACGCGGCTGCTGAACTGGGGGGAACAGCAGTTTTGCCCCACGAACGTGCTGATATTTTCCCTCAAAATCGACGGTTTCCCCTTCCAGCAGGCGCCGCCAGATATGGGTAAACTCCGCCGAGGCTTCATAGCGGGCGGTATGATCGAGGAATACGCCGTCGCCAGCCAGCTCCTGCGGATCGCTGCCGGTAACCAGGTTAAACAGCGCGCGACCGTTCGAAAGCCTGTCGAGCGTAGCGGCCTGCCGGGCGGCGACGGTGGGTGAAATTACGCTCGGGCGCAGGGCAACTAAAAATTTAAGCCGCTGGGTTACCGGGATCAGCGAAGCCGCCACCAGCCATGCGTCTTCACAGGAGCGCCCGGTAGGGATAAGCACCCCGCTGAAGCCCAACCGGTCGGCGGTCTGGGCGATTTGTTGCAGGTAGGCGTGGTCGACAGGACGGGCTCCCTCATCGCTGCCAAGATAGTGACCGTCGCCGTGGGTCGGTAAAAACCAGAAAATATTCAGACTCATAACGTTGCTCCCTGGGAAGTTGCGGGGTGCCAGATGCGGCTGCGCACATCGATTTTTTTCGGTACCAGATGATTGTCATAGAACAGATCGGCAGTTTGCTGCTGCAGCGCGGCGACGGCATCGCTCACCGCGGAGATAGCGGTAGGGGGGCGATGATCGAGATAGCTGGCGATGACGGGCTCCGGCAGCCCCATGGTTTTCGCGAGCAGCGTAATGCTTTGTGGACGCTGGCTCTGGGTCAGCGCGTCGGCCTGGCTGAAAGTGGCCAGCACCTCCTGCACAAACTCACCGTATTTTTCTGCATACGGTCGGGCGGCAAGATAGAACGATCCGGTTTGCTTCAGCGTTTCGCCATCTTTCAACACCCGAACGCCGCCCTGCAATAAGGCCGCTGAATAGTAGGGATCCCAGATGGCCCAGGCATCGACATTGCCCTGCTGGAACGCCGCGCGGGCATCAGCCGGGGTTAAGTAAACAGGCTGAATATCTTTAAAGCTGAGACCCGCCTCCTGTAGCGCACGCAGCAGCAGGTTGTGCGAGCTGGAGCCTTTCTGGAACGCCACCTTATGGCCTTTCAGATCGGCGACGGTTTTGATCGCGCTGCTGTCCGGTACCAGAATGACTTCCGCCTTCGGCTTCGCCGGTTCAACGCCAACGTACAACAGATCCGCTCCGGCGGCCTGGGCGAAGATCGGGGGAATATCGCCGGTACTTCCAAGATCGATACTACCGACGTTCAGCGCCTCCAGCATTTGCGGCCCGGCCGGGAACTCCACCCACGAGATTTTGCTCTGCGGATAACGCTTCTCAAGCAGCTGATAACTTTTTGCCAGCACCATACTGACGCTGCCTTTCTGATAACCAATGCGCAGAGTATCGGGCACCTGGGTTGCGGCATGGCTCCAGGCAGAAAGGGTGAGCAGCCCGCTCAGCGCCAGCGACCGCAGCCGCCATTTATAACCATTAAACATGAGCAGCTCCTTGCGGCAGATGGAATACGGGGGCGGGAATATCCCGGCGGTGCAGCGCCTGCCAGAAGGTTTCCAGCGCGCTGTCCAGACGGTGCTGCAGGTTGGGGCTAAACCGTGGCTGGTGCTGATAGTCGAGCACCTGGCTATCGTCAGCGAACACCCCGTGCAGAATTTCCTGTGCCTTCAGGGCATTGAGTACCGGTTTCAGGGCGTAATCGACAGCAAGTAAATGTGCCACGGTCCCGCCGGTTGCCAGCGGGAGCACCACTTTGCCTTCCAGTGCCCGTTCAGGAAGGAGGTCGAGCAGCGTTTTTAGGGCGCCTGAGAAAGAGGCTTTATACACCGGGGTGGCGACGATAAGCCCATCCGCATCGGCCAGCTGTTCTTTCAGCGCCAGCAAAGCAGGGCTGTCGAAGCGGGCGTAGAGGAGATCTTCTGGCGCAAAATTTTGCAGGTGCCAGTGACAGACTTCGACATCAACGCGGGAAAGTTTTTCCCGCGCATATTCCAGCAGCGCGCTGGATCGTGATGGAAAGCGTGGACTTCCCGCCAGGGTGATGACTCGCATAATCCCTCCTTATAACTAAATGTTCGCTTTTATCTAACATTGATAACATTTATCGCAGAGCGAGGAGGGTTTGCTAAATGATTTATCCGGGAGTGGATTGCCGGAAAGCGGCAATAAGGAAACCGATTGCGTTTTACTTCGTATTTTTTGCCGTAGGTCAATTCCCTTTCGTAGCAAGATCGAACATAATACGCCCCCGGTTTGCAACCGGGAATCCAGGAGAGTTCATGTACTACCCCTTCGTTCGAAAAGCCCTTTTCCAGCTCGATCCTGAGCGCGCTCATGAATTTACATTCCAACAATTACGTCGTGTGACGGGAACCCCGCTGGAAGCACTTGTGCGCCAGAAAGTGCCGGCAAAACCGGTAACCTGTATGGGGCTGACCTTTAAGAACCCGCTGGGCCTTGCGGCAGGTCTCGACAAAAATGGCGAGTGCATCGATGCCCTGGGCGCGATGGGTTTTGGTTCGGTAGAAATTGGTACCGTAACCCCACGTCCGCAGCCTGGTAACGACAAGCCGAGGATCTTCCGCCTGGTTGATGCCGAGGGGCTTATCAACCGCATGGGCTTCAATAACCTCGGGGTGGATAACCTGGTTGAGAACGTCAAAAAAGCGCATTTTGACGGTATTCTCGGCATTAATATTGGTAAAAATAAAGATACTCCGGTAGAGCAGGGCAAAGATGACTATCTGATTTGTATGGAGAAAGTTTATGCCTATGCCGGTTATATCGCGATTAATATCTCCTCACCGAATACCCCAGGGTTACGTACGCTGCAATATGGTGAAGCGCTCGACGATCTGCTTTCCAGTATTAAAAATAAGCAAGCTGAACTCCAGGCGAAGCATCATAAATATGTTCCGCTGGCGGTGAAGATCGCACCGGATCTTTCCGTTGAAGAATTGATCCAGGTGGCCGATAGTTTGGTGCGTCATAATATTGATGGGGTAATTGCCACCAATACAACGCTCGACAGATCCCTGGTTCAGGGAATGAAGCACTGCGACGAAATGGGTGGTTTGAGCGGTCGTCCGCTGCAATTAAAAAGCACAGAAATTATCCGTATGCTGTCCGCTGAATTAAACGGTCGGTTGCCAATTATTGGCGTCGGTGGCATTGATTCGGTGATTGCCGCGCGCGAAAAACTGGCTGCCGGGGCGACGCTGGTACAGATTTATTCTGGCTTTATTTTTAAAGGCCCACCGCTGATTAAAGAAATTGTTACCCATATCTAACCTTTTTGCTTCTTAATCTCCTCCAGGGCTTTATTTCCAGCCCTGGTTGTTTTATATTCCTTCATTGTTGCTTATTTAAACATTTTGGTCTTTTATTAATTCAGACGAAAAGTAAAGCGAAGCGGTAAAGCTAAATGTCGCTGGCAAAGTTGGCATGGTTAGCAAGGATGCAGGAAAGGAGGGGAACAAATATGCGAATTAAACCTGATGATAACTGGCGTTGGTATTTTGATGAAGAGCATGATCGAATGATGCTCGATTTAGCCAATGGTATGTTGTTTCGGTCGCGTTTTGCCCGCAGGATGCTGACTCCCGATGCCTTTTGCCCCTCCGGCTTTTGCGTTGATGACGCGGCACTTTATTTCTCTTTTGAAGAGAAATGCCGCCAGCTGGATTTATCGAAAGAACACCGTGCAGAGTTAACGCTCAACGCGCTGGTGGCGATTCGTTATCTTAAACCGCAGATGCCAAAAAGCTGGCATTTCACCACTCACAGCGAAAGCTGGCAGCCTGCCACCGGCGACGCCGCCTGTGTATGGCTCAGCGACAGCGGTGAAGCCGTCAATCTGCTGGTGGTTGAACCGGGTGAGAATGCGGCACTGTGCCTGCTGGCTCAGCCTGGACTGGTACTGGCCGGGCGCACGATGCAGCTTGGCGATGCGATTAAGGTGATGAACGACAGGCTGCAGCCGCAACCCGTCGTCGAAAGCTATAGCTTCGGTCAGGCTGTGTGAAAACGTAAACGCAGCGCGGTTTTGGGTACGCAACTGCAGCACAGAATGGTTCCATCCTCGCTGACCGCATTTTTCTTAAGCGCGCTGACTTCCCCTTCAACAAGCGTGATCCGACAGCTTCCGCAGATCCCCGCCCGGCACGAGTAGGGCACCCGAATTCCCTGCTGCTCAAGCTGCTCCAGTAAAATTTGCTGGTTATTGCCGCTGAACGTTTCACCCTGCCACTCTATATCAACCAGCGCCTCTGGCTGGGTTTCTACGCTGACTGACGCTTCGGTTTTTCCTGCACCGTAAACACGGGCTGGTTTCGTTGCCAGCACTTCCACGCTGTCGCCAACCCGGACAACGCCGCTGTTGCGGGCAATCAGGTTCTGGCCGAAATCCACGTCGCCGTTGTCGAGCGCCGTGCGAAAGCCCTGAAGCGTGCTGAGCGGTTCGCCCGAGGGGTGTTTTTGGCCACGCTCCGGACTGACGGTGGTGAAAATACAGCGGCTGCAGGGTTTAGCAACGTCAAAGGTGACTTCGCCGATGCGAATAACCTTCCAGGTATCTTCATCCCAGGCTTTGGCGCCGGTGACGACCAGATTGGGACGGAACTGTTCCATCCGCACGCTGGCGCTGCAGCGCTGCTGCAGATCGCGCAGCGAGGCTTCGTTGGTCAGCAGGTACGGATAACCATCTGCAAAAGAGAGCGGTACCGTGTCGTGCTTTTTAACCCGGCGGGTAAGCTCTGGTCCGACCCAGCGCAGCTGAACGTCGCGTTTAAAAAAGCCGCTTAGCCAGTGATTGATTTCTTCTGGCGCAATGAGCGCGGTAAAATGGTTGCCCCAGACTTCAGTGGGCTGCGCCTGCGGGGCAAAATCGGCAAAGCGAATAATGGTGCTGCTGCCGTCCGGTGCGGTGAGATGCAGGCCGTCGTGCAATGGGGCGGGGGTGAACTTCACCATCTGCGGGAACTGTCGCGCCGTAATAAAAGTGCCATCGGGCTCGGTGACCATAAAAATCCGGTCAAACGCCATTCCGCTGATATCGGCGAAGGCATGCGTCAGGCCGATGCCGCGCATCGATTTTACCGGATGAATAAAAAGCCGCGATAAGGTCACCATGGTGCAATCCCTGAAGTCAAAAAATAAGCCCTTAACTTTATGACATAGGGCGCAGATTGGCTATAATGCGCAACAATTTTGTTTGAGAAAAGTGACGATATGAAATCTCTGTTTGCCAGTACGGCCCGTGGGCTGGAAGAGCTGTTAAAAACTGAACTCGAAGGGTTGGGTGCGAGCGCCTGCCAGATTGTTCAGGGTGGTGTCCATTTCCAGGGCGACACGCGGCTGGTTTATCAGAGCCTTATGTGGAGCCGCCTGGCTTCGCGCATCATTCTGCCTTTGGGCGAATGCAAAGTTTACAGCGACCTTGATCTCTATCTGGGCGTGCAGGCCATCGACTGGACGCAGATCTTCACCCCGGATGCTACGTTTGCCGTCAGCTTTAACGGCCTGAACGATGAGATCCGTAATAGCCAGTACGGGGCGATGAAGGTGAAAGATGCCATCGTCGATGCCTTTACCCGCAAAAATTTACCGCGTCCGAGCGTCGATCGCGACAGCCCGGATCTGCGCATCAACGTGCGTCTAAATAAAGAAGTGGCGAGCATTGCCCTCGATCTCAGCGGTGAAGGTCTGCACCTGCGCGGCTACCGCGATCGCACCGGCGTGGCGCCGATTAAAGAAAACCTCGCGGCGGCCATCGTGATGCGCTCCGGCTGGCAGCAGGGCACGCCGCTGCTGGACCCGATGTGCGGTTCCGGGACGCTGCTGATTGAAGCCGCCATGTGGGCGACCGATCGTGCACCAGGCCTGCATCGTGGTCACTGGGGCTTCAGCGGTTGGGCGCAGCATGATGATGCCGTGTGGCAGGAAGTGAAAGCCGAAGCCCAGACGCGTGCTCGCGCGGGGCTGGCGGCCTATGGTTCGCGCTTCTACGGCTCTGATATCGATGGTCGCGTCATCGAGCGTGCGCGTAGCAACGCCCGTCGCGCCGGGATCGGTGAGCTCATCACCTTTGAAGTACAGGACGCGGCGAAGCTTATCAATCCACTGCCAAAAGGGCCGTACGGTACCGTTATCAGCAACCCGCCGTACGGTGAACGTCTCGACAGCGAACCGGCGCTGATTGCGCTGCACAGCATGCTGGGTCGTTTGTTGAAGAGCCAGTTTGGCGGCTGGAACCTCTCTATGTTCAGCGCCTCGCCGGATCTCCTGAGCTGCCTGCAGCTGCGCGCCGAGCGCCAGTTCAAAGCCAAGAACGGCCCGCTGGACTGCGTACAGAAGAACTATCATCTGGCGGAAACGACCGGTGATGCGCCGGTCAGCAGCATGGGCGATGACTTTGCTAACCGTCTGAAGAAAAACCTGAAGAAGCTCGACAAATGGGCGCGTCAGGAAGGCATCGAATGCTACCGCATCTATGACGCCGATCTTCCGGAATATAACGTGGCAATCGACCGCTACGCCGACTGGGTAGTGGTACAGGAATATGCCCCGCCGAAGACCGTTGATGCCAATAAAGCGCGTCAGCGTCTGTTTGATATCATCGCTGCCACCATCGGCGTGCTGGGCATTGCGCCGAACAAGCTGGTGCTGAAAACCCGTGAGCGTCAGAAAGGGACGAATCAGTATCAGAAGATGAACGAGAAGGGCGAATTCATGCAGGTGAGCGAATACAACGCGCGCCTGTGGGTGAACCTGACCGATTATCTGGACACCGGCCTGTTCCTCGATCACCGTATCGCCCGCCGCATGCTCGGCCAGATGAGTAAAGGCAAAGATTTCCTCAACCTGTTCTCTTACACCGGTAGCGCCAGCGTGCATGCGGGTCTTGGCGGTGCGCGAAGCACCACTACCGTTGATATGTCACGTACCTATCTTGAGTGGGCCGAGCGGAACCTGCGCCTGAACGGCCTCACCGGTCGTCCACACCGCCTGCTGCAGGCTGACGTGCTGGGCTGGCTGCGCGACGCTGACGAGCAGTTCGATCTTATCTTTATCGATCCGCCAACGTTCTCTAACTCGAAGCGGATGGAAGACACCTTTGACGTACAGCGCGATCATCTGCGTCTGATGAAAGATCTGAAACGTCTGCTGCGCAAAGGTGGCACGATTATGTTCTCTAACAACAAGCGCGGTTTCCGTATGGACCACGAAGGCCTGGCGGCACTGGGGCTGAAAGCGCAGGATATTACACAAAAAACGCAGTCTCAGGACTTTGGCCGCAACCGCCAGATCCACAATTGCTGGTTGATAACCGAAGCCTGAAGGAAATAGAAAATGTCACTGATTAGTATGCATGGCGCCTGGCTGTCGTTCAGCGATGCGCCGCTTCTCGATAATGCGGAACTGCATATCGAAGACAACGAACGCGTCTGTCTCGTCGGGCGTAACGGTGCTGGTAAATCCACGCTGATGAAGATCCTCAATCGCGAGCAGGGACTTGACGATGGGCGCATCATTTATGAGCAGGATCTGGTTGTGGCTCGTCTGCAGCAGGATCCGCCGCGCAACGTGGAAGGCAGCGTTTATGATTTCGTCGCCGAGGGGATTGCCGAACAGGCCGAATACCTGAAGCAGTATCACGATATCTCGCGCCTGGTGATGACCGATCCGAGCGATAAAAATCTTAATGAGATGGCGCGCATTCAGGAGCAGCTCGATCACCACGGGCTGTGGCAGCTGGAAAACCGCATCAATGAAGTGCTGGCACAGCTGAATCTGGATCCGAACGTGGCGCTGGCCTCGCTCTCCGGTGGCTGGCTGCGTAAAGCGGCGCTGGGCCGCGCGCTGGTCAGCGGACCGCGCGTGCTGCTGCTCGATGAACCGACGAACCACCTCGATATTGAAACGATTGACTGGCTGGAAGGGTTCCTGAAGCAGTTCAAAGGCACCATCATCTTTATCTCGCACGACCGTTCTTTCATCCGCAATATGGCAACCCGTATTGTCGATCTCGATCGCGGTAAGCTCGTGACCTATCCGGGTAGCTACGATCAGTACCTGCTCGAGAAAGAAGAAGCGCTGCGCGTTGAAGAGCTGCAGAACGCCGAATTTGACCGCAAGCTGGCGCAGGAAGAGGTGTGGATCCGTCAGGGGATCAAAGCCCGTCGTACCCGTAACGAAGGCCGCGTCCGCGCTCTGAAAGCCATGCGCCGCGAACGTAGCGAACGCCGTGAGGTGATGGGCAGCGCGAAGATGCAGGTGGAAGAAGCCACCCGCTCTGGCAAGATTGTCTTCGAGATGGAAGACGTTAACTACCAGATCGATGGCAAAGTGCTGGTGAGAGATTTCTCCGCTCAGGTTCAGCGCGGCGACAAAATTGCGCTGATTGGCCCGAACGGCTGCGGTAAAACTACGCTGCTGAAGCTGATGCTCGGTCAACTGCAGGCGGACAGCGGGCGCATCCACGTTGGAACCAAGCTTGAAGTAGCCTATTTCGATCAGCATCGCGCCGAGCTGGATCCGGAAAAAACGGTGATGGATAACCTCGCCGAAGGTAAGCAGGAGGTGATGGTTAACGGCAAGCCGCGTCATATCCTTGGCTACCTGCAGGACTTCCTGTTCCACCCGAAACGTGCGATGACACCCGTGCGCGCATTATCCGGCGGGGAGCGTAACCGTCTGCTGCTGGCGCGTTTGTTCCTTAAGCCAAGCAACCTGATGATCCTCGATGAACCGACCAACGACCTCGATGTGGAAACGCTTGAGCTGCTGGAAGAACTTATCGACGGCTATCAGGGCACCGTGTTGCTGGTGAGCCACGATCGTCAGTTCGTTGATAACACCGTCACCGACTGCTGGATCTTCGAAGGCGAAGGGCGCATTGGCCAGTATGTTGGCGGTTATCATGACGCTCGTGGGCAGCAGGCACAGTCGCTGGCGCAGAAATCGTCGGTTGAGAAGAAAGTGACGGATGTCGCTGCGCCAAAAGCAGAAATTGCAAAACGCGGCAGCAGCAAACTAAGCTATAAACTGCAACGCGAACTGGAGCAGTTGCCACAGCAGCTTGAGCAACTGGAAGCCGAGCTGGGATCACTCCAGGCTCAGGTTGCCGATGCGACATTTTTCAGCCAGGCTCATGACCATACGCAAAAGGTTCTTGCAGACCTGGCGTTGGCTGAACAGGCTCTGGAAGCCGCTTTCGAGCGTTGGGAATATCTGGAATCGTTGAAAAACGGCGCGTAAGAGAGGCTCCGGATGTGCGAACAACATCATGCTGCACGGCACATTTTGTGCCCGCAATGCGACCTGCTGGTGGCGTTGCCGCATCTTGAGCATCGACATAAAGCAGGGTGTCCGCGCTGCGGCACCACGCTGACTACCCTATGGGACGCGCCCCGGCAGCGTCCCTCTGCCTATGCGCTGGCGGCGCTGTTTATGCTGCTGCTGGCCAACCTGTTTCCCTTTGTGAGCATGAACGTTGCCGGGATCAGCAGTGAAATTGAGCTGCTGCAAATTCCGCGCGTGCTGTTCTCGGAAGACTACGCCAGCCTCGGCACCTTCTTCATTCTCTTTGTCCAGCTAGTGCCAGCGTTTTGCCTGGTGACGATCATGCTGCTGGTTAATCGGGTGAGAATGCCGTTAAAGCTGCAGGTGTACCTTGCCAAAATTCTGTTCCAGCTGAAAACCTGGGGGATGGCGGAGATTTTCCTTGCCGGCGTCCTGGTGAGCTTCGTTAAGCTGATGGCCTATGGCGAAATCGGTATCGGCAGCAGCTTTATTCCCTGGTGTCTGTTCTGCGTGCTGCAACTGCGGGCGTTTCAGTGCGTGGACCGCCGCTGGCTGTGGGACGACATTGCCCCAATGCCGCCGGTGGCGCAGCCGCTGAAGGTCGGGACGACCGGCCTGCGTCAGGGCCTGCGCTCTTGCCCGTGCTGTACCGCGATTATGCCCGCCGATGAGGAAACCTGCTCGCGCTGCCAGACTGTAGCGCATCCACGGCGGAAAAATAGCCTGCAGTGGACGATGGCGCTGCTGATAACGTCGGTGTTTCTCTATATTCCCGCTAACGTGCTGCCAATCATGATTACCGACCTGCTGGGCGACAAAATGCCGTCGACCATCATGGCCGGGGTGGTGCTTATCTGGAGTGAAGGGTCTTACCCGGTGGCGGCGGTTATTTTCATCGCCAGTATCATGGTGCCGACGCTTAAAATGATCGCGATTACCTGGCTTTGCTGGGATGCCAAAGGCCACGGTAAGCGCGACTGCGAGCGGATGCATCTGATTTATGAAGTCGTAGAGTTCGTCGGCCGCTGGTCGATGATCGATGTATTTGTCATTGCGGTGCTCTCTGCCCTCGTGCGGATGGGAGGGCTTATGAATATTTACCCTGATATCGGTGCGCTGATGTTCGCCCTGGTCGTTATCATGACCATGTTTTCAGCCATGACCTTCGATCCCCGGTTAACCTGGGATCGCGAGCCAGATTCTAGCGATGAGGAGTCGTACAAGCATGGAAACTAACCGCGGGGAGGCAAAAGTGCAAAAAGTGAAAAACTGGTCTCCCGTCTGGATTTTTCCAATCGTGACCGTGCTGATTGGCGCATGGATCCTGTTCTACCATTACAGCCATCAGGGGCCTGAGGTCACGCTGATTACGACCAGCGCGGATGGCATTGAAGGTGGCAAAACCACCATCAAAAGCCGAAGCGTCAACGTGGGGGTGGTAGAAACAGCAACGCTCTCGGATGACTTAAAACACGTACAGATCAAAGCGCGGCTCAATTCCGGCATGGAAAAGCTGCTGCACAAAGACTCCGTATTCTGGGTGGTGAAGCCACAGATTGGCCGCGAAGGCGTCAGCGGGCTTAGCACGCTGCTTTCCGGTGCCTACATTGAGCTACAGCCTGGCAAACAGGGCGGCAAGGCGGCGAACTATCAGCTGCTGGATGCCCCCCCGCTGGCGCCACCGGATGCCAAAGGGGTGCGCATTATCCTCGACAGTAAGCGTGCAGGGCAGCTGAGCCCGGGTGACCCGGTGCTGTTCCGTGGTTATCGCGTGGGCTCTGTGGAAACCAGCACCTTTGATTCCGATAAGCGTTCCATCCGCTATCAGCTCTTTATCAGCGCGCCGTATGACAGGCTGGTAACCAGCAACGTTCGCTTCTGGAAAGACAGCGGGATCGCGGTCGATCTGACCTCTGCCGGGATGCGCGTCGAGATGGGTTCTCTGACCACGCTGTTTGGCGGTGGTGTGAGTTTTGACGTGCCGGAAGGGTGGGAGCAGGGGCAGCCGGTGGTGGAAAAAACCGCCTTCGCCCTGTATGACGATCAGAAAAGTATTCAGGACTCGCTCTATACCGATCACATCGATTACCTGATGTTCTTTAAAGATTCCGTTCGTGGCCTGCAGCCGGGCGCACCGGTTGAATTCCGCGGTATTCGTCTGGGGACCGTTAGCCAGGTGCCGTTCTTCGTGCCGGGTCTGCGTCAGGCGTTGAACGATGACTACCGCATTCCGGTGCTGATTCGCATCGAGCCGGAGCGACTGGCAAGCGAACTGGGTGAAAATCCGGATGTACCGGGGCATATCAACGAACTTATCAAACGCGGTCTGCGTGGTTCGCTGAAAACCGGGAATATCATCACCGGCGCGTTGTATGTCGATCTCGACTTCTACCCGAATGCGCCAGCGGTGACCGGTATGCGTGAATTTGGTGGCTATAAGATTGTACCGGCGGTAAGCGGTGGTCTGGCGCAGATCCAGCAGAAGCTGATGGAGACGCTCGACAAGATCAACAATCTACCGCTTAACCCGATGATCGAGCAGGCGACGAATACCTTGTCGGAAAGCCAGCGGACGATGCGTAACCTGCAGACGACGCTTGATAGCCTCAACAAGATAACTTCCAGCCAGTCGATGCAGCAGCTGCCGCAGAACATGCAGCAGACTCTGGTGGAACTGAATCGCAGCATGAAGGGCTTCCAGCCTGGATCGGCGGCGTACAACAAGATGGTGGGCGATATGCAACGTCTTGACCAGGTACTGCGCGAGCTGCAGCCGGTTCTGAAAACGCTGAACGAGAAGAGCAACGCGCTGGTGTTTGAAGCGAAGGACAAAAAAGATCCAGAGCCGAAGAGGGCGAAACAATGAAAAAAGGGCTAATTTTCATGCTGGCTCTGGCCTTAACGGCTTGCAGCAGTAGTGTTGAAAACAAAACCTACTACCAGCTACCGTTGGCACAGAGTGGCGCGCAGAGCGCCACCAGTCAGGGTAACCGGCTGCTATGGGTCGAGCAGGTCTCGATCCCTGATTTTCTCGCCGGCAACGGGGTGGCCTATCAGACCAGCGACGTGCAGTACACTATCGCTAATAACAACCTGTGGGCCAGCCCGCTCGACCAGCAGCTGCGCACAACGCTGGTGGCGAACCTGAGCAGCCAGCTGCCGGGTTGGGTGGTCGCTTCACAGCCGCTTGGCAGCAGTCAGGATACGCTGAACGTCTCGGTGACCGGTTTCCACGGTCGCTATGATGGTCGGGTTATCGTTAGCGGTGAGTGGCTGCTGAACCACCAGGGCCAGCTGATTAAGCGTCCGTTCTACATTGAGCTTAAGCAGAATAAAGACGGCTACGATGAGATGGTGAAGGTTCTGGGGCAGGCATGGAGCCAGGAAGCCAGCGCGATTGCCAGGGCGGTAAACCAGTTACCATAAGGTAAATTAATCGTAAAGAACGCCGCATCAGATCCTGTATCTGCTGCGGCTTTTTTGTTTGCCCCTTCAGCAAATTACCCGTACGGCCTCACAGTTTTTGTACAAATGATTCTTCGCGTAGCTCACAAATATGACACTGGCGTGAATTTTGCGCATTGACGATCGGCGGATTTCGCGGTATTCGTTATGTGTGGTTGCACATTTCGTGACCACTGTTTTCTTTTCCACCAGATCCAAGAAATGAGGGAAACGAGGCATGAAGAGACAAAAACGAGATCGCCTGGAACGGGCACATCAACGTGGGTACCAGGCTGGCATCGCTGGCAAATCAAAAGAAATCTGTCCCTATCAGACCATTAATCAACGGTCGCACTGGCTAGGAGGCTGGCGAGAAGCCATGGAGGACAGGGCAGTAATCGCCTGATGCTGTCTCTTTAGACCAGAAGCCACCGCAATGCGGTGGCTTCGCCGTTTATAGCGGAAACTAAACGGTAGATTAGAACGCAGAAGTGTCCTGGAACAGACCCACTTTCAGATCGCTTGCGCTGTAGATCAGACGACCGTCGACCAGCACTTCGCCATCCGCAAGGCCCATGATCAGGCGACGGTTAACGATACGTTTGAAGTGGATACGGTAGGTGACTTTCTTCGCGGTCGGCAGAATCTGACCGGTGAATTTCACTTCACCTACGCCCAGCGCACGGCCTTTACCTTCGCCGCCAAGCCAGCCCAGATAGAAGCCAACCAGCTGCCACATTGCATCAAGACCCAGGCAGCCAGGCATGACCGGATCGCCAATAAAGTGGCAACCAAAGAACCACAGGTCTGGATTGATATCGAGCTCTGCTTCAACATAACCCTTATCAAAGTTGCCGCCGGTTTCGGTCATCTTGACGACACGATCCATCATCAGCATGTTAGGGGCCGGTAACTGTGGGCCTTTAGCGCCGAACAGTTCACCGCGACCAGAAGCAAGAAGGTCTTCTTTCGTATAGGATTCGCGTTTATCTACCATGTTTTCAGTAAGCCTTAATATGAGTTCGGGACGCAGGATAGCTAACACGTGTACGCTGAACAAGTCCGATCAGTTGCTACCGAACCAACCTAACCAGCGAAGCGGCCACGGATAACGGTGACGAGCATCCGGCTGTGTCGCCTGCGCAATACGTTCCTGAATAGTTTGTAGCAGCGTTGTCTGCCCCTCGCCATCCCAGAGTAACTGAGTCAGTAGGGGTAACGCATCGGTCACGTCATCCACCGCCCAGATGAAGAACTGCTCACTCTCTACCGCCTGCTGCACGTCACGAGCAAGGCTCAGATGACGAACGTTCGCAGAGGGAATAATAACGCCCTGTTTGCCGGTCAGGCCGCGCTGCTGGCAGATGGCAAAGAAACCTTCGATTTTCTCGTTAAGGCCGCCAACCGGTTGAGCACGACCAAACTGGTCAACGGAACCGGTAATGGCAATGTTCTGGTTGATTGGTGCGCCGGAAAGGGCGCTGATAAGCGCACACAGCTCGGCCATAGAGGCGCTATCGCCGTCGACTTCACTGTACGACTGCTCGAAGGTTAACGAGGCTGAGAAGGGGATTTGCTGCTCAAGACCCAGCTCTGCCATCAGGAACGACTGCATAATCATCATGCCTTTGGCATGAATATTTCCACCCAGCTCGGCTTTGCGCTCGATATCGGTGAATTCACCATCGCCCACGTGTACGACGCAGCTAATGCGTGAAGGTTCACCAAAGGCACGTGGATGGCCCGGAAAATCGATAACCGACAGGGCGTTAATCTGACCAATCCGCTCCCCTTCGGTTTCAATGAGAATTTGATCCAACAGAATCTCATCCTGCATGCGCTCCGCAAGGAAGCCTTCACGCCACTGACGCTGGTCGAGCATCGTCGTTAACTGTTCGGCGTTGAAGGTTTCTCCTTCCGTGAAGGCGGCCGCTTCGCGTAGCTGGCGACCAATCCACAGTGGGCACAGCGGCAGGGTTTCCTGATCGCCGGTATAACGTGCCCCTTCACGAATGAGTAGCGGCCAGGCGTCTGCTGCAGGACCAGGGAGCGCCTTCAGATGCGCGACCTGCCAGATCCACTGACACCACTGCTGTAGAGTCTCTTCATCGGCAATCTGCAGATTCTCTTCAAACTCAGAGTAGATAGCACTGGCGCTAAACTCAGGCTCCATCTCCTGGAAATCAGCCAGGGAGTCACGCTCACCGACCAGCAGTACTTTAAGCGACAGCGGCATAGACGGCACAGAGACCGGCAGTGGGCGCGATTCATCGAAACTTACCCAGTCGAAACGCTGCAGGGTGATGATGTTTTTAAGACGCATCCATAACAGCGGCTGAGTCAGCAGCGCCCGCAGCGAAAGCACCAGCACGCCGCCGTTAGCCTGATGCACCAGGCCTGGCTGCAGAGTAATTTCACCATTAAACTGACGCACACAGCCAAACAGCTGCTCTGCCTCCACCCAGTCGGCCTGTATGATGGCACCCTGGCTGGCAAAATTATCTTCAGCTGAAGTTGCCGGACGTTGCGTTACCTTGCCCTGATTTACCTCGTATTGCACGCCACACAGCGCAGGCTTCTCACTGCGCAGACCTTCTGCGACACGGGTCAGTAATTGCAGGTATTCCGGCTCCTCAGGGGCTTTCACCAGCAGCAGGGGAGAGATGGCCTGTGGAAATAAAAACTGCTCCAGCGCGTAATGAAGACGCGCCTGAGTGTCACGAAGGACGTCATCGGATTTTAAATTGAGCTCTGGCTGCGCAAACAGCGTCTGCCATGCACCGGTATCGGGGGCCAGCTCATGTCCGGAAAGTTTATTGATGGTCAAAGTCGATGTTTTTTAGTCAGATGTAAAGCGCGAGATTATACCTCATGCTGGCCGCTATCACACGGAGATTGCAGTTGCATCCCATGACCAAGCGCACATCTCGTCACTGAAAGCGATTTCTTCTCAGCAGAAGATGAAAAAACTGATATCCTGAAATGAGTTACACGGTCACCCTGAGATCGCGATGAAATATCAACAACTAGAAAACCTTGAAAGCGGGTGGAAGTGGAAGTACCTGGTGAAGAAGCACCGGGAAGGTGAGCTGATCACCCGCTACATCGAAGCCAGCGCTGCGCAAGAAGCGGTGGATACGTTGCTGACCCTGGAAAACGAGCCCGTACGGGTGAACGAGTGGATTGCCGGGCATATGAATCCGGCGCTGGCAAACCGCATGAAGCAGACGATTCGCGCCAGGCGAAAGCGCCACTTTAATGCGGAGCATCAGCACACGCGGAAGAAGTCTATCGATCTTGAGTTTATCGTCTGGCAGCGGCTGGCGGGGCTTGCACAGCGCCGCGGGAAAACGCTGTCGGAAACGATAGTGCAACTCATCGAGGATGCTGAAAACAAAGAGAAGTACGCCAGCAAGATGTCCAGCCTGAAGAACGACCTGCAGGCACTGCTGGGTAAAGAGTAAAACTGCGCGTTACTCAGCCCTGGCTGATTTTCCCGATATTCAGATAATAAAAAACCCCGCCATGGCGGGGTTTTTTTATAGACGTAAAACTTAAGCCGCTGGCTGAGTTACAACGTCTTTGATGCCTTTAACTTCGATCTCAACACGACGATCCGGAGCCAGGCAGTCGATCAGTGCAGCGCGAGCTTTCACGTTGTTACAGGTGCTGCCAGTAACCGGGTTAGCTTCGCCCATGCCACGCGGGGAGATCTTGTTAGCCGGGATACCTTTAGAGATCAGGTAATCGACAACAGACTGAGCGCGTTTCTCAGACAGTTTCTGGTTGTACTGCTCTGAACCGATACGGTCAGTGTAGCCCAGAACCACTACGGAACCGTCTTTCGGATCCAGGTTGCTCAGCTGGGTGTACAGCTGATCCAGCGCCTGCTGGCCTTCCGGCTTCAGGGTCGCTTTGTTGAAGTTGAACAGAACGTCAGACTTCAGAGTGAAGTGCTTGGTCTGTACTTCCGGAGCTGGAGCCGGAGCCGGAGCAACTACTGGAGCTGGCTCGCCCTGGCCAAAGCGGTAGGAAACACCTACGCTCAGCATGCCGTTGTCCGGACGAACACCAGTGGTGCCTGCGTCGCCGATGTTGTTAACCCACTGGTATTCCAGACGGGTAGCGATGTCACGGGTAACAGCCCACTCAACACCACCAGCGAATACCGGAGAAACGCCGGTGTCGTGGTTGTCGCCAGCAATGTTGTTGCTGGAGTCAGCGCGCCATACCATACCACCCAGACGGGTGTAGATGTCCAGATCGTCAGTGATCGGGTAACCCAGTTTAGCGGTCAGCTGAACGCCCTGAGCTTTGAATGCGCCGTTAACGGTGTCGCCTTTGTAAGGCATACGGCCCAGCCAGTCGTAACCCATTTCGAAACCAACGTACGGGTTAACCTGGTAACCACCGAACGCACCAGCGCCCAGTTGGCTTGAGTGGGTCGGACCGTCGTTGTTCAGGTTGCTGTTGTACCAGCCAGTGTCATGGAACTGGGACCAACCCAGCTTACCACCTGCATACCAGGTGTTATCTTTCGGAGCGGCCTGCGCTACGGTAGCGAAGCCAGCCAGTGCCACTGCAATCGCGATAGCTGTCTTTTTCATTTTTTGCGCCTCGTTATCATCCAAAAATCGCCATGAAGATACATCGAAATTCACGGTTAAATCCTTACACCGGGAGCGTGACTTGTTAATAACTATGCCGTTAATAGCGGCGTAAGCCGGTCACCCCTGGCGATGTAAAGTCTACAACGTAGTTGGAAACTTACAAGTGTGAACTCTGTCAGGCATATGAAAAAAAAGAGGTTGTGTACACAAAAATTAACATTTATGTTGCTTTTTTGTTCAGCATAAAATGCCGGAAACCGCGCCGCACAAGCCTCGCCGCCCGATCTGGTCGGAGCGGTGTCTGGTCAATAAAAAGCGAAAAAATTTTCCAGGAATAATCTTAATTTCACTCAATGATACAAGTTTGAGTGAATTTTTAGACCATTTAGCTGTCTCGTGGCTGTAGGACTTGCACTCACCGGTCGCATGATAAAGCCCATCGCGTTCCCTTCTTCGGCAGCTAAAACCAGGCGGGAATGTTCTTCTTCTGTTAATTCGTCGCTCAGCCAGCCAATCACTACACTATAGTTACCGGTGCGTAATGCACGGATCATCGACTCCAGCGTATGGCACGGTGACATCTGGCTAATCTGCATAACTTTAGTCAGCGGTAACCCGGCAGCCTGAACCCAATCACGGCTCAGCTTTTGCTGCGGTGTCAGCCACAGCTGCCAGCGAGATTGCTGACCGAGTTGTTGCAGCAAAGGAAGCAACAGTAGCTGTGTCATCATCGGTTGGTCTTCCCGGTAGACTATTTCGCTAATCAGCCCGGAAGCCGGTTCCGCCGTGGTACGTGTGGATCGAACGGCAGAAGTAGAAGCCCGTGATGAATGATTTGCATATCCAGAAGTATACATAGTGAATCCCGCCCTGTGGGTTACTGTATGAATATACAGTACTACCACTGAGTACAAAGATCAACCTCATTTTCTGAAAGCGTCTCGCAAAATTACACCGAAGTCCTCCTCAGGATGAAAATCATCTTGCTGCCCGCAGTGAAGTTACCTATTTTCCTGATTAACGGATCCGCTATTCACCATTCATCAGTTAACGGCATGATTAACAAAGGAATAATCATGAAAGATATGACATATAAGAAGATCCATCAGTCGCAGGAATACCTGTCGCCACTGGGGGTGATTGAATATCGGGCGCTGTTTGGCGGCTATAGCCTGGCTATTGAGGATACCGTTTTTGCCATGGTCGCGGAGGGGGAACTATATCTGCGGGTATGTGAGCAAAGTGCGACCTATCAGGTCGAAAATCCTTCACCGCTACTCACACTGGTTAAGCGAGGAAGGCCCATCCTGCTCAACTATTTCCACGTTGGCGAAGCGCTATGGCGTAATACCGGGCTTCTGCTGCATTTATCGGGTCACTCACTGCGCGATGCACAGCGAGAGAAACAAAAGCGTCAGGACAAGCGGCAGCTGCGGCATTTGCCCAATATCTCGTTCCATACGGAGCTAATGCTGCTGGATGCCGGGATAGAGGATCAGCGAATGCTGTGTTCGCTTGGTGCACAACTGTGCTGGCTTAAGCTGCGGGAACGGAGAAAGGGGATCAGTATCAGTTTGCTGTTTGCGCTGGAAGGTGCAATTCATGGACTGCATGCCGCGGCGCTCCCGGCGCAAAGGCGCCAGGAGCTGATGGATTGGGTACATGCATTACCGGGGATTAAATACCCGGCTCCAGAGGAGCCACCTGCTGCTGAAGACGACATATTTCAGGCAGAAGAGTAACCAGTAGCCCAACTTGCTGGAGTACCAGCGGCTCTTTACTGTCCGCGTGTGGCTCCAGGTGATGGATACGCTGCATCAGGCCTGCAAGGGCCTGCTGTACTCGCGCTTCGTCAGCCGGCATATGATGAAAAGCATCATCGACATAGCATACGGCGTCGTCCAGCAGCGCCAGGATTTCGGGATTCGTCAGTTGTTCCCGGTGTGCTCCGAGGGCAGAGATGTAGCTGGTAAAGGTGTGGTTCAGACACAGCAGACGAAATGCCGTCTCTTTCATTTCTGGAGTGACTTTTGGCTCTGTCGACATATTCGAGATAACCGAGGCCAGCTCCGCGTCGCGATTCCAGGCGTCACGGCGCGCAATGCGATAGGACAGGCGATTGTCCCGCCCCTGATGGTACTGTTCAAGAATCGCATCCAGGTAGCGACAGTTAGCATCAACCGCTCTCGCCAGTACGCGTGGCAGATTGCGGAATCGCCAGTCGGGCCAGATAAAGCTGACCGCCGCCCAGGCGATAGCACAGCCGATGAGCGTATCAACCACCCGCGGCAGCGCCACTTCGAAACCTTCCCCCAGCAGGTTAAAGCACAGCAGCACCAGCAGGGTAATGAACATGGTTGCATGGGCGTACTGCACGTTACGGAAGGCAAAAAATAGTACCCCGGTCACCACTATCAGCAGCAGTTGTCCCTCAACGGACGGCACCAGCAGTAACACCGGCAGACCAATCGCGATCCCGACCAGCGTCCCGATAATACGCAGCGCCAGGCGGTGACGAGTGGCGTTGTAGTTCGGCTGACAGACAAACAGGCTGGTCAGCAGGATCCAGTAGCCATGATGCATCCCGGTAAACTGGATGATGGCATAACCCGCGCACAGCACCAGCGACATGCGCACCGCATGGCGGAACAGCGCGGATTCCGGGGCCATGTTACGGCCCAGGCGCGAACGGATATCACTGAATCCGTGCAGTCGGTCGTCGGCGAGCAGGTTTTCCGTCTCACTGCGCGGCTGGTTCTGTGCCTGTTCAGATTCGATGGTTGCCAGCTGAGCATCTATGGCCCGCAGGTTATTGAGCAGATAGCCGAGGGCATTGACCTGCTCAGCCGATACCCCGTTCGCCCGTGCTCTGTCGAGCGCGGAATCCAGGTGGGCAAACACGCGCTCAAAGCGGGAGTCATGCTGGTAGTGGGTACGCAAAAGGATTGAGCGTGACAGCTGCTGGCAGGCCTGAGACTGCATGGAGAGAAGCCGCTGGAATCGGAACATCACGTCGCTGTAGCGGAAGCTATCGCGCAGCGTCTGGTACTGAATATGCGCGGAGCTGGCCCGCTCGTGAATATCCTGGGCGACAAAGTAATAGTGCAGGGTTCGCCGGGTACCACGCTGGCCACGATCGCCGCGCAGACGGGTGAGCAGCGACGCCTTGGTCTGGTGGAGCGTGGCCATCACCTGGCCGTTTGCCAGCGCCAGTTCGTACACCGGTGCTTCGCTTTCGGTTTCAATATCCGGGTCGAACAGACGGGATTTAAGCTCCAGATAGTGTGCGAGCTGTTCATAGCTGCGGGCGAGGTTGTCCTGCAGCGGACGAATGGGAAAGATGAGGTGCCCGGTCAGCGTCAGCACGTTATACCAGACCGCACCGGCCAACAGATATAAAGGTTGTTGATACCAGTGCTCATAGAGCGATACGCCGAGCATGGTGTAAATGGCAATCAGTAACGCACCAAAGGCGATGGTGGCGTAGCGCTGGCCAAGACCACCAAGCAGAATAAATCCGCTGGTTGAAAGGGTGAGGCCGAGGGCGAACAACCATGGCCAGGGAAAGAGCAGCTCTACCGAGGCCGAGGCAATAAAAAAGCAGATCAGGGTGATGACCAGGTTACGCAAACGACCAGCCAGACGATCGTCAAGATCGGCCAGCGCCGCAGCCACCACGCCGAGGGTCAGTGGTATGGTCAGCTTGACCTCACCGAGCCACCACGGTAGCGCGGTGGTGCCGCACAGGGCGATGAAAATCCGGACGTTGTACAGCCATGAACTGTTCCATGTATAGCGGCGAAGCAACGGGCTTAGCATATTGGTAATCAGTCCAGATTATTGGAAACGACGACGTGCGTTGGCTTCACGCGCGGCGCGGGCTGTTTCAACGGTCACGACGCGGCGGCCCACCGGCCACAAGGCAATCGCGGCAATTTTGAAATTGGCGATACCCACCGGGATACCAATGATGGTCAGGCACTGGGCGATACCGGCAAAAATATGCATGATGCACAGCCACCAGCCGAAGATGACGAACCAGAAGATGTTCAACAATGTTCCACCTGCGTTCATCAGGCTGCTCTTGCTCTCCGGGTTCAGTTCGTCGACGTGGATAGCTTCATTGCCGTACGGCAGAAGCGACAGTTTGGTAATTTCCCAGCAGGAACGGGTCAGGGGGAGTGTGACGATGAGCACAATACTGACCACCGTCGCCAGCAGCCAGCCGAGCGTCGTCGCGAAACCACCCAGGATAAAATTCAAAATATTCAGAACGGTACGCATAAACCCTCTGTTCTTCCTTAAAATTATTCAGACACGGCAATTGTAACGTTTTTTTGCGCTGGAGCACCTGGTATCTGGCGGTTAAACTGGTAATAACCAATATGGCCGGGATTTGGCAAGACATGGAACTAAAAGCAACAACACTGGGCAAGCGCATGGCGCAGCACCCTTACGATCGGGTCGAAATCCTCAATGCTGGGGTGAAAGTCTCTGGCGATCGCCACGAATTTCTCATTCCTTTTAATCAATTGCTGTCGATTCAGTGCAAACGCGGGCTGGTATGGGGCGAACTGGAGTTCGTCCTGCCGGAAAATAAAGTCGTCCGCCTGCACGGCACCGAATGGGCAGAAACCCAACGCTTCCATCATCATCTTAATTCTCTCTGGGAACAGTGGGGAGAAGAGATGAGTGGCATTGCGGCCGGCGTACTGGAGCAGCAATTAGCGGAGATTTCTCGCTTTAGCGCCGAAGGTAAATGGCTTACTCGCCAGGCGTTGCAGGGGATCCGCGAAAAAATTTTGCTGGCCCTGCAGGCGCTGCCGATCCCGGTTGGCAGGCTGAATGACTTCGACAACTGCCGCGAGCTGTGGCAGCAGTGTCAGGGATGGCTTAAAGATATTGAACGCAGCCGCCTGAAGCATAACCAGGCCTTTACCGATGCAATGCTGACGCAATACTCGGCGTTTTTCGCCAACATTGAATCTTCACCGCTGAATCCGGCGCAGGCGCGGGCGGTGGTAAACGGCGAGCAGTCGGTGCTGGTACTGGCGGGGGCGGGTAGCGGTAAAACATCGGTGCTGGTCGCTCGCGCTGGTTGGCTACTGACGCGGGGGGAAGCTGCCGCCGATCAAATCCTCCTGCTGGCGTTTGGCCGCCAGGCAGCGCAAGAGATGGACGATCGTATTCGCGAGCGCCTGAATACCGATGCCATCAGCGCCAGAACGTTCCATTCGCTGGCGCTGCACATTATTCAGCAGGGTAGCAAAAAAGTCCCTGCTATCAGTAAGCTTGAAAACGACAGTAAAGCCCGCCAGGCGCTGCTGGTAAAAACCTGGCAGCAACAGTGCGGTGAGAAAAAAGCTCAGGCTAACGGCTGGCGCCTGTGGCTTGAGGAAGAGATGGGCTGGAACCTGCCTGAAGGCCAGTACTGGCAGGACGAGAAGCTGGCTCGGCGCATGGGGGGGCGGCTCGATCGTTGGGTGAGCCTGATGCGTATGCACGGTGGCTCGCAGGCGGAAATGATTGAGGGCGCACCTGAAGAGGTGAAAACGCTGTTCGGTAAACGCGTTAAGCTCATGGCACCGCTATTGAAAGCATGGAAAACGGCGCTGAAAACAGAAAACGCCGTCGATTTCTCCGGCCTAATTCATCAGGCGATAAGCGTGCTGGAGAAAGGGCGCTTTGTCAGCCCGTGGAAGCACATCCTGGTGGATGAGTTCCAGGATATTTCACCGCAGCGTGCGGCACTGCTGGCGGCACTGCGTAAGCAGAACTCGCGCACCACGCTGTTTGCCGTGGGTGATGACTGGCAGGCTATTTACCGTTTCAGCGGGGCTCAGCTCTCGCTGACGACCGCCTTCAACCATTACTTTGGTGAAGGCGATAGCTGCGCGCTGGATACCACCTACCGCTTCAACGGGCGGATTGGCGAAATCGCTAACCGCTTTGTGCAGCAGAACCCGCACCAGCTGGCGAAGCCGTTGAACAGCCTGAGCGCCGGGGATAAAAAGGCCGTCACGCTGATGGCGGACGACCAGCTCGACGCGCTGCTTGATAAGCTCAGCGGCTATGCCACCCCGGATGAGCGAATTCTGGTGCTGGCACGCTATCACCACCTGAAGCCCGCAAGTCTTGAAAAAGCGGCCACCCGCTGGCCGAAGCTGCAGTTAGATTTCATGACTATTCACGCCAGTAAAGGGCAGCAGGCGGATTACGTGATTATTGTTGGGCTGAAAGAGGGGCAGGATGCGTTCCCGGCACCGGCGCGTGAATCGGTGATGGAGCAGGCGTTATTGCCGCAACCGGAAGACTTCCCGGACGCCGAAGAGCGTCGTCTGCTGTATGTCGCATTAACCCGCGCCCGTCAGCGAGTCTGGCTGCTTTACAACAAAGAGGAGCCATCTTCGTTCGTGGAGATTTTAAAAGATCTTTCAGTACCGGTGGTACGTAAACCCTAGCGCAGCGCTGACGCCCGCGGGCGTCAGCGCCATGACTATTTCAGTCGCTCGGCGAGATAACGCGGGTAATCCGGGATCAGGATATCGACCGGATCGTTGAAGTTTGGCGCCTGGATAATGAAATCGGCGGTGGAGAGGTTAGTAGCGACCGGAATATTCCAGACGGTTGCCAGACGCAGAAGCGCTTTTACATCCGGATCGTGCGGCACCGCGTTCAGCGGATCCCAGAAGAAAATCAGCACATCAATTTTCCCTTCCGAAATTTTCGCACCGACCTGCTGGTCTCCACCCATCGGGCCGCTCAGCATGGCGTTCACGTTCAGGCCGGTGGCGCGCTGAATCAAGTTGCCGGTGGTACCGGTGGCAGACAGCTCGTGCTTTTCGAGCAGTGCGCGGTGACGCTCCACCCATTTCAACAGCATCTCTTTGCAGTGATCGTGTGCCACCAGCGCAATGTGCTTGCGCGCCGGGAGTGTGCGTGTGGTCAGTTCCATAATGATATTCCGAATTTTTATGATGCTGACAGATTACTGAATGCGTTCGCCGCTGCAAGCAGCCAGCGCAAATAAATGGCAAATGAATGATTCAGGAGGAGGGTTGTTGATGCGCCCACTGCAGAAAACGACGGCGGGTCTCCGGATCGGCCTGTAAAAACCAGTATTTCAGGCGCTGCTCGGTCAGGTTTTGTGCCTGTGCAACAGGAAAATCAAGCTCACTTTTTTTCGACAGCAGGGCGCTATCATCCGGGAGCGGCAGGCTCGGTTTTGTGGGCGATGCCGTTTTACTTGTCTGATTGTAGGCTGCCGCCGCCTGCTCGTAATCAATGCCTGAAGGCGTGGCGTTGGTGGTCAGAATATCCAGCCGAAGCGGGATAGGCAGCGCGTTGCCATCGACCAGGGTGATTTCTGGAAAAACGTCGAACTTGCGGGTTTGCTCAGGGCTGTCCAGCGGGGGAAGGTTGATATTAACCTGGCTGATTAAACGGGTATCGAAGCTGACGATAATCGGCGGCGAAATATAATGTTGATAATTGCTGCTCTGGGGGAGGCTTTTATCCACCCGAAAAACCATCTGGTGCGGGCCATTATCCAGCTCAATGCTGTCGGCACCGCGCAGCAGCGTACTGGAAACCTTTTTACCGTCGAGCACCAGTAGGTCGATATCACTGGACAGGCGTAGCGTGGTCGCGTGAAGCATACCCGGTAACAGGAGAATAGCGCTCAGTAGCAGGCTCCCGGCTTTCATGATCTTCTCCTGAAAAAGTGGGTTTACATTGAGAATGTATCAAAATTTTACTAATCGCAATTTTATTAACATATAGCCACTGTGCCCGGTCCTGCCCTCATGCTTCTGTATGGATCAATGGTTGCTGTGACGACAATGGCGTACACTTGGCTAAAGCATCCGGAGGAAAATGATGAAAGAGAACGATATTGCAGGCATTTTGACATCGACCCGCACCATCGCGCTGGTGGGGGCAAGTGATAAACCCGATCGTCCGAGCTACCGGGTAATGAAATACCTTCTCGACCAGGGATACCACGTCATTCCGGTCTCGCCAAAGGTTGCCGGTAAAACGCTACTCGGCCAGCAGGGCTATGGCACTCTCGCCGACGTCCCAGAGAAGGTTGATATGGTTGACGTATTCCGCAATTCAGAGGCCGCGTGGGGTGTAGCACAAGAGGCCATCGCCATCGGGGCGAAGACATTGTGGATGCAGCTAGGGGTGATTAACGATCAGGCCGCCGTGCTGGCGCGCGATGCGGGTCTGAACGTGGTAATGGACCGTTGCCCGGCGATTGAAATCCCCCGTCTTGGGCTCGCGAAGTAACAAAAAACCCCGCCTCGGCGGGGTTTTTATTAATTTCGCAGGCGTGGCGCCTGAAGCTGGCGGCGAATGGTTTGCGCCAGTTCATCCATCGACGGCTGCTCAGGGTGCTCATCGGTGAGTTCACCGCTCAGCTGAGCTTCGGCCAGATAGGTGTGCACCGGCTGACCTTCATCATCTTCCATCACGACGTGATACCACGGGGCAGCACGCAGCTCTGGGTTTACCGCAATTTCATCGGCAGACGGCTCTTCAAGCGAATATTCCGGGTCGATATCGACGATAACGCCCAGATAGCCCAACAGGGAGTGGCGGACCTGCTGGCCGATACCGAATTTGCTGGCAATCATAGTCACCTCCCGGGAAACATTTCATGCCTCAGATATGAGGGCAATGTCTCACTTTTCAAGTTACATGACGCGACAGGCAAACCCTTTCAGATACAGCCCTTCCGGGTAGGTAGCGATCACCGGATGATCGGCCGCCTGACGGAACTGCTCTATAAATTGTACATCACGACCAGCATCTACAGCGGCATCGGCGATGATTTTCTGAAATAAATCGGTGGTCATCAGTCCGGAGCAGGAGAAAGTCAGCAACACACCGCCTGGATTCAGCAGCTGGATAGCCAGCATGTTGATATCTTTGTAGCCACGGCAGGCGCCCTGCAGCTGGTTTTTGTTTTCGACGAACTTCGGCGGATCCATGACGATAACGTCAAATTTCTCGCCCTGGTCGCGATATTTGCGTAGCAGCTTGAAGACGTCATCGCGGACAAATTCTGCTTTGCTGAGATCGAGTTTATTCAGCTCGACGTTCTGCTTTGCGACGTCCAGCGCTTCCTGAGAGGTATCCACGCTCACTACCTGACGGCAGCCGCCCATCAGCGCAGAAACCGCGAAGCCGCCGGTGTAGGAGAAGCAGTTCAGCACGCGTTTGTCGGCAACATAGCGACGCGTTGCGAGGCGGCTGTCGCGCTGATCGAGGTAGTAGCCGGTTTTGTGTCCGCCCTGGATATCCACCAGCAGCTTCATGCCGTGCTCTTCAATCGGCAGCAGGGCAGGCGGCAGTTCGCCGGTGACCGGGCCCTGGGTCAGCTCCATCCCTTCTTTTTTACGTACTGCGACGTCGCTGCGGTCGTAGATGGCGCACTCCGGGTACAGCGCTTGCAGCGCGGTGATAAGCGCGGCGCGCTGATACTCCGCTCCGGCGCTCAGCAGCTGGAGAACCAGGAAGTTGCCGAAACGATCGATGGTCACACCCGGCATACCGTCTGACTCGCCGGCAATCAGGCGATAGCTGTCTAAACCGTCTTTCTCAGCAAGCCAGCTGCGCCACTGCTGGGCCTGCTGCAGGCGGCGAATAAAGAATTCAGTATCGATGCTTTCGTTTGCGTCAAAGCTCCAGACGCGGGCGCGAATTTGCGAGGCCGGTGAGTAAGCACCGCGAGCCAGCCATTTCCCCTGGCTATCAAAAATATCGATGGTCTCACCGAGACGGGGTTTACCTTCCACACGCGTAACGGCACCGGAGAAGACCCAGGGATGACGGCGGAGTAACGATTTCTCACGTCCTTTGGCCAGCACTAAACGGGGAAGGTTTGTAAAAGTAGATTCAGTCATTCCGGATAACCTCTGGCACCGGGGGGAATAACTGCGCCAGCGCCTGCATTGTTAAAAATAAAATGGCGCGTAGAGTAGCACAGAAGCCATTCGCAATCATCAGCGTGTGATGTTGCGCGTTTCGGCACAAAATCAAATCGTACAGGCACATTACGAAAACAGGTTGTGCCTTACATTGTATTTCTCTACACCAGCGAGGACATACAATGAAAAAACGTGTAACCCTGATCGCCGGGATCCTGACGGTCATGAGCTTTAACGCCCTGGCGAGTGAAACTTTTAGCCTTACGAGCGCGGATATTCCCGCAAACCACCGTTTAGCCCAGCAGCAGGTTTTTGCCGGTTTCGGTTGTGCAGGCGGTAATATATCGCCGCAGCTGAGCTGGAAAAATCCACCGGCAGGCAGTAAAAGCTTTGCTATAACGGTCTACGACCCGGATGCGCCGACCGGCAGCGGATGGTGGCACTGGACCCTGGTGAATATCCCGGTGCAGACGCATCGTCTCGATTCAGATGCCGGGAACGCGAATAACAGCAAGCTGCCGGCGGGGGCGGTCCAGGGACGAAATGATTTCGGCTATGCGGGGTTCGGCGGGGCTTGTCCACCAGAGGGGGATAAACCGCACAGGTATCAATTTACCGTCTGGGCGTTGAATACGGATAAACTGCCTATTGATAACCAGGCCAGCGGCGCGCTGGTTGGGTTTATGCTTAACAGCCATGTGATTGCGAAAACGCAGTTAATTGCCACTTACGGAAGATAGAAGGTGACAGGGTGCAGAAAGTTCAGTTGCAACATAAACATCTGACGGCGGCGGAGGTCACTTCTGGCCAGATGCATCGTCTGCACCGTGTTAAGCTTTTTAGCGCCGCGATTTGCCATATCACTCAGGGAAGCAAGGTGATTATCCAGCAGGATAATCGCCTGGTTGCCACGCCCGGAGACATAATTATCATCCCGGCGAATACCTCGCTTGAGATTATTAACCAGCCAGCGCGAGGGACGTTTCGTTCCGATTTGCTATTATTATCAGCGGACGTGATGGCGGAATTTAAAGCGCATTACGTTCAGGCTTATCCCCCGGCAAATGCCTCTTCACTGTGTGCTCCTTACAGCGAGAGCCTGGCATTTATGTGGGAAAGTTTGCTGCATGCTGTTCGTCATGATTTACCTGAGGCGCTGCAAAAACACCAGGCCTTTGGGCTTTTGCTGGCGCTGCTGCATGACGGTGTGGCAGGGCCATTACTGATTGAGCCCCGGCTTAATTTGACTGAGCAGGTACGGCAGATGGTTATGCTGTCACCGGCGAAGGCATGGACCGCGCAGGATATCGCGGCAACCCTCGCGGTCAGCGCGTCGACCCTGCGGCGACGATTACAGCTGGAATCCCAGAGCTTTCGGCAAATCGTTGAAGAAGTGCGCATGGCGGCGGCGCTGTCCCAGCTGCAGTCGACCCGATTACCCATTGGTGAAATTGCGGTGCGTTGTGGGTATCTTTCCAGTTCTCGTTTCACCGCACGGTTTCGCCAGCACTACGGCTGCCTGCCTAAAACGGTGCGCTGATAGTCAACGGTCAGAGGAGAACTATGATGGCAAACGTCTGCACCCTTGCGTGGGTGCATTAGGTCGTGCAAAATCTTTTCTGCTTGGGTGAAAGAAATCATTTTCTTATTGTAACTTAAGACGTTGCACTGCTTCTTTCTTGATTCGGCTAATGGTGTTGGTACTCACACCGAATTCAGAAGCCACATAGCGGACACTGCCACCAGAAGCTAATGCTGCTACTATCTCATTACGAGGGATGTTCCTGCCATTTCCACGTCCGGAAATACGACCAGCGGCTTTAGCCGCTTCATAACCTTCACGTTGTCGCAGTAGCATTTGCTCACGTTCCATTTGGCTGATTCCACTTAACAGAGTTAAAACCAGTTTACCTGTTGGTGAGCTATCTCCCGTCTTAATACCTTTATGATGAAACTGGATTGCGACACCTCGTTTAGTCAATGTATCTACGGTAGATAGAAGGTCTGCTGTATTACGAGCAAGGCGGCTGATGTCATGCACATGTAATGTATCACCTTCGCGTAAGTACTCCATCATCGCTAAGAATGCTTCACGATTGGTATCTTTCGCACTTACTTTCTCAGTGAATACTTTGTCAAAGCTGACCCCTGTATCTGCTAATTGTCGATCGCTGTTTTGTTGCAAGCTCGAAACGCGAATATAAGCGACGTGTGCCATGTCAAAATCTCTGCGTTGTTTCGATATGTATGTTGCGATTTATTGTAGCGTGTAGCGTGTAGCGTGTAGCGATGGAAATTCAAGGCAAATCGCTACGTTTTATCAAGTTTAAAGGGAGGTTTGATGTGTAGCGATTAAGGATGCTTAATCGCTACACATCAAATATGGATATTTTCTTTAAAATTGTGATTCCCATAACGCAATGTCTTTGCTTGAACTTTTACGATTACAAGTTTCATCATCCTGGATGCAATTATACCCATAGTATGATGTTACTGATTAGAGACTTGTTTTTAGTGAGTTTTATCGGACACAGTAGTAAAGTATTAGGAACATAACTATCAGATAGGAAGTCGCATGTTTTGTGGAAATGTATTAAGCCTCATTCTGTCCAGACAGCAAGCTCTACATATCAAGAGACCAGTGATGTTGACCCCTACCATCAAGAATATATTGACCAGAACAGAATCTACTTTAACAAACTATTAGGTTCCCGATTAAGTGGAAAATCAAAAGTAACGTTATCTGATATTGCCATTCTTAAGGAAGCATATGATAAAGCTCATTCGATAAGAAACTTTGAAATAGAACTTTTTTGGAAGAGGGCAAGTTATTGCTTCACTATAATTGCGGCGTTAATAACACTATGCGGTGTACTTGCATCAACATATTTTAAACCAAATATAAGTGAACGTGATCACAATCTTCTGTTACTCATAGCTTTCATATCTTTCCTTGGTGTGGTTTTTACTATAATGTCACATTTAATGATGGTTAGTGGCGAGTACTGGAAAAGAAATTGGGAACTTCATATCTCAATGCTGGAACCACTTTTTTCAGGAAGGATATATTCTACACATCTGGTCTCATCCGAAAACAGAACATCCATTTCAAGAATGTTACTTCTTTTCTTTATGGCTATATATGTATGCTGGTTAGTTATTTTAGGCTTTGTTCTAAAAGAAAATGAAAACTTCATCATCCCATTGTTCGTTATTTTGATAGCATCCGTAGTATATATAGTTATTTTTACTTTCTCTAAAAATAAAACTCAAGATGTGTTTGTCACATCTTATTTTGTTCGTATAACACATAAAGATAATATAAGTGGTTCTCTCAAGAAATTCATAAATAAATTTCTCGTTATTTCCTTGTTCACCTCTACTTACGGTTTAATAATATTCTTAAGCATTATGTATTATAAATTAGGTAATGTCATTTTTAGCGTCGATTTTTTATTTTCATTATTCTAAAAGAGGTTATGATATGGAATTAAAGTATTGGAATCGTGGTTTGTTAGGGTTAACTGTAGCCATCTTATCTTTGACCGGATTGGTGTTGTTGAAGGTACTGGTTACAGGTGAAAAAGAAATAGAGTGGGGATCAATTAGTGATTGGGTCAGTGCAGTATGCAATATAGGGCTTTTATGTGCTGCCTTTTGGGCCGGGAGTATCACCAATAATTGGTTAAAGCAGAAGAAAAGAATGAATACTCTTGACTCAGCACATCAAATTGCAATTCAATTTGATAAGAAATTGTGGTCTATAAATCATCGCCTTTATGCTGATGTATTGTTTCGAAAAAAGCTTATTAATGACATTATTAATAAGAGTTCCAATGTGGATGTCAATGAAAAAATAATCTCTGAGATCGCCAAGATTACAACTTCTGACCTCGATGAGTTAAGTGAGATATATAATGAAAGAACCCTTTTAGGACGATTTAATGTTACAGTAAATGATTCATTTAATAAAGTGATTATGGAAATATTATCACTACGTAGTGATTATTTAAATTCACATTATGAATACTTATTATTACTTGCAAAAGATATAGATTTTATAGAGTGTGACGAGGTAAAAAAAGCTGAATCCCAAGTTGTTGAACTACAGAAGAAAATAGCCACTATTTTCGAAAAGAAGTTGGGAATAAGAAATATTGATTGTGATTATTCATTTGGTAAAGATGTAACTTAGGAGTTGTTTATTATGAAGTTTAGAGCAAAGAAAACAACATGCCGGATCGAGAAAAGCCTTTATCCCAGTACAATATTACATTTTACTAAAGAGATCGAGTCATTGAAAAGTATACTTAGCAGTGGCTATTTTCGAGCCTCTTATGCGAAGGAATCTATTATAGGACCTGATTCAAAACGGGAGTTTGGTATACCAATGGTTTCATTCTGTGATATTAGATTATCACATCTGTATGAGCATATTAAGAAGTATGGGCGGTTCGGGGTTGGATTAAAAAAAGAGTGGGCAATAAAACATGGATTAAACCCTGTGAGCTATCTGAATAAAAATTGCTCTATGTTCACGGCCTTTAATGAACGCCTTAGAGAAATGAATAGAGAACTACGCAGTTTGAAAGCATACGAGGAAGTTTATTCTTTAGAGAAGGCAAAGTACCGCGACCTTATAAATATTTTGCGATATATGAAGAATTATGAGGGGCCACTTGTAAGAAAAGGCGAGCTTGTAAATGAAAATTATAGATTTGCTAATGAGAATGAATGGAGATATGTTCCTGACATTCAGGCAGACATAGTACCAATAAAAATTGCACGAGATAGTGATCCGGAATGGAAAACAAAAGCTAACCAAAGAATGTGGAAATCAGACTCGTCACGGTTAAAATTTGAAATAAGCGATATAAAATACATTTTAGTACCTAACGAGAATTATGCCTCTCAATTAATTGAATATTTTGGAGATGTTGCGGGCGGTGATGATTATACTCATTTAATATCTAAGCTATTTATATCTCGACAAATTTTTAATGATTTATGAGATGAAGTGGTAGCATCGCCTGGATGTGATTGCATACGGGCGTTGTTAAGATATATGCAAGAATATTAAATTTCCTACCTCAGGAGTTAGCCTTTGAATTCTTGAGGTCATAAATAGCTATATTATCACTAAAATACCTAATGTTAGAGAATATGAATAAAAATTATTTGTGCGATACCTAAAGATAAATTGGGTTTGAGAGATATTAATATATAAACCACGATGCTTGAAGTCAGTCCAAATACT
>NZ_JMPS01000086.1 GCF_000735455.1 Yokenella regensburgei ATCC 49455 | reverse complement strand
TAATATTCCAATCCGTGATCGGAGACATTTTTTAAGACTGATGCTATTTGCTGTTATTTGACTAATTAATTGCCCATAGATTATGAAAGAAGCTACAGACCAATCTGATACCAAAAAAATATCATTGAGGCTCGATGAGTATATTTTAGTAATAATTAACAATACAAACGGAAGAAATACAAAGTACCAAGACGAAAGAAGTCTTTTTATATATATTGCCTTATCATTATCACCATTTGCTAAGTTAGAAATGAAGCGATTCATTTTTCATTCCCTCACTGTTCTTTATAATATCAATGACCTCGAAAATTTCGGCATGTAATACTTTATTTAATTTGCTATCTTTTTTGGTTTTAATAGTTAAATTCATCTTTGCAAGCATGATATCACTTGGACCAATTGCAGGGATTAATCCTGTTTGATAACGTTCCAACCAGATTTTATCCATCATGACAGCATCAAACCTTTGATTCATATTCAAACTTTTACAATCCCAACGTGAATTTCCATCATTGACAGGCTTTACAATAAACAATCTATCGGTAATGCCATTCTTATGAATTTTACCCTCAACATATAAATCATCTAAGTTTGCAGAAAATTTGAAATGAGTATTTAGCTTTACCGCCATATCTTTATTCTTATTCAAAATTAAGTCGACAGACTCATCTTGTCGCATATTTAAGTTAGCATCGGCTAAGCGTTTTAGTATCCTCGCTAAAGTTTTTCTTTCGATTTCAGACTGTGCTATAGAAAAAGTTTCAGGAAAAGCCTTCGTTAATCTTTCGTCCACTTTTTCAGCGATTTCATCGATCTGTTTTTCGCCTTCAATGGTTGAAATCCCTTTTAAAATTTTACTGGTCTCTTTAACTTCTTTTAGAATTGTTGCGGTAACTAAGTCAACAGCTTGCTCATGTCTTTTTTTCAAATAAGTGATTATGGAACCTTTTTCGACTGTATCGAGTACAAAACTGAATTCCTCTTTGCAACCCACAGTTTGAGACAGTAATTGTATGAGGTCTTCGTAGGCATTGATGTACATTGCCATTGCCTCAAAGACTTTCTCGGGCCTATTTCTGCCTGCTTTGTAATCAATCCTAATCCCAAAGGAATCTGCCATTTTAAAGCCCTTAATCAATGAGTTAAGGCACTATACTCCATTTTGTTTTTATGAAAAACAATATGAATATTATACCTGTAAATTTATACAGGTAAAGTCCATTTTCATTCTTTAATCAAATTATACATGACCATATTGAAAGGATTGAACCCTATATAGTTGTTGTAAAACAATTGCTTATAATGAATTTAGAGTTAGTCTTGGCCAAAACATGATTCAATCAGGCGTGTTTAGGAATGCAATGTTTATAACTTTATGATAATTATTAGAAAATACAGATGCTTACGTAAATTCATGAATGTATTAAACATGTTTATAATTATAACTATCATGATTTTTATGCCATTGAGAAGAGACTTTAGCCGATAGACAGGTGAACAGATGAACAATGAAAGTGGTTGTATTTGTGTTAGGTGTTGGGTTCACGGCATGGTCCAGGGCGTCGGATTTCGCTACAGCACGCAGCGAGAGGCGTTGAAGCTAGGGCTGACCGGTTACGCGCGTAATCTCGATGACGGCAGTGTGGAAGTGCTGGCCTGCGGCGAGGCGCAACAGGTTGACGCGCTGGTGGCATGGCTGAAAGCAGGAGGGCCGCGCAGCGCGCGGGTCGACCGGGTACTTACCGAGCCGCATCAACCCACCAAACGCTGGGATAAGTTCGATATCCGCTATTAAATACACTTCACCGGTTTAGGCAGACCGGCAATTTTGGTGGCCTGTTTTGCCGGGCCTTTCGGGAACAGGCGATACAGATAACGACTGTTGCCTTTTTCCTCGCCGAATTTATTCGCCATCGCTTTAACCAGCATACGAATAGCCGGTGAGGTGTTGAACTCGAGATAAAACTCGCGCACGAAGCGCACCACTTCCCAGTGCTCAGGGGAGAGCGTAATACCTTCGTTTTCGGCGATAACCGCCGCCATCGCCTCGCTCCACAGGGTGGTGTCTTTCAGATAGCCATCGCTATCGGTGTCAATTTCGTTGCCTTCAAATATAAACATGAGTCGTTGTCGCGTGAAAAAACTGGCGGCAGTGTAACAAAAAAGCCGCCAGGGGATAAGGCACCGCTCAAATCAGCAGCTGCACCAGGCTGTCAGCATTGAGCTTTCTCAGCGCATTACACTTATGCATAGACACCTGTTTTCCTGTCAGACGGGTAGAACGAGTGACGCAAGGCACTGAGAAACCGCGGGCTAGCAGGTTCAATACCGTAAATTCAACGTCGGTAAGGCTGAAATCCAGACTGCGATACATAGAGCGACGCGGTGCTTTTGTCAGCAGACGAGTGGTGTCGCGTACGCTGAAGTTAACGTCCAGAAGGTGGATCTCCAGAGCCGAAAACCGTTTACGCAGGTGGGTTGCCAGCGCCCAGCCCTGCTCGTTACACACCAGATATAATCTACCGTTCCAGCATTGTTTCTCAAGCCTGGATAAGATCCCCAGCAGGCTCTGCTGGCTGGATGTCAGTGAAAAATGACAACGAACGATAATGGTGTCCATCGTAAGCAACGCCCGTCGCCAGCGAATATCGCCGGTAGTCGTCTCAGCGGCCTCGCTGCTGCGCAATACCAGATGGCGCAACCCTAAAGCGTAGTAAGTATTGCTATCCAGAATGGCGTATTTCATCGTGTTCTCCCCCCTCATAACGTACTGGGGGTGTAGATAATGCGTAGCGTGCCGGTATAGTCGCCGGCATTTTTACTGCTGGCGGCAAATGCCGGTGTGGTGAGCGTAATCGGCGCTGGAACGCACAGCACGCTCTCGCTGCCGCCGGGTAACACGACCTGGCGCAGAATGCGTCGGTCATTGGTACCCTGCCAGATGATATCGGTACCGTTACTGGCGATTTGCGTGGCACCGGTGAGCGGGTTGGTGACAGACACCTGATAATCGACGCGATCGCGCGTTTCTGTTTTGCTACTGCCGCGTCGCCAGACCGAGAAGGCGCCCGCCGCACGATCTGCGCCGGCTGTCCCCACGTCCGCGAAGCGCAATATCACCCGGCTGGTGGTGGCGTTTTTTCCGTCATACAAACACATATCCAGCGAAGATTGCCCTTTGATTTCGCTTCCGCCAGGGCGACCCGGATAGTTGCTCAAATTAAGGTTCACTATCGGCGTAGAGTGCGGAAAGGCCGGGAGATAAATTTGCTGATTGGCGGGATCGACAACCTCAATACGAATATTCGCCTGCCAGTTGGCAATAGTGAGATAGCCCGGGCAGCCGATGCTCGCGTCGTTGAAATTACCACCACAGGTAGCACTTCCCCATTCGCGCAGGTTTTGCTTCAGGGTCGCGCTCCAGATACCCGGCAGGGTAAGCTTATCGAGCTCGCTTTTGACGATATAGAAATCGAAATAGGGCTCTTTATTCCAGGCAGAAAGATCTGCTGTGCCGCCGGTGACATAGCTGGCGAAGTTAAACACTTTCCCGTTAATAAACATCTGCTTCTCACCGTACACTTTGAGATCGACCGTTTTTTTACTCAGGTCATGCGTAAAGCGCAGGGAGATGGGGTAAGGCGCTGCCGGGTTCGCGGAAAACCAGACCGGGGCGTTCATGCAGGCGCCGTTGGTGGCATCGGTGCGCGACAAACAGGTCAGGGTATTACGCCCCCATTTTTGCGGATCCACCGGATCGTAACCCGTTGGTTCATGCAACCAGATGTCGAAGCGAGCGGGGGGCGTCGGGCGATCGTAGCTGATGCTGACGCTGGTATTTCTGCCAGCCGGAGCCCCGGCCAGTGCCTGGCTGGCCCACAAACTCAGCAGCATGAGGATAGTGACGAGGTTATTCATGAGATTTTCCTGTTGCTGAGGTGTCCCTGGTGTTCATTGCCGTTGGGCGCGAAGGCTGAGCACGTCCTGCCAGCATCAGCTGTGCCTGGTGTTGAACGTTTTCCGGCAATGCTGAGAAGGTGAGCTCACGGCAGGTCACGGTGCCGACGTAACGCACAACGTCGTGCATGCTTTTAACCTGCAGTGCGCACTGGTAAAACTGTTGTTGGCGTACCAGATACAATGCCTGCAACAGCGCATCGCTCTGCGCGCTGAAACCGCCGTTGCCGAGATCGTTCCAGCCGTTGACGTTCAATGGGATGCTGCCCGATAGCGGAGCATGCTGCTCATCGGTCAACTGGCCGAGCCAGGTGTAGTTGGCCATCGTACGAACTTCGCGGCGCAGCATCTTGCCCGGCACCATAAAGACCGCGCGGCTGCCTGAACCCTGCGTAATTTCGCTGCTCGCGCCGCGGGAGACATCCAGAGATTCGTTGACGGTTAACGTGGTTTGCTGGTAGCCAGGAACGGCAAACAGCGCCCGGCGGTTGGCCGCAATATCAGCGCTGCCGCCGCTGTCGAGTGAAACCGCGATCCGGCTATCCTGCTCTTCCTCGGGAGCCGAGACATCAACGCCAATAGCGGAAGCCGGTCGTCCGTCTCCCCAGCGCCCAAGCCACAGCCCGGAACGTGCGAGAGCGAGGGTTGAACTGTAGTTCCCGCTACTGCTGAAAGTGTGCCGTTGGGTTTGCCGCTCCCAGCTGTCGCTCACCGTCAGGCTGCCGTTACCGTATTGACCGCCCAGCCGCGTATAGGCCGACGTGTTCACGGAATCGCTGTTGATGCCGGAGGCGCTCAGACCATATTCGTTTTCACCACGAGCGTCGGCATACCAGTTGTGCGCCACGTTATAGCTGAGGCTCCCGGCCTGGTGCTGCTGCTGTTGCCAGGTGGCGCCCAGCGAGGTATAGCTTGAAGCGTCGCCCTGCCGCTGGTGCGCCAGCGACAGACTAACGCTCAGGTAGCCACCTTTGTCTTTCCCGCTAGTCTCGTTGTCGTTACGCATAAACAGGTTAATGCTGCTGTTGATATTCAGACCATTGGTACTGAAGGCTTTGCTCAGTCCACCCTGCCAGGATTGAGAATGCGAGCGGGTCATGTAGACCTGCTCCCAGGGTGTCCCGCTATTATGCCGATCGTCGCTATCGGGCAGATCGCGACGGGCGATGTAGCGGCCTTCATTGTGGTTATCGGAATAGCCGAGGCTGGCGTACCACCCGCCTACCGGAACTGAGAGCATGAGCGACAGCGAACGATAACAGCCGCTCACGCCGTAAAATCCTGAGTTTCGGTTGTCGCAGTTTTCCGCTGTCAGCGCGTTGCGGTAGAAGCTCAGCGAAAAACCGTCGTTATAGCTCACCTGCTGGATGTTGCCGCGCTCACCCTGGCTGCCGTAAAGGTAGCTGAATCGCGTACTTAACACGCCGTCGATGGGGCCGGTGTTAAAACCATGGCTCCAGTCGAGCGCATTTTCTGCAAAACGGTGTTGGCGGATGACCGTTGCCCCGCCGGTCAGTGCGATGGTTGAGGTTACGGGCAGGCGTATTCCCGCCTGTACCACCGGAGAGCGTGAGGAGTCCTGCGTGTCGTTATCGGTTTCTCCTGCCTGAAGAAACCATTCGATACGATCAAAAGGGGTGACGCCGGTGCGCGTAAACGGGACTTCTTCGGTACGCAGCAGGCGGTTATTTTCATAAATAGCCAGCGAGACCGTATAGCTCCCGTCGGGAAACGCGCGGGTGTCGAGTGCCTGAGCGCCTGCGTTCAGGTAAAAACTACCGAGCAGTTGGTTACCGCGACGAGCGTCAATGCGTGCATCATGCGACAGAAATACCGTGACCGGGGTTCCCTGAGATTGCTGAACGGGGTTCAGCCATGCGCGGGTAGAGCCTGCGCGCACGCCACGAATTTTACCCACGGGCAGCTGGCTGAGCGTAATGTTACCCCCGGCATTGCTGAAGAGATCGCGGGTATCCATTTCCCCCAACTGGACGTAGTACTGGCGCCACAGGTCCTGACGAAACCAGGCGTTGTTCACCGTCACATCCTGCGTTTGTTGGTGGCGCGAGCGTTGTCCCTGCCAGTTCCAGTCAAGATTGAAATAGCCGTCCTGGGTGACTGCCAGCGCGCCATTGCCCTGTACGTTGATCGACTGATAATCGCGATCGGCGACAAAGTTTATATTTTGCTGATGCACCAGCGCATTCTCGGTTTCACGCGTGGGCTGATACCACTGCCTGTCTACTGAGGGTTTCGCCAGGAAATGTTTGTCGAGGAACAGGCTAATGCGCGCGTTATTTTCATCATAAATGATGGCTGCACTGTCGGTGTCGAGATAATCGCATCCACGCGCGTCGCCGTTGCTGCTACAGGCCAGATTACCGTTACGAGGTAGCGGAGCGGCAAGTACAGCACCGATGGCAGAGAGCAGGCGCGGGTCATCATTAAAGCGTTTTTTGATGACGGCAATAAGTGATTCAGGCTGTCTGAAACTGACCTTCTCAAGCGTGATATCGGTTTCAAAAAGACCGAGTGAGTCACCGTAAAGCGTCACCTCAATCCACAAGTGCTGACTTTTTGCTAACTCCTCAAACCCGGCCGGGACCGCCATCTCAGCGCAAGCCAGCGATATGGAAGCGGGTAACAACGCGGCAAAAAGGAGAGTATTGCGGTAAAAAGCCATGAACAAGCCTCTGATGTCGTCCTGACATCAGAGGGAAATACCCTCTGATGTTGATTCCTTTAACGTATTGCTGGATTTATGCGCCGCCTTCCGCGGTGGTCGCCTGGGTCAGCATCAGGCTTACCACACCGCTGTACTGGCCAGTTTTGAGGATCCCTTTGGTGGTCTGGGAAATGATGAGCGGCAGAACCGCAGAGCCGTTCTCGATGCTGCCCGGGAATAGTTCAGCTCCGGTGAACTCAGCATCCGTGGTGGTCAGGGTTTTATCGCCCAGCTTGACCGTCATCGGTACGGTTTGATCGCCATCGGCGTTGCTCAGTTGCGCGGCACTGACCAGACGAACTTTGACGTTGCTGGTGGCGGAGTTTGACCACACTTTGGTATTCACCCGATAGCTGTCCAGACCACGGCCCGGCAGGTACTGCATATCGATACTGGCCGGCAGCGGCGTGTTGTCTGCCTGAGTCATATCCAGCTGAGAATCGACACTCGCATTCACGGTGATGTCTTTTTGAATAGCCAGGGCGCTGAAAGAGGAAGCCATTGCAGCAACGATCAGCAGAGGTTTAATTGAATGACGCATTGATATCTCCATATTAATATACGGGCCTCAACAGCCCTTGAAACCAACCACGGTTGTGGTTATTACTTATATGTCGTGCTAATTCACGACAGGTAAATCAGCCTCTTCACTGGTTTTTGTCAGCCAGTTGAAGTAGCGAAATTTATATTTATCTCCCTTCATGCTGGTCAGGGTTTTTAATTTTCGGTTGGTATCTGGATAAATCGTGGCATCTTCTTTAAACCATCGACATTGCTCACCAGAATGACAGACCGCAATTTCTTTTAGTGGTACCCGAAGCGTTCCATCATTAATGATTTTCCCCTCCAGAGAATTAATTTTTAGCGAAACAACCGGGTGCTGTGGAGCCAGATGAACCAGGGCTCCCCAGATAACGTTAACCCCCAGTTTTGCTGTGGCAGTCGGGCGATTTTTATCTTCCAAAAGAATATTGTCCGGCTGTTTAACGCCCTCAAAGTACACGCGCCAGGTGCTCTCCACTGGTGGTGGCGTCAGTGATACCAGACGCACGACGCGCATCGAGCCGGCGGCAAGCGCAAACTTTGCCGGCGTCGCGACCATGCCACCTTCTTTCCATGAGGCGACATCCACTTCTTTTTCCAGTGGTGTCCCTGGGTTAAGAATTTTCTTTTGCGTCACCCGAATGAACTGAATATCATCACTTTTTGATGCCACTTTAATTTGTGCGGTACCTGAACTATCCATATTCAGTTCCATTGGGTACACGCTCATATTTGCCATTGTCACTCCGCTAAAAAGAGACAATGTCGATACAAGGGCATGCAATGTGTTTCTGCTATTCAATAATTTATTTTGTTTCAACTTCCACCTGCCTGTGTTCATTCGTAGTGATGAGTGACGTCCATTTCGTCATTGGCTTTCGCATAACTTCAGGGCAGGGAAACTTTAGCCAGAACAGGGTTTTAAGGATATTTGTATTTGTTAACTGAGTTTATACAGTTATTTATCCTGATTTCCTGTCTCTAAAGCTGTATAGTTAAGCGAAAATACCGTCGTCATGGTTGTGCAGTGTTATTCCTCTGCTTAAAAAATATGCGATTTATGCAGGGGCATTCATCGCCTGCGCCCGTTGAGGCGTAAAGAGAATGTGCGCGGTAAACGAGAGATTTTTATATGTTGTTCATATGCAATAATTCGTTGTTATTTGATCCTGGAGCACAGCAAATCAGCCTGGTTGGTCAGGCTGAATCTACGTTAACTCTGTCGGCACCAGGGGTGCGCTTATTGTTGGAGTTTATTCGCCATAAAGGCAGCGACCTGAGTCGGGAGGAATTGATCACTCGCGTCTGGCAGGATTTTGGCTATACCCCTTCTGGAAACAATCTCAACAAAGCGGTCAGCGAGCTGCGCAAAGCCTTTCAGTCGCTGGGTGAGAGCGAGCCGTTGATTGTCACCGTGCCACGCTTTGGATTTCGTTTTGAGGCTGAGGTGGTGTGTCAGATAGCGGAGAAGCATCACTGTTGTGAAGCGCCCGAAAAAACGCTGAAGGAACCTGAAGTTGTCTCACAGACGACGAAGGCCCGTTTTTCAACTCGCTGGTATTACAGTCTCATCGTACTACTGGCAGTGGCAGGGCTGGGAGCCTACTTGTGTTTACCTCGTGATATTAGCGTGCCACTGGAGTTGAAAGCCTTCGAGGAGGGTATTGCCGGGTGCAAAATCTGGCTAATCAATGACCACGGGCGACCGCTGGTATTATCGAGGCTAGCGCCACTGCTGGAGGAAAATAAGGTCAACTGCCAGCGTGAGCATTACAACCTCTACTATTTCAGTGCACGTTTTTCGATTTCGTCGGCAGATGAAGTCTTTATTGGCGCCTGTCCGGTGAATAAATCCAGCCTCTGCAAAACCATCCGTTACAAAAGTGGGGCAGAAGAATGAAAATTAAACTTCTGTTTGGCTTAGGAGGGGTTGTTCTTGGGAGCGCGCTGGCTATCTACTTCTCGCATTCGTGGAGCCGAAAGCAGGATGTACTGGCCTGTACGACTGAGTTTAATTTCACGCGTAATCAAGGAAAAACCAGCGAGGTCAGAGTGAATACGGTGGCGCAGTTCTATTTTCATCGCAACGGGACTGGTGTCACGACCTATAAGGGCGCGGCGTCCTCTCGTGGGCAGCCAATGATGATCGACCGCGATGTTAATTTTGTCTGGAAACCGCTGAGCGATGCGGGTGCGATGACGCTCACCTATACGCAGACAACGCGACGGCATAATGACAATACGCCGGACGGTGTGTGGGGCAGTTTTGCCCAGAGCGGGGCACGATACTATCTCACCATTTCACAGGTGGCGCCTGCGGTCTGGTTGATTCAGGACCGCTTCTATCCCACTTATATTTGTCGGGGAGAATACGGTTAAAAAAAAGAGAATGCCGTGGCATTCTCTTTTTCGTTTATGGCGCTGACGTACTTAGTCTTTGCTGGCGAAGCCCAGGATGCTGAGCAGGCTGACGAAGATGTTGTACAGCGACACGTACAGGCTGACGGTGGCGCGGATGTAGTTGGTTTCACCGCCGCGGATGATGTTGCTGGTCTCAAACAGAATGGCGCCGGAAGAGATCAGAATGAACACCGCGCTAATCGCCAGGTGCAGTGCAGGCAGCTGCAGGAAGATGTTTGCCACCATTCCAATCAGTACCACCACGATACCAGCCATCAGCATACCGCCGAGGAACGACATATCTTTGCGGGTGGTCAGCACGTAGGCGGAGCAGCTAAAGAACACCAGCGCGGTACCGCCCAGCGCCATTCCGATAACATCGCCCATGCCCGCAGACAGATACGCGTTCAGGATTGGGCCGAGGATGTACCCCAGGAAACCAGTAAAGGCGAACGCGGACAGAATACCCACCGGTTTATCCGCCGTTTTGTAAGTCAGGAACATCAGGCCGTACATGCCGACCAGCGTCAGAATCAGCCCCGGTGACGGCAGCATCAGGACGGTGCTGGCGGTGGCGGTAATGGCTGAAAACGCGAGCGTCAGGCTCAGCAGAAAATAGGTATTACGCAGAACTTTATGCGTACTCAGCAGCGATGAACGATCGCGTGTAGATGTAATTATACGATCCATAAGTCACTCTCTTATGACTGATATCATTAATAACTAAGCATAAAAAAACGCGCGCGAAAGCCCCAGCGCTTTTACCCAACTTTACCGATCCTCCGGCCCTTACGGGTAGCATATTATTTCATCATTTTGTCTGAAAATAGCACGAACGATTTTTTGCTGCATTGGGGTAGATCGACATCTTATAGGTTACTGAAAAACATTGCTTTATTGAGAATCTCTGTCTAAGACTGGAAGCGGTGTCGCAATAAATAATCGCAAACAGGCAAGGGATATGAAAAAACATAATTACATCACGCAACTTATCTTCAGCGTCGGGCTGCTCGGTGCAACATCGATGACTTTCGCCGCCACCGTTCCCGCCGGCACGGTGCTGGCTGAAAAGCAGGAGCTGGTCAGAAATAACGGCAGTGAACCGGCCTCACTCGACCCCCACAAGGTGGAGAGCGACGTAGAAGCCAATATCATCAGGGATCTTTTCGAAGGGCTGGTGTCCGTTAACGTGCGAGGGGAAGTGGAGCCGCGCCTCGCCGAGAAATGGGAAGAGAAGGATAACACCATCTGGACGTTCCATCTGCGCCCGGGAATCACGTGGTCTGATGGCACCGCGATTACCGCCCACGATGTGGTCTGGAGCTGGCAACGGTTGGTCGATCCAAAAACTATCTCCCCTTATGCCACTTACCCGGCCACGATGCGTATCGCCAACGCCGCAGAAATTGCAGAAGGTAAGCTCGCGCCGGACGCACTGGGAGTTAAAGCGCTGGATGACACGACGCTTCAGGTAACGCTGACGCAGCCGAACGCGGCGTTTTTAGCCATGCTGTCGCATCAGTCGATGGTGCCGGTGGATAAGGTGCTGATTGGACGATTCGGCGAGAAATGGACTCTACCAGAGCATATTGTCACCAGTGGCCCATACAAACTCTCGAAGTGGGTGGTCAACGAACGTATAGAAGCGGTACGCAACCCGCGTTACTGGGACGACCAGCATACGGTGATTAACAAAGTCTCGTATCTGCCAATTGCCTCAGAAACGGCCGACGTTAACCGTTACCGGGCGGGAGAGATCGATATTACCTCCACTGTGCCGGTTAACCAGTTTGTTCAGCTGCAGAAAACCCTGGGCACGCAGGTGAACGTCTCGCCGCAGCTCGCGACTTACTATTACCAGTTCAACACCACCAAAGCGCCGTTTAACGACCCACGCGTACGTCGGGCGCTGAACATGGCGCTGGATAAGGACATTATTGCCCAGAAGGTGATGGGGCAGGGGCAGAGGGCGGCATGGTTAGTCAGCCAGCCTGATATTGGCGGTGTTAAGCTCAAAAACCCGGAGTACGCCAGCTGGCCGCAGGAAAAACGCGTCGCGGAGGCGAAGAAACTGCTGGAAGAGGCAGGCTTTAATCAGGATCATCCGCTGACCTTTAATCTGCTGTACAACACCCAGGAAGCTCATCAGCGCATTGCGATTGCGGCGAGTTCGATGTGGAAAAAAGATCTGGGCGTGACCGCGAAGCTGCAGAACCAGGAGTGGAAAACCATGCTCGACAATATGCACAGCGGCAATTACGACGTGGTGCGTTATGCATGGATTGCGGATTACGACGACGCTTCAACGTTCCTGAAAAACTTCTACACCGGTGACAGCCAGAATACGACGAAATACAGCAACCCCGCTTTCGACGAGGCGATGGATAAAGCGTCAAGAGCGAAGAACGTGGCCGAGCGTGGGAAATACTACCAGCAGGCCGAAGACATTCTGAGCCAGGATGTACCTGCTATCCCGATTTATCACTATGTAAGAACACACCTGGTGAAACCGTGGGTGGGGGGCTTTACGCCGGATAAGCTTGGCTTCTACTACACGAAAGATATGTACATCATCAAACACTAGTTCTGAAAGGGATGTTTGTGCTGGAAATGTGCTCAATTCGCTGTTATTTCAGTCGATTAATTGCGTTTTGTTGATTTTTCAGGCAAACGAACAAAACAAGGCTTTACATGGCGCACGGGGATGTTTATAGTGCGCCTCATTCCGGAAGTGTGGCCGAGCGGTTGAAGGCACCGGTCTTGAAAACCGGCGACCCGAAAGGGTTCCAGAGTTCGAATCTCTGCGCTTCCGCCAGATGGAAGAAAAAAGGGGTTACCGAAAGGTAACCCCTTTTTTTATCTCTCTTTCGTCAATATGCATCACCGGCATCCGCCGCGAACCCCAGCAGCATTCCTCCTGTCAGAAACTGAACTACACTACTTACTTTTGTGGGTATGGCATTTTCATGCCATAGGAAAAGGTAAGCTCATGGCTGTACTTCGCATTGTCACCAATCTTCATGCAGAGGATCCCCACAGCGCCGCGTCGTTTTACGAACGTTTGTTAGGCCTGAAAATCGTCATGGATCATGGCTGGCTTTTGACCTATGCCAGTGAGAGCCAGATGCGACCGCAGCTGGGTATCGCTTCTGAAGGTGGCTCGGGTACCCCGGTACCGGATCTCTCTATTGAAGTGGATAACGTGGATGAAATTTACGCGCGAGCGCAGGCGGAAGGGCTGGAGATTTTATATCCTCTCACCAATGAGCCCTGGCAGGTGCGTCGGTTCTACGTGCGCGATCCGCTGGGGAAGGTGGTAAATATTCTGATGCATTTTGCTTGAAGGCTGCCCGGGAATGACATACGGACTTAACGTTGAAGGTTTACACCCTCACCTGAATCGAGAGGGTGTAAATTTGACGGTGCCGGGAGTTTCAATTCCCGGAAACAAATATAGGGGGATATCTTTGTGGCCGTCAGTGTTCTTCGGCTACTTTTTTAGCTCGTTTTTTACGGTGTCTTTAATATCTTTCAGCGCGCTCTGCGGATGTTTTTTACAAATTTCTAAAGTCAGAGGAACGGCGGTAGTCTCTGTCTCATTGAAATCGACGTAATCACCGCCTTTAAAATCGACATCTTTATTGAGCATCCAGAATGCCACCGGTGCCATGGTCTGCGGGTTGAGGTCGATGTACTCCTGGCAACTCATATTATTAGGCGTCACATCTTTGGCTACAGCACTCACGCTTGCGGTTGCAAGGATTGCAGTGGCGAAAATACCGACGGTTGACAGTGTAAATTTGTTAATCATGATAAACTCCATAAATACATATTGAGGTACTGATATGGCCGGCAATGCTTGATATGTCGGATGAACAGATAATAACGCGCCAAAAAATAAATGGATGGCAGTGAAGTGAAAATAGCCATTACTGATATTATTTGGCGCTGATATTGCTATTTTTTAACGGTTAACTTGTCTCTTATGAATTGCTATCACTTTATGCCTTATCTACCGGGGCATCCAGCGGGTAGGGATTTTTATGAATGCGATTGTAGTTAAGGGCATAAAATGCGGTGATGATCATGAGCGTCACGAATGACCACATGACCTCTTTCGCCCCGGATCCCACGACGGCCCAGATACAATAGACGAAGGCGATAAAGGTGATCAGCAGATATACCGGCCGTGCTTTACCAAAGTGGCCGTGGCCCAGGAGCAGTAGCGCCGCGCAGGTATAGAGATAAGGCACGAGGGTGAAGATAACCGAGACGGAAGAGACCAGGCCAAACTCTTTTGCCGCATTTGGCGAAATGCTGCTGAACTGGAAGATGGTCATCAGCACACCGACGATAAGCAACCCAGCGACCGGGGTTCCGGCTTTGTTCACGCGAGCAAAGATAGGCGGGAACAGACCGTCGTCCGCCGCAGCTTTTGCGGTTTGACCCGCCAGCAGCGTCCAGCCGCCCAGTGAGCCAAGACACCCGGCCGCAGCACAAAACGATACGATTGCCCCGGCGGTGTTGCCCAGCGCCATGCGGGCGGCATCACCAAAGGGAGAGGCTGAGACGCGCAGAGCGGCATTCGGGATCATCCCCATAATCGCGGTGGTTGAGAGCACATAGCAGACGGCGGCAATTAACACCCCGCCGATGGTGGCAATCGGTACGTTACGTTTTGGATTTTTCACCACGCCTGCAGCAACCGAGGCACTCTCCACGCCGATGAAAGACCATAGCGTCACGCTGAGCGTACTTTGAATAGCGCCAAAGGTGCTGAGTCCGCTGACGTTCCAGGCCGACATATAGGTTTCACCCCGAAACCAGAACCAGCCGAACACGGCAATCCCGACGATGGGGATCAGCGCCAGCACGGTGGCGACGGCCTGTACGCGGGTGATCATCTTTGGCCCAACGATGTTCAGCAAAACGAAAATCCACAGCACGACCACACAGGTGATAGTCAATACCATCGGATCTTTAAGAATGGGGAAGAAGTAGCTCAGATAGCCAACCCCAATCACCACCATGGCGATGTTACCCACCCAGCAGGCGAGCCAGTAAAGGACGTTAGTCTGATAGCCCAGGAACGGGCCAAAACAGCGGCGGGCGTAAGCATATGAACCGCCGGGACTGGGATCTAAAGACGACATTTTGGCGTACACCATCGACAGCGCCAGCGCGCCGATAATAGTGACAAGCCATCCGTAGATTGCAATCCCGCCGGTCGCTGCCAGATTGGCAGGTAACAGAAAAACCCCTGAGCCCATGATATTCCCCGAAACCATCAGAGTGACGGGGATAAGGCCCACTTTGTGCGCGTCAGCGTCGGTCGACATAGTATTTCTCCTGAATGTAATTCGGGGGAAATAATAGCGCACTGCCGGCATTATTTTAGATGGCTCAGGGGGGTATGTCCGTTGCCGATATAATTATGGCTGATGTCATAATCTGGTCAGGCAGTCAGACACTCCTGGCGATGTTGTGTGACATAATGTAACGGAGTCGTGCCATAAAATGTCTTAAATACTGAAATAAAGTAAGATGTACTTCGGTATCCACATAATTGTGAAATCTGCGAGATATTCTTATCTGCAATTAATAACTGTTGCGCGGCATAGCGCATTCGGCAATCCGTAATTATCTGGCTATAGCTGGTGTCTTCATACTTTAGTTTCTTCTTTAGCAAGCTGGGGCTCAGGCAGAGTGCGCTGGCGACCAGGCTTAAGTTCCACTCTTTGTGAATATCACTCTGGATAATCTGGTACACACTATCTTTAACGCTATTACGCAGCATTTGCATGATCAGGGCAATGAACCCGGGACTCTCAAGAAAGATAGAGAGGACGGTAAACAATAAGGAGCGGGTACGCTCAATTTCACAGGCCTCATTGGTTTCAAGGACGCTGTGCAGCGCCGCTTCACGGAATACGTCGGGCGTTCGGCAGTGGCGCGAAATAACGGGAATGGCTTGCCGAGGCCATGGGGTGATCTGCGTCAGATCCCTATTCAAAAACTGCAGATAATCATTCAAAATCGAGCGACTCATATGCGCAACCAGTGCATTATCTAAGTAGGAAAAATCGATAATGTTATTATTGCAAGAAATTACGTTTAAATGGTTTGCTGGTAATATTAACGAGGTCGTATCGTTTATTTTTACATCAACGTCTTTTTCAGTCAAAACTACCACGCAGGGGGCACTACTACAAAGTCTCATTCTCGCACTCCGGGAATACGAATAAGAAATACCTCAATTAAAAGGGGGGGTGTTGAGGCTAATAAGGTTAATTGTATGATGAAATCACAGCAGGCATAAAATACACTACCAGATGATAATTTCAATTAGGGTCAGGAAATCACGGGTGTAAATTTTTTATGACAGCAGTGGCAAGATTCTGGTGTGTTTTGTGACGGGGTTGACAATGAGAGAAAATGAAGGAAGGGGAACGCTTTAAATATAGCCAGCAGGAGCGATGTTGTAATCGTTTACTCATGATCGCCCCCACTGAGGGACCCGTTAAGTCTAAAATGGCTTAACGGGAATGTCTTTGACTAAATATGCTGTTTAAATTTGTCCCACTCGCTTTCTACTTTGCCTTTAAAGCTGGCTTTTTGGTTTTCCGTACAGGCCTGCACTACGGCCGGAGTCACAGTTTCAATACCTTTAACATCCATAACGGCATCTTCCGGTTTATCTTTACTGTTTAATGCTTCGGCAAAACCGACAGCCGTTGGCTGGAAAGAGGAATCCAGCGCCAGAAAGTCTTCGCAGGTCCAGTTGTTTACTGGTTTTTGTGTTTCCGCTGCCTGGCTAAGAGCGGGAATCAACAGCAGACTACCAAGAATAAGACCGGTTACTTTCTTCATTTTTAAATCCTCAATAACACATTTAACGTTACGTCGCTATTATATCACTCTCAGTATTGTGAACCAGTTTCCAGGGATATTTCATTAGCTTTCTCTTCTTGCAATAAATGACTATGAATCAACAGGTTGTCGTGGTTTTTCGGAGTTTGCTATCAGAATATATTATTAAATCTACTTTATCGGTTTGCACGCGTTTGCGGTAGATTTACGCCGTGTTTTTATTTTTAGTGTTATGGAGGTGTAATATGTTAAATATTAATCAGAGTATTATTTCTAAACTTGATATGAAGGTGCTTGAGAAACAAAAAAATCTGCTCAGACTGATTGCTGCTCTGATGCTTATTGCCGGCGTTCTGTTTATTGCGTTTCCCTTTATCTCCGGTGATATCCTGGCCTTGATTTTGGGCGTGGTGCTGATCTGTAGCAGCATCGCCTATATGGCGATCATGATAAAAAATCGGGTGCATAATTTTTGGCCAGTGGTGTCAGGTATCCTGGTCTGTTGTGCGTATGTTGTGATGGGCTACCTGTTTATTACCACGCCGGAACTTGGCCTGTTTGCGATAGCCACTTTCCTCGCATGCCTGTTTGCCCTTGGCGGGGTCATCCGTATTACGGCCTGGTTTAACCATCGCCAGGTCAAAGGGAGCTGGCTTCAGCTGGTTATCGGCGTGCTCGATCTGTTGATTGCCTGGTGCTTCATCAGCGCCGCGCCGCAGGCGTCAATCATGATGGTTTCTCTGGTGGCAGGGATTGAGCTTATTGTGAGCGCGTTTAGCTGTTGGATTCTGGCGCGTTCATTCATTAAATCACGGATATAATGGGAATGATCTACCCGGTAACGGGTAGATCATGCAAGATTAAAGATAGTTAAAAGTAGGGGGAGATATTGAGGGTGACGATATCGCTCATCCTGCGCAGTTTTAGTTTGAGCATGATATTAAATTTCTGGCTGCGCAAGGTCTTCTCTGAAATATTCAAAGCTGATGCAATATCGTCGTTGTCTTCTTCATTTAAAAAGTGGCTGACAATTTTAAACTGATTGTGTGAGAAACCCATTTTGGGTTTGCAATAGGCGGCTCGACTTGCGGTTAACAGCGATAGCCATTTTGTCAGTGGCATTCTTCGGTTCACGAAAAACATCGCCGAACGGCACTTTATCTTACTGATGTGAAAGGGGGCCAGCACGATAATTCTGTCCACGTTGAGGGACTGGATGATGCTGACAGCATTATCGTCGATAACGTTGTTGTGGTAGACGTCGATAATCACTTTGCTTGCAGGATCCGTTATCTGTTTATTGAAATCCGAAACGTCCTCTACTCTGATGACTTTTTCATTATTCAGCAAATGTGTCACCCCCTGGAAAAGAAATTCATCTTTAGTGACCATTAAAATCATAACCTGGCTCCATATCTGAAAAAAGGCGCGGGGAGACCCCGCGCAAAATAAGACTCAGGATTTAAATCTACTACTCTATATTCCAGGCTTTTAAACAAACGGTATTATGCTAAAAGCCGTCGATTACCTCAGGCCTTTATGCACATGACGTGATAAATGCCATCAATAATTTCTGTACCTTCGGTTTCATGCTCGAAACCAGGGAACTCGTGGTCCCAGGACTGCAGGGCATGCAGGTAGGCAATTTGTGGGCTGGTGCTATCACCAAAGTTTTCCCCGGATAACAGCATCGGAATTCCTGGCGGATACGGGATGACAGAGTTAGCCGCCACGCGGTTTGGCAATCCTTCTATCGCCACCATCTCAACGTTATCGGACACGATAGCCTGATAAGCATCACGCGGGGTCATCATGGCTTCCGGTAAAGAGGCGTAGGCGGCATTGAGGCTGGCACCAGGATTGTTGGTTTTCAGCCAGGCGAACATTTTGTCACCTAAATCATGAACGCCCATAGCGCCGTAAACGTCCGGGTACTGATTTGCCAGCTCCGGCATGACCTGTGACAGGGGAGCATTATTGTCGTAATGGCGCTTAAAGGAGCACAGTGTATTGATAAGCGTCCCCCATTTTCCGCGGGTCACACCCATCGAGAAGAGGAACATTATCTGGAAGTCGGTGGTGCGGGTTGGCACGATACCATGGCGTCCAAGCCAGGCGGTAACCAGCGCGGCGGGTACACCGCTTTCCAGCAGATTACCGTCATCCCCCATACCCGGCGCCAGAATGCTGACCTTAATTGGATCCAGCATGCTCCAGTTATCCGGTAAATCTTTAAAACCGTGCCAGCTTTCTCCCGGGCGCATGACCCAGCAGTTTTGATCGCGGCTCAGCAGTTCAGCCGGCGCATCCTCAAACGCGACCTCTTTACCGGTTTGCGGATCGACAACCGTTTCTTTGTTCCACGGCTTGAAGAACCAGTCGTTGCTGTCGGTAAACTCGCGATACAGACGTGCCATGGCCTGACGGAAATCGACGGCTTCGTCGATCACTTCCTGAGTCAGCGACAGCCCACTGTTGCCGTCCATCATCGAGACCGCAATATCATTGGACGCGCAGATGGCATACAGCGGCGAGGTGGTGGCGTGCATCATGTAGGCCTGATTGAAACGGGAGAAGTTCACCGCGCCGCGCCCTTCGCGAACATGAATGTAGGAAGCCTGAGAAAGCGCATTCAACAATTTATGCGTGGAGTGGGTAGCGAAAATGGTCGGGCCGCTGTGATCGCCGGGGTTGCCGCGCATCGCGAAATGGTCGGCGTACACCGGGTTAAAGCGTGCGTAGCCGTACCAGGCCTCGTCAAAATGAATGCGGTCACAGGTCTGCTCCAGCAGCGCCTGGGCATTTTTGGCGTTGTAGCACACGCCATCGTAAGTACAGTTGGTGATGACGCTGTAGGAGGGTTTATGGGCCGCATATTCGTGGGTGAGCGAACTGGTGCGGATTTTGTCCTGCAGCGCTTCTGGCTGCATCTCCTGCGGGTAGATAGGCCCAATGATGCCGTAGCGGTTGCGGCTGGGCACCATATAGACCGGTTTGGCACCGGTAAGAATAAGGCCCTGTTCAATCGACTTATGGCAGTTGCGGTCAATCACCACTACGTCATCATCGGTCATACAGGCCTGCATAATGGTACGGTTGGAGCCGGAGGTGCCGACGACAACGGACCATGAGCGGTCAGCACCAAATACCCGCGCTGCATTTTTCTCACTCTCACCGAAGGCGCCGGTGTGATCCAGTAATGAACCCAGCGAGGCACGTTCAATCCCCATATCGGTACGGAACAGGTTTTCGCCGTAATAGTCGTGATACATCCGGCCGGCGGGCGTTTTAGTAAAGCCAACGCCGCCCTGGTGGCCGGGGGCCGCCCATGAGTATTCATGGATGCCGTTGTATTTCACGAGGGCAGAAAACAGCGGCGGCAGCATTTGCTGACGGTAGCGGTTCATGGCGGCAACCGCGCGTCCGGCGATGAAATCAGCAGAATCTTCGAGGATCCAGGCGAACTCATCGATAAGCTCCATCAGCTGCTGATCAATCAGAGCAGTGGCTTTTTCGCGCTCGCCCAGCAAAAATACCGGCACCTCTTGCTGACGCTCATGAAGCTTATCGAGTAGTTGGCGAACGCGTTGATGTTCATCTTTCTCTTCCATCTGATAGCTGAACATCAGGCAATCTATGGCTTCATTCGCCGCAATGATAGCGTAGCCATCGTCGAGTGTAGTAGACTGCAGCACCTCAATATTCTGACGGCGCAGCGCTTCTGCCAGACGCGCTACCGCCGCGCCGACCCAGGTGTCCTGGTGCAGAAACTCACTTTCAACAATTAATATTTTCATGTCGTTAACCCCTGTGTTGTGGTGGACGCGATAAGTAATACGCCGCGAGTTTCACGGAGTAAACACAGCTCCGGGGGTTATCGACAGAGCAATTATTTTTATGGCTGATTCCGATATTTGTCGCCGTATGTCACCTCTGTCACGTTAATCATTTTGCGAGAGACATCACCTGGTAAACCCCTCATTGGCTATCTAAAATCGTTACATACCAGTAAGAGACTTTATTGCTGGTGAAGGCTCCACCAATCACTTTGCACAGCATTTAAAACGACAGTTCCTGGTAAGGAATGACTATGCGTAATGCCATGTTGTCTAAGCTGGTCCCTATCTCCTTATTTATTTTTGGCGTGTTTATCATCAATCTTCAGCTCTGGTATTCCGCACGCTTAAACAGCGCAGATGGTGCACGTCATGCAGCAGCAAATATCAATGCTATTCTCGATGAAGCAAGGAATGCGACGACCACGGCGCTGCGCGTAGCGGCGGATGGCTGTACCGGAGAGGGCGCTTACGCGCTGGGGACAGAGGCGGCCTTGAACCCTCATTTGCGCACCATTCTTATCTTTAAAGATGGAGACATCTGGTGCAGTTCGTTGCCGGGAAACCGGGTGCTGATTAATGAGCCAGAATCAATACCGGACGACCCGCTGAAGCTGCTTCCGGCCAAAGATACGGTGAACGATCGGCCAATACTTATCTATCAGAACGCCATTCAGCACGGCAGGGTGATGGTCACTATCAGCGACAGCCATGTGCGTGAGGCGCTGAGCACGAGTATTCATGATGCTGGCTATACGCTGGTGGTTGGGCAACAGATGATTAGCCGTTCCGGTGATGTTCAGCCGGTAGGGAAAAACCAGTCTACCAACGGGATATTCACCTCGAAGACTTATCCATTCAGCATTGACTGGCAGCTGCCGTCGTTTTTTAGCCTCGGCCGAATGTGGCGCCAGGGTGCCGGGCTGCTGTTTTTTATGTTAGTGCTGTCAGTTATGGCGGCTTATGTGGCGAGACGTTATCTGAATAAAACCACCACGCCGGAAGACAATCTGCGCAAAGCCATCGCCAACGGCGAGATTGTCCCATTCTATCAGCCGGTGGTGAACGGCCAGACAGGGGCTATTTATGGTGTTGAAGTGCTGGCGAGATGGAAGCATCCGAAGGTGGGGTTTATTTCGCCGGTGTCGTTTATTCCGATTGCGGAGAAATCCGGATTAATTGTGCCTTTAACCCAGAGTTTGATGAATCAGGTGGCTGCACAGATGAAGCCCATATTCAGCAAACTTTCTGATGGCTTTCATATTGGGATTAACCTGAGTGCCTCCCATATGAACGCTCCCAGCTTTATGGACGACTGCCTGCGCTATCAACAGGAATTTGCCGGGGCGAATATAAAACTGGTGCTGGAAGTGACCGAACGCGAACCGTTGTTTATCAACAAACAGCTGGTAGAAAATCTCAACCGCTTGCATGAGAAAGGCTTTGCGATCGCGCTTGATGATTTTGGTACCGGCTATTCCGGGCTGTCGTACCTGAATGATTTGAGCATTGATTATATTAAAATTGATAAGAGCTTTGTCGGCCGGGTTAATGGAACTGAGGAGTCAAGCAAGCTTATCGACTGCGTCATTGAAATGGCGCGTAAGCTGTCATTGCATATTATTGCGGAAGGAGTGGAAACCAAAGAACAGCTGGATTACCTGAATCGCAATCATATTACCCTGTTGCAGGGCTATTATTTCTTCAAACCCGTCACCTACATTAACCTGATTAAAATTCTGCTATCGAAAAACAAAGAGGCGGTGATTGTCGAGTAGCTCCCGGTTTCCCGGGAGCGGGCTGGAGATCTCTCAGGAATAGGGGGTATCTCCGAGGATGTACATTTCAATCCGGTTGCGACCCTGGCGTTTTGAGCGATACAGTGCTGCATCGGCTGACTGCACCAGCCGCTCGTAGTCCGGATGGCCGTCAAACATCGCGGCACCAATCGAAAGGGTCGTTGCGAGCAGCTTACCGTCAGGGGTTGTGATCGACTGGCGGGAGGCTTTGCTGCGGATGCGTTCGGCAATGCGCAGCGTCTCCGTCTGATTGGCCTCCGTCAGCACAATCAGAAACTCATCACCACCATAGCGGAACACAAAATCGCTGCTGCGCACGTTGTCGTAAAATACCTGGGAGATTTTGCGCAATATCTCATCGCCGGCCGCGTGTCCGTAGCCGTCGTTAATCTCTTTAAATTTATCCACGTCGATAAGCAGAACGGAAAGTGGGGTACCGGAGCGGTTAGCGTGGGCAATCTCACGTTTGAATATCGCGGCGAGGAATCGCCGGTTAAGCAGCTTCGTCAGCACGTCCATCCCGACCTCGTGTTTGGCAACATCGTCAAACAGGCCTCGCAGCAGGGTGTTGATCTGTGCCGTATTGCTCTTCATCTGTAGGAGAAGTTCGGTGCGCTGATGTTTCTGTTTCGCGGTACGGGACGGGTCGCGGAAGCGGGAGAACAGCTCGTCGGTTTCCTGAATCAGTTTGGCAATATAACCCACTTCGGCAATACCGCTGAAATAGTGGCGGCCTTTGTGTGTAAACCACATGCCGAAATCTGCGCGGCTGATAGGCGGTGTGCTGCCCAGTTCGGAATCCAGCATCACCTTATACATGACATCCATTTCCCAACTGAGCAGGCTACCAATCTGCCTCTCTTTTTCCTCTTCGGCGTTCTCCAGTAATGAGAAAATACGATAGTTCTCATCGTCTTTCAGGCTGCTGCTCTCGCCAAAGGTAAAGGTACGCGACATGATTTCCATCGCCAGATCGATGCTACACAGGGTGAAGCTTAACAGCTTCATCTTTTCGTCTTCGCGACCGCCTTCAGCGATGATAATCGGGATAAGGTTCTTTTTAATCACTCTGGCACCCATATCCACCAGTTGGATAGGAATGCCGATACGGGCATGAATTTCACCCACGTGCTGCTGGAGGGCAATAAGGGCATCCACTTCGTCGGCTTTACATGCCAGCACCCGCTGGATCCAGAGCGCCAGCGATTTCTTCAGCCGGGTTTCTACCTGATCGTTACTCAGAAACTCCTCTGCCTGCGGGTCGGCAAGCATGCGCTGATAAAACACTTCGCTTAATGCGCACGCATGCGCATCAGCCAGCGCCTTAGCGCTGGCCTGCACGTCGGAATCGGTGTCTCTTAGCAGTTCAAGCCACTCTTCCCGAACTCTCGCAACGTAGCTCTGCATCATCGTTACCCTTTAGCCGTCTGTCTCTTAATAGTAATAGATGAGAGACATTCCGGGGGCTGAAGGGGAAAATCAGATTAGTGGGTACAGAGAAACACCGGGCGTTTTCCGATAGTAAACATAAAACCACGATGGCCCTGGGTCAGGATGGTGTAGCTGATGCTTTTACCTGGATAAACGTAAAAGTCAGGCAATATTGTCTCGATAACCGCGTCGGGTAGCGTTTCATCACGGGTGACTTTATTAACATCCGTCGAAATAAAATGGGCGCTGTCTTTATTCTCGCTCCAGACATAAGCGACATCACGGCGGATCACCCCGCTGATTTTATTATCGACGTAGTAGGTGCCGCTTACGGAAACCACCCCGGTATGTTTTTTCAGTGAATACATAAAATCCAGCGTCAGATTGGCCTGAGTGTTGTTATAAAACACCACCACGGGGGCTGTGCATTTTTCTGGATCGCGGTTCTGCTCTGCGCGCAGGTGAATAAGATGGCCGATGCCAAGACCAAGCAGGAGCAGGGCGAGGCAGCTTACCAGCAGCAGTTTTTTACTCATGTGCCGCCCCCCGGAAGAAAAGTGTTACACAGCCAGTGTCGCCACGCGTTTTATAAGGCTGCTGGCAAATTAGTGCCGCGACCGCGGGCGTACGACTGCTGGAAGGGAAATAGACCCACGGATATTTCTGGCAATCCATACCCGTTTTTAAAATCATGGTTTTGTAGCTTTCAAAGCGATTAACGCTTTCGATATCTTCATTTTTGGAGAAAAAGTGACAACCGTGGGTGGTTTCCACCAGCGTGTACTGGTCGTAAAAATTCTTATCAACGACGGTCTGCCAGGCCATATTACCCAGCGCAATACCGATGAACAGCGACCCCGTCATCCAGAGGACGGGTGCATAGCGTTTCAGCCAGGGTAATCGAGGGCGCCCTGGTTCGGCTGCTTTTTTCTCCTCCATCCGCACGGAGGCTTTGCTGATGGTGATTACGTTTACGCCAGGCTCAATCTGAAAGCCTTTGCGCGGAACCGTCGTTATCAGCGTATCTTCAGTCTCGCCGACGGTACGTAATCCGCGACGGATAATAGATATGTTTTGATAAAGCGTATTCGCCGGCACCACCATGCCGTCTTCTTCCCATACTTTTTGGAAGAACGTTTGTTGCGCGACAACGGAGGGCGCATTTTCCAGCAACAGGCGTAAACAGCGGCTGGCGGGTGTCGTCAGAATAACGTTGAGGTCTGGCCTGGATAATGACGCCAGGCGATTCCTCTCTGGATTAAATTCAATATTATCGTTAATTATCCATAACATCGTATTGTTACCATGACAAAACGAATCGCGGCGAAAGCGATTAACAAGTATCTCTGAGTATAGCGTCGCCCGGCTTTGCGAAGCGAACCGCGGAATTATCTCATATATCTGCCACAATAGAGCATCACAAAAAGAGCGAGGAAATAGGGATGTATAAGACACTACTGGCAAGCGTTGTTGCCGCTTCTCTCCTGATGACCGGCGGCGCGCAGGCGCAAAGTGAACCCGACGGCTACCAGCTACAGCAGGTGCTAATGATGAGCCGTCATAACCTGCGGGCACCGCTTGCCAACAACGGTAGCGTGCTGGAGCAGTCCACGCCGAATCAATGGCCCGAATGGGATGTTCCTGGCGGCCAGCTGACCACCAAAGGTGGCGTTCTTGAAGTGTATATGGGGCACTATCTGCGTGAATGGCTGGCGGCGCAGGGGATGGTAACCACCGGTGAATGCCCACCGGCCAGCGATGTCTACGTCTATGCAAACAGTCTGCAGCGCACGGTAGCGACCGCGCAGTTCTTTATTACGGGAGCCTTCCCGGGCTGTGATGTGCCGGTTCACCATCAGGAAAAAATGGGCACTATGGATCCCACCTTCAACCCGGTTATCACTAACGATACCGCTGCGTTCCGTGAAACGGCGGTGAAGGCGATGGAGAACGAACGGCAGAAAATGCATCTTGCGGATAGCTATAAGCTGCTTGAGCAGATGACGCGCTTTAGCGACTCTCCGTCGTGCAAAGAGAAAAAAGTCTGCTCGCTCGCCGATGGAAAAGACACTTTCAGCGCTGATTACCAAAAAGAGCCTGGCGTTGACGGGCCTCTGAAGGTAGGTAACTCGCTGGTCGATGCCTTTACGCTGCAATACTACGAAGGCTTCCCGCAGGATAAAGTGGCATGGGGCGAGATTAAATCCGAGAAGCAGTGGCGTGTCCTGTCTGAGCTTAAAAATGGCTATCAGGACAGTCTGTTCACCTCGCCTGAAGTGGCGCGCAACGTGGCGGCACCGTTGGTGAAATACATCGATAACGTGCTGGTGGGCGATGCAGGAAAAAGCGCCAAAATCACCGTGCTGGTAGGGCACGACTCCAACATCGCTTCTCTGCTGCGGGCGCTGGATTTTAATGACTACCAGCTGCCAAATCAGTATGAGCGTACCCCTATCGGCGGCAAAATCTTGTTCCAGCGCTGGCACGACAGCAATGCCAATCGCGACCTGATGAAAATTGAGTACGTTTACCAGAGCACTAACCAACTACGTAATGCCGACGTGCTGTCACTCCAGGCGCCGCCGCAGCGCGTCACGCTGTCGCTGAAAGGCTGCCCGGTCGATGCTAACGGTTTCTGCCCGATGGATAAGTTTAACGAAGTGATGGCGCAGTCATTGAAGTAATGCCTGGCATAAAAAACCCCCGCAGTAGCGGGGGGATCGTCAGAGCGTGTGAAGATCAGACGTTTTTGCGTTCGATGGTTTGTTCGCCCCAGAAGAGCGCATCTTTGTCGGTTTTTTAAAGGCGCGAACGAGCACGTCGTCGCTGCCTTCTTCCCAAATCTGTTCCGCCAGCTTTTCATCATAGTTGGCGACTTCGAAAATGGCTTCCGCAATCTCAGTTGAGGTGTTGCGAAGACTGGCCCACTCGCCGACGCGATGAGCTTTGGCTTCTGGTGTAGGCATCGTAATCCTCCTCTTCGGTATTAACCGTGTAACTTCTTCGCCAGGCCGGCGACATATTCACCCTGATAGCGGGCGATGGAGAGCTCCTCCTGGCTTGGCTGACGTGAGCCATCGCCACCGGCAATGGTTGTGGCACCATAAGGCGTGCCGCCGCGCACCTGGGAGACATCAAACAGTTCCTGAGCGGCATAGCCGATAGGGACAATCACCATCCCGTGGTGGGCGAGGGTGGTCCAGGTGGAGGTGATGGTTTGCTCCTGGCCGCCGCCGGTACCGGTTGAGCTGAAGACGCTGGCGAGCTTACCGTACAGCGCGCCAGAGGCCCACAGGCCGCCTGTCTGGTCAAGGAAGGTCCGCATCTGGCCGGACATATTGCCAAAACGGGTAGGGGTCCCGAAGATGATTGCATCGTAATCTGCCAGCTCCTGCGGAGTGGCAACCGGTGCGTTGTGCGTTTTCCCGCCCGCTTTGGCAAATATTTCCGCCGACATGGTCTCCGGAACGCGCTTAACGATAACCTCAACGCCATCCACTTTGTTTGCGCCTTCGGCGACCGCCTGTGCCATGGTCTCGATGTGTCCGTACATGGAATAAAAAAGCACCAGAACTTTTGCCATTTTACCTGACTCCTCGTTTTTCATGGGAAGCAGCTTTAGCTGCACTTAATTAAAGATATGCCGTGTGGCTGAGAGTGCAACTTTTGCCACCATTTCTTTGATTTATAACAAAATAATCACTCACTCTGTTTGTAGCAAATTGAAACAATTTAGCCGGTGCGATTTTTATCAACCATAAGAGAACCTTATCATTCGCCGCGCCGCCATCTCACCCGAAAGTCTGATTTCCTGTTGCAGAATATTACTATCTCGTGGTCCTCCGGGTGGGCTCCACTAAGCTTAGTCCCACGGTGCGAAGCGTATTCGCAAACCGTGCAGCGAAAGCATTCTCGATGACCGAATGCAATATGATGTCTGAACCATTGGAGGTCAGTAATGGCAAACCATCGTGGCGGCTCCGGCAACTTTGCCGAGGACCGTGAAAGAGCATCAGAAGCAGGTCGTAAAGGAGGTCAGCACAGCGGCGGTAACTTCAAGAACGATCCGCAGCGAGCCTCTGAAGCAGGCAAGAAAGGGGGTAAAAACAGCCACGGAAATCGTAATAGCTGACGTGGCAGGTTGCGTGAAGATGTTGATTGAATAAGTGATATGCTCAATATCTCTCCCCCGCCGCCGGGTGCTCCCCGGCGGTTTTTTTATAGCACTTTCTTGCACTGCTGCCGCAGAATCTGCACACTAAAACGCTTATCCGGCTGCAGGCGGCGCTATGTCTCTCTTTTCACGTTATCAGTTTTCCATCAAACCTCAGGAAGCCATTCTGATCCTCATTACTATGTTCTGGGGAGGAACCTTTCTGGCGGTGCAGTACGCGGTAACGATGAGTGGACCATTTTTCTTTGTCGGATTGCGCTTTGCCACCGCCGCGCTGGCGGTAACCCTGCTCTCATTACGCACCCTGCGCGGGCTCACCTTTGCTGAGTTTAAAGCCGGGGCAATAATCGGCGTATCGATAGCGCTCGGCTACAGCCTGCAAACCTGGGGGCTGCAGTATATTTCCAGCAGCAAATCGGCATTTATTACCGCCATGTACGTGCCGCTGGTGCCGCTTCTGCAATGGCTGTTCCTGCGGCGGATGCCCGGCATGATGTCTTGTGTCGGGATCGTGCTGGCATTTATCGGGCTTATTCTGCTCGCCGGGCCGGAGAACAATCTGCTGGCATTGGGTACCGGGGAGCTCATCACCCTCGCAAGCGCATTGGCGATTGCTGCGGAAATTATTCTTATCAGTAAATGGGCGGGAAAAGTCGATGTCCGCCGGGTAACGATTGTCCAGCTGGCGACGGCTTCCGTGGTGGCTTTTGCCGCCATGGGCCCTGCCGGGGAAAGCGTGCCGCCGCTCTCTTCCGGGCTTTTGATGGTCGCGCTGGGCCTTGGCATTTTCAGTGCCATCATTCAGGTCACCATGAACTGGGCACAGCGTAGCGTTTCGCCGACCCGTGCCACGGTTATCTACACCGGAGAGCCGGTATGGGCCGGTATTTTTGGCCGTATTGCCGGTGAACGTTTACCGGCGCTGGCGCTGCTTGGCGGCGCTTTTATCGTACTAGGTGTGTTAGTCAGCGAACTGAAATTCAGGAAGAAAAAAACCGCCCCGGAGACCTCTGCTCAGCAGAATTCCTGAGGGATAACAGGAGAAGCGCATGAAAAAGGAAAATGAGAAGCACCTCAGCAAACACCGCCAGGCGGTCAATGCCCGTCGTGAGGCGATTCTTAGCGCCGCGTTAACCACTTTTTCGCAGTTCGGCATTCATGGCACCCGTCTTGACCAGGTGGCGGAGATGTCCGGCGTGTCGAAGAGTAATTTGCTTTACCACTTCCCCTCTAAAAATGTGCTGTATGTTGAAGTGATGCGCCAGATCCTCGACGTCTGGCTGGCGCCGCTGCGGGCGTTTCGCGAAGACCAGGCACCGCTGGTGGCCATCAAAGAGTATATCCGCCTGAAGCTTGAGGTATCTCGCGATCACCCGGAGGCGTCACGGCTGTTTTGCCTTGAAATGCTGCAGGGCGCACCGCTGCTGATGGAGGTGCTAACCGGTGATGTTAAAACGCTGATTGATGATAAATCTGACATTATTGCGGGCTGGATCTACGACGGTAAGTTGGCACCTGTCGATCCGCACCATCTGATTTTCATGATTTGGGCCACCACCCAGCACTATGCCGACTTCTCGACCCAGGTCGAGGCGGTGACCGGGCGTACGCTGAAAGATCCGGTCTTCTTCCAGCGTACGGTGGAAAACGTGCAGCGGATGATTATCGAAGGCGTACGCGTTCGTTAATTGGCCGGCGGCAGCGGGCAGCTGGTGTCGCCTTCATCGCACTGCATCAGCGAAGCCAGAAACGCTTCGCGCTCGGTGCTCTTGTCTGCCTTGCACTGGTTTTCAATCATCGGCTGCATGCTGCCGCCGGTGACGCCAGAGCCCATGAACGCACAGTCGGCGTCACGCAGGGCAATCCACGCCACCTGGGCTTTTTTCAGCAGCTCCTGCTGCGCCGGGGTCGCGCGTTTCAGCACGTTCTGGTAAGTGTGGTTCAGCTTTTTATCGGCGGTTTGATACTGGGTCGCCGAACAGGTATTCATTTCGGTTTGCGTGCTGGCGCTGGCGCAATCATCGGCCAGGGCGCTGGTGCTCAGCAGCAGTGCGCCAAGCGTTAAAAGTAAACGTTTCATTCTGGTGTTCCTGACTGAATAAAAAAAGGCTCCGTCTCCGGAGCCTTAATTAATCACAGCCTTAGCCAATTGTCATCAGGCTGGCGTTACCGCCTGCCGCTGCGGTGTTAATACTGAGCGAACGCTCATGGTACAAACGCTCCAGCAGCAGGTTGGTTTCGCCGCGGGCAAAACCCTGCACCGAGACAATGGCACCGTCGCGGCCCGCCACCTGCTCACACAGGGTGCGCAGCTGATCCGAATCCCCGTGGTAGATAACCGCGTCAAAGGACTGGGTCATCAGCGCATCGGTTTTGGCGAAGCGGATCCGTCCGGTCACTTCTTTCGGCAGTTTCTTACCGAGTGCGCGTTGCAGCGGCTCATCCGGCCACAGAACCTGGCTACCGACCGCCATGACGGCCGCGAGCTGGGTCAGCGCATCCTCTTCGTTATCCGCCACGCACAGCACGCGATCGCGCGGCATGAAGGTCAGGGTGTTGCGCTCGCCTGTTGGACCCGGCAGTACGCGCTGCGTACCGGCCTGCGCCTGCTCGCCATACTGCTGGCACAGGCTCTTCAGCACCGGATTGCCGGCAGCCCACTGGGTCAGCGCGGTTAACGGCTGTTCCAGCATCGCTTTTAGCTGAGTATCGACCGGACGTTCGGCATCCTGACGCGCCAGCGTTTTCAGCAGCGCATCTTCCGGGCGGCTCGCCAGCAGGCGATACAGATACAGCGGCCCACCGGCTTTTGGTCCGGTTCCTGACAGGCCTTCGCCGCCGAACGGCTGCACGCCAACCACGGCGCCGACCATGTTACGGTTCACGTACAGGTTACCGACGTGCGCACTGCCGGTCACCTGAGCGATGGTTTCATCGATACGGGTGTGGATGCCGAGCGTCAGACCATAGCCGGAGGCGTTGATCTGCTCCACCAGGCCTTCCAGCTCGTTACGGCGGTAGCGCACCACGTGTAGCACCGGACCGAAGACCTCTTTTTTCATCTCGTCGAAGCTATCAAGCTCAATCAGCGTCGGCGGAACGAAGGTGCCGCTGTTCCACTCGCGAGCATCTTCACTGTTCTCACGTACCGCCTGGAACACATTGCGGCCTTTGCTGCGCAGAGCCTGAATGTGTTGCTCGATGTTGGCTTTTGCTTCTGCATCGATAACCGGGCCAATGTCAGTGGTGAGACGACCCGGGTTGCCCATCCGGCATTCGGCCATTGCGCCGCGCAGCATGGTCAGGGTGTGCTCGGCGATGTCGTCCTGCAGGCAGAGCACGCGCAGGGCAGAGCAGCGCTGTCCGGCGCTGTCGAACGCGGAAGCCAGCACATCAATCACCACCTGTTCGGTGAGGGCGGAGGAGTCGACGATCATCGCGTTCAGACCGCCGGTTTCGGCAATCAGCGGCGTCGGACGACCCTGAGCATCAAGGCGACCGGCAATGCCGCGCTGCAGCAGGGTAGCAACTTCGGTAGAGCCGGTGAACATCACCCCACGAACGCGGTTATCGGCGGTGAGCTTCGCACCCACGGTTTCACCACGGCCTGGCAGCAGTTGGATAACGCCTGCCGGAACCCCGGCTTCACGCAGGATGGCGATCCCCTGGGCGGCAATCAGCGGGGTCTGCTCGGCGGGTTTTGCCAGCACGCTGTTACCGGCAGCAAGCGCTGCGGCAATCTGCCCGGTGAAGATAGCCAGCGGGAAGTTCCACGGGCTGATACACACCACCGGACCCAGCGGGCGGTGGGTGTCGTTATCAAAATCGTCACGTACCTGACCCGCGTAGTAGTGGAGGAAATCCACGGCTTCGCGCACTTCGGCGATGGCGTTACTAAAGGTTTTACCCGCTTCACGCACCAGGATGCCCATCAGCTGCTGCATCTGGCCTTCCATCAGCACGGCGGCACGCTCGAGAATCGCGGCACGCTCCTGCGGCGGGGTGGCAAACCAGATAGGCGCATTGTTGACCGCGCTTTCCAGCGCCTGGCTGACTTCCTGCTCTGTGGCTTCACGCACATAGCCAACCACGTCTTTCGGCTCGGCCGGGTTGTGAACGGCCACCATGTCACCTTCAGCGACCGGATGCTCGAGCATCGGCGCGGCCTGCCATTTCTGCAGGGCGCTGTTGAGCAGTGAAGAGGAGAGGGACGCCAGACGGTGTTCGTTGGCGAGATCAAGACCGGCGGAGTTAGCGCGGCCTTTGCCGTACAGATCGCGCGGCAGCGGGATCTTCGGATGCGGCAGCCCGGGCATGCCTTCCTGCGCGGCCAGTTTCTCTACCGCTTCAACCGGATCTGCCACCAGTTCATCCAACGGCAGAGTGTTGTCGGCAATCCGGTTGACGAACGAGGTGTTCGCGCCGTTTTCCAGCAGACGTCGCACCAGGTAGGCGAGCAGCGTTTCATGGGTACCGACCGGCGCATAGATGCGACATGGACGGTTCAGTTTGCCTTCCGCCACTTTGCCAACCACCTGCTCGTACAGCGGCTCACCCATGCCGTGCAGGCACTGGAACTCATACTGTCCCGGATAGTAGTTCTGCCCGGCGAGCTGATAGATAGCCGCCAGCGTATGGGCGTTGTGGGTGGCAAACTGCGGATAAATCAGGTTCGGTACGCCGAGCAGCTTCTTCGCGCAGGCAATATAGGAAACGTCGGTATACACCTTGCGGGTATAGACCGGATAACCTTCCAGGCCGTCCATCTGCGCGCGTTTGATTTCGCTGTCCCAGTAGGCACCTTTCACCAGACGGATCATCAGGCGACGGCGGCTGCGGGTGGCCAGATCGATCAGATAGTCGATGACGAACGGGCAGCGCTTCTGATAAGCCTGAATGACAAAGCCAATACCGTTCCAGCCGGCAAGCTCTGGCTCAAAGCACAGTTTTTCCAGCAGATCGAGGGAGATCTCCAGGCGGTCGGCCTCTTCGGCATCGATATTGATACCGATGTCGTACTGACGCGCCAGCAGGGTCAGGGACTTCAGGCGTGGATAGAGTTCTTCCATCACGCGGTCGTACTGCGCGCGGCTGTAGCGTGGATGCAGAGCCGAGAGCTTGATCGAGATCCCCGGGCCTTCATAGATACCGCGGCCGTTCGAGGCTTTCCCAATAGCGTGGATAGCCTGCTGATAAGAGACCATATAGGCCTGCGCATCGGCAGCGGTCAGCGCCGCTTCACCCAGCATATCGTAAGAGTAGCGGAAGCCTTTTTCTTCAAGCTTACGGGCATTTGCTAACGCCTCAGCGATGGTTTCGCCGGTGACGAACTGCTCGCCCATCAGGCGCATCGCCATATCCACGCCTTTACGGATCAGCGGCTCACCGCTCTTACCGATAATACGGTTCAGCGAACGCGACAGGCTGGCTTCGTTATGGGTAGAGACCAGTTTGCCGGTAAACAGCAGACCCCAGGTCGCGGCGTTAACGAACAGTGACGGGCTACGGCCAATGTGCGACTGCCAGTTGCCGTTGCTGATCTTGTCGCGGATCAGCGCATCGCGGGTGGCTTTGTCCGGAATACGCAGCAGCGCTTCCGCAAGGCACATCAGCGCCACGCCTTCCTGAGAGGAGAGGGAAAACTCCTGCAGCAGGCTCTGCACCATTCCGGCCCGACCGCTGGCGGTTTTCTGGTTGCGCAGCTTCTCGGCGAGCTGATAGGCAAGCTTATGGGCCTGAGTGGCAATATTCTGCGGCAGACGTGCCTGCTCCATCAGCATCGGAACGGCGTCGGTCTCCGGGCGGCGCCAGGCGGCGGTAATGCTCGCACGGGTGACCGACTGCGGCAGAATTTGCTCGGCGAATTCGAGGAACGGCTGATGGTTTTCGTCAACCGGCGCGCCGGCTTCTTCACTTTCATTCGCGGCGCCGGAAAGCAGTGCCGGTAGTTCCGGCAGCGCGTCGTCAGTTTCCAGACGCTCCAGATAGTTAAAGATGGCCTGTTTGATCAGCCAGTGTGGGGTACGGTCAATGCGGGTGGCTGCCGTTTTGATCCGCTCGCGGGTGGCGTCATCAAGTTTGACCCCCATGGTGGTGGTGCCCATGCCATTAGCTCCTGTGTATGTTCTTTATCGCGCTTTTACGTAGTTACGCTGAAATATCCACCATGTTGCAACTTTGTGCAACCTTGTTAAATGCGACCTGGCTAGCAACTTTAAAAATGAATGAATTGTTAATAAAAAAGTCGAGTTTACAGGTAGCGATGAATAATGCTCTGAGAGATACCGTGCGCCGGTTAACATATTTAAAAGGTGCAACCGGTCAAAACGTGAGCGAGTGCAACCTATGCAATATTTGTCCGCAAGGGTGAGTGCAATCGATGTAAATGCTGTGTTAAATCGTTTGTGAAAATTCAGGGTATCAGTCAGGATACTGTCCCCCTGGACAGTCACAGAACCCGCACCTCGTTCCGGTGAGGGAATAAAACGGCGAATAAAAAAATGCCGGGCAATAATTCTGGAGAGTTTTAATGGCTATTAGCACACCGATGTTGGTGACGTTTTGTATCTATATATTGGGCATGATCCTGATTGGATTTTTTGCATGGCGGTCGACAAAGAACTTTGACGATTACATTCTCGGTGGGCGAAGCCTGGGCCCGTTCGTCACGGCACTGTCTGCAGGTGCTTCCGATATGAGCGGCTGGTTGCTGATGGGGCTGCCGGGCGCGATTTTTATCTCCGGGATTTCAGAAAGCTGGATTGCGATCGGTCTGTGCGCAGGGGCATGGATCAACTGGAAGCTGGTTGCCGGTCGTCTGCGCGTGCATACCGAAGTCAACAATAACGCCCTGACGCTGCCGGACTACTTTACCGGCCGTTTTGACGACTCCAGCCGCGTGCTGCGTATTATCTCGGCGCTGGTCATCCTGCTGTTCTTCACCATCTATTGTGCATCCGGCATCGTGGCGGGAGCGCGTCTGTTCGAAAGCACCTTCGGCATGAGCTATGAAACCGCGCTGTGGGCCGGGGCCGCTGCCACTATCATTTATACCTTCATCGGCGGTTTCCTCGCGGTAAGCTGGACCGATACCGTGCAGGCGAGCCTGATGATTTTCGCGCTGATCCTGACGCCGGTTATCGTGATTATGTCGGTCGGTGGTTTCGGTGACTCGCTGGAAGTGATTAAACAGAAGAGCATCGAAAACGTTGATATGCTGAAAGGCCTGAACTTTGTCGCCATCATCTCTCTGATGGGCTGGGGTCTGGGCTACTTCGGTCAGCCGCATATTCTGGCACGCTTCATGGCGGCAGACTCCCACCACAGCATCGTGCATGCGCGTCGTATCAGCATGACCTGGATGATCCTGTGCCTGGCGGGTGCGGTAGCGGTCGGCTTCTTCGGCATTGCTTACTTCAACAACAACCCACAGCTTGCCGGTGCCGTGAACCAGAACGCCGAGCGCGTGTTCATTGAACTGGCGCAGATCCTCTTTAACCCGTGGATTGCCGGGATCCTGCTGTCGGCGATTCTGGCGGCGGTAATGTCAACGCTGAGCTGCCAGCTGCTGGTGTGTTCAAGCGCCATTACGGAAGATCTCTACAAGGCCTTCCTGCGTAAAAACGCTGGTCAGAAAGAGCTGGTATGGGTTGGTCGCCTGATGGTACTGGTGGTTGCGCTGGTGGCGATTGCGCTTGCCGCTAACCCACAGAACCGCGTGCTGGGCCTTGTGAGCTACGCATGGGCAGGCTTCGGCGCTGCATTTGGTCCAGTCGTGCTGTTCTCCGTGATGTGGTCACGCATGACCCGTAACGGCGCACTGGCCGGGATGGTTATCGGTGCAGTTACCGTTATCGTCTGGAAACAGTTCGCGTGGCTGGGTCTGTACGAAATCATTCCTGGCTTCATCTTCGGCAGCGTGGGCATTGTTGTGTTCAGCCTGCTGGGTAAAGCGCCGTCTACCGCAATGCAGAAACGCTTTGCAGAAGCAGATGCACATTACCACTCAGCGCCTCCGTCTCGTCTGCAGGCGGAATAACGCTCTGCTGTACCGTCTGAGCCCGGTTTCGGGCTCAGGCAATTCGCCTGAATCCCCCAATTCCTTCCCCTGCTAACTTTTTACATCCTGTCATCATTCTCGATACATATCGCTTGCGTTTCTTTTTGCGGTAATGATAATCACAATCACTTAAATTTACTTTTCTTTGCACCGGTTGACGGCGATTCACATTTAAGGATGTCGGCATGTTTGTACCGTTTCTCATTATGTTGCGTGAAGGGCTGGAGGCGGCGCTGATTGTCAGCCTTATCGCCAGCTACCTGAAGCGTACCCAGCGCGGGCGCTGGATTGGCGTTATGTGGATTGGCGTGTTCCTTGCCGCTGCACTGTGCCTGGGCCTTGGGGTCTTCATCAACGAAACCACCGGTGAATTCCCGCAGAAGCAGCAGGAGATCTTTGAAGGCGTGGTGGCGGTGATTGCCGTCATCATCCTTACCTGGATGGTGTTCTGGATGCGTAAAGTTTCACGCAATGTGAAAAAGCAACTGGAAGAGGCGGTGGATAATGCGCTGCAGCGCAGTGGCAACCACGGCTGGGCGCTGATCCTGATGGTCTTTTTCGCCGTCGCCCGCGAAGGGCTGGAATCCGTCTTCTTCTTGCTGGCCTCTTTTCAACAAGACCTGGGTATCTGGCCACCGCTCGGCGCGATGCTCGGGCTGGCAACCGCCGTGGCGCTCGGATTCATGCTCTACTGGGGGGGGATCCGTCTCAATCTTGGCACGTTCTTTAAATGGACCAGCCTGTTTATTCTGTTTGTGGCGGCAGGCCTGGCCGCGGGCGCAATTCGTGCTTTCCACGAGGCCGGTCTCTGGAACAACCTCCAGCAGGTCGCATTCGACTTTAGCGGCGTGCTGACCAACCATTCGCTGTTTGGCACCCTGATGGAAGGCATTTTTGGCTACCAGGAAGCGCCAAGCGTCAGCGAAGTGGTGGTTTATTTCCTCTATCTGATTCCGGCGCTGGTGCTGTTTGCACTGCCGCCACGTGCCACCTCCCCGGCATCGGGCGCGGCGCGATAAAACACGTTGAATAGTTACAACATACTTTTTAAGGGATGTGTCATGACGATTAACTTCCGCCGTAGTGCGCTGCAGCTGGGCATCGCTGCGCTGTTCACCTCTGCTTTTGCAGCTCAGGCCGCCGATATTCCTCAGGTAAAGGTTACAGTAAACGACAAACAGTGTGAGCCTATGAGCGTCACCGTTGCTGCGGGTAAAACCCAGTTCATTATTCAAAACCACAGCCAGAAAGCGCTGGAGTGGGAAATTCTGAAAGGGGTGATGGTGGTTGAAGAGCGCGAAAACATTGCGCCAGGCTTCACCCAAAAGCTGACCGCCAACCTGCAGCCTGGCGAATATGAGATGACCTGCGGCCTGCTGACCAACCCGAAAGGCAAGCTGATTGTCAAAGGCGCGGCGTCTGCCGATGCGGCAAAAGCTGATGCCGTGCTGAGCCTTGGTGAAGCCATCACGGCGTATAAAGCTTATGTGACGGAACAAACCGCAGAGCTGGTAAAAAATACCAAAATCTTTACCGATGCCGTAAAAGCAGGGGATCTCGCCAAAGCGAAATCGCTCTACGCCTCGACTCGCCAGAACTACGAGCGTATCGAACCGATTGCCGAGCTGTTCTCCGATCTCGACGGCAGCATTGACGCTCGTGAAGATGATTTCGAGCAGAAAGCGGCCGACCCTAAATTCACCGGCTTCCATCGTCTGGAGAAAGCGCTATTTGGTGACAACAGCACCAAGGGGATGGAGAAGTATGCCACTCAGCTGAACACCGACGTGCTGGAGCTGCAAAAGCGCATCAGCGAGCTGGCGTTCCCGCCGTCTAAAGTGGTTGGTGGTGCCGCAGGGCTGATTGAAGAAGTCGCCGCCAGCAAAATCAGCGGTGAGGAAGACCGTTACAGCCACACCGATCTGTGGGATTTCCAGGCCAACATCGATGGTGCACAGAAAATCGTGGATCTGCTGCGTCCGGAACTGCAGAAAGATAACAGCGCTCTGCTGGCGAAAATTGATGCCAACTTCAAGAAAGTGGACACCATTCTTGCGAAGTACCGTACTAAAGACGGTTTCGAGACCTACGACAAACTGACGGATGCCGATCGTAATGCGCTGAAAGGGCCGATCACGACGCTGGCTGAAGACTTGTCTCAGCTTCGTGGGATCCTGGGACTGGATTAAGCAACATGACCGATGAGAAACACAACGACGTGAACGAGCCGTCACGTCGTCGCTTACTGAAAAGTATGGGCGCACTGGGAGGCGCGCTGGCCCTCAGTGGAGGATGCCCGGTTGCCCATGCGGCGAAACCGCAGAGCGCACCGGGAACGCTGTCACCCAACGGGCGGATGGAAGTACAGCCGTTTTATGGCACCCATCAGGCCGGTGTTCTGACGCCACAGCAGGCGTCGATGATGGTGGTGGCGTTTGATGTGCTGGCGAGCGATAAAGCCGATCTTGAGCGCTTATTCCGTCTGTTGACCCAGCGTATCGCGTTTCTGACCAAAGGTGGTCCGGCGCCGGAAACGCCAAACCCACGGCTGCCCCCGATGGATTCAGGCATTCTCGGGGCCTATATTGCGCCGGACAACCTGACGATGACGCTCTCTGTCGGACAGTCGTTGTTCGATAATCGCTATGGTCTTGGCGATAAGGCACCGAAAAAACTGCAGAAAATGACGCGTTTCCCGAACGATGCGCTGGATGCCTCACTGTGCCACGGTGACCTGTTACTGCAAATTTGTGCCAACACACAGGATACGGTGATCCACGCGCTGCGTGACATCATCAAACATACGCCCGATCTCCTGAGCGTGCGCTGGAAGCGGGAAGGATTTATTTCCGACCATGCCGCGCGCAGTAAGGGCAAAGAGACCCCGGTTAACCTGCTCGGCTTCAAAGACGGGACGGCAAACCCGGACGGCACCGACAAGCCGCTGATGGATAAAGTGGTGTGGGTGACGGCGGATCAGGGGGAACCGGCCTGGGCAGTCGGCGGCTCTTATCAGGCGGTGCGTATTATTCAGTTCCACGTTGAGTTCTGGGACCGCACCCCGCTTAAAGAGCAGCAAACCATATTTGGTCGCGACAAGCACAGCGGAGCACCGCTTGGGATGCAGCGCGAGCACGATGTGCCGGACTACAGCAAAGATCCGAACGGCGAGGTTATTGCGCTCGACAGCCACATTCGTCTGGCCAACCCGCGCACCAAAGAAACCGAATCCAGCCTGATGATGCGCCGTGGCTACAGCTATTCGCTCGGGGTGACCAACTCCGGTCAGCTCGATATGGGCCTGCTGTTTGTCTGCTATCAGCATGATCTGGAGAAGGGGTTCCTGACGGTACAAAAACGGCTTAACGGTGAGGCGCTGGAGGAATACATCAAACCGATTGGCGGTGGCTATTTCTTCGTTCTGCCGGCCGCGAAAGACAGCCAGCTCTATCTCGGGCAAACCCTGCTTGAGGCCTGACGCAAAACCTGCCTTCGGGCAGGTTTCTTTTTTTCATTACGCCGTTCGCTGAAATAATACTGTCATAGGAATGTCAGACACTGCGTTCAGCCGATAAGATTTTTTTTGTTATCTTTTGGTAAAAATAATGTTGCATCAATAGCGGAAGTTGGTGTAATTATTACTTAAGCGGTAGTTCCCGGCAGTGATGTGTTTCACTATGGAGATCGCTAATGGTAGCGTCCTGTACTGGACAAGTCAGAACAACGATGACCCGCATCACCCAGCGCGGAGGCCCAAACTCCGGCAGCGATTTCTTCACCCCTGAATTTATCCTCAACTCTCCAGTTAGCAAATCCACCGATGCTAGCCAGGATGCATTTTGTCCTGCTATGGCATCTCATACAGCAGCAAGCAATGGCTTACAAGGAAGCCAAACCTCAGACGTTCGTACGCATAATCGCGCCCGTTCCGGTGCGTGTGATGAATACCAACAACTCAAGGTGCTATCCATGGGAAGACAAAAAGCAGTGATCAAAGCTCGTCGCGAAGCAAAACGTGTGCTGAGACGGGATTCACGTAGCCATAAGCAACGTGAAGAAGAATCGGTCACCTCGCTTGTGCAGATGAGTGGCGTCGAAGCAATTGGCATGGCCCGGGAAGGTCGTGATAGTTCTCCAATTGAAGCGCGCAATGAGGCTCAGGCGCACTACCTGAATGCTATCGAGAGTAAACAGCTGATCTTTGCCACCGGGGAAGCCGGATGCGGTAAAACGTGGATCAGCGCAGCGAAAGCAGCAGAAGCCCTGATTCATAAGGATGTGGACAGGATTATTGTCACCCGTCCGGTTCTGCAGGCCGATGAAGATCTCGGCTTCTTACCCGGAGACATATCTGAGAAGTTCGCGCCTTATTTCCGCCCGGTTTACGACGTGCTGGTGAAACGGCTGGGAGCTTCTTTTATGCAATATTGCCTGCGACCTGAGATTGGGAAGGTGGAAATCGCACCGTTCGCCTATATGCGTGGACGTACCTTTGAGAATGCCGTTGTGATTCTGGATGAGGCCCAGAACGTGACTGCCGCGCAAATGAAGATGTTCCTTACACGCCTCGGGGAAAACGTGACGGTTATCGTGAACGGTGACATCACCCAGTGCGATTTGCCTTCTGGCGTGAAGTCTGGCCTGAGCGATGCGATGGCGCGTTTCGAGGAAGATGACATGATAGGTGTGGTGCGTTTTGGCAAGGACGACTGCGTGCGTTCAGCGCTCTGCCAGCGCACGCTGCATGCCTATAGCTAATCGTGGTTGTGCTGTCTTCAAAGCCCGGGAAACCGGGCTTTGCTTTTGGTGTAGTCTTTGTGTTGAGTGGTGCTGCAACAGGCAAAAAAAAAGCCCGTACTTGCGTACGAGCTCTTCTTTAAATATGGCGGTGAGGGGGGGATTGACTCGCTTCGCTCGCCCTGCGGGCAGCCTGTTCGCTGCGCGCTCAGTCTGTCCACCTGGCTGTCGCCAGTTGTCGAACCCCGGTCGGGGCTTCTCATCCCCCCACGGGGGTGCTACATGCGAAAAAAAAGCCCGTACTTACGTACGAGCTCTTCTTTAAATATGGCGGTGAGGGGGGGATTCGAACCCCCGATACGTTGCCGTATACACACTTTCCAGGCGTGCTCCTTCAGCCACTCGGACACCTCACCATATTGTATTGCTGCCAACCTCTTAGGGGGCAACGGGGCGCTACTATAGGGAGTTGCAGGAAAACGGTCAAGCAGATTTTAAGTATTCGTGCGCGTTCGGTTAAGCAATAAACAGCTCCGCGAGTTTTACCTCGCGGAGCCGGGAATTAACGCTGTGAATCGAGCACTTCGCTGTTCTTCACCACGTCCTGCGCCTTGCTGTAACTTTCGATCAGCAACTGATAGGCCGGGAAAATATGGGTGTACACTTCCGCCCATTCAGCGGCGTCTTCACGGTTCCAGGTACGCTGAATTTCTGATGCAACCGCCGCGGTGTCCATAGGGACTACACCGGCCTGAACCACGCGAGCCAGCGTTATCTCCTGCGCCATTTTGCTGTAGGTGCCGGAAGCATCAATGACTGCGAACACTTTATAACCGTCGGCAACTGCGCTGATGGATGGAAATGCCATACAGACGCTGGTGATAGTACCAGCAATAATCAGCGTTTTACGTCCTGTGGCTTTCACCGCCGCGACAAACTCCGGGTTATCCCACGCATTGATTTCACCTTTACGCGCAATGTACTGCGCATGCGGTGCATTAGCATGAATTTCCGGAATTAGTGGCCCGTTTGGTCCCTGTGGTACCGATGCTGTAGTGATAACCGGCATCTTCGCCAGAGACGCAATCTTCGCCAGCGCCGCTGCACGAGCGCGCAGTTCCGGCATTGGCATATCGGCTACGGTCTGGAAAAGTCCGCTCTGATGATCAATAAGCAACATGACGCTGTCGTTAACATCAATCGCCGGGCGGGAACCGTTAAAATTTGCAGGGGTAGACATCGTTCTCTCCTTATTACTCTGAGATCTGGCCAAAGCGGCCGGAATTGAAATCGTTGATAGCTTCCGCGATTTCGTTTTTGGTATTCATAACAAATGGGCCGTAGCCAACAATTGGTTCGTTCAGGGGGGCTCCTGCCAGCAGCAGCACTTTGGCATCGCTGTTAGCTTCAATATGCAATTTTTCCCCTGTCTGGCTCAGGACAACCAGCTGAGCTTCGCTTGCAGGCGTAGTGCCGTTAACCGTGATGCTGCCTTCAAGCACTACCAGCGCCGTGCTCCAGCCTTCAGGCTGGCTGAGCGGCAGATGGCTTCCCTGATGAAGCGTGATATCCCAGACGTTCAGCGGCGAGAAGGTGTGCGCCGGGCCTGCATGGTTGCTAAAACTTCCGGCAATGACACGGAGTTCCCCGCTGTTGTCCGGCAGCGCCATCACCGGGATCTGGTCTTTGGTGATGCTCTGATAGCCGGGTTTTGCCATCTTGTCTTTTGCTGGCAGGTTGACCCACAGCTGAATCATCTTCAGTTCACCTCCCTTGCGGGAAAATGCCTCTGAATGGAACTCTTCATGCAGAATGCCTGCGCCTGCTGTCATCCACTGCACATCGCCGGGGCCAATCACGCCGCCCTGGCCTGTGGAATCCCGGTGTTCCACTTCACCGGCGTAAACGATAGTGACCGTTTCAAAGCCACGATGCGGATGTACCCCAACGCCACGTTTGGCACCATCGGCCGGGAAAGTGTGGGGGCCGGCGTAGTCCAGCAGTAGAAACGGACTTAACGGCTCGCCGTGAGACTGATAAGAAAACATTGAACGAACCGGAAAACCGTCGCCAACCCAGTGCGGACGCGGTGCGGTATAAACGCCTGTTATCTGTTTCATGGTTTTCTCCTCATGTTCGGTTGATGTGTATTAGCTTATATTTGAGGTTAATATTCCGGTAGAGTGTAAAAATGACATGCACTGTTCATAAAATGGAACGATGAGGGGTTTATGCAGGATCTCAATGACTTCGCGTGGTTTGTACAGGTGGTGGATCATGGTGGTTTTGCTGCCGCTGGGCGTGCGCTCGACATGCCAAAATCGCGCCTGAGCCGCCGTATTGCGCAACTTGAAGAGCGCCTGGGCGTACGACTTATTCATCGCACAACCCGGCAGTTCAGCGTTACCGAAGTAGGGCAGACGTTTTATCAGCACTGCAAGGCAATGCTGATAGAGGCGGAAGCGGCACAGGAGGCTATTGCCGCTCTGCAGGCGGAACCGCGCGGGATGGTGAAGATTAGCTGCCCGGTCACGCTTTTGCATGTGCACGTAGGGGCAATGCTGGCAAAATTTATGCAACGCCATCCGGGCGTGACGCTGCAGCTTGAAGCGACCAATCGTCGCGTGGATGTGGTAGCCGAAGGCTTTGATATCGCCATACGCGTGCGTCCGCGACCGCTGGAAGACAGTGATTTGGTGATGCGCGTGCTGGCCGATCGGGGCCATTGCCTGGTGGCAAGCCCCGATCTGATTGCCAGGATGGGACAACCGCAGGCGCCCGCCGAACTTAGCCGGTGGCCGGGATTAAGCCTGAGCGCCGGGAAGCACCAGCATCACTGGGGATTGAACGGGCCGGATGGCGCCCGCGCCGAGGTGCATTTCACCCCGCGGTTTATTACCTCCGATATGCTGGCGCTGAGAGAAGCCGCCGTCGCCGGCATTGGCCTGGTACAATTGCCGCGCCTGATGGTGCGCGAACAGCTTACATCCGGAGAGCTGGTTGCCGTACTGGCAGAGTGGCAACCGCAGAGAGAGGTGATCCACGCGGTATTCCCGTCGCGTCGTGGGCTGCTGCCTTCTGTTCGTGCGCTGGTAGATTTTTTAACCCAGGAGTATCAGGCGCTGGAGGAGGAGTAGGGGATGACCCTGGGCCTGATAAGCGAAGCGCATCAGGCCCGTACAACAGGCGAAAAAAAAGCCCGTACTTGCGTACGAGCTCTTCTTTAAATATGGGCTCTCCGGCGTCTGCCATATATCGAGTTGGTATGTTTATGATCTATGACTGAAAAAGATAGTGCTTTTTACTAAAATGTTTATGCCCATCTGCATACCTGTTTCCAGCAGTGGCGAGATATCAGGAAGCCGTTGCTGTCGTTGTCCGTAAGTGTCCAGTTCAGGCGAAGCCAGCCAGACCACCACAAAACTATCACCTTATGAATTATTCGTGAGAGAGAAATTTTATCATTTTTTTTGATTTCATTAACTACTACCACCATTAACTTATTAAATGATAGTCATGAGCTTACTAATTATTTTTATTTTTCATTCGCGTCTTTTTATACTTGTCATATATTATGATAGTGTCATCATAGACCGTTAGTCTTGCAGAGTAATCCTTGTTACTCTTGTATTTGTTTTTCATCGCGGATAGTTTGCGTTCAATATCTGAGCAATTTTCTTTAATAACACTTTCAACAGTTTTGTAAGTTGTTTTTTCCAGGCGTGGATCAAAGTCACTTATCCAACCCTCGCAGGCATCAGCACTTTCAAAAAAATCCTGAAGATCTTGTGGCATTTTTTCTATAATAACTTTATTCACCGCAAGTAATAAACTGGAGTGCAAGGTAAATAATATCATTAAAATAATTTTGAATAAATACTTGTTATTCATGACGCCATCCTAAATGGTGTTTTTAATCCATTGTATTTGTGATAGATTCATATTGGTTTTACAATATAGTGACGAAATTGAGGGGCGATAGCCAGGAAGCGCTCCGTCACTTTGTGAGGCATACTTACATTGCTTTTCACGATAAAGAATAAAGGAGCGATGCAGTTCGGGGAATGTTATTCTTGCTATGTGAATATAAGGTTCGTAATCAATAGAGCCATCTTCATTAATCCCTCTCGCTCCTTCAGTATCATATTTCTTTAGCCTTTGTTCTGCGCTGTCCTCCTCATGTTTTAACGCCAAAACGCTCTGCTGATATTTGTCCATAAGACACCAGTAAACTTTATCTTGTTGTATTAACTGGTCGTATGAGCAATCTGATACTTTTATTTCATGTGCATTGGTAATGTTGCACAATAATAACAATGAAAATAAATATTTGTTTGTTTTCATTTGTGCTCCTTAAGAGTGTTATCTATTTTTTTGTTCTCATCAGCGACAATGAGACCATAAACATATTCAACTTTGTCTGCATAATTTATATCACCAGGTTCACTGGCTGTTGCTCGCTTTGGGTCTCCATTATATTGTATTTGAATATTTTGAGGCGTTAATAATTTCCATCCGGGTATGTACTGTTCCAGATGCGATTTTTTATACTTAAGTTTATCACCAGGATGAATAGCTTTAATGCCGTTCAGTGTAGTAAGAACTCCCTGTGTCGTCCCTATTTTCTTGGCGATAGAACTATAGCCAAGATCTCCCATAACGACTTCATAGATATATTCTTTTTCATCGTCATAGACAGTTTTATCTTTTTCTGTTTCTGACATTTTTATCATTAAGAGAGCAATGCCTGCCCGAATATTATACTCAGGATTGCTTTTTATCATATCAGATTTATTTTTTAAATATTTGTCCCAGTCTTTTGGCACTATAATATTATATTTTCTTGGATGAGCAGGAACCGTCACCTCGAGGATTCCTTTATCTCTGATATTTCCTATCTGCATAGTTCTTGTTTTCCATGCGGGTGAAGTCGCACCTGTTTCAGTCCATATCATCGCCTTAATCAGTTTCCAGTCCAGCGGTTTGTACTGTTCGATATTTTTCGACATAGATAAATGCTGATTAATCTCAGATACAAGTTTCCTGATTGTATTATCATAAATATACCAGTCATGATTCCCAATCGCTTTTTCCCGGTCCGCCTTCCATTCATCAAGAGGACTGAGTTTTCTGGGCGGTTGTCCAGAACCCCTTCCTGTTGTCCGGGGATTTGCTTGGGGTCTTTTCCTCGGATTTTCTGTTGTTGGGATGCCTTTGTGTGCTACTGCAGTGCGCTTTACCATTTGAAGCCTTCCATTCATTTGTAAAATCTTTACTAAAAAATCCTCTCATCCCATAAACTGTATGCACTGGTCCCGGCAATGCAGTGTTCCCAGTTGATTGATTCATATATAAAAGAAATACTTTCCTGAGGTTGTACTTCGCTGTCAATAACTACATGCGTAATCGAGAAGTTAATATCACTAATTCGGGCGTTTTTTAATTCTAGCTTGTAATATTTTTCATTAATACCAAATCTATTTGTCCGATAAAAATCAAAAGTGCAGGTCAATATTTCATTATCGCTGATTGCTTTTCCCAGTAAAGGTGATGATTTATCGACGGGTTTTTTTATCGTAACTGAATGATGATTGACATTTTGATCCCGACTTAATCCATGTGTCAACTCATACACCATAATATGATCAAGATGTAGTAACTGTGCTTTATTACCGATAGAGTCAAGTGAACAGCAACCAGCTGAAATCAATCCTTGCCTTTCACCATTTAGTGTTAAATAAATTAAATTGGCCATGTTAATCTCCTTGATTTAACGATTATTTTTCGGGTTTTGCATTAGTTGCCGACTCCGGCACTATATTGTTTTTCAGCAGCAGCCAGCGGCTTAATACGCCATCCAGCTGTTCATTAATTTGTTTTCCCAGCGCTTCCGTATTCCGTCCCTGTAACCTGGCGTCCTGGTACTGTGTCAGCAGGAATTCCAGCGGCGTTTCCTGATTCAGCAGTCGTTCCGCCTGCCAGGTGACGGTTTTGATATAGGAGAGGGTAAAGCCCTGTTTCTCTGTCTCCCGTTGCATCATCAGGTCGGCAAAGTCACGCAAATTCTGGCGTGCCTGCTGCCAGCCACGCATTTGTGGGCTGCTTTGCGCGCGGGTTTTCAGGATTTCATTCCACTGCGCAGTTGCCTGCTGCTGCTGCAGACTCTCCGGCCAGCGGCTGTCCGCTGTTCGCATCATCTGCATACCTGTTTCCAGCAGTTGCAGCGGCGAGGCGTCAGGAAGCCGTTGCAGCCGTTGTCCGTAACTGTCCAGTTCAGGCGAAGCCAGCCAGACCGTTGCCGCGCCCTGCGCCGTATCCCTGACCTGTGCCAGTTGTTGTTGTATCGGGTACACCTGCCACCACCAGAGTGCGACAGCGACAGCCGTCGTACAGGCAGCACCCGCCATAAAGCCTTTGCTGTTCTGGGCGGACGTGGCGCTGGCTACTGATGCTGCATCCTCCGTGGTGCTGTGGTGGACTTCCACCTGCATTTCCGGCAGGTTGGGCAGGGGCGGGAGGTTTTCCTCCGCGGCGGGCCGTGTGCTTTCGGGGGCATAGATCAACGTTCTGACGGTAGCCTGCACACTGCTTTTCGGCTGTGGTTCAAGTCGTTTACGCGTGTTCTGCACAAAGTAAAGCAGGTTTTCTACATGCGGCTGGCGTTTCAGTTTCACTTGCTGGAGTTTGTCGCAAATCAACTGCAATGCGCGCTCAGTCCGGTACAGCAACGGCAGGTCAGTGTCTGAAAAGGACAGTTGTTGACGCAGGATATTACCGGTCCGGGTATTGAGCCAGTCAAGCATCCCTGTACGGGCTGGTTCATCCTGCGGCCAGAATTTATCCCAGTCGCGGCTTATCATTGCCGCCAGTAACTCCACCCCTTCGCAAAACCCGGCCAACCCGTGTGTACGCGTGCGTGCCAGGGTATAATAGGTGGCCGTGTGCAGATCCACGCCGTTGGCTTTAAAAATCGCCAGCGCCAGTGATTCCACCAGTTTCCAGTTCAGTTCCGGCTGCGACGGGTGAGAGGATTTATTGATCTCTTCCCGCAGAGCGCTGAATTCCGGTAGGCCTCGCGGATCGCTGCCGGTAACAATAATTTGTGTGAGTATGTCCTGGCTCATTTCAGTCTCCTCAATACAGGGTATCCGGCAGCCGGAACTGGCTGAACAGGCCGCCTGTGAACGGGTTATCCTCCGTGTCCGTATGCACCCGGTACACCATTGCGCCGCCGTCTACATTAAAGCGCACGCTGAATGTGCCATCCTGCACACCGGTGAGTTGCCCTGCGCCAAACAGCCTGAACTGCGCCCATGGTCCGCTGAAACCGATGCTGCGCGGTGCGTTGCCGCCGGTGCTAATCAGCGTCAGCTTGCTTTCATTACCCTCACGCATGTTATTCGGCCAGACCAGATGTGCGGTATAGTTGCGGCCCTGGCTGTAGTCCACTAACTGACCGTCCAGGTTGAGTACGCTGCGCCGCTTGTTACCGGAAAGCGATACCGTTTCCACGGCAAACTGGGCGCCCAACCCATTCTGGCGGCTGAAAAACGCCTCGCGGATCTCCTGTGCAGTCTCCAGTTGCCTGCGGACATCCTCGCGAATGATGACGCTGTTGTCCCCGTCACCCAGGCTCAGGTCGTTCTCCATAAACAGCCGCAGGTTCTGCTGATAAAAGGTATCCAGCACGCCGCCCGGTTTAAAGAAGCGTTCAAACGCATCCAGTGACGCATCCTGTGATGAGCGCGGATTAAACGGATAGTCATCGGCGAGTTGTTCATTAAAGGGGTTGACCACGTTGTCGCGCCAGTCCACTTCCATATAGTGAACCGCTTCCACCATCACCACATGCCAGGCCTGATCGGCCAGTTTGCCCACCCAGCGGTTAAGCGGGGCAGGCAATGTTTTTGCCATCTGGCGGGTGGCGAAGATGGGATCGCTGCTGTTTTGATCCAGCCGTAGCTGTACCGCCTTCAGCGCTGATTTGCCCGGTACCGGCGCGTTCTGGATCGCCAGCAGGTAACGATGCAGTTCCGTCAGTTGTTGATAGACTGCCTGCATGGTGTTTTCTTTATCTTTCTGTACCGCCAGCGTGTTGTTCTCCGGGGCAAACTCATGCCCCAGGCGGGTCAGTAACTGATAATCCGGCTCTGCCATGGCTTCCTGAAGCGCTCTGTCATCCAGTTTTTCAGAGAGTACGGCGGGCTGCGTATTGTCGCGCAGTGCCGTCAGCGCCCGCTGGAGCGGCTGATCGCCGCTGATAATTTGCTCCAGAGCGCCGGTCAGTTCAGCAATGGACTCGTCATTGCGTACGTTAAGGTTATCCATCCCGGCACGCCAGGTGGCGGTGTAGTCGCTGAGATACTGTTCGGTGAGCTGACGCTGGATTTCCGCCCGGTCAGCCTCGCTGTATTTCACACTGTGGGTCAGGTTCAGTACCCAGGAATCCATCGCCGTCAGTTCGACCAGCGCATCGCGCTGTTTGACAAAATAACTTTGCAGGCCGTAACGGGTGAGGAACTGCGGAACAATAAGCTTATTATCATCCCCGGAGATAAACACTTGCTCAAACGTGGCACCCACCTGGTCACGCAGGTTCAGATCGGCGGGCAGCACACCGAGCGCACGCGTTTTCAGACTCTGGTAAACACGCTGGTAGACGGGCAGTTTGCTGAGTTCTTTCTGGGCCGCCAGCACCGGGCCGCCATACGGCGTCCAGCGGCTGATGGCGTCGCCGTCTCCTGCCTGACGTTCCGCGTGCCAGTCGGTATGTTGTAGGGCGTAGTCCAGATGAGACATAAGCTGCGTCTGGAGATCTCGCTGGCCATGGAACTTATCGCTCCAGCGTTTTGCCATATACTGTTTCACCACCTCATTGCTGCGCCCGCTTTTATCCTCCAGCATTCTGATGACGCGCAGCACTGCGAGCTTTTCCTCGCTCTCCGGCGGCGCGGCGTTCATCTCTTTGACAAGGCCATTAAACAGGGCGGGCAGGTAACGCTGCTCCAGCAGTTGCAGGTAGGTCTGCTCCACATACGGACCGACGCGCCTACCCTGATACAATCCCATATCGGTCAGGCGGCTGCGATCCCCCCAGTCGCCATAGGCCAGAGTAGCGTCACGCACTGGGTTAAGTAACGGCAGTTGCAGGTTGCCATAATCGTCCATACCCTGTGGCGGTGGAACAGACATAAAGGCTTTCGCCTGCTCGAGTACGGTAATACCGGATCGCCAGTTATTATTATAATAGTGGTGCCAGCCCATAATCAGTAGCAGTGCGGCAATGCCCCCGGTGGCGGAAAACACCGATAACCGTCGGCGGGACTGCATCAACCAGACGCGGCTTTCACCTGCGAGGTTAGGTTCTGCCAGTAAGGTCTGTGGAAACAGGTTTCGGGTAAAATAGGGGGTCGTGTCCACCAGAGGCCAGGCCGTCATCGGGCTGCTGCCCAGGCGGAACTGACGGGCGGCAGATTGCATAAAAATATCGTCTATCTGACCGCGTTGCAGGGAGGAGGTGAAGTACACGCCGCGCAGCATGACGTCCATATTTTCTCCGTCCAGCAGCCCGTTCAGCAGGGATACCAGCGGTTCGCGGCACCCCTGTATCTGGCGAACAAAGCTGAACAGGGAACTGCGGGAGCCGGGGGGTAACATCCGCTCTGGCAAGGCGTTATTGAGCTGTTCGCCCCAGGTCTGCCAGAACGCATTCAGCTCCACGCGCCAGTCGTCATTTTCATGGGCATGACGGGTAAAGGTGACGCCAAGAATGGCATCGCGATCGTTCCTCTCCAGAGTCTGAAACAGCGCGGCGAAACCGTGCAGTAAATCCAGCCGGGTCAGCACTACATACACAGGTAACTGGCAGTGAAGGTGCTGGCGTATATCCTGCAAACGTCCGCGCAGGATTTGCAACAGGTGCTCCCGGCGTCGTTTGTCGGCAGTCAGCAAATCGGGCAAATCCAGCGTCAGTATCAGACCGTTCAGCGGCTGTCTGGCTCGTTTTTGTACCAGCCAGTCCAGCATAGTTGTCCACAGACGACGGTGCAGCACATCCGCCTCCTGCTGCTCCAGGAGGAGGCCGTCTGCATCAAAAATGACCGCCTGTTTTCCCACGTGGGGGATAACATACCGGCGCAGCTCCACTCCCCGCACGGCCTCCGGGGTGTAAATAATGTCGGACGGAAAACCTTCGCGCAGCAGCGATGTTTTGCCACTTCCGGATGGACCAATAACCATATACCACGGCAGCTGCCACAGGTAGCGACGGTTGTCGAGATGGTGTTGCAGACGCAGCAGCCAGTGGTCGAGATAACGTTGCTGGGCAGTCAGCTCTACGGTCAGCGGATCTTTTTCCTCTTCACGCTGTTGTTTTTGCTGTTTTTCCAGCTGTTGCAGGCGCTTCATTACCTTGACGGTAAGCCATACCAGCGCCGTGAGCGCCCAGGCCGCCGTTGCCAGCCAGCGGTTCGTCAGCGGTTTAAGCCACTGCTCCTCGTATAACGACCATGACGGGCCTTTCCACCAGATCCATACCAGCAGCGCAATCCACGCCAGTGCCAGCAGCCAGGCGGCGGAAACCTTAAAACGGGGCATCGCCGGTCGGAGGACGGATCGCAGACTGCTGAACAGTCGAGGGGTTGGTAATCTGAACACGGTAACTCCTTGTTACTTTATTATTTTTCTGCCGTGAATTTTTTTTCCAGTTGCTCCAGCAGGGAAGGCTCCCAGTCAGCCAGCGTCATACGCAGCCCTGCTTTAAACAACATCCGATACTGCTGCTGTGCAAGCTGCACCATTCCGGCGTCTTCCATCAGTTGCGCACCAAGATACTGCCGGAGAAACCGATCGCGCGGATCGCCTTCCGCCAGCTTTTCCAGGTACTGCAGCGCGCCTTCCAGTCCCTGCTCGCTGAAACACTGGCGGACAGCCTCTGTGTCTTCGCCGGTCCGCACAATCGGGGCTGTCTGACGGTCCGGAGACGTCGCCAGCCACTGTTTTGTCTGCTCGCTCATAAACGGCGTGCAGTCATTAAACCGCAGGGTGGCAAGTTGCGGCAGGCGGGTGAGAAAACGGGCCACTTCATCCCGGATGGCTTCTGCCGCGCTAGCATAACCCAGGCGTTGCGCGGTCTGCGCCGAAAGGTAATGGCCTTCGAGCCAGTACGGGGCCAGAAGCAGACTTTTTTCAACCTGCTGCCAGAGCGCCAGATCGGCATTGTTCAGTCGGGTCATATAATCGGCTGTCATATCAGCAGGCACCGCCGCCAGTGGTGTCCGCCCGTCGCTTTCCGCCTGGGGTACGGATGTAATGGTCTGCCATAACGCATAGCGCCGCAGGCGGTAACCCTGCGGCGAATCCGGCTGGCGCTCACAGAGAATGGCGGCGACTTTCAGCAGCGTGTTGCGCCAGGCTTTGTCATCATGGCTTTCAATATCGACGGTTGGGACAGCGGCGATAGCAGACGCCGTCGCCGATGCAGAAGAGGGCGGAGGGGCAGTGAGTGGAGGTGAACCGGCGGAGGGTAGCGCAGACTGCACAGGGGCTGCCCTGTGAAATGCCCGGCGATACTGCGACGAGAGGTCATCCACGGCCTGTGCCAGCACCGGAACATTATGTTCCTGCCAGCGCTGTGCCAGTTTTGCCAGCTCCGCCAGCAGGCTGTCGCGCTGTGTGGTGTCTCCATTTTCTGCGAAACCCCCCACGCCGGCGTCAAAGCGTTTGATAACCTGAGCGGCAATGCGCTGTTTATGTACGACATTTTGTGGTGCGGTCAGCGTCCAGAAATGTTCCACATACAACGCCAGTAAGCGCAGCGCCAGCAGCGGATCACCAGCGTATTGCAGGGTGCGCAACAGGTGCGCCAGCAGGCGAAAATCTTTGCTCTCCGAGGACAGAAGTACCAGCCCCCGGCGCTGAATTTCCGGGATATCCAGCTGACTGTGAGCCAACGAACCGAGCTTAAGCATTTCTCCGTCGATATATTCCCAGTCAGGATTATCATCTTTCAGCGCGGAGGTTAGTTTGTCTTCCGACAGATTTTCCAGCAGGTGCGAAATCCAGATATCCGGGTCACGTAATTCCATAGTGTTACTCTCCCGCCCAGTGGCAGGCGTCGCGTAGCGGCGCGATGGTTTTCGCCAGCCCGTCAATGTTAAATGTCAGTTTCCCGGCAGTATCGTCCGTACCGGTGTTGATGGTCAGAGTCTTTGCACCGAAAAGCTGTTTGATTTCGTCAATGCCGGATAAACCCCGGCTGGCCTCCAGCAGATAACCGTTCTCGCGGATAAACCAGTGTGACTGAAAACGTCCATTGTCGGTGGTCAGCGTCACTGCGATGTCGTCAGGTGTCATGGCATGGGTCAGCGCCACCTGCATTCGGGTGATGTTATCCACACAACTGAACATCAGTACGGGGCGCGGCGGTACGTTGCCGATAGCGGGAGTGGTGATAATCACCGTTGGCCGTTCTCCACCGCTCTGCGTCATCATCAGTGTGGTGGAGTTGTCCGAACGCTGTTTTTCCTGAGTGAAGGCCCGCTTCCAGCCTTCACCTTCATAACTGGCCTTTACCAGCGCACCATCAAAGCCGGGTTGCTCCGGGGCCAGAATATGGTCATAGCAGTCAAGACGCTCTAGCGCAGCAGGTTCCCGGCGACAGGCCATCATGGCACTGAACGTTGTCTGTGCGCTGGTTTCCGGTACGGCAACCCCCTGTAGTGGCACCATAGTCCCTGGCAATACGGCAACCGCCTGTTTTGCAGGTGTTTCCGCCAGTACTGCGCCGGAAAATAATCCCGGTAGCAGCATCATGATCAGGGGCGTCTGCATTCTGCTCATAGAACGGTTTCGTCCTCTGTTTCCGGTTCAGGCTGCATGTTATCTGACAGGCTGTCATCAGGTGCATCTTCTACCTCAGCGGTAAACGCACCGTCCGTTACGCCCAGCACGATGCGGGCAATTGCCGTATTCGCCGCCATTTTCTGCAACAGCAACAGGAACAGTGGCGGCAGCATCTCGCCATCGATAACCGATTCCAGCATCCGCGCGCCGTTTTCAGCGCGGGTGACGCGCTGCATGATTTCGTCAGTCACTTCCGGCTCAATCATTACCTCCGCGCTGAAGCGGGTACACAGCACGTTGTCCAGCCGCGCCAGCTTTCCGGCAATAATGACGGAAAGGGTTTCACGCGACAGCGGCAGATACGGCACCACTTCCATGCGTGCCAGCAGCGCAGGTTTGAAGAAATCCGCCAACACCGGATACAGCGCGTCGTGCATGGTTTCCGGGTTATCTGCATGTTCGACAATCACCTTATAGCCAAGGTTGGAGGTGAGGAAAAAGACGATGTTTTTACAGTCAATCAGACGGCCTTCGCCGTCGGCCATCTCGCCTTTATCAAAGGCCTGGTAAAACAGGTTAAGCACGTCAGGGTGGGCTTTTTCCACCTCATCCAGCAGCACCACGGAATACGGTTTCTGACGGATGGCTTCGGTCAGCACGCCGCCTTCACCATAGCCGACATAGCCCGGCGGGGAGCCAATCAGGCGCGAGACGGTGTGTTTCTCCTGGAACTCCGACATATTGATAGTGGTGAGGTACTGGCGACCGCCGTAGAGCAGTTCCGCCAGTTGCAGCACGGTTTCGGTTTTGCCCACACCGCTGGGACCGGCCAGCAGGAACGCGCCGAGCGGTCGCCCCGGACGGCGCAGATCGGCGCGTGCGGTAAGCAGGTGTTTGTGCAGGTGTTTGACCGCCAGATCCTGGCCTTTGATGATGTCGCCCAGCCACTGCGGCAGATCGGTGATGACTGACATTTCGTTTTGCGACAGACGGTTAAGCGGCACGCCTGTCCACTCGGCAATGACGGCGGCGATTTGCTTTTTATCGACGTGCGGGGAAACCAGTAGCTGCGTATGGTGCAGAGTCTCCAGTTCAGAGGTTAACTGCGCCAGGCGCATTGCCGGGGGGATTTCAGGTTCCGGCTCTCCGGTTACCGGCTCATCCACAGCCACAGCGTTATCTTCTTCGCTGGTCGCTTCCGATTCGTCCAGCAGCCTCTTACGCAGCGCGATAATCTCCTGTACCACCTGCTGCTGCTGATGCCATGCCGCGTCCAGTTCATCCAGTTTGGTCAGCGTTTCGTCATACTGCACAAGCACTTCAATCAACCGTGGGGTGTCTGACCGCAGACCGATGCGGATTTCGCGCTCAAGCTGGCGTATCTCCGCTTCACACTGGCGGCTCAGGGTAGTCAGCGCGGAAATCTGCTTCGGCGGGGAGGAAAGGTTAATCGCTACCCGCGCACAGGCGGTATCCAGTACATCGATGGCTTTATCCGGCAACTGACGACCAGAGAGGTAACGCTCACTCAACGTCGCCGCTGCCTGTAACGCTTCATCGTCAATCAGCACGCCGTGGGATTGCTCATACACCGCCGACAGGCCACGCAGAATAATGGTGGCTTCGGCAGCATTGGGTTCGCGTACTTTTACCAGTTGGAAACGACGCGACAGGGCGGCGTCTTTCTCGAAGTATTTTTTATATTCGCTCCAGGTGGTGGCAGCGATGGTTTTCAGCTCGCCGCGCGCCAGCGCGGGTTTTAGCAGGTTAGAGATATCCAGCCCACCCTGCTGGTTGCCTGCACCAATCAGCGTGTGGGCCTCGTCGATAAACACAATAACGGGTTTCGGTGACTGAATGACCTCCGCCATCAGCCCCTTAAATCGCTTCTCAAACTCGCCTTTCACCGATGCGCCTGCCTGTAGTGCGCCAAGATCCAGGGTCATAATATCGGTATCGCGGAGCTTGTCCGGTACCTGACCGGCGACAATGCGCAGCGCAAGTCCTTCGATCAGCGCGCTTTTGCCGACACCTGCCTCACCGACCACCACCGGGTTGTTTTTACGGCGGCGGCAGAGAATGTCTATCATCAGGTCGATTTCATTATCGCGACACAATACCGGATCGAGTTTGCCGTTGCGGGCATCATCGGTCATGTTTCTGGCGTAGCGGGCAAGCAGGCTGTCGGCGGTATCGGCTGTGGCGCTGGCGATCTGTCCGTCGGCATTCAGCACCATGGATTCAGCGGACGCTTTCGTCCATCCGGCAAAATCCTGCTGTAGCTGGTCGCGGTTAATGGCGGTCAGTAGCCGGGCAGCGGAAGGCAGCACATAGCGCAGCGGTGAGTGGAGCAGGGCGAGCAGCAGGACACCACCACGCAGCTCTGTCTGCTGCATTTCAGCAGACGCCAGCAGCCAGGCCTCTTTCAGCCATTCAACCAGCATGGGGGGAAACGACGGATAGTTATCCACTGAACGGGTTGTGGCGTAATTTTCCACTGTTAGCGCCTGGCGTAAATCATCGGGGCTGATTCCGGCACGTTCAGTAATTACCCGTAAATCGCTGCGCAGGATAGCCAGCATCTGTATCAGTACGTGGCTGACAGTGATTTCTGCCGCCTGCTGGCTCATACACTCCGAGGCGGCGGCTTCCAGAGCCTGTTTCGCAAAGGGGTTAAGCCGTTTTACCAGTGTGGCCAAATCAATCTGGATCATATGTGTCCTTACCTGGCGAGCAGCCGGTTTAACTGGTGAAGAATGTCCTGCGTCTGGCCATCCAGACGCAGCAGATAGAACAGATAAAACAGCGCCAGCACAACGATGCCGCCGGACAGAACATGCCGGATGGTCAGTCGCTTAATGAGCTGGTAGCGTCCGCCCTGGGTTTTTTTATCCAGGTGGAGTAGCGGAAAGGGCGCATCACCGCGCAGTTTATGCAGGACGTGATACAGGCGGCGGTATATCTGCTCAAACTCCCCCTGATCCTGAGGCGCAACTTTATAACGCCCGCGAAAGCCCAGCGAAAAACAGATATACAAAAACTCCAGCAGGTCCTGGTATCGTTTTGGCTCGCGCATCAGGCGCTCCAGCAGAATAAAGACCTTCTCACCGCCCCAGGCTTCATTGTGGAAATGCACGAGTAACGATTGTTTGATCCATTCGTTCTTGTTGGACCAGCCATTACCCAGTGCCGCTTCATCAATAAAGGTACATAGGATGTAACGAAACGAGATAATCACGCCAGGCTCATAGCCCTGCTCCTGGAGCAACTGTTCCACCGCCTGCACATCGGTCACTACTTGAGTGAACAGGTGTTCAGGCATGGCATGGCTGTTCATCCCCGCAACACGCATCACCATCCCCAGCAGCGGCGTGGCGGCGTCGATCATCGGGTTCAGGCTGTTACCGCGCAGCGTAAGCTGGTACTGGCGGGGGCCTTCGCTTTCGTATCCGGGTAAAGGGGGCAAGGACAGTGACAGCTCATCCATCGCCTTATCCTCTTATAGCCCACAGTTGCATATTCAGGTCCGGAAACGAACCGGATACATGCAGGGCGACGGCACCTGTGGACGCCACATCCGCCCAGGCTGCACCGCTCTTGTCCAGTTCGAAATAGCTGAAACCGGCATGGTACGGAAGCTGGCGGGGGGCCACCATCAGCGTATGCAGCGGGATACCCGGGATTTGCACGCTGACCATGTTGCGAATTTTTTCCGGTGAGGAAATTTTTGACTGCTGGATAAACTGGCGCTGGAGTTGCAAGGTCTCCATTTTCGCCGCCACCGCCAGTACGAAGGTGGCCGATTGCAACAGAGCTGAGTCATGTACATCAGCCTGCCAGATGCCATCGCGCAGATGCAGCGGCAGGTTAACCGCCCTGGGCGACAGGACGGTATGCAGTGCTCGCTTCACTTCCGGCAACAGTGTTTTAAATGTGTCCGTCAGATTGCGGTGATCATAGACATCCAGTGGACAGGGTAGTCGGGACGGTTCGGTAAATGTCATGAGTTCGCCAAGCAGCCCGGCAAGATCGAGATAAAACTCTTCCGGATGAAGCTGTGGTCTGCGGGCGCGGTGGGTGAACCGGGTCTGGTTACGGTTGAGCAGTTGCAGCATCATAAATTCCGCCACATCGGCAATACCACTTTGCGCTGGAGAACCAATGCGGTTAGCCAGGTCATTGGCCCGGCCACCGACCGCTTCCTGTACTTCGCGGAGAAATTCACGCAGACGTGCGCTGACATGGATGTTCTGACAGGAGGGGATAAAATGGTCATCCAACATCAGAGATCCGTCTGCCCGCCTGTCTTTGATGCGACACAACGGCAGCGTGACATACGCACTCATATCGTCTGCCCCGCTCATAATACGGGGGGTTAACTGACCCAGCGTCAGTGCCCGCGCATCACCATTCTCTGAATGCAGATCCCGGACATCGGCATCATTCAGCCGGTAACGTCCGATCTGTTGCCCGTAACTGACCTCGCCTCTCACATCGCTGGCGACGGGTAAGGCCAGATAAACATTACGGCTTTCTTCATCGGGGAAACTGTCCGGATGCAGCGGATCGGGTAGCGCATCCTGCTCCGGAAGGGAGAACACCGTGCCATCCGGCAGCGTGCCCGACGCGCTGTCGAGCATGATTTTACCCTGTGCCAGCAACTCGCTGTTGATGGACAACTCCGTAAATCCCCAGGATAAATCATGAACGGCCCGGAAACGCAGATTATTCACATATTCGTTATAACGTTGTTGCTGCTGGAGATGGTGCGGACGCATCAGTGTCCCTTCTCGCCACATCACCTTGTTTCGCGTGGTTGCCATCGTTAATCATCCTCTTTTTTCATTTCAATACTGCTCTGCCGGATATGCACCAACAGGCGGTAGTTGTGACCTGTCCCTTCCACTGGTTCGATTTGCTTCCATTCTGTCGTCTGGTCGTCGGAGAAGTAGGCAATCACGCCGATAAACTGCGTCTTCTCATCCATCTTCACCGGTGGCAGGGTTTTTAGTGTGTCGGGCAGCAGGCTGAAATCCTGGTGATCGATATAGTTCTTCCCCAGCGCATCCGGTAACGGTGTACCAGCGAGCTGGTCATAATCCGCAGCCCGTAATTTCGAATCATCACTCAGGTAAACCAGTTGTACGTCCACCACCGCCGCTTCACCGTCCGCATTGATGTTGGCATCCGGCTCGGTCAGTAACGTAATCGTCACCTGTGAAGACTGGTCAGCCAGTTTGCCGACCTGAATATCCGGGTTTTGGATGACCTGGCCGATTTTTTTCGCCGTCTCACAGCCGCTTACGGTGAGGGTGAGCAATATCACCATCATCCAGGTGCGGCAAAAACACCGGGTCATGCTTCCGGCTCCCGCTGTTTTTCACGAAGTACGCGGTCATAGACCTGGGCATACACTTCGTTAAACAGCATCTCAAAACCCTGTTGGCGGCTGGAGGCCAGTTCGTCGTAATAATCGCAGTACATCTGCCAGGCTCCTGCATCATCCAGCGGCTTGCGCAGTTCATGGCTGCGACGGTACTGCACAAAACGGCGCATCAGGCTCTGTGGTGAGAAGGCGCCCAGCAGTACGCGCAGCGATTCCACAATTGCAGCGCGGTTGGCTTCTTCGTGATGGCGGATATTGCGCAGGCTCTCGCCGACGGCGGAAGGTGCGGCGAGATGAACCGGGCTTTTGCCTTCGGCAAAGAGCACATCCAGCGCGGTGGCGTAGTCCATATTCAGGCGCAGTGGATTATCTTCCAGTGGACGCAAATGCTTGTCTGACAGGCTGTTGCGGCGCTGCTGTAATTCAAGCAGCCCTTTAATCGCCGCCTGTAATGTCCTTCCTGCCTCTTCCAGAAAATCATCGGCATCCTCCGTATTATGTACAGCAAGTGTTCCACCCAGCCCGCGCAGCAATGGCGTGATGGCGAGATGGCGCCGCGCCGCGTCTGCCGGTGAAGTCGCGTCATCATCGCCGTCCTGCGGATTGGCATACATGGACGGCAGATCCATAAACGGCGTGTTGATCCCGCCATGCGTGACCGGATCGGACAACGGGGCGGAGGGCCGGGCTGGCGTGATCGCCGTAAGAGGATCGTCCCTCGTGGTCAGACTTTCGGTCCGAAGTGCCTGCAACGGATCGGTGGAAAAGCCATTAACAACGGTATCTGCAAGCTGGTGGCGGGATGGTATCCCCGGATATTCTGGTGTGCCGTTAGTGGACAGCAACGTGTCTGACAGAATGTCGTGGTTAGAAACGATGGTTTCAGGAGTGGCCATCTCTTCGTCGTAATTCCGCATCCCGCCCCGGTTCAGATAAACCCGGAGTATCAGATGCCCTGTCTGGATCTCATCGCCCTGACGTAACTGCACCAAATCCGAGGCTACCGCGACTTTGGCCTGGTTCAGCCATAGTGGTGCGGCCAGCGGATGCAGGCAGAATGCGCCATCAAGCAGACTGATGGTGAACGCTTTCGCCGGAATATCTTGATGCCTGTCCTGAACCGACCAGTGGCACTCACTGCTGTGGCCCACATCCCCGCCCTGTGTGAACAGACACCGTGCCGCACGCCCGCTTTCCAGTTCACTGCCGTTAACGACATGCAGTGAAAGCGTCTGTTGCCGCGCTTTTCCTTCCGCCATATCATGCTCCATAATGGTTATTTTTACTCCCTGACCTGGATGGTGACTGAGGGATGTTCTCCCGGCTCGCCGAGAAATGACGTCCAGCCCAGAAGTGCGCTCTTGTTATCGCCCAGCCGCATGGTGCTCACCTGTTCCGGTGCCAATCCCAGGTGCAAATCCCAGGCAAGCTGATCGCGCAGGACGAACGAGACAAACATCGCCAGCGGCAAAAAGTTTTCTCCTGACGGCAGGAACGAGAGAAACAACCTACGACTCAGGTTGTTAATGCTTAACTGAAATTTACCGCTGAGATCGGGAACACTCGTCCCGAGAACAAAATTGCCCAGCACCGATCGACAGGCCAGTTTTTCGCCATTTTTAATCGTGTAACATCCGAGACTGTTCTGCTGATCCGGCTCAATTTCCACCATCCGCCGTTGCCAGTTTTGCAGCGTCACGTCAGATAAATTTAAATCGAAACAATGAGCGACCAGCGAGCAGACGATCTCCGGCGAGCGTCCCGGATTCGCCAGTATTCCGGCATAGGCCAGCATTTTGCTGTGATTAATTGCCAGCCGGTCGCGTAGCTGCCGGTGGCCCAGCCCAACCAGGGAATACATCCGCTGTGAGAACGCGTCCACGCCGCCGTTACGGAAACTGATGTGGTAGCGGTACTTACGCCAGATATGCCAGACAAACTGTGTCAGGCGATGGCTGAACATATCCAGAAAGTCGCTAACCGGACTTTGCTCGTGCACGGATTTCCAGGCCAGGTGATCAAGGTAATAACCAGGTAGGGGAGACTGGCTGCCCTGTAGCCCCATAAAGGTGGTGGTCATCCGGAACTGCCCGGAGGTCTCCTGCTCCAGCGCGCTGACATCACTTACCGGAAACCCCAGGCTGGCATCAGCCCGGAAACGAATGGTCTCCTGTGCCGGAGGAGTGTCCAGCGACAACGCAGGCGTTTCGCTGCCCTCTGATGCCAACTGGTGCAGCAGTTCGGAGAGGGCAAAAAAATTACAGGCACAGGCGTCCTGAAGAAAACTCTCCCGTAACGTGTTTTGTTCATCCTGTACCGGAGCATCGTCCGGACTCAGATGAGCGGGTGTTGCCCGGTTCTTTCCGCCCATTTCCATGACTCCTGGCTTTCCGTGTTAACAACGGTGAGCATGTGGAATGAATTGACGCTGGCATACAGCGACAGAAAGTGCGACAAAATGGCGCCCAGCAGGTACATCTCTCCTTCACAGACAAACGGCCCCGGATGGATATACAGGGTGGATGCCAGACCGCGTACCGGTATCCCGGTAAACAGACGATCAACAGGTCTGGTTTCCAGCCGCTCAATGGCATCCAGCTTCTGCTGTGACAGGCGAGCCATCTGCGGATGATGAATGGCGTGGCGATCAAAATTGGCTATAACCTGTTTGAGCGCATCAGCATCCAGCAGTGACAGATAATTCAGGTTCATGGCGGACAGCAGGGACCAGTGCAGGCTACCGTCTATAACCGGCCAGAGTGGTGGCGTGGGTCGGGTAATATTGCGAAATGACGCCACTGCCGCGTTTTTACCTGTTGTACCTGTGATGTCGCCAGGTAGGATCTGTACGGGCAACTCACGGTTGGTACAGGTCAGGGATACCGAAACCACTTCATTATTTAGCCGTGAGGAATCTGGGTGGCTGCCATCGGCATGAATAAAAGCCAGGGCATGATCAAAGCCACGGTGAAACAGCGAGGTTTTTGTTCGGTGCTGCCAGTAGACCACTTCCCGTTTACGGCTGTACTCCATCTGGTGGCTGAAGCTTTCAAAGGCAGGCCACTGACGTACAGAAGGTGTGGTGACGGGTTGTCCAAACTCTTTTTTTCTGAATATATCCTGCGTCTGGCTCATTACGCTGTTAACCGAAAAAATGTCGTAATGATCCGGATAGTGGCGGCTGGGTATCAGCGGATAATCTGCCCGCTGGTGATCCAGTGTCATCGCTTCGGCATGATGGAAAAAAAGATTAATGGCGGGCGCACAGTATAAACGTAGGGAGCCGTGGTGTAGCTGGATATCCACTGGTAAGGGACGCGAAAAACGCAGCCGCAGGGTGAAACGGTTTTCCTTTAACCTGTCAGGTAGCGCCGGAACGCCACAGGCATCGAAAAAGAGAAAACTGTCGGAGTAGCAGAAAAACTCCTGGAGAATACGGTAGCCGCTGTGGACATTACCGGGCCAGGGGAGCATGGCATCCTCTGACTCAAATCCCACCGCTTTCAGCATAAATTCAGGCATCGAGATCGACTGCTCGCCCGTAATCAACTCTGCACCCTGTAAATATTCACAAAACCACAGATAAAGCTGATAGCGGGTATAGTTATCATCGTTGCCCAGCCAGAAGCGCAGCCTGTTCAAATCCAGAGTGGTGAAATTTGTACCCGGTGCGACGGCAAATGTAATATCAATGATGCCATGGCGGGGCGTACTGCGATCCTCAACTTGATCCAGTTGAACGGGTAACAGCCAGATATCCCGGCAGAGAGTGAACGTACAGGGGGGGGCGACATCGTGTTCGTTGCCAGAATACGCAGACAATACCTGGTTTCCCTGAGTCCCCTTCGCACCGATGGTGAACTGTTCGTTACGGGGGATGCATACTGGCACGGAGGTTTTGTCCATATCCGGACTGTATTCAATCAGCGTCATCGACGGCACCGGGCGCAGATAATTGGGCCACAGCATTTTGATCAGGCCGTGTGTCAGCTCAGGAAACTCATCCTCAATTTTCTGGCGCAGATTGCCGGTCAGAAAGGCCACGCCTTCCAGCAGACGCTCAATATCCGGGTCGGTCCCTTTTTCAGCCAGAAACCGGGCCAGATGAGGTTTTTCGGTTGCCAGTTGCTTGCTTAACTGCCGAAGGTAATTCAGCTCCTGCCTGTAATAGCGCTCTTCGAATTCCATTTTTCTACTCCACCCGATAATGCTGACTGCCGTCCGGAGCCATATCAAACTCAAGCACATCGTTGATGCCGTTAAATGTCACCCAGGCGGTGATATGGAAGGTTATTTCCTGTGGGCTGGCCGCCTGGGGAAGTCCCCCCCGGACCTCAGCGTGTGAGATCCGGGGTTCATAACTCTCAATGCACTGCACGATGGCCCGGCTCATGGCGCTGCGGTAATTATCAGCCCCTTCCGGCTCTTGAATGCCCAGCCCCGGGGTGCCCCGACAACTGCCGGAGCGGGTGTTCAGGATATTTCGCAGGCTGTCGCGAATGGACTGTCTGAATGCTTCTATATTACTGCCCCCCCGCCAGTTTCTGGCAGGAGGGTTTTCCAGACGTTCAAACAGAGATCCGGCAGGCTTCTCGCGCTCCGGTATCACTTGTCTAACCGTCCGACTAAAGACAGTTCAAACGACGCACCCATATATTTAAAATGGGGTCTTGCGGAAATAGCCACCTGATACCAGCCAAGTTCGCCGTCCACGTCCAGAACCTCAACTTTAGCGCCACGCAGGGGCTTACGGCTGCGGACGTCGGCGGGTGGATTCTCCTGGTCAGCAACATACTGGCGGACCCAAATATTAAGTTCCCGCTCAAGGTCACTTCTCTCTTTCCACGACCCAAGCTGCTCGCGTTGCAAAACTTTAATGTAGTGTGCGAGGCGGTTGATAATGAACAGGTACGGTAGTTGCGTACCCAGTTTGTAGTTGGTTTCGGCATCTTTGCCCGGAAAATGCTTGGGCTTCTGAACCGAATTGGCGGAGAAAAAGGCGGCGTTATCGCTGCCCTTGCGCATGGTCAGGGTGATGAATCCCTCTTCAGCCAGTTCAAATTCACGGCGGTCGGTGATCAGCACCTCTGTTGGGATCTTGGCCTGAATCTGGCCCATTGATTCATACAGATGTACCGGCAGATCTTTTACCGCTCCGCCGCTCTGCGGCCCAATAATATTCGGTGCCCATCGATATTTCGCGAACGAGTCGGCCACATTACTGGCCAACATCCAGGCGGTATTGCCCCACAGATAATGCTCGTGGCTGTGGCTGACATCTTCGGAGTAATTGAAACTCCTGATGGGGTTTTCGGCGGCGGAATAGGGCTGGCGGAGCAGAAAACGCGGTGCGGTTAGCCCCAGGTAGCGAGAGTCTTCGGAATCACGCAGGGTGCGCCATTTTGTGTAGGCCGGGCTTTCAAAGATGGAATAAAGATCTTTGATATTGGGCAACTCAGTCCATGAATTTAGTCCCATAAATTCCGGCGATACGGAAGACAGGAACGGCGCATGAGCCATAGCACCGACGGCACTGACATAGTTCAGCAGTTTCATGTCCGGCGTGGTATTTTTGAATTCATATGCGCCTAATACCGCCGCAATGGGTTCACCACCAAACTGGCCAAATCCGCTGGAATAAACATGCTTATAGAAGCCTGACTGGGTAATTTCTGGCGCGAACTCGAAATCGTCCAGCAATTCTTCCTTGGTGACATGCAGGATATTAACCTTAATATTCTCGCGAAAATCAACGCGGTCCACCAGGGCTTTCATTGAACGCCAGAACGACTCCAGTTGCTGAAACTGAGGGGCGTGAATAATAGCATCCATCTGGCGGCTGATACGGGCGTCGATGTCCGCAATCATACTGTCCACGGCCAGTTTGTTTACGGGGTCTACTGGCGAACTGGATTGCAGGAGACTGGCAACAAAAGCCGTTACGCCCTGGCGGGCAATATCATAACCGTCAGCGCCAGGCTGGATACGGGTTTGCGCCATGATTTCATCAAGCAGCGACGGGGCATGGCTCCCCTGTTCAGTGCGGGCGGAAACAAGTTCCTCTTCCTGTAAAGACATACTGAAAATCCTTGTGTTGATCTGTATTTCTGGAGCCAGGTTTCACTGTCAGTGGAACACCTTCCGCCAGTGTGGCCTCATCTACTGGTACCCGTTGATATGGATGGTTTCATCCATCAGACATCCGATCCTCTGGTCTAGCACCGCGATTAATACAGCCAGTGTTTCTGTGTTGATTTCGCCTGTCTGACTGATACATAGCCCGGATCACCGCCTGCGTTATTGTGTCATCGGTTCTGGTGATGTCTTTTTGCAAGCCCATTCCAGGACAATCTCCCTGGAAAACAGTGGTTACTGGTTTTCTGCCTGACTTATTTCCCGCAGTAACTGTTCGCGGGATTCTTCATTTTCCAGCAATGCCTGAAGCTGGGCGCGAAATGCAGGCAAATTACCCAGCGGGCCTTTTAATGCTGTCAGCGCTTCGCGTAGCTCCAGTAATTTGTTCACCTCCGGCACCTGTTTTGCCACACTGTCCGGAGAAAAATCGTTCAGGGATTTAATATCCAGAGAGACATTCATCTCATCGCCATCTTTTGCGTCGTCCTTCAATGCTGCCGGAACTGCAAAATTCAGGCTAATCGCCGCTTCTGCCATCACTGAATTGAATGAGTGTTTGTCGATTGAAACCATCTGGCGTTCATCAAGTGGCGCTGTTTCCTGTGAGTTACCGGTATTACCCACTATTAACATATTGAGGGGTAACTCCACCTCAGAAGGCTCTCCGTCAGTTTTTGGAATATAAGAAATATTAATTCGTTCTTTAGGTGCCACGCTACCGTTGTAATCTTTACTCATAGAAATAATCCATCAGGTTACGTTATATGTTCTGCATATCCGTACAGGCCATGGAACAATGGAATGCCGTGAGATATAAAAATTCATGGCAATCATTTTACGCGAGGAATTTTTTTTGAGAAGCACTTTTTTCGAATGGTAGACAGAGGTATTATTCCGTACTGTTTATTTTTACTGGTTTGGCTATCATCATTAAAAATAACTAAATAGAGATTTTAATTATTCTTAATGATTGTATAACTCACTGATTTATAAGATTTTTACATTTAATTGTGTTGGTGGTGAATGATATTGGTATGAACTTATAATTCATGATTATAATTTATAAGATGAGTGGGTGGTAAATGGGTGTTATAAAGGTTTCTAGTGATAAAAAAGTGATTATTTAATACTTGTTTATAGGTGAAGTATCGTTGTGGGTTTATAGAAGTGAATGTTGATATATCACTTGTGAATATATCAGCATGTAATTAAGTCATCATGTGGAGACTTTTTAGCTTCTGGCTGTACGGTTCAGAGTGCCATATGAAGAGAGCTTAAACTACAGAGTTTTTTATGTAACTCGCCTGTTTTTATCTGTCGGATATCTTTCGGCAGATATATGTAAGTGTCGTAAACCATTAACAAGGAGTTTATAAATGCCAACACCGTGTTATATCTCGATTACGGGGCAAACCCAGGGGAATATTACCGCTGGCGCGTTCACCGCAGATTCTGTCGGCAATATCTACGTGCAGGGCCACGAAGATGAGATGCTGGTTCAGGAGTTCCTGCATAACGTGACTGTACCAACCGATCCGCAGTCCGGGCAGCCGAGTGGCCAGCGTTCTCACAAGCCGTTCATTTTTACCGTGGCGCTGAATAAAGCCGTGCCGCTGCTGTACAACGCGCTGGCTTCCGGTGAAATGCTGCCAAAAACTGAACTGCACTGGTGGCGTACCTCTGTCGAAGGCAAACAGGAGCATTACTTCACCACCCGCCTGACGGATTCGACGATTGTGGATATGAAGCTTCATATGCCGCACTGCCAGGATCCGGCAAAGCGTGAGTTCACCCAGTTGCTCGAAGTTTCACTGGCTTACCGCAAGGTTGAGTGGGAGCACGTCAAGTCAGGAACTTCCGGTGCTGACGACTGGCGTGCGCCGCTGGAAGCGTAAGTATCAACAGCATCCCGCTTTTGCGGGATGCTGTTTTTGTTGGGGAACGTAAATAAAAAGCAGTGTCAGTAAGGGGCTACGTTTTTTACGGGAGATGGCGGATGCCGGAAACTTCGGCGGTAGCGTGCCTGAATACAAGCGTAACGCTGTACTGTCATTTGCCGCTGTCCGGCACCGGTGGCTTCATTTCCCTGTTAATTCAGGAGGTTATTCATGTCAACAGGATTACGTTTCACGCTGGAGGTGGACGGCCTGCCGCCCGATGCGCTGGTCGTGGAGTCCTTTCACCTGCGCCAGTCCTTTTCCGGGTTGTTTTCCCTCGATATCTCGCTGGTCAGCCAGCAGCTTCTCAGCGTTGACTTCTCTCAGGTGCTGGAAAAACCGGCGCACCTGAAAATCTGGCAGGACGATGAGATACGGCGACGGGTGAACGGTATTGTGACCTGGTTCGAGCAGGGGGAAAACGACGGACACCAGATGCTGTACAGCATGAGAGTCCGCCCGCCGCTGTGGCGCGCCGCACTGCGGCAGAACTCCCGTATTTTCCAGAATGAGGACATTAAAAGCATCCTGGGGACGATATTGCAGGAAAACGATGTGACGGACTGGAGTCCGCTGTTCAGCGAGGCGCATCCGGCGCGGGAATTCTGCGTGCAGTACGGTGAAACGGACTATGACTTTCTGACGCGGATGGCGGCGGAGGAAGGGCTGTTCTTCTACGAAGAGCACTCGCCTGACAGCGATGACCAGAGCCTGGTGATAGGCGACACGGTGCGCTTTCTGCCGGAGGCGTTTGACATCCCGTGGAACCCGAATACCCGAACCGAAGTGAGCACGCCGTGCATCAGCCAGTTCCGCCATAGCGCGCAAATCCGCCCTTCGTCCGTCGTTGCCAAAGACTACACCTTTAAACGCCCCGGCTGGGCAGGGCGTTTTGAGGAGCAGGGACAGAACCAGGATTACCAGCGCACGCAGTATGAGGTGTTTGACTATCCGGGGCGCTTCAAGGACGGGCACGGGCAGAAGTTCGCCCGCTGGCAGGTGGAGGGATGGCGCAATAATGCCGAAGAGGCGCAGGGAAAAAGCCGCTCGCCGGAAATCTGGCCGGGACGGCGTCTTCGGCTGACGGGACACCCGCACGCGGGCCTGAACCGGGAATGGCAGGTGGTGAGCAGCGATTTGCAGGGGAAGCAGCCGCAGGCGGCGGCGGGGCGTTCCGGTTCAGGGACCACCCTTGAGAATGATTTTACGGTGATCCCGGCGGACAGGACGTGGCGTCCGGCTCCGCAGGCAAAGCCGTCAGTGGACGGCCCGCAGTCGGCGGTGGTGACGGGTCCGGAGGGGGAGGAAATCTTCTGCGACGAGCATGGTCGGGTGCGGGTGAAGTTTAACTGGGACCGGTATAACCCAGCGAACCAGGACAGCTCGTGCTGGATACGGGTGGTGCAGGCGTGGGCGGGGCCGGGGTTCGGTAACCTGGCAATCCCGCGGGTGGGGCAGGAGGTGATAGTGGACTTCCTGAACGGGGACCCGGACCAGCCGATCATCATGGGGCGGACGTATCACGCGGATAACCCGCCACCGGGCGGGCTGCCTGGGACGAAGACGCAGATGACCATCCGCTCAAAGACCTATATGGGCAGCGGGTATAACGAACTGATGTTTGAGGATAAAACCGGCCAGGAACTGCTGTCGATGCACGCGCAGAAGGACATGAATACCGAAGTCCTGCACAACCGTACCACTGATGTGACGAATAACCATGCTGAAACCATTGGCAATAATCAGATGATCTCTGTCACCAATAATCAGATCCAGAATGTTGGTGTCAACCAGGTGGAGACGGTGGGCAGCAACCAGGTTATCAAGGTGGGATTAAATCAGGTGGAAAAAGTGGGGATTGCCCGCGCCCTGAATGTGGGGCTGGCATATCAGACTATGGTGGGCGGCATGATGAATACCTCGGTGGCGATGATGCAGTCCTCACAAGTGGGGCTGGATAAATCGCTGATGGTAGGGATGGGATACAGCGTTAATGTGGGGAACAACGTCACCTTCTCAGTGGGGAAAACAAGACTGGACAGTACCGGGGAGACAGCCATCTATTCTGCTGGTGAGCATCTGGAGCTTCGTTGTGGTCAGGCCAGGCTGGTAATGAAGAAAGACGGAAAAATTTTTCTCAATGGGACAAAAATTGATCTGGAAGGTGTGGAAAGCGTCAATGGTGATGCACTGATGATCAACTGGAACTGTGGTGCAACAGAAACCGTGCCGGATGCGCCGAAATAACCTGTCTGATAACAACGCCAGTAAAAAGTAATAAAAGGGTGTTAAGGAGCATAACATGAACGGAAAACCAGCGGCGCGTCTGGGTGACATGACTCAGATGGGAGGCCAGATAGTCCAGGGGTCGGCGGGAGTATTGATAGGCGCGCCGACGGGAGTGGCGTGTTCAGTGTGTCCGGGCGGCATCACCTACGGTCCGCCGGTAAACCCTTTGCTGGGAGCGAAGGTACTGCCCGGCGAAACAGATTTTGCCCTGCCCGGCCCGCTGCCATTTGTGTTTTCCCGTTCTTACAGCAGTTACCGGACGCGGACGCCCGCCCCAGTGGGCATCTTCGGCCCTGGCTGGAAAGCCCCCTTTGATATGCGTCTGCAACTCCTTGAGCGGGAACTGATACTGAACGATAACGGTGGCCGGAGCATTCACTTTGAGCCGCTGTCGCCGGGCGAGTCTGTCTTCAGTCGCAGCGAGTCGTTCTGGCTGGCGCGGTGCGGGGTGCCGGCGCTGGATAAAAGCAACCCGCTGCATGGTCTCTGGCAGCAGCTTCCGGAAGATATCAGGCAGAGTCCGAATACGTACCTGGCGACAAACAGTCTGCAGGGACCGTGGTGGATACTGGGATGGGCGGAGCGGGTGCCTGGTGCAGATGAGGTGCTGCCTGCGCGGTTGCCGCTGTACCGGGTGCTGACGGGGCTGACGGACCGCTACGGGCGGAGGCTGGTGTATCAGCGCGCCGCAGAGGGTGAACTGGCTGGGAATATTACCGGGGTGACGGACGGAGCGGGGCGGCGCTTTCAACTGGTGCTGAGCACACAGGCGCAGCGGGCGGAGGCGGCCCGTCAGTCAGACCCTGCTTTAGTATCGGCATACCCGGAGACGCTGCCCGCCACGAAATACGGAACGGACAAGGGTATCCGACTCTCGCAGATATGGCTGACGCACGAGCCGGACACGGAGAGAGAGCAGGAGCCGGTGATGCTGTCGTGCTACGGGTACACGCCGCGGGGTGAGCTGCTGGCGGTGTACGATCGTGGTGGGATACAGGTCCGCAGCTTCGTGTATGACGCGGAGCATCCGGGGCGGATGACGGGCCACGGTTTTGCGGGCAGGCCATCGATGCGCTACCGCTATGATGAGACAGGGCACGTCATGGAACAGCTAAATCCGGGAGGGCTAAGCTACCGCTATGCGTATGAGAAAAACAGCGTCACCATCACCGACAGCCTGGGAAGACGCGAGGTACTGCATACAGAGGGTGAAGGTGGCCTGAAGCGGGTGGTGATGAAGGAATATGCCGATGGCAGCGTGACGCGCAGCGAGTTCGACCCGATGGGAAGGCTGAAGGCGCGGACTGACGCGGCGGGGCGAAGGACGAAGTACAGCCTGCACATGGCGTCGGGGCTGGTAACGGCGGTGACGGGGCCGGATGGGAGGACGGTACGCTATGGTTACAACAGCCAGCGGCAGCTGACGTCCACCACATACCCGGACGGGCTGAGGAACACGCGGGAGTACGATGATAAAGGCAGGCTGACGGCGGAGACGTCGCGTACCGGTGAGACGACGCAGTACCGCTATGATAATCCACAGGATGAATTCCCCTCTGCGGTGCAGGACGCGACGGGCAGCAACAGGACGATGCGCTGGAATGGCTACGGGCAGTTGCTGGCGTTTACCGACTGTTCGGGGTATGAAACGCGGTATGAGTATGACCGCTCTGGCCGGATGACAGCCGTCCACCGTGAGGAAGGGCAGAGCCTGTACCGGACTTACGATAACCGCGGCAGGCTGGTGAGCCAGAAAGATAATCAGGACCGCGAAACCCGCTATGACTATAACGAGGCGAGTGACATCACCACCGTCACTGGCCCGGACGGAAGTCGGACTGAAATGCAGTATGACAGCCGGGGAAAAGTACTGATTACCACGCAGGGCGGGCTGACGCGGCGGATGGAATACGATGCCGCAGGCCGGGTGACACGGCTGGCGAATGAGAACGGGAGCCACAGCGACTTTACCTGGGATGAACTGGACCGCCTCATACAGCAGACGGGCTTTGACGGGAGAACGCAGCGGTATGGCTATGACGAGACCGGACAGATGGTGTGCAGCGAGGATGAAGACCTGGTCACACACTGGCACTACGATGACGCAGACCGGCTGACGCACCGTACCGTTAATGGCCAGGAGGCTGAGCGCTGGCAGTATAATGAACAGGGCTGGCTGACAGCGCTGAGTCATATCAGCGAAGGTCAGCGGGTAGCGGTACATTACGGTTATGACGACAAGGGCCGCCGTATCAGCGAACGGCAGACGGTGAGTGACCCGCAGACGAATGCGCTGTTATGGCAGCATGAGACGTTACAGGGATACAGTGAGCAGGGACTGGCGAACCGGTTTCAGCCGGATGGTCTGCCGCCGGTGGAGTGGCTGACCTACGGCAGCGGTTACCTGGCGGGAATGAAGCTGGGGGATATGCCGCTGGTAGAGTACAGGCGGGACAGACTGCACCGGGAGGTGCAGCGGCGGTTCGGCACAGGCACGGACGCTTACGAACAGAGCACCACATACTCCGCGAGCGGTCAGCTCCGGCAACAGTACCTGACGCAGCCGCAGCTTAACCGTGAATACGGTTACGATGAGGGCGGCAGGCTGGTGCGCATCAGCGGGCCGCAGCAGATGCGGGAATATCGCTACAGCGATAGCGGGCGATTAACTGGCGTGCACACCACCACCGCTAATCTGGACATTACCCTGCCATATGCCACCGACCCGGCAGGAAACCGGCTGCCGGACCCGGAGTTTTATCCTGACAGCAGCAGAAAGGCATGGGGGAATAACCGCATCACGGAGGACGCACAGTATCGGTACCGCTATGACCGTTACGGAAGACTGACGGAGAAGACGGACCGTATCCCGGAAGGGGTTATCCGGATGAACGACGAGCGGACGCACCGGTATGAATACGACAGCCAGCACCGGCTGGTGCACTACATACGCACGCAGAGCGGTGAGACACAGATGGAGGGACGGTATATCTACGATCCGCTGGGTCGCCGTGTGGGTAAACAAATATGGAAGCGCGAACCCGTTCACTGGAGCGACACGCGGACGGCGCTGTCGGGCACGGCGTATGAGACGTGGTACGGCTGGGAGGGCGACAGGCTGACGACGGTGCAGACACCGCAGAGCCGTATCCAGACGGTGTACGCGCCGGGGAGCTTCACGCCGCTGGTACGCGTTGAAACAGAGGCGGCTGAACAGGCGAAGGCGCAGCACCGGAGCCTGGCGGAGAAGCTGGCGCAGGAGGGCAGCGAGGATGGCCGTAAAGTACCGTTCCCGGCGGCGCTGACGGCGATGCTGGACCGGCTGGAAGGAGAGCTGAGACGTAACGCGGTAAGTGAGGAGAGCCGGCAGTGGCTGGCGGGATGCGGGCTGACGGTGGCGCAGATGGCGGGACAGCTGGAGCCGTACGATGAGCCGGAGCGGAAAATCCATCTTTATCACTGCGACCATCGTGGTCTGCCGCTGGCGCTGGTGAGCCCGGATAACACACTGGCCTGGCGTGCGGAGTATGACGAATGGGGAAACCAGCTGAGTGAGGAGAACCCGGCGCACCTGGAGCAACAGATACGCCTGCCGGGGCAACAGTATGATGAGGAGTCAGGGCTGCATTATAACCGCCACCGGTACTACGACCCGGGGCTGGGGAGGTATATCACCCAGGATCCGATAGGGTTGAAAGGAGGGTGGAATCTGTATCAATATCCGCTTAATCCAGTTACAAGGGTAGACCCATTAGGGTTACAGGGAATTGGATCCTTTGGTGATGGGTTTAGTCACTATTGCCAGCAGGCTGACTCAGCAGTGACTTATCTACCATCAGAAGAAGCGACTGGAGTGATACATAATATGGAAAATATGCATAACGTATATAATCCACTATCTGAATATACTCTTGGTATATCAGTAGGTTCAACAATATTTGCTATGGCTGGAACGAGTTTCGGAGCAGCGACTGCAGCAGAGAAAGGTTCTGCATGTGTTAAAGATGTCGCTGAATCTATGATAAAGGATGGCGAAAGAGACCCAATGAATCTGGTGTTGACCTGTAGCAAAGG
>NZ_JMPS01000085.1 GCF_000735455.1 Yokenella regensburgei ATCC 49455 | reverse complement strand
AAACCATAGAGTGGTATAAGAAAGCAGCGGGGCAGGGAATGACAAGGGCACAAGTAAACCTGGCGCAAGTATATCTCATGGATTCTGGTGTACAACAAAATTATATGGAAGCCAAAAAATGGTTGTTAAAAGCGGCTGAGAAAAATGATACAAATGCAATGAATAATCTTGGGCAAATTTATATGCAAGTCTTGGGTGTGGAAAAAGATAATATACAAGCCGAGAAATGGTATGTTAGAGCAGTTAACCTTGGTTCTATGAGTGCAAGAAATTCACTGGGCGCTTTTTATGGTAGAGGATTAGGGCATCATCAAAACGATTGAGATAAAGTGCTGCCACTGGTCAGAGCATCAGCATGTCAGGGATATATCCAGGCACAGGTTAATCTTGGTTCATTGTATACTGAAAATGATGGGGAAGAATCTGTAGATTATAAAAAAGCTTATGCATGGTATTCTGTAGCATATTAATCTCATCACTGGCATAGTTTTGGATCGGAAAAAAAAGATCAACCACATGAGCGAGAATTTTCGTACCGCTGTCTGTCGCCATAGATTATCAGCGGCAGACGGGGCTGATTACTGATAGCGGTTCACCAGATCTTTCACCATTGACGCATAGGTTCTTTGCCTGAGCTGCGAAATCTGCTGTTCGGTCGTTGTCTCTGCGGCATCTTTTTTCCCCGCCAGCGGTGGAAGTACTGTACCTTCATAGTTGACCGGCGACCAGGTGGCCCAGTCGCCTGTTGCCACGTCCACCAGAGTGAAGCGTACCAGATAACGCAGCGATACGGCGTTAGTCAGTTTTTCATTTTTATAATCTGACCAGACTGTGTTTTTTGTCGCAGTGTCATATTTACCAGACTGCAATGTATCCTGATAAACGACAATGGCTTTCTGATGCCCTTTTGCGGCAACATAACGTAGTGCCTGCATCCAGTTCATGTTTTCGGCAGCAGCTACGTTCTGGCTATCATCTCTGTTTGTATCTCTACTGCAGGTCACCGTCTTTTGTCTGTCCGGAATGCCGGAGAACGTTGCAACAGTATAATATCGGCCCATTTCCTGCTGCATGATGGCTTCCGGGGCACGGTTGCCAGACTGGACAAGAATAATGGCAGAGTTCAGAGGTACGCTGAATTTATCATCATCCAGTGCGGCCTGGATATCTTCTTCTGAAACGGCAAGTGTGGTCTCGTTGCCGAAGATATCTTTATCTGTTAACTGACTGGCGGCATTCTTATTGATACTACTTTCCGTTCTTTGGGTGTCCTTTTTCTTCGCATCAATTGGAGAACGAATACACCCGCTCAATAAAAAAATTGCAGCGCATGAAAATATCACTAGATAGACTTTCATATCTTTTCCCTGAAATGGATGTTAGACGGTCATGTAATTACTGAATCCTGATTATTGTTGTGATTATATCCTGTTGTTGATGATTTCAGTAGCACTGTTTTATATTCATAAATTAAATATAATAATCTGTTTCGATAATCGCAGAATATTGTTTATGCTCTCAGCTATAAATTATGGAATCCGTTTTCCATCTGCCAGTGGTGTCCAGGTGTGTATTAACTAACGATGATATTGCGTCCCTCTGGAAGATAAAAAGAGAATGTAATATGAATTCGATCCCTTATCACAGTAATAATTCTGTCAAGCCAGCCTGGGTAACGCTTGATGGAACCGTTAATATCATAAAAAAGCAGGCGGGTGTGAGGATTACAGCCAATGAGCGCTTTGTTGAGTAAATCGAATTTTTGCTGAGTTGAAGGAGCAGAACACGCATCATTTGATAACGCTGGTCGTCCCGTGACAAGGCAGAAACTCAGGGGCACCTACGGGCGCAACGACAACAAAGCCATGAAAAGGTAAAATTAGTCTAGTCGAGCGGAAAAGGCACATTGCTTCCCAAATAATCATGGAGCAGGGTACGTGAAGGCAGGGATCGATGGCACAGATGGTACAGATGGCACACTTTTTTTGGTGCAGCTCCAGATCATGTTTGAACGGATTTGTTCTGAATGGCAAAACTGCCTGCTGGCGGTACTAAAGAGCTAAGTCGAGAAAAAGTCCGAAAGAGCATGGAATTTAGATGCATAAAAAGCCCGCTTACACGAGCTTTTTTATGCAGGACAAAACCAATTTTACGTTGTAATCGATTGATTCTGTATCAAATATGGCGGTGAGGGGGGGATTGACTCGCTTCGCTCGCCCTGCGGGCAGCCTGTTCGCTGCGCGCTCAGTCTGTCCACCTGGCTGTCGCCAGTTGTCGAACCCCGGTCGGGGCTTCTCATCCCCCCGGGCGTGCAATATGACGAAAAAAAAGCCCGTACTTGCGTACGAGCTCTTCTTCAAATATGGCGGTGAGGGGGGGATTCGAACCCCCGATACGTTGCCGTATACACACTTTCCAGGCGTGCTCCTTCAGCCACTCGGACACCTCACCATATTGTCTTTCCAGCATCGCTGGAACGGGCGCTAATTTAGGGAATTCGCCCGCTAACGTCAATGAACTTTTTCAAAAAAACGTGCGTTTAGCCAAACTTCACGCAAGTTGTTGGTTAATCACACCGGAAATGCTTTTTTTGCCAGCAATTCGCGTTTTTGCCGTAATGCTCACGAAATTTGATATGCTGGTGATTCACAACAAAATCATCACTTTTCCCTGCGCCTGATAATGCAAAAACCAAAGGGCGCTTTTGTCAGGAGATTTTATGGACATCATTTTCTATCACCCCACCTTCGACACCACCTACTGGCTGAATGAGCTCAGCAAACAGATCCCTGGCGCGAACGTTCGCGCGTGGAAGCGAGGAGACAATCAGCCTGCCGATTACGCCCTGGTCTGGCATCCGCCGGTTGAAATGCTTCAGGGGCGCGAACTGAAAGCAGTATTCGCCCTCGGAGCGGGGGTTGATTCGATTCTGAGCCAGCTAAATGCGCACCCCGAGATGTTGCCGATGACTACACCGCTGTTCCGCCTGGAAGATACCGGTATGGGACTGCAAATGCAGGAGTATGCGGTCAGTCAGGTACTGCACTGGTTCCGTCGTTTTGATGATTATCAGCTGCAGAAGCAGGCCGCCTGCTGGGAGCCGCTGGCAGACTACCACCGTGAAGATTTCACCATCGGCATGCTGGGTGCAGGAGTGCTGGGCAGCAACGTTGCTGAGAGCCTGCAGGCCTGGGGATTCCCGGTTCGCTGCTGGAGCCGCAGCCGCAAATCGTGGCCGGGCGTAGAGAGTTTTGCCGGTCACGAAGAGCTGGGCGCGTTCCTGCGTGGTACCCGGGTGCTTATTAACCTGCTGCCAAACACTGCAGAAACAGTTGGTATCATTAACAAGAAGCTGCTCGAGCAACTGCAAACCGGCGGCTACGTGCTGAACCTGGCGCGCGGCGTGCATCTGATTGAAGACGATCTGCTGGCGGCGCTTGATAGCGGCAAGCTGAAAGGTGCGATGCTGGACGTATTCAGCCGCGAACCTTTACCGGCAGAAAGCCCACTGTGGAAACATCCGCGCGTGGCGATGACACCACACATTGCGGCCGTTACCCGCCCGGCGGAAGCCATTGACTATATTGCGCGTACTATTGCTCAACTGGAAGCGGGGATAAACCCCGGCGGACAGGTTGACCGCGAGCTCGGCTACTAATAAAGACGGTGCTTTCCTGCTATCCTTGGCCTAAAAATCGCAGAGGAGATTATGATGTATCCTGTTGACCTGCACATGCATACCGTCGCCAGTACGCACGCCTACAGTACCCTTCACGACTATATCGCCGAGGCGAAGCGCAAGGGGATCAAGCTGTTTGCGATAACCGATCATGGCCCGGACATGGCGGATGCCCCACACCACTGGCACTTTATTAATATGCGTATCTGGCCACGCGTGGTGGATGGAATTGGCATTTTGCGGGGGATTGAGGCCAACATCAAAAATACCCAGGGCGAGATAGATTGCACCGGACCGATGTTAACCTCACTGGATCTCATCATTGCTGGTTTTCACGAGCCGGTATTTCCTCCGCAGGATAAAGCTACCCATACCGAAGCAATGATCGCGGCGATGGCGAATGGGACGGTGCATATTATTAGCCACCCGGGCAACCCGAAGTATCCTGTCGATATTCCGGCCATCGCGCAGGCGGCGGCTAAGTATCAGGTGGCGCTCGAAATCAATAACTCCTCGTTCGTGGCTTCGCGTAAAGGGAGTGAGGATAACTGTCGTGCCATTGCCGAGGCGGTACGTGACGCGGGTGGCTGGGTTGCTCTGGGCTCTGATTCGCACACCGCCTTTACCCTCGGTGATTTTACGGAATGCCGTAAAATTCTTGATGCGGTAAATTTCCCGGAAGACCGCATACTTAATGTGACACCACGCCGTCTGCTGAGCTTCCTGGAGTCTCGCGGTATGGCGCCTGTTCCTGAATTTTCTGACCTTTAATGTATTAACTGGAATAACTGAATGAACGAGTTTTCAATCCTCTGCCGCGTGCTGGGTTCTTTGTACTACCGTCAGCCGCAGGATCCGCTGCTGGTCCCGCTAATTACCCTGATTCGCGAGGGGAAACTGGCGGCGAGCTGGCCGCTGGAGCAGGATGAATTACTGGCGCGCTTACAAAAAAGTTGCGATATGCAACCCGTTGCAGCCGATTACAACGCACTGTTTGTCGGTAACGATTGCAGCGTTCCGCCATACAGAAGCCACTGGCAGGAAGGGGCGACGGAAGCCGAAGTCCGCGCGTTTTTATCTTCCCGCGGTATGCCGTTGACCGAGGCGCCGGCGGATCATATCGGAACGCTGCTGCTGGCAGCCTCGTGGCTTGAAGACCATAGTCAGGAAGATGAAAGTGAAGCGCTGGAGACCCTGTTTGCTGACTACCTGTTGCCGTGGTGCGGCAGCTTCCTCGGCAAGGTAGAGGCCCATGCCGTCAGTCCATTCTGGCGCACCATGGCACCGCTGACCCGTGATGCGATTGCCGCTATGTGGGATGAACTCCAGGAAGAAGACGAAGAGTGATCTGAGTCACTTTTTGAATGTAATGAATGAGACGATTGTGTAATTTATGTGCTCATTGTCTCATTTTGTCGGCGCGCTTCTGCTATGATGCGCGCCATGAACATTTTATTTGCGATTGCACTCACCACTGGCATTCTCTCTGGCATCTGGGGCTGGGTGGCGGTATCACTCGGTCTGCTGAGCTGGGCCGGATTCCTCGGCTGCACGGCCTATTTCGCTTGCCCACAGGGCGGGTTGAAAGGGCTGCTTATCTCTGGCTGTACCGTCATGAGCGGGGTGCTCTGGGCGCTGGTGATCATCCACGGTAGCGCGCTGGCACCGCATCTAGAGATTGTCGGCTACGTGATGACCGGTGTGGTGGCGTTTCTGATGTGTATCCAGGCAAAACAGCTGCTGCTGTCGTTTGTGCCGGGTACGTTTATCGGTGCCTGTGCGACGTTTGCCGGTCAGGCCGACTGGCGCCTGGTGGTCCCTTCTTTACTCGTCGGGCTGGTGTTTGGTTACGCCATGAAAAATAGCGGCCTGTGGCTTGCGGCGCGAAGAGCAAAATCTCCAGCGCCACCGCTGATGAATAAACAAGAAAAAGCGTGACCCCAGAGTCACGCTTTTTTTTACTCCATTTCAGGCACATCTCATTACATCAGGATTCCGGAGGTGCCGACATATTGCGGTAACGCGCAAGGATAGGGTTGTCAACATCCGCTTTCTGCTGCAAATCCCAAAGGCCGCGTTCGATACCATCGTTAATCAGGTAGATAACCCCGGTTTCGATAGCCGACATCAGACAGAGCATGACCGGCTCGTTTGAGGTGTAACCAATCTCTCCTTCCAGCAGTCGCTGGTAGTCGACAAAGCGGAACACCCCGGCCTGTACTTCATACGACAGGATCGTTTTGCTGGTGTTCACCGAAGAGAGCACCTCACCGGTACTGACGTTGACCACCCGCAGGTTAACCGCTATCTGGTCGAGCTGATACTGGGTATCAGCCCCAATGCCAAAGTAGCGGGCGCCAACGCCCCCGGACTTCACATTACTCTCGTAACCAATGATCGAACCTTCAATCATCACGTTCGCTGCGGTCAGAGACTGCAGCGGGATCCGGTTGTTATCCGCGACCGTTCCGTTCTCCTGTGCTGCACGAATTATCTTACGTTCGTTCAACAGATTCTGCAGGCCCTGGCGTTCCAGCGGAACGAACCAGCGAGAATCTTTCAGGGCGGTCACCAGCATGGCGGTGGCGCTCTGGGGTACGGCGGTCGAGAAGTTACTGGCTGGATAGGGCTTAAATTGTCCGGTTTCATCCTGAATGTTATAGACCGAGACGAATACTTTTCCGCTGGGCAGCGGCAGGTGAGTTAAATCACGATAGCTTTGCGCCCGCGGCATTAATGTCGGTTTTGCGGCTTCTTTAGGCGGGGCGGTTAAGCACCCGCTGAGTAAACTGACCGCCAGAAGGAGAAGTAAGCGCTGCATGATGATCATCCTGTATGTGATGAGCGTTAGAAGTCAGTCGAATTAGATTGCAAACCGGAAACCTGAATAGTTGATACCTGGCCGGTTTTGCGATCGGTGACGTTAAGTTGCAGCTGGCCGTCAGTATTAGCGATATCAACGATAAAATCGTTTGTCACCATACGCCCTGGTTTGCCAGTATTAATATTGGTTAATAGCCCACCTAAAATTTGTGACTGAATAGCCTGCGTAAAATTGTCCAGCGCTGACGGGGTTGAAACCCCATAATCTTTCAGGCTGGGATCTTTATACGAGTTTTGCGCCTGAGCGCTGTTCAGCAGAAACGCACCGTTAGCGGGGTTGCCACCGAAGTTAGGGTTTGTGAACTGGAAAACCATATTCCCGCCCCAGCTGAGAGTGGGCACCAGGATGAGTGGAATCACGGCAAATGCACTACGCATAGAAGCCTCCAGAATAGGATCGTTATTAAAACTCGTCTTGTGCTAAATCTTTGGTGCTCAGCAATGCCTTATCGATCTGTCGGCGGCTAATCGCCTCATCGGTCATCGTCAGTGCCTGCTCCACCGTCTTATCGAATTGCTGTTTCGTCGGGAATAGAAAAGTCTGGAAAATAACATCCTGGTTAATCGAAATCGTTATCCAGCTGCCCCAACGCGCGCTGGGCCTTTCATTAATGGTCAAATTCCCTTTGTACTCGCTTTCCCATTTGTCACTGAAAGCCCGGTAAAAATCGTGCCCAATAGGAGAAACGGTATGGTCAGTTAATAATCCGGGGATTTCGACTTCAACGGCGTGCAGATCCCCGGCGGCCAGCAGAAGTTCTGCAGCCACTATCCAGATTAAATAACGTTTCATGGCGTTACCGCCTGAGGTTATCGTTGGCCCATGAGACTGCCTGCGTACGGTTTTTGACGGATATCTTCTTGAAAAGATTATAAAGATGCGTTTTCACCGTATTTTCGCTGATGAACAGCGAGCGAGCTATCTCGTTATTGGATGCACCAATTCTTAGTTTGTTGAGGATCTCTTTCTCGCGATGGGTAAGGAGGGTGGTGTCCGTTCCGTTAAAGCGGTAATTGCCAGACTGGGTGATGAGGTAGCTGGCGAGCTTGCCGGAGAAGTAGCATTCACCCCGCTGCACGCCCTGCAAACCCTCTGTCAGACGGCACTCATCTTCTGAGATATAAAATACACCATTGATATGTGGCCAGTTTTCAATTTCCCGAAACGGATATTCATCGGGGGTATTGAGAAGTAGCAGTCTGATATTGTTGTTTTTTCTACTTAAGTTATCTTGCCAGTAATGAATGACTTTTTTATCTGCTTCCATCATATCAAATAATATGATGCTGTTAGCGGTAATATCATCCAAAGAGCGCTGAATATTATGAAGTTTTGTTGATAAGCTCAGTGCCTGTTTTAAATGCTGTAACAAGGCCGTGGCTTGCAATGAAGGCTTAGTGATCAACAATAATGTATGATCATGAATACTATGGACTTCATTTAACATGATGAGACCCCACGTTTTAGCGCACCTGGCAGTTGTTTACAATTAAAATGTAAACACCAGAAGTACTGACAGATGCTGAACTGCTGTGTGTAGAAAGAATCAGAAGCCTCGCCAGGGAGGCCAAATAAAAACAAAATGAAATATAGATACTTCTGATTTCAATCTAGTCATTACCATTCTTAAAGCAAGTGTTAATGATGTAAGCAAATGTAAAAATCAATATTAATTTGTGAATTATGAGTTTTTATACTGTTTGAATTTGATAATAAAGTTGTACATGTAAATTACCGTGCACAATTTTATAAAATCATACAAATTAATATTTGTTGTTGAAAAATATCACTTTTCTGGTTTTTATAAATGATACTAATGGGTGAGTTATTAGCAAGATGGATATGGATAATGCGCTCGCGTGGAAAGCTTAAGTCTTTTTTCAGTGATGACAGCCTGATCGCAAAATAGCGAGTTCACCGGAGCAGGGCGTCAACTTCTCTTGACGGTAGCCCCTGTAAGCCCGCCGCGTTGTCGCTTGTAAGCCAGACGGCAGTGCATTCTGTTTATCAAATAATCATTCCCTGCATGGTGCTAATTAATACTTTGGGTTGAGCAAAGGGATAAAAATACCACTGGCGGGTGAGATATTTAAATTGTTTCTCTGGACATACTCTTCACCGTAACGCCGCGCTAACAATTAACGCTGGTTGTTTACAGTTAATACGAGTTATTCATTAACGATAATGCCAGGTCCAGGGTGACAGCATGAAAAACAAATTGTTATTTGTGATGTTAACGATACTGGGTTCGCCTGGATTAGTCTTCGCCGGAAATTCTGATTTAGCTGTTTCAGAATATAACTTTGCGGTGAATGAATTAAATCAGTCTTCAAATAATCAGGCAGCCATTATTGGTCAGCAGGGCGGTTATAATAACGCCAACATTCAACAGGGCGGTTCAAAAGTGTTATCGGTTATTACTCAGGATGGGGTGGGTAACCGGGCAAACATAGACCAATCAGGAACCTATAACTTTGCTTATATCGCTCAGGCGGGTAATGCCAACGATGCCGATATTCAGCAAGGTGGATACGGAAATACAGCGGCCATTATCCAGCAGGGTTCTGGCAATAAAGCAAGTATTACCCAGTATGGTACGCAAAAAACGGCAGTTGTAGTGCAAAAGCAGTCGCAAATGGCAGTGCGCGTTATCCAACGCTAGCGTTTGACGACGATTAAAATCAATCCGATGGGGGTTTACCATGAAACTTTTCAAAGTAGCAGCATTAGCAGCAATTGTGGTTTCTGGCAGTGCTCTGGCAGGTATGTTTCCGCAATACGGTGGCGATCATGGCAATGGCAATCAGAGTGGTCCCGACTCTACGATGTCCATTTACCAGTACGGTAGTGGTAACAATGCGACTGCACTGCAAAGCGATGCCCGTAAATCCGATTTGACCATTAAACAGTTTGGCAGCAGCAACGGTGCTGATGTCGGACAGGGCTCTGATAGCAGCACCATCGATCTGCTGCAAAAAGGGACTGCTAACAATGCCACTATCAGCCAGTGGAACAGTAAAAACTCTGATATCCAGGTACAACAATTTGGTGCTCTGAACGGCGCCGTAGTGCATCAGACTGCGTCTGATTCCAGCGTTACTGTTCATCAGGTTGGGTTTGGCAACCACGCGTCAGCTAGCCAATACTAAAATCTGAGTCGTTCAGAAAATGAAAACAGGGCTCGGGCCCTGTTTTTCTTATTTGAGGAGCTGAAATTATGCACAGTTTATTACTGCTGGTGGCACTGACCAATCAAATCACCTTCAACGTGGATCAGCAGGGCGAAATCTACACCATCATCCCTCAGGTGACCCTATCGCAACCCTGTGATTGCCAGGTACAAATTCAGACCTTACGGCAAGGGCAGGGAGGTACCAGCCAGATACAACAAAGTAAGCAGGTATCTTTGCCCGCTAATCAAGCGATTGATTTACCGAAGCTTAGTATAAATTTGACCCCTGAAGACACGGTAAGCATTGTTGTCACCGTTACGGACGGCCAGTCACTTCACTTGTCACAGCAGTGGGTATCGGCAAGTAAGGCTTGAGCAAAACATTCACCAAATCAATACATTGAGTTCACTGGCGGAAAGTAAGAATCGTTAATATGCTGTAATAAATGTTGCAATACCGTGTCGTGTTGTTGATGCAGTCGCTATAGCCTGGTGTTTGGGTAATCGCACTCAGGGATGAGCCATACTGGAGAGGTTCGACATGAACGCATTTATTCGCAAAGCACTGCCTGCCTTGTTTATTGTTGCTACATCATGGAGCCTGCAGGCAAATGCCGCGCAAGGCGGGATTATCCACTTTCGTGGTGCCATCGTAGAAGATCCCTGCAATATCTCCCCCTCGACTGACAATATCTCCTTTCGCTGTCTACGTGATGGCGTGATGAAAACCTCCGTTTATTCTTTACACCAGGCCGAACAGGGGGTGCGGAATAACGCTAACCTTTCAGCCGTGAAGATGGACTATATCAACCCGAAAAAGACAATGGCAGTACTGACCGTTACGTACAATTAAGCGCAGATAAGGAAGGGCAGGAACGCTTGTCGACATGTCGTGGATGCTGACGCGGTTTGGAGTACACTGAGCGAAAGCTCAGACAGGAGGTGTTATGCGTTCCCGAATCGAAGTCATCAAAGGTGACATCACCACCCTTGCGGTGGATGTCATTGTCAATGCGGCGAACCCGTCGTTATTGGGCGGTGGCGGTGTTGATGGTGCAATCCATCATGCTGCCGGACCCGCATTGCTCGAAGCCTGCAAAGTGGTGCGCCAGCAGCAGGGCGAGTGCCCGCCGGGGCATGCGGTGATTACCGTCGCGGGAAACCTGCCTGCGAAAGCGGTGATCCACACCGTCGGCCCCGTCTGGCATGGCGGTCAGCATCATGAAGCGCGCCTGCTGGAAGATGCCTATCGCAATAGTTTGATGCTGGCGTTGGCCAACGGCTATCAGTCGATTGCTTTTCCGGCTATCAGCACCGGCGCTTACGGTTATCCCAAAGCGGCGGCGGCAGAGATTGCGGTCAATACGGTCAGCCAGTACGCCACCTTCCACGCGACGCCCGCGAAGATCTACTTTGTCTGTATTGACGATGAGAATGCCAGGTTATACACCCGACTGTTAACCCAGGAGGGAGATGACCCCGTCGAGTGAGCGGGGTCGTGGATCGCTTAGCTGGCGGAGGAGGTCGCTCTTTCCGCCTGCGGCTGAGGTTTTCCGGAAAACAGGAAGCGCAACAGCGGGATCCGCAGATGGATTTCGTAGAGAATTATGGCACTACCCACCACGAAAATAAGCCCGGTGATAAAGCCAAGAAGATTTGAATTGATATGTGGCGTGATCCACGCGCCATACAGCAGCGTTAACGGATGATGCACCAGGTAAATAAACAGTGAGGCGTTGACAAAGTAGGTGACGCGGGAGGATTTGAAGTTGAGCAGGCGATAGCCGAAGGAGAACACCACGTTCACCATCCAGAGCCCGAGCACCATCGTAATAACTGATTCGGTTTCATACATCCAGGCATCGCCTGAACCGTAGGTTTGATTGAGGCGATAGGCGATAAAGCCCAGCACAGCACCGGCGATACACCAGGGCGAAGGTGTGGTGAAGAGCGTTTTTAAGCGCGAATGAATAAACGCCTGTGCCCCCAGATAGAAGAACGGCACGTAGAACAGCGTCTGCATCACCACAAAATTGAACAGACCATCGCTCAGAATCGGTGGATAGAGAATAAAAATAATGCGACGAATGGCCGCATACAGCAGGCCAATCCCCAGAAAAATCAGCGTTAATTGCCCCATGGTGGCATGCGCAAAAAATTGTCCTTCGGGTGTTGAGCGGCGTTTTCGGAGCAGATTAAAGATCAGCACGCCCACGGTGGTTAACACCACCAGCACCAGCAGGAACCACAGGTGCGAAACGAGCTCCCAGACCAGCGTATTATATTTTTCATAGTGCGACAGGTCGCTCCAGCCATCGGCTTTCCCCTTAACGTACTGCAGCATGATGAACTGCGGTAGCGTCAGCAGGGGGATCGCGGTCAACATCGGGATCCCTACGCGTTCGACCCGCACTTTCCACCATTTTTTCAGCGGATAGCGCAGAAACAGCATGTAGGAAAAATATCCGGAAATGACAAAAAACACCTGCATACGAAAGGCGTGAATAAAATCGTTGAACAGCGTCAGCGCCCAGGAGGGTTCCGCGCTGTTAACATGCCAGCTATGGGTAGAGTAAATGAGCGAGATATGGAAGGGTATCCCAAGCAGCATCAGCCAGGCGCGGATGGAATCAAGGAAATACTCACGTTGTGGCGGCACTTTATTCATAGACTTACGTACAATCTCAGACTTTTCGTCTTATCGTCAGCGACGATAACGTTTACATTCGAAAGCAACCCTACACCATGTCCGGGAACCTGTCTCTCGGATAAATGCGCAAAGTGTAAAAAGGCTGCAGGCCATTGCTTAATCCATGAGCCAGCAAGCTGAACAAGACGGGGATTCAGTTGTCGGAATGCTTGAGTTTCCTTTAAAATAGGAAGGATCGATTTAAGCACACAAAGGGGGAAGTGCTTACTTATATGAAACATACACCACAGATGATGAAACTGCGCTGGATTGGCGCAGCCGTAATGTTATCCCTGTGTACTTCATCTGCATGGGCTTTTAGTATTGATGACGTTGCAAAGCAGGCAAAAACACTGGCTGGCAAAAGCTTCGAAGCGCCAAAAAGTAACCTGCCCTCCGTATTCCGCGATATGAAGTATGCGGACTATCAACAGATCCAGTTCAACCACGATAAGGCGTACTGGAGCAACATTAAGACCCCGTTCAAACTTGAGTTCTATCATCAGGGGATGTACTTCGATACGCCGGTCACCATTAATGAAGTGACAGCAACATCAGTACGCAAAATTAAATATAGCCCGGATTACTTCAATTTCGGTGACGTCCAGCACGATAAAGATACCGTGAAAGACCTGGGCTTCGCTGGTTTCAAAGTGCTCTACCCGATCAACAGCAAAGATAAGAATGATGAAATTGTCAGCATGCTCGGAGCCAGTTATTTCCGGGTGATCGGTCAGGGCCAGACCTACGGCGTATCCGCGCGTGGGCTTGCGATTGACACTGCATTGCCATCAGGTGAAGAATTCCCGCGTTTTCGTGAGTTCTGGATTGAACGTCCAAAACCTACCGATAAACGTCTGACTATTTATGCTCTGCTTGATTCCCCACGTGCTGCCGGGGCTTATCGTTTTGTCGTGATGCCGGGGCGTGACACGGTGATTGACGTGCAGTCCAAAATTTATCTGCGCGACAAAGTGGGCAAACTGGGCGTCGCACCACTGACCAGCATGTTCCTGTTTGGGCCAAACCAGCCGTCTCCGACCTTAAACTATCGTCCGGAGCTGCATGACTCCAACGGTCTCTCTATCCACGCCGGTAACGGTGAGTGGATCTGGCGTCCGCTGAACAACCCGAAACACCTTGCTGTCAGCAGCTACGCTACCGAAAACCCGCAGGGCTTTGGTCTGCTGCAGCGTGGCCGTCAGTTCTCTCGTTATGAAGATCTCGACGACCGTTACGATCTGCGCCCGAGTGCATGGGTCACCCCGAAAGGGGACTGGGGTAAAGGTAAAATCGAGCTGGTAGAAATCCCGACCAACGATGAAACCAACGATAATATCGTCGCTTACTGGACGCCGGACCAGCTGCCGGAAGCCGGGAAAGAGATGAATTACAAATACACCATCACTTACACCCGTGACGAAGAAAAACTGCATGCGCCGGATAACGCCTACGTCATGCAGACTCGTCGCTCTACCGGTGATGTTAAGCAGTCCAACCTGATCCGCCAGCCGGACGGCACGATTGCGTTTGTGGTTGATTTCATGGGTGCTGACATGAAAAAAATGCCGCAGGACACTCCGGTGATCGCGCAGGCAAGCATCGGTGATAACGGTGAGATTGTGGAAAACAGCGTGCGTTACAACCCGGTTACTAAAGGCTGGCGTTTAACGCTGCGCGTGAAAGTAAAAGACGCCAAGAAAACCACGGAAATGCGCGCGGCGCTGGTCAACGCTGACCAGACGCTAAGTGAAACCTGGAGCTACCAGCTGCCTGCCAATGAATAAGACAACGAAGTACATTGAAGCGCTGGCGCTTTCTGATGCTGAGAAAGCCGCGCTCCCGGATACCAGCCTTCGTGCCGTACATGAAGCGCTGGGTGACGGGCAGCCACATTTCGCTCGTGATGACGATACGCCGCTGGCGTCCGTGAAAGCGCGCCTTGAGCACGGCTGGCCAGATTCTCTGGCCGGCAGTCAGCTGATTAAGGATGATGAAGGCCGCACTCAGCTGCAGGCGATGCCGAAAGCAACCCGTTCTTCGATGTTCCCCGATCCGTGGCGCACCAACCCGATTGGTCGCTTCTGGGACAAACTACGTGGACGCGATGTGCCCCCCCGCTATGTGTCCCGTTTGACAAAAGAAGAGCAGGAGCGTGAGCAGAAGTGGCGTACCGTCGGTTCAATCCGTCGCTATATTCTGCTTATCCTGACGCTGGCGCAGACGGTGGTTGCCACCTGGTACATGAAAACCATACTGCCGTATCAGGGATGGGCGCTGATTAACCCAACGGACATGGTCGGTCAGGATCTGTGGGTTTCCTTTATGCAGCTCCTGCCTTATGTGCTGCAAACCGGGATCCTAATTCTGTTTGCCGTACTGTTCTGCTGGGTATCTGCCGGTTTCTGGACCGCGCTGATGGGCTTCCTGCAGCTGCTGATTGGCAAAGACAAGTACAGTATTTCGGCCTCAACCACCGGCAACGAGCCGCTGAACCCTGAGCACCGAACCGCGCTTATCATGCCTATCTGTAACGAGGACGTGAACCGCGTGTTCGCCGGCCTGCGTGCAACCTGGGAATCGGTGAAGGCTACCGGTCAACAGCAGCACTTCGACGTGTATATCCTGAGCGACAGCTATAATCCGGATATCTGCGTGGCAGAGCAAAAGGCGTGGATGGAGCTGATTGCGGAAGTGCAGGGCGAAGGACAGATCTTCTACCGTCGCCGCCGCCGTCGAGTGAAGCGTAAAAGCGGTAACATCGATGACTTCTGCCGTCGCTGGGGTAACCAGTACAGCTACATGGTGGTGCTGGACGCCGACTCGGTGATGTCCGGAGATTGCCTGACCGGGCTGGTTCGCCTGATGGAAGCCAACCCGAATGCCGGTATTATCCAGTCTTCACCGCGCGCTTCCGGCATGGACACCCTGTACGCCCGCTGCCAGCAGTTTGCGACCCGCGTCTACGGTCCGCTGTTTACCGCTGGTCTGCATTTCTGGCAGTTGGGTGAATCCCACTACTGGGGGCACAACGCCATCATCCGCGTGAAACCGTTCATTGAGCACTGCGCCCTGGCGCCGCTGCCGGGTGAAGGTTCGTTTGCTGGTTCCATTCTCTCTCACGACTTCGTGGAGGCGGCGCTGATGCGCCGTGCCGGATGGGGCGTCTGGATAGCCTACGATTTGCCGGGTTCTTATGAAGAGTTACCGCCAAACCTGCTGGATGAGCTGAAACGCGATCGCCGCTGGTGTCATGGTAACCTGATGAACTTCCGCCTGTTCCTGGTGAAAGGTATGCACCCGGTACACCGTGCGGTGTTCCTGACCGGCGTCATGTCGTATCTCTCCGCTCCGCTGTGGTTTATGTTCCTGGTGCTCTCGACGGCACTGCAGATCGTGCATGCGCTCACTGA
>NZ_JMPS01000084.1 GCF_000735455.1 Yokenella regensburgei ATCC 49455 | reverse complement strand
GCAGATCGTGCATGCGCTCACTGAGCCGCAATACTTCCTGCAGCCACGGCAGCTGTTCCCGGTCTGGCCGCAGTGGCGGCCCGAGCTGGCTATTGCGCTGTTTGCCTCCACCATGGTGCTGCTGTTCCTGCCGAAGCTGCTCAGTATCATTCTGGTGTGGTGCAAGGGCTCGAAAGAGTACGGTGGCTTCTTCCGCGTGACGGTTTCTCTGCTGCTGGAAGTGCTGTTCTCCGTGCTGCTGGCGCCGGTGCGTATGCTGTTCCACACCGTGTTTGTGGTCAGCGCGTTCCTCGGCTGGGAAGTGGTCTGGAACTCACCGCAGCGTGACGACGACTCCACCCCGTGGAGCGAAGCCTTTATGCGTCATGGTTCGCAGCTGTTGCTGGGCCTGGTGTGGGCCGCAGGCATGGCGTGGCTGGATCTGCGCTTCCTGTTCTGGCTGGCACCGATCGTGGTTTCGCTGATCCTGTCGCCGTTCGTGTCGGTGATTTCAAGCCGTTCGACGGTGGGTCTGCGCACTAAGCGCTGCAAGCTGTTCCTGATCCCGGAAGAGTATTCCCCACCGCAGGTGCTGAAGGATACGGAAACCTTCCTGGAGATGAACCGCAGCCGCGAGCTGGAGCAGGGCTTTATGCACGCCGTGTTCAACCCATCGTTCAACGCGCTGGCAACGGCGATGGCGACCGCGCGTCACCGCGAGAGTCATATTCTCGAAATCGCCCGCGATCGTCATGTGGAACAGGCGTTGAACGAAACGCCGGACAAACTCAACCGCGACCGTCGTCTGGTACTGTTGAGCGATCCGGTCACGCTGTCGCGTCTGCACTATCGCGTCTGGTCAGCTCCGGAGAAATACTCCTCCTGGGTGAGCTACTATCAGCAGATAGCGCTTAACCCGCTGGCGCTGAAGGCGAAATAAATCGCAGGTAAGGGAAAATACCGGCCATCGAGCCGGTATTTTTTTGTCATCGAGCAGAGGTATCACGTGAGATTTTTACTGGCAGTTGCCATGGCGATGCTGCTCAGCGGCTGCGGCAGCATCATCAGCCGCACGATCCCCGGGCAGGGGCACGGCAATCAATATTACCCGGGGGTACAGTGGGATCTCCGTGACTCGGCGTGGCGCTACGTCACGGTATTGGATCTGCCTTTTTCCCTGGTCTTCGATACGCTGTTGCTGCCGATTGACGCCAGCCACGGCCCTTACGAGTAATCAGCGCTCGTCCCATTCGTCTGCCGACGTCTGGCCTTCCTCGGTATCAAGGGGCGGTTCCAGCTGGAATTCCCCCTCATCCCATTCGTGCAGGGTATTTTCTTCCATCCACTCCTGGCGAATATCGATTTCGTCATAATCGCCATCGAAAACACTCTGCGCGGCTTCACCGCTCAGCACCGGCAGGCACTCGCCTTCTTCACCTTCTTCGGCAAAAAACTCGGCCTGCCACATAATATCGCCGTCCTGCAGGACGTATTTCTGGATATTAAACTGTTCGACACTGGCGGTTTCTTCGTCGAGTGCCGGGTTAGCGGCGAGAAATTCTTCACGGGCCGCATCAATAGCTTCGTCGAGTGTGGCGTACATAGTCGTCTCCTTTTCCCTGCTTGTTGATGTGGTGTTCAGGGAAAGAATAGCTGAATATCGCGGACTGCAAGCCAGTCTGGCGAAAAATCATCCAGTTGTGGGAGGCTGTCGTTAAACCGCTTCGGATCGCTCGCGAGGTCGGCGCAGGCAGAGGGAAGAGTAGATAACGTTGAACAGCACCACGCCTGCTGTCACGCAGAATACGGCGCGGAAGCCGTAGTTTGCGGAAACCGCCGCCCCGATAAGCGGGCCGGTGACGTTACCGATGTCACGGAACGACTGGTTATAGCTAAAAATACGCCCGGCGATCTGGCTTGAGGAGTTATACACCAGCAGCGTCTGAACCGCCGGCAACAGTGCACCGTCGGCGGCTCCCAGCAGGAAGCGCAAAACCGCGAGCTGCCACGGCGTGTGAACCAGAGACATGGGTAACAGAAGCAGTACCGAGACCACCAGCGCGGCAATCAGGATTTTCTCAGGGCCGATCCGGTCTCCGAGTTTGCCCAGACGCGGGGCGCTGATGAGGGCCGCAACGCCCGGCACTGAGGCGATCATCCCGCTGATGAAGGCGATGTTACTGACGTTGCCCGCCAGTTCGCGCACATACAGCGTCAGGATAGGGGCGATGGAGCCGGTAGCGACCTGAATGATAAGCGTCGTGACAAACAGGCTCAGCACCAGCCGTGGATTTTTCAGCGAGCCGATAACATCGCGAAAGTGCAGCATCTCCTTCTTTGCGACCGGAGTAAACTGCTCCCGGACCAGGAACAGCGTCAGGACGAAGCAAACGAATAGCACGCTGGCGGTCATGAAGAAGACCGGACGCAGACCCCAGGTATCTGCAAGGAATCCCCCTGCGAGCGGGCCAAGAAGCGCGCCGCTGACGGCCCCGGTAGAAAGCGTCCCCAGCGCCCAGCCGCTTTTATGTCGTGGGATCTGGGTGGCGATGAGCGCGTTGGCGTTAGGAATAAAACCACCCAACAGGCCGAGCAGGGCGCGTAGCACTAAAAACTGCCAGACGTTCTGCGCAAGGCCCATCAGTACCATCACAATCGACATTCCGAGCGCCGATCGTAACAGCATAATCTTACGGCCCTTACGGTCGGCAAGACCGCCCCAGAACGGTGAAGCGATGGCTGAGAAAAGAAAAGTAATGCTGAACACCAGCCCTGACCACAAATTCAGCTCGCTATGGCCGGTAACCCCCAGTTGCTCCACATACAGTGGCAGAAACGGCATGACGAGGCTAAAGGCAGCGCCAGTAAGGAAGCAGCCCAGCCACACAACCGTCAGGTTGCGTTTCCAGTTAATGGGAGTCGTAGAGGTGGACATAGTGATTCTTCGTAGCCAACGGTATGAAAAATAATAAGCAGGCTAATTATGCGCCCGGTCACAGGAGAGCGCAATCGGGAGGAGCTTTAAAAGCTAAAAGGCAGCCCGCGGGCTGCCTTCTGCTAGTAACGGGAAGGGGTTCCTTCCGGCCGGGTCTTAAAGCGGCGGTGCAGCCACATATATTGCTCCGGCGCCATCATAATGCATTGTTCAACAATCCTGTTCATCCACGCGGCGGTGGTTTCACCGTCGTCGAGCGGTGGGTTGCACTCGGGATCCAGCATGATGAGCTCATAGCCTTTGCCATCGGCACGGCGACGCGGTACGAACGGCACGAGGCAGGCTTTCGACATTTTTGCCAGCATCCAGGTTCCGGTGGTCGTCGCGGCTTCTTCAACGGCAAAGAATGGGACAAACACGCTGCTGCGCGGGCCGTAGTCGTGATCGGGGGCATACCAGACCACTTCACCATTTTTCAGTGCTCTGACCATCCCTTTCAGGTCTTTACGATCCAGCATGTCTTTGTTTGAGCGCAGGCGACCCCAGGTCTGCAGCCAGTCCAGTACCGGGTTATCGTTCGGGCGGTATACACCAATTCCTGGCCAGTTCAGCCCGAACATGCGTGCGCCCATCTCCAGGGTCAGAAAATGCACGCCGATAAGCAGGATGCCTTTTTTCTGCGCTTCCAGTTCGCGTAGCGGCTCAAAGTTGATGACCGTCGTCCAGCGAGAGATACGGCGATTTGACCAGAACCAGGCCATCCCGGTTTCCAGTACGCCCATACCAACGGATTCGAAGTTTTTGACCACCAGCTGGTGACGCTGCTCTTCGCTCATTTCCGGAAAGCACAGCTCAAGATTACGATACGCGATACGCGCCCGGCGTTTCATCAAACGCATCGCGAGATGTCCCATCGCTTTTCCGAGGCGAAATATCACGGAATACGGTAGTTGCACTACCAACCACAGCACACCAATACCCAGCCAGGTGAGCCAGTAGCGGGGATGCAAAAGCTTAACGGTAAATTGTGGTAATTCGGTCATGTCGTTCCTGTCATTCACAAGTCGCTGGCTTATTGTCGCATTTTTTTCGCTTCAGCCAAAATTACAGCGGGCAGAGTGCCTGTTAAATCAGCAAATGTTGTTCGATGCCCTGCAAGGTGTGAGAAATGTAGCGCAAAATGTATGGATGTAAATTATGAATGATTGCTATATCATGCCGTCCGATGAATTTTCTCCCTTGACGATTGCAGGAAACGAACACCATGCCAGTGTTGCATAACCGCATTTCGAACGAGGCGTTGAAGGCGCAAATGCTGGCTGAAACCGAGCCGCGCACCACCGTTTCGTTCTATAAATATTTCACCATTACCGATCCTAAAGCCACCCGTGATGCCCTGTATATTGCTTTCAGCGAGCTGAAGGTGTTTGGCCGCGTGTATCTGGCGCATGAAGGGATTAACGCGCAAATCAGCGTCCCGGAGAGCAAAGTTGCAGCGCTACGTGCGATGCTCTATGGGTTTGACCCGGCGCTCGATGGCCTGCGTCTTAACATTGCGTTAGATGACGATGGAAAATCGTTCTGGGTACTGCGCATGAAAGTGCGTGAGCGCATTGTGGCCGACGGTATCGACGATCCGAACTTCAACGCGGCGGACGTGGGTGAGTACCTGAAAGCGGCAGAAGTGAACGCCATGCTCGACGATCCAGACGCTATTTTCATCGATATGCGTAACCACTACGAATACGAAGTGGGGCACTTTGAGAACGCGCTTGAGATCCCGGCGGATACCTTCCGTGAGCAGCTGCCAAAAGCGGTGGAAATGATGCAGGAGCATAAAGACAAGAACATTGTCATGTACTGCACCGGTGGGATCCGCTGTGAAAAAGCCAGCGCGTGGATGAAGCACAACGGTTTTAACAAAGTCTCGCACATTGAAGGCGGGATTATTGAGTACGCCCGCCGCGCCCGTGAGCAGGGGCTACCAGTACGTTTCGTGGGCAAAAACTTTGTCTTCGATGAACGTATGGGTGAGCGTATTAGCGAAGACGTGATCGCCAACTGCCATCAGTGCGGCGCACCGTGTGACAGCCACACCAACTGTCTGAACGACGGCTGCCATCTGCTGTTTATCCAGTGCCCGGCCTGCGCTGAGAAGTTCGAAGGTTGCTGCAGCGAAGCGTGCCAGACAGAGCATCGTCTGCCGGAAGAGGAACAGCGCCGCCTGCGCGCGGGCCGTGAGAACGGTAATAAGATCTTCAATAAATCACGTGGGCGTCTGAATACCAAACTGGGTATCCCGGACCCGGAATAAACGTCAGAAAAAGTAGAGATAAGCCAGATCGAGGGCCGCGAGCAGCAGCCAGAGGGCAATGTAAAGCATCAGGTGCTCACGAATGTTGTTCACCAGGAAATGCCAGATTCGGTGCATAAATTTCTCTGCGTTAAAGGAAAAGCGGCCTCCAGGGCCGCTTTTTTATTTTACTGCTGAAAACGGGAAAGCGAGAAGGGCTTCAGATCAAATGCCGGTGTTTGTCCCTGGGCGAACTGAGCAGCAATTTCGCCGAGTACGGAGGCAAACTTGAAGCCGTGACCGCTAAGTCCGCTGATAACCAGCGTATCCGGCAGGCCCGGCAGCGTGTCAATAATGAAGTCTTCGTCCGGTGAATTGTCATAGGTGCAGGAGGCGCCATGCAGGCAGCCACCGATCCCCGGCAGCACCTGGCGCAGGAAGTTAAACGCCTCAGAACCGTCGGTGGCGACGGCCGCGAACGGTTTACGCTCTTCTTCGCTGGAGATAAGCTGGCCGCCGTTGTGCTTGCCAATTTTCAGCTCGTTGTCTTCCGCCGGGAAGCCGTAGTACTGGTCGCCGTTCGGCAACTCGCCGGTAAAGGCCGGGAAGTTGTTTTTGCTACTGTAGCGGCCGTCGGCCTGGAACCAGGCAAAGACTTTGCGTACCGGCTGGATCGGCAGTTGTGGTAACAGTTTGGTCACCCAGGTTCCGGCGCAGATCAGCAGTTTTTTACCGCGGAAGCTACCCTCGGTGGTTTCCACCAGCGCACCATCGGCATCATGGTGAATGGCGGTGACCGGTGCGTTAAACTGCTGAGCGCAGCCGCTTTCATTGGCCAGACGGATCCATGTTTTGACCGCCAGTTCGCTTTTGAGCACCCCGGAAGCCGATTCAAAAAGCCCGATGTAATTATCCGGTATACGAATTTCTGGCCAGCGTGCCATCACCGCCTGAGCATCCAGGCGTTCCACCGCCAGACCAAACTGTTCGGCACTTTTAGCCACATTCGCCAGGAATCCGGAATCTGCAGGGCCGAGATTGACCACGCCGGTTCTGGCGAAGATCTCTTCACCGCTGAGCGTTGCCAGCTCATCCCACAGTGCCTGGGCGCGAAGTACCAATGGCACATACTTCTCACCTTCGCCATAGGCATGACGAATCAGGCGAGTGTCGCCGTGGTGGCTACCCTGTTGGTGAGGGGGCAGATGCGCATCCAGCATCAGCACGTTCAGCCCGGCGCGGCGGGCATAATATCCAGCAGCGGCGCCGACGGAGCCACTTCCTACCACAATTAAATCGTATTGCATCGCTCTTTCCAGAATATTCTTTATAAGCAGGGTAATTAATAATCAGTTTCAATACAACATGGCAAATAATTAAGGCACCCGGAGGTGCCTTGTAAGCCTGTATTACGGTGGGTATTAATGTCTTTGATACTCATCAGGCTGATAGTCGCCAGCTTCTATTTTCGCAATCCCTGCTTCCAGTATCGAAATAAACTGACGTGCAACATCCGTGGTCAGCCACAGGGTCTGGCCGATTTCCGCTTCTTTACTGCTCGCGTGAGTGGGGTTTTGGTAGTGTAAGCGCAGCATCAACGCATCGTAGCTATCAACGGTGCTGATGTCCCACCCTACAAGCGGATGGGTCTGGATGACTTCATTATTCTTTTCCATCATAACCCCTTATCTGCGTGTTAAAAGATAACGACTCTCGAGGTTCAATGCATGTTATGTCTGAAGCAAAATAAGTATATCAACAGATGGAAAAATACTCGAGAAATTAAATAATCTGCAACACAAATGTCTAATTTACCGCGTCGGTTGCGCAATAATTACCCAGCATATGCTTCTTGCGTTAAGGGAAAGGGGAGAGCGGACTGTCGCAGGAATAAAAAAGCCGGGGCGACCCGGCAAGGCAACACAATGAGGGAAAAGGGTACTGCTTAATCGGTGATGAACCAGTCATCCGCGCTTTCCCACGTCTCTTGCAGGATTTCGCTGATCCGGTCTTTATCTTCTTTGATTCCGCCAATCACTGAGAGGTTATTGTTCGCGGCATAACGCACGCTGACTTTACCTTCGGCATCGGGATAGTGATGGCTGATACGGCGGGAAAGCTCGCCTGCCAGTGCGTCTATCGCGCCAGCAGGCAGGGAAGTGGTTTTGGCAATCGTGACTTCAATACGCATAGTAGCCCCCTGTTTGTTATACTGTATATTTATACAGTTAAGCGCAAGCGCTTGCAACAGGGAGCACGTTTTTTTATGCCTTTACGGTCCAGGCCACGGTTTCACCCGCGAGGAACGGGATCAGGGTATCGTCCGGCAGGGCGATACTTTCGCAAACCTGAGTTGTCTTGCGCTCAAGCTCAACAAACCCTTCGTTTACCGGCAGGCCGTAGAACTGCGGGCCGTTAAGCGAACAGAAGGCTTCGAAGTGCTCAAGCGCATTCATCTCTTCAAATACCTGTGCGTAGCTTGCCAGCGCCGTTGGCGCGTTGAAGCAGCCAGCACAGCCGCAGCTTGCTTCTTTGCGATGGCGGGCATGTGGGGCGGAGTCAGTGCCGAGGAAAGCGCGGCTGAAACCGCTGGCGACGAGCTCACGCAGCGCCTGCTGATGAACGTTACGCTTGAGAATGGGCAGGCAGTACAGATGAGGACGAATGCCGCCAACCAGCATGTGATTACGGTTAAACATCAGATGCTGAGGAGTGATGGTGGCGGCCAGCAGCTCGTTACCGTCGCGGACGTATTCGGCGGCATCTTTGGTGGTGATGTGCTCGAATACCACTTTCAGTCCAGGAAGACGCTGGCGCAGGGGCTCCATCACGGTTTCAATAAAGCGGGCTTCACGGTCGAAAATATCAATCTCAGCGTGGGTCACTTCCCCATGCACCAGCAGCGGCATGCCCAGTTTCTCCATGCGCTCCAGTACCGGCATAATGGCATCGGTACTGGTGACACCGTGGCTTGAGTTGGTGGTCGCATTCGCCGGGTACAGTTTTGCGGCGGTAAATACGCCTTCATTAAACCCGCGCTCGAGTTCGTTCGGATCCAGCGTATCGGTCAGATAGCAGGTCATCAGCGGGGTGAAGTCATGCCCGGCAGGGACGGCATCAAGGATGCGCTGGCGATAAGCAATGGCGGCTTCTACCGTGGTGACAGGCGGAGCCAGATTCGGCATGACGATCGCACGGCCGTAGATTTCACTGGTATAAGGGACAACCGTTTGCAACATCTCACCGTCACGCAGGTGAATATGCCAGTCATCAGGGCGGCGAATTTTTAAAACCTGGGGTTGTACAGTCATGGAGGGCTCCGGCTCGTCGTTTCAGTCAATGGGCTGCTTTTTGCCGGGCACTAAGGATAAGCGGAAACGTTTTCCTTTGCACTCTTTATCTTACGGCGAAAAAAAAGGGCGCCTCAGCGCCCTGCAACGATTAATCAGTAAACGGGATAATAATTTCTCCCGGTTTGACCTCAATGCCTTTGGCATATTTCTTCGCCAGCGATTCGCCACGGCTGGCGTCTTCGCGCAGCACATAGGCAGGCTGCTCGTTAAAGTAGCTGCGTAGCGACTGGTTCAGATAAGGCATCAGGGTCTGCACCACCGATTGCATCTTCTCCGGCTCCACCTTCGCATCTACCACTTCCATCTCCTGCAGATAGATAGCGCCCTTCTCTTTATTGAATACCGGCAGCGCTTTCAGCTTCAGATCGATAGTGGCTTTCTGGCTACCAAACAGCGAGTTCATGTCGAGCGTCGCCACACCGCTGAGGGTGACTTTATTCGGCTCTTCGCGGCCAATGGCGCTCGCCAGGTTAGTGAGCTGAATATGGGCATCCGCCACGCCTGGCAGTCCGATGTCTTTGGAGAAATTATTGCGCTTTTGCAGCGCCTGGTTAATTTCCTGCTCGCTGACCGAATACTGGGTGAGCTGATTACATCCCACCAGCACACCGCTCACAATCAGGGCGGCAATGACAAAAATCTTCTTCATGGTGTTCCTCTACATGATGCCAGGCACTTATCCTGACACAAAGCAGCATGGGCTGTCAGTAAAACGATGACTAGCGGAAAATGCTGAAAACGAGGGGGAGGGACGGTGAACCCGGGGGATCCACCGCCCTGAGAGGCTTAAAGACGCGGCTCGAGCATCCGCGAGGACGCGCGCTTCTGGCTGAACTGCCACCACAACGCCACGAAGGTGATAAGCCCGACGATGGCGAGCATCAGCCACGGCAACTCCGGCTGGTTGAAGGCTTTGCCGGTATCAAACAACCAGCCGCCACCGGCGTAACCAAAGGCTCCACCGAAGGCCAGCCCCAGACGGCTGAAACCCATATAGCTGCCGCGGGCGCGTGAATCGGCCAGTTGTGCACTCAGCGTTTCACGTGCAGGCTCGGCGATGATGGAGCCAATATAGAAGGTGCAGATAAGCGTAAACAGCTGCGACAGGTTGCTGGTGAGACCAATTGGCAGCATCGACAGCGACATCACCACCAGCCCGGCCATCAGACGCTGCTCCAGGCGAAAACGTTTCTCGCTCCAGCGGGCGATAGGGTACAGCAGCGTCAGGGAAATGGCGGCCTCAATGGCGTACATCCATTTCACCGCCGCCGGAGAGCCCGCAATATCGTTGACCATAATCGGCAGCATTAGCATTACCTGTACCGCCAGCATGTAATAGCCGGTGAGGGTCAACACGTAGGTGACGAAGCGCTTATCGCGCAGTACGCGGGCGAGACCTTCACGAACCGGGGTTTTCACCGTAGAGAGTTTCCAGGCCGGCAGATACCAGGCATTAAACGCCGCGCAAAGGATAAACAGCACCGCCCCGGCGCTGCACACCAGGCGGAAGTCATACTGCAGCAGCCAACTGCCCAGCAGTGCACCGATAACGGCGCCGGCGCTGTCCTGCATCATCAGAATCGAGAAGAAGCGTCCACGCTGATGCGGGCGCACGAGCTTGACCACCAGCGCGGCGCGGGGGGGATCGAACAAGGTGCCGCCAAGACCGGAAAGAAAGCACGACACCCACAGCAGCCACGGCTCATGAGCGACCGCCATCGTGGCAAATCCTGCCGCGCGCATCAACATCCCGGTGACGATCATGGGTTTAGCACCAAAGCGGTCGGCAATTGCGCCACCAAAAATGCCAAGACCCTGCTGAACCAGCTGACGCAGACCCAGCGCAATACCCACCATCAGGGCAGCCCAGCCCATCTGATCGACAAAGCGAATGGAAATGAGTGGGAATACAACGAAAAAGCCGAGCACGACCAGCATGTTGTCGACCAGCAGGAAATATTTACCCAGGCTCCTCGCCTGCGATACGCGGGACATTTCCCCCCCTGGGAAAATAAAAAAGAGATGCTTCCTTATTCTGCGGGGAGTTGCGGGCTTTTCCTATGCTGCCAGCGACAATATTTTTTTATCAAAAGGCAAGATTGATTGAGGTTTTTAATTGAAAAGCGGAAGTGGCGCAGAAAAATGGTATGTTGCTGTTTTCACAGAGCGCAAATGGGCAGGTATAGTGAAGAGAAGAGTGGTTGCGGTTACAGGTCGTGTGAAGGAGTGGGGAAATGTTTGGCTATCGCAGTAATGTGCCGAAAGTGCGCTTAACGACAGACCGCCTGGTGGTGCGCCTGGTTTATGAACGTGATGCCTGGCGGCTTGCCGATTATTACGCGGAAAATCGCCAATATTTGAAGCCCTGGGAGCCGGTGAGAGATGACAGCCACTGTTACCCCTCCGGCTGGCAGGCCCGGCTCAGCATGATTAACGAATTCCACAAACAGGGTTCGGCCTTCTACTTTGCTCTGCTCGATCCTGATGAGAAAGAGATAATCGGCGTGGCTAATTTTTCCAACGTTGTGCGCGGCTCATTTCATGCCTGCTACCTGGGTTACTCCATCGGGCAGAAATGGCAGGGGCAGGGGCTGATGTACGAAGCGCTGGTTGCCGTTATTCGCTATATGCAACGGACACAACACATTCATCGCATCATGGCAAACTACATGCCGCACAATCAGCGCAGCGGGGCACTGCTGGCGCGTCTGGGATTCGAAAAAGAGGGTTACGCCAAAGATTACCTGTTGATTGACGGGGAGTGGCGCGACCATGTTCTGACCGCATTAACCACCCGGGAATGGACCGCAGGTCGTTAAGGGATGAAGGGGATAAGATGAACTATCAGTTATCAGCATATGAAGCGCGCGTCATTGGTTGCCTGCTGGAAAAGCAGGTGACGACGCCTGAGCAGTACCCGCTGTCGGTCAATGCGGTAGTGACCGCCTGTAATCAGAAAACCAACCGCGAGCCGGTGCTGTCGCTCAGCGAGTCCGAGGTGCAGGAGCATCTTGATATGCTGGTGAAGCGCCATTACCTGCGCACGGTCAGCGGTTTTGGCAACCGGGTAACAAAATACGAGCAGCGCTTTTGCAATTCCGAATTTGGCGATCTGAAATTAACCCCGGCCGAAGTGGCTATCGTCACAACCCTGCTGCTGCGCGGGGCGCAAACGCCAGGTGAGCTGCGAAGCCGTGCCCAGCGGATGTATGAGTTCAGTGATATGGCGGAGGTTGAGTCAACGCTGGAAGGCCTTGCCGCCCGTGAGGATGGTCCTTTTGTTGCGCGCCTGCCAAGAGAGCCAGGCAAGCGTGAGAGTCGATATATGCACCTGTTCAGCGGTGATGTGGAAACCCTGGCAACCGTCGCTGAAGCAGTCTCGCCGGTAGAGGATGAAAGTCTGCTCGCTCGTGTCGCAACCCTTGAAGATGAAGTGGCGGAGCTGAAGCTGCGTCTTGACTCACTGCTGGCGCACCTGGGAGATTAACGTGACGCAAAAATTACGCGTAGGCGTCGTTGGGCTCGGCGGTATTGCGCAAAAAGCGTGGTTACCGGTACTCAGCGCCGCCACTGACTGGACCCTGCAGGCGGCGTGGTCGCCGACGAAAGCTAAAGCCCTGCCCGTTTGCGAAAGCTACCGCATTCCCTACGCCGACTCGCTGGCAGCGCTTGCTGCCCAGTGCGATGCGGTATTTGTTCACACGTCGACCGCAACGCACTACGACGTGGTGAGCGAGCTGCTTAAAGCAGGGGTGCATGTCTGCGTGGATAAACCGCTTGCTGAAAAGCTTGCTGATGCCGAGCGGCTGGTGGAGCAGGCGGCGCGGCGCAAACTGGCGCTGATGGTTGGCTTCAATCGTCGCTTTGCCCCACGTTATAACGAGCTGAAAGCGACGCTTTCTGCGGCGTCATCATTGCGCATGGATAAGCACAGAACCAACAGCGTAGGGCCTCATGATCTGCATTTCACCCTGCTTGACGACTATCTGCACGTGGTGGATACCGCGCTGTGGCTGGCGGGAGGCAGTGCCAGGCTGCAGGGCGGCGTGCTGCAGACGACCGATCAGGGTGAGATGCTTTACGCCGAACATCACTTCAGCCAGTCGTCGCTGCAAATCACCACCAGCATGCACCGTCGGGCGGGTAGCCAGCGTGAAACCGTGCAGGCGGTAACCGATGGCGGTGTATTTGAAGTGACCGATATGCGCGAATGGCGTGAAGAACGTGGAGCGGGCGTCGTCATGCGCCCGGTGCCAGGCTGGGAAAGCACGCTGGAGCAGCGTGGTTTTGCCGGTTGCGCGCGTCACTTTATCGAATGTGTGCAAAATCAGACAGTTCCCCAGACGTCTGGCGAGCAGGCGCTGGTTGCCCAGCGGATCGTGGAGAAGCTCTGGCAGAACGCGATGAATGAGTAGCAGCATAAATCTCGTGTAACATCTGTTGGTAGTAATTCATCGGGAACCCGGTAGACTATCGGCACTTTTCTACGCCTGCCTTGCAGGCGTTTTGCTGCAGGGTTGTGGAATTACACTTCAATGAATTTACTAAAGTCGCTGGCGGCCGTCAGTTCAATGACCATGTTTTCCCGCGTGCTGGGATTTGCGCGCGATGCGATTGTTGCGCGCGTGTTCGGTGCCGGTATGGCGACCGACGCCTTTTTCGTGGCCTTCAAGTTGCCTAACCTCCTGCGGCGCATTTTTGCCGAAGGGGCCTTCTCTCAGGCGTTTGTGCCGATCCTTGCCGAATATAAAAGCAAGCAGGGTGAAGACGCGACCCGGGTGTTCGTCTCTTACGTTTCAGGCTTGCTGACGCTGGCGCTGGCGGTGGTGACTATTTTGGGGATGCTGGCAGCGCCATGGGTTATCACCATTACCGCGCCGGGCTTTGCCGATACGGCGGATAAATTCGCCTTAACGACCCAACTGCTGCGCATTACTTTCCCGTATATTCTGCTTATCTCGCTGGCCTCCCTGGTTGGGGCGATCCTGAATACCTGGAACCGTTTCTCGGTCCCCGCTTTTGCGCCAACCTTCCTGAACGTCAGTATGATTGGTTTTGCGCTGTTTGCCGCGCCGTATTTCCATCCGCCGGTGCTGGCGCTGGCGTGGGCAGTGACCGTCGGCGGCGTACTGCAGCTTTTCTACCAGCTGCCGCACCTGAAAAAAATCGGCATGCTGGTTCTGCCGCGCATTAATCTGAAAGATGCCGGGGCAGTGCGCGTCGTGAAACAGATGGGGCCAGCTATCCTCGGTGTTTCCGTCAGCCAGGTCTCGCTTATCATCAACACCATCTTTGCCTCATTCCTGGTGTCCGGCTCGGTTTCCTGGATGTACTACGCCGACCGCCTGATGGAGTTCCCGTCCGGGGTACTGGGCGTGGCGTTGGGCACTATTCTGCTGCCGTCGCTGTCGAAAAGCTTCGCCAGCGGCAACCATGATGAATATTGCCGCCTCATGGACTGGGGGCTGCGTCTGTGCTTCCTGCTGGCACTGCCAAGCGCCGTCGCGATTGGCATCCTCGCTAAACCGCTGACGGTGGCCTTATTCCAGTACGGCAAATTTACCGCCTTTGATGCGGCGATGACCCAGCGAGCGCTGGTGGCCTACTCGGTGGGGCTGATGGGACTTATCGTGGTGAAAGTGCTGGCGCCTGGCTTCTATTCACGCCAGGACATCAAAACGCCGGTGAAAATTGCCATTGTTACCCTGGTGCTGACCCAGGTAATGAACCTGGCGTTTATCGGGCCGCTGAAGCACGCCGGGCTGGCGCTTTCGATTGGTCTGGGCGCCTGTCTTAACGCCTCGCTGCTTTACTGGCAGCTGCGGAAACAGAAAATTTTCACACCGCAGGCGGGCTGGGGCGTGTTTTTACTGCGCCTTATTGTTGCGGTGGTGGTGATGGCCGCAGCGCTTCTCGGCATGATGTACGTGATGCCTGAGTGGTCGCAGGGAACCATGCCTGTACGTCTGATGCGTCTGTTTGCGGTGGTAGTTGTGGGTATCGTGACCTACTTTGCCACACTCATGCTATTGGGCTTTAAAGCGAAAGAGTTTGCCCGCCGAACGGCATAATAGTGCGCTGCCGGTTAGCAAAGCGCTAACCGGCACCACATAAAATAGTATTTGCAGGAATTAAACCGAGAACTTTTTACCGCCGCGAGAGGCGTTGAAGGTTTGCCCGTCTTTGCCATACAGGCCCGGGTCCTGATGCGGCTTCAGTACGTCCAGCGCCTGCTGATTCATGGCGATTTGCCCTTCAAGCAGCCAGCCATTGTGCTGGTTGAGATCGCGCAGATGCTGCGTCTTTTCCGTAATAATTTGCCAGCGGCCAGCGATATCATCATTGGCGCAACGCTGCGCCGCCTGCTCAATACGGCGCTGTTGTTCCAGATAATCCAGCGCCGCCAGCAGCGAACTTTTTTCTTCGGTAATGCGTTGCAACGTGCTGCCGTTGATGCTGCCAACGGAAAGCTGCTGCTGTTCGGCATCCATCACTTCTTTAAGTGAGTTCAGGATGACTGTCATTTGGTCCAGAAGTTCTGACAGACGACTCATACGGTTACTTACTCTGAATCGAACTCTGCGCTTCCTGAATCAGCGCATCGGCAATTTTGCCGGTATCCATCTTAAGCTCGCCGTTGCGAATCGCCGTTTTCAATGCTTCAACACGTTCAACGTTGATGTCGCCATTACCGGCCTGAGTCAGGCGCGCCTGGGCGTCGCTTAACGTCACGCTGGTGCTGTTGCTGGCAGACGATTTCTCCAGACGACTTTTCTGCGTACCGACATCATTGGCTTCGCGAGGCTGTACCGCGCTAACAGGTTTCAGGGGCGATGTACGATCAATGCTCATTGTTCTGTCCTCATCGAGGTTTGTGGCATACCAACCTGCCATCATCATATGTTGATAATTTATCGGCAGCCCGCGCAAATTCTTTAAAAAGATTATAGGTTAATCAGAATATTCCCATCAGCATTGACCCTGCCACTGACCACCTGGCCCGATGACATGCGCACGCGGGCGTTTTGCGCCACCGCAGCGTTGTTTAATGCCTGACCTTCTCCATTGACGCTAAAGCCCTCACCGCTGGCGATAACCTGGACCTTCTGACCGGCTTTTACCCGCCATGCCTGCCGCAGCATCGACAGCTGAACCGGCTGACCAGGGGCCAGATCGCGCAGGCTGATAGCATCCTGTGCCTGCGCAATATCCAGCATGGTACGTGGCGGAAGGGTATCCAGTCTGCCACGTTTTAACGTCACACTCTCCGACTGTAGCAGGCTGCCACGCGTGACGGCCTGTGCCGCCACAACGTAATTGCCTACCGCCTGAACATCGACCTGCAGATAACGTTTCTCCGAGCCGCATTGTGCCAGCACGTTCAGGTGCCCCCACAGACGAGCGCTGGAAGGCACGCTCAGCGCGGGTTCATCACATTGCGGAAAAGTGTTTTCCGGGCTGCGAACGTTCACCGTCACGTCGTCGCTGAAACCGGCGAGCCGTTGGGCGAAAAACGTCGTCAGTTGCGCATTGAGATCCTGCGCCAACGCCAGCGGGCTTAGCAACAGCAAGCCAAGTGTCAGAGTACTTTTCAGGATACGCATCGCCACCCCAGTCTGTTCAGGAATGACAGGATTCTACCCGTAGTGCAAAGAGTTCAACGGAATAAATAGCGACGCATTTTGCGTTTATTCCGGCGATAACCTTGGCGCATAGAGAATTAAAGTGTGCGCTGAATCTTTGTCATTAGCGGAGGAGCCATGCTCGATAAACTCGACGCCGCGCTACGTTTTCAGCAGGAAGCGCTGAATCTGCGTGCCGGTCGTCAGGAGATTCTGGCTGCCAATATTGCCAACGCCGATACCCCGGGGTACCAGGCGCGCGATATCGACTTTGCCAGCGAACTAAAAAAAGTGATGGAGCGTGGTAGGGCAGAAACCAATGGTGTTTCACTGTCGTTGACCTCTGCTCGTCATATCCCCGCCCAGGCGATGACTGCACCGCAGACCGACCTGCTGTACCGCATTCCCGATCAACCGTCGATGGATGGCAACACCGTCGATATGGACCGGGAACGTACGCAGTTTGCGGATAACAGCCTGCAGTATCAAACCGGGTTGACCGTCCTTGGCGGACAAATCAAAAGCATGATGAGCGTACTGCAGGGGGGTAACTGATGGCGTTGCTTAACATTTTTGATGTTGCAGGTTCTGCGCTTACCGCACAGTCCAAGCGACTGAACGTGGCGGCCAGCAACCTGGCGAACGCCGACAGTGTGACCGGGCCAGATGGCCAGCCGTATCGTGCCAAGCAGGTGGTGTTCCAGGTCGATGCCCCTCTGGGTGCGGCGACGGGGGGTGTGAAGGTCAGCGATGTGGTGGAAAGCCAGGCACCGGACAAGCTCGTGTACCAGCCGGGTAACCCGCTGGCGGACGCAAAGGGCTATGTGCGGATGCCGAACGTTGATGTCGTCGGGGAAATGGTCAACACCATGTCAGCGTCCCGCAGCTACCAGGCGAACGTTGAAGTGCTGAACACCGTGAAGAGCATGATGCTCAAAACCCTGACGTTGGGTCAATAAAGGAGGAAACCATGTCGATAGCGGTTAACGTTAACGATCCCACGAATACCGGAGCGACGACCAAAACCGGCGGATCCGGCTCACTCACCGGCAGTAACTCTGCGGATCTGCAGAACAGCTTTCTCACCTTACTGGTGGCGCAGCTGAAAAACCAGGATCCGACCAACCCGATGCAGAACAACGAACTGACCACGCAGTTGGCGCAGATCAGTACCGTAAGCGGCATTGAAAAACTCAACACCACCCTGGGTTCAATCTCCGGACAGATAGACAGCAATCAGTCGCTGCAGGCAGCGTCGCTGATTGGTCGTGGCGTCATGATCCCGGGTAACGTGATTCTGGCCGGTTCTGAGAAAACCTCCGATGGCGACAAAGTCAGTACGCAGGAGGCGACCGAGGGCGGCAAGGTCAGCACCACGCCGTTTGGCGTTGAGCTGCAGCAGCCTGCCGATAAAGTCACCGTCACCATTACCGACAATACCGGCAAAGTGGTACGTACCCTTGAACTGGGCGGTCTGTCTGCCGGTGTTCATACCTTTACCTGGGATGGTACGCAGACGGATGGCAGCAATGTTCCGGACGGTGCTTACAACGTTTCCATTACAGCCAGCAACGGCGGTACGCAGCTGGTCGCCCAGCCGCTGAAGTTTGCCCCGGTTCAGGGGGTGACTCGTAATGCCAACGGTAACGTGCTGGATCTCGGTGTCTTCGGCACCACCACGCTCAGTGAAGTTCGCCAGATTCTCTAAGCCTTCAACCTTATCAGGAGAAAGTTATGTCCTTTTCTCAAGCGGTCAGCGGCCTGAATGCTGCTTCGACTAATCTCGATGTCATCGGCAACAACATTGCCAACTCCGCCACTTATGGCTTTAAATCCGGCTCAGCGTCATTTGCTGACATGTTCGCCGGCTCCAAAGTGGGTCTTGGTGTAAAAGTTGCCGGGATCACTCAGGATTTCACCGACGGTACCACCACCGGTACTGGCCGTGCGCTGGACGTCGCTATCAGCCAGAACGGTTTCTTCCGTATGGTCGACAGCAACGGCACCATTTACTACAGCCGTAACGGCCAGTTCAAGCTCGATGAAAACCGTAACCTGACCAACATGCAGGGTATGCAGCTGACCGGCTACCCGGCAACCGGTACTCCGCCGACCGTTCAGCAGGGTGCAAACCCGGTTCCGCTGAATATCCCGAATACGCTGATGGCGGCGAAAGCCACCACCACCGCGTCTCAGCAGATCAACCTGAACTCCACCGACAAACTGCCGAAGGTGTCTCCGTTCGATCCGGCTAACGCTGACAGCTACAACAAAAAAGGGTCTGTGACCGTTTACGACAGTCTGGGTAACTCCCACGACATGAACGTTTACTACGTCAAAACCGCGGATAACAAATGGGATGTCTACACCCAGGACTCCAGCATCGCGGGTTCCACCGCCATTAAACAGGCGCAGATGACCTACAGCGACAGCGGTGCGCTGACCGAAGTACGTAACTACGATCCGGCAACCGGCGCGCTGGCACCGACCGCTAACGCCCAGCCGCAGATCGACATCGCCATGGGTTCTCTGAACGGCTCTCAGGCCAGCACCTTTAGCCTGAGCTTCCTGAACTCCATGCAGCAGAACACCGGCTCTAACAACATCGTGGCGACCAACCAGAACGGTTTCAAACCGGGCGACCTGGTGAGCTATCAGATCAACGACGACGGCACGGTAGTCGGTAACTATTCCAACCAACAGAGCCAGGTTCTGGGTCAGATTGTTCTCGCCAACTTCGCGAACAACGAAGGTCTGCAGTCCGAAGGCAACAACGTCTGGTCAGCGACTCAGTCTTCCGGCGTGGCGCTGCTTGGCACCGCGGGCGAAGGTAACTTCGGTAAGCTCACCAACGGTGCGCTGGAAGCCTCTAACGTCGATCTGAGTAAAGAACTGGTGAACATGATTGTCGCGCAGCGTAACTATCAGTCTAACGCGCAGACCATCAAAACCCAGGATCAGATCCTCAACACCCTGGTTAACCTGCGCTAAGCGCCTGAAGGGATGGCTTAATGGATCACGCAATATATACCGCGATGGGCGCGGCCAGCCAGACGCTGGATCAGCAGGCAGTGACTGCCAGCAACCTCGCCAACGGCTCGACGCCTGGTTTTCGCGCTCAGCTGACGGCGTTACGTGCGGTGCCTGTTAACGGGGAAACCGTGCAGACCCGTACGCTGGTTACTGCTTCCACGCCGGGTGCCGATATGACGCCGGGTCAGCTGGACTATACGGCACGGCCGCTCGATGTTGCGCTGCAGCAGGACGGCTGGTTAGCCGTTCAGGCCGCAGACGGCAGCGAAGGATACACCCGTAACGGTAACATCCAGGTCACCCCAACCGGACAGCTCACCATTCAGGGAAATCCGGTCATTGGTGAAGGCGGCCCGATTGTGGTGCCGGAAGGTTCCGAAGTCACTATCGCGGCCGACGGTACCATTTCTGCGCTTAACCCGGGCGATCCGCCGAACACCATTGCGCCGGTGGGACGACTGAAACTGGTGAAAGCCCAGAACAATGAAGTGGTGCGCGGTGATGACGGTATGTTCCGTCTCAGCGCCGCCGCACAGGCGACCCGTGGGCCAATGTTACAAGCTGACCAGAGTATTCGCCTGCAGTCCGGCGTACTGGAAGGAAGTAACGTTAAACCTGTGGCGGCAATGGCCGATATGATCGCCAGCGCGCGTCGTTTCGAAATGCAGATGAAGGTTATCAGCAACGTCGATAGCAACGCGCAGAAGGCTAACCAACTCTTGTCTATGAGCTAAAGATTATGATCAGTTCATTATGGATCGCCAAAACCGGCCTGGACGCGCAGCAAACCAATATGGACGTGATTGCCAACAACCTGGCAAACGTCAGCACCAATGGTTTTAAGCGCCAGCGCGCCGTGTTTGAGGATTTGTTATATCAGACCATCCGTCAGCCGGGTGCTCAGTCTTCTGAGCAAACCACGCTGCCGTCTGGTCTGCAGATTGGTACCGGTGTTCGTCCGGTGGCGACTGAGCGTCTGCACAGCCAGGGCAACCTGTCTCAGACCAACAACAGTAAAGACGTGGCGATCAAAGGCCAGGGCTTCTTCCAGGTAATGCTGCCGGACGGCACCATGGCGTATACCCGCGATGGCTCCTTCCAGGTAGATCAGAATGGCCAACTGGTGACCGCTGGCGGCTTCCAGGTGCAGCCGGCCATTACCATTCCTGCGAACGCCCTGAGCATCACCATCGGTCGTGATGGTGTGGTCAGCGTAACCCAGCAGGGGCAAACCAACCCGGTGCAGGTCGGTCAGCTTAACCTGACCACCTTTATGAACGATACCGGTCTGGAGAGCATTGGTGAAAACCTGTACACCGAAACCCAGTCCTCCGGCGCGCCGAACGAGAGCACGCCGGGGCTGAACGGCGCCGGTTTGTTGTACCAGGGGTACGTTGAAACGTCGAACGTTAACGTGGCAGAGGAACTGGTCAATATGATCCAGGTTCAGCGCGCCTACGAAATTAACAGTAAGGCGATTACGACCACTGACCAGATGCTGCAGAAACTGACGCAGCTGTAAGAGGTAACCGGTGCGAGTTTCTCGCACCGGATTTTTTATTCAGAAGATGAAAGCAATGCAAAAATCCGCTGCGTTTTGTTATCCGCTTCTTACCGTTATGGTGCTATCCATGACGGGATGCGCATTGATCCCGACCAAGCCGCTGGTGGAAGGCGCGACCTCCGCACAGCCCACGCCTGGCCCGGTTCCTGTGGTCAACGGTTCTATATTCCAGACTGCGCAGCCGATTAACTACGGCTATCAGCCACTCTTTGAGGACCGACGACCTCGCAACATTGGCGACACTCTGACTATCCAGCTTCAGGAAAACGTCAGCGCCAGTAAGAGCTCGTCGGCGAATGCCAGCCGCGACGGGAAAACCAACTTTGGTTTCAGTACCGTACCGCGTTATCTGCAGGGGCTGTTTGGCAACGGACGTGCCGATGTGGATGCCGCAGGCGGCAACAGCTTTAACGGTAAGGGTGGGGCGAATGCCAGCAACACCTTCAGCGGCACGCTGACCGTCACCGTCGATCAGGTCCTGTCTAACGGTAACCTGCACGTGGTTGGTGAAAAACAGATAGCCATCAATCAGGGCACCGAATTTATCCGCTTCTCCGGCGTTGTAAACCCACGCACGATAAGCGGCAGCAACACCGTACCTTCCACCCAGGTGGCGGATGCCCGCATCGAGTACGTGGGTAATGGTTATATCAACGAGGCGCAGAACATGGGTTGGCTGCAGCGCTTCTTCCTTAACTTATCGCCGATGTAAACGAGGTGAATTATGTTTAAAACCCTGGTTAGCATGGTTCTGGTACTGGTGACAGGATTCGCACATGCCGAGCGTATTCGCGATCTCACCAGCATTCAGGGCGTGCGGGAAAACTCCCTAATCGGTTATGGCCTGGTGGTGGGGCTGGATGGTACAGGTGACCAGACCACGCAGACGCCGTTTACCACCCAGAGCCTGAATAACATGTTGTCGCAGCTCGGGATCACCGTTCCGGCCGGGACTAACATGCAGTTGAAAAACGTGGCGGCGGTGATGGTTACCGCCCAGTTCCCGGCGTTCGCCCGTCAGGGGCAGACCATCGACGTGGTGGTCTCTTCCATGGGTAACGCTAAAAGCCTGCGCGGCGGTACGCTGGTGATGACGCCGTTAAAAGGGGTCGATAACCAGGTCTATGCGCTGGCGCAGGGGAACATTCTGGTCGGCGGCGCGGGGGCGTCGGCGGGCGGTAGCAGTGTGCAGGTGAACCAGCTTAACGGCGGGCGCATTACCAACGGTGCGGTGGTTGAACGTGAGCTGCCGAACCAGTTTGGCTCCAGCAATACCATCAATCTGCAGCTGAATCAGGAAGACTTTACCCTGGCGCAGCAAATTGCCGACACCATTAACCGCCGCAGCGGTTACGGCAATGCTACCGCGCTTGATGCGCGTACCGTTCAGGTGCATGCACCGACCGGTAACAGCAGCCAGGTGCGTTTGCTGGCCGATATCCAGAATATGGAAGTGAACGTCACGCCGCAGGATGCGAGGGTGATTATCAACTCCCGTACCGGCTCCGTGGTGATGAACCGCGAAGTGACGCTCGACAGCTGTGCCGTTGCGCAGGGTAACCTCTCGGTGACGGTGAACCGTTCCCAGCAGGTGAGCCAGCCGGATACGCCATTTGGCGGTGGGCGGACGGTGGTCACACCGCAAACGCAGATTGATATGCGTCAGAGTGGTGGTGCGATTCAGAGCGTTCGTTCCAGTGCGAATCTCAACAACGTCGTCCGGGCGCTCAACGCGCTGGGGGCATCGCCTATCGAGCTGATGTCGATCCTCCAGTCGATGCAAAGCGCGGGCTGTCTGCGTGCCAAAGTTGAGATTATCTAATGCTGAGTGATAGCAAACTGCTGAGCGGTGCGGCCTGGGACGCACAATCACTCAACGAACTGAAGGCCAAAGCGGGTCAGGACCCGCAGGCCAACCTTCGATCTGTCGCCCGGCAGGTCGAAGGGATGTTCGTGCAGATGATGTTGAAAAGTATGCGAGAAGCCCTGCCGAAAGACGGGGCGCTCAGTACCGATCAGACGCGTCTTTATACCAGTATGTACGATCAGCAAATTGCCCAGCAGATGACCGCCGGTAAAGGGCTGGGTCTTGCCGAGGAGATGGTGAAACAGATGGGCGGCGCGCAGGGCGACGCCGCGCCTGCCGCCCAGGTACCGCTGAAGTTCGATCTGCAAACGGTGACGACTTACCAGAATGACACCCTGCGCCAGATGGTACGTAAAGCCATTCCTCAGGCGCCGTCGGGCAGCGATGCTGCGCTTTCCGGTGACAGCAAAGACTTCCTGGCACAGCTCTCGCTTCCGGCAAAACTTGCGAGCCAGCAAAGTGGTATTCCACACCACCTGATTCTGGCGCAGGCCGCGCTGGAATCCGGCTGGGGCCAGCGGCAGATCCGTCGTGAAAACGGCGAGCCAAGCTTCAACCTCTTCGGGGTAAAGGCCTCATCCGACTGGAAGGGCAAGGTGGCGGAAATCACCACCACGGAATTTGAAAATGGCGAAGCGAAGAAAGTGAAAGCCAAATTCCGCGTTTACAGCTCGTATCTGGAAGCGTTATCCGATTATGTGGGTCTGTTGACCCGCAACCCGCGCTATGCCGCAGTGACCAACGCCGCGACGGCGGAGCAGGGCGCACAGGCGCTGCAGAGCGCCGGATACGCCACCGATCCGAACTATGCCCGTAAGCTCACCAGTATGATCCAACAGCTGAAATCCATGGGCGAAAAAGTGAGCAAAGCCTACAGCAACGATATTGAAAATCTGTTCTGAAATCACTCAAGTTTGTCGTGCTGTGGTCGATAACAACGCTATAAAAGAAGAGATAAGGAACAGCCATGTCCAGTTTGTTTAACAGCGCAATGAGCGGACTCAGCGCCGCTCAGGCAGCGCTGAACACCGTCAGTAATAACATCTCCAGCTACAACGTCGCCGGCTACACCCGTCAGACAACAATTCTTGCGGCAGCAAACAGCTCGCTGGGCGCCGGTGGCTGGACCGGAAACGGGGTGAACGTGACTGGCGTTCAGCGCGAATATGACGCGTTCATCACCAACCAGCTGCGCGCCGCACAAAACCAGGGCAGCGGCCTGACCACGCGCTACCAGCAGATGTCGAAAATCGACAACGTGCTCTCCGATACCACCAACTCGCTCTCCGCCACGCTGCAGGATTTTTTCAAAAGTATGCAGACGCTGGTGAGCAACGCCGAAGATCCGGCAGCGCGTCAGGCGGTGCTGGGTAAAGCCAACGGACTGGTAAACCAGTTTAAGGTGACCGATCAGTATCTGCGTGACCAGGACAAGCAGGTTAACCAGTCTATTGCCTCAAGCGTTGATCAGATCAACAACTATGCCAAACAGATTGCCAGCCTGAACGACAAGATTGCCCGCATGACCGGCGTTGGCGCAGGAGCGTCACCGAACGATCTGCTCGATCAGCGCGATCAGCTGGTGACTCAGCTGAACCAGCTGGTGGGCGTTGAAGTGAACGTGCAGGACGGCGGCACTTACAACATCACCATGGCGAACGGCTATAACCTGGTGCAGGGAACGTCTGCCCGTCAGCTGGCCGCCGTACCGAGCAGCGCGGATCCATCCCGTACCACGGTTGCTTATGTTGATGATGTTGCCGGAAACGTTGAGATTCCGGAAAAACTGCTGACCAGTGGTTCACTCGGTGGTCTGTTGACCTTCCGCACTGAGGATCTGGATAAAGCACGTAATAACCTGAACCAGCTGGCGATGGTTTTTGCCGACTCGTTCAACCAGCAGCATACTCAGGGTCTGGATGCCAACGGCGATCCGGGCAAAGAGGTGTTCTCCTTCGGTAAGCCTTCCGTCGTAGGCAACAGCAAAAACAGCGCTGGCGCGACGATGACGGTTGATATGACCGACAGCAGCAAAGTTCAGGCGACTGATTACAAAGTGGAATACAAAGGCGGTCAGTGGCTCGTTACGCGCACGGCCGATGACACCACGGTAAACGGTAACTTCGACCCGGCGACCAACACGCTGAGCTTTGATGGCCTGAAAGTGAGCGTCGGTGGTACCGCCGCGACTGAAAACAACAGCTTCACCGTTAAACCTGTGAGCGACGCCATCGTCAACATGGGCATGAAGATCACCGATGCTTCACAGCTGGCAATGGGTAAAAACGACCCGACCAGCGGCGAGAGCGACAACCGTAACGGTCAGGCGCTGCTCGATCTGCAGAACAAGAAGCTGGTAGGTGGCTCAAAGTCGTTTAACGATGCCTACGCCTCGCTGGTGAGCGATGTCGGTAACACCACCGCCACGCTTAAAGTCAGCAGCACGACGCAGGGCAATGTGGTGACCCAACTGACCCGTGAACAGCAGACTATCTCCGGGGTGAGCCTCGATGAAGAGTACGGCAAGCTGCAGCTTTTCCAGCAGTATTACCTGGCGAATGCGCAGGTACTGCAAACGGCAAACACGCTGTTTGATGCGTTAATTAATATTCGCTAAGGAGACATAAAGTCATGCGTGTCAGTACTTTAATGATGTACCAGCAGAATATGCGTGGTATCACCGATTCCCAGTCAACCTGGCTTGGTTACGGTGAGCAGATGTCTACCGGTAAACGTGTTAACCGTCCGTCTGATGACCCGATCGCGGCCTCCCAGGCGGTGGTTTTGTCGCAGGCGCAGGCGCAAAACGCGCAGTTCAGCACCGCGCGTCAGTTTGCCAGCCAGCGCGTTTCGCTCGAGGACAGCGTGCTCAATCAGGTCGGCTCTGCCATCACCTCCGCCCAGGAGAAAATCATCAGTGCCGCAAAGGGGACGCTGAGCGATGATGACCGCGCCTCCATGGCAACTGACCTGCAGGGGATCCGCGATCAGTTGTTAAACCTGGCTAACGGTCAGGACGGCAACGGTCGTTACATGTTTGGCGGTTATAACACGGACAAGCCACCGTTTGATGCTAACGGTAACTATGTTGGTGGCACCAACAACATCGAACAGCAGGTGGATTACTCTCGTACCATGGTCATCGGCCATACCGGTAACAAGATTTTTGATGCCCTGACCAGCAATGCCGTACCTGAGCCAGACGGTAGCCCGTCTGAGACCAACGTGTTCAAAATGCTCGATACGGCGATTGCCGCACTGAAAACACCGGTTGAAGGTGATGATGCTAAAGGTGAAGTTGCGCTGGCGGCAATCGAGAAAACCAACCGTGGCCTGCGTAACTCTCTGAACAACGTTCTGAGCGTTCGTGCCGAACTTGGTACGCAGATGAATGAGCTGACGCAACTGGATGCGCTGGGGGCTGACCGTACGCTGAGCCAGACCGCGCAGATGAGCGATTTGGTCGACGTTGACTGGAACGCCACTATCTCTAACTACGTGATGCAGCAGGCTGCTTTGCAGGCATCCTACAAGACTTTCAGCGATATGCAGGGAATGTCCTTGTTCCAGCTGAACCGATAAGCTCTCGTTTTTAAAGCTGGTCTGGAAACTGGGCCGCTTTCTCTGCCCGCCCCATTCACCCCGGGGCGGGCCTTTTTTTATCTGCGATCCTGCTAACCGTCTTTGCACCGCACAATAAAAAAGGGCCCATGTTAAACATGGGCCCTTTTATCTTTACTCAGGGGCGGTGAGATACCGCCCGCAGAGAGACTGGCTTACTCAACCGGCTGAGGGCGGGTTGGGGCAGCGCTTGCCTGCTGAGTGGCGCTATGACCACCGGCAGCACCTTTACCGTCGAAAGCGAAGGCCGGGCGAACCCAGTCGCTGTGACGCGCGGCTTCTGGTACGTAGTCCGGTGCCGGAGCGCGAGTCATCGGTGCAGTGGCATGATGATTATCATCGCTTGCAGCCGGTGCTTTGGTTTCCACCGGTTTCGCGGCTTCTACCGGCGCTGCGACAACCACGGGCTCCTGAACGGCAACCGCTTCCGGCGCTGTAACAGGGGCGACAACAGGCTGTACGGCCATTTCCACTTCAGCAGCCGGTTCTACTTCCTCGGCAACTTCTTCTGCAACTACTTCATCCTGCTCAGCGATGAAATGCGGCTGCTCGCTTACGGCAGTGGCAATGACTTCAGGATGGCTGGTCTCTACCACCGGTGCCTGAGGGGCTTCGGTGGCGGTCTGCGGTTCTGCGACTTCAACGTCTTTCACCGCTTCAGCAACCACTTCTGCTGCAACAACCGGGGCAGTTTCAACGACAGCCGGTGCCTGAGGTTGTTCTTCAACGACCACTGGTGCAACCTGCTGCATCATCTCAGCTTCACGCTGCTCTTCAGCAACCTGATCCTGCGGGCGCGCAACCGGGTAGCGGATCCAGACTTTACCAGAGGCCATTTCCGGAGACATGCACGCTACGGTCAGCGGCATCGGAGACTGCAGCGGGTAACGCTCATCACGATAACGACGACGGCGCTGACCGCTGACGCGCAGGTGGCGCGGAGAGCGGCGTGAGCGGCGCGGCATACCGGCAGCATCACGGGCTTCTGCGTTGTCATCCTGCTCGGTCGGTGCTTCCACGACGGCTGGCAGATCGAGCTTCGCGAGTTCGGTACGCGGAGCGCGAGCCGGTGCTTCGGTTTCAGCCTGAGCTTCTACCGGTGCAGACTCTGTACGGATCTCTTCTGCAGACTCGTAGCGCACTTTCTGGGTCAACTGACGCGGCTTACGACGCGGCATGGTCTGCTGAACGCTTTCTTCCTGCTCGGTTTCCTGAGCCGGTTGTTCTTCGCGGTTCAGCGCTTTGACTTCCTGCTGTGCCTGACGCTTGTCGTCGTTACGGCGACGGTTACGCTCGCGGCGTGACTGCTGCTGATCGTCACGACCTTTCGCTTTTTCACCGTCTTCCTGCGCCAGCGGCTGACGCTGTTCGCGCGGTTCGCCGTTCTGCTGCTTATCGCGGCGGTTACGACGGTTCTCTTCACGACCTTCCGCGTTCTCGCTACGGTTGTCGCGATTATCACGGTTGTCACGGTCGCGGTTATCGCGGTTATCGCGGTTTTCATTGCGGTCACGGCGATCGTTGCGGTCGCGGCGGTTGTTCTGACGCGGTTTACGACGATCCTGTTGACGTTCCTGCTTCTCTTCTTTCTTCGCCGGAGCCTGTTCAACTTCTTTCGGCGGCTCGCTGCCAGCAAACAGGTTTTTCAGCGCGCCGAAGAAGCGGCTCACCAGACCAGGTGCCGCCGGGGTTGCCACGGCAGGAGCCGCTTTTGCCGCAGCAGCAGGGGCTTTCGGTGCCGCCTCGGCTTCTGGTGCAGGCGGTACGTCCGGCATGGTGAAGGTGGCCAGCGCCGGTTGTTCCGGACGCTTACGCTCAGCAGGCTCTTCGTCAGCCGGTAGCGCCATCTCTTCTTCGTGCAGTTTCGGCAGCAGGTAGCTCAGGGTGGTGGTTTCTTCACCCTTACGCACGCGCAGCACCGAGTAGTGCGGCGTTTCCATCTGATCGTTCGGCACGATGATGCAGCGAACGCCGCCCTGACGGGATTCGATTTCGCTAACCGCTGCACGTTTTTCGTTCAGCAGGTAAGAGGCAATCGGCACCGGCACAATGGCGTGAACTTCTTTGGTGTTCTCTTTCAGCGCTTCTTCTTCAATCAGACGCAGAATAGAGAGCGACAGTGATTCGTTATCACGTACGGTACCAGTACCGGAGCAGCGCGGGCAGACGTGATGGCTGGACTCGCCAAGCGACGGGCTCAGACGCTGACGGGACATCTCCAGCAGACCGAAGCGGGAGATATGGCTAATCTGGATACGCGCACGGTCCTGGCGCACCGCTTCACGCAGACGGTTTTCCACTGCACGCTGATGGCGTACCGGGGTCATGTCGATGAAGTCGATAACGATAAGGCCGCCGAGGTCACGCAGACGCAGCTGGCGGGCGATTTCATCGGCCGCTTCGAGGTTGGTGTTAAACGCCGTTTCTTCGATGTCGCCGCCGCGAGTCGCGCGGGCGGAGTTGATATCGATGGCGGTCAGCGCCTCGGTGGAGTCGATAACAATAGAACCACCGGACGGCAGACGGACTTCACGCTGGAAAGCGGATTCGATCTGCGATTCGATTTGGTAGTGGCTGAACAGCGGGATTTCACCGGTGTACAGTTTGATTTTGCTGCTGAAATCCGGACGACCGAGCGCCGCGATGTGCTGGCGAGCCAGCTCAAGCACTTTCGGATTATCAATCAGGATTTCACCGATGTCCTGGCGCAGGTAGTCACGGAAGGCGCGAACGATAACGTTACTTTCCTGATGGATAAGGAACGGTGCCGGACGGCTTTCTGCGGCTTTCTTAATGGCTTCCCAGTGCTTCAGGCGGAAACTTAAGTCCCACTGCAGCGCTTCGGCGGATTTGCCAACGCCTGCGGTACGGACAATCAGACCCATGCCATCCGGCAGCTCGAGGCTTGCCAGCGCTTCTTTCAGTTCAGTACGGTCATCACCTTCGATACGGCGAGAGATACCACCCGCACGCGGGTTGTTTGGCATCAGTACCAGATAACTCCCCGCAAGGCTGATAAAGGTGGTTAATGCCGCGCCTTTATTACCGCGCTCTTCTTTATCAATCTGAACGATAACTTCCTGACCTTCACGCAGAACATCTTTGATGTTGGGACGGCCATGGGAGTTATAACTAGCAGGGAAGTACTCGCGGGCAATTTCTTTGAGGGGGAGGAAACCGTGACGTTCAGCGCCGTAATCAACAAATGCCGCTTCCAGACTCGGTTCAATACGGGTGATTTTGCCTTTGTAGATGTTCGCTTTTTTCTGTTCGTGGCCAGGACTTTCAATGTCCAGGTCGTACAGGCGCTGCCCATCAACAAGGGCGACACGCAACTCTTCCTGCTGAGTTGCGTTGATTAACATTCTTTTCATCGTAACTTACTCATTATTCTTGCATTGACGACTAAGCTGCGGGCAGAGTAATGCCTTTCCGGGGATGTACCGATGGCCTCGTGACTATTGACGTCGCCAACCTCACGGTTGTCGTACGCTTAAGAGGCGCAGAGTGTCGGCTGCCTGTATTTCAAACGGAAAAACAGTGCAATTAACTGGGGAACTGTCTGGGAAATTATCACCAGAGAAGATTCCGTCTACCGGTAAGGACTGCAACCCGCAGCCCGCTAACTGTCTGAAAGATCAATACGTCTTACGCCATTGCCGCGTGGTCGATCGGTCAGACAAAATGGGTCATTCCGTTACTTTGCTTGTTTTAACAAGATTCAACACGGAAAACCGCATCATTATTCCATTGCTAACCTTGTTATAGCAAGATGACTTTCACCATTTGCTACCCGGTTACTCACAGTTTTTTCACTTCTTTGGCAGGATTGTTCTAATAACAAACAATCTGCTGTCAGAAGCGCTCGTTGTAACCAGTTAGTAATATATATAAGCACAGAAAAATGAGTGGCGCGAATGCGCCTTGCTATTTAGAATCGCCGACCATGAAAACTGAGACGCCATCTGTAAGACATGTCACGATTGCCGCTGATGAAGCCGGGCAACGTATCGATAACTTTTTGCGCACCCAGCTGAAAGGCGTGCCGAAAAGTATGATTTACCGCATCCTGCGTAAAGGGGAAGTGCGGGTTAACAAAAAACGCATTAAACCAGAATACAAACTGGAAGCCGGCGATGAAATCCGTATTCCGCCGGTACGCGTAGCGGAACGTGACGAAGAGGCGGTGTCACCGCATCTGCAGAAAGTCGCGGCGCTGAGCGACGTTATCCTTTATGAGGATGACCACATTCTGGTGCTGAATAAACCATCCGGTACTGCGGTTCACGGCGGTAGCGGTCTGAGCTTCGGGGTGATTGAAGGCCTGCGGGCGCTGCGCCCGGAAGCGCGCTTCCTTGAGCTGGTGCATCGTCTCGATCGCGACACCTCCGGCGTGCTGCTCGTGGCGAAAAAACGCTCGGCCCTGCGTTCGCTGCACGAGCAGCTGCGCGAGAAGGGAATGCAGAAAGATTACCTGGCGCTGGTGCGCGGTCAGTGGTCTTCGCATACCAAAGTGGTGCAGGCACCGCTTCTGAAAAACATTTTGCAAAGCGGTGAGCGTATTGTTCGCGTGAGCCAGGAAGGGAAACCGTCGGAGACGCGCTTCAAGGTGGAAGAGCGCTTTGCGTTTGCGACGCTGGTACGTTGTAGCCCGGTTACCGGACGTACGCACCAGATCCGTGTGCACACGCTGCATGCCGGGCATCCCATTGCCTTTGACGATCGCTATGGCGATCGTGAGTTCGATAAGCAGCTGGCGTCGACCGGGTTAAATCGTCTGTTCCTGCATGCTGCTGCGCTGAAGTTCACGCATCCGGGTACCGGCGAAACGCTGCGTATTGAAGCACCGATGGATGACGGACTGAGACATTGCCTGCAGGTGCTGCGTAGCCAGAAGTAAAAGGTGAGGGCGGTTGATGCCCTCATCCGTCCCTCTCTCACAAGGAGAGGGAAAATCACATCACCCCAGTGGATCCACCTTTTCACGCCGTAGCATCTGACACAGCGCAATCAACGGCAGGCCAACCAGGGTGTTCGGGTCCCGGCCTTCAAGACGCTCAAAGAGCGTAATCCCCAGCCCTTCACTTTTAAAACTGCCTGCGCAGTTGAGCGGGCTTTCTATGCGGATGTAATTGCGGATCTCTTTCTCATTCAGATGGCGAAAATGGACATCGAAGGGTTCGCATTCAGTCTGCAAATGACCGGTGGCTGAGTTATACAATGCAAGCCCGGTATAAAAAGAGACCACGGAACCGCTGGCTTTCTTTAACTGCAGGCGTGCATGCTCTTCGGTATGCGGTTTACCGGTGATTTCGCCGTCGAGAACGCACACCTGATCCGAGCCAATAATCAAATGCTCGGGGAAGCGCGATGCCAGCGCCTGGGCTTTTGCCTGCGCCAGGCGCTGTACCAGGTGGCGCGGAGATTCATCCGCCAGCGGCGTTTCATCTACCTCTGGCGCGGCGCATTCGAAGTCGATACCGAGCTTTTCCAGCAGCAGTCGACGATAGGGTGAGGTTGAAGCAAGAATAATCTTTGGCATATTTTTTCTTTAAGCTCTGGCGCAACGGATGACAGCATTTTAAACTACAGGCCGCAATGTGTGCGAATAAATGGCAAAAGGCGTCTTCGGGTGCCTTTTTCTTTGACTATACGACGTTACAAAGTTAATATGCGCGCCCTATGCAAAAGGTAAAATTACCCCTGACTCTTGATCCGGTCCGTACGGCTCAAAAACGCCTCGATTACCAGGGCATTTATGCTGCTGATCAGGTGGAGCGTATCGCCGAGTCTGTAGTCAGTGTGGACACTGATGTGGAATGTTCGATGTCGTTCGCCATCGACAACCAGCGCCTCGCGGTTTTAACCGGTGATGCAAAGGTGTCGGTCACGCTCGAGTGTCAACGCTGCGGGAAACCGTTCCCATTTCATGTTCACACAACATATTGTTTCAGTCCGGTCCGTTCCGACGAACAGGCTGAAGCACTCCCGGAAGCGTATGAACCGATTGAGGTTAACGAATTCGGTGAAATCGACCTGCAGGCACTGGTCGAGGATGAAGTCATTCTCGCCTTACCTGTAGTTCCGGTGCATGATTCTGAACACTGTGAAGTGTCCGAGGCGGACATGGTCTTTGGTGAATTGCCTGAAGAAGCGCAAAAGCCAAACCCATTTGCCGTATTAGCCAGCTTAAAGCGTAAGTAATATCGAGGAGTAAGGTCCATGGCCGTACAACAAAACAAACCAACCCGTTCCAAACGTGGCATGCGTCGTTCCCATGACGCTCTGACCGCAGTTACCAGCCTGTCTGTAGACAAGACTTCTGGTGAAACTCACCTGCGTCACCACATGACCGCTGACGGTTTCTACCGTGGTCGCAAGGTTATCACTAAGTAATCACGCTCACGCGTGATGAGGCTTAGTGAGGATTTCCCCGTGCAAGCGGGGATATACCAAACCGGGCAGTGACGATACCTTGACACGTCTGACCATAGCGTTAGATGTCATGGGAGGCGATTTTGGCCCTTCCGTGACGGTGCCTGCAGCTTTGCAGGCACTGGGTTTTAATTCGCAACTCTCACTTCTTCTTGTCGGCGATCCCGACACAATCACGCCATTACTCGCCAAAGCTGACTTCGAACAACGTTCACGTCTGCAGATTATCCCTGCACAGTCAGTTATTGCCAGTGATGCTCGTCCGGCGCAGGCGATTCGCCAGAGTCGGGGCAGCTCAATGCGTGTGGCGCTTGAGCTGGTGAAAGAAGGGCGCGCTCAGGCGTGCGTCAGCGCCGGAAATACCGGTGCGCTGATGGGGCTCGCGAAATTACTACTTAAACCGATTGAAGGCATTGAGCGCCCGGCGCTGGTGACGGTTCTTCCGCATCAGCAGAAGGGGAAAACGGTGGTGCTCGATCTCGGCGCCAACGTTGATTGCGACAGTACCATGCTGGTGCAGTTTGCCGTGATGGGATCCGTGCTGGCGAAAGAAGTGGTCGGCATTGATAACCCCCGCGTGGCGCTACTGAATATCGGTGAAGAAGAGAGCAAGGGCCACGAAAATATTCGTGATGCTTCAGCAATGCTTAAAACCGTGCCATCTATCAACTATATTGGATATCTTGAAGCCAACGAGTTGTTAACGGGAAAAACTGACGTACTGGTTTGCGATGGTTTCACGGGCAACGTCACCTTGAAGACCATGGAAGGCGTTGTTCGCATGTTCCTTTCGCTGCTGAAATCGCAGGGAGATGGCAAAAAAAGGTCGTGGTGGCTGATTTTGTTGAAGCGTTGGTTACAAAAGAGCCTGGCAAGGCGATTCAGTCACCTCAACCCCGACCAGTATAATGGCGCCTGTCTGTTAGGATTGCGCGGCACGGTGATTAAGAGTCATGGTGCTGCAAACCAGCGCGCATTTAGCGTCGCCATAGAACAGGCAGTGCAGGCGGTACAGCGGGAGGTTCCTCAGCGGATCTCGGCTTGCCTGGAATCTGTATTACCAAAAAAAGACTGAGCGTACATGCATACGAAGATTATAGGTACCGGCAGTTTCCTGCCAGCACAGGTGCGTACCAACGCCGATTTAGAAAAGATGGTAGATACTTCTGACGAGTGGATTGTCTCACGCACAGGTATCCGTGAACGTCGTATCGCGGGTCCTGAAGAAACCGTGGCAACCATGGGTTTCGAAGCGGCGAAGCGCGCGCTGGAAATGGCGGGCATTGATAAAGAAGAGATCGGTCTTATCGTCGTCGCCACTACGTCTTCCACGCACTCCTTCCCGAGCGCCGCCTGCCAGATCCAGAGCATGCTCGAGATTAAAGGCTGCCCGGCATTTGACGTTGCAGCTGCCTGCGCCGGGTTTACCTATGCGCTGAGCGTTGCCGATCTGTATGTGAAATCCGGCGCGGTGAAAAAAGCGCTGGTTATCGGTTCCGACGTGCTGGCACGCACCTGCAACCCGGAAGACCGTGGCACCATCATTATTTTTGGCGACGGCGCGGGCGCTGTCGTTCTCAGTGCATCTGAAGAGCCGGGTATTATCTCTACCCACCTCCATGCCGACGGTCGTTATGGTGAGCTGTTGACGCTGCCAAACGCTGACCGCGTGCAGCCGGAGAACCCCATTTTCCTGACCATGGCGGGTAACGAAGTCTTTAAAGTGGCGGTCACCGAGCTTGCGCACATCGTTGATGAGACGCTGGCGGCGAACAATATGGACCGTTCTGAACTGGACTGGCTGGTACCGCATCAGGCTAACCTGCGCATTATCAGCGCAACCGCGAAAAAGCTGGGGATGTCGATGGACAACGTCGTGGTGACGCTTGACCGTCATGGCAACACCTCGGCGGCGTCCGTGCCGTGTGCGCTGGACGAAGCGGTACGCGATGGCCGTATCAAACGTGGCCAGCTGATTCTGCTTGAGGCCTTCGGTGGCGGATTTACCTGGGGCTCTGCGCTGGTTCGTTTCTAGTATAAGGACTAATAACATGACGCAATTTGCTTTTGTCTTTCCTGGACAAGGTTCTCAAAGCGTTGGGATGTTGTCTGAAATGGCAGCTAACTTCCCGGTGATCGAAGAGACTTTTGCTGAAGCTTCTGCTGCTTTAGGTTACGATCTGTGGGCGCTGTCTCAGCAGGGCCCGGCGGAAGAACTGAACAAAACCTGGCAGACTCAGCCTGCGCTGCTGACGGCATCCGTCGCGCTGTACCGTGTATGGGTACAGCAGGGCGGTAAAGCACCGGCGATGATGGCTGGCCATAGCCTGGGCGAATATTCTGCTCTGGTATGTGCAGGCGTTATTGATTTTGCTGATGCCGTGCGCCTCGTTGAGCTGCGCGGTAAGTTCATGCAGGAAGCGGTTCCGGAAGGCACCGGCGGCATGTCCGCCATCATCGGTCTTGATGATGCTTCTATTGCGAAAGCCTGTGAAGAAGCGGCTGAAGGGCAGGTGGTTTCACCGGTCAACTTCAACTCGCCGGGCCAGGTGGTTATCGCGGGTCATAAAGAAGCCGTTGAACGTGCAGGCGCTGCCTGTAAAGCCGCGGGCGCTAAGCGTGCGCTGCCGCTGCCGGTCAGCGTACCGTCTCACTGTGCGCTGATGAAACCTGCCGCAGAGAAACTGGCCGTTGAGTTGCAGAAACTGACCTTTAACGCGCCGCAAATCGCGGTAGTCAACAACGTTGACGTGAAGTGTGAAACGTCTGCTGACGCCATTCGTGACGCCCTGGTCCGCCAGCTGTATAGCCCGGTCCAGTGGACGAAGAGCGTGGAATTCATGGCGGCGCAGGGTGTTGAACACCTGTACGAAGTTGGACCAGGTAAAGTTCTCACCGGTCTGACAAAACGTATTGTTGACACCCTGACGGCGTCGGCTATTAATGAGCCGGCGGCGATGACCGCGGCGCTTGAGAGTTAAAAGAGGATATCATGAGTTTTGAAGGAAAAATCGCGCTGGTTACCGGTGCAAGTCGCGGTATCGGCCGTGCAATCGCTGAAACTCTCGTCGCTCGTGGCGCGAAAGTCATCGGTACTGCCACCAGTGAAAGCGGCGCGAAAGCCATCAGCGAATACCTGGGTGCTAACGGTAAAGGTCTGATGCTGAATGTGACCGATCCTGCATCTATCGAATCTGTGCTGGAAAATATTCGTGCAGAGTTTGGCGAAGTCGACATTCTGGTCAATAATGCCGGGATTACTCGTGATAACCTGTTAATGCGAATGAAAGATGACGAGTGGAACGACATTCTCGAAACCAACCTGTCATCTGTTTTCCGTCTGTCAAAAGCGGTAATGCGCGCTATGATGAAAAAGCGTCACGGTCGTATTATCACTATTGGTTCCGTGGTTGGTACCATGGGAAATGCTGGTCAGGCCAACTATGCTGCGGCAAAAGCGGGCCTTATCGGTTTCAGTAAGTCGCTGGCGCGTGAAGTTGCGTCCCGCGGTATTACGGTGAACGTTGTTGCTCCGGGCTTTATTGAAACGGACATGACGCGTGCGCTCTCTGACGAGCAGCGTGCGGGTATTCTGGCGCAAGTTCCTGCGGGTCGCCTCGGCGACGCAAAAGAAATCGCCAGCGCGGTTGCATTCTTAGCTTCTGACGAAGCGGGTTACATCTCTGGTGAGACTCTGCACGTCAACGGCGGGATGTACATGGTTTGATCGCGATTTGCACAAAACGCTCAGGAACCGCGCATCTCGTGCGGTTCTCAGGACGAAATCGTGCAAAATAATTTGCGTTATTAGGGCAAACACCCGCAAAATAGCGTAAAATCGTGGTAAGACCTGCCGGGATTTAGTTGCAAATTTTTCAACATTTTATACACTACGAAAACCATCGCGAAAGCGAGTTTTGATAGGAAATTTAAGAGTATGAGCACTATCGAAGAACGCGTTAAGAAAATTATCGGCGAGCAGCTGGGCGTTAAGCAGGAAGAAGTTACCAACAATGCTTCCTTCGTTGAAGACCTGGGCGCTGATTCTCTTGACACCGTTGAGCTGGTAATGGCTCTGGAAGAAGAGTTTGATACTGAGATTCCGGACGAAGAAGCTGAGAAAATCACCACCGTTCAGGCTGCCATTGATTACATCAACGGCCACCAGGCGTAAGTGAACATCTCCAGGCGGTCATTCGACCGCCTGAGTTTTATCTTTTTTAGTCCCACGAATCTCATTATCAATCCCTCCCTGGAGGACAAACGTGTCTAAGCGTCGTGTAGTTGTGACCGGACTTGGCATGTTGTCTCCTGTCGGCAATACCGTAGAGTCCACCTGGAAAGCTCTCCTTGCCGGTCAGAGCGGCATCAGCCTAATCGACCATTTCGATACTAGCGCCTATGCAACGAAATTTGCTGGCTTAGTAAAGGATTTTAACTGTGAAGAGTTCATTTCGCGCAAAGAACAGCGCAAGATGGATGCCTTCATTCAATATGGAATTGTCGCTGGCATTCAGGCCATGCAGGATTCTGGACTTGAAATTACGGAAGAGAACGCAACCCGTATTGGCGCTGCTATCGGCTCCGGGATTGGCGGCCTTGGCCTGATCGAGGAAAACCATACATCTCTGATGAATGGCGGCCCGCGTAAGATCAGCCCGTTCTTCGTTCCGTCCACGATTGTTAACATGGTGGCAGGTCACCTGACCATCATGTTCGGCCTCCGTGGCCCAAGCATTTCGATCGCGACTGCCTGTACTTCTGGCGTGCATAACATCGGCCATGCCGCGCGTATCATCGCGTACGGCGATGCGGATGCTATGGTCGCGGGCGGTGCGGAAAAAGCCAGTACCCCACTGGGTGTCGGCGGTTTCGGTGCAGCGCGTGCGCTCTCTACCCGTAACGACAACCCGCAGGCCGCAAGCCGCCCGTGGGATAAAGACCGTGATGGTTTCGTGCTGGGTGACGGTGCGGGCATGATCGTACTGGAAGAGTACGAGCACGCGAAAAAACGCGGTGCCAAAATTTATGCTGAAGTTGTCGGCTTTGGTATGAGCAGCGATGCTTACCATATGACGTCACCGCCGGAAGACGGTGCGGGTGCAGCGCTGGCGATGGCTAACGCCATTCGCGATGCTGGTATTGCCGTAAGCCAGATTGGCTACGTCAACGCCCACGGTACTTCTACCAATGCAGGCGATAAAGCCGAAGCGCAGGCCGTGAAGTCTATCTTTGGTGAATACGCGAGCCGTGTGATGGTCAGCTCCACCAAATCCATGACCGGCCACCTGCTGGGTGCTGCGGGTGCAGTAGAGTCTATCTACTCTATCCTTGCGCTGCGTGACCAGGCCGTTCCGCCAACCATCAACCTGGATAACCCGGATGAAGGTTGTGACCTGGACTTCGTTCCGCACGAAGCGCGTCAGGTGAGCGGTATGGAGTACACCCTGTGTAACTCCTTCGGCTTTGGCGGCACCAACGGCTCTCTGATCTTCAAAAAGATCTGAGTCGACGTCCGAAATGCAAAAAGGCCTGCTCTGCAGGCCTTTTTCTTTAGGCGTATTCCTCTTGTCAGGCGTTCTGCCTGCTGCCAGACTAAAAGACCAGAGATAAGGAGCCCCTATGTTCTTGATTAATGGTACGGAACAGGACTCTCTTGCGGCAAACGATCGCGCCGTTCAGTTCGGCGACGGCTGTTTTACCACCGCGAAGATCCACAACGGCAGCGTCGAATTCCTCGAAATGCATTTGCAGCGACTGGAGAACACCTGCCGTGCGCTCATGATCCCCTTCACCGATAACGCAATTCTGCGTCAGGAGATGCGCGAACTGGCGTTACACCAGCGTGATGGCGTGCTCAAAGTCATTATTACCCGCGGCAGCGGTGGGCGGGGCTACAGCCCATCCTCATGTCTGTTACCTTCCCGTATTCTGTCTACCTCTCCGGCACCTGCGCACTATTCCCGCTGGCAGGAGGAGGGGATTACGCTTGCGTTAAGCCCGGTGCAGGTTGGCCGCAATCCGCTACTGGCAGGTCTTAAGCATCTCAATCGTCTTGAGCAGGTGCTGATCCGCGCGCATCTTGAACAGACGGACGCCGACGAAGCGCTGGTTCTTGACAGCGACGGGTGGGTTACGGAATGCTGTGCCGCTAATGTGTTCTGGCGAGCGGGCGATACGGTATTTACGCCGCGTCTCGATCAGGCGGGCGTTAACGGTATCATGCGTCAGCATTGTCTGGCGCAGCTGGCACAAAGTCGTTACCGCGTTGTCGAAGTTCATGCACGTATTGAGGCGGTCAGGCAGGCAGATGAGGTCTGTATCTGCAATGCATTGATGCCCATTGTTCCGGTGAATACGTTTGGTGACGTTCGCTATCTGTCGCATGAACTGTTTGAATTTTTGGCCCCACGTTGTGAGTCATCCGTTTAGTCATGAAAAAAATGTTACGTTTCGTCCTGTTAGTGCTGCTGGTCCTGGCGATTGCCGCAGGCGTGGGGATGTGGAAGGTTCGCCAACTGGCGGACAGTCCGATACTGATTAAAGAAGAGACGATTTTTACCCTTAAAGCGGGCACCGGGCGCATGGCGCTGGGTGAACAGCTGTATCAGGATAAGGTTATTAACCGTCCGCGCGTGTTCCAGTGGCTGCTGCGTATTGAACCAGATCTGTCGCATTTCAAGGCCGGGACCTACCGTTTTACGCCTGAGATGACCGTGCGCGACATGCTGCAACTGCTGGCCAGCGGTAAAGAAGCTCAGTTCCCGCTGCGCTTTGTCGAGGGTATGCGTCTTAGTGATTATCTGAAGCAGCTGAGAGAAGCGCCTTACATTAAGCACACCCTGAAAGACGACAGCTATGCGACGGTTGCGCAAGCGCTGAAGCTTGAACATCCGGACTGGGTGGAAGGCTGGTTCTGGCCTGATACCTGGATGTATACCGCCAACACCAGCGATGTGGCGATCCTCAAACGCGCGCACCAGAAGATGGTCAAAGCGGTAGACCAGGCCTGGGAAGGGCGGATGGATAACCTGCCATATCAGGACCAAAACCAGCTGGTCGCGATGGCGTCGATCATTGAAAAAGAGACCGCCGTTGCCAGCGAACGTGACCGGGTTGCGTCGGTGTTTATTAACCGCCTGCGCATCGGCATGCGTCTGCAGACCGATCCCACCGTGATTTACGGCATGGGGACAAGCTATAATGGCAAGCTGTCGCGCAAGGATCTGGAAACGCCGACGAAGTACAATACCTATTCGATAACCGGGCTGCCGCCAGGACCTATCGCCACGCCAGGCGAGGCCTCATTGAACGCGGCAGCGCATCCGGCGAAGACGCCGTATCTTTATTTTGTGGCTGACGGTAAAGGCGGCCACACGTTTAACACCAATCTCGCCAGCCATAACCGGTCAGTGCAGGATTACCTGAAAGTACTTAAGGAAAAAAATGGGCAGTAACTACATCGTCATCGAGGGACTGGAAGGGGCAGGTAAAACTACGGCACGTGATACGGTCGTGGCGACGCTTGAGCAGCTGGGCATTCGCGATCTGGTATTCACCCGTGAGCCGGGCGGCACCATTCTGGCCGAGAAATTGCGCAGCCTGGTGCTCGACATCCGCTCGGTGGGCGATGAAGTGATTAGCGATAAGGCCGAAGTCCTGATGTTTTACGCCGCGCGCGTACAGCTGGTCGAAACCGTCATCAAACCGGCGCTGGCCAACGGCCAGTGGGTTATTGGCGATCGCCATGACCTCTCGACTCAGGCCTATCAGGGCGGCGGACGGGGTATCGACCAGCATATGCTTGCCACCCTGCGCGACGCCGTGCTGGGGGATTTTCGCCCAAACCTGACCCTGTATCTCGACGTGACGCCAGAAGTGGGTCTCAAACGTGCCCGGGCGCGTGGCGATCTGGATCGCATTGAACAGGAGTCGCTGGACTTCTTCAACCGTACCCGCGCCCGTTACCTTGAGCTTGCCGCGCAGGACAACAGCATTCGTACCATCGACGCGACCCAGCCGCTGGAAAAAGTAATGCAGGATATTCGCGATACCGTCACCCTTTGGGTGGAGGAGCAGCGCGCATGAAATGGTATCCGTGGTTACGTCCGCACTTTGAGCAGCTGATTACCAGCTATCAGGCCGGTCGTGGACACCATGCGTTACTGGTTCAGGCGCTGCCCGGTATGGGGGAAGATGCGCTTATCTATGCGCTGACTCGCTGGCTGATGTGCCGCCAGCCGGACGGTCATAAAAGCTGCGGCCAGTGCCACAGCTGTCAGCTGATGCAGGCGGGAACGCATCCTGACTATTATCATCTGCTGCCGGAGAAGGGCAAAAGCTCGCTGGGCATTGATGCTGTGCGCAGCGTCACGGAAAAGCTGTATGAACACGCCCGTCTCGGCGGGGCGAAGGTTGTCTGGATAGGCAATGCCGCCTGGCTTACCGATGCGGCGGCCAATGCGCTGCTTAAAACGCTGGAGGAGCCGCCGGAGAACACCTGGTTCTTCCTCGCCTGTGAAGAGCCGGAGCGTTTACTGGCAACATTAAGAAGCCGTTGCCGGTTACATCATCTGGCTCCACCTGCTGAAAACTGGGCGGCGAGCTGGCTTGAACGGGAAGTGACGGTGTCACATGATGCGATCCTCACTGCGCTGCGTCTGAGCGGCAGCGCCCCAGCGGCGGCGCTGGAGTTACTGCAACAGCACTGGAGCGCTCGTCAGCAACTGTGTCAGCAGCTTGATGCGGCGCTTAACAGCCACGACTGGCTGTCGCTGCTACCGGCCCTCAATCATGACGATGCGACCATGCGCCTGCACTGGTTCGCGACGCTGTTACTCGATGCGCTGAAAATCCAACAGCGAATCACCATCGTGACCAACGTGGACGCCTGGACGCTGTGCGAAAGGCTGGCCCGCACGTGGTCTGCCGCCCGGCTTCAGGCCATCGCTCACGACGCCTGCGAGTGCCGCGAGCAGCTTCTTAGCGTAACCGGACTTAACCGGGAACTGATGCTGACCGAGCGCCTGCTGCGCTGGGAGCACTACCTGCAACCGGGAACACCGCTTCCCGTATCTCACTTCTGAGAGAGAGCTCAATGTTTTTAGTCGACTCACACTGCCATCTCGATGGCCTGGATTATCAATCCCTGCATAAAAACGTCGATGACGTGCTGGCAAAAGCCGCCGCCCGCGATGTGAAATTCTGTCTTGCCGTTGCGACTACGCTTCCCGGCTACCGGAGCATGCGCGAGCTGGTTGGCGTTCGCGATAACGTCGTCTTTTCCTGCGGGGTTCATCCGCTGAATCAGGATGAAACCTACGCCGTGGAAGATCTGCGCCGCATGGCGGCAGAAGAGGGCGTCGTTGCCCTGGGCGAAACCGGGCTGGACTATTTTTACACCCCGGAAACTAAAGCGCAGCAGCAGGAGTCCTTCCGTCATCACATCCGCATTGGTCGCGAGCTTAACAAGCCGGTGATCGTGCATACCCGTGACGCCCGTGAAGATACGCTGGCTATCCTGCGGGAAGAAAAGGTGACGGATTGTGGCGGCGTACTACACTGTTTCACAGAGGACAAAGAAACGGCGGGTAAACTGCTGGATCTTGGGTTTTATATCTCTTTTTCCGGCATTGTGACCTTCCGTAATGCGGAACAATTGCGTGATGCCGCGCGCTATGTACCGCTCGACAGGATCCTGGTGGAAACGGACTCCCCGTACCTGGCGCCGGTGCCGCATCGCGGTAAAGAGAACCAGCCTGCAATGACGCGGGATGTTGCTGAGTATATGGCCGTTCTGAAAGGTGTATCGGTTGAACAGCTGGCGCAGCAGACCACCGAAAACTTCGCCCGCCTGTTCCATATCAACCCCTCCCGCCTGCAAGACGCCTGATTTCGCAGCTTATTTTAAAGCTCGTAATTAATACTCAAACCGAGTACAGTTCCCCGCCACATAAGTGGCGGTGAATGGTTTTTTTGAAACAAATTGACACCACTTATGTAAAGAAACGCAAGTTTCTCGCTAGTTGCTGATTGAAACGTGATAGCCGTCAAACAAACGGAAACTGATTTATTTTACTCTGTGTAATAAATAAAGGGCGCTTAGATGTCCTGTCCACGGCGGGGTTCTCCCCCCTCGCCAATGCGTGAAAACGTAAAAAAAGATCTAAATACTCAGGAGCACTCTCAATTATGTTTAAGAATGCATTTGCTAACCTGCAGAAGGTCGGTAAATCGCTGATGCTGCCAGTATCCGTACTGCCTATCGCAGGTATCCTGCTGGGCGTCGGTTCTGCAAACTTCAGCTGGCTGCCAACCGTGGTTTCCCACGTGATGGCAGAAGCGGGCGGTTCTGTTTTTGCTAACATGCCGCTTATCTTCGCTATTGGTGTCGCACTTGGCTTTACCAATAACGACGGCGTTTCTGCGCTGGCAGCCGTGGTTGCCTATGGCATCATGGTGAAAACCATGGCGGTTGTCGCGCCGCTGGTACTGCATTTACCTGCAGAAGAGATCGCTGCAAAGCACCTGGCTGATACCGGTGTTCTCGGCGGTATCATCTCTGGTGCCATCGCAGCCTACATGTTCAACCGCTTCTATCGCATTAAGCTGCCAGAATACCTGGGCTTCTTCGCGGGCAAGCGCTTTGTACCGATCATCTCAGGTCTGGCGGCAATCTTCACGGGTGTGATCCTGTCCTTCATCTGGCCACCGATTGGTACTGCTATCCAGACCTTCTCTCAGTGGGCTGCATACCAGAACCCGGTTGTCGCGTTCGGTATCTACGGCTTCATTGAACGCTGCCTGGTACCGTTTGGTCTGCACCACATCTGGAACGTTCCTTTCCAGATGCAGATTGGTGAATACACCAACGCCGCGGGTCAGGTATTCCACGGCGATATCCCACGTTACATGGCGGGTGACCCGACTGCAGGTAAACTGTCTGGCGGCTTCCTGTTCAAAATGTACGGTCTGCCGGCTGCCGCGATTGCCATCTGGCACTCTGCAAAACCGGAAAACCGCGCGAAAGTGGGCGGGATCATGATCTCCGCAGCGCTGACCTCGTTCCTGACCGGTATCACCGAGCCAATCGAATTCTCCTTCATGTTCGTGGCACCGATCCTGTACATCATCCACGCGATTCTGGCAGGTCTGGCATTCCCAATCTGTATTCTGCTGGGTATGCGTGACGGTACGTCCTTCTCTCACGGCCTGATCGACTTCATCGTGCTGTCCGGTAACAGCAGCAAACTGTGGCTGTTCCCGATCGTCGGTGCGTGCTATGCCGTGGTTTACTACACCATCTTCCGCGTGCTTATCAAAGCGCTGGACCTGAAAACGCCGGGTCGTGAAGATACGACCGAAGACACCAAAGCGGGCGCGACCAGCGAAATGGCGCCGTCCCTGGTGGCAGCGTTCGGTGGTAAAGAAAACATTACTAACCTCGACGCATGTATCACTCGTCTGCGCGTAAGCGTTGCCGATGTGGCGAAAGTGGATCAGGCTGGCCTGAAGAAACTGGGTGCGGCGGGCGTGGTGGTTGCAGGTTCTGGCGTTCAGGCAATTTTCGGGACTAAATCCGATAACCTGAAAACCGAAATGGATGAGTACATCCGCAACCACTAAGCAAGATAGTGTGGGGAGACTAAGGCAGCCGAATGGCTGCCTTTTTTACATTTGCGGTCGGCACGGATAAGAAATGCGGTAAGTGGGTTGAAACGCAGGGGGGTAGTCGCTCATACTCTTACGTTGAATTCTGTGCACAACTTACCGTACGGTAAAAAGAAATTAGAAAAGGAATGGGTCATGGCAGAAGAAACGATTTTCAGCAAAATCATCCGTCGCGAAATCCCCTCGGATATTGTTTATCAGGACGAACTGGTTACCGCATTTCGCGATATCTCTCCCCAGGCACCGACCCACATTCTGATAATCCCTAACATCCTGATCCCGACCGTCAACGACGTGACCGCCGAGCACGAGCTGGCGTTGGGCCGCATGCTCACCGTGGCGGCAAAAATCGCAGAGCAGGAAGGCATTGCGCAGGATGGCTACCGTCTGATCGTCAACTGTAATCGCCATGGCGGTCAGGAGGTCTATCATATCCATATGCACCTGCTGGGCGGTCGTCCTTTAGGTCCGATGCTGGCACACAAGGAACACTAAGATGCGAGCAGGGCGTTTTACCCTTTTACTGGCGGCGCTGGTGCTGGCGGGCTGTGGTTCACACCCGGAAATTCCGTTCGGCGAACAGCAAACGCTGGTGATGGAATCGAACGTCCTGGCGGCGGGGATCAGCGCAGAAAAACCGGAACTGACTACCTCAGAAATTCAGGCGACGGCGTCATCCGTTCTGTTCAACGAACGTCGCGTCCCGGTCACGCTTTATTATCGTTTTTACTGGTATGACGCCAGAGGACTGGAAATGCATCCGCTGGAAGCCCCGCGTAGCGTAACCGTACCGGCAAACAGTTCGGTCACGCTGTACGGTACGGCAAACAGCCTGGGTGCCCATAAGGTCCGACTTTATCTTTATCTTAAGGGGTAAACCGCAATGCTTAAATTGAGTCGTTATGCGTTACTCGCGGCTCTGGCAGTCTTCCTGTCAGGGTGTGTGGGGCAACGAGAACAACCGGCTCCGGTCGAAGAGGCAAAACCGGGTACCGAGCAACCGGCGCAGCCGCAGCCGGTGCCGACGGTTCCTACGGTACCGACCGTTCCGCAACAGCCAGGTCCGATTGAAACGCCGGATCAAACCAGCCAGCCCGCGCCGCGCGTTCGTCATTATGACTGGAACGGCGCCGTGCAGCCGATGGTGGGCAAGATGCTGCAGTCTGAAGGGGTTACCGCCGGAAGCATTCTGCTGGTCGACAGCGTGAACAATCGTACTAACGGCTCTCTGAACGCGGGCGAGGCCACCACGGCGCTGCGCAATGCGCTGGCAGGCAACGGTAAGTTCACCCTGGTTTCTTCACAGCAGCTTGCCGTTGCGAAACAACAGCTGGGTCTTTCTCCGCAGGACAGCCTGGGTTCCCGCAGCAAAGCGATGGGTATTGCCCGCAACGTGGGTGCACAGTTTGTGCTGTACTCCAGCGCTACCGGTAACGTCAATTCACCGCTGCTGCAAATGCAACTGATGCTGGTCCAGACTGGCGAGATTATCTGGTCGGGCAAAGGTGCGGTTCAACAACAGTAAGCTGACGCGTGACGAAGTACTGTCACGCTATTTCCCCGACTATCAGCCTGCCGCAGAGCTCACCGTAACCGGGCTCAGCGGCAGCAGCTGCATCATTGAAAACGGCGCACAACGTCTGGTGCTGCGCCAGCATCACGATCCCCACGACGCTGAATCGCACTTTCTCAGGCAGTATCACGCCCTCAATCAGCTTCCTGTCGACCTGGCCCCGCCGCCGCGTTTTTACACGCCGGGCTGGATGGCGGTGGACTACATCGACGGCGAAATGAAAACCGAGCTGCCGGAAGAGCGTAAACTGGCAGCATTGCTGTATTATCTGCATCAGCAGCCGCGGTTTGGCTGGCGGATAGCGCTAACGCCCTTGCTGCAACGGTACTGGCAGCACAGTTCACCGTCACGGCGCACGCCGTTCTGGCTCTCCCGGCTACAGAGGCTTTCCCGTCATGGCGAGCCGGTGCCGTTGCGCCTTGCGCCGCTGCACATGGATATTCATGCCGGAAATCTGGTGCACACCCAAAACGGGCTGCGTTTGATTGACTGGGAGTACGCCGGGGACGGCGACGTGGCGCTTGAGCTCGCAGCCGTCTGGCTGGAAGACGAAGCCCAACGCCAAAGTCTGGTGAACGAATACGCCCGGCAGGCAAAAATGGACGTTGACGGTTTGTGGCTGCAGGTACGGCGCTGGCGCCCCTGGGTGCTGATGCTGATGGCCGGCTGGTTCGAATGCCGCTGGCAGCAAACCGGCGAACAACAATTTATCACGCTGGCCAATGAAACCTGGTGCCAGCTTAAGAAAAATGGATAAGAGAGGTCAGTGTGGGTCCAGTAATGTTGGATGTGAAAGGCTATGAACTGGATGCGGAAGAGCGCGAGATCCTGGCGCATCCGCTGGTAGGCGGCCTGATTCTGTTTGCCCGCAACTATCATGACCCCGAGCAGCTGCGTGAGCTGGTTCGCCAGATCCGTGCTGCCTCACACCACCGGCTGGTGGTGGCGGTTGATCAGGAAGGCGGACGCGTACAGCGTTTCCGCGAAGGGTTTACCCGTTTACCGGCGGCCCAGTCGTTTGCCGCACTGCTTGGAATGGAAGAGGGTGGCAAGCTCGCTCACGAGGCGGGCTGGCTGATGGCAAGCGAGATGATTGCCATGGATATTGATATCAGCTTTGCGCCGGTGCTTGACGTCGGCCATATCAGCGCCGCAATCGGTGAGCGCTCATACCATGCAGACCCGACTAAGGCGCTGGCAATGGCACGTCAGGTGATTGACGGTATGCACCAGGCGGGGATGAAAACCACCGGGAAACATTTCCCTGGGCACGGTGCGGTAACGGCGGATTCGCACAAAGAGACCCCTCGCGACCCGCGGCCTGAGGCAGAAATTCGCGCCAAAGATCTGTCGGTCTTCCGCACCCTGGTCGACGAGCATCGTCTTGATGCCATCATGCCGGCGCACGTTATTTACAGCGACGTTGACCCACGTCCGGCCAGCGGTTCAGCCCACTGGCTGAAAACGGTGCTGCGTGGAGAGCTGGGCTTTAACGGTGTGATTTTCTCTGACGACTTGTCGATGGAAGGGGCGGCGATTATGGGCAGCTACGCCGAGCGTGGCCAGGCATCGCTGGACGCAGGTTGCGATATGATTCTGGTCTGTAATAATCGTAAAGGTGCCGTGAGTGTGCTGGATAATCTGTCGCCGATCAAAACTGAGCGTGTTACGAAATTGTATCATAGCGGTTCATTGACGCGTCAGACGCTCATGGAGTCAGCGCGCTGGAAGACGGTCAACGCTCAGCTGGAGCAGCTGCACGAACGCTGGCAGGAGCAAAAAGCGGATCGTTAATTCTCCCGCATCGGGATCGGAAGTGTTGTGAGGACGTGATGATTATTTATTTACACGGTTTTGATTCAAACAGCCCGGGCAATCATGAGAAAGTGCTGCAACTGCAGTTTATCGACCCGGATGTGCGCCTGATAAGCTACAGCACGCGCCATCCCAAGCATGATATGCAACACCTTCTGAAAGAAGTCGACAAAATGCTCCAGCTTAACGTGGACGATCGCCCGTTGATCTGCGGCGTTGGTTTAGGCGGCTATTGGGCAGAACGCATCGGTTTTCTCTGTGACATTCGCCAGGTGATGTTTAACCCAAACCTGTACCCGAATGAAAATATGGAAGGCAAAATCGATCGTCCGGAAGAGTATGCGGATATTGCCACCAAGTGTGTGAACAACTTTCGCGAGAAAAATCGTGACCGCTGCCTGGTGATCCTCTCCCGTCAGGATGAAGCGCTCAACAGCCAACGTTCGGCAGAACTGCTGCATCACTACTACGAGATAATCTGGGACGAAGAGCAGACCCATAAATTCAAGAATATCTCGCCGCACCTGCAACGCATTAAAGCCTTCAAAACCCTGGGCTGACAGGCCCTCCGCCCGGTAGACGTCATCTGCCGGGCCCTCGTTTTCTCCCTCAAAACGCTATACTTGCTCAACTTTGCAGCGGTAAAACTTGATTCACATCAATTTTGGTATGACCAATGCACCTGGCGTGTTATTCTCCGTGCTGCTGAATGGTTTCGCGTAGGTAACTTGTTGTTAATTAAAGGCTATTTTAATAACTTTTAATTAACAATTGGTTAATATTTTGAGGGGGTCACGTGACTACGCCATTGAAAAAAATAGTGATTGTCGGCGGCGGTGCTGGTGGACTGGAGCTTGCTACCCAACTGGGAAGAAAGCTCGGCCGTGGCAAAAAGGCGAAGATTACGCTGGTAGATCGCAACCACAGTCATCTGTGGAAACCATTGCTGCATGAAGTGGCAACCGGTTCACTGGACGAAGGTGTAGACGCGTTAAGCTATCTGGCGCATGCGCGCAACCATCACTTCCAGTTCCAGCTGGGTTCCGTGATGGACATCAACCGCGAAAGCAAAACGATCACCCTGGCAGAGATCCGCGACAGTAAAGGTGAGCTGCTGGTACCGGAGCGTAAGCTGCCGTACGACACGCTGGTGATGGCGCTGGGCAGTACCTCAAACGATTTCAACACCCCGGGCGTGAAAGAGAACTGCATCTTCCTCGATAACCCGCATCAGGCGCGCCGTTTCCACCAGGAAATGCTGAATCTGTTCCTGAAACACTCCAGTAATTTGGGAGCCAACGGCAAAGTGAATATTGCCATCGTTGGCGGTGGGGCGACCGGCGTCGAGCTGTCTGCTGAACTGCATAACGCGGTAAAACAGCTGCACAGCTACGGCTACAAAGGGCTGACCAACGAAGCGCTGAACGTCACGCTGGTGGAAGCCGGGGAACGTATTTTACCTGCACTGCCGCCGCGTATTTCCGGCGCAGCGCATAACGAACTCACCAAAATGGGTGTTCGCGTACTGACTCAGACCATGGTGACCAGCGCCGACGAAGGCGGTCTGCACACCAAAGACGGCGAATACATCAAAGCGGATCTGATGGTCTGGGCGGCAGGGATCAAAGCGCCAGACTTCATGAAAGAGATAGGCGGTCTTGAGACCAACCGTATCAACCAGCTGGTGGTGGAGCCAACGCTGCAGACCACACGCGATGCGGATATCTACGCCATCGGCGACTGCGCCTCCTGCGCGCGTCCGGAAGGCGGTTTTGTGCCTCCGCGTGCTCAGGCAGCCCACCAGATGGCGACCTGCGCGCTGAACAATATTCTGGCGCAGATGAAGGGCAAAGCGCTGAAGCCGTATGCATATAAAGACCACGGCTCTCTGGTATCGCTCTCTAACTACTCCACCGTTGGTAGCCTGATGGGTAACCTGATGCGCGGCTCGATGATGGTGGAAGGGCGTATCGCGCGTATGGTGTACATCTCTTTGTACCGTATGCACCAGATTGCGCTGCATGGTTACTTCAAAACCGGCCTGATGATGCTGGTTGGCAGTATCAACCGTGTGATCCGTCCGCGTCTGAAACTGCACTAAGTTTGACCTCTCAGGGCGGATCCGGGATTTCCCGGGTCCGCTTCTTCGCAGCATATCCGTCGGATTAATGGCGTTATCGCTTAAGAGTCTTCCGAATCAGCGCGATTTGCCGGACGATCCCGCACTTTTCATCCCCTGTCTGATTTGCCTGTCCCCACTTCTGCCTGCAAAATTGTTTATAACAGCAACAGAAGGAGGAACTCCCGTGAATAAATCAATGTTAGCGGGTATAGGGATTGGCGTAGCAGCCGCGTTGGGCGTGGCCGCCGTTGCCAGTCTGAACGTTTTTGAACGTGGTCCGCAGTACGCACAGGTAGTTTCATCAAAACCGATTAAAGAAACCGTGAAAACGCCACGCCAGGAGTGCCGCAACGTAGCGGTGACCCATCGTCGCCCGGTGCAGGATGAGAATCGTATCGCTGGCTCCGTGCTGGGTGCCGTGGCGGGTGGGGTGATTGGTCACCAGTTCGGCGGTGGTCGTGGTCGTGATGTTGCAACCGTAGTCGGTGCACTGGGTGGCGGATATGCCGGTAACCAGGTGCAGGGCGCGATGCAGGACAACGACACCTATACCACGACGCAGCAGCGATGCAAGACGGTCTATGACAAGTCAGAAAAAATGCTGGGTTACGATGTGACCTACAAGATTGGCGACCAGCAGGGGAAAATCCGTATGGATAAAGATCCTGGCACGCAAATTCCGCTCGATGGGAATGGTCAGCTGGTTCTGAATAACAAAGTCTAAAAAAGTAGTTTTCTCATATTTAGCCCCTCAATCGCTCAGGCTGAGGGGCTTTTTTTATGCTCAGAGCTTCAGCATTTCCGGCCACAGGCGCAGGGTGGTGTTGGTGATTTGCATCAACACCTCAAGGCTTGCACCTTCACGCGCGCTGATAGACATCCCCTGCAGAATACAGCTCAGGAACTGCGCCAGGGCATTGATATCCTTTTCAGCCGGGATCTCTCCACGCTGCTGACGCTGGGTCAGGAACTGCTGCAGCGTCTGCTCCTGCATCGCATGGCGCGATTTCAGCGTTCTGGCAATCTCATTTGAGGAAGCTGCCAGTGACGCGGAGGTGTTAATCATAAAACAGCCCGCTGGCGTCTCTTTGCTGCTAAAGCAGGTGGCGACGGCGGTGAAGTAATCTTTCAACGCCAGTTCAACCGATTTTTCTTCGCAAAACAGCTGCGCTTCATGCTTCGCGGCAAAGCGCGAAATGTAGCGGTCGAGTACTGCGCGGAATAACCCTTCTTTATTTACAAATTCGGCGTACAGCGTCGGGGCTTTCGCTCCGGTCGCTTCAACCAGATCGGCAAGCGATGTGGCTTCATAGCCGTGCTGCCAGAAGAGTGTCATGGCCTTGTCGAGCGCCGCTTCCCTGTCGAACACTTTCGGACGGCCACGGCTTTTTTTTGTGCAACTTTGAACGTCAGTTGTCATGGTGCCGTTGTACCTCGTGGGTGGTGTGGTGAGAGATCATTATAAAAATATTTCTTAACAGTCACCAGCGCTGTTTTGCATAAAAAAATAAAAACATATCCTCATGAAAATTATAGATAATTTATTTATTATAACGATCGTTATAAAATAATGTTGACGTGTGATGTAGATCACATTATGATTTGTCTATCGATCGTTAAGTTAATCATAACGACCCAATAAATTCATCTGCACAGGTCATAAAATCATGAAAAACGTTAAAACTCTTATCGCTGCTGCTGTTCTGAGTTCACTGTCATTCGCAAGCTTCGCTGCGGTGGAAGTTCAGTCTACTCCGGCTGACCAACATAAAGTGGGGACTATTTCCGCCACTGCCGGGACTAACCTGGGTTCTCTGGAAGATCAGCTGGCACAGCAGGCTGACGCGATGGGCGCAAAATCGTTCCGTATTACCTCTGTAACCGGTCCTAACAACCTGCACGGGACTGCGGTTATCTACAAATAAGTTTTACCCGTTGTTTATGCTATAGCACTGCCACTGCTATAAAACGGAAAAAGCCCCGCTTCACTGAAGCGGGGCTTTTTTCATGGCTTAAGATCAGGATTACATTTGCTGCGCAGTGGCCACCGCATGACGCGTGACGTTAACCGGCATGCCGGAGCGTGCTTCCATCACTTTGCTCATGACCTCGGCGTTGGTCTGCGGGCTGTCCTTAAATTGCTGCATCCCGACGTTGAGGGTGATAGGCAGCACCTGCGGATCGTCATTAATCTGTTTTGACAGCGGCTGGTGCACTTCAACCAGGCGTTCACCGCCGGGCTCTATCGTGGCCTTAATCGGGGTGTTGATGATGTTGACCTTAGTGCCCGGCTGAATAACGCGGAATAACGTCTCGATATCGCCGTCGCGCAGGCGGATACAGCCGGAGCTTACGCGCATACCGATGCCGAAATCGGCGTTGGTACCGTGCAGCAGATACACGCCACCGAACGCCGCTAGGCGAATGGCATGGTGGCCCATCGGGTTGTCCGGCCCGGCCGGCACAACCACCGGCAGGTCAATGCCCTGGGCTTTATAACGGGCACGGATGTTGGCGGTTGGCGTCCAGGTTGGGTTGGCGCGTTTGTCAGAGACCGTTGTCACCATCGTTGGTGTCAAAGTGTCGCCACCCAGCTGGCCGATACCAATCGGGTAAACGGTGACCTCATTTTTCCCCGGCGGGTAGTAGTACAGACGCAGCTCCGCGAGGTTAATAACGATACCCTGACGCGGCTCGTCGGGAAGGATCGTTTGCAGCGGAATGGTCAGCACGCTCCCGGCACGGGGGACGTAAGGGTCAACGCCCGGGTTCGCCTGCAGCAGGGCAAGGAATCCGACGTTGTATTTCTTGGCGATGGACTCCAGTGAGCCGCCGTTATTCTCGACGACATGAATGCGGTTTTCACCGACCAGACGACTGCCGGAAGGGGGGAGAGGCCAGGTGTTCGCCTGCGCAGGAAGTGCGAGCGCCACGGTTGCGGCGAGCGCAAATCCGCTGAACCAGCGCGAATAACGCGAAATATTGATCATCACTGAATATCCATGCGGTGATTAAAGTTAAAGCACCATTATGGCGTCAGCACGTGTCTTTATGTTTCGAGGGATTGCAAAGAGTTTGTAAAGTATTGCGCGAAACGCTACCCGGCGGCGGATGGCCGCCGGGCAGGGGTCAGGCGATGGCGTTTTCTTCTAACTGCCGCATGAACTGGCGCACCCAGTCCATGCGGGTTTTGCGTTCAGCAAGTTCCTGAATAAATTTAAGACGCGTCGGACCATCGAGGCGGAAATGCTGCGGTTGTTTCTGCAGCAGGCCAATCAGCCACGCCGGGTTGACGTGGTTCTTCTCGTTGAACTCAATCACGCCACCTTTTTCGTTACCTTCGAGCTTACGGATCCCAAGCTTCTGCGCCTGTTGGCGCAAGCGGGCGATGTCGAGCAGATTGCGCGCAGCATCCGGCAGCAGGCCGAAGCGATCGATAAGCTCCACTTTTATCTCTTCCAGCTCGTTCTCACTTTTGGCGCTGGCGATGCGCTTATAGAACGACAGACGGGTGTTCACGTCCGGAATGAAGTCGTCCGGCAGCAGCGACGGCATGCGCAGCTCCACTTCAGTTTGCTGGCTGGTGAGATCTTCGAGCGACGGCTCGCGTCCCGCCTTCAGTGCGTCAACGGCGTTTTCGAGCAGTTCCATATACAGCGAGAAGCCGATGGTCTCCATGGAACCACTTTGATCTTCGCCGAGCAGTTCCCCGGCTCCGCGAATTTCAAGGTCATGGGTCGCGAGAGCAAAACCGGCGCCTAAATCTTCCAGTGAGGCAATGGCCTCAAGACGTTTTTGCGCATCGGTGGTCATCGCTTTCGGATGCGGGGTCAGCAGCCAGGCGTAGGCCTGGTGGTGCGAACGGCCCACGCGTCCGCGCAGCTGGTGGAGCTGCGCCAAACCGAAGTGGTCGGCACGCTCGATGATAATGGTGTTGGCGGTCGGGATGTCGATCCCGGTTTCAATGATGGTGGTACACACCAGCACGTTGAAACGCTGGTGGTGGAAATCGTTCATCACCCGCTCCAGCTCGCGTTCGCGCATCTGGCCGTGACCGATGGCAATTCGCGCCTCTGGCACCAGTTCGGCCAGCCGGTCCGCCGCTTTCTGGATGTTTTCCACATCGTTGAACAGGTAATAGACCTGACCACCGCGCAGCACTTCACGCAGAATGGCCTCGCGTACTACCAGATTGTCGTACTCGCGAACAAAGGTTTTTACCGCCAGACGACGCGCCGGTGGCGTAGCAATGATGGAAAGGTCACGCATACCGCTCATCGCCATGTTGAGGGTGCGCGGAATTGGCGTGGCGGTGAGAGTCAGGATATCCACGTCAGAGCGCATCGCTTTAATGCGCTCTTTATGGCGCACGCCGAAGCGGTGTTCTTCGTCGACAATCAGCAGGCCGAGATCTTTCCACTTCACGTCGCTTTGCAGGAGTTTGTGGGTACCAATCAGAATATCGATTTTGCCAACGGACGCCTGCTCCAGAATCTGGGTTTGCTCTTTTGCACTGCGAAAACGCGACAGCATTTCGATGCGCACCGGCCAGTTGGCGAAGCGGTCACGGAAGTTGTCAAAGTGCTGCTGTGCCAGCAGGGTCGTGGGCACCAGTACTGCCACCTGTTTGTTGTTTTCCACGGCGAGGAAGGCGGCGCGCATCGCCACTTCGGTTTTACCGAAGCCCACATCGCCACAGACCAGTCTGTCCATCGCCAGCGGCTGACACATGTCGCTCAGCACGGCGTTAATGGCCTGGGCCTGATCCGGGGTGGTTTCAAACGGGAAGCTGTCGCAGAAAAGCTGGTACTGTTCGCGATCGTGCTTAAAGCCAAAACCGGTTTTGGCGGCGCGTTGGGCATAGATGTCGAGCAGCTCGGCGGCAACGTCACGCACTTTCTCGGCGGCTTTCTGCCGCGCCCGCGACCAGGCGTCGCTGCCAAGTTTGTGCAGCGGCGCGTTGTCTTCCGCGCCACCGGCGTAGCGGCTTATCAGGTGCAGCGACGACACCGGCACGTACAGTTTGGCATCGCCGGCGTAGGTCAGCATCAGATACTCACCCTTGATACCGCCCGCTTCTAACGTGGTCAGTCCGGCATAGCGCCCGACGCCGTGCTCCAGATGCACCACCGGCTGTCCTGTGTGCAGCTCGGCCAGGTTACGGATCAGGGTATCCGGGTTGATGGTACGGCGGCTGTCCTGACGACGACGCGCCACGCGTTCGCCCAGCAGGTCGCTTTCGCAGATAAGTGCCCGCTGGCGTTGGGTATCGATGTAGCCATGCTCGGCGGAGCCCAGCAGCAGGTAGCGTCCGTTGCCGGTGGCCTCTTCGAGCCGCAGAATGCGTTTCGGGGCGAGCTTAATGCGCGCCAACAGCTCACCGAGCGCCTCACGACGACCTTCGCTCTCTACCGAGAAAATCACCGGGCCGCTG
>NZ_JMPS01000083.1 GCF_000735455.1 Yokenella regensburgei ATCC 49455 | reverse complement strand
CGGCAGCTTCTGGTAGCCCAGGTTCTGGTTGGCGGCTTTCGCAGGCAGATGCTCGGTTTTGAGCTGGACGCGCGGCCATTTTTTCAGCTCGCTGAACAGGGCATCGGTGCGCAGCCACAGCAGATCTGGCGGCAGCAGCGGGCGCATCGGGTCAACGCCACGGTTTTCAAAGCGCGCCTGGGCTTCATTCTGGAAGCGCTCGGCGCTGGCTTCAGGATCGCCGGTGCTGACCAGCAGCGTATTGGCCGGGAAGTAGCTAAAGAGCGGGGGTAAGGGCTCACTGAAGAACAGCGGCTGCCAGTACTCAATCCCGGCGGGCAGGGTGCCTTTGCTCACCTGCTGATAAATATGCTCGGCTTCGCGTTTTACGTCGAAGCGATCGCGCCATGAGCTTCGGAACAGTTCAATGGCGGCCTTGTCGGTCGGGAACTCATGCGCGGGTAACAGGTTAATGGCGTCGACCTCTTCCAGCGTGCGCTGTGAATCGACGTCAAACAACCGCAGGCTGTCTATCTCATCGTCAAAGAAATCGAGACGGTAGGGTTGTTCGCTTCCCATCGGATAGAGGTCGAGCAGTGCACCACGGGTGGCATACTCGCCGTGAGCCATCACCTGATCGACATGGCGATAGCCTGCACCTTCAAGCTGATCCCGCAGGGCGTCGCGAGAGAGACGCTGCCCTTTTTTCATCACCAGCGCATGGCCGTGCAGGAAACTGTGCGGGCAGACGCGCTGCATCAGCGTGCTCACCGGGACAATCAGCACACCGCGCTGCATGGTGGGCAGACGATAGAGCGTAGACAGACGGGAAGAGATGATTTCCTGATGCGGAGAGAAGCTGTCGTAGGGGAGGGTTTCCCAGTCTGCCAGATTCTCCACCATCTGATCGGTAAACTGCCTGATTTCGTCGTGCAGGCGAAGTGCATTTTGCATATCGGGGGCAATCAGCACCACCGGACCGCTGTGACGTTCAATGATTTCGGCAACTTCTGTGGCGCAGGCCGCACCGGTGAGTTCACCCAGAAGACGCTGCTCGCCTGCTTTGACGGGCAGGGCGTATCGTTGTTTTTCAGGCATAAAGGGCATCGGTATCTCTTAAGGACTAGCCCCCAGTAATGGGGGCAAATCGCTGATATTCAATGCTGCATATTATCCCCGATCGTCAGGCATTCGCCAACCTTCGCGAAGGAGGGGTGAAAAAGAGATCGCCGGAGACTTTCTGCGAAAGGGTTCGTGCCACCAGCCCCAGCAGGATACACAGCCCCAGGCTGGCAAACGGATAGACCAGCAGCACCGCCAGCTCAAAGGCTCCGCTGTGCATGCCTTCCGCCAGATAGCCCAGCATCAGCAGACTGAGTGCCTCCACCACAATACGATGAGTGGTGTAAATGGCGAGGGTGTTCGAGCCGACCACGTTCAGTAGGCTATTTTCCCGGGATTCGACACGACGGCTGACGGCATAAAACAGCTTCATGATGATGAAAATCGACAGCAGCGATAAAAACAGCGGCGTGCGGGCAAGCCAGGTGACGATCGCCACGGCGGCAAACGCGGCGAGTGGGAGCCAGTGGCGACGAATATTGAAGCCCTTCATCCACTCCATCAGCGCAGCGCCGTACCACGAACCGAGCGCGTAATAGATAACATTGCGCAGGACGCTGTTCATTCCCCACCACGGGGTCGGGATAAAGTTAATGGCGATACTGAGCAGGGCCAGCGCCAGCAGCATGGGCAGTTTAAAGCGGCTGGTGAGCTTGCAGAGCGTAAAGTAGACCACCAGTGCGTACAGATACCACAGGCTGGTGCCGGCGGTAAGCATGCCGTAGAGGAACTGCCCAACGCTGCCGGCATAGGCGGCGTTACTGCTGTTGTTCAGTTCGCGTTCCGGTGCCAGCCACAGATTGAGGTGGCTTAACGCCAGCCACTGCAGCACGCCCCAGAGCAGTAGCACATAGGCAATCGCCCAGATACGCTTGCGATAGCAATCGCGCCATGAGACGTCATCGATGTAGCGGCGGATCAGAAAACCAGAGATAAAGAAAAAGACCGGCATACGAAACGGCGCCAGATACAAATTGAAATAAACCCAGCACTTAGAGAGCGTCTGGGACCACGGGTGCTGAAAGCCGCTGAGGTGGGGGTAGAAGGTGATCACCGAGTGGTAGACGACTACCAGGCATATACATAGCCCCTTGATTTGATTAATCCATAATGCTTTTTGCTTCATCACGCTAAGCGCCTTTTATTACCATAAACGAATGGCCGATCCTGACGCGTCATGCCGGTGATGTAACCAGTAACGTTCTGTATTTGGTTCATTTTCAGATAAGTATCAGTGGGTGGCTATCTGACTTCTCGCATTTACGCTCTGCGCTTTCGCTTATATACTCGTGCTTCTAAATCAGTAACCAGACGGATTACATGTACCAACCTGTCGCTTTATTCATTGGCCTGCGCTACATGCGTGGGCGCGCAGCGGACCGCTTCGGTCGCTTTGTCTCCTGGCTGTCGACTATCGGCATCACGCTTGGCGTGATGGCGCTGGTGACCGTGCTGTCGGTGATGAACGGTTTTGAACGCGAGCTGCAAAACAACATTCTGGGGCTGATGCCGCAGGCGGTGCTGAGCGCGGAGCAGGGTTCCTTGAATCCACAGCAGCTGCCGGCAAGCGAAGTTAAGTTACAGGGTGTCACGCGCGTGGCCCCGCTCTCCACCGGCGATGTGGTGCTGCAAAGCGCCCGCAGCGTGGCGGTTGGGGTAATGCTTGGCATTGATCCTGCACAGAAAGATCCGTTGACGCCGTTTCTGGTGAACGTGAAGCAAACCGCGCTGGAGCCGGGTAAATACAACGTTATTCTTGGCGAGCAACTGGCCGGGCAACTCGGCGTGAACCGTGGTGACGAAATCCGCGTGATGGTGCCGTCTGCCAGCCAGTTTACCCCGATGGGCCGCGTTCCAAGCCAGCGTCTGTTTACCGTTATCGGGACTTTCGCCGCCAATAGCGAAGTCGATGGCTACCAGATGCTGGTGAATATTCAGGATGCTTCCCGCCTGCTGCGCTACCCCATTGGTAACATCACCGGCTGGCGCCTGTGGCTCGACAAGCCGCTGCAGGTCGATACCCTGAGCGAGCAAAAACTGCCGGCGGGAACCAAATGGCAGGACTGGCGCGAGCGTAAAGGCGAACTGTTCCAGGCCGTGCGGATGGAGAAGAATATGATGGGGCTGCTGCTGAGCCTTATCGTCGCCGTGGCAGCCTTCAATATCATTACCTCGCTGGGTCTGATGGTCATGGAGAAGCAGGGGGAAGTCGCTATCCTGCAAACCCAGGGGCTGACGCCGCGACAAATTATGATGGTGTTTATGGTGCAGGGCGCAAGTGCCGGGATCATCGGCGCGCTGCTCGGCGCGGTGCTGGGAGCATTGCTTGCCAGCCAGTTGAACAACCTGATGCCGATAATCGGTGCCTTCCTTGACGGTGCGGCGCTGCCGGTGGCAATTGAGCCGCTACAGGTGGTGCTGATTGCGCTGATTGCTATGGTGCTGGCTTTACTTTCTACGCTGTATCCTTCATGGCGCGCTGCCGCCACACAACCCGCTGAGGCTTTACGTTATGAATAAGATCCTGTTGCAATGCGACAACCTGTGCAAACGCTATCAGGAAGGCAGTGTCCAGACTGACGTACTGCACAACGTGAGCTTCAGCGTGAAAGAAGGCGAGATGATGGCGATCGTCGGCAGCTCCGGCTCGGGGAAAAGTACCCTGCTGCACCTGCTGGGTGGTCTTGATACCCCGACCTCTGGCGATGTCATTTTTAGCGGTCAGCCGCTGAGCCAGCTCTCATCCGCGGCAAAGGCCGAGCTGCGTAACCGCGATCTCGGGTTTATCTACCAGTTCCACCATCTGCTGCCGGACTTTACCGCGCAGGAGAACGTGGCGATGCCGCTGCTGATTGGCAAGAAAAAACCGGCAGAAATTGAAAAGCGCGCGCTGGAGATGCTGCAGGCGGTGGGGCTTGGGCATCGCGCTCACCATCGCCCGTCGGAGCTCTCCGGCGGCGAGCGCCAGCGTGTGGCGATTGCCCGCGCGCTGGTCAATAACCCCCGTCTGGTCCTGGCGGATGAGCCGACCGGTAACCTCGATGCCCGCAACGCCGACAGCATCTTCCAGCTGCTGGGTGAACTGAACGTTTCGCAGGGCACCGCATTCCTGGTGGTGACGCACGACCTTCAGCTGGCGAAACGCATGAACCGTCAACTGGAAATGCGCGACGGTCGCCTGACGGAAGAAACGACCCTGATGGGAGCTCTGTAATGGCCTCCCCGTTATCGTTACTGATTGGCCTACGCTTTAGCCGAGGGCGTCGCCGCAGCGGTATGGTGTCGCTTATCTCGGTGATTTCTACCGTCGGTATTGCCCTCGGTGTCGCGGTGCTGATTGTGGGCCTCAGCGCCATGAACGGCTTCGAGCGTGAACTGAACAACCGCGTGCTGGCGGTGGTGCCACACGGTGAAATCGAGCCGGTGAACCAGCCGTGGAACAACTGGAATACGGCGCTTGAGAAAGTCGAGAAGGTGAAAGGGATCGAGGCTGCCGCGCCTTATATCAACTTCACCGGGCTGATTGAGAGCGGCAGTAACATGCGCGCTATTCAGGTGAAGGGCGTGGATCCCGCTCAGGAGAGCCATCTCAGCGCTTTACCGTCGTTCGTACTGAATAACGCCTGGGCCGGCTTCAAGGCCGGTGAGCAGCAGATAATCCTGGGTAAAGGGGTGGCGGACTCCCTCAAGGTGAAACAGGGTGACTGGGTTTCCATCATGATCCCGAACGCCGACTCAGACCACAAACTGCTGCAGCCAAAGCGCGTGCGTCTGCACGTGACGGGCATTCTGCAACTGAGTGGCCAGCTCGATCACAGCTATGCCATGGTACCGCTCGCAGACGCGCAGCAGTATCTGGAGATGGGCAGCAGCGTCACCGGTATCGCGATTAAGGTCAACGACGTGTTTAATGCCGCCAAACTGGTGCGTGACGCCGGCGAGGTGACCAACAGCTATGTCTATATCAAGAGCTGGATAGGCACCTATGGCTATATGTATCGCGACATCCAGATGATCCGCGCCATCATGTATCTGGCGATGGTGCTGGTGATTGGCGTCGCCTGCTTTAACATCGTTTCAACGCTGGTGATGGCGGTAAAAGACAAGAGCGGCGATATTGCGGTGCTGCGTACACTCGGGGCGAAGGATGGCCTGATCCGCGCGATTTTCGTGTGGTATGGTTTATTAGCCGGGCTGCTGGGCAGCCTGATAGGCGTGGCCATCGGCGTGATTTGCGCCCTGAATCTGACCTCAATTATCAACGGCATTCAGAAGCTGACCGGACACCAGTTCCTGTCTGGCGATATTTACTTTATTGATTTTCTGCCGTCCGAGCTGCACTGGCTGGACGTCATTTATGTGCTGGTAACGGCACTGTTGCTGAGTCTGCTGGCAAGCTGGTATCCCGCCCGCCGCGCCAGCCGAATTGACCCGGCGAGGGTGCTAAGTGGCCAGTAATTTGTCATGATCCGGCGGGTTACCGCCAGGGTCAACAAGAGGAATGAACCATGTTCTACGGATTTGACATTGGCGGTAGCAAGATAGCGCTGGGTGTATTTGACGGGCAGCGGCGATTGCAGTGGGAAAAACGCATCGCCACCCCGAAAGACAGCTATGAATCCTTTCTGAATGCGGTGGCTGGCCTTGTGGCCGAAGCCGACGCGCAGTTCGGTGTGAAGGGCTCCGTCGGGATTGGTATTCCCGGCATGCCGGAAACGGCAGATGGTACCCTGTATGCCGCTAACGTACCTGCCGCCAGCGGTCGCCCGCTGCGCGCCGACTTAAGCAAACTGCTGGACCGCGACGTGCGGCTCGACAACGACGCCAACTGTTTTGCGCTTTCCGAAGCCTGGGACGACGAGTTCACCCAGTATCCGCTGGTGATGGGACTTATTCTGGGCACCGGCGTCGGTGGCGGTATTGTGCATCACGGTAAATCGATAACCGGGCATAGCTACATTACCGGGGAGTTCGGCCACATTCGTCTGCCGGTGGATGCACTGGAGGTGGTCGGGCGTGATTTCCCGTTAACCCGCTGTGGCTGCGGTCAGCTCGGCTGTATTGAAAACTACCTCTCTGGCCGTGGTTTTGCCTGGCTGTATGAGCACTACTACCAGCAGCCGTTAACCTCACCTGAGATTGTGGCCCTGTGGTCGCAGGGCGATGCCCGCGCGCAGGAGCACGTAGAACGCTATCTTGATTTGCTTGCCGTGTGTCTTGGCAATATTCTGACCATTGTCGATCCTGATTTACTGGTGATTGGCGGTGGATTGTCTAACTTTAGTGCCATAACCGACGGGCTGGCGGCGCGGTTGCCGCGCCATCTGTTACCCGTCGCCCGCGTGCCGCGCATAGAGCAGGCGCGTCATGGGGATGCGGGAGGAATGCGCGGTGCCGCGTTCCTCCATCTTACCGACTAAGACAGGGGTTGTTATGCAGTCGCGCCGTTTACATCGACTCACTCGCTTTCGCCTTAACAAACGTCGGCTGCGCGATCGCCTGCGTCAGCGGATTTTCTTCAGAGACAGCATGGTACCGGAAGCAGTAGAGAAACCGAGAGTGGTGGTCCTGACCGGTGCCGGAATTTCGGCGGAGTCAGGCATTCGTACCTTTCGGGCGGCAGACGGCCTGTGGGAAGAACATCGGGTTGAGGATGTCGCTACCCCCGAAGGATTTGCGCGCGATCCGGCGCTGGTGCAGGCGTTTTACAACGCACGCCGCGCAGAGCTCCAGCAGCCAGAGATAGTGCCTAATGCGGCTCATCAGGCGCTGGCGCGTCTGGAAGCGGCGCTGGGCTCCCGTTTCTTGCTGATCACCCAGAACATCGATAATCTGCACGAACGGGCAGGGAACCAGCATATTATTCATATGCACGGGGAACTGCTGAAGGTGCGCTGTTCCTGGAGCGGTCAGGTGCTGGAATGGACGGGCGACGTCACGGCGGAAGACAAATGCCATTGCTGCCAGTTTCCGGCACCGCTGCGTCCGCACGTGGTGTGGTTTGGCGAGATGCCGCTGGGGATGGATGACATCTACAGCGCGCTGGCAATGGCGGATGTGTTTATCGCCATCGGCACCTCGGGGCACGTGTATCCGGCGGCCGGGTTTGTTCATGAGGCAAAACTGCACGGGGCGCATACGGTTGAACTCAACCTTGAGCCAAGCCAGGTGGGCAGCGAGTTCGAAGAAAAGCACTATGGACTGGCAAGCCAGGTCGTACCGGAGTTTGTTGATAAACTTCTGAAAGGCTTATGATAAAAAACGGAGCCCGCAGGCTCCGTTTTTTATTACCGACCGGCTTTCAGCTTCTGGTAATACTCTTCATAAAGACGGCTGGCATCGCCGACGTCGTCCTGCCATTCACCTTTCTTAACGGTGTCCGCATCCGGATACAGTGACTTGTCGTTGGCAACCTGCGGGCTCAGGAGCTTGCGCGCTTCCAGGTTCGGCGTTGGGTAGCCAATGGTTTCTGCTACCTGTTTTGCCACTTCCGGGCGCAGCAGGAAGTTAATCAGCTTCAGGGCACCATCAACGTTCTTCGCGTTGGCCGGGATAGCGAGGCTATCCATCCAGAAGATGCCACCTTCTTTCGGCCAGACGATCTCCAGCGGTGTGCCGGCCTGACGGGCCACAAACGCAGAACCGTTCCACACCATCCCCAGATTTACTTCCCCTTCCATATACGGGTTAGCCGGGTTATCAGAGTTGAACGCCGCCACGTTTGGCATCAGTTTTTTCAACTCGTTATACGCTGCTTCAATCTCTTTCGGGTCAGTCGTATTGCCGGAGTAACCGAGCTTACGCAGCGCCATCTGGAACACTTCACGGGCGTCGTCGGTCAGCAGCAGGCTACCTTTGTATTCCGGCTTCCACAGATCAGCCCAGCTGGTAACGGTCTTCGGGTCAATCGCATCGCTGTTGACGCCAATCGCCGTCGCACCCCAGATGTAAGGGATCGAGTAGTCGTTGTTAGGATCGAACGACTTGTTCAGCATTGCGGGATCGAGGTTATGGAAGTTGGTCAACTTCGTTTTATCGATCTGCTGCAGCATGCCTTCTTTGCGCATTTTGGCGACGTAGTAGGTGGACGGAACCACCAGATCGTAGGCGCCTTCTTTATAGGTTTTGAGTTTGGCATACATGGTTTCATTCGACTCGTAGGTCGAATAAATGACCTTAATGCCGGTCTCTTTGGTGAACTGCTCCAGCAATCCAGGCGGTACATACTCCGTCCAGTTGTAGAAGTAGAGCGTTTTGCTGTCGTCCGCGTGCGCTGCGTTCATGCCGAAGGCAAGAGCACCCGCCGCGAGCAGGTGGCGTGACCATTTTTTCATTTTAACGTCCCCTGAGTTTTATCACGTGCAATAAGCTGGCTGAGGATAACCATCACCAGCGATAACACCAACAGAATAGTCGCCAGCGCGTTCACCTCAGGCGAGACGCCGACTTTCACCATCGAGTAAATCTTCAATGGCAGAATTTCATAACCCGGGCCGGTGACGAACGAGGAGACCACCACGTCGTCCATCGACAGGGTAAAGCTCAGTAACCATCCGGCGGCAACGGCGGGCATTGCCAGCGGCAGAATAATTTTACGCAGGATAGTGAGCTCGCTGGCGCCTAAATCCTTCGCCGCTTCCAGCATACGCACGTCAAAACCTTTCAGGCGAGAGTACACGGTAACTACCACAAACGGCAGGCAGAAGGTGATATGCGAGAACAGCAGCGACCAGAAGCCGAGCTGTACACCCAGCAGCATAAACAGCACCAGCAGAGAGATTGCCATGACGATGTCCGGGGACATCATCACCACAAACAGCATGCCGCTGACGAACGGTTTACCGCGAAAACGGTAGCGATACAGCGCCACGGCGGTGAGTGAACCAATCAGCGTGGCGAAAGTGGCCGAGAACACCGCCATGGTCAGCGAGTGCTGTGCCGCCTGTAGCAGACTGTCGTTGTTCATCAGCAGGCTGTACCACTGGGTGGAAAATCCCTGCCAGTTGATACCAAAACGCGAGCTGTTAAAGGAGTTAACGATCAGAATGATGATCGGGATATACAGGTAGGCGTAAATGGCAGTCATGAAGCTGCCGCGAAGCAGGCGACCGATCATGCCAGTACCGCCTGGTAGCGAAGCTGAGAATTCAGTTTTAGAGTGCTGAAATACTTCAATTTTTTGCTTTTCTCCAAAATATCTCCAAAACTTTTCACCACACGGAAAACAAAGAAAATCCGCCGTTGATGTTCAGGCCGCGCATTTTACAACAAAATGCCGGGTGAACGGGACCAAAAATCCCATTTTTACAAGCGGAATATCCTCTGACCCTCCTGGAGAAGTCGATGTCGCACATAAGAAAAAGACGCCAGAAGGCGCCTTTTTTCACGTTTACCGCCTCACAACCTACTCATTGTTCCTGAAATGCATAGCGTAGCTGACCGGTCCCTGGGCATAGTTGGTTTTCCCTAGCCAGTCTGATGAGTAACCGACAGCCACCGGCGCCGGGTTCTGCGGTTTTTCCGGCGTGCCGTTAACGTAACCGTCGGAATACTTGGCGATTAATCGGTCGGCAAGCTGCCACCACTGCGTGACCACGTTACCTGCTTCTGCAGCGGCCAGGCGGGTTAAACCGTTCACATCAAGCTTCCCGGATGCCGCGTCGGCGTCCCAGGCAGCAAGTACCGCTTCACCCTGGGCCTCAAGCTGTTGTTGAAGAGGGCGAATATCCACCTTGCACATCCGTTGGTAGTTGAGTCGCGCCCAGTTGGCGACAAAGTCGAACGCCCACCAGGCAACGTCCCGGCTGAAAACCTGCGGGTCCCCGGTCTGATAGCTTTTCGGCAAATCAGTCATTTTGGCCGGAAAAGGGGTAAAGCAGGTGGTATAAGCTACGTCCGGGCCAAACCAGCAGACACCTTTTGTCAAATCCGGCGCCGTGGGGCGGACTTCGCACACTGAAATATATCCCTGATAGAAGATAGAGATGGCGCGCTCCCAGGCGCCATACAGAACTTCGCTGGAGATATTATTCTGCGCGCCGTCGTAAGGGCCAATAAAGCGGTTCGGATCGCCATAGGGCCCGGCGGCAATGCCCTGCGTCAGGTCAAACTCGGTACCTTCATAGTGATCGCGATAGAGACTGAAAATATCGTGCCGCGAAAGCGGTCGGGAGGGAGGAATAGAGAACGGATAGTCGGTGGTGTAGCCTTTCCCGTTGACCCATGGGCTGAGTGCCAGATCCGGATTTACCTGATCGAATACCCGCCACACGCGCCGCAGTGAGTAATAGGGGTGAGAATACTCCCCCTCGCTCACCGTGGGCAGCCAGTCGAGAGGACCGTCGGCAGGTTTCCACCAGCCGATTTTTTCCACCCCCGGCTCCAGTAATGGCGACCATAGCTGATCGGGATTGCCCTTCTCCAGTACCCGAATGCGAAATTCGTTGGCGGCGACGAACACCTCGCCGTCGGGGACGCGCTGTGCGGCCCAGGCAGAGTGATATTTTTCGTCCGGAAGCGCACACATTTCAAAGACCCAGGCCTCGTTTTCATCCCCCACCAGCAGCGTTTCTCCGGTGGAGAAATAGCCGTATTCGTCAATAAGGCTGCCCATCAGCTCAACGGCCTCTCGCGCACGGGTGCAGCGCTCCAGCGCAATGCGCGACAGTTCGGCGCTGTAAAACAGGCGGCACTGCTTCCCTTCCCGGGAAGCCTCCTCCTGGGAGACGTGGTTCGGCTGGAATTTCGCGCCGTTGGTGCATTCACCAAACATCAGGTTGTGCTCGTTCATCACCCCGTAGCTACCGTCATAATAGGCCCAGGTATGCGCGACCTGCGGGATCAGACCAATGAGCGGCGTTTCAGGATAGCCAGGCAGTGCATAATTTGGCCCTCTGGCATAACTCACCAGTCGCGGGTAAGGGTCAGCGCTGCCGTCGACCACGCCGCGTTCTGCCCCCGGCGGATGGTCCTGTGCTGGCACATAGATAAGCCTCTGGTCAGACAGCTCGTTGTCATCGGAATGCGTAACGCGCATAGCGCCATCCGCACAGGCGCTCCGGGTAAAGATCATGGTTGTACACATGCGGTTGCCCCATTTTCGCTCAGCGTGAATACCAGACGCCAATCTGCGCGCCAATGTTGGTGACAATACTGCCGGTACCTGCGCTGCTGGTGGGCAGAACCGGGCGCTGCGGGAAGTGCTGGCCCTGGTCGTTCATAAACACCAGCTGCTTGTTGGGAAGGTTCTGGTAGATGATGGCGAAGGAGGAACCGCCGTAGTTGAACATGCCCATTTCCTGGCCTTTTTTCACCTTCGCGCCTTGCTTCATCGCCGGGTCAAACGCGATGGTTGAGACTTCGCTCATGCCGAGCGGAATGCAGCAGACGTAGCCGTAGTCGGGGGTTTTGAAGACGATAATCCCGCGCGCGTTGACCTCGCAGAGATAGGGGAGCGAGGCCGTGGTTGCGCCGCCAAAATCTGGCAGCACCAGCTTGTTGAAGAACGCCCCCGGAACAGCAATCGGATCGAAGAGAACTTCACCGTTCACCGGCACCCACCAGCGGTGGAAGTTATAGGGGTTGAGGTAGGTCTGGAAGATGTACCCGCCGGTAAACATATCCACCAGGCCATATTTGTCGATAACCGCCTGCTGCTTCGGATCGGCTGAGCTCAGAATATCCTTCAGGGAGTAGTTCATGTCCTTGAACCAGAAGGTATCGTTTTTAGCTACATTCCAGTCCCAACGGAAGAGTGAGCCATCGTTGGGGCAATTGACTATCTGGTTAGAGGATGGGGCAGCAACCGGTCGTGCTTGAGCCGGATCTTTAAACTGCCGGGTGAAGAAAGAGTTCCACGAGGTCCAGTAGGGGAGCTTCTCGCTGTCTTTTTTCCACAAATCGAACTGGTACATTTTTTTGGCATCGGGTGAGAGCCACTGCTGGCCGTCCACGCTGAAACCAGCACCAGACGCCGGCGTACCCAGATATTTGTGCCATTCATTGAGTACGGCCCGCATTTTGGCATTAAATTGCGGCAAACCAAACAGCGCGGAGCCTGAAAGCGTTGGATCAATACCGACGGTAAAGGCGGAAAATGGCAGACCAACCAGATCGTTATTAATAAAGCGCGGCCACCAGGTGAGCAGCGTATTACAGACGGCGGCGAAGTATTCCGCATCCGAAATACGTGGCAGCGGTACACCATCAGTATCCAGCCCCTGCGTATTGAGCATTGTAAGATTCTGCCGACAAGCGTCCTGCATGAGCCAGGTGGCAATAGGATCGTTTTTCAGAAAATTAAGTAAATCCTGCACCACCGGAGAGAAACCTCCTGTGGCACTGGCAATGCGCTCAGCTATTTGTTCATGGAAGGCCTGCCAGGCGTTACTTTCACGGGATGGTAGCCAGCCGGTACGCAGGCTGCTGGGATAGGGCAGAACTTCGAACTGATCGTAGGTTTGATGTTTTTTCACGGCTTACCTCCGGGATAAATCAGATGATTTTGGAAACAAGCACAGCTGGTGTAGGACGGCAGAGAATATCCGCCATTGATGAGTATTATTCCGCCTTGATTAATTATCCATCAGGCAAAAATGTTTATTTTGTAAGCAGGTTAAGGGATATATTCTTGTGGGATATATTGATTGTATAACAGGGGATTAAATTATTTTCTTTGCCCCATTGGTAAGCAAGGCTAAATATTAATTTAGCCTTGCTTATTATATCGACTGGGATAATTTAGCTATCTATTTCGGACACCTTTTTATTCAGTAGACGAGATGCGCGCCAGTACACCAGCAGCATTAATCCCATCACCACCGTCAGCGTAATGCTGGTGGCGGCACCGAACGGCCAGTCGCGGATATTGAGGAACTGACTCTTAATCACGTTACCGATAAGCAGGTTTTTCGCACCGCCCATCAGATCCGAGACGTAGAACAGCCCCATCGCCGGCAGCATCACCAGCAGACAGCCCGCGACAATGCCCGGCATGGTCAGTGGAATGATGATGCGGATAAATGTCTGCATTTTATTGGCACCGAGATCCCGCGCGGCTTCCAGCAGCGGTTTATCCAGCTTCTCAATACTGGAGTACAGCGGCATCACCATAAACGGCAGCAGGATATAGACCAGGCCAATAATGACGGCCCCGGGGGTGTACATAATACGTATCGGTGTATCAATAACCCCAAGCCAGAGCAGAAACTCATTCAGGTACCCTTTGGTACTGAGGAATATCTTCAGACCGTAGATACGAATAAGTGAGTTGGTCCAGAAAGGAACAATTAGCAAAAACAGCAGCAGCGGACGCACCTTTTTCGGCAGGCGGGCCAGGAACCAGGCAAACGGATAGCCCAGCAGCAGACAGGCGAGGGTAGCGATCACCGCCATGTTCAGGGAATGCAGCAGCACCTGAAAATAGAGCGGATCCATCAGACGCGCATAGTTATCAAGTGTAAACACCATCTTGACGAAGCTTGCGTCATCGCGGGTCAGGAAACTGGTGACGATGATCATCAGGTTGGGCAGAAAGACGAACAGCACCAGCCAGGCGACAATGGTGGCAATCACCACCTTTTGAAATTTACTGGTGTTCTTCATCGGCCAGCACAACCTCCCAGCTTTCGACCCATTTGATGGCCATTTTCTGGTCCAGAGAGTGGTCAAAGTCAGGGTCGTCTTCGTTGAAGAACTCACTGACCATCACCATCTTGCCGTTTTCAAGCTCTACCACCGACTCAAGAGTCATGCCCTTGTAGTTACGTTCGCGCACATAGCCGACCAGCCCTTCAAAAGGCTTATCGTCGTTGATTTCATCTACGCGCAAATCTTCCGGGCGCAGCAGTACGTTCAGCGTCTGGCCTGGCTGAACCGCGAAGTCGACGTAGATATTACCTTCACGACCTTCGACGTTAGCGCGAACCCGCTTCTCGTCGATGCGTTCAATCACCGTGGCGGTAAAAATATTGATCTCACCAATGAAGCTTGCCACGAACAGGTTCTTCGGCTCTTCATAGATTTCGCGCGGCGTTCCGTCCTGCTCAATGCGACCATCACGCATTACCACGATGCGATCCGACATGGTTAACGCTTCTTCCTGATCGTGGGTAACGAACACGAAAGTAATGCCGAGCTTACGTTGCAGCGCTTTAAGTTCGTTCTGCATCTGCTTACGCAGTTTGTAATCGAGGGCCGAGAGGGATTCATCGAGCAGCAGCAGGCGCGGCTTATTGACGACGGCGCGGGCGATGGCGACACGCTGCTGTTGGCCGCCGGAGAGCTGGTGCGGCTTGCGCTGAGCAAACTCTTCGAGCTGAACCATTCGCAGCGCGTCGTTCACGCGGGGTGTCAGCTCCGCTTCCGGCGTTTTCTGCATCCGCAGGCCGAAGGCGACGTTTTCAAAGACCGTCATATGAGGGAACAGCGCGTAGCTCTGAAACACGGTATTGACATGCCGGTCTTCAGCGGGGACATCGGTGATGTCATGGTCTTCAAGATGGATCCGGCCAGTGTCGACGTTTTCCAGTCCGGCAATCAGGCGAAGAACGGTGGTTTTACCGCAGCCAGAAGGGCCAAGCAGGGTGAGGAACTCACCATTTTTGATGGTCAAATTGAGATCGGAGATGACCGTCTTACCATCAAAGCTTTTGCTTATCCCCGCCAGTTGCACCAACGGTGAAAGCGAACGCGGTTGTGTATTCAATTTTTTACTCTGTCCCATGTAAACGCAGCGGAACGCGACCGGTGCGGGGTTTGTGGTTGACCACCTTGGTGAATCTTAATGAGGGCGGACATTCTACGGCAAACCGCTGCAATCGCCAATCCTTGTTACGTATTGATAAGCTACCTTTATTTCAGCAGGTCGGGGGGTGAAAAAAAATGGGTATCTGCGGGGTAAAAGTGACCTGACGCAATATTTGTGTTTTCGTGCTTCCTGATAATGTTTGCACAATTAGTGGGGGTGACTACATGGATAAATTACTTGAGCGTTTTTTGCACTATGTTTCTCTGGATACGCAGTCGAAGCCTGGCGTCCGTCAGGTACCGAGCACCGAGGGGCAGTGGAAACTGTTACGTTTGCTCAAAGAACAGCTTGAAGAGATGGGGCTGGTTAACGTCACTCTGAGCGAAAAAGGGACCGTGATGGGGACTCTGCCGGCCAATACGGCAGGCAATATCCCGGCCATCGGATTCATTTCGCACGTGGATACCGCACCCGATTTCAGCGGTAAAAACGTCAATCCGCAGATTGTGGAAAACTATCGTGGGGGAGATATCGCCCTCGGTATCGGTGATGAAGTACTGTCACCGGTGATGTTCCCGGTTCTGCATCAGCTGCTGGGCCAGACGCTCATCACCACCGACGGTAAAACGCTGCTCGGCGCTGATGATAAAGCCGGCGTGGCTGAGATAATGACCGCGCTTGCCACCCTGAAAGAGAAAAACATCCCACACGGTGATATCCGCGTGGCGTTTACGCCCGATGAAGAAGTGGGAAAAGGGGCGAAGCACTTTGACGTTGCCGCCTTTGGCGCGAAGTGGGCCTATACCGTCGACGGCGGCGGCGTGGGTGAGCTTGAGTATGAGAACTTCAACGCGGCATCAGTGACCATCAAAATCGTGGGTAACAATGTGCACCCAGGTACTGCCAAAGGGGTAATGGTGAACGCGCTGACGCTTGCCAGCCGTATTCATGCCGAAATCCCGGCCGATGAGACGCCGGAAACCACCGAAGGCTACGAGGGTTTCTACCACCTGGCGAACATGAAGGGCACCGTCGATCGCGCTGAAATGCACTACATCATTCGTGACTTCGACCGTAAAAAGTTTGAAGCCCGTAAGCGCAAGATGATGGAGATTGCGAAGAAGGTAGGTAAAGGTCTGCACCCGGATTGCTACATCGAGCTGGTTATCGAAGACAGCTATTACAACATGCGTGAGAAGGTGATGGAGCATCCGCATATCCTGGAAATCGCCCGTAAGGCGATGCAGGATTGCGACATCGAGCCGCAGTTGAAGCCGATTCGCGGCGGCACTGACGGCGCGCAGCTCTCCTTCATGGGCCTGCCGTGCCCGAATCTGTTTACCGGTGGCTACAACTATCATGGCAAGCATGAGTTCGTCACGCTCGAAGGGATGGAGAAAGCGGTGCAGGTTATTGTGCGTATCGCGCAGCTAACGGCGAAGGGATAAGTTGTTCGCCTGTGCCGGATGCGCTGCGCTTATCCGGCCTACAAAACGGTAGGCCCGGTAAGCGCAGCACACCGGGCAGAACAGCAAAGGATCTGCCTCGTGTCTGACTATCGTCGTTCTTACATTAACGGTGGAACCTGGTTTTTCACCGTCAACCTGAAAAACCGTCAAACCGAATTGCTGACCCACAACATCCAGACCCTACGGCTTTGCGTCAAAACTGTGATGCAACGGATGCCGTTCACCATTGATGCCTGGGTTGTTCTGCCTGAACATATGCACTGTATCTGGACGCTGCCGCCAACTGAAAGTGATTACTCAGGTCGTTGGCGCGAAATTAAAAAGTCGTTTACCCGTTCGTTGGGCGTCGGTGGGCTCTGGCAACCGCGGTTCTGGGAGCATACCATTTGTGATGAGACCGATTACCGTCGTCACATGGATTACACCTACTTTAACCCGGTCAAACATGGTTGGGTGCAACGTGTACAAGATTGGCCTTTTTCCAGTTTTCATCGTGATGTCCGGTCCGGATTGTACCAGCGGGACTGGGGTGGGGATGTTATTGAGATGAATGCTGGCGAGCGGTGGTAACGAACGACATAACTCCGTAGGCCTGATAAGCGTAGCGCATCAGGCAACACTGCCGGGTAGGACTACGCCTTACCCGGCCTACGATCCTTTTGCATGATTTTTTAGAACTTAGTCCTCGAAGAACCAGTACCCGCTGTTGACCAGCGCGGCCAGCATCGCGAGGAACGGTGCGTCTTCAAGCGCAGCGCCGAAGTGCTCATGAGTCAGCACGATATGGCTGGCGAGCGCGGCGAGGGCCGGACGGTGCGGGGAGTCAACCTTCTCGCCGTTGACGTACACCTCTTCACCAATACGCACGACGCGCAGGCCACCCAGACGAACCAGTTTATCGCCCTGTTGCAGCGCATCGTAGATTTCATCCGGCTGATACGGCGGCTCCGGCGGAGAGATGTCCAGCTCGTGGCGAGACTGGGTGATAAACTCGCCAAGCCACTGGTCAAAGTGCTCCGGCTGATTCATCAGATCAACCATCATCGCCCGCAGACGGTCACGCTCGACGGGCAGAATATCGGCCGGATGCTCGCGGGAGGGGACGTCGGGATCGGTATAACGCAGGCTACCCAGTTCGCGCTGCAGCACATAATCGGCAAAGCCGCTGATGAGTTCACGCCCGTTTGGCGCACGGAAACCCACCGAGTAGTTCAGCGAGTTTTCCAGCGAATAGCCTTCGTGCGGGAAGCCTGGCGGAATATAGAGGATATCGCCTGGTTCCATCTCTTCGTCGATGATGGCATCAAACGGGTCTACCTGCAGGAGGTCCGGATGCGGGCAGTGCTGCTTCATTGGGATCTTTTCACCTACGCGCCAGCGACGGCGGCCGGTACCCTGAATAATAAACACGTCATACTGATCGAGGTGCGGGCCAACGCCGCCGCCGGGGACGGAGAAGGAGATCATCAGATCGTCCATGCGCCAGTCCGGCAGCGCGCGGAACGGGCGCATCAGCGCGGCCGTGGGTTCGTGCCAGTTGTTCACCGCCTGGACCAGCAGCGACCAGTTGTTTTCGCCAAGATGATCGTAGCTGTCGAACGGCCCATGGCTGACCTGCCATTTACCGTCGAGGTGGCTGACCAGCCGACTGTCGACTTCGTTTTCCATTGCCAGCCCGGCAAGCTCGTCAGGGCTGATAGGGTCGACGAAATTATTGATGCCCCGTTTCAACACGACCGGGCGTTTTTGCCAGTAGCGTTCGATGAATTCGGGCCAGTTAAGTGTGAGATGGTAGTCCATAGTATTTCTCGCAGGCAGGTTCTACACGGATTATAACGGAATCCGTTTGATAACGATGCAGTCCCGGCGAATTTCTCTCAGGACGCACCGTCTTTGCTGTCAACCTGTTGACGCCCGAAAATCACCTCCATTCGGGCGCCGCCAAGCAGGCTGTCTCCGGCGAGTATTTTCCCTTCATACTGATCGACAATTTCGCGGGCGACGGAGAGGCCAACGCCTTGCCCTGGACGCAGAGTATCCGCCCGCTGACCGCGATCGAACACCAGTCTGCGTTTACTTTGTGGGATCCCTGGGCCATCGTCTTCAACGATGATATGCAGATGTTCATCGGTCTGGCGGGCGGAAACCTCGACGAACTCAAGGCAGTACTTACAGGCGTTATCGAGTACGTTACCCATCACTTCCATGAAGTCGTTCTGCTCACCGACAAAGCTAATCTCAGGCGAAATATCGAGAGAGATGTTCACCCCTTTACGCTGATAAACCTTGTTCAGCGCGGAGGTCAGGTTATCGAGCAGCGAGGCAACCGGGTGCAGTTCCCGGCTCAGCAGTGCACTGCCGCCGCGCATGCTGGCGCGATGGAGATAGTAGCCAATCTGCTGCGAAATACGGCTAATTTGCTCAAGCATAATCGGCTCGGCGTCGGTCACGCTGAGCTTCTCGCTGCGCATAGAGCGCAGCGTGCTTTGCAGCACCGCCAGCGGTGTTTTCAGGCTGTGCGTCAGGTCGGTGAGGGTGGTGCGATATTTGTCGTAGCGCTCGCGCTCGCTTTTCAGCAGGCGGTTCAGGTTACGCACCAGGCTCGTCAGCTCGCGGGTGGTTTCCGGGTTGAGCTGTTCGCGGTGATGCTCTTCCAGCTCGCGGACTTCGCCCGCCAGCGATTCGATAGGGCGCAGACTCCACCAGGCGGCTACCCACAGGAGCGGAATAACCAGCAGTAAATTGGCGGCGAGCACATAGATAAACCAGCTCCACACCATGTACGAGCGTTTAAGCTCGACGGGAATGGTATCGACCACCACGATGGTCAGATCCGGCATATTGCCCCTGGCGGGGTAAATATTGACCGCCACCGAGTGGGTCATCTCGGAGTCTTCGTTGTCGGCACGAAACTCACTCAACCGCTGCTGAACCTTGTGATCGTTACGCATCAGCATGCTACTGGAGTCCATATCGGCTTCAATTTCGTGGAAGCCATTCTCGTTGAGCCAGTCGGGACGAATACGCTGCGTCAGCCACGGCACATCGCGCTGTTGCCAGAGCAGTTTCCCCTGATGGTTATAGATGAGCGCCATCGTCGGGCTTTGCTGGTTCAGGCCCTCCGGCATTTCGACGCTGATTTTCCCGTTCTCTGATTTGGCAAGGGTGTAGAACAGGTTGCTCTCTCCGCGCAGCAGGCGGAAGGTGGTTTTATCGAAGCTGACGCTGTAGCCCACCAGGGCGACTACGCCATAGGCCAGCGACAGCACCAGGACAACGGCGGCGGTGGCGAGTAAAAAGCGGATCCGTAGCGAGAGCGGCAGGAAGTGCCGGGTAATTCTTTTCATCAGCGAAGTTCGAATAAGTAGCCCTGACCGCGGACTGTCGTGATCACGTCATGCGGATACTGTGCCTGAATTTTTTTACGCAGGCGTCCCATCAGCACATCAATCGTATGACTCTCACGCAGCTCTGCATCCGGATACAGCTGCAGCATCAGCGAGTCTTTGCTGACCACTTTGCCGCTGTTGCGGATAAGCGTTTCCATGATGGTGTATTCAAACGCGGTAAGCTTAATTACTTCATCGCTGATGGAGAGCTCGCGGCGCGAAAGATCCACCTGGAACGGTGGCATCGAGATAACCTGAGAGGCCAGGCCGCTGTTACGGCGCATCAGCGCCTGCATTCGGGCAGCAACTTCTTCAATATGGAACGGTTTAGTCACGTAGTCGTCAGCGCCTGCACTCAGCACTTCAACCTTATCCTGCCAGCCTTCACGCGCGGTCAGCACCAGTACCGGCAGTGAAATGTCATGGCTGCGCCAACGACGGATAAGCGAAAGACCGTCTTCATCGGGTAAGCCGAGGTCAACCAGCGCGATATCAGGAACATGCTCGCCCAGATAATAATCTGCTTCCCTGGCATCCTCTGCCGCATCGACCTGATGCCCCATTTCCTGGAGCTGTACTTTCAGGTGATGACGTAACAGAGCATTATCTTCAACAACGAGTACGCGCATAGTCTGTTCCTCACTACATTATGATGAGACTAGTTTAACGCTCATTATGGGATTTCGGAGATAAACATTTATTAAACCGGGGGAAAACCTCTCTGCGCGGGCGCAGAGAGGGGAGGGAAGCTTACTTCAAATCGTCAACCATCTGAATAGCACGGCCCAGGTAGTTAGCCGGGGTCATCGCCTTCAGACGGGTTTTTTCTTCTTCCGGCAGCGCCAGGCTGTCGATGAACTGCTTCATGCCTTCGGCATCCACGCGCTTGCCGCGGGTCAGTTCTTTCAGTTTTTCATACGGCTTCTCAATGCCGTAGCGGCGCATCACGGTCTGAATTGGTTCAGCCAGGACTTCCCAGTTGCTGTCGAGTTCTGCCAGCAGACGATCGCGGTTCACTTCGAGCTTACTTACGCCTTTCAGGGTGGATTGATACGCGATGAGCGCATAGCCAATACCCACGCCGAGGTTACGCAGCACGGTGGAGTCGGTCAGGTCACGCTGCCAGCGGGAGACCGGCAGTTTGCTCGCCAGGTGCTGCAGCACAGCGTTAGCCAGGCCCAGGTTGCCTTCGGAGTTTTCGAAGTCAATCGGGTTCACTTTATGCGGCATGGTGGAGGAGCCGATTTCGCCCGCCACGGTTTTTTGCTTGAAGTGGTTCAGCGCCACGTAGCCCCAGACGTCACGATCGAAATCGATGAGGATGGTGTTGAAACGGGCGATGCAGTCGAACAGCTCGGCGATATAGTCGTGCGGCTCAATCTGAGTGGTGTACGGGTTCCACTGAATACCGAGAGAAGATACAAACTCTTCGCTGAACTGGTGCCAGTCAACTTCCGGGTACGCGGCGATGTGGGCGTTGTAGTTACCTACGGCACCGTTGATTTTGCCGAGGATCTCCACCTGGTTCAGCTGACGGTACTGACGCTCCATACGGTATGCGACGTTCGCCATCTCTTTACCCATGGTGGATGGGGTTGCCGGCTGGCCGTGGGTACGGGAGAGCAGCGGGATATCACGGTACTGCACCGCGAGATCTTTCACCGCGTCGATGAGCTTGCGCCAGTATGGCAGCACCACTTCATCGCGGGCGGTTTTCAGCATCAGCGCGTGGGAGAGGTTGTTGATGTCTTCGGAGGTGCAGGCGAAGTGGATGAATTCAGACACCGCGTGCAGTTCCGGGATCGCTGCCACTTTCTCTTTCAGGAAGTACTCAACCGCTTTCACGTCGTGGTTGGTGGTGCGCTCGATGGTCTTAATGCGAGCGGCATCTTCTTCATTAAAGTTGGCGACGATAGTATCGAGGTAACCGTTTGCGTCGGCAGCAAAAGCAGGAACTTCCTTGATCGCTGCGTGCGCGGCCAGTTTTTGCAGCCAGCGTACTTCAACCTGTACACGGAATTTCAGCAAACCGTATTCGCTGAAGATCCCGCGCAGCGCGCTGACTTTATCGCCGTAGCGTCCATCGACAGGGGAAACGGCGGTCAGTGAGGATAATTCCATAAATCACAACTCCGGGGTTAAATGAGCGAGAATGTGTTTGGCCTGGGTGGTCAGGCGACTACGAGAGAACATCAGTTGCAGGCGGCCACCGCCAACCTGCTGCCACAGTACGGCGGCGCGAATGCCTGCCAGCAGTGCAGCACGAACTTTGGCCTGAACCTGAGGACTTTGCAGTACCGCAGGGGAGCCGGTAACCTGAATACGCGGACCAAGCGGGCTGATGACGTCGACGTAAATGCCCGCCATGGCGCTCAGCAGCGTTTCAGATTGTAAATCAAAATGGTCGAGCTGGCGCTGTAGCCCACCGATGCGGTTACCGAGGGTATCCATCGCGCCTTTCGCGGCGGCAAGTTTACGCTCCAGCACCATCATGCTTAGGGTATAACGTGTGAGTTCGGCGTTCAGTCCCTGGCGGCTGCTGGCGTTCAGCACGGCGAGCAGGGTTTCCAGACCCAGGCGCAGGTTGGCTTCGCTGCCGCCAAACACGCCGAGGGTGGAAGAAGGGTTCAGATCGATGACGCTGTTCAGCGAAACGTGCAGGGCATCGCTGTCGCAATGCCCCTGATGCGCGAGCTGTTGTACGAGTCGGGCGGACTGGCAGATCCCGGCCAGCGCCAGCGTGATGTCATAATAATTTTTGGCCACGCAAACTCCTTAGCTCGTGTGCAATAAACGCATTAAACCGGCAGCGGCAAACGTTGTTCAATAATACCGCCGCCAAGGCAGACTTCACCGCTGTAAAAGACCGCAGACTGACCCGGCGTTACCGCCGCAACCGGCTCGTCGAAGCGTACTTCGATACGCTCATCGTCAATGGCGGTGACGGTGCACGGAATATCGGTCTGGCGGTAGCGGGTTTTCACGGTGCAGCGCAGTGTGCCGGTCAGCGGCTCGCGGTTGACCCAGTGCAGCTGTTGGGCAATCAGTCCTACGGACATCAGACGCGGATGCTCGTGACCCTGGGCAACGATAAGGATGTTGTTTTCAACGTCCTTATCGACCACGTACCACGGATCTTCGCTACCTTCTTTGGTGCCACCGATGCCGAGCCCTTTACGCTGACCGAGGGTGTGGTACATCAGGCCCTGGTGCTGGCCAATCTCTTCACCATCAACGGTCAGGATTTTACCCGGCTGCGCCGGCAGGTAGCGGCCAAGGAATTCACGGAATTTACGCTCACCGATGAAGCAGATACCGGTAGAATCTTTTTTCTTCGCGGTGATGAGGTCGAGCGCTTCGGCGATTTTACGGACCTCAGGTTTTTCCAGCTCACCCACCGGGAACAGGCTCTGGGCAATCTGCTCATGGCTCAGGGTGTATAGGAAATAGCTCTGGTCTTTGTTGCCATCAAGGCCTCGCAGCAGCTGGCTTTTGCCGTCGACATCGGCGCGGCGCACGTAGTGGCCGGTGGCGATGTAGTCGGCACCCAGATCTTCTGCGGCAAATTCCAGGAAGGCTTTAAATTTGATTTCTTTGTTGCACAGAATATCCGGGTTTGGCGTGCGTCCGGCTTTATATTCCGCAAGGAACAGCTCGAACACGTTATCCCAGTATTCTGCAGCAAAGTTGACGGTGTGCAGTTCAATGCCGAGCTTATCGCAAACGGCCTGAGCGTCGGCCAGATCCGCCGCTGCGGTGCAGTATTCCTCGCCGTCATCTTCCTCCCAGTTCTTCATGAACAGGCCCTCCACCTTATAGCCCTGTTGTTGTAACAGGTAGGCGGAAACGGAGGAATCGACACCGCCGGACATGCCGACGATTACTTTTTTCTGGCTGTTATCTGACATGGAATACTCACGACATTAAACTTTAAGGCGGCGTATTCTATCACGCAGTCCCGGGCTTGACACCCTCTGTGAATGGCCAGTTAAATTCACCGACAAGCGACAGCGGGTGCCGCTCGCCGCTCTGCCAGCAGCGAATACTTTCGGCAACCAGCGCGGAACGCAGGTTTTTGGCGTTCAGGATCTCCTCCGCGGTGAGCCACAGGCAGCGGTCGATATCGCTGTCGTGCGGTTCAGTCGCGCACGTTTCGTTAAGATCGATGGCAAACAGAAAGCGCAGAAAGGGCGTGTGATCGGGTGCCAGCCACTGGTGCATACGAATAAAATGCTGCGGCGTAGCGCGGATCCCGGTCTCTTCCCACAGTTCGCGACTGGCGGCCTGCAGCAGGGTTTCGTCCGCCTCCAGGTGCCCGGCAGGCTGGTTCCACAGCGCTTTGCCGTTAATGGTCTCCTCCACCACGAGGAATTTGCCTTCGGCGTGAACCACGCAGGCAACGGTAACGTGCGGCTTGAACATTCTGGCTCCTTAGTCAGGCATCCCGCCATTCACCGTTGGCGAGATTATCAAGGGTATAACCGCCCATTGCGTAACGAATGAGGCGCAGCGTTGGAAGACCAACGTGTGCCGTCATGCGTCTGACCTGACGGTTACGGCCCTCATAAAGGGTGATTTTTAACCAACCGGTGGGAATGGATTTACGCTCGCGAATAGGCGGGTTGCGCGGCCATAGCCATTCGGGCTCCGCTACTGCCTCAACCCCAGCAGGCAGGGTGGGGCCATCGTTCAGCGTCACGCCGTTACGCAGCGCCGCTATCGCCTCAGCGCTGGGTTCACCTTCCACCTGCACGTAGTAAATTTTCCCCGTGCGCTTGCCCGGCTGGGTGAGCTGTGCCTGCAGTGCGCCATCGTTGGTTAACACCAGCAGGCCTTCACTATCACGGTCCAGGCGACCGGCCGCATACACCCCCTGAACGGGGATAAAATCCTTCAGCGTGCTGCGTCCTGCTTCATCGGTAAACTGCGGCAGCACATCGTAGGGTTTATTGAACAGAATAACGCGACGGGGCTGGGTTGGTTTACGCGCTTTGGTGTTTTGTCGTGAGCTGAATCGCTCAACCCGGTGATTTCTATTAGAAGTTTTCTGCATGGTATTTTCAGACGTTGTCAATTGCCGCATTATAGCCTAATTACGAATGCCTTTCATGGCGGTCAACATTCAGGTAGTATTGACCCGCTCATTACAAATCATTAACAAAAAATTATATTGCTCAAACTGATTCGCGCCCGCAGTGTGGAAAGGAAGAGCAAACCCAGAAGCGCTCGAAGGAGAGGTTAATGGAAAGCAAAGTAGTAGTTCCGGCGGAAGGCCAAAAGATCACCCTGCAAAACGGCAAACTGAACGTCCCTCACAACCCGATTATCCCGTTCATTGAAGGCGATGGTATCGGCGTTGACGTTACCCCCCCGATGCTGAAAGTGGTTGATGCCGCTGTTGAAAAAGCCTACAAAGGTGAGCGTAAAATTTCCTGGATGGAAATTTACACCGGTGAGAAATCCACCCACGTTTACGGCCAGGACGTCTGGCTGCCTGCTGAAACGCTCGATCTGATTCGTGAATATCGTGTTGCCATCAAAGGCCCTCTGACCACTCCGGTCGGCGGCGGCATTCGTTCCCTGAACGTTGCCCTGCGTCAGGAGCTGGATCTGTACGTCTGCCTGCGTCCGGTACGTTACTACGACGGTACTCCGAGCCCGGTTAAACACCCGGAGCTGACCGACATGGTTATCTTCCGCGAAAACTCTGAAGACATCTACGCCGGTATCGAATGGAAAGCTGACTCCGCTGATGCAGAAAAAGTCATCAAGTTCCTGCGCGAAGAGATGGGCGTGAAGAAAATCCGCTTCCCGGAACATTGCGGCATCGGCATCAAGCCGTGTTCAGAAGAAGGTACCAAACGCCTGGTACGCGCGGCTATCCAGTACGCTATCGACAACAACCGTGATTCTGTAACCCTGGTACACAAGGGTAACATCATGAAGTTCACCGAAGGTGCGTTCAAAGACTGGGGCTATGAACTGGCCCGTACCGAATTCGGTGGCGAGTTGATTGACGGCGGTCCGTGGCAGAAAGTGAAGAACCCGAAAACCGGCAAAGAGATCATCATCAAAGACGTTATCGCTGATGCCTTCCTGCAGCAGATCCTGCTGCGTCCGGCTGAATACGACGTTATCGCCTGTATGAACCTTAACGGTGACTACATCTCTGACGCCCTGGCGGCGCAGGTTGGCGGTATCGGTATCGCTCCGGGTGCCAACATCGGTGACGAATGCGCACTGTTCGAAGCCACCCACGGGACTGCACCGAAGTACGCAGGCCAGGATAAAGTGAACCCGGGTTCCGTTATCCTCTCTGCTGAAATGATGCTGCGTCACATGGGCTGGACCGAAGCGGCCGATTTAATTGTTAAAGGCATGAGCGGTGCCATCAACGCGAAAACCGTGACCTACGATTTCGAACGTCTGATGGAAGGTGCTAAGTTGCTGAAATGTTCAGAGTTTGGCGATGCGATCATTGCCAATATGTAATCTGGATATTTGTTAAATCCATTAACGGGAGTGTAACGCTCCCGTTGTTTTTGGATAGCCTGCTAACGGTTATCAAAATTTTATCAAAATAATTTATCAAAACCTCTTCTAAAACGTTCCAGTAAAACCCGGTCAGACTTGTTCTGGAGTTGTTCTATCTTTATGTGCGACAGTCTTCAACAAGCACAATTTATCCCTACTGGCCCCATGCTTGTCGAGTTGACTTTTCTCTAAGGTTAAATACAACCATTCGTGTCCATAAAGGTCTCGTGAGTCGCTTTTGGGGGGAATGTTCTTCTCGTGAGTTAAGAGGTTTCACTTCCGGTTCTTACTACCGTGGAACCTTTTGCGTAGTGTGTATAAGGTCACGTGAATGATAGCGTGCTTGCACCAAATTTGTTGGGCGGGAATCTGGCTTCTGCTTCACGGAGGATGCTCCTCGCAAACACATCCATTAATAGATATATCCTCACGCTGTTATTGAGGACATTACTAACATCGCGATGTATTAATCAGCGGGGAGTAGGTTACGGGTTATTTCAAACATCATTACAATAAAGCCCGCTATGAGCAATTATTCGGGGGGAGGGGGGCAGTCGAGATGTTTCTGCATTTTCATCCAGAATGTCTCCTGACAACGATTATAAAATTGTTTTTTTAGAGGGTGGATTAAATATCCACCATCGTGTACGACCTCATAGCTGATCCAGCACTCACAGCATATGTCGTCGGACTGGAAGGTATCTGACTCCGTCTTACATAAAATCTTTACACCATTGTTAAATTCGTAAATGGTTTGGCACTCTTCAATTATGTTGTCCCCATCAATACTCTCTTCAATATTTTCCGTCTTTTTAACTGTAAAAACTGTTGAGGGAAGTGCGTGAATATTGCAAAGGTAGGTATAAAGTCGGTGCATGCAATTCAATCCAAAATGTGTTTAGCGCGTGGTGAACAGCCCGAACAAGACTAACAAAACAGAGGGCTCTGTGCTACGGAATTGGTATTCTTTGTTTATGCCTATGTTCACTGTTGGCTCGACAGGGACCTCTTGAAAAATCGCAAGGTCTGCTAAGAGCGAGAAGCGGAAGTTCGCAATTGTTCTCACACCTGGTTAAGACATTACTAACATCACGCCGTATGTCAATCAACGGGGAGCAGGTCAAACTTGCTTTCGAGCATTCAATATAACATCATAATTTATTTACAAAAAGCGCACGATGATAGGCGAGATGAGCCTTAAGTGGGCGATCCATTCGTGCCTCCGGCAATCTCATTAATTTACCCTGTAAATGACCGTACTCACTGTTTAGTAACCCAGGGTCGAGGCTAACCCTAAAGTTCTGCTCTATCCAAAGCAGCCCTTTGTCAAATAGCGTGTGTATATCGGTCCTGAGAAGTATTCCGTGCATGGCCTTACAATGCTGGGCACCTGAATAAGGAATTATATGAGCGGCCTCAAGTAATTCAGCGATCGCACAGTCGGTAACTGCACATGCTCGATTGTAGGCATCCAGTAGTCTTTTCCTAAAGATAGGCTGACCTTCACGATCCACAATTTCCCTCAGCACTCTTGCACGCATATCCTCCAGTTTTAACTCAGGACAATCAGTACATTCATGCAAAATCCTTAACCTCTCTAGGAAAGTAGGTTTTACAATCTCTACTGGCGTTTTTCCGTCATCGCCAATATCCCAGACACCGTGTATGTTTGGATCATAAAGAACATAGCGGGTCGCCCTCCCTTTTCCGGTGCGGAAGAGCTTGTCCATATAATGCCCCTGATCGCTAACCATGCTGGTACGGGATGCACGATATCGTGCACGCTGATTATCATTGACGGTGAGCGCCTGGAATTGTGATCGAATTTCATTCAACTTTAGCGGGGCGTTGCTAAAATCAAGCCATTCAATGACCTGTGGAATCGAAACTTCCCCCAGTTGTGTAACGGCATAAACAACTCGGCGTAGCTGTGGCTCTAAAAATTCCGCGGGTATAATATTAAGGCAACTATCTGCTTTCTCCGTGCTTTCAAAATCGTGGTACAGCTTCCATTCAATTCTCTGTCTTCCATAAGTACTTAGACCTGCCCTCTCGGGTTCCCGTAGCTTCATCTCCTGCAAGAGTTCCTGTCTTTCAGGAACGCGGCCTAAACGCTCATACAGCTCATCACAGCAATCCCATATTGCTCTCACCAGGGGACCGTTTGGATATCCTTTCTGCCTCATACTCATCGTATAAACCTGTATGATCTGATAAAAGCCAGTTGTTATTAACCTTTCTACTCAGAGTGAAAAGTTGCGATAGAGTTGAAAGGACTATGATATTAGATTCGAAA
>NZ_JMPS01000082.1 GCF_000735455.1 Yokenella regensburgei ATCC 49455 | reverse complement strand
CTATAGGGCAGGATCGTCTACCGGGGCGGGGTCAGTCCAACTATAGGGCAGGATCGTCTACCGGGGCGGGGTCAGTCCACAGCTCTGTCGGGAGCAGACCGTCCCCGTGCAGATAATTTATTAATGTGATTTTTAAAAGTTAGGGGATTTACTTAAAAAGAGTGAGCGGATTCAGCAATTCTGTTTAACCAACAAAAAAAGTGGTAAACACAGTATAATATAAACTATGGGATATTAGTAAACGAGGAGATAACAAAAAGGATGTTCATCCAGAACGTCTGGGATAGTCAGCTGAATAGCATTTTTCAAAAATGGGAGATGGACTTTTTCTTGTAGATGTCACTGATTTGCTACGAATGTATGGCGTAGTAACATACTCTGTATTTATGTGGTCCCATAAAGAAAAAATACCACGCTCTCGTTTGTATGTATCAATATCGGAAATTATGACCGACTGAAGTGTTGTTAAACTGTCCATGCTGCTCTTGCCACTAATTGAAGCTGAATCCTCACTCATATTTTCATCACATCCGGAAACAATGCAAAAAATTACCAGCCACACTTTTTTCACTTCCCCCTCCTGTTACCAATTTGTAGTCAGCTTGCTTTGGTAGTGTATAACTTTACCAAGTTAGACAGAGGCGTTACGTATTGGTTCTCTCGCCATTCGTACATAATGTGATACAGATCATATTTATCTATGCAATTTGCATTTTAGGTTGTATTAAACGATTTAGGAACTATTGGTTCTGACATTTAATATTGGTGATTTTTTTCTCTGAGTTAAATGTAATACATAAATATATAGTGGTGGTGTTAATTTTAATTCATTATCTGAAATATGTATTACGATAAGCATCTCATCCTTTGTTCATATTGTGGGGTGTATTTCAATTCGTGTAATTGAATGTAAAGCATCAGGTGCTTTATTGTTTTAAACATACCATTCTGATTAACTATAATCTCATGTATTTATTTACTCTTTGAGGTTTTATGAAAGTTAAAAATCTTGGTGCAATGCTTCTTCTCGGTATGTCAATGTCAGCTATTTCAGCTACAGAGATACATAATAAATCAAGTGACCTAATTGAGACCGGTCATATATCTGTATCGGATGCATCGACTTCGGGTGATGCAATGTCTTTATTGAAGAGAAAAGCGGAGCGCGCAGGTGCTGATTATTTTATGGTGAGTCGCCTGACGATCCCGGGACACGGGAGTAAATGGAGTGCAAACGCCGCATTGTATAAACACAAGTAATCCCGGATATCTGATTACTATAAGGTTTATCTATTAATATATTATGCAATACCTCTGGCGCTTTTCTGGTAATGGTAGGCTTAAGTCGGCTTATCATTGCCAGTCCCAGTCAGTTCACGCTCTGATGCTCTCAGTAGCATCGATATGACCCAGGTATGATATACATTTTTGGTTGTAAAAGATGATGCTTTCATATTAACACTGGTGGTGTTTAAGGATTTTAATTCTTGTGTAATAATAAAATTAGGATATGCGATGAAGCCCGCATAAAGGCGGGCTTCATACTTTATTGGTTTAGTTAGAAAGTATAAGAGCTGTCAACGTGTATGGACACTATCATTATCTAGTGTAAAACATATCAGATTAATTAACTTATTATTTGAATCTCGGTAATATCTCTAGTGCATTAGCTAACCAACAAATGATGACAGCGATACCGAAGATAACCACAAATGCTGGAATGTATTTTCCTCCCCAGACAGTAAATTCCTTGTGTGGAAATTTTTCTCTGGACTTCAGGGCTAAAGCGGCAGGGATAATAACTGCCCAGATTGTAGCGCATAATCCAGCACCACCAATGCCATAGATGAAACCATTAGGTACAAATAAATACAGAATGCATGGAGGGATAAAAATCAGCAGCACTACTTTTCCTCGATTAAATAGTGAGCTGTCAATTTTAAGGAGATCCGACAGGTAATCAAACAAACCTAAAGTAACGCCAAAAAAGGAGCTAGCAACAGCCAGATTAGAAAACAGAATTAAGCATAATTTAAATGTTCCACCTTGACTGTTTGCTATGAATGATTTAACTAAGTGATTAATATTCCCCCCCGCTGAGATGATCTGACGAAATTCATCTCGGTGGATACTGCCCATGGTGCAGTACAACCACAGTAAATAGACAATAAGAGCAAGTAAAGAACCAAAGACAATACTCTTGATCAGTTGCTTGTTATTTTTACCATAGCTTATTATAAGGCTCGGGATATTCCCGTGAAATCCGAAGGAGGCGAGGCAAACTGGTAGTGCCATAAAAATATAGGGAAAATAACTTTCATCGTTCCCATTAGCGGAATGAGCATCCATTAACGTTGAGTAATCCACTCTGAGAAAAAAGGTACCGCAGATTACAATGAACGCAATGATATTAATACCAAGGAAAATAGAGGCTATTCTGGTCGCAGCCATAGAGCTCAGAAACAGAATAATACCAGCCAGAATAGCCGTTCCTACACCTACAATCTCCGGGGCGATACTATAGTCCCAGTTGATAAGAAGCGTCTCACTTATTATAGCGCCATTAGCTGATATATATGCATACGTAAGGATGTACAGTACAAATGCAATAGTGATCCCGCTAATAATGTTCCACCTTTCACCAATTAGATCTTTCGTAACGGTATTAAAACTGGAACCTACCGGATAGTTTAGCGTAGCTTCTAGTAACAACAACCCCGAATGCAGCATTGAAAACCAGGCTATAATAAGAATGCAAACTCCCCACAGGAACCATGAACCAGCCAGTTCGACGGGTAAAGCAAACATTCCTCCTCCCACAACAGTGGCAGCAATGACCATTACCCCCCAGAATGAGGAGTGTTTAGTTTTTGATGAAATTTTCATACCACCACCTTATTTACAGCAGTGCGACTGGTTTAAATACAGCGCATCTTAATACCTGCCTACTAAATGGCCACTACTGTGGCCATTTAGTAGATTTAAAGGGTTATACTTCTTTTAGCCTTGCGGTAAAGTGACGTAATACTTTTGGTTCATATGTAAAATCCAGTCCCTTAATATTGAGGATGTTTTCTTTCACGTGCTTAAACGCTTCAATAATAAAATCCATGTGAGTTTGAGTATAGGTCGCTCTGGGGATCGTTAACCGCAGTAGTTCAGCGGGGCATTGTAGCTGTTGCCCTGTTTTAGGGTCTCTGCCGAGTAGGAACGAACCGATTTCAACAGCTCTAATTCCAGCTACCTTATAGAGTTCGCATGCAAGAGATTGTGCTGGAAATTGTTCAGAGGGAATGTGCGACAACAACTTACCTGCATCAACAAATGCCGCATGGCCCCCGGCCATCTGGCATTTAACGCCGATATTTTCAAGCCCGTCCACGAGATACTGAATTTGTCCGGTACGATAGGCTAACCAGTCCTGACGCATTCCGTCATACAAACCAACGGCAAGACGTTCCATTGCACCGCCTTCCAGACCCCCATATGTGGGGAAACCCTCCTGGACCACGCATAGCGTTCGACATTCGTTATAAATATCGATAAAACTCTCATTTTTAATACACAGCAACCCTCCCATTGGCACCATAGCATCTTTTTTTGCCGACATTGCCAGCATATCAGCATACTTATAAGTTTCTCTCGTGATATCCAGGACAGTCCAGTCTTTATATTCAGACTCTCTTTGCTGAATGAAGTATGCATTTTCAGCAAAACGTGCGGAGTCCATTACTACCGGGATATCATATTTTTGTGCAATACTGTAAACCGCTCTGAGGTTGGCCAGAGATACGGGTTGGCCTCCCGAAGAGTTACAGGTGATCGTCGATACGATATAAGGAACATGCTGGGCACCAACTTCGAGTATTCCTTTTTCTAAAGCATCAAGATCAAAATTGCCTTTGAAATCGTCATAGTTCGCTGTATCAAAGGCAGCACGAGTATAAACATTTCTCACTGTACAACCATTTATTTGACTATGGCCTTGTGTCGTGTCGAAGAAATAGTTAGAGAAGACGACCATTTTAGACCGGTCCAGGCCCTTTTCCACTTCTCGCTTTTTAATGAGGATCGGAATGTAGATCTGTTCTGCGCCACGGCCCTGGTGGGTTGGGATTGTATACTCATAATTGAATATATCTTTTACTGCGTCGGCCAGAGCATAATAACTTCGGCTTCCACTATACGCTTCGTCTCCCCGCAGCATGGCTGCCTGCATGTTTTGAGTGACGGCACCGGTTCCGCTATCGGTGAGTAGATCGATAAAGACATCTTTACTATCAAGCAAAAACGGGTTCATCCCTGCTTTTTGAATAGCGTTTTCACGGTATTTCCTGGTTGTACGTTTTACCGGTTCGATGACTTTGATACGAAAAGGCTCTGGCAAATGTTTAAAATGTTCCATTATTTAATCCTTTATTTTCTTTAGAGTATGAGAAGCCAGTGATTCGTTATGAACGAATCATGGTTTAAAACGGGATGCATTAAATATTCGACTAGGACTTATGAGCATGCACGCTGTCCAGGCATTCTGCGCCACAAAGGAGTGAGACAGAAAATGAACCCGTGCTGTTCATGCATCTAAGACGAGGCTGAATAATTTATGGCATGACAGAGCTTGACCGACGTGTGTTAGTCTTGCTGTCGAATGAAAAGCAAAGAAGGGAGATTATGGATGGTGATTGGCAATCAGATTGTCAACATTAAACCAACGGTCGTCGGTATATGATTTCATAAAAATGCTCATAAGAATGAACTCCTGTTAGACTCAGTGCCACACTATTAAACACACGATTTTTGTCCATGTTATAATGAATGTTTTGTGATCCCGATCAATATTTGAAAGCAGAATAATAGAAGTAGGCTTATGTGTATAAAATATATTTAACATTTTCTAAAAAACAAGTTCGACTATTTAACTTTTAAGAAGGGGATAAGTGTTGAGGATGTTTTATCTGTTTTTGTATGTTTTTAGATGTTGTGTGTAAGTATAATATGAAAGACATCTTTTTTTGTAGAAAAAAGAAAAATTGTCTTAAGTTTTCCTTATCGTGCAACGTTCACGATGAGATTGGTTTGCTAAGAGCATTCATCCCTTACTGGTAGGTACAGGTAACAAAATTTCTGTTACCCCATCACCACATGATTTTACGAGCTCAAATAGGCTTGAGCTCCAGTCAGGTAAATCTGAGAGTAACATTTGTGAGGGATATACCGCAGTGTGTGGTTGCCATACCGGGTATAGTTTGTCCGCATTTTTTCCTTGGAAGTCCTATTTTCCCCGTGCTCTGGCGGGGATTTTTCCTTTTTATAGGTATAGCGGCGTTGACTTCCTATTTACGCTCTTCATATTTACTGCGCTTATGTTGATAGAGCAGTTCGTCGGCTCTCAGCATCGCCACTTCAAGCGTGTCTTGTGGTTGGAGTTGATATGCTCCCCAGGAGAATTTCACCAGATTCTCTTTGTCCAGGTTTTGCAAATTTTCATAAGTTCGAGTAATAACGTCACGTGACTTATTTAGGTTGTAATCAATAAGAATAA
>NZ_JMPS01000081.1 GCF_000735455.1 Yokenella regensburgei ATCC 49455 | reverse complement strand
AGAGTGCCGTTAGATGCCAGTTCTCTATTGTTGAGGATGCTACCTGTAAGATTTATCACTCAAAAATAGAACGGCAATATCTCTACGAGTATTACGGGGAACATGATGGCGTCGCATTTTTCGAGCACAACAAATGTGTCGCTTTTAGTAAGGATATTCGTCTTGGGGTATTCGATGCGGAGACGGTAGTGTATTGGGCGTTACAGGTCATCGCATATCTCGGTTTTGAATGTTTATATATAGCCGGTCTTGATATGAGTAACTTCCATATGCCAAGATTTTATGAGACGGATAACGATAAACAACCAACTACGTTACCAGACAAAGTCTCATCGGTTGTTATTCCTGCTTTCAGACATGCCAGTAATATCATGAAAAGCAAAAACATCACCGTGAAAAACTTGTCTCTGGAAAGTGCCATCGACAATGACATATTTGAAAAAGTAGACAGCGGCGTCGTGTTTAAAGCAAGCTAAGCTATTTTTTTCTCAGTACCGCTGCGAGTTTCTTTTTCATTACGCGAAATTTTATTTTCGCCGTTTGCAGTTTAGAAAATTCCGGTATCCATTTTAAACCCGTTTTCCATGGTCGTGGGTAACCATGAAAACAGACAATCAGTGCTTCAGTCGGAAGACGCCCGCTATTATCACCCCGATATAAATCTGGGTCGTGGCAGAACATCGTTTTATTGGCGATATCGGCTTTATAGCTCAAAATTTTACCCGGGAATAACAGCTGGAAACGCTGTGCATCAGGATAGACTTCGCCAATAAATCCTTGATCGCCATGGAAAGGGGGCGTTCGGGGACGAGAGATAATCTCTTGTGAATTCCGGGTAAATGCTTCCCATGCTTTATGCTTTTCTTTTGCCGGAATAAACATGAGCCCGGATGCAGGCGGCGCTTCGCTCGGGTCTTTACAGGAGAAGTCACTCAACATCGTCATTTCCTGAAGGTGACATAATGTACTGACATCACCCGTTATGACGGTATCAATATCAATATACAGTAAATCTTCTTTACCGATATCAGGATGCTCAGGGTTGAATAATTCCAGCTTAGACCACCATCCTGGCCAGTCATGTAATAATGGTATGGTATTAACCCCAGGAATGCTCCCTGCATTAGTCAGACAAACGGAGCGGACGCCCTTGAGCTGTTTATGGAGCCATTGTGCATGTCTGGGAGTGAATTCTTTGCTGACTTTAAGAACGGAGACAATGATCACAATATGCTCTTATACCCGGTGAATAAATAAAGGCGACAGGCCGATTCTAAGCATGTTTGCTAAGAAAATCCTCGCAATATTGTTTGATTTTGTTACTTATCTCCGGCCCCGTCCCGGGGAACCCAGAATCAGTTGTCAAGAGGCATTTGCTACCCGTATTTCTTGTGCCCCGACTGGGGTGGTGTTGACCATTTTTGTGATAGGACATATAACCAATGAGCGACACTTCGTCGTTCATGACAGGGATCTTCATTCAATGCAGCATGATATTGAGACGCTGATCTGTGATGCAATGAGAAAAAGTGAGGCTGGCGCTGGCGTCAGTTCTTCTGTCACTGCGAACCAGATCCTGAACGTGGTTAAACCGTACTACCAAAACGGCAGCAACGAGGACAGAAGGTTTATCCTCGATAAGCTTAACAAGCTTAAACAGCAGCCGGGTGTGCCTTTCCCGCCCAATCTCGAACAGATGCTGAGAGCATAGCCGTTAACCGCCCGCGGGCGGTTTTTTTATGTCTGACACTCGCGACAGCGCAGGATCGACAAAACTCACTTATTCACTGAAAACCCGCTACGGCGGGTTTTTTGTTTTAAAACCCTATTTTTTGCTCTCGGCCAAATTTTTCCAGCGGCCATTGTGTTACGTTTCAGTCCCTTATGTAAAAAGGAATATCCCGATGACAGGTCTGATCTTGGGTTTTTTACTTGGTTTTATCATGCAACGTGGCCGTTTCTGCATGGCAGGTGGGCTACGCGATGTTTATCTCTTCAAAGACTACCGGATGGTGATCGCCATACTTATCGCCATCTCGATTCAGAGTGCAGGTCTCCTCATTTTTGTACCACAGGGTTTAGCGGCGCTGCCGACGGGGCCATTCTTTTGGCTGGCAACGGTGGTTGGTGGCGTATTGTTCGGGGCGGGAATGAGTTTTGCGGGTTCCTGCTCGACGGGGGCCTACTATCGGGCGGCGGAAGGGCTCGCGGGCAGTCTGCTTGCCGTGGTCGGCTTTATCATTTCAAGCTGGTTCATACGGCATACCGCCGTCAAACCACTGATTAAACCCCTCAAAGATTATCGCACCGAAGCCGGTGCTATTACCGATACCCTGCATATTGCTCCCTGGCTCGCAGCACTGGCTTTGTGCCTGTTAACGCTGTACCTCGCATGGCGACATCTTAACAAACCGGCGCTGCCGGTAGCGAAACTCAAGGCCAGAAAAACCGGAATGGCCCATCTGCTGTTTGAGGCACGCTGGCATCCTTTTGTTTCGGCGGCGCTGATTGGCGTAGTGGCGCTGCTCGCCTGGGTCTCGAGCCTGGCGTCGGGCAGGCCGGGAGGCCTCGGAATCAGCGGTCCAAGCGCGCAGCTCTTTTCGCTCATCTTTGAGGGCAAAAGCGGCTTCTTCGGCTGGGCCGGGTATTTGCTGATGGGTATCGTGCTGGGATCATTACTGGCCGCAGCCGGTAGCCGGGAGCTTAAGTTCCGCTATCCGGGACACCTGACGGCAATGAAAAGCCTCGCGGGTGGTCTGCTGATGGGCGTCGGCAGCGGCCTTGCCGGTGGCTGCATGCTTGGCAACACGCTGGTTAACACCGCCTGGTTTTCGTGGCAGGGATGGGTATTTATTCCTGCCATTTTCGTGGGGAGCTGGTTTATCAGCTATTTCACGCTGATACGTCCGATGAACCTCAATACCGTCAATAATGGATAATGCGATGAAAACAATAGAACTCGATACTCGCGGGAAACTCTGTCCTTTTCCTCTGGTGGAGGCCAAAAAACAGATGGCGTTAATGACAAGCGGTGATGTGCTGGTCATTGATTATGACTGCGGGCAGGCCACCGAAAATCTGCCTCGCTGGGCCGCTGAATGTGGGCACCAGGTCACCGAATTTGAACAGACCGGTGATGCCTGCTGGCGGATCCAGATCCGTAAAGGGTAATCCCACAGGCTGTTTGTGGGCCCGGGACGCTTTCATACAAACGGGTGACCCGCCGTTGTTGCTACGCCGTATTCCTGAGGAAAACGGCGTTTTTTTTCACTATTTCGTATCAATCAGTCTCTTGCGCCCGCGCCATATAATCACACTGATCTCAATGCGGGGGTGGTTTATGGACAGCATGGTAACTATCTGGATTGCTTATCAGGCAATTATTTTTCTGCCAGCCATGCTGTGTTTGTGGTTTGGTTATCGTCTGCTGGTGAAGGGGCTGTTCGATGGCGAGCCTAATATTATTACTGCCTGGGGTAATAACCGCCGACTGATCCTCAAACGCTCCATGCCGGGCATTGTCTTTTCCCTTGTGGGGCTCGCTTTAATGCTGATGAACGTGAACAGTGATGTCTTCATGCCGGATCCTTTAGCCGTGCAGGCACGGGAGCTCCCGCCTGCGGCAACTGAATCATCCAGTACCATCGTAACTGGCTCGCGGGATGCCCAGTGCCAGGGCTCCATCCTCACCGGTATCAGTAGCTGTAGTTTTGCTGGCGAATATATTGATGAGATCCAGAGCGTCAGCCGCTAGTCAGCTGCAAAAAAAAGCCTGCTACGTCACGCAGCAGGCGAACTCAAAAATGTTTACATCGAATGTCGGCAGTTATTATGTTTGATTTGTATGACAAATAAAAGGACTTTAACCCATTATCGGTAATCCCAGTTCGCGCTTCAGCGTATCTACGGTTCGTTGCGTGACGTCCCGTGCGCGCTGCGTTCCCGCTTTGAGCGTCTGCATCAGATAGTCTGGCTCGGCTATCAGGGCAGCCCGGCGCTCGCGAACAGGGGTTAACAACGCAATCAGACACGCTTCCAGCTCTTTTTTGCACAACCGGTCGCCCAGCCCGCCGCGTTGATAATGCGCTTTCATCTCAGCGACAAGAGACTTGTCCGGATGAAAAGCATCTAACCAGCTGAACACCACGTTGCCTTCCACTTTGCCGGGATCGCTAACCCGCAGATGCCCAGGATCGGTATACATCGCGTGCACTGCACGGCATATCTCTTCGTCGCTGGCGGAGAGTAACAGCGTATTACCCAGCGATTTAGACATTTTCGCCTGTCCGTCAATGCCGGGGAGGCGGTCGGTGCTGCCTGTCAGCGCCTGGCACGAGTGCAGCAGCGGTTTCCCAAGCAGGCTGTTCATCTTGTGCACTATCTCATTGGTTTGTTCAATCATCGGCAGTTGGTCACCCCCGACAGGCACCAGCGTGGCGTTGAAGGCGGTAATATCGGCAGCCTGGCTGATGGGGTAAACCATAAATCCCACCGGGAGTGAACGGGAAAAACCTTTTTGGGCAATCTCGTTTTTGACCGTCGGATTACGCTCCACGCGGGAAACGGTGACGATATTCATATACAGCATGGTAAGTTCGGCCAGCGCCGGGAGCGCGGATTGCAGGCAGAATGTGGTTTTTTCCGGGTCAAGACCCACCGCCAGATAATCGGCCATCACCTGCGGAATGTTGCGGGCAATTTTTGCCGGATCGCTACCGTTGTCGGTGAGTCCCTGAAGATCGGCTATCAACACGAACTGCCGATGGTGATGCTGGAGCGCCACACGCTGCTGTAAAGAACCTACGTAGTGTCCCAGATGCAGCGCGCCGGTAGGGCGGTCGCCGGTCAGAATGGTTTGTGGTTGTGAATCAGTACTCATGGTGCCTCCGAAGTGGAAAATTGCTGGCGCCGGAGGACGATGTGAATATTAAGCCGCCTTCCGGCGGCTTAATGAAAAAGAGATGAACGATTTCAGCCGCCTGAGAAAGGCAGCCACCAGTATGCGTTAGCGAAAACAGACACAACAGGATTTATGTTCATGGATTTACGCTATCACAGCCTATGCCTTCGGGGCAACAGCATGTTCCTGTTGTCGCAAGGTTTAACATTAAGCCTTCAAAATCTTTTGCATTAATGTTACAAATAGCCCCGGAATACCCTATCGCCAGTCGAAGAGGAAGGAGGAGCGATGATCCGGGAAAAATTGCAGACCAGGAACGGCAAACGTTTTTTATGCGTTGTAGCCATTGCCTTTATTGCCGCCGTTGCGGTTGTCGGGCGCGCCACTTTTGGCGGTGTGGTCAGAGAGTATAATCTGCCGTATTCAGAATGGACCACCGGCATGTTCGCCCTGCAGGGTGCCATGGTCTTCATTTACAGTGTTGTTTTTACCATTCTTATTTCTATTCCGTTTGGTTTCATCCTGCTTGGCAGCGATGAGCAAAAACACGGTAAAGCCTGAATATAAGGGCAGCTCTGCGCGGGCTGCCACTTCTCCATCGCTTAAAAATCTGCATCAAAAACGCTGTTAAAACAACTGCCTGAAAAGCTAAAACTGCGAAAGTGTGATACGTTTTAAGGTGTCGACGCTGCCAGTGGTGCATGAATGAGAATTGTTCAGGACAGCCTGAGATCCCGCCAGGCATTGCTGATTTCGGCAATGATTACCTTCCTTTTTACCGCACTGTGGGTTGTTTTTGTTCATCAGAAACGCCTTGTCGACCTGAACGACGGCATGAATACGCTGGTGAGTGAAATGACCCGCGTATTTAACGATAACGAGCTGATTGCCGATGCGACCGGCGTGCGTTTTCATCAGATTCAGTCCACCGGTGAGTGTGCAAGCCCTGCGCAATATCTGCCTCGCGGGGGCTCGGCCTGGGCTATCAACGGCGACCCGGCGAATCTGAATCCTGCATTCGGAACGCTTATCTCCCGCGAGCAGAGTCGGGATGCGCTGTGCCTGTACACGGCGGCAGAATTTATCCGTTATAAGATTAATGCGTTAAACCCCGGCTCTTATGATCCTCAGCGTTACATCATTGCCCGCGATGCTTCCTGGTTTTACTGGTTCTCGCCTGAGGATTCGGTGCGTTTTCAGTTCTCCGATTCCATGATGGCGAATTCGGCACAGACGTTTTTCCCGGCCCCGGAAAGTTTTTATGACCGTTTGCTGCAAAAAGACGCGATCAGTAAATCGCGCAGCTCAACGGATCTGTATCAGGACAAGATCACCGGGGAGCGTGCTTACAGCGTCGTCAGCTATATTTACGACCTGTCGAAAGGGGATATCAGCAATCAGATTGTGGCTTATCTGATTTACGATCATTCCCGGCCCGAACTGGTCACTTCGCTGAACAATGCGTTTAATCAGAAATTACCCACCGGGTTAATCGTTGAACTGGTGGAGCGCAAAACCGGTGCCAGCTTATGCCTGACGAAAAGTTGTCAGGCGCTAAGCCCGCTACAGGTTGAGCCGTTGTCGGCGAAATACGAATTTCGATACGGGCTGCCGCTCTACCTGTTCGCCATCTACGATCCGCTGGCATGGGTAGTGGTTCTGCTGGCACCGCTGCTGTTGTGGGGGCTGTACCGGATTATTCGTGGGCAGCTTAATGACGGCGATACCCGGCTTTATACAGATCAACTAACCGGCTGCTATACGCGCAAAATTCTGGAAGTGATTTATCGCCGCGAGATGCATTTTAACGCGGTGGTGCTTTTTGACTGTAATCAGTTTAAGGCGATCAACGATACCTGGGGTCACAGCGTGGGGGACAAGGCCCTACAGGTCATAGCCCTGTGCCTGATGACGAATGTCAGAACGGCGAAAGACATTGTTATTCGATCCGGGGGGGATGAGTTTGTGATCCTGAGCAGTAGCAATGAAGCTCAGGTGGCGCGAATTGCCCAGCGGGTGGCAGAACAGATTGCGGCTTATGAGTTCATCATGAATCAGCAGCGGATCCATCTGTCGGTATCCTGGGGGATTGCCCCTTGTGAGGGCAATAATCTGGATGCCGCGATACAGCAGGCCGATGCCGATATGTATCGTATGAAGCAGCGGCGAAAGGCCGCTACCACCAGCCCAGCTGTGAGCCTGCCACCGCAATCACTGCCACGATGAGCATGATAATGGTCGTTTTACGCATTACGCGCCTCCGGGGGCAGCGTAGCCACCGATAAAGAACCACGCCAGAAAGACTACGGCGGCAATAAAAATAGCTACCGGAAAAATCACGCCTAATCGCATTGTTTTAATCCTTTGTGTAAAACGCGGCGCTTATCATACCGAAAATGTCACTTTGAGGCGGTTGAAAAGTGCATCTGACGGCGATTTTTTTTATCCAGATACATGGCGTCATCCGCCGCGCGTACCGCGTCGTCGGCGCTGGATTCATTTGGATCGATATCCACCAGACCAATGCTGGCACCGGGATAGTCAAATTTTAAGCGAGTGAGCTGGTACTCCCCGCGAATGCGCTCACGCAGGGTTTCACAGAACTGAGCCAGATCATGCGGCGTTTCAGCGCAGAGGCTGGCGAAGAGAAACTCATCGCCGCCAAGACGTGCCAGAATGTCGTTTTCGCAACAGCAAGCGGTAAGCCTCGTACTTACCTGGCGCAGAAACTCATCGCCGGCCTGATGACCATAAAGGTCGTTAATCGCTTTGAAGTTATCGAGATCGATAAAGGCGATATACAGGTGACGTTTAAGATGGCGAGCCAGCGAGAACAGGGTAGGGAGATGCTCAAACAGCGCACGACGGTTTGGCAGGCTGGTTAGCTCGTCGGTATAGGAGTGGGCTGTGAGGGCGGCGTTCGCCTCGCGCAGCTGCTTGACCAGCGACTCTCGTTCGATATGTCTGGCAATCATCCCGGCAAACAGGTGCAGCACGTGATCGCCGCGAAGCGTAATCGAATGGCGTTCTGAGCTGGTGGCGCAAAGGGTACCGTACAACGAGCCGTCGGTCAGATGAATGGGGGTGCTGAAGAACGTTTTAATGCCCAGTGCTTGAGCGGCTTCGCAGTCGTGCCAGCGGGTATCGACATCATCGGAGAAGAAACAACGATCGTCGAAAGCCCGTTTACACAGTGATTTATCCCACGGTACTGACAACCCTTCCGGGATCTGCATATCACCGCTGTTGCGGGCAAACAGTACATGCTGGAACTCCATCCCCTCATCAATGCGGGTCAGGTAGGTGGACTCCATATCGGTGACCATCGCCAGCATCTCCAGAAGCTGACGCACCAGACTTTCCAGAGACTGTTCCGTTGATAGCGTTTGAGAAACGCGGGCAAGAATATGATCGGACATTACCGCTATAACTCCCACGTACGGCTACCTGCCAGTGTACGTGTTGCTGAAACTGTAGACTGCATAGTTATAGTAAAACATGAATGTCACAAATTTCCTACATTCTGAGTGTGGGCAAGCTCTGAAATTTGTGACAAAAAAAGCCCCGCCGGGGGAGGCGGGGAAAACTCATTGATTATGGAATGATGTGTTCCCTGGTCAGAGAGAACGAGAGTCACTCTAAGCAGAAATAGTGCAGTTAAAATGAAGAAATCATGGAGATTTAAGCGAAATCGCCTGGCGGCAGTGCAGGGAGCTCAGCAGGCCCATAGAAATGGGTCTGCTGTGGGATTTTTTATTCGTCGGGTGAGAGACGATTAGCTGCCAGATCCTGCGCTGGAGCTGGAGCTGCCTCCCCACATTACGCCGCCACCATTAGAACCCCCCCACGGAATGCCTGAGGGGCCAACGCTGCCGGTTCCGCGGGAGCCGTTGGCAATAGCCGCTCCCGCAATAGTACCGATCGCTGCGCCGGGGATCCCGCCCACCGCACCGCCGATGGCACCCCCGATAGCGCCGCCAAAGGTCTCTTTAGAGACGCCGAAGCTCCCCTTGTCCGACCCTCCGCCGCTGATAAAGGAATACTCATTCTCTGTCAGATTACGCATATTTATCCTCCAATGATAAGTGAATTTTAACTATTGCCATGCCAACTGTGACGTTATTTTCGTAACAGTTTTTGCGTCACGATGATAGCCGCGATCATCAGTACATATTTGATGTAGCGGTTAACTTCGAAGTAGTCTCCTGCCATGCCAACAGCGAGTGCGACAATAAAAACAATTAAAATACTCAGAGTGGCTTTCATTATTCCTCAGCTTTAAATGAAACAATCAAATAACAGTAAAAACCGGGTAGTTTTGATCATGGCTATCACGGATAGCGCGCGATGCGTTACCATGAAAAAATATGCGTGACAGGGCAACAGTCTGCCGCCAGGGGAAGAATGATGACTTTAGTAAAATTTATGATTATTCCTTTTTTGTGATTTTTATCACAACTCATTATATACCTCCCTGTCTCCACTACCATTAATGGTAGTTCGTTAAATCATGGCGTTAGCTATTCTCTTGCAGCATTATTCGGCTGCGGTTGGGTATTTAGCGTATACAAGCCATTCTTTGATTGTATTAGCTTTAGTTAACATTTGACTTTATGTGTCTACTATGTCAGCTTTGTAATTAAAAGTAAATAGCAATCATTCTCTTTTAAATGGAGCCACGTAAGATGGAATTTACGCCCCCCTCGGTAGATACCGGGAACGACCTTCAGACTATTGCGCCGGAAACGCTTTTAGCATTAATCATCACTGCCACTATGCTGGAATATTCATTATCTATGTTTTAACCCTACACGCAGGGTGAGTTTCTTAATATAAATGGACAACAGCGGCAGAATATATGAAGGCTTTGTATATCGTATTGTCGATATTGCTAGTGGCTGTCTGTGAATTCCGGGGCATAGCAGATGAGTCATGAACATTCACTTTATAAGCTAAAAGAAAATCTCGTACCTTTTATGGCGCATCCGGTGTCTTCATCATTGATATGGTGCGCTCCGGATGTTGAAGACTCGCAGGCGATGCAGCATGCATGCAGCTATGTGATTGACTCGACATGTTTCGCGCCAGGTAAAACGTTTTTTGCTGAACGATATGGCGGTAGTGGGATCCAGCGAAACGGGGGTGGCGCCAGGTGTGGTTTTGATGGTTGCTATCAGGTTAAAGGGATTGGTGCTAATCCACTGGTAGGTCAGGGAACGGATGGCCGCCATTCCAATGGTGCGCTTGGCGCAATCCATGCGGTTTATGAAGCCTTGTGGGGGGAAGTATTATCCCGACTCCTACCCTATGGGGCTGTGCGGGCGAGGGCAGTCCTGCTCACTGATCTGTACACTTCTGAGGCCTGGGATCGTACCGATGGTGCGTCCCGGCGTGCTCTGCTTGTACGCGACCCGGTTGTTCGTCCGGCTCATTTTGAAAGGGCTCCTTATTTCCGGCCGCAGCCGGAGTTCGCCAGCCGTTTGCTGCACGATGCCCGGCGGGTAAGCGCCGTCATCCAAAAATTACCTGACTATTTGCCTGGACCAGAGCAAGGTGCCCGAGACGCAGGTCGCGTTAGTCAGCAGCAGCGCTGCCTGGAAGGGCTATGCGAGCTGGCCCGACGGGAAGCCTGGCAGATGGCCTATTGTCGAACCCGCTATCTCCGGCTGACCACGTCCCCTTCAAACCTGGCGATGGACGGCAGGCTGATGGATTTTAATGGGTTAAGCAGTTTATTTCCGGGAGACTATCCTGAGGATTTTGGCTATCGGCTCAGGATAACCGAGCTTGAGAAAGAGCCTGCGGTGCTACTGCAGGGGCTCTGCGATCTTTGTCTCTATCTTGGGAAATATCTTTTTGACACTGGTTTCACAGAGCAGGCACAACGGCAGGTTACGGAGGTTTTCCGTACGACTTTCGAAGAAGCCTGCTTTCACGGTTATCTGGAGCAGCTGGGTATCCCACTGACCGGGGCGGTTGTTACGCCACCTCTGAAACAGCTTGTTCATGGCTTTCTAATGCTATCAGCCAGGTTCAGGAAGCCGGGATACAGCGAAAAAGGGGATTCGCCGTTGCAACATGCCGCAGTGGCGCTCATTCGTGGCCTTCGGAACGAAACTGCTGCCCCGCGCGAACACTGGCATCGCGAGGGATATTATCAGGAAGCGTTGCAGTGCTTTAGCGGGGGGATCCACTGGCTTCACCAGGCTGGGAAGGTTCGGGAAAGCAACACTGCGTCATTTCTTCAGTCGATGGAACAGCAGGTGCGATGCCGTTTACAGCCGCGTGATTCGATGGCGAAAGCACGTCTTTTTGCAGAGATTACCTGCCTGATTGATGAATATGGCGACTCCCCTGAATATCTGCAGCAGGCCTTTTCTGACATGGGTACCAGGATGTTGACCTGGGCCAAAGAGGCACTCGGCACACTGCCATCCGCTCGCTACTGCTCTCAGCTGGTAGGTTAATACCATGAAATCACCGTTACGTGAAACGGTCAGGGGCAATGGCCTCTGGTCAGCGCAGGAGCAGCTTGGTTTCGCGGTCAGTTGTATGCTCCATAACCGTCATTACAGCCTTTATCCGGTACTGACCATCCAGCAATGGACAGAATATGCCATTCAACATCAGCAGATTAAATTTCTCTTCGATGCGCGCGGGCTGCCGCTGGCATATATCACCTGGGCATATCCTGGACCCGATACTGAAAAGCGATTACTTAGCGACCCCGAATTCAGGTTACATCCTTCAGAATGGAATGAAGACGGTAGGATCTGGATCCTCGATTTTTGCTGCTTTCCGGGTTATGGGCGAGAAGCATTACGCCGTTTTATCGAACTTCGCCCATGGGGAGAAGGCAACGTGCACTGGCTGAGCCGTAATAAACGTGTCATGACCTTTAGTCGATAAATATTCAATCTTCAAGGGACTCTATTTTGTTTCGTAAGGATGCTATTGCCAACAGGAAAATGAAATGGCGAGGGCGAGCAATATTGCTGCCGGGTATTCCATTTTGGACGGTCGCTACCGGTAGCCTGCTTTTTATCGCTGCGTTCCTGCTGTTTATCATCGAAGGAACTTATACCCGCCGGGTGAATGTGGTGGGTGAGGTTACGACCTGGCCGCGGGCGGTGAATATTTACTCAGGAGTTCAGGGCTTTGTAGTGAATCAGTTCGTTCACGAAGGGCAGATGATCCGTAAAGGAGAGCCTGTCTATCAGATTGATGTCAGTAAAAGTACGCGTAGCGGCGTAGTGAGCGAAAATCAGCGCAGAGATATTGAGAGCCAACTGGTTCGCGTTGATAACATCATCCAGCGGCTGGAAGAAAGCAAAAAAATAACCCTCGACTCTCTGGAAAAGCAACGTTTGCAATACAGTGAAGCCTTCCAGCGCTCCTCGGATATTATTCGCCGGGCACAGGAAGGCATCAACATTATGCAAAGCAATATGGAAAATTACCGGCATTACCAGGCGCGGGGGCTTATCAACAAAGATCAGCTAACGAATCAGGTTGCCTTGTATTACCAGCAGCAGAATAACCTGCTCGGGTTAAGCGGGCAAAATGAACAAAACGCTCTGCAGTTAACCAGCCTGGAAAGCCAGATCCAGACCCAGGCGGCGGATTTTGATAACCGGATTTATCAGATGGAGCTCCAGCGCTACGAATTACAAAAAGAGCTGGTGGAAACCGACGTTGGCGGTGAAATTGTGGTTCGCGCATTGTCGGATGGGAGAATCGATTCCATGAGCGTGACCATCGGGCAGATGGTAAATCCCGGTGACAGCCTTTTGCAGGTAATCCCGAAGAATATCGAGAATTACTATCTGATCCTCTGGGTGCCAAATGATGTGGTGCCATACCTGAAGTCGGGTGACCGCGTTAATCTCCGCTACGAAGCGTTCCCGGCGGAGAAATTCGGTCAATTCCAGGCAACAGTGACCACCGTGACCCGAACGCCGGCTTCCACACAGGAAATGCTCACCTATCACGGGGCCCCAAAAAATACGCTCGATGCCTCGGTCCCCTGGTACAAAGTCATTGTAAAGCCGGAGCAGCAATCCATTGTATACGCTGGAAAATCGCTACCACTGGAAAATGGTATGAAGGCTAAAAGCACACTCTTTCTCGAGAAACGGAAAATATACCAGTGGATGCTTTCTCCCTTCTACGACATGAAACACAGCGCCACAGGTCCGCTCAATGATTAACGGAAGATTCAGAAACATGGTAAGCCAGCTGGATATGCACTGGCGACCGCGGATGCCGGTGATTCACCAGACCGAGGCGGCAGAATGCGGTCTTGCCTGCCTGGCGATGGTGTGTGGGCACTATGGCAAGAATATTGATTTAATCTCGCTGCGGCGGCAGTTCAATCTCTCGGCACGTGGCGCTAATCTTGCAGGCATGAAGGGGATTGCCGAGGAGCTTGGTATGGCAACCCGGGCGCTGTCACTCGAATTGCACGAACTTAGCGCGCTAAAAACGCCGTGTATTCTTCACTGGGACTTTAATCATTTTGTGGTGCTGGTGGGGATAAAAAGAAATCACTTTATCCTGCACGATCCGGCCCGTGGCCGGCGACAGGTGTGCCAGCAAGAGATGGGGCGCTATTTTACCGGTGTGGCGCTTGAAGTATGGCCAGGCAGTGAGTTTACCGCCGAAAAGGTGAATAACCGCCTTAGCCTGCGTACGCTCTTCAACAGTATTTATGGCATTAAAAGTACGTTGGCGAAAATCTTCTGTCTGTCAGTGGTGATTGAAACTATCAATCTGGTGATGCCAGTTGGAACGCAGCTGGTCATGGACCACGCCATTCCCGCAGGGGATCGAGGACTGCTGTCGCTCATCTGTGCCGGGCTGATGTTTTTTATTCTGCTTCGTGCAGCTACCGGTGTGCTCCGGGCCTGGTCATCGTTAGTGATGGGAACATTGATTGATGTGCAATGGCAATCCGGCTTATTTAACCATCTGTTGAGACTTCCCCTCAGCTATTTCGAACGGCGCAAACTTGGCGATATCCAGTCACGCTTTGGTTCACTCGACACATTGCGCACAACTTTTACCACGAGCGTGCCAGGCGCCATCATGGACAGCATTATGGTGCCTGGTGTGCTAATCATGATGGTGCTTTATGGCGGATACCTTTCCTGGGTGGTACTGGGGTTTACCGCAATATATGTGCTGTTGCGTCTGGTGACTTATGGATATTACCGGCAGTTATCAGAAGAAACATTGGTCCGCGGTGCGCGAGCCAGCTCTTATTTTATGGAGACATTGTACGGAATTGCGACGATAAAGATGCAGGGAATGGCTGAGCGGCGCGGATGTCACTGGCTTAACCTGAAGATTGATACTATCAACTCGGCCATTAAGCTAACAAAAATGGATTTGCTGTTTGGCGGAATTAATACTTTTGTCATCGCCTGCGATCAGGTGGCTATTCTATGGCTCGGTACCAGTCTGGTTATCGACAATCAAATGACCATCGGTATGTTTGTCGCATTTGCCGCTTTTCGAAGCCAGTTCTCCGACAGGGTAACCTCTCTGACCAACTTTCTTTTGCAGTTACGGATGATGAGCCTGCATAACGAACGTATTGCGGATATTGCCCTTCACGAGAAAGAGACGAACAAACCAGACCTTATGATAGCCGCAACCATGCAGCCAGTATCACTGGATATTTCCGATCTGAGCTTCCGCTACGACAGTCAGTCAGCACCTGTGTTCAGTGGGTTAACGATGTCTATCGCCCGAGGGGAAAGCGTTGCCATCAGCGGTGCATCGGGAGCCGGGAAAACGACCTTACTCAAAGTTCTCTGCGGTTTGTTTGAACCGGACTGCGGTAAAGTGCTGGTGGATGGTACCGACATTCGTCAACTGGGCATCAATAACTATCACAAAATGATTGCCTGCGTGATGCAGGACGACCGATTATTTTCAGGTTCAATCAGGGAGAATATTTGTAGCTTCACCGAGGATGTTGATGAAGACTGGATGATAGAGTGCGCTAAAGCCAGTTATATTCATGATGTTATCATGAATATGCCAATGGGGTATGAAACCCTGATTGGCGAACTGGGGGAAGGGCTGTCCGGTGGACAAAAGCAGCGTATTTTTATTGCTCGCGCACTGTACCGCAAGCCTGGCATTTTGTTTATGGACGAAGCCACCAGTTCCCTGGATACCGACAGCGAACGGTATGTGAACGGCGCGATAAAACGCCTGAACATTACCCGGGTGATTATCGCCCACAGAGAAACGACGCTGCGAACGGTCGACAGAACCCTGGTTATCTGATTATGCAGGTACCGAATAATGACACAGGAGTTGCAATGAAATATATCTACCTTTTACTGCCGCTGATACTGGCAGGCTGCGCGCCGTCTTCACCGAAGCCGGTAATGCAGGATGCACCGCCGCCGCCGAATATCGGTATGGCGAACCCGGCATCGGTTTACTGCCAACAGAAGGGCGGTACGCTGGTACCGGTACAGACGCCGCAAGGGGTGCGCAGCGACTGTAAACTGCCGGGCGGTGAAACCCTCGATGAATGGGCGCTGTGGCGTCGCGATCACCCGCAACCTAAGTGACTTCCATCAGCTCCTGCGATACACTTCTCGTTCAGAATTTTCTTAGATTCAGAGGCGCGTTCGGGAGAAGTATGTTCCAGCTAAAGCCGGGAGCCACGGCGATGATAATTGGTGCGCGTACCGTTTCCGGACGCGCAAATATTGGCAAATCGGTTGAGCTGTTTGCGCTGTGCCAGCCGGGCGAAAGGGTGCTGAACCCGGTTAACGGCGTCATGACGGAATTACCGGCGCAGGCGCCGCGTGCCCTATGGCTGGTAACGGGAAACGTTCGCGCAACTGACGGCCAGCACGGTTTTGCTTTTGTGCGTCCGGAGTATCTGATGCCGCTGATGCCGGACGCGCAGCCTGAAGCGATGCGATCACTCGAGGTGTGCTAACCAGTCTGCCAGCACCAGCGCGTGGTTTTGCTGAGTGTTTTTAGCGGCATACAGCAGGGTCAGGCCCTTTTCCCGGGCAACCGTCGCTAAGCGAAGACCCTCGCCGCGCTGCTGATTAAGCTCCTCCCGGTAGTGCTGGCAGAAGCTGGCAAAATCGATAACTTCACCGTGAAACGCTTTACGCAACTCCGCCGACGGGGTCAGGTCTTTGCACCACTCATCGTACTGCAACGCCTCTTTCTTCACGCCACGCGGCCAGAGCCTGTCAACCAGCACCCGATAGCCATCGGCTTCGCAGGCGTCGTCATACACGCGTTTACACTGGATCATGGTGTCTCCCTTTTTCCTCATTCCAGCCTCCAGCATAGGCCAATGGTCAAAGAGTTAACAGCCGAATACCCCCTGTTTACCAGGTATTGTTATTCTGCGCAAAGACCGCTAGTCTGAGGTTCCTTATGTTGTCCGAAAAAATTGTCAGGCATAAGGATCCCCTCATGGAAAATGTGACACCCAAATCCGCTCTTCGCATCGCCCTCGTTGGCGACTACAACGCTGAAGTTCTCGCCCATCAGGCGATCCCGCTTGCTATCGATGATGCCGCTGCCGTGCTGGGGTTTGACGCCGATTACGACTGGCTGATGACGCAGGAAATTCAGAGTGAAGATAACCTGGTCGGTTACGACGCTATCTGGCTGGTACCGGCAAGCCCATATCAGAGTGTGGAAGGGGCGTTGACGGCAATTCGCTATGCGCGTGAGAACGCCATCCCGTTTCTGGGCACCTGCGGCGGTTTTCAGCACGCGATTATTGAATATGCCCGTAATGTGATGGGCTGGGAGGATGCGGCCCATGCGGAAACCGACCACGAAGGGCGGATGGTGATTGCACCGCTGACCTGTTCGCTGGTGGAGACATCAGACACCATCGAGCTGCGCGCCAACACGCTGATTCATCGCAGCTATGGCCGTGACAGCATTCAGGAGGGGTACCACTGCAACTACGGTATTTCGCCGCTGTTTGCCGCCGAGCTCGATAATCAGCCGCTGCGGGTGACCGGCTGGGATGAAGAGGGGGAGATCCGCGCCGTTGAGCTGATGACGCATCCGTTCTTTGTTGCCACGCTGTTCCAGCACGAGCGCAACGCGCTGGCAGGGCGTCCGGCACCGCTGGTCCAGGCGTTTTTACACGCCGCCCGCCAGTAACCGTGAATGCCCGCCGGGAAAGCTCGCGGCGGGCAGAAGGGATTAACGGGGGTGAATGGCCCGGTCACGCCCGGCGAGGGCGCCGAAGACCGCCATCAGCAGGGCAATGACGGCGATAATCATCAGCGGTATGTGCCAGTCACCGGTCAGATCGTGAATTTTCCCCATTAACGGCGGCCCACCGGCGGCCAGCAGATACCCCACCGACTGCGCCATTCCCGAAAGCGCGGCTGCCTGATGGGCGGAATGGGTGCGCAGGCTAATAAACGTCAGCCCGAGAATAATTGTCGCGCCCGAGCCAAAGCCGTAGATAAGCGTCCATAGCAGAGCCTGTGAAGGCACCAGCCAGAATCCGAAGGCGCTCAGGACGCACATCAGCGACACCAGAATGGCTATCCCGCGCTGATCGCGAAGCTTATGCAGCACCAGCGGAATCGCAATACCTGGCGCCGCGGTGGCCAGCTGCAGCAGACCATGCAGAGAACCTGCCTGCGCCTCGCTGTAACCCTGGCTTATCAGGATTGCTGGCAACCAGCCAACAATCACGTAGTAAACCAGCGAGTTGATGCCGAGAAACAGCGTAACCTGCCAGGCGAGCGCCGAGCGCCAGATGCCTTTGCTGTGCAGCGCCCCCGAGTTGGTGAGCGGCGCGGCGGCATGTTGCCGCCACTGCGGCAGCCACAGCACAAACGCCAGCAGCGGGAAGACAATCAGCATCAGCAAAGCACCGCGCCAGCCGAAGCCGTTTAGCGCCAGGGGCACCATCAGCGCTGAGCCAAGCGCCGCCGCACCGCCCATGGTCACCGAGTAGGCGCCGGTCATCTTCGCCACGCTGTGCGCATAGTTGCGCTTGATTAAACCCGGCAGCAGGACGTTACCGATGGCGATACCGCAGCCAATTACTGCCGTACCGCTATACAGCCAAACCGGCGATGGCAGCGAGCGCAGAGCGATACCGGCGCATATCAGCAGCATAGCCGCCAGCAGGCAGCGTTCTATGCCGAAGCGGCGGGCAACGCCCGCTGCAAGCGGCGACACCAACGCAAATGCCAGCAGTGGCAGAGTGGTCAGTAATCCCGTCTGTGCGGTGGTTAAACCATAATCGGCACGAATGCTGTCCAGCAGGGGAGCCGCGCCGGTGAACGCCACCCGCAGGGTGGCAGCGATAGCCAGAATGCCAATAATAAGCATCAGGTTCTGGCGACCTGATGTAGAAACGACAGTACGCATTTTTCTTCTCCATAACAGTGGCGACACAATAGCGGTTTTCACCTCTGTTTAAATCAAGCTAAAATGACAAATAATCGCTAAATTCGGACAAGATGATGCACGGACTCGGGCTCGATGGTTACGATGCTGATAGCCAGCATGATGCGGCCGTGGCGTTTCATATTCAGGTGCAGGCAGATGAGCAGGTGATCCCGGTGCATCAGCACCGCAAGGGGCAGCTGATTCTGGTGCTGCACGGCGCACTGACCTGCGAAGTGGAAAACGCGATGTGGGTGGTACCTCCGCATTTTGCCCTATGGGTGCCGGGGCTAATGCCCCACAGCAACCGGGCGACACCGGGCGGACGCGTCTGTTTTTTGTTTATCGAGCCGCATGCGGCACAGATGCCTGCGCACTGCTGTACGCTCAAAATCCAGCCGCTGGTGCGGGAGCTTATCCTGACGCTTGCAGAGCGCCGCGGTAAGGCGCTGCATAGTCCCGAAACGGGGCGGCTTATCAGCGTGCTGTTCGACGAGCTGCCCCGACAGCCGCAGGAGCACCTGCAGCTACCGGTCTCCACGCACCCAAAAATTCGCCAGATGGTCGATACCATGGCCAGCGAGCCGGGCAACGGACAAACGCTGACGCAGTGGGCAGACCGGTTTGCCATGAGCGAACGTAATCTGGCCCGTCTGGTGGTGAAAGAGACCGGGATGAGCTTTCGCCGCTGGCGGCACCAGCTACAGGTGATCCTTGCGATGCAGTTGCTTATTCGCGGGCAGACGGTGCAGCAGGCGGCGCATGCCCTGGGCTACGACTCGACCACGGCATTTATTACCATGTTCAGGAAAGCCGTCGGGCAGACGCCAAAAGCCTGGATTAGTGAGCTCAACCAACAGTCAGGTTTTGCCGACCACCAGGGAGACCAGTCCCGCGGCAATTAACGGCCCCACCGGAACGCCGCGAAACAGCGCCACGCCCAGCACGGTTCCTACCAGCAACCCCGCCACCAGATGCGGCTGAGAGCTCATCAGCGTGACGCCGCGGCCGCCAAGCCACGAGACGAACACGCCAATGGCGATAGCCACCAGTGACTTCCAGTTAGCGAAAGAGTGCAGCAACGTGGAGGGGGGAAGCGTACCGCTGGCAATGGGGGCCATCACGCCGATAGTCAGGATGATTATCCCTATTGATAATCCCTGCTTTTCCACCCACGGAAAGAACGTGTTCAGCGGAGTGACGCGGATAATAATCAGCACCAGGATAGATACCGCCACGGTGGTGTTGTGGCTAATAAATCCCAGCGCGGCAAGTCCCAGAAGAATGAGTAACGTGGTGTCGAACATTCTGAATTTCCTTGCAAAATAGTAAGCCTGCTTACTTTGCCGGAAAAATGAACTCGCTGCAGTAAAAAAACACTATGCTGTCATGATGTTGTCATTTTATTGTATGAAAATTAACCGTGACGGCATCAGGTGCGGAGCGTGTGGCATGAACGATACAATGTGGGTAGAAACGGTGACCATCACGGCCGTGTTTCTGGGCATTGTGATGATCCTCGTCATGTCGGTTCTTGTTCTGGAGAGAATGGACGGTTAGCTGTCCACGCGGTGAAACTCGACCAGTTCCGGCTTTGCGATACGCAGGTAGTCGGCGGTGTTCATGATAACCGATTTCTCCAGCAGCCCGGCGTTGAAAGCTATTTCATCAAAGCGGCTGAAGAGCAGGGGATCGGCAACCAGCTTCAGCTGTGGGTGAAAGCTGAACGGGGGGATGGCGCCAAACACGCAGGCGGTGAGGGTATCCACTTCTACCGGGCTTGCCAGCGACGCGCGTAATCCGCCTTCCTGTTTCGCGAGCTTGCCCAGATCTGCCTGTAAATCTCCTGCCAGAATGGCCAGCACATGCTGGCTCACACCGTTTCCCTTCACTTTGCAGACCAGTGCTTTCGCGCCCTGACCCAGTGCGGTACCGCGAATTTCAGAAACGGCTTCACATTTTCCTACCGCTTCATGTTCAACCACGCGAAAGCGTGCGCCTTCCTGTTCCAGTAGGGCGACGAGTTGCTCATGAATATTGCGGTCTGTAATTTCGGACACGTGTTCCTCCTCGTAGGGATAACGAACGGTCATTGAATGACGGTGGGAAGATAGTCGCCGTTACTCTACTGCAGGAAAGCGGTGGGAACAACATCGCTGCCCTGGGGAAAGGCAGCGATGAAGGTGTTATTTTTCTGCACCCTGCTTGTGGAACAGCTCGCGGAATACCGGGTAGATATCGTCCTGATCGCGGATATGCTGCATGGCGAAGTTGTCAAACGTTGCCTGCAGGTGTTCATACTCCCGCCACAGGGTCTGGTGCGCCCGGCGGGTGATTTCGATATAGCTGTAGTACCGCACAACCGGCAGCAGTTTCTTCGCCAGAATTTCATGACACAGCGGTGAATCATCGGCCCAGTTGTCACCATCAGACGCCTGGGCGGCGTAGATATTCCACTGCGCCGGGTCGTAGCGTTCTTTCACTACCTCGTCCATCAGCTTCAGGGCGCTGGAGACGATGGTCCCACCGGTTTCCTGCGAATAGAAGAACTCATGTTCATCGACTTCTTTCGCCTGAGTGTGGTGGCGGATATAGACCACTTCTACGTTCTTATAGGTTCTGCTGAGGAAGAGATACAGCAGGATATAAAAGCGTTTCGCCATGTCTTTGGTGGCCTGATCCATTGAGCCGGAGACGTCCATCAGGCAGAACATCACCGCCTGGCTGGAGGGCTCTGGCCGTTTTTCGTAGTTCTTGTAACGCAGATCGAAGGTGTCAATAAACGGCACCCGCTCGATTTTGGCACGCAGCTCAGCAATCTCTTTACGCAGACGCTCCTCTTCCAGCAGTTGCGCCGGTTCACTTTGACTGACGATCTCAAGACTGGCTTCCAGCTCATGCAGTGCACGGCGTTTACCGGCAGTCATCGCGGTACGGCGGGCGAGCGAATTCTGCAGCGAACGTACCACGCTGATGTTGGCCGGAACACCGTTGGCGGTGAATCCCGCACGGTGAGTTTTAAACTCGTTGAGCTGACGGTGCTGGTTCTTGCGAAGATTAGGCAACGCCAGATCCTCAAACAGCAGATCCAGATACTCGTCTTTGGATATCTGAAAGACGAACTCATCCTGACCTTCGCCATCGGCGCTGGCCTGGCCTTGTCCACTCCCGCCGCCACCGCCGCCTCCCTGAGGGCGTTCGATACGGTCGTTTTGTACAAAATGGTCGTTGCCGGGATGAACGCGATGGCGCAGCCCGCCACGACCCTGATGAAACATCGGTTCGCTGATGTCGTCCGTTGGAATAGAAACGGACTCGCCGCTGTCGATGTCGGTCACCGAGCGCTTGTTAATGGCCTCAGAGATCGACTGTTTTATCTGCGCTTTATAGCGACGCAGAAAGCGCTGGCGGTTTACCGCGCTTTTATTTTTACCGTTCAGGCGCCGGTCTATGAACCAGGTCATATGCCCCTCCCGTACTGCATTTGCCAACCTTACGCTGCACAGTTATGCCGGATGGCGCTCAGCGAATCCGGCCTACAGGCTCGTTGCTGCTGTAGGCCCGGCGGTGTTATGCCGCCGGGCGCTACGGTTATGATGATTTACGCACGCGGAGATACCATTCGCACAGCAGGCGCACCTGTTTGCGGGTGTAACCTTTCTCCATCATCCTGTCGACAAAGTCGTCGTGCTTTTTCTGCTCATCGGTCGAGGTTTTGGCATTAAACGAAATCACCGGCAACAGCTCTTCGGTATTGGAGAACATTTTCTTCTCAATGACCGTGCGCAGTTTTTCGTAGCTGGTCCAGTTCGGGTTACGGCCGCTGTTATGCGCTCTGGCGCGCAGCACGAAGTTGACGATTTCGTTACGGAAGTCTTTCGGGTTACTGATCCCGGCCGGCTTCTCAATTTTCTCCAGTTCAGCATTCAACGATTCGCGATCGAACAGTTGTCCGGTATCCGGATCGCGATACTCCTGATCCTGGATCCAGAAATCCGCGTAGGTGACATAACGATCGAAAATGTTCTGCCCGTACTCGGAGTAGGATTCCAGGTAAGCGGTCTGGATCTCTTTGCCGATGAACTCGGCGTATTTCGGGATCAGATAGCCTTTCAGGAACTCAAGATAACGTTCCGCCTGCTCCTGCGGGAACTGCTCACGCTCGATTTGCTGCTCCAGCACGTAGAACAGGTGCACCGGGTTTGCCGCCACTTCGGCGTGGTCAAAGTTGAACACGCGGGAGAGGATTTTAAAGGCGAAACGCGTGGACAGACCGTTCATGCCCTCATCGACGCCCGCATAATCACGGTACTCTTGGTACGATTTGGCTTTCGGGTCGGTATCTTTCAGGCTCTCACCGTCATAGACGCGCATTTTCGAGTAGATGCTCGAGTTTTCCGGCTCTTTCAGGCGCGAGAGGATGGAGAAACGCGACAGCGTTTCCAGCGTCCCCGGGGCGCACGGAGCATGGGTCAGCTCACTGTGGTTAAGCAGTTTCTCGTAGATTTTGATCTCTTCCGAGATACGCAGGCAGTACGGCACCTTGACGATATAAACACGGTCGAGGAAGGCCTCGTTGTTTTTGTTGTTACGGAAGGTGACCCACTCAGATTCGTTCGAGTGAGCAAGAATGATCCCATTGAACGGCAGGGCAGAGATCCCCTCGGTCCCGTTGTAGTTGCCTTCCTGGGTTGCGGTCAGCAGCGGATGCAGCACCTTAATTGGTGCTTTAAACATCTCGACGAACTCCATGATCCCCTGGTTAGAGCGGCACAGGGCGCCGGAATAGCCGTAGGCATCCGGGTCGTTCTGCGCATAGTGCTCCAGTTTACGGATATCAACCTTACCGACCAGCGCAGAGATATCCTGGTTGTTCTCATCACCGGGCTCGGTTTTGGCGATGGCAATCTGCTCAAGAATCGATGGCCACACCTTCACGACGCGGAATTTGGTAATGTCGCCGCCAAAATCATGCAGGCGCTTCGCCGCCCACGGAGACATAATGGTGCCGAGGTAGCGGTGGGGGATGCCAAATTCCTTATCGAGGATCTGCGCATCTTCCTGCGGGTTAAACAGGCACAGCGGGTGGTCATTCACCGGGCTGCGCTCGCCGTTGGCGCTCAGCACATAAATCGGCACGAGCTGCATCAGCGATTTCAGGCGTTCAGCCAGCGATGACTTACCGCCACCTACCGGACCCAGCAGATAAAGGATCTGTTTCTTCTCTTCAAGACCCTGTGCAGCATGCTTGAGGTAAGAAACAATCTGTTCGATGGCATCTTCCATGCCATAGAATTCTTCAAACGCCGGGTAGCGTGCGACCACCCGGTTCGAAAAGAGACGGGACAGCCGTGGCTCGGTGGCGGTATCGACCATCACTGGATCACCAATTGCGGTCAATAGACGCTCTGCCGCGTTGGCATAGGCACTGCGATCTTGCCGACAAATGGTAAGAAACTCCTGCAGTGTGAACTCTTCGTCCTTGGCAGCTTCATAACGCTGGCGATAGTGATCGAATATATTCATGGCATGCCGTCCTTTCGTTTTTTTAGCACATGTTAAGAGCCGTTCTATGAATAATGTAGGCTCCCGGAAGGGGTACACGGCGCTGTGCTGTCGTTCGCCCTGGTCACAACCAGCAACCCATGTGCCAGGTTGTGCTCAAACCAGAGATAACGTGCCCGGCGATTACACCTTCTGAATTTAAGCGTAGATGGCAATTGCGAAACTTGCATGCTGCAAAAAACTAATTTCAATGACATATCAATAACTCATCCAAAAATAGTTCATGACAATTTGTGCGATAGCACCTGCATTCATCCAGCAGTCATTGAACTGTCAGCAGGATGTCATTTGAAACTGAGATTTTAAGAAGTTAAATAATGTAATGACGGGTAAAGAATTTGAGGTACGAGTGTCAGGGCGTTACACTTCTGCCGCTTGTAACAGATAACGGGATAATGGATTGTGAATAAATTTAAGTTATTAGCACTGGGTGTGCTCATCGCGACGTCAGCCACCGCAGCGCATGCAGAGGGGAAATTTACCCTGGGTGCCGGGGTAGCGGTTTTCGAAAGTCCTTATAAGCAGTACAGTGCCGATGTTTATCCGGTTCCGGTCATCAGCTACGAAAGCGATGATTTCTGGTTCCGTGGTTTTGGCGGTGGTTACTATCTGTGGAACGACCAGTCTGACAAGCTGTCGATTACCGCTTACTGGTCACCCATGTACTTTAAGCCGGGTGACAGCGATAACAATCAGCTGCGCCAGCTCGATCGCCGTAAATCCACCATGATGGCGGGGCTCTCTTACGTCCACAACACGCCATATGGCTTCCTGCGTACCACGCTTGCCGGTGACACACTCGGCAACAGCAACGGCATCACCTGGGATACCGCGTGGCTTTATCGCTACACCAACGGCGCATTCACCCTGACGCCGGGTATTGGTATCGAGTGGAGCAGTGAAAACCAGAATGACTACTACTACGGGATTTCTGGCGACGAATCGCGCCGCAGTGGCCTTGATCGCTATGACCCGAACAGCAGCTGGTCGCCGTACCTGGAACTGTCTGCGAACTACCGCTTTGCGGGTGACTGGAGCATCTATGGCGCAGCGCGCTATACCCGTCTGACCAGTGAAGTAACCGACAGCCCAATGGTATCCACTTCGTGGAGTGGCCTGGTTTCTACCGGGATCACCTACACCTTCTGATGGTTCTATACCAGCCGGGCACTCCGGCTGGTCGCTTCTGTTTACGGTTATTTATTCACGCGAATGGTTTGACCCAGGCGTGAGGCTTTCTCTTCTCTGGCTTTCTGCGGTACGCTGACGCAGGCCGTCTCAACGCACACGAAGGTTTTATAACCATCATCCGGCATATCGCCCATGCTCACCGACAGCGCCGGGCCCGGGTTCCAGCCTACCACATCGCTGTTATGGTGATGGGTGACTTCGATGCCCCGTTTTAGTGCCCCATCGTGGATCACGCTGCACCCTTCTGCATCAAGGTATACGCGGTCGGTACGATCCGGGAAGGTCTGTACGCCGTCAGCCAGTTTGCCTTCTTCGGCATTATTCACTTTATCAATATAGCGGGAGCCCAGGCCGCTCACTTTCACGGACGCAATGTCGCCAACGTTGAAATAGGTGTGCAGGGCCGAGGTGGTTTCGAACTCGCCGTGCGCTTCGAGCTCAATTTCACACGTTTTACCCAGCTTGAAGCGGGCGTAGAGGGTGAAATCGTGTGGCCACAGTTTGCGGCTTGCCTCGGTGGTCTGCAGCTCAAAAGTCAGCGCTACGCCATTCTCGTCTTCATTGTGGGCTTTCAGTACCCATGGCAGGTTGCGGGCAAAGCCGTGCGCTGGCAGACCCTGTTGCGCCGCCGGACCAAACCATGGCCAGCAGACAGGCACACCGCCGCGAATCGCCACACCATCTTTGAACGCGGTGTTGTTGCTAAGCCACAGCACTTCTTCTTCACCGGCTGGTTTCCAGGAGAGCAGGTGAGCACCCTGCAGGGCAAGCGAGGCTTTCACCTGCGGATGATCAACCACAATCAGCTCCAGCTCGTCGAGCTGGCGGCGGGAAAGTACAGGGGTAAGCTGTTCAACAACCGGGAGAGCAAAAATTTTGTTAATCATGGTGCAATCCTTCGTCAGGTATAAAAAAAGGCGACCGAGGTCGCCTTTTTGTCTTAATCGTTCATCTCAACTTATTTGGAGATGTGAGCGATCAGGTCCAGAACTTTGTTGGAGTAGCCAGTTTCGTTGTCGTACCAGGAAACCAGTTTCACGAAGTTGTCGTTCAGTGCGATACCTGCTTTAGCATCGAACACGGAAGTGCAAACTTCGCCGTTGAAATCGGTAGATACAACGTCGTCTTCGGTGTAACCCAGAACGCCTTTCATTGCGCCTTCAGAAGCGGCTTTGATTGCTTTCTTGATTTCTTCGTAAGACGCTGCTTTTTCCAGACGAACGGTCAGGTCAACAACGGATACGTTCGGAGTCGGAACGCGGAACGCCATACCGGTCAGTTTGCCGTTCAGTTCTGGCAGTACTTTACCTACTGCTTTAGCAGCACCGGTAGAGGACGGGATGATGTTCTGAGCTGCGCCGCGGCCGCCGCGCCAGTCTTTGTGAGACGGGCCATCAACGGTTTTCTGAGTTGCGGTGGTTGCGTGAACGGTGGTCATCAGACCTTCGATGATGCCGAAGTTGTCGTTGATAACTTTAGCCAGCGGAGCCAGGCAGTTGGTGGTGCAGGATGCGTTGGAAACGATGTCCTGGCCAGCGTATTTCTCAAAGTTGGCACCTTTAACGAACATCGGGGTGTCGTCTTTGGACGGGCCAGTCAGAACGACTTTTTTCGCGCCAGCAGTGATGTGCTTACGAGCGGTTTCGTCAGTCAGGAACAGACCAGTTGCTTCAGCAACGATGTCAACGCCCGCTTCGTTCCACTTCAGGTTAGCCGGATCGCGCTCAGCGGTAACACGGATTTTTTTACCGTTTACGATCAGATGACCGTCTTTCACTTCAACGGTACCGTTGAAACGGCCGTGAGTGGAGTCATATTTCAGCATGTATGCCATGTAGTCAGCGTCTAACAGGTCGTTGATTGCAACGATCTCGATGTCAGAACGTTCCTGAGCAGCACGGAAAACAATGCGACCGATACGGCCAAAACCGTTGATACCTACTTTGATAGTCATATATTCCACCAGCTATTTGTTAGTGAATAAAAGGTTGCCTGTAAAATTACAAAAACCTTACGCAGCGTCAAGCGGAATCGTGTCAATCATTGCGACAAATCAATCCTAATGGACAACCTTTGTCCGACTGACTCGCCTCACTCTTCCTATGGGCTTGCAAGCATATGGGGGCTGCGCACGGAATTTTAAAGAGCAATTTGGATAAAAACGTGAGTTAAATCACAAATGACCGACTGCGTATTCGCAACGAGTAAGTTTAGAACAAAAGTCTACGCCCCGGTGTTAATTATTTGTTAGAATCGACCGCAGAGAATGTCGGTTTTTTACAGCGAGATGCGAAGGCATGACAAAGCAAAATAACCCTGAAGAACTGCAAAAAAAATCTCACCGAAATGCAGTTCTACGTGACGCAAAAGCACGGGACTGAACCGCCGTTTACCGGCCGTCTGCTGCACAACAAACGCGACGGGGTATACCACTGTCTGGTGTGCGATGCGCCGCTGTTCAACGCGCAGAGCAAGTACGACTCAGGCTGCGGCTGGCCCAGCTTCTACGAGCCGGTGAGCGAAGAGGCTATCCGCTATCTCAATGACTACTCACACGGGATGCAGCGCACAGAAATTCGCTGCGGCAATTGTGATGCGCATCTGGGGCATGTATTCCCCGATGGTCCGCAGCCTACCGGCGAGCGTTACTGCGTTAACTCTGCCTCAATGAGCTTCACCGACGACCAGAACGGTGAGCAAACCAAAGGTTGAAAAAACGATTCAGCAAATTATTCCACTGGAGTGGGCTGTGATGAATGTTGATGAAATGATAAATGGCATGACGCCGGAAGTGTATCAGCGGCTGGTGACAGCGGTTGAACTGGGTAAATGGCCGGACGGCGTGGCGCTGACGCCCGCCCAGAAAGAGAACAGTTTACAGCTGGTGATGCTGTGGCAGGCGCGCAACAACAGCGACGCACAGCACATGACTATCGACACTCAGGGTCAGATGGTGATGAAGAGTAAGCAACAGCTGAAAGAGGATTTCGGCATCGTGCCGAAGCCTATCGCAACGCTTAAAATGCAGTGACGTATACCCCTCTCCTGTGGGAGAGGGGCTGATACTCGTCGTTAGTGTTTAATCCCAAGCGACGTCGCGAGCTGCTTTGCCAGCTGGTTATGATCGTCGGCACCATATTCCCAGAACATCGCCCCGGCTAATCCCTTCTCCTTGATGTACTGTGCTTTGAGATCCACCGAGCGCGGGTTTTCGTATGAGAGGGCAAACAGCGGCTCGCCGCTGGCTGATTTCACCGACAGCCACGGCACCTTCGCCTGGTCGTCCCAGTGCTCGGTAAAGCGTTTGTGCGGATCGTTCAGCAATTTGCTGACGATATCGTTGTACTTCACGTAGGTATCTTTATCGAGGTCGTAGCCAAGGGAAGTGAACAGCGCTTTTTCAGCCGGGCCAAAGTAGGGCTTCGTCGCCGGGTTGTTTTGCGCATCCGATTTGCTCCAGTCAATGCCCGGTTCCACGGCGCGTTTCGGAACCCGGCCATAAAAACCGATACCCAGGTTCATCTGCGAAGGCTTAAGCCCGGCGGCGAGGTAGTTATTCACCACGAAGTCGGTGCTGTACTTATCCGCTGGCGCTACCGTCGGCCAGTGGGTGGAGTCATACAGGTTGGAGTTGAAGTACTGCGTCCCGTAGGCCATGTCGTAGGTCATCAGGTTGATATAGTTCAGCAGCGGGGCGATCGCTTTCACATCCACCCAGCTTTTCGGACTTTCCGCATTTGCCCCCACGGCGATGGTCACCAGTTTTTTCGCTCCCAGCGCCTGGCGCAGCTCTTTCAGCAGCGCGGTAAAGTTATCGCGGTCTGCCGGTTGTTTATCCACCAGACCCCAGGCGCCGTTTACCGGATACTCCCAGTCGAGATCGATACCGTCCAGACCGTAACGATTGATGATTTCCTGCACCGAGCGGATAAAGACCGCGCGGCTCTCTTTGTTATCCGCCGCACCGGAGAAGCCGCGAGCGCCCCAGCCCCCCACCGATAGCAGCACTTTCAGATTCGGGTTTTGCTTACGCAGTGCCGGGATCTTTTGCAGATCGTCCATCACCTTCGGCGACAGCCAGATCTGATGCCGTTTTGCCGGATCTTTAAGCGCGGAGTTCGTCTCCCCGGCTTCGTCGTTGTAGATAAGGCCAAAAGAGTAGTTGAGATGGGTTATCTGACGAACGTCGAGCTTATTGATATCGCCACCCGGCCCGGCCGTGACGTCGCCACCACCGTTGAAATAACCGACTGACATAAGAGATGTTGCGAACGCGCCGGAAGCGCAGAGCAGGGGTAAAGCTGCCACAACTGGCAATAGTTTCATTCTTTTTCCTCTTTGACATGAATAAAAACAGGCCACGGTTATAACGTGGCGAAATAACAACCAGATGAAGCTAGCACCTTCAGCAGAGGAAAACTGCGAAGGTGTTCACGGCGTCTTCGTTAAAGCCAACAACATCGGATCCAGCCAAAACACGCTAATTGTGATCTGTGTTGTGAAAAGAAGATCTAAAATCTGTGTTTTAAAGATTTTGTGTTGACCTCAAAAATAGTATGGATAATGATGAGGGCCATTGATGCAAAACTACACACAGGAAGTCGTAATGAAAGCACTGGCGAGATTTGGTAAGGCCTTTGGTGGCTACAAACTGATTGACGTTCCGGTACCGGTTTGTGGCCCGGAGGATGTAGTGATTGAAGTGAAAGCCGCAGCTATCTGCGGTGCGGACATGAAGCACTACGAGGTAGATAACGGTTCCGACCAGTTTAACTCAATTCGTGGTCATGAGTTTGCCGGGCGTATCGTCCAGGTCGGGGAAAAGGTCAAACACTGGTCCGTTGGTCAACGAGTGGTGTCCGATAACACGGGGCATGTTTGTGGCGTTTGTCCCGCTTGTGAGCAGGGCGATTTTCTGTGTTGTACAGAAAAAGTGAATCTGGGGTTGGATAATAACACCTGGGGCGGTGGGTTCTCGAAGTATTGTCTGGTTCCTGGCGAAATCCTTAATATTCATCGCCATGCGCTATGGGAGATCCCGGAAGGTATCGACTATGAAGAGGCCGCCGTTCTGGATCCTATCTGTAACGCCTACAAATCTATCGCGCAGCAATCCAAATTTTTACCAGGTCAGGATGTGGTTGTGATTGGTACAGGACCGTTGGGACTGTTTAGTGTCCAGATGGCCCGCATCATGGGCGCTGTGAATATTGTGATGGTTGGCCTGGAGGAAGATGTTCGGGTGCGTTTCCCGATAGCCAAAGCGCTGGGTGCAACCGCGGTTATCAACGGATCCACCGAGGATGTCGTCGCGCGCTGCCAGGAGATCTGCGGCAAAGACAATCTGGGTCTGGTTATCGAATGCTCTGGAGCCAACATTGCGCTCAAACAGTCTATCGAGATGTTGCGCCCGAACGGTGAAGTGGTGCGAGTGGGGATGGGCTTCAAACCACTTGATTTCTCAATCAATGATATTACCGCATGGAACAAAAGCATTATTGGTCATATGGCCTACGACGCAACCTCATGGCGCAATGCGATTCGCCTGCTCGCTAGCGGTGCGATTACCGTAAAGCCGATGATTACCCACCGTATTGGCTTGTCGCAGTGGCGGGAAGGTTTTGACGCCATGGCCGATAAAAGCGCTATCAAAGTCATTATGACCTACGACTTCGATGAGTAAGCCTCGACACTCAGGGTGGTTAGCATGGAACAGATAACAAAACCGCACTGTGGCGCCCGGCTGGATCGTCTGCCGGATTGCCGCTGGCATTCATCAATGTTTGCCATTGTCGCCTTTGGATTACTTGTCTGCTGGAGTAACGCCGTTGGTGGGTTAATTCTTGCGCAGCTTAAAGATCTGGGTTGGGCAGATAATTCGGCGACCGCCACCTTCTCGGCGTTAACCACCGCAGGGATGTTTCTTGGTGCCCTGGTCGGCGGCATTATTGGCGACATTACCGGGCGACGAAACGCTTTTATCCTTTTTGAGGGGATCCACATCGTCGCTATGGTCGTTGGGGCATTCTCGCCGGATATGACCTTCCTTATCGCCTGCCGGTTTGTGATGGGAGTTGGCCTGGGGGCCCTACTGGTGACCCTTTTTGCCGGATTTACGGAGTATGTTCCGGGCAGAAATCGGGGAACCTGGTCGAGTCGGGTGTCGTTTATCGGTAACTGGTCGTATCCGCTGTGCTCGCTGATTGCGATGGGATTAACGCCGTTACTCAGCGCGGACTGGAACTGGCGCGTGCAATTGCTGATCCCGGCCGTACTGTCCCTCATTGCCACTGTCTTCGCCTGGCGCTGGTTCCCGGAGTCTCCACGTTGGCTGGAGTCTCGTGGGCGTTACCAGGAAGCTGAAAAGGTCATGCGGGCTATCGAAGAGGGCGTAATGCGCCAGACCGGCAAACCGCTACCACCTGTGGTGGCTGAAGAGGACAAAACGCCGCCGCGCAGCGTTCCATATTCCGCCTTACTCACCGGGGTTTTATTGAAGCGCGTCATTTTGGGTTCCTGCGTGCTGATTGCCATGAATGTGGTGCAATACACCTTAATTAACTGGTTGCCGACCATCTTTATGACTCAGGGAATAAACCTGAAAGACTCCATCGTCTTAAACACCATGAGTATGTTTGGTGCACCGTTTGGCATATTTATTGCGATGCTGGTGATGGATAAAATTCAGCGAAAAACAATGGGGGTTGGTTTATTAATACTCATTGCTGTACTGGGATATATCTACTCACTGCAGACCAGCATGCTGCTTATTACTCTGATTGGCTTTTTCCTTATTACTTTCGTTTACATGTACGTTTGCTATGCCTCGGCGGTGTATGTGCCGGAGATCTGGCCGACAGAAGCGAAACTTCGGGGCTCAGGGCTGGCAAACGCGGTAGGCCGAATTAGCGGTATTGCCGCTCCCTATGCCGTCGCCGTGTTACTTAACAGCTACGGCGTAACCGGCGTGTTCATCCTGTTAGGTGTGGTTTCGATAATTGTCGCCGTCGCGATCGCGACTATCGGCATAGAAACAAAAGGAGTTTCAGTCGAGAGTTTAAGTATTGATACCGCAATCACTAAATAATATTGATGGAAAAGAGAATGAAAAACTCAAAAGCGATATTAAAAACGCCGGGGACCATGAATATCATCGCTGCTGATATTCCGGTGCCGCAGGATCATGAAGTATTAATTAAAGTCGAATATGTTGGTATCTGTGGTTCTGATGTTCACGGCTTCGAGTCCGGGCCGTTTATTCCACCGAAAGATCCTGACCAGGAGATAGGCCTGGGGCATGAATGTGCGGGGACGGTCGTAGCGACAGGGCGCCTGGTGACGAAGTTCAAAGCGGGTGACAGAGTGAATATCGAGCCTGGCGTACCTTGCGGCCACTGTCGGTACTGTCTGGAGGGGAAATACAACATCTGCCCGGATGTTGATTTTATGGCGACGCAGCCGAATTACCGCGGTGCATTAACCCACTACCTGTGCCACCCGGAGAGCTTTACTTACAAGCTACCGGACAACATGGACACCATGGAAGGTGCGTTGGTCGAACCTGCGGCCGTTGGGATGCATGCCGCTATGCTCGCGGAGGTAAAACCGGGTAAGAAAATCGTCATCCTGGGAGCGGGCTGCATTGGCCTGATGACGCTGCAGGCGTGCCAGTGTCTGGGAGCCACCGAGATTGCCGTTGTGGATGTGCTGGAAAAGCGCCTGGCCATGGCAGAGAAACTTGGGGCAACTACCGTTATCAACGGCGCAACAGAAGATACTCAGGTGAGTTGTCTGCAGTTCTCTGGTGAGATAGGGGCTGATATTGTCTTCGAAACGGCAGGATCTGCTGTCACCGTAAAACAGGCGCCGTACCTGGTGATGCGTGGCGGCAAAATTATGATTGTAGGTACCGTGCCGGGAGATTCGGCGATTAATTTCCTCAAAATTAATCGCGAAGTGTCAATTCAGACCGTTTTCCGCTATGCCAATCGCTACCCGGTTACTATTGAGGCCATCTCCTCGGGTCGATTCGATGTGAAGTCGATGGTCACGCATATTTACGATTACGAAGAAGTGCAACGCGCATTTGATGAGTCAGTAAATAACAAACGCGACATTATTAAAGGCGTTATTAAAATTGTTGGTTAATTGAAACGGGAGAAAGAACATGCTGGCAGATATTAAATACTGGGAAAATGATGCTCAGAACAAGCATTATGCGATTGCGCACTTTAACGTGTGGAATGCAGAAATGCTGATGGGGGTTATTGATGCGGCAGAAGAGGCCAAATCGCCAGTGATTATTTCCTTTGGTACCGGCTTTGTTGGTAATACTTCCTTTGAAGACTTTTCACATATGATGGTCTCAATGGCAGAGAGAGCTTCAGTACCCGTTATTACTCACTGGGATCACGGGCGTAGCATGGAAATTATCCATAATGCATGGACACATGGTATGAACTCGTTGATGCGTGATGCCTCGGCTTCAGACTTCGAAGAGAACATTCGCCTGACCAAAGAAGCGGTCGATTTCTTCCATCCGCTGGGGATCCCAGTAGAGGCTGAGCTGGGGCACGTAGGGAATGAAACCGTATACGAAGAGGCGCTGGCGGGATATCACTATACCGATCCGGACCAGGCAGCCGAATTTGTTGAACGTACCGGCTGCGACTCGCTGGCGGTCGCTATCGGCAACCAGCATGGTGTTTATACCTCGGAGCCGAAACTGAATTTTGACGTGGTGAAGCGGGTACGTGAAGCCGTGTCCGTACCGCTAGTTCTGCATGGAGCTTCTGGTATCAGCGATGCCGATATTAAAACTGCCATTTCGCTCGGCATAGCGAAAATCAATATTCATACCGAACTGTGCCAGGCGGCGATGGTGGCGGTTGATGAGAACCAGGATCAACCTTTCCTGCACTTGCAGCGTGAGGTGCGTAAAGCGGTTAAAGCGCGTGCGCTGGAAAAAATCAAACTGTTCGGCTCAGACGGCAAAGCGGAATGACAATATGGATGATATTGAGGTTCTCTGCATCGGTGCGGCAATAATCGATATTCCCTTGCAGCCGGTCAGTAAGAATATTTTTGATGTAGACTCTTATCCCCTGGAAAGAATTGCCATGACCACCGGTGGGGATGCCATCAACGAAGCAACAATTATTTCCCGGCTGGGGCATCGTACTGCATTAATGAGTCGAGTGGGTGATGATGCCGCAGGACATTTTATTCTTGAACACTGCCGCAAAGAGAGTATCGATATCCGCAGTATAAAACAGGACCCTGATATTGATACCTCAATTAATGTCGGGTTGGTTACCGCGGATGGAGAGCGTACTTTTGTGACCAATCGCAATGGCAGCCTGTGGCGGTTGAATATTAATGATATTGATTTCAGCCGTTTCTCGCAGGTGAAATTGCTCTCGTTGGCGAGCATTTTTAATAGCCCTTTACTCGACGGTAAAGCATTAACTGAAATCTTTGCGCGGGCCAGGGCGCAGCAGCTGATTATTTGCGCCGACATGATAAAGCCGCGGCTGAATGAAACGCTGGAGGATATTCGCGAAGCACTGAGCTATGTCGATTATCTGTTTCCTAACTTTGAAGAGGCAAAGCAACTCACCGGGAAAACATCGCTCGATGAAATTGCCGATAGCTTTCTTCAGTGCGGCGTCAAAACGGTGGTGATTAAAACTGGTAAGCAAGGCTGCTTTATCAAAAATCATGAGACGCGCATGGCTGTGCCTGCGGTATCAGGGATTACCGCCATCGACACCATCGGTGCTGGCGACAACTTCGCCTCGGGATTTATCTCCGCGCTGCTTGAAGGGAAAACATTGCGTGACTGTGCGCTGTTTGCCAACGTCACCGCTGCGATATCGGTACTCAGCGTGGGGGCGACCACGGGCGTGAAGAACAGAATGCTGGTGGAACAACTTCTTGAAGAATATGAAGGGTAATAACGTCAGATGAATATGATTCCTTTAGGTAGTACGGATATCAAACTTTCCCGTATGGGGCTGGGCACCTGGGCCATTGGCGGCGGTCCGGCATGGAATGGCGATCTCGACCTGCAGATTTGCATCGATACCATTGTCGAAGCACATCGCTGCGGCATTAACCTGATTGATACCGCGCCGGGATATAATTTTGGCAATAGTGAAACCATTGTCGGGCAGGCGCTAAAACAACTACCCCGTGATGAGATGGTAGTAGAAACTAAATGTGGGATTGTCTGGGAGCGAGAAGGCAGCCTGTTCAATAAAGTCGGCGACCGCCAGTTGTATAAAAACCTTTCTGCGGATTCTGTTCGTGAAGAGGTTGAAACCAGTCTGCAGCGTTTGAATATTGATTGTATTGATATTTACATGACGCACTGGCAATCCGTTCCCCCGTTCTTCACGCCGATATCCGAAACTATGGAAACGCTTAATGCGCTGAAGGCCGAAGGTAAAATTCGTGCGATTGGTGCGGCGAACGTCGATGCCAGCCATATCCGTGAGTATCTTAAGCATGGTGAACTGGATATTGTGCAGGCGAAATACAGCATCCTTGACCGGGCGCTGGAAAGCGATCTTCTGCCATTGTGCCGCGAGCACGGGATTGTTGTTCAGGTTTACTCGCCGCTGGAGCAGGGATTATTAACCGGCACAATTGCTCGTGACTATGTGCCGGGCGGGGCGCGGGCGAATAAGGTTTGGTTCCAGCGTGACAATATGCTGCGGGTTATCGACATGCTTGAGCAGTGGCGGCCGCTTTGCGACAAATACCGCACTACGGTTCCAGGACTGGCGCTGGCGTGGATTTTGAAACAAAGCGATTTGATTTCTATCCTCAGTGGGGCAACAGCGCCAGAGCAGGTTCGCGAAAATGTGCAGGCCTTGAGCATCGCATTAACGGATGAAGATGCGTTAATGATGAGAAGAATGGCTGAGGCTCTGGACCACGTATAACGGCAGTAATCATCACCTCTGTTTCTGTGTAAAACACATGAAAATCTGTGATTCAGACGTGTTCTTTTGAAGATAAACATAGCCTGTGAGATACTGAGAACTTATCATGATGTTGAAGGGAACAGAGGTGTAATTGTGGCGGCAAAAGACAGAATTCAGGCAATTAAACAAATGGTTGCCAATGACAAGAAAGTGGTTGTCTCAAATTTGAGCTCAATTTTTCAGGTAACTGAAGAGACGATTCGCCGCGACCTGGAAAAACTCGAAGATGAAGGATTTTTGACCCGTACTTATGGTGGTGCGGTATTAAATAATACCGTGCTGTCTGAAAATATTCATTTTTATAAGAGGGCGAAATCGTTCTATGAAGAGAAACAGACGATTGCCCGTAATGCGTTGCCATTGATTAAAAATAAAACCACTATGGCAGCAGACTCCAGTAGTACGGCAATGGAATTACTAAAACTGCTGAAGGAGCGAGGCGATCTCACTTTATTAACGAATTCAGCCGAAGCTTTTCACGAGCTCGCTTTGTCGGAGATTAATGTTGTTTCCACCGGCGGCGAGTTAAACAAAAGCACTCTCTCTTTGCAGGGACGCATCACCAAAGAGATCATTAGTCGATACCATGTGGACATCATGGTGATGAGCTGTAAAGGTCTGGACAGAGACAGTGGGGCGCTTGACTCGAATGAGGCGGAAGCTGAAATCAAGAAGACCATGATCGCTCAGGCAACAGAAGTCGCCTTGCTGGTCGATCATTCTAAGTTTGATCGCAAAGCCTTTGTCCAGTTAATTGATTTAAGCCATATTAATTACATTATAACGAATAAAGCACCCAGTGCAGAATGGATCGCATATTGCAAAAATAATAGCATCCAGCTTGTTTATTAATGACGGCTACGCGTTTGTTCCTCACTGGTGATGTTAAATAACATGATGATAGATGACGCGGTAAATTAAATTTACCGCGATAGTCATTATTTAAAAACTCTACATTATGCTCTTTCTCTCTTATCGGGAGACCGGAGTCTTTGAGGCATCCAGATGGAACATCACGACAATATTGGCAGCAGACTGGATCAATTACCCTTAGCCCGCTTTCATTATCGTATTTTCGGTATTATCAGTTTTAGCCTATTACTGACCGGGTTTCTCAGCTATTCCGGCAATGTGGTGGTGGCAAAACTAGTGAGCATCGGATGGTCAAATAATTTTCTCAATGCCGCTTTTACCTCGGCGTTGATGTTTGGTTATTTCATCGGTTCCCTGGCGGGCGGTTTTATTGGTGATTATTTCGGCAGACGCCGAGCGTTTCGTATCAACCTGCTGATTGTCGGCATTGCCGCCGCCGCCGCAGCGTTTGTCCCTGATATGTACTGGCTCATTTTCTTCCGCTGCCTGATGGGGACGGGAATGGGGGCTCTTATCATGGTGGGTTACGCTTCGTTTACTGAATTTATTCCTGCCAGAGTCCGGGGGAAATGGTCTGCCCGGCTCTCTTTTGTGGGCAACTGGTCTCCTTTGCTGTCGGCGTTGATTGGCGTGGTGGTGATTGCGCATTTTAGCTGGCGGATGATGTTTTTACTCGGAGGGGCTGGCATTCTTTTAGCCTGGTATCTGTCGGGAAAATACTTCATTGAGTCTCCACGCTGGCTGGCGAGCAAGGGCTATCATGGGGCCGCTGAGCAGCACCTACGAGATGTTGAAACTCAGATAGAAAAAGAGAAAAACATGACGCTGCCACCGTTACCCGTATTGCATGGGAGGCGTTCAGGTTGTGAAGAGAATGGCTCTTTTTGGCAGTTATTTCAGGGGCAGATGCTCAGGCGGACGCTGGTGGCAATTACGGTACTGATCGCCATGAATATCTCGCTCTATACCATTACCGTCTGGATCCCAACGATTTTTGTGAACTCAGGCATTGATGTCGCGCGGTCAATCATAATGACTGCCGTTATCATGATTGGCGCACCGGTTGGGATCTTTGTTGCCGCACTGATTATTGACTACTTCCCCCGGAGATTATTCGGTTCGTCGATATTGGCAATTATTGCGATACTGGGTTACTTCTACGCGATTCAGACCGCCGAGTGGGCCATTCTGACCTACGGTCTGGTAATGATTTTCTTCCTGTATATGTATGTCTGCTTTGCCTCTGCGGTTTATGTGCCGGAACTGTGGCCCACCCATCTGCGGTTGCGGGGATCTGGCTTCGTCAACGCGGTAGGGCGTATTGTCGCAGCGTTTACTCCCTATGGCGTGGCGGTACTGCTGACGCGGTACGGTTCTGTCACCGTGTTCATTGTGCTGGGTGTGTTGCTGTTGCTCTGCTCGCTGGTGCTGTTTGTCTTTGGTATCGAAACGCGGATGGTTTCGCTTGAGGATATTTCGAGCGTGGGGGGAAAAGTACCTGATGACGATGCCGCCGCCATCAGGTAATGCGTTATTGCTGTGTCTCCAGCCAGTCCGCCACGGTGTATAACGTGGCGCCAGCGGCGGCCATTTCCATAAACGCTCTGGTGCTGTCCTGCGGGTCAATGTTGACTCCACGGCAGCCGTCGGTGATGACGTTCACCGCGTATCCGAGTTTCAGGGCGTCGAGCACGGTAAACTTCACGCAGTAGTCCGTGGCGAGACCGGACACCAGCAGTTCGCTGATTTCATGGTGGCGAAGCCATTCATCGAGCCCGGTTTTCTGCCGATGACCGTTGTCGAAAAACGCGCTATAGCTATCGATATTACGATGCTCGCCTTTGGTAAATACCGCATCAATCGCCTGGTGCTGCAACAGCGGATGCAGTGCGGCACCTTCGCTGTGCTGCACGCAGTGATCCGGCCACCAGGTTTGTGGCAGCCCGTCCAGCACACCCTGTGAGTAGGGCTCTGCCTGATGCTGGCTGGCGAAACTACCGTGATCGGCAGGGTGCCAGTCCTGGCTTGCCACTACCGCATCGCCGCGCGCCTTGCACCAGCCGATAAGCTGATTTGCCACATCGATAGTGCTATCACCTTCCGGCACGGCAAGCGCGCCGCCGGCGCAAAAATCGTTTTGTAGATCAACCAGCAACAATGCACGATGGCTCATGGTCACTCCTTAATCATCCAGCGTCAGCTCGCCGCGCAGGTTCTGCTGCATCGCGATGCGCATCTCTTCCACGTCGAGATCCTGACTTAACAGATAGTGAAGCTTAGTCAGCGTCGCCTCAACGGTCATGTCGGCACCGCCAATCACCCCGGCATGCGCCAGCGCGTTACCGGTGGCATAGCCGCCCATATTCACCTTGCCAGACATACACTGGGTTAGATTAATCACCAGAATGCCGCGCTGGCTGGCCTGCGCCAGTTCCTGGAGAAACTCACCGTTCTGAGGCGCATTGCCGACGCCATAGGAGCGCAGGATCAGCGCTTTCACCGGCTGGCGCAGGAAGTTACGCACCACTTCGGCGGAAATTCCCGGATAGATGGTGACCACACCAATCGGCTGCGGGGTAATCGGATGAACGATCAGCTCACCCTCGCCGTGAGGGGCCGCTGGGGTATTGAGACGGCGGATATGGATCCCGGCCTCCAGCAGCGGCGGCAGGTTAGGGGAGGCAAAGGCATCAAAGCCGTCGGCGTGGGCTTTAGTGGTGCGGTTGCCCCGGAACAGACGGTTGTTGAAAAACAGCGTCACTTCGTTGATCGGGTAGTTTGCCGCTACGTACAGCGCGTTCAGCAGGTTGATCTGCCCGTCAGAGCGCAGCTCCGCGAGCGGGATTTGCGAACCGGTCACGATCACCGGCTTGCCCAGGTTCTCCAGCATGAAGGAGAGAGCCGAGGCGGTGAACGCCATCGTGTCGGTGCCGTGCAGGATCACGAAACCGTCGTACTCGTCGTAATGGGCCTTAATATCGTCGGCGATATGCTGCCAGTCTTCCGGCGTCATGTCCGAAGAGTCCATCAGCGGCGCGTATTCATGAATGGTGAAGGAGGGCATCTCCGGGCGATGGAATTCAGGCATCAGCGCCAGCTGGCGCTGCAGGTGACCAGAGACAGGAATGTAACCGTGTTCGGAGCGTTGCATACCGATGGTACCGCCGGTGTAGGCAACGTAGATTGATTTCTTTTGCATGGTATCAGGCTATGACATAAAGAAAATCCCCTCCATTCGGAGGGGATAAGGATTAACGTATATTGGCGCAGGTCAGGCAAATTGCATAGCGGTTTTGCGGATCGTTAAAGACCGCAAGCTTGTCGCTCTCCGCTTTCACTGCATTTGCCGCCGTAGCCAGCGGGGCCGGAAGGGCAGCCTGAATCGCGGCTGGCAGCGCTGCGCGTACAGAACCGGTCAGGCTATCGAGCACCATGTTGAAGAACGACGGTTCGTCCTGATAGTACTCAATATGCCACTGTTTGAGCTTCGCCAGCTCGGCCGCTTTTGCTACCGCATCGTCGAAGTCGCCGAGACTGTCGACCAGACCGTTGGTTTTCGCGTCGGTACCGGTCCAGACGTGGCCCTGGGCAATTTTATCTACCTGTTCCGGTGTGCTGTTACGTGCATTCGCCACCAGGGTGATAAAGCGCTTGTAGCCATTCTCAATACTGAGCTGCATCATCTCCTGCACTTCCTGCGGCAGGGCTTTGGTGAGCGACACGTCCGCCAGCGGTGAAGTGGCAACGCCATCGGTGTGAACGCCAACGGAATCGAGCGTATTTTCCACGGTATTGATAACGCCAAAGATGCCGATGGAACCGGTCAGGGTGCTTGGGTTAGCAATGATGTAGTTAGCCGGGGTGGAGATCCAGTAACCGCCGGATGCCGCCATACCCCCCATCGATACCACAATCGGTTTGCCTGCGGCTTTCGCGGCTGCCAGTTCCGAACGGATAACTTCAGATGCCGTCACGCTGCCGCCCGGGCTGTTCACCCGCAGGACAATCGCTTTCACTTTCGGGTCAAGGCGCGCGTCGCGGATCTGCGCGGCGGTGGTATCACCCCCAACGTTCCCCGGCGTTTCCTGGCCGTCCATGATGGCGCCATTGGCGAAGATAACCGCCACGCTGTCGCCCTGATCGGACGGTGTTTTCAGCGCGTAATCGTAGAAGCTGATGTTACGGAAGTTTTTGTCCGCTTTGCTCCAGCCAAACTGTTTGGTCAGCGCTTTTTCCACTTCAGCGCTGGAGGCCAGTACGTCCACCAGTTTGTTATCAAGCGCGTACTTCGCGGTGTCACCGTCGGTTTTACGCAGGCCTTCGAGCATCTCTTTCGCACCCGGGAACACCTGCTGCGGCGTTATCTGGCGGTTGGCGGCAACGGTGGTCAGGTAGTTCTGCCACAGTTCGCCAATCCAGCGGCTGTCGGCTTCGCGCGCTGCCGGTGACATATCATCACGGATAAACGGCTCAACGGCAGATTTATAGGTCCCGACGCGGAAGACGTGGGTTGAGACTTTCAGCTTGTCGAGCAGGGCTTTGTAGTACAGGCCGTTGGTCGCGAAGCCATGTAAATCAACAACGCCCTGTGGGGAGAGGTAAATTTTATTGGCGAAGCTCGCCAGATAGTACTGGCCCTGGCTGTAGTTATCGCCCACGGCATACACCGGTTTGCCGCTGTCGCGGAATTCGCGCAGCGCTTTGCCGATATACTGCATGGAGGGCTGGTCGGCCCCGGCGAAATCTTTCAGATCCAGCACGATACCGGTGATGTTGCGATCATCTTTTGCCTGACGAATGGTCTGCACGATATCGAACAGGGAGTTTTCCTGCAGACGATCCGAGCTTGCGCCCAGCAGCTGACGACTCAGCGCGCCGATTTTACCGCTGGTCGAAGGCTTATCCACCACCACGCCGGTAATATTCAGCGTTAATGCGCCGCGGGCGGTGCGTTCAGAGGTGCTGCTGCTGAACTGCAGCCACACGCCAACCACCACCAGCACAATCAGAATAAAGAACAAATTCAGCACCAGCTCACGGACAAAATTGAGCAAGCGCCAGGTCCATTTAAAGAATCCGGCAAAAATTCGCCATAGGGTTCGCATGTATTCTCCCTGACAAAACAGATAAAGAGGGCGCAACTGCAGGCGCAACGTTGGGTTATCCTAAAGTTCCCGTCAGCGATTGTCAGCAGGAATCGCCTCCGGTGCTGTAACAATTTCCACGCGCATGTTAATTTTATGAAAAATAACGTCACAGGAGCAGCTTAAATGGACGCACTCGAATTATTGATTAATCGCCGCAGCGCCTCCCGTCTGGCCGAACCGGCCCCGGCGGGTGAGCAATTAGAGAATATTTTACGCGCCGGGATGCGTGCCCCTGATCACGGTACTCTGCAGCCGTGGCAATTTTTCGTGATTGAAGGCGAGGGGCGCGAGCGTTTCAGCCAGCTGCTGGAGCGCGGTGCCGTCGCTGCCGGGCAGGACGAAAAGGCGATTGAGAAAGCACGCAATGCACCGTTCCGCGCGCCGCTCATCATTGCCGTCGTCGCGAAGTGCCAGGAGCATCACAAGGTACCGAAGTGGGAGCAGGAGATGTCGGCGGGCTGCGCGGTGATGGCAATGCAGATGGCGGCAGTGGCGCAGGGCTTTAACGGTATCTGGCGCAGCGGCGCGTTGACCGAAAGCGACCTCGTTCGCGAAGGGCTGAAGTGCCGTTCGGAAGATAAAATTGTCGGCTTCCTGTACCTCGGTACACCACAGCTGAAGGCCTCTACCACCGTTAGCGTTGCTGATACCGCGCCGTTCGTGGTGCGTTTCTGACGCGTTGATTTTTTGTGGCCGGGCACTGCTGCCCGGCCCATCATGCTTATTTCTTCTGTTTCGCGAACTCGTCTTTCGCTTTCTGTAATTGCTGCTGGAATGCCGGGTTGGTGTGCAGCGTGGCGACAACCGCTGAACCGACAACCCTTGCTGCATCCACATCGCTCTGCCAGTGATAGCCGCAGATCACCCGGCTTTGCCCCAGCTCAAAGCCTCGTTTTAAGATGTCGTTCTGTCGCTGCGGGTTTATCTCTGCCAGTACCAGCGCCGTAGCCCAGCCGATAGAGGTGTGGCCCGACGGGTATGAACCGTTTTTCGACAGCTTATCCTGCTCAGTGGTATTGCAGGTGGATACGCCGTAGAAGGCAAACGGGCGAATACGCATGTACTTCTCTTTCGCCCCGCGGGTCGCCAGATCGCCCGCGTCCTCAATCATGTTAGTCAGAAGCTTGTGCAGCTCTGGTGCGTCTTTTTCGGTGATCGGCGAGCCAAACGCGCCGGAGAAGGCGTTAGCCACGCCGCCGCCGCTGAGGTTGGCATCTTCCGCCGCGAGCTTACCGCGCTCGGTGCCGCGCAGCAGGCGACCTTTCTCATACATCGCCTGATCGTTCAGAAACGCAATACTGCCGACTTCCGGCGGCGGTGGCAGCAGTGCCAGGCTGTCAATCGCCTGCGCATTGGTCAGGTAATACAGATCGGGCTTGGTCGTGGCATCGTTGCCTGAAGGGGCAAGAGCAAAAGCGCTGGTGGTAAACAACCCGGCAAGACACAAAGCTATCACGCGTTTCTTCATCATTTATTCCTTTCTAATGGGAAAACTCCTGCTGACAACCGTTTCGTTGTCATAATTCTGTCATATTGTAGTAAAAGTAAAATCAACGTTAAAAACATTGCCCTGGCTCGCAAAACGCAGGTTTTGTCTGCTTAATGAGCAACAGTGCGCGAAATCAGACGGCAACACTTACCTGTACGGCGTTTGGGCGCTAACATATCCGGATTGCAATGACAGGAGATGTCCATGAGCGAGCAAGCCATTCGTTTAACGCAATACAGCCACGGAGCCGGTTGCGGTTGTAAAATTTCCCCCAAAGTGCTGGAAACCATCCTGCATAGTGAGCAGGCGAAGTTTATCGACCCGAACCTGCTTGTCGGTAACGAGACCCGCGACGACGCGGCGGTCTACGATCTGGGTAACGGTACTTCCGTTATCAGCACTACCGATTTCTTCATGCCTATCGTCGATAATCCGTTTGATTTTGGCCGCATCGCCGCGACCAACGCCATCAGCGATATTTTTGCCATGGGCGGCAAACCTATTATGGCGATCGCCATTCTCGGCTGGCCAATCGAAAAACTGGCGCCGGAGATAGCCCGTGAGGTGATTGAAGGCGGGCGCTTTGCCTGTCAGCAGGCGGGGATAGCCCTTGCCGGCGGCCACTCTATCGATGCCCCGGAGCCGATTTTCGGCCTCGCGGTTACCGGTATCGTACCGACCGAGCGGGTGAAGAAAAACAGCACCGCGCAGGCGGGATGCAAGCTGTTCCTGACCAAACCGCTGGGCATCGGTGTGCTGACCACCGCCGAGAAAAAATCGCTGCTGAAGCCAGAGCACAAAGGTCTCGCTACCGAAGTGATGTGCCAGATGAACCTCGCGGGTGCCGCTTTTGCCAACATTGAAGGCGTGAAGGCGATGACCGACGTCACCGGTTTTGGCCTGCTCGGACACCTGAGCGAAATGTGTCAGGGCGCAGGTGTACAGGCGCAGGTGCGCTTTGCCGATGTGCCAAAACTGCCGGGCGTGGAAGAGTACATCAAGCTGGGCGCCGTGCCGGGCGGTACCGGGCGTAACTTCGCAAGCTACGGTCATCTGATGGGCGAAATGCCGGATGAGTGGCGCGCGCTGTTGTGCGATCCGCAAACCTCCGGTGGGCTGCTGCTGGCCGTCGCACCAGGTTCAGAGACCGAAGTGCAGGCCGCCGCGGCTGAGTTTGGTATTACGCTGACCGCTATTGGTGAGCTTATCACCGCGCGTGGTGGACGACCGATGATCGAGATTCGTTAATTCGATGCGGCTGTTTATTGCGGAAAAGCCGAGTCTGGGCCGCGCCATTGCCGATGTGCTGCCAAAGCCACATCGCAAAGGCGACGGCTATATAGAGTGTGGTAACGGGCAGGTGGTGACCTGGTGTATCGGTCACCTGCTGGAGCAGGCGCAGCCGGATATCTACGACAGCCGCTACGCCCGCTGGAATCTGGCAGACCTGCCGATTGTGCCGGAGAAGTGGCAGCTCCAGCCGCGTCCTTCGGTGACCAAACAGCTCAACGTTATCAAGCGGTTTCTTCATGAAGCCAGCGAAGTCATTCACGCCGGAGACCCGGATCGCGAAGGACAGTTGCTGGTGGATGAAGTGCTGGATTACCTGCAGCTGTCCCCGGAAAAGCGTCAGCAGGTACAGCGTTGCCTGATTAACGATCTCAACCCGCAGGCGGTAGAACGGGCGATTTCGCGCCTGCGTGCCAACAGCGAGTTTATTCCGCTTTGCGTATCTGCTCTGGCCCGTGCCCGCGCTGACTGGCTGTACGGCATCAACATGACCCGCGCCTGGACGCTGCTTGGGCGCAATGCCGGGTACCAGGGGGTGCTGTCGGTGGGGCGCGTACAGACGCCGGTGCTGGGGCTGGTGGTTCGCCGCGACGAAGAGATAGCAAACTTTGTCGCTAAAGACTTCTTCGAGGTGAAAGCGCATATCGTCACGCCAAAAGACGAGCGCTTTACCGCCACCTGGCAGCCGAGCGAGGCCTGTGAACCGTACCAGGATGAAGAAGGACGCCTGCTGCATCGCCCGCTGGCAGAGCACGTGGTTAACCGTATCGGTGGTCAACCGGCTATCGTTACCGCATACAACGACAAGCGCGACTCTGAGGCCGCACCGCTGCCGTTTTCGCTTTCGGCCCTGCAGATTGAAGCCGCCAAACGCTACGCTCTGAGTGCGCAAAACGTGCTGGATATCTGCCAGAAGCTGTATGAAACCCACAAACTGATTACCTATCCGCGCTCCGACTGCCGCTACCTGCCTGAAGAGCATTTTGCCGGTCGTCATGCGGTGCTGAACGCGATTGGCGTGCACGCGCCTGGTCTGCTGCCGCAGCCTGCGGTGGATGTCGATACGCGTAACCGCTGCTGGGACGATAAAAAGGTTGATGCCCACCACGCGATTATCCCGACGGCGCGCAGTTCGTCCGTGCATCTGAGCGAGAACGAAGCCAGGGTGTATGAACTGGTGGCGCGTCAGTATCTGATGCAGTTCTGCGCCGACGCGGTGTATCGCAAGTGTCAGATCGATCTCGATATCGCCAACGGCAAATTTATCGCCAAAGCACGTTTCCTGGCGGAAGCGGGCTGGCGCACGTTGTTAGGCGCAAAGGAGCGTGACGAAGAGAACGACGGCACGCCGCTGCCGGTGGTCGCGAAAGACGATACGCTGTTGTGCGAAAAGGGTGAGGTGGTTGAACGTCAGACGCAGCCGCCGCGCCATTTTACCGATGCGACGCTGCTCTCGGCGATGACCGGTATCGCCCGTTTTGTGCAGGACAAAGACCTGAAAAAAGTGCTGCGCGCAACCGACGGCCTGGGGACGGAGGCAACCCGCGCCGGAATTATCGAGCTGCTGTTCAAGCGCGGCTTCCTGACCAAGAAAGGGCGTTATATTCACTCAACCGATCCGGGAAAGGCGCTGATTCACTCGCTGCCTGAACTGGCATCGCGTCCGGATATGACCGCGCACTGGGAATCGGTGCTGACGCAAATCAGCGAAAAGCAGTGTCGGTATCAGGACTTTATGTACCCGCTGGTCGGCACACTGCACGAGCTGATTGAGCTGGCGCGCGGCACCCGAGTCAGCCAGTTCCGGGGGCTGGTCGCGCCCGGCGGCGAGACGCCGAAGAAGAAAACCTTCAGCAAGGTGAAGAAAAAGAAACCGGCAGAGCCGGAGGCGTCCTGACGATATCGCTTACCCGACCTACGCGCAAACGTAGGCCGGGTAAGGTGCATCCGGCAATCGACGTAACTTAAATTACGCCCTGCGCCAGCATCGCGTCGGCAACCTTAACGAAGCCCGCGATGTTGGCACCCTGCACGTAGTGCGTTTGTTTACCTTCACCACCGTACTCGACGCAGGCATGGTGAATATCCAGCATGATGTGGTGCAAACGCGCATCTACTTTTTCTGCTTTCCAGCCCATGCGCGCCGCGTTCTGCGCCATCTCAAGACCGGACGTTGCGACGCCACCGGCGTTGGCCGCTTTACCTGGCGCAAACAGTACGCCAGCCTCAAGGAACAGGTCGGTGGCCGCGATGGTGGTCGGCATGTTCGCGCCTTCTGCCACCGCCTTCACGCCGCCCGCAATCAGCGCACGGGCCGCATCGACGTCCAGCTCGTTCTGCGTGGCACACGGCAGGGCGATATCCACCGGCACTGACCACGGCTGCTGGCCTTCCTGATACTGAAGGCCAAACTCGTGGGCGTAGTCGGCGACGCGACCATCGCGGCTGGCTTTGATCTCGCAAAGACGAGCAAGTTTTTCAGCGTTGAAGCCCGCTTCATCTACCACGGTACCGCTGGAGTCAGAGGCGGTGACCACCCGGGCGCCGAGCGCCATCGCTTTTTCGATAGCGTACTGCGCCACGTTGCCAGAACCGGATACCGCAACGCGCATCCCTTCAAAGCCCAGACCGTGGCGCTTCAGCATCGCATCGGTGAAATAGATAAGGCCGTAGCCGGTGGCTTCCGGGCGGATCAGGCTGCCGCCAAACGACAACCCCTTACCGGTGAAGACGCAGGAGGTATCGTTGGAGAGCTTTTTCATCATCCCGGCCATAAAGCCCACTTCGCGGGCGCCCACGCCGATATCGCCCGCCGGTACGTCGGTGTCTGAGCCGAGGTGGCGGTACAGCTCGGTCATCAGCGCCTGGCAAAAACGCATAATTTCGCCTTCGCTTTTACCTTTAGGGTCAAAATCGCTGCCGCCTTTACCACCGCCCATCGGCAGGGTGGTCAGGGCGTTTTTGAAGGTCTGCTCAAAGCCAAGGAACTTCAGAATCGACAGGTTAACCGAGGGATGAAAGCGCATGCCGCCCTTAAAGGGACCGATTGCCGAGCTAAACTGCACGCGCCAGGCGCGGTTTACCTGCACCTGATTACGATCGTCAACCCAGGTGACGCGGAACTGGATGACGCGCTCTGGCTCTACCAGGCGCTCCAGCAGCGACATCTGACGATAGCGCGGATTGTGTTCGAGGAATGGCCACAGCGTGGTCATCACTTCCCGTACGGCCTGCGCGAATTCCGGCTGATGCGGGTCGCGCTGCTGTACCCCTGAGAGAAATGATTCCAGAGACGGTTTCTGTTCCATAGATATAAGAACCTCTTATGATTGTTAGTAATTGTATTTGCTAAGATTATAATTATTGGAAACGAGCGTTTTTCCGACTATACCACCCGCGACGGCGCGGCTGGCAAGGAAAATTTAAGGATGTTCGCGAATGAGCCGATATAGTTAGTTCAGAAGCCATCAGGAAGATAAAACATGAAACGAATCGTGATTGCCGGATTACTGGCGCTGATTGCCGGTAGCGCTCAGGCAGACCGTTACCGTCCGGATGTTGAAGTGAACGTACCGCCGGAAGTTTTCAGCTCCAGCGGCCAGCGTGCACAGCCCTGCAATCAGTGCTGTATCTACGAAAACCAGAATTATTCGGAAGGGGCGGTCATTAAGACCGATGGGGTTCTGCTGCAGTGTCAGCGCGACGAAAAAGCCATCAGCACGAATCCGCTGGTCTGGCGGCGCGTAAAGCCATAAATGCTTCCAGGAGCGGAATATCCGCCGGGGCCAGCGTATAATCCAGCGCTGCCTGCGGTGTACACCACACCAGCGCGCTGTGGTAGTGCGCCGTCAGTTCGCCGCTGAAGCCGGGCACATGCCAGGCGTACAGATGGATAATCCGCCCTGAAATTTCACGCTGGTGGCTGGCCACGTACACGCCAGGCGTTGCGGTGATCCCCAGCTCCTCCTGCAGCTCGCGAACCAGCGCCTGCGGCTGGCTTTCACCGGCTTCGACTTTCCCACCAGCAAATTCCCACATGCCTGCCTGATCGGCATGTGCAGGACGCTGTGCCAGCAGAATTTTGCCGTCTTTCTCGATTATCGCGGCAACAACATCAATCTTTTTAAGCATATGAATCAACATTCTGAAAAGCAGGATGCCATAATATCGCTCTCTTCTTCATAGCAACAGCGTGACCTGGAGTCAGAAGTGAAAAAACATGCGCCATGGGTGCCGCCCCTCGATAAGCTTCCCGTGAGTCTGAAACCCATCGTTTCGCTGCAGAAAAAACATTATGGCGCAGTGCTGAACCCGACGCGCTGGTGGGGGCGAATGCCTCGCCTGTTCTGGCTGGTGGCGCTGTTTGTCGGCTGGCTGGAGCGTCGCCGTGCGCGGCTGGCGCCGGAGCTGCGTGCGCTGCTGATGACCCGGGTCTCGCAGGTGTGTCATTGCGCCTTTTGCATTGATGCCAACAGCCTGCGGCTGGCAGAGCGCAGTGGGGCGATGGATAAAGTGCTGGCAGTAGCCGAATGGCCGCTGTCGTCACTGTTTAACGAGAAAGAGCGTGCGGCGCTGGCCTATGCCGATGCGGTGACGGCGACGCCTCCGCAGGTAGACGATGCACTGAAAGCGGAGCTGACCCGCCATTTTACCCCGGATGAGATAAGCGAAATGACGGCGTTAATCGCCTTCCAGAATCTTTCGGCACGCTTTAACGCAGCGCTGGATATTCCTTCCCAGGGGCTGTGTCAGAGCGGAGGGCGGCCGGATGCTTGACCGACATCTGCACCCACGAATTAAGCCACTACTTAATGCACTGGCGCTGCCGCTGGAAAAAGCGGGAGTGAGCGCCGATGGCGTGACGCTCACCGGCTTTGCCATCGGCGTGCTGGCACTGCCGTTTCTGGCGCAGGGCTGGTACCTTCCGGCGCTGGTGGTGATAGTGCTGAATCGCCTGCTTGATGGGCTGGACGGTGCGCTGGCGCGGCGGCGCGGATTAAGCGATGCCGGAGGCTTTCTCGATATTTCTCTCGATTTTCTGTTTTACGCGCTGGTGCCGTTTGGTTTTATTCTTGCTTCCCCGGCGCAGAACGCGCTGGCGGGAGGATGGCTGCTGTTTGCTTTTATCGGTACCGGCAGCAGTTTTCTGGCTTTTGCGGCGCTGGCGGCAAAGCACCAGATTGATAACCCAGGCTATGCACACAAGTCGTTTTATTACCTGGGGGGGCTAACCGAGGGTAGCGAAACTATCGCTCTGTTTGTACTGTGTTGCCTGTTTCCAGCCTGGTTTCCGTGGCTGGCGTGGTTGTTTGGCGCACTGTGCTGGCTCACTACCCTGACGCGTATCTGGAGCGGATACCTGACGTTAAAGCGCTGCGAGTGAATCTTGCCGGATAAGGCGTTAACCCTATCCGGCAGGGATTGCCGATTACATCTCCTGACCCGGGCCGCGCTCACCGCGCTGTACCGGGTTTTTGGCATCAGAGCTCCACTCATACCAGCCGCCGTCATAAACGGAGATATTCGGCCAGCCCATGGCCCGGGCGTACATGAAGGTTTCTGAGGCGCGCCAGCCGGTACCGCAGTAGAACGATACCTGCTGTGATGGCAGGATATTCCACGCTTTCCACATCGCGCTGATGTCATCGGCGCTGCGCATGGTGCCGTCCGGATTGTGGAAATCTTCCATGTGGGTGGAGTCGCTACCGGCGTGGCCCCAGCGGGCACCGGCAATTTCACCTTTTGGCTTAATGTAGCTGTAGCCGCTGGTGGTCCCGATGAATTCCGGCCACGAGCGAATGCTGACCAGCGACGCATCCTGGCGGTGCAGCAGCGCGCGGGCCTGATTCATATCAAGCATCAGCTGCGGCTGGCCGGGGATCGGCGCGCCAAAATCAGGCTCTGCTTTTACCGTCGACGGCGTCCCTCGCTCGACCGGCAGATCGCTGTCGCTCCAGGTTTTCCAGCCACCGTCGAGCAGGCGGACATCTTTCACCCCGGCATACAGCATGATCTGCGCCACGCGTGCGGCGGCGTAAACATCACGACCGTAGAGGATCACCGTGGTGTCGTGGCGAATACCGTGCTTCGCCAGCATGGCTTTAAGAAAGGCGTCTGGCACTTTATTCCACAGCGGTTCGCTCTCGACTTCGTTGGTATCAATATACCCCGCGCCCGGAATATGGCTCAGCAGGAAATATTTCGGCGCACCCCAGCCCGCTTCTATTACCTTCCAGTCACCGGCCGGTCTGGCGGTAACTGCGTTACCCTGCTGCAGGTCGTGCAGCCACTGCGGATAGACCAGCTGCTCGAAGTGAGCGAGTTTCTGCAGACGCTCCGGGGAGCTCAGGGCATCGCTTAGGGTTGCGGTGCGGTCAAAGCCCGCTTTGTGCAACCGCGCGGTAACGGCGTTGACGTCGTCCGGATTACCGTACAGCGCCAGAGGCGTATCCGGCTTCAGCTGCTGCGCTTTCGCCCAGGCGGTGAGCTGCTCGTCGCTCATTGCTGAAAGCCAGCGAGCGGCCAGATTACGTGCGGCGGGTTCATGCCCCTGCGGGCCGTTAGCCGTCTGCGGCCAGCCGTTGTAAAACGCGCTCGGGCGCGTATCGATAATGATACCGTTTTGCTGCTGGATCTGTGCGAAGGTGTGAGCAGAGGCCATTTCAGCGGCCAGCGTTGAAGCAGAAGAGGTCAGCCCGATAAGCAGGGCCAGCGCGGTCAGTTGAGAAACACGTTTCATCGAATTGCCCGTCCCAGGTAAATTGAAGCGTCATTCTGGAGCTCCGTTCGGAGAAATACGTTGCGCTAACGCAGGTTATTGCCAGCTTTCAATCTGCAGACAACGGCCACCTGGCGGTATATCGGCAGCGTCGTGGGTGACCAGCACCACCGGAATAGCCAGCCCCGAAAGCTCGGCAAACACCCATTCGCGAAAGCGCTCGCGCAGGGGGGCATCCAGCCGGTTAAAAGGCTCATCAAGCAGCAGCGCTTTCGGTTGTGCCAGCATCGCGCGCAGCAGGCTAACCCGTGCCCGTTGGCCGCCGGAGAGCGTTGCCGGATCGCGGGCGTAAAAACCGGCGAGACCGGCTTCAGTCAGGGCGGCCTCAACCATTTCCCGACGCTCACCGCCTTTCACGCTCGCCGGTAGCGCCAGCAGCAGGTTTTTCCCCACGCTAAAGTGGTCGAACAGCAGCGCGTCCTGAAACAGGACCCCGATTTCCCGCTGGGCAGTAGTAAGCCCATCCAGCCGACGGTCGTTGAGCCACAGCTCTCCTTGTGCCTTAAACGGCGCGGGCAGCGCGCCAATCATCCAGGCAAACAGCGTAGATTTACCGCTGCCGGAAGCGCCCATCAGGGTGACGACTTCTCCGGGCTCAACGCTGAAGCTGACATGGTTAAGCCGCGGCGCGGTATTGAGCGCAAGCGTGAGATTATTGACGATAAGCATCAGCGGAGTCCTTGTCGATAGTGCGCGATCGTGCGCGTAAGCAGGGCGACCAGGGTAAACATCAGCGCCGGAAGCAGCAGTTGCCAGAGCGAGGATATCGCGAGCCAGTGCAGCGAGCCGCCGCTGCTTTGCGCGACGGCATCGGTCGTCAGCGTCGGGACGCGACCGCCGCCGAGCCACAGGGTTGGTAAATACTGGGCAATACTCACGGAAAACCCCACGGCGAGAGCAGAGAGAATAGCGCGCATCAACTGCGGGCATTTCACCTGCAGGAAAATCCGCCCCTGCGACCAGCCCAGCGTGCGGGCAATCAGCGGCAGACGCGGGTCGAGCCGCCGCCACGCCGGATGCAGCACAAACAACATCCACGGCACCACCCACAACAAGTGCCCCCAGAATACGGCGATAAAGCTGCCGTCGAGCCACAGGTGTAGCACCAGCTGATATTGTCCGGCAACCAGCGGCAGTGTGGGTAACAGCAGGGGAAGAAACAGCCAGGGCGTGAGTCTGGCGATACCCCATTCAAGCCAGAGCAGGCACAGAACGCCGCCACACAGGCAGGAGAGTAACGCCAGCCAGAGACTGTTATTCAGACTTTCTGTCGTGGGCAAGGCCAGCCGTGCCATCGCCAGCAGCACCACGACGCAGAGCACGCCGCTGCCTGGCAGCGCTAACGAAAATGTCTGCCCTGCAGGATGGGATCTCTGCCGATGGCGTACACCATCCGCAGGCGGTGCGCGGCGTTGCTGTAAACGCCAGCCGCCGAAGATAATAAGCGCCATTACGGCGAGAAGCATCACCAGCAGCAGGCAGGCAAGCTGACCTTTGGTCTGCTGCAAAGCATCAATCTGGTTTAGCCAGCTCCAGGCGAGTACCGCCAGGGTGGGCGGGTTTCCTGGCCCCAGCATTAGCGCCACATCCACCACCGAGAGCGTCCACGCACCCGTGGCCAGCAGCACCAGCCCGAGAGCAGGCGCGATGGCCGGGAGTACCAGCATATTCAGACACTGCCAGCGGCTGTAGCCGAGGCTTTTCAGCACCAGCGTTTGCTGCGCCAGCCGCTTTTCTCCCAGTACGCCATACATCGCCCACAGGATGAATCCGCTCTCTTTGACCGCAAGCGTCAACCCCATACCGATGCCATAACGATCCACCAGCGGCGTACAGCGACCGCAGAGCTGGAACAGCCAGCCGCCCTCGGCGAAGAGCAGCAGCGCGCTGGCGGCAAAGGCAACGTGCGGTATTGCCAGCAGCAGCGGCAGGCGGCTTATCAGCTTTTGCCAGCCGGCAGAGGGCCACAGGGCGGCCATGGCGCACAGTGCAATCATCAGCGCGCCGCCGGTCGCTATCAGGCTTGATATCAGCGTTGCCGTCAGCGCCTGCGGCACCTGCGGGTCGGCAAACAACGCCTGCCAGTTCGCGCTCGAAAATGCCGGTGAGAGCAGCAGCCCGGCGGCGGGGAGCAAAGGCAGCATAACCGCCATCATTGCCGCCAGCGTCAGGAGAGTTAGTAAGTACCGTAACGATGCAGCCATGCCTGTTCCAGTGCGCTAACCCATGCAGCATGCGGCTCTGCCAGAACCGGTGGTGATTTTTGCGGCAGGCGCGAGGCAAGCGTTGCCCGTAGTGCTGGTTCGAGCTTCGCCGGGTCGAGCACGCTCGGATCGCCCCAGATAGCCGGGTCTGATTTACGCAGCTGGGCTTCCGGCGACAGCAGGAAGTTTGCCACCACCTGAGCACCTGCCGTGGCGCGGGCATTGGCCGGGATCGCCACAAAGTGGACGTTACCGATCATGCCCTTCTTAAAACCGAAGCTGTAGCTGTCGTCCGGCAGTTCACCGCTGGCCATTTTTTGCCGGGCATGCATTGGGTTAAAGGTCAGGGACAGGCGCAGCGTCCCCTGGGCAAGCATGGTGTCCATCCGCGCAGGAGACGCCGGGAAGTCTTTCCCTTGCCGCCATAACCAGGGGTGTAGTTTGTCGAGATAAGCCCACAGCGGGGCGGTCACTGCGACAAAGGTGCTGTTATCCGGCGGTTGTTTCAGCAGCTGTGGGTCCGGCGTCAGCGCCAGCAGCAGTTGTTCAAGAAACGCTGTGGCGGTGAAATCCGGCGGGCGTGGATAGGTTACCGTTCCGGGGTTTGCCTGCGCGTAGCGCAGTAGTGCCTCCGGTGAGGTGGGCGGTGCTGACGTTTCTGAACGACGGGCGATAAAAGTTAACTGAGCGCTGCCCCAGGGCGATTCCGCTCCGTCCACGGGCACGGAAAAATCTTCCCGCACCGGTTTTTGGGTATCGACATAGCGCCAGTTCGGTAGCGTTTCCGCCCACCCGGTGCGCAAAAGATTTGCCTCTTTCAGGCTGCGAAAGTTCTCGCCATTCACCCACAGCAGGTCAATCGAGCCGTTATGGGTACGTCCGGCAGCAGCTTCGCTCTTGATGCGTTTAACGCTGTCGGCGGCATCGGCAATCGGCACCACGCGAAGCGTGACGGCGTAGTGGCGTTTTACTTCTCCACTGACCCAGTCAAGATAGTGGTTTACGGCGGGATCGCCGCCCCAGGCGTTGAACCACACGGTCTGGCCGTGGGCTTCCTGTTTTATCTGCTGCCAGCTATCGGTGGCAAAGGCATGGCCTGCGGTGAGCAGTCCGGCGGTGAGGAGGAGGTAATAACGCACACGGCGCATAATGCATCCTTAATGTTGAACAAAACGGGCCAGCAGCTTGCGCGATACCAGCGGCAACAGACCTATCAGCGCGAAAGCGCCCAGCAGGCCAGGGGAGAGTATATCCTGCAATGAGTGCAGATTTCCGAGCTCTCGCCCGGCATTCAGATAAACCACCGTCGCGGGCAGCATACCGAGCTGGCTGACCCACCAGTAGCGCATAGCGCCAATTCGCGTGACGCCCGCCAGCAGGTTCACCAGAAAAAACGGTAACAGCGGCATCAACCGCAGCGCAAAGAGGTAAAACGCCCCATCGCGCGCGATGCCAGCGTTAACGGTCGCCATTTGTCGGGGAAAACGCCCGCAGACCCAGTTTGCCAGCAGATAGCGGCTCGCCAGCATCGCCAGCAGCGCGCCGAGCGTTGAGGCAAACGAGACGAGTGGAATGGCTATCCACAGCGGGAACAGCGACCCGCCAAGCAGCGTTAACAGCGCCGCTCCGGGGATAGATAACGCGGACACCGCCACGTACAGGGCAAAATAGAGCACCGCCCCGAGAAGGGGATGCTGGTGCCATTCGGCGCTAAGCGCCTGATGAGATTGCTGCAGGGCGTTCAGGGAGAGCATGTCGCGGGGGATAAGCGTAAACCCCGCGACGATGCAGACGATGAGGATAACCAGCAGCGAGAGCTGATGACGATTCAACCGCGTTTATTTTCCTTTAAAGGTTGCCCAGACCGGCGCGTGGTCGGAGGGTTTTTCCATGCTGCGGATGTCGTAGTCGATGCCGGTTTCGACGCAGTGCTGGGCCAGCGGGTTGCTTGCCAGCAGCAGATCTATGCGCAGGCCGCGGTTATCGTCAAAACCTTTGGAGCGGTAGTCGAACCACGAGAAGCGGTCGTGGTTATCCGGGTTAGCGTGGCGCCAGGTATCTACCAGCCCCCAGCCCAGCAGGCGCTGCATCCACTCGCGCTCTTCCGGCAGGAAGGAGCATTTGCCGGTGCGCAGCCAGCGTTTGCGGCTGTCTTCGCCAATGCCGATATCCAGATCCGTCGGGCTGATGTTCATATCACCCATGATTAGTACCGGATTGTCCTTATTCAGGTCGCCGGTTAGGTAATCCTGCAGATCCTGATAAAACCGGGTTTTGGCAGGGAACTTCGTCGGATGGTCGCGGCTTTCACCCTGCGGGAAGTAGCCGTTAATCACGGTGACAGTGCCGAACGGCGAAGGGATGTCCGCCATGATGATGCGGCGCTGGGCCTCTTCGTCATCGCCCGGAAAACCGCGACGCACGGCAATGGGCGTTTCTTTGGTCAGCAGCGCCACGCCGTAGTGGCCTTTCTGCCCGTGATAAAAGACGTTGTAACCGAGTTTTGCGACATCTTCGAGCGGGAACATGTCGTCGTGAACCTTTGTCTCCTGCAGGCCAATGACGTCGGGCTGATGTTTCTCGACGATGGCTTCCAGTTGATGAGGGCGGGCGCGCAGGCCGTTGATATTAAAAGAAACAAATTTCATAGTCGCTGCCACTGTGCAAGGTGAATTGTGCAGGAATGGTAGCAGAATTTCATCACGGTGACTGCATTAGCGCAGGATATTCTGCCGATTGCAGCGATACCTGGTCATCACGGTGCAATGTGTGCCCAAAAGCGACGCATTTCGCCCTAAAACGGGGCATCTCTCTGCGATAAATTTCGTAGACGATCACAAATCACGAATTCAGTTTTACTAATGCATAACGCTGCAGTTATTAGCACTTCTAATGGCGCTTATTCGCGCTTTTATGCACTTATTATGCATTCATTGTGAATGGTGATTTGCTGTAACTCATTGATTTTTAGTTTTCACCCTCCGGTTATGCAAATTTAGCGCTGGCTGGCACGAACCGTGCAATCTACATTTACAGCGCAAACACACCATAATTTTTAACATTATCTACACATATAATTTACCGGAAGAGGTCACTATGTCTCAGTCAATTACGCGTAGCAATTTTGATGAATGGATGATGCCGGTTTACGCGCCGGCGGCCTTTATTCCGGTGCGTGGAGCGGGTTCACGCCTGTGGGATCAGCAGGGTAAAGAGTACATCGACTTCGCCGGAGGGATTGCCGTTAACGCCCTGGGGCACGCGCACCCGGCGATGGTCAAAGCGCTCACCGAACAGGCGCAAAAATTCTGGCATACCGGCAACGGCTACACCAACGAACCGGCGCTGCGCCTTGCCAAACAGTTGATTGACGCCACCTTCGCCGAACGGATTTTCTTCTGTAACTCCGGGGCGGAAGCCAACGAGGCGGCGCTGAAGCTGGCGCGTAAGTACGCGCATGACCATTTCGGCAAACAGAAGAGCGGGATCGTGGCGTTCAAAAATGCCTTCCACGGCCGCACGCTGTTTACCGTTTCCGCCGGCGGACAGCCGTCTTATTCTCAGGATTTCACGCCGCTGCCGCCGGACATCAGCCATGCGGTATATAACTCGCTGGAGTCCGCGCGTGAGCTGATTAATGACAATACCTGCGCGGTGATCGTTGAGCCGATGCAGGGGGAAGGTGGCGTGGTCCCGGCAACGCCGGAGTTCCTGAAAGGGCTGCGTGAGCTTTGCGATCAACACAACGCGCTGCTGATTTTTGATGAAGTACAAACCGGCGTTGGCCGCACCGGTGAACTGTATGCCTATATGCACTACGGCGTCACCCCGGATCTCCTCTCTACCGCCAAAGCGCTGGGAGGCGGTTTCCCGATTGGCGCACTGCTGACGACAGAAAAATGTGCGGCGGTGATGACCGTGGGCACGCATGGCACGACCTACGGTGGCAACCCGCTGGCGAGCGCCGTTGCCGGGGAGGTGCTCTCTATTATTAACACCCGTGAAGTGCTGAACGGGGTTAAACAGCGTCACCAGTGGTTTAGTGAACGTTTGCAGGCGATTAACAACAAGCTGGGGCTGTTCCAGGAAATTCGTGGAATGGGCCTGCTGATTGGCTGCGTACTGAAAGAAGAACATGCCGGCAAGGCGAAGGCCATCAGCCAGCTTGCAGCGGAAGAAGGGGTGATGATCCTGATAGCTGGAGCCAACGTGGTGCGTTTCGCCCCGGCGCTGATTATCAGTGAAGAAGAAGTGAGTGTTGGTCTTGATCGCTTTGCGGCTGCCTGTGAGCGCTTCATCAAAGGACAGTCATCATGATGGTCATCCGTCCGGTCGGGCGCGAGGATTTGCCTGCACTGTTGAAACTGGCAGGGAAAACGGGGGGCGGGCTGACCTCGCTCCCGGCTGATGAAACCACCCTTGCGGCGCGAATTGAGCGTGCAATCGCGACCTGGGAAGGTACGCTGCCGAAAAGCGATCAGGGTTACGTTTTTGTGCTGGAAGATTCAACCACCGGCACGGTGGCGGGGATTTGCGCCATTGAAGTCGCGGTTGGTCTTAACGACCCGTGGTACAACTACCGCGTGGGGACGATGGTTCACGCTTCGAAAGAGCTGGGCGTGTATAACGCGTTGCCGACGCTGTTCCTCACTCATGACCACACCGGCAGCAGCGAGCTGTGCACGCTGTTCCTTGACCCGGAGTGGCGTAAAGAGGGCAACGGCTATCTGTTGTCGAAGTCGCGCTTTATGTTTATGGCGGCCTTCCGCGATCGCTTTAATGACAAAGTGGTGGCGGAGATGCGCGGAGTTATCGACGAACACGGTTATTCACCGTTCTGGGAAAGCCTTGGTCAGCGCTTCTTCTCGATGGAGTTTGCCCGCGCTGATTATCTTTGTGGCACCGGGCAGAAGGCGTTTATCGCCGAACTGATGCCGAAACACCCCATTTATACCGATTTCTTAAGTGAAGAAGCCAAAGCGGTGATAGGCCAGGTGCATCCGCAAACTGCGCCAGCTCGTGCGGTACTGGAGAAAGAAGGTTTCCGTTATCGTAACTACGTCGATATTTTTGACGGTGGCCCGACGCTTGAGTGTGACATCGACCGGGTACGCGCCATCCGTAAAAGCCGCCTGGTAGAGGTGGTGGAAGGACAGCCAGCGCCGGGTGAATTACCGGCTTGCCTGGTCTCCAATGAGCAATATCAGCAATTCCGCGCCATGCTTATTCATGCCGACCCGCATTGTGAACGGCTGGTGCTTACGGCTCAGCAGCTTGATGCCCTGAAATGTCATGCCGGCGATCGTATCCGTCTGGTTCGTCTTTGCCCCGAGGAGAAAAAGCAATGAGTTTATGGATTAACGGTGACTGGGTCACCGGTCGCGGCAATGCCCGCAGCAAAGCGAACCCGGTGACGCACGAGTTGCTGTGGAGTGGCAACGATGCCGACGCTGAACAGGTGGCGCAGGCGGTGCAGGCGGCGCGCCGGGCATTTCCTCAGTGGGCGAGAAGAGCGTTCAACGAGCGCCAGGCAATCGTAGAAAAGTTTGCGGCGTTGCTGGAGAGCCATAAAGATGCGGTAACAGAAACCATCGCCCGTGAAACCGGCAAACCACGCTGGGAAGCGGCGACGGAAGTCACTGCGATGATCAATAAAATCGCCATTTCGGTGAAGTCGTATCACAGCCGTACCGGCGAGCAGGAAACCGCAATGCCTGATGGTGCGGCCACTCTGCGCCACCGTCCGCACGGCGTGCTGGCGGTGTTCGGCCCGTATAATTTCCCGGGGCATCTCCCGAACGGTCATATCGTTCCGGCGTTGCTGGCGGGGAATACCGTGGTGTTTAAGCCAAGCGAACTGACGCCCGGCAGCGGTGAGGTGGTCGTGAAGTTATGGGAGCAGGCGGGCTTACCGGCGGGAGTGTTAAACCTGCTGCAGGGCGGTCGCGAAACCGGCGAGGCGCTGAGCGCTGAAGAGAATATCGACGGGGTGCTGTTTACCGGCAGCTCCGCGACCGGTTTCCATCTGCACCGCCAGCTGGCGGGTCAACCGCAAAAAATGCTGGCCCTCGAGATGGGAGGGAATAACCCGCTGATTGTCGATGCACCGAGCGATATCGACGGCGCGGTACATCTGACGATTCAGTCAGCGTTCATCACCGCCGGGCAGCGCTGCACCTGTGCACGCCGCCTGCTGGTGAAACGTGGCGCCGAAGGCGATGCGTTTCTGGCCCGTCTGGTTGACGTCGCACGCCGCCTGACCCCGGGGCGCTGGGATGCCCAGCCGCAGCCGTTCCTCGGCGGATTAGTTTCCCCGCAGGCCGCGCTGCATGTACATAATGCCTGGCTGACCCACGTGGCGAACGGCGGTAGAACGCTGCTTGAACCACGGGTGCTGGAAGCAGGAGCCTCATTATTAACGCCGGGCATTATCGAGATGACGGGCGTGAGTAAGGTGGCGGACGAAGAGGTCTTTGGCCCGCTGCTGTGCGTCTGGCGCTACGATGATTTTGACGAGGCGATCGCGATGGCCAACGCCACTCGCTACGGCCTGGCCTGCGGACTGATTTCACCCGAGCGGGAAAAATTCGACCAGCTGCTGCTCGAGTCTCGCGCCGGGATCGTCAACTGGAACAAACCGCTCACCGGTGCGGCGAGTACGGCACCGTTTGGCGGTACCGGGGCATCGGGCAACCATCGCCCGGGAGCCTGGTATGCCGCAGACTACTGCGCATGGCCGATGGCAAGCCTTGAGTCACCCGCTTTTGCCTTACCGGCCACCCTCAGTCCGGGGCTGGATTTTTCGCGCGGAGAGTCATTATGAACGCCTGGGAAGTCAACTTTGATGGCCTGGTGGGGCTGACGCATCACTACGCCGGGCTCTCTTTTGGTAATGAAGCCTCGACGAAGCACCGCTTTCAGGTCTCTAACCCGCAGCTGGCGGCGAAGCAGGGGCTTTTGAAGATGAAGGCGCTGGCTGACGCCGGTTTTAAGCAGGCGGTGATCCCGCCGCAGGAGCGGCCGAACGTTGCCCTGCTGCGCCAGATTGGTTTTAGCGGTACCGATGAGCAGGTGGTGGAGAAGGCGGCATCGCAGGTGCCGCACCTGCTCTCTGCCGCCAGCTCTGCTTCCTCAATGTGGGTGGCAAATGCCGCCACCGTGGCACCTTCTGCGGATACCCTTGATGGCCGGGTGCATCTGACGGTGGCGAACCTGAACAACAAGTTTCACCGCGCCAGTGAAGCCCCGACGACGGAAGCACTGCTGCGGGCGATTTTCCGTGATGAGCACCATTTCAGCGTTCACCGCGCGCTGCCGCAGGTTGCGATGTTCGGCGATGAAGGCGCAGCCAACCACAACCGTTTTGGCGGTGACTACGGGCAGCCTGGCGTGCAGCTGTTTGTCTATGGTCGCGATGAGCACGGTGAGCAGCGCCCGCAGCGTTACCCGGCGCGGCAGACGCTGGAGGCAAGCCAGGCCGTTGCACGGTTAAACCGGGTGAACCCGCATCAACTTATCTTCGCCCAGCAGAATCCGGCGGTGATCGATAAAGGTGTCTTCCACAATGACGTGATTGCGGTGAGTAACGGCCAGGTGCTGTTCTGCCACGAGCAGGCCTTTGTTGACCAGAGCGGGCTGCTCGCGAAGCTCTCGGCGCGTGTGCCGGGCTTTACGCCGGTGGTGGTGCCGGCGGCGCGGGTATCGGTGGAAGATGCCGTTGCTACTTATCTGTTTAACAGCCAACTGCTGAGCAAGCCCGACGGCAGCATGATGCTGGTATTGCCAAAAGAGTCGCAGCAGCACGAAGGGGTCTGGCGCTACCTCAATGAGGTTCTGGCGCAGGATAACCCGATTAACGAGCTGAAGGTGTTTGACCTGCGTGAGAGCATGGCCAACGGCGGGGGGCCTGCGTGTCTGCGCCTGCGGGTGGTGCTGAACGAGCGCGAGCTGGCGGCGGTGAATCCGGCAGTACTGATGAATGACACGCTGTTCAACACGCTGAACGACTGGGTCGATCGCCACTATCGTGACCGCTTAACCCAGGCTGACCTCGCCGATCCGCAACTGCTGCGTGAAGGGCGTGAGGCGCTCGACAGATTGACGCAGATCCTGAATCTGGGGTCTGTTTATCCGTTCCAGCGCTAAGGAGCAACGATGCATGACTTTCTGGCGCTGACGCTGACGGGGAAACTGCCCGGTAGCTTTCATGGTGATACTGACCATTTTCGCTGGCACTGGCTCGACAGGGGCATTCTGCAACTGACGCCGCACGAACCCGCGGCTCGCTCGCTGGTGCTTTCGGCGGGCATTCACGGTAATGAAACCGCGCCGGTAGAGATGGTGATGCAACTGCTGGATGCCTTGTTCAACGGCACCCTGGCGCTGCGTTGTCGGCTGCTGGTGGTACTGGGTAACCCGGTAGCGCTCAGGGACAACCAGCGTTATCTGCACAGCGATATGAACCGCATGTTCGGTGGGCGCTGGCAGAAGTTTGAGCCGAGCGGGGAAACCGCGCGGGCGGCGCTGCTGGAGGAAACCGTGCTGCAGTTCTGGCGGCGAGGGAACGAGCGTGAGCGCTGGCATCTGGATATGCATACGGCGATCCGTGGCTCCCACCACGTGCGTTTTGGCGTGTTGCCTTCACGTACGACGCCCTGGGATGAAGACTTTCTGCGCTGGCTTGGCGATGCCGGGCTGGAGGCGCTGGTATTCCATCGAGAGCCAGGCGGTACGTTCAGCCACTTCAGCGGTGAACATGGGCGGGCACTTGCCTGTACGCTGGAGCTCGGTAAAGCGCTGCCGTTCGGGCAAAACGATCTCAGCCAGTTTGCACAGACGCAGCGGGCGCTGATGCAGCTTTTGGGCGGTAGTGCGTCGACACCGGCCGCTGAGCCACCGCTGCGTTACCGGGTGGCACAGCAGGTGACCCGCCACAGCGAGGCCTTCAGGCTGCATATGTCGGGTGATACGCTCAATTTCACGGCCTTTTCGCCGGGAACTCTGCTGGCGGAAGACGGCGACACGCGTTATGCGGTGGGGAGTGAGACGGAGTATGTGTTGTTCCCGAATCCTTCCGTGGCATTGGGGCTACGCGCCGGTTTAATGCTGGTCCGTGAAGCGTAACGGTAATTCAGACCAGGATCTCAGTATCCTGGTTTTTTATTAACATTCTCATTTTGATAAATACAGATTTTTCCTGGTGAAACGCTTTATTTTTATTTTTCTTCCCGCTATGCTTTTGTTTAGTTCCCTTTAAAATCATCAAGATGATAATATTTTTATCTCTTTTTCATCATTATTCCTTATTCTCTCCACAATTGAGCAAAAATTGTTTTCTATACTTTCATTGTTTTACTTACGTTCTGACTCATTGACATTAAAGGTCGTAAAGTTAATCACGACAACGCGGCGAATCGCCGCCAGAATAACTGAAAGTAAGGAATAACCGATGAAGAAGATTACTGCTCTGTTTGTTGCCTCTACTCTGGCTCTGGGTGCCGCTAACCTGGCGCATGCTGCAGACACTACCGCGCCGGCAGCATCGTCTGACAGCAAACCGATGATGATGCACCATAAAGGTAAAGGCATGCAGCACGACATGATGTTCCAGGGGCTGAACCTGACCGATGCGCAGAAACAGCAGGTCCGCGACATCATGAAGTCCCAGCGTGAAAACATGAAGCGCCCGTCCGTTGAAGAACGCCGTGCGATGCATGACCTGATCGCAAGCGACAGCTTCGACAAAGCGAAAGCGGAAGCGCAGATCGACAAAATGGCGGCGCAGCACAAAACCATGATGCTCTCCCGTATGGAAGCGCAGAACAAAATCTACAACATTTTGACTCCGGAACAGAAAAAGCAATTTAATGCCAATTTTGAGAAGCGTCTGACAGAACGTTCAGCGCCGGAAGGTAAAATGCCAATGTCTGCTGAGTAACCTCACAGCACACATTCAAGACCGCCGGTCTTGCTCACATTCCGCTAACGTGCGGTGGGCAGGCCCGGCGGTTTTTCTTTTTATTTTTTGCCCCTAAGGTAAAACATCGCATCTGCCGATAATCTGGTAGCAAAAAAAACAATAATACGGTGGCCGTTCAGGCTGCCTTCCGATGCGTGAGCGCGGTTCAGGAGTTGTGATGGATTACTTTGATATTCGTAAGATGCCGGTCAGCCTCTGGCGTAACGGCGGGGGCGAGACGAGAGAGCTTTGCTGTATCCCTGCCGGTACGCGGGATTTCACCTGGCGCGCCAGTATTGCGACCATTGCCAGCAGCGGCGATTTTTCTGCCTTCCCGGGCGTTGACCGGGTCATAACGCTGCTGGAGGGTGGGGAAGTGATGCTTGATGGCGGTAGTGCGTTTCGTCATACGCTCAAACACCTTCAACCGTTTTACTTTGCGGGTGAACAGCCGGTGAATGCGCAAATCACCGAAGGCATGATGTCGATGGACTTTAACGTCATGACGCGCCGTGACCGCTGCAAGGCGAGCGTCAGGCTTGCCGACAGAACCTTTACCACCTGGGCACCCAGCGGCGGCATTGTGTTTGTGCTGAGCGGGGCGTGGCAGCTGGGTGATAAGCTGTTAACGGCCGATCAGGGCGCGTACTGGCAGGAGGGAAGCCACACGCTGCGGCTGCTGAAGCCGGAAGGGCAACTGCTGTATGGCGAAATAAGCTGGCTTGCAGGACAGGTGCTGGCGGCCTCCGCCTGATTCATTGCTTTATCAGGCCGCCCGCCCGGGCAGCCTGAGTTCCTGTCCTTATTTCTTCCAGAAATCGTCGAAGACGGTGATCGGCGGACGGCGTTTGTGTTCGGTTTTCACGTACCAGCCTTCGATGGTACGGGCGATAGCGTCGTCGAGTTTTTTCCCTTCCAGGTAATCGTCGATATTCTCGTAGGTGACGCCGAGCGCGGCTTCATCCGGCAGAGAAGGGCGGTTGTCTTCAAGATCTGCCGTTGGCACTTTCAGATACAGATGCTCCGGGCAGCCCAGCGCCGCCAGCAGCTGTTTACCCTGACGCTTATTGAGGCGGTAGATAGGGTTGATGTCGGTGCCGCCATCGCCGTATTTGGTGAAGAAACCGGTAATGGCTTCTGCTGCGTGATCGGTACCTACTACCACGCCTTTGGTCATCCCGGCGATGCTGTACTGCGCTTTCATGCGCTCGCGGGCTTTCTCATTGCCACGGACAAAATCGCTGAGTTCAATACCCGCTTCCCGCAATGCCTGCTCGCTGGCGAGCACTGCGCCTTTAATATTCACCGTCAACACGCGGTCGGGTTGAATAAAGGTGATAGCATCCTGGCAATCCTGTTCGTCTGCCTGCACGCCGAAAGGAAGACGTACGGCGATAAATTGCAGCGCGCTGTCGCCGCTCTCTTCACGCAGTTCACTAATGGCCATCTGGCACAGTTTGCCGGTCAACGTTGAGTCCTGTCCGCCGCTGATGCCGAGTACCAGCGACTTAATGAATGGATAGGTTTTCAGATACTCTTTCAGAAAATCTACGCTGCGGCGTATTTCAAGCTGGGCGTCTACCTGCGGCTTAGCCCCAAGTGCGCGAATAATCTCGTGTTGTAGCGTCATGCAACACCTCCATAGAATGAACCTGCAATGCGTTAAAGCTACCTCTTTGGCATTTAAACGACAAGGATCACAGTTTTAACTGGCTGAAAAAAATCCACCGGTGTCAGGAGATGGAGTGGGCAGAGAAGTTGAAAAATTGTCTGATCTATTCCAGGCTTATAACACGCTGAAAAACAATAGGACGGAATATGAACAAGAACGTAGCAGGAATGTTAGGCGCAGCGGCAGTACTCACTATGCTGGCCGGTTGTACAGCCTATGATCGCACCAAAGATCAGTTCACCCAGCCGGTGGTGAAGGATGTGAAGAAAGGGATGAGCCGCCAGCAGGTTCAGCAGATTGCCGGTAAACCTTCATCAGAAATAACGATGATCCACGCACGTGGTACTTGTCAGACTTATATCCTGGGTCAACGGGATGGTAAAACGGAGACCTACTTCGTCGCCCTTGATGACACGGGACATGTGGTCAACTCTGGCTATCAGACCTGCTCTGAGTATGACACTGACCCGCAGGCTGCTAAGAAGTAATCGCACATTTGCCTGAGCTCTACGAAAGGCCCGCCAACAACGGCGGGTTTTTTTTATTTTTTGTGCTTATTTTTTTACGCGAAATATTTGACCAAAATGTGAAGGTAGTCAAAACGCGAGGTCAATGAGAGACAATTTTATGTTGTGAGGAATTATCTTACGCAAAATCGTTGCCGTATACTCAACTCATCAACAATAGTAACTAAAGGTTACACAGGCCCGGTTCTGTGGTGTAAGGATGCTATCCCGAGCCGGGAGACGACAGATTAAATAAAGTTGAGGAAGCGTGTATGGAAAAGAAACACATCTATCTGTTCTGCTCTGCGGGAATGTCTACGTCGCTGTTGGTATCTAAAATGCGTACCCAGGCGGAGAAATACGAAGTTCCTGTGATTATTGAAGCTTACCCTGAAACGCTGGCCGGTGAAAAAGGCCAACAGGCTGACGTCGTATTACTTGGGCCACAAATTGCGTATATGTTGCCTGAAATTCAGCGCCTGCTACCGAATAAACCGGTTGAGGTGATTGATTCCATTCTGTACGGCAAGATCGATGGTTTAGGTGTTCTTAAGGCTGCAGTTGCAGCAATTAAAAAAGCAGCAGCGCAGTAACTTTTTATTTTATTATTTTTCCCGTCAAAGAGTAATTTCACACACATGAGCCGTAATACTCATTACGGCATTTAAGGGTATTTTTATATGAGTAGAGTCATCGGTTCGCTTGAAAAGGTACTCCTTCCTTTTGCAGTTAAAATAGGAAAGCAGCCTCACATTAATGCGATCAAAAACGGTTTTATTAAATTAATGCCGTTAACGCTCGCTGGCGCGATGTTTGTCCTTATTAACAACGTGTTCCTGAGTTTTGGTGAAGGCTCGTTTTTCTTTTCCCTGGGTGTTCGGCTAGACCCCTCGACCATTGAAACCTTAAATGGTTTTAAAGCCATCGGTGGCAACGTGTACAACGGTACATTGGGTATTATGTCACTGATGGCGCCTTTTTTTATAGGCATGGCCCTGGCGGAAGAGCGCAAAGTTGATCCATTAGCAGCGGGCCTGTTATCCGTTGCCGCCTTTATGACCGTAACGCCATACAGCGTGGGCGAAGCCTATGCCGTGGGTGCTAACTGGTTAGGCGGGCAGAATATTATCTCCGGTATGATTATCGGCCTCGTGGTGGCTGAGCTGTTTACCTTTGTTATTCGCCGCAACTGGGTGATCACGTTACCGGATAGCGTGCCGTCTTCGGTTTCACGCTCCTTCTCGGCGCTGATCCCAGGTTTCCTGATCCTCTCCGTATTCGGGATTATCTCCTGGATGCTGACCCACTGGCAGACCAACTTCCACCAGATAATCATGGACTCCATCTCCACGCCGCTGGCGGCGATGGGTAGCGTGGTTGGCTGGGCTTACGTGGTGTTCAACTCACTGCTGTGGTTCTTTGGTGTTCACGGCTCTCTGGCGCTGACCGCACTCGATAACGGCATCATGACCCCATGGGCGCTGGAAAACATCGCACTGTACAACCAGTATGGCTCGGTAGATGCGGCTATCGCTGCAGGTAAAGAGTTCCACTTCTGGGCGAAACCTATGCTCGACTCCTACATCCTGCTGGGGGGTTCTGGTGCGACGCTGGGTCTGATTATCGCTATCTTTATCGCTTCTCGTCGCGCTGACCATCGTCAGGTTGCTAAGCTGGCGCTGCCTTCCGGCATCTTCCAGATTAACGAGCCGATTCTGTTTGGTCTGCCGATTATCATGAACCCGGTGATGTTCATTCCGTTTGTGCTGGTGCAGCCGATTCTGGCCGCCATCACTCTTGCCGCGTACTCGATGGGCATTATTCCACCGGTCACTAACCTGGCACCGTGGACCATGCCTACCGGCCTCGGCGCCTTCTTCAACAGTAATGGCAGTATCGCTGCACTGTTGGTCGCATTGTTCAACTTAGGTATCTCGGTGCTGGTTTACCTGCCGTTCGTGGTGGTCTCCAACAAGGCGCAGACCGTGATTGATGAGCAAGAAAGCGAAGAAGATATCGCAAATTCACTGAAATTCTGATGCCGTGCGGTGTGGAGGGAACACCCTCTGCACCGCCAGAATCAAGAGGGAAAAGTTATGTTCGATCTGGATAACATCATGGACGCGGAAACCCCGGAGAACGACCTCGAAGAGGTGGTGATGGGGCTTATCATCAACTCAGGGCAGGCGCGTAGCCTGGCATACACTGCGCTCAAGCAAGCCAAGCAGGGTGATTTTGTCACCGCCAAGGCGACCATGGAGCAGTCCCGCACTGCGCTCAGTGAAGCGCATCGCGTGCAGACCCAGCTCATCGAAAGCGATGAAGGCGAGGGGAAAATGAAGGTGAGCCTGGTGCTGGTTCATGCGCAGGATCATCTGATGACCTCAATGCTGGCACGCGAACTGGTTGCGGAATTGATTGAGCTGCATGAGAAGGTACAATAACAGGCTATCAACGCGATGAGGCAGCCGAAAATGTTAACCATGGAAATCAGTACCGCCAGAGAACAACAGCTTTTCAACGGGAACAACTTCCATGTGGTTATCTACAACAAAACGGAAAGCGTCAGCGGTTTGCATCAGCACGACTACTACGAATTTACCATTGTCTTAACCGGCCGTTACTATCAGGTCATCAACGGTAAAAAGGTCCTGCTGGAGCGCGGAGATTTTGTGTTCATCCCGATGGGGTCGCACCACCAGAGTTTCTATGAGTTTGGTGCTACCCGGATCCTCAACGTCGGGATCAGCAAACGCTTCTTCGAAGCACATTATCAACCGCTGTTACCGTTTGGTCTGGTCGCATCGCAGGTATATTCAGTTAAAAGTACCTTTCTCAGCTATGTGGAATCGGTGATTGCGTCGCTCAATTTCCGCGAAACGGAATTTGATGAGTTTATCGAACTGGTCTCTTTTTATGTGATTAACCGTTTACGGCATTATCGCGAAGAACCCGCCCAGGACGTTACGCCTCAGTGGTTAAAAAATACCGTTGAGGATATGCACGATAAACTGAAATTTGGTGAAGGGGCGCTGGAAACCATGGTCGAGCTCTCGGGAAAATCTCAGGAGTATTTAACCCGGGCTACCCAGCGTTATTACGGTAAAACCCCGATGCAGATAATTAATGATATCCGCATTAACTTCGCCAAGAAACAACTTGAGATCACTAACTATTCAGTAACGGATATTGCTTACGAGTCTGGCTATAGTAGTCCTAGTCTTTTTATTAAGACATTCAAAAAGCTGACTTCATTTACGCCAAGCAATTACCGGAAAAAACTGACCAGTATTAATTAATATCAGGCGAAAACATTTTCGCCTTACTTCAAGATTTCATTTGCCTGACCGCGCATAAAAACGTGGAGGAATCCCCACGTTTACATTGCGGAACCACAAGGGAGAAAGTTATGAGCCAGAAATTAAAAGTAGTCACTATTGGTGGCGGCAGCAGCTATACCCCGGAATTACTGGAAGGTTTCCTCAAGCGTTATCATGAACTGCCGGTCAGTGAGTTGTGGCTGGTGGATGTCGCCGAAGGTCAGGAGAAGCTGGATATTATTCACGCCCTGTGCCAGCGCATGGTTGAAAAAGCCGGCGTACCGATGAAGGTTTATAAAACTCTCGACCGCCGTCAGGCGCTGGAGGGTGCAGACTTCGTTACCACCCAACTGCGCGTTGGCCAGCTGAAAGCGCGTGAAAAAGATGAGCGTATTCCGCTGAGCCATGGCTATCTCGGCCAGGAAACCAACGGGGCAGGTGGGCTGTTCAAAGGCCTGCGCACCATTCCGGTGATTTTCGATATCGTTAAAGACGTGCAGGAAATTTGCCCGAATGCGTGGGTGATTAACTTCACTAACCCGGCCGGTATGGTGACCGAGGCGGTTTACCGTCATACCGGATTCAAGCGTTTTATTGGCGTGTGCAACATCCCTATCGGCATGAAGATGTTCATCACCGATGTACTGAACATCAGCGAAAAAGACTCCCTCTCCATCGATTTGTTCGGTCTGAACCACATGGTGTTCATCCGTGACGTGCTGGTGAACGGTGAATCGCGCTTTGCCGAGCTGCTGGACGGCGTTGCCTCCGGAACGCTCACCGCCAACACGGTGAAAAACATCTTCGACCTGCCGTTCAGCGAAGGTCTGATTCGCTCTCTCAACCTGCTGCCGTGCTCCTATCTGCTGTACTACTTTAAGCAAAAAGAGATGCTGGCCATTGAAATGGGCGAGTACTACAAAGGCGGCGCCCGTGCGCAGGTGGTGCAGAAGGTCGAGAAGCAGCTGTTTGAGCTGTATAAAGATCCGAACCTCAACATCAAACCGAAGGAGCTGGAGCTGCGCGGTGGGGCGTACTACTCTGATGCGGCCTGCGAGGTTATCAACGCCATCTACAACGACAAGCAGGCGGAGCATTACGTTAACGTCCCGCACCACGGACATATCGATAATATTCCGGCAGACTGGGCGGTGGAAATGACCTGTATCCTCGGTCGTGACGGTGCGCAGCCGCATCCGCGCATCACTCACTTCGATGACAAAGTCATGGGCCTTATCCACACCATTAAAGGCTTTGAAATCGCCGCCAGTCAGGCGGCTATCAGCGGTGAACTGAACGATGTGCTGCTGGCGCTGAACCTGAGCCCGCTCATCCACTCAGACCGTGATGCGGAATCGCTGGCGCGTGAAATGATCCTCGCGCACGAGACCTGGTTGCCGAACTTTGCGTCGACTATTCAAAAACTGAAGCAGTAACGGGAGGGCAGATGGAACGTATTCTGATAGTCAATGCCGATGACTTTGGCCTCAGCAAGGGGCAGAACTACGGAATTGTCGAAGCCTGCAAGCATGGTCTGGTAACCTCAACCACGGCGCTGGTGAACGGTGGTGCTATTGAACATGCCGCAGCGCTTAGCCGTCGCGTTCCGGAGCTCGCGGTCGGCATGCACTTTGTGCTGACCCTCGGCACACCGCTTTCCCCAATGCCTTCGCTTACCCGCGAAGGTAAACTCGGGAAGTGGATCTGGCAGATGGCTGAAGAAGACACGCTGCCGCTGGATGAGATTGCCCACGAGCTGGCGCTGCAGTATCAGCGCTTTGTCGAGCTGTTCGGCTGTGAACCGACGCATATCGATGGTCACCACCATGTGCATATGATCCCGCAGATCTTCCCGTTGGTGGCAGAGTTTGCCAAAGCTCATGGCGTAGCGATGCGTATCGACAGAAGCCTGGTACAGCGTGACGGTCTGGACGATAGCGGTATTCGCAGCAGCGATGGTTTTGCCAGCGAGTTTTACGGGGAAGCGGTTACCGAATCGTTGTTCCTGCAGACGCTGGACGATTCCGCCGCTCGCGGTGAGCGTTCGATTGAGGTGATGTGTCATCCGGCGTTTGTTGACCACACCATCATGCAGAGCGCCTACTGCTATCCGCGGCTGACGGAGCTTGAAGTGCTTACCTCCGACGCGCTGAAGTATGCTGTCGCCGAGCGTGGTTACCGTCTCGGCACCTATCGGGACGTTTGATCCTCCAGTGCCCGGCTAATTAGCCGGGCATTTTGTTTAATCTTGTCTTGTTCGCACAGAGGGAGCGACGATTTGCTCCGGGATCGGCTATCATAGCGTTTTACCGTTTTGATTTTTCTGTGTGTGAACCAACCGCCTATGAAACCTCTGCGCCAACAAAACCGCCGCGTTATCTCCTACGTTCCCCGCATTGAGCCCGCTCCCCCTGAGCATGCGCTGAAGGTGGAGGGTTATAAAGATGTCTGGCTGCTGCGCGGTAAATATGTGGCGTTTGTATTGATGGGCGAGCATTTCTGCCGTTCACAGGCGTTCAGCGTGCCTGAGTCCGCTCAGCGCTGGGCGCTGCAGATGCGCCAGGAAGGAGAAATCGAAGAGTAGGGGTGTTTCTGCTTCACCCGATCCCTTTATTCCGGGCTGGTAACAGCATAAAAAAAGGGCCGACGAATCGGCCCTTTTTTGCATTGGTTTAGCGATGTGCCAGTTCGACGTCTTCTTCGCTGTCGAGCACCGCTTTATCGGTCTGGCGCAGCCACTGGCTGGTCAGAGTACCGGCGGTCATGGAGCCGCTGACGTTCAGTGCGGTACGGCCCATGTCGATAAGCGGTTCGACGGAAATCAGCAGTGCGACCAGCGTGACCGGCAGCCCCATTGCGGGCAGAACGATCAGTGCGGCGAAGGTTGCACCGCCACCCACACCGGCAACGCCTGCGGAGCTGATGGTGACAATCCCGACCAGTGTGGCAATCCACAGCGGATCCAGCGGGTTAATACCCACCGTCGGTGCAACCATCACCGCCAGCATCGCCGGGTAGAGACCCGCACAGCCGTTCTGGCCAATGGTCGCCCCGAAAGAGGCAGAGAAGCTGGCGATAGATTCCGGGATGCCCAGACGACGGGTCTGCGCTTCGACGCTCAGCGGGATAGACGCGGCGCTGGAGCGGCTGGTAAAGGCGAAGGTCAGCACCGGCCAGACTTTACGGAAGTACTTCAGCGGGCTCACGCCGTTGACGCCAAGCAGAATGCCATGCACCACAAACATAATTGCCAGACCGAGGTAGGAAGCGACCACGAAGCTGCCGAGTTTGATGATGTCGTGCAGGTTAGAACCAGCAACCACTTTCGTCATCAGCGCCAGTACGCCGTACGGGGTCAGCTGCATCACCAGACGAACCAGCTTCATCACCCAGCCCTGCAGGGTATCGATGGCGGTCAGTACGCGCTTGCCTTTGGCTTCGTCATCTTTCAGCAGTTTCAGCGCCGCAACACCGAGGAAGGCGGCGAAAATCACCAGGCTGATGATCGAGGTCGGGTTCGCGCCGGTCAGGTCGGCAAACGGGTTTTTCGGAATAAAGGAGAGCAGCAGCTGAGGAACGGTGAGATCCGCCAGTTTGCCCACGTAGTTGCTCTGAATGGCGTTCAGACGCGCGGTTTCGGCGCTGCCCTGAACCAGACCTTCCGCCGTCAGGCCAAACAGGTTAGTCACCAGCACGCCAACCAGCGCCGCGATAAGCGTGGTAAACAGCAGGGTACCGATGGTCAGGAAGCTGATTTTACCCAGCTGTGAGGCGTTATGCAGGCGGGCAACTGCGCTCAAAATAGAGGCAAAGACCAGCGGCATGACGATCATTTGCAGCAGTTGTACATAGCCGTTGCCGACGATGTTGAACCACTGAATAGAATCTTTCAGCACCTGGCTGTCGGATCCATAAATGAGCTGCAGGGCCAGGCCAAAGACCACCCCAATTACCAGACCCACTAATACTTTTTTCGCAAGACTCCACTGTTTATGGCGAGTCTGCGCCAGAGCAAATAGCAATACGGCGAACACAACAACGTTCGCGATTAATGGAAAGTTCATCCCCGTTCTCCTGAAATGGAAATAAGGTCGGCTTAGTAGCATTACCGACTCTGATGGCGAAAGGTTAGCAGAAGTGATTAGTGGCGCTTATATCCAAATGGAATGGTTTATGACAAAAATCATTTTTCCGTTGGTTTAATGTTCGTTTTGGTGATGAATGAAACGATTGAAGTTCATTTGCAGCGAATTAATCATGTCGGATGACCACCGCACCGCGCTATTTTCCGGCAGCGACTGCGGCATCCATATCGCCCAGGCAAATAACGCCATGCACAATACGCGTTCAAGCTGGTTGCCTTTTTGCGGGCGAAGAACGGGGAAACGAAAACGCCAGCGGCACGGCCACAGCAGCGGTACGCCTGCCGGGGTCAGCATATCGGCGAGAATATGGCTCAGGTAACCGAGCACCATACCCTGCAGCGCGTCGGCGGGGATGATCCAGCTTTCCGGTACTTTCAGAGAGAAGAGGGTCAGTGCGGCAAAAACGGCCAGCAGGCTATGGGTAAAGCCCCGATGCCCAAACGCACGGGCGACCGGGGTGGAGACCCACTTCAATCGCTGGCCGAGAAAAGACTTCGGATGATCGATATCCGGCAGCAGACAGGTCAGTACCGCCGACGGCACAATATGCCACCAGTCACCCTGCGCCAGCACAGGCGTCAGCTCAGCATTTTTGGCAAATACCGCACAGGCGATGGAAAAGAGCAGGTGACCTTCTGCCGTCATGATAAAACCCGATAAACTGTCGATACATCCAGTATAGGGTTTTTATACAGTGTTCGGAAGTGGTGACGTTGTAACTCTTTGTCACAAAACCCAGTAAAATCAGGGCGGGTAGCCGAATTGCTACCCGTCTGGTGATTAACCGAGCAGGTTTTCGGCGGTCAGCTGCTGCAGACTGGTTAATTTCACTTCAGCCAGCACATAGCGGGGGTCGTTCTGATGCTCGTGGTCCGGCACCACAATCGAGCGCATACGCGCCGCTTTACTGGCAATCATGCCGTTAACGGAGTCTTCCAGCGCCACGCAGCATAGCGGGTCGATACCCAGCTTTGTAGCACAGTCGATGTACACCTGCGGGTGCGGTTTGCTGTACGGCAGTTTTTCAGCGGAAGCCAGCGCATCGAACTGGTCGCGCAGATCAAACATCGTCAGCACTTTTTCCAGCATGTGCAGCGGAGAAGCCGAGGCGAGGCCCACTTTCAGCCCCTGAGCTTTGCACAGGGCAACGGCTTCGCGCACGCCCGGCAGCAGCGGACGGCTCTCTTCCACAAGCGTAATGGCACGACTGATGATGCGCTCCGTCACTTCGGCACGGCTCGGGCCGTCCCACGGCTGCTGGGCGAACCACAGATCAACCACCATATCGATACGCAAACCGAGCGTATCCGGCAGTTCGCTACGTCGGGAAATATCCACCCCCAGACTTGCTATCACATCCAGTTCAGCACGATCCCACAACGGCTCGGAATCAATGAGTAATCCATCCATATCGAAAATAGCGGCAAGTATTTGGCGCGGGGTTGACATCAGAACCTCTCCTTCAGGCTTATCGGGAACAGTCTCTGCGCATGGTAACGTATTTCACCTGAAAGATCGGGCGAAATTTGCTGGCTGCGGGTAGACTTAGGAGCACTGGAGCGTCTTTACAAGGGGAACTCATGACGTATCAACAGGCTGGACGTATTGCCATTCTCAAACGCCTTGCAGGATGGGTGATTTTTATTCCGGCAGTCCTCTCCACACTGATATCCGTGCTGAAGTTTATGTATGAGCACAGCGAAAAAAAGCCGGGGATCAGCGCCGTGATGCAGGACTTTGCACACGTCATGATCGAGATGGCGCGTTTTAACACGCCTTTTTTGAACGTATTCTGGTACAACTCACCGCTGCCGGATTTCAAAAACAGCCTGAATATTCTGTTCTGGATTATTTATGTGCTGGTGTTTGTCGGGCTGGCGCTGCAGGCCTCCGGAGCCCGAATGAGCCGCCAGGCGAAGTTCCTGCGCGAAGGGGTGGAAGACCAGATGATCCTTGAGAAGGCAAAAGGGGCAGAGGGGCTGACGCGTGAACAGGTTGAGGCGCGGATTGTCGTGCCGCATCACACCATTCTGCTGCAATTCTTTCCACTGTATGTCCTGCCGGTGATTATTATCGTGGTGGGCTACTTCTTCTTTTCATTGCTGGGCTTTTTATAAAAGCATTCCGGCCGCAGAGTGCGGCCGGAGAGAGGTTACAGCGTTGGCAGCGGGCGGGGTTTCCCTTCGCTGTCGACCGCGACGTAGATAAACAACGCCTCGGTGGCTTTATAACGCTGGCCAATCGGCTCGGACGACACTTTCTTCACCCACACCTCAATATTGATAGTGATCGAGGTCTGGCCGCGCTTCACGCAGCGTGCGTAGCAGCACACCACATCGCCAACCGCGACCGGGCGTAAAAAGGTCATACCGTCGACCCGTACGGTCACCACGCGACCATGGGCAATCTCTTTTGCCATGATAGCGCCGCCAATATCCATCTGAGACATCAACCAGCCGCCAAAAATATCACCGTTGGCGTTGGTATCAGAAGGCATGGCGAGGGTGCGTAATACCAGTTCACCGTGCGGAACGTTTGTTGCTTCGGTCATTATTGATCATCCTGCGGCATGTGGCGGTAAATATAGACTCCACTCAGCAGAGTAAAGACCAGCGTCAGCGCCGTCAGGCCGAACACTTTGAAATTGACCCAGATATTCTGCGGTAGCCAGAACGCGATATAGATATTGGCAAGCCCACAGAGAATGAAAAATACCGCCCAGGCGATATTCAGCTTCGACCACACTTCCTGCGGCAGGCTGATCTCTTTGCCCAGCATGCGCTGGATAAGCGGCTTTTTCATTACCCACTGGCTAATCAGCAGGGCACCGGCAAACAGCGCGTAGATAACGGTGACCTTCCATTTGATGAACTCATCGTTGTGGAAGAACAGGGTCAGACCGCCAAACACCGCCACCAGAAGGAAGGTGATCAGGGCCATTTTTTCGACCTTGCGATAGCGCACCCAGCTGTAAATCAGCACGATGGCGGTAGCAATAATCAGCGCCGTGGTCGCGGCATAGATGTCGTACAGCTTATAAAAAGCGAAGAATACGACCAGCGGTAAAAAAATCCAGAAACTGCTTCATACTTCGGTTCCGTCATTCAGTCATGGCCCAACGGGCCGGGCCATGGGATAAGTTTAGTTGCGAATCAGCATATACAGGCGGAATAAATAGACCAGCAGCACCGCGGAAATCAGGTTGCTGAGGGTATTTACCACCACCGCGCCAATGTACGGCGTCAGCACGGCAAAATCAGAAGCGAACAGCAGCAGCAGGGTCTTTGCCAGCAGCCAGAAGATAACCGCCGGAGCCACCAGACGCATGTTCGCCCACGCGAGCTTCATGCTGCTGCGCATGGCGCCAAAGATGCCGAGTTTATCCTGAACCAGCATCACCGGGGCGAAGGCCAGCACAATGGCCAGCAGTACGCCAGGCACCACGACCAGCATCACACCCATCTGCACCAGGAATGTGGTGACCAGAATCAGCAGAAACAGCTTTGGCAACACCGGCGCGCTGGCACCGATAGCCCGCAGCGCGCTGACGCGATGACCGGCTGAAACCAGCTGGATCAGTAACAGAACGCCGCCCGCGAGGATGGCGTTAGCAATCAACCCGGAAAAAGTAGACGCCGCCGAGGCGCGTAGCAGAATTTGCTGCTGCTCCGGCGTCATGTTCTGGACCAGTTCAAACAGCCCGCCGCTACCTGCCAGGTTGTCGCCCTCGCGCAGTACAGAGAGCTGCTCTTCGCTCGGTGAAAAGGCATGACCCAACACCACGGTGATAAAGGCGCACAGCAGTGCAATCAGTAAAATGGTAACAAACTGATTACGAATAAAATTACCCGTGTCACGGTAAACGGACTGCGCCGTGATAGACATGCACTCTCCTTGAGTATTGCAGGTGTTAATTAGGCCGCAATTGTAACTCAGATGAGCGCCGCGTGGCAGCATCAACTCGGGTATGGAAAAGCATATCTTTGTAAAGGCGACGTTTGCATAAACGTGATGACCGGGCGAAGGACACTCGGCAGGCGCCGGGAAAGTGAGTGCATGTAATGAAGAAAACCGGAAAATTGATATAAATTCCATTTGGTTGCTTCAAATTGGACGTCAAAATTAATCTGGATCAATAAATGTTAAATCATTAGACCTAATGTGATCTGAGTTGGATCGTTTTTACCTCATTGTGGGTATATTTGCCCGCGCTTGTAAAAAACCATAATGAGGGAATGGATATGAAGAAACTTGCAGTGGCGGCACTGGTTTTAAGCAGCCTTTCTGGCGGGGCATGGGCGCATGAAGCGGGAGAGTTTTTCATCCGAGCGGGGACGGCGACGGTTCGCCCGACCGAAGGTTCAGACAACGTTCTGGGCAGCCTCGGCAGCTTTAACGTCAGCAACAATACCCAACTGGGATTAACCTTCACCTATATGGCGACGGATAACATCGGGATCGAACTGCTGGCGGCCACGCCGTTCCGCCACCAGGTAGGAACCGGACCGACCGGGACTATCGCCACCGTGAATCAGTTGCCACCAACGTTAATGGCACAGTGGTACTTTGGCGATGCTAACAGCAAAATGCGCCCTTATATTGGCGCGGGTATCAACTACACCACCTTCTTCAATGCAGACTTTAACGATACGGGTAAAGATGCCGGGTTGTCCGACCTGAGCCTGAAGGACTCCTGGGGCGCTGCGGGGCAGGTTGGTTTTGATTACCTCCTCAACCGCGACTGGCTGCTGAACATGTCGGTCTGGTACATGGATATCGACACCGACGTCAAATTCAAAGCCGGCGGCGTGGATCAGAAAGTCAGTACTCGTCTGGATCCGTGGGTATTCATGTTCTCCGCGGGCTACCGCTTCTAAGCCCCATCAACAGAGCTGGTCTCCTCAGACCAGCTTTTTTTCTTCACTCCTGATAGCTTACGTTAACTATCGGCCCTGTATGATGCCGGTCATTGATGCAATGACAGGATGGTAACAGTGATGATGAAGTGGTGTACCGGTTTGCTCCTGCTGGCTTGCTTCCTGGGGGGAGTGACGATGTACTACCTGGCTATCGATCAGTTAGATTGCGATATGATTTTCCTGGGCGGCGATGACGACTGATTCTGGCTCGGAAATTAAGACGACGACTATTGCGACCCACCCTTGCGGACTCTAGATTAAAAGCATCTCAGTGCCTTTTAAGGATGGATTATGTCAACGCAACGTAGTGGTCTTATTTCCGCTGTGGCGCTTTCCCTGATTGCCTCGCTATTGTCGACGCCGGTTCTGGCGAATCCCGGAAATGGCAATGGTCATGGCAACGGCAATGGCGGCAATAATGGCAATAGCGGTAACCATAGTTCCCAGGGGAATAATGGTAAAAATAACGAATCTCATGGCAGCTATAAGAATAATGGTAACCCGGCGAACGTCGGTGCTGATGTGAGTTTTTCCGATGCGCGAAGACTCGCTGTGCAGTACGGGTTGACCGGATACAAATCCTTGCCGCCGGGGATCGCCAAAAATCTGGCCCGTGGGAAACCACTCCCTCCCGGTATTGCGAAAAAGACCGTCCCGGCTTCAATGCTCAACCAGTTGCCGCACTATCCAGGCTATGAATGGCGCGTGGTCGGGGATAACCTGGTTCTTATCGCCCTCAGCACCGCGATTGTCACCTCCATCATCAACGGGGTATTTGACTGATTGCGTTACCGCGTTGCGCTGGAATTTACAAAACAATAATCGCTGGCTTGCCAGAGCATTAGGATAACGTCGGCGATAAAACCAGCAAACCGTGACGACACGCGGCTTGAACATTACCTTCAATAAAACTACTGTATATAAAAACAGTATTGTTGATGGTGATTATTATGCAGTTTCTCACATCCAGAGAAGGGGAAGCGGTAGTTGAACTTCCCCTGTTCACTGACCGGGTGTCGTGCGGCTTTCCAAGCCCGGCCCAGGACTACGTCGAAGACACGCTTGACCTGAATCAGCTGGTGGTCAAGCACCCGAGCGCAACCTACTTTATCAAAGTTAGCGGTGATTCCATGATTGGCGTGGGCATTGGCCATGGCGACCTGCTGGTGGTTGACCGCTCCCTGACGGCAGAGCATGGCGATATCGTGGTCGCTGCCGTGACGGGTGAATTTACGGTGAAGGAGCTGCAGGTGCGACCATACCTGCAGCTGGTTGCGCATAACCCTGACTATTCTCCTATTCGTTTTCATGCTGGCGAAGAACTACAAATCTTTGGCGTGGTGACGCACACAATTAAAGCGCACAAATATGTTCGCGCTGGTTGACGTCAACAGCTTCTATGCTTCCTGCGAGACCGTTTTTCGCCCCGATCTGCAGGGGAAACCGGTGGTGGTAGTTTCCAATAACGATGGTTGTATTATTTCGCGTTCGTCGGAAGCCAAAGCCCTGGATATCAAAATGGGCGCGCCATATTTCAAGATCAAAGATGATTTGCGCCGCCAGCGGGTAGCGGTTTTTAGCTCGAACTATGCGCTATATGCCGATATGAGCCACCGCGTGATGCTGACGCTGGGTGAGATGGCGCCCTCCATTGAGGTTTATTCCATCGACGAGGCGTTTATTGATCTCTGTGGTGTAGAGAACTGCACGTCGCTCGCGCTATTTGGCCAGCAGATGCGTGAACGGGTGCTGAAACATACCGGGCTCACCGTCGGTGTGGGAATAGCGCCAACCAAGACATTGGCAAAAATAGCGAATTTTGCGGCGAAAACGTGGAGTAAAACGCAGGGGGTGGTGGATCTTTCCGACGGTGAACGTCAGCGGAAACTGCTGGCTCTGGTGCCGGTAGCAGAGGTATGGGGGGTTGGTCGGCGGATCAGCAAAAAGCTCAACGCGATGGGCATCGAGAATGCCTTACAGCTGGCGAACAGCTCCACCTGGGTAATGCGTAACCATTTTAATGTTGTGCTGGAGCGCACCGTGCGCGAGCTGCGCGGCGAGTCCTGCCTGGCGCTGGATGAGTTTGCGCCAACTAAACAGCAGATAATCTGCAGCCGCTCATTTGGGCACCGCATCACGGAATACCGCGACATGCACCAGGCTATCTGCGCCTACGCCGAGCGCGCCGCAGAGAAGCTACGCAGCGAAAGGCAGTATTGTGGTGCAATAAGTATTTTTATGCGCACCAGCCCGCATGCGGAAAACGAAATTTTCTATGGCCCGCAGGCCAGCGGCCGCCTGACTATCCCCACCAACGATACCCGCGATATTATCCGTATTGCCACGAGCGGTCTCGACCGGATCTGGAAAGACGGCTTCCGTTATATGAAGGCCGGGGTGATGCTGAGCGACTTTTTTAGCCAGGGCGTCGCGCAACTTAATTTGTTTGATGAATATCAGCCACGGCAAAACAGCGATGCGTTGATGGACGTTGTCGACAGTCTCAACCATTCCGGGCGTGGCACTATCTGGTTCGCCGGACAGGGGATCCAAAAAAGCTGGAGCATGAAGCGTGAAATGCTGTCGCCAGGCTATACCACCCGCTACGCCGATTTACCGGTAGCGAGGTAGCTGACGTTTTTTTTATTTCGGGTTGGGGAAAAGTATTTGGCGCGCGATCTGCGGTCCTGTAAATCAGACCGCAGAAAAATTAATCGAAATATTCGTGCTCTATATTTACATATAGTATTCGATCATGCCGCTTTTCTTCGCCACCCAGTCGTAGAGCCGTTGTCCGCGAAGGTTCGTCTCATGGGTGTGCCAGTACACGCGGGAGGAGTGGCGTTTACGGGCATGTTGTTGAACATACTCAATGAGCTGCTTACCAATATGTTTGCCGCGAACATCTTCGTTCACAAATAAATCTTCAAGGTAGCAATAATCTGATTCCGCCCAGGTTGAACGGTGAAAAAGATAATGAACAAAGCCGACGATTTTACCATCGCATTTAGCAACGGCGCAGAACATCGGTTCAACAGGATTTAGAAAACGGTCCCAGGTTAATTGCGTCATATTATCTGAGAGTTCTGTGCGATAAAATATCAGATAATTTTTCCATAGCGGTAGCCAGTCGGCAAAATCTTCTTGTACGGCGGGTTCAATAGTTATTTTGCTGGAGTCAGTACTTTTATTGTTCATAGGTCTCCTGATATCTGGATAATCAGTGGTATTCTGTAGAGACGATCCTAAATGCCTTCCACGCCGAGGCATAGGGACACTTTATGGATATTTATAGGATCCACTTTTTACATAAGAGTCAGAGCGATGAAAAAAATAAACGCACCTCTGTTTCAGGAACTCCTCCTGGAGAAAGGTGTTATCAAAGAGCAGGTCTACCATGCTCTGCGTAACGCGATAGTAGAGGAGCGTTTGCCGTTGGGGTCGAAGATCCCCTCAACCCGCGCGCTGGCAGAGATGATGTCCATTTCCCGCAACTCGGTTATCGCCGGTTACGACAGGCTGGCCGATGAAGGGTATATCGTCACGCTGAAGGGGGCTGGTACCTTTGTTGCGCAAAGTATCCCCGATAGCAACATCAGTAATGGTTTCTCAAAAAAGCCGCAAAAGAAGGATATCCCTACTGATGGCCCGCTAAATGCCGATATTGCGCGCGTGCGCAACCTGTGGTCTGAAGAGCCAGAGGGGGATGAGCGCAATCCACTTTTTTGCGTTGGCGTTGGCTGTACAGACCTGGTTCCCCATGGAATATGGGGACGATTGCTCGGGCAGGTCTGGAAAGAGTCACGCTATGAACTCGGCCTGCACACCAGTTCCCAGGGATTTCTGCCTTTAAGAAGGGCTATCAGCCACTATATCCAGTCGACGCGCGGCGTTAACTGCGTTGAGGATAATATTATTATCGTCAATGGGATCCAGCAGGCGATGAGTATCACCGCCCGGGCGCTGCTCTCAAAGGGAGACGAGGTCTGGCTGGATGATCCAGGTTACAAAGGCGCTCGTGGTGTCTTTATGTCAACGGGGGCGCTGGTGAGGCCGGTTCGGGTTGATGAGGAAGGCATGGATGTGAGTGATGGGATCCGCCGCTTTCCGCTGGCAAAGCTTGCTTATGTTGTGCCTTCAGACCAGTACCCGCTAGGCGGGACGCTGAGCTTATCCCGCCGTCGCGAGCTTCTCGACTGGGCCGACACTCACCAGGCGTGGATCTTTGAAGATGACTATAACAGTGAGTTTCGCTACGCCGATCGCTCCGTGCAGGCGCTGCAGGGGCTGGATACGCAACAGCGGGTCATCTATGCCGGGACATTCTCAAAAATGATGTATCCGGAGTTCCGCATTGGATTTTTAGTGGTTCCTCCCGGGCTAAAAGAGCAGTTCGTGGTCACCAAATATCTTGCCGATCTCAGTACCGGCTATCTGGAACAGGCGGTGCTGGCGCGCTTCATTGAAGAGGGCCACTACGCCCGGCATGTGCGACGGGTGCGTAAGGCGTGCTATGAGCGAAGAACGGCGGTGGTAAAGGCGATTCAACGGCATCTTTCCGGGAAAATGACCGTCCAGCAGTCGGACTCCGGCGTGCATATTGTCTGCTGGCTGCATAATGGTCTGACGGGACATGAGGTTGAAGTGAAAGCCCGTCAACTGGGGATGGGGATACAGTCATTAAGTCACTATTATCACGGAGAGACCTCACGCGAGGGGATCCTGATTGGTTTTGCCAATCATCCTCCGCAGGCGATGGTTGACGGTATTCGTCGCCTGGCGGAGGTGATTTAAACGACGACAGACAGTAAACTAAGAGTAGAGCAAGGCATGGTTTGAGCGGGCGTTGTGCATTACACTGCGCGCTGTAAAAACTGAGTAGATAAACGATTAGGTAGGTAAGCTGCAATGGCGATGAACGGAACGATCACAACCTGGTTTAAAGATAAAGGTTTTGGTTTTATCAAAGATGAAAACGGTGACAACCGCTATTTTCATGTGATTAAGGTCGCTAACCCTGATCTGATTAAAAAGGATGCGGAAGTCACTTTCGAACCCACGACCAATAACAAAGGGTTATCGGCGTATGCGGTAAAAGTGGTGCCGGAAAGCAAATACATTTATATCGCCGGTGAGCGACTGAAGCTGACTTCTATCAAATCTTACCTCGTGTACAGTGAAGAAGTGCCGGCTGAGACCCGCATTGATAAAGAGAATGCGGTGCTGTCTGTCGGCGTGCTGATGAGCAGTATCAGGCCCAAAACCGACACGAAGCCAGGTGAGATGCGCTCACTGAAAAAACTGGCCATCACCACTTTCCAGGGCACGACGTTAATTTTCTCAGAAGATGAGATAGACATCGACGCCACGGTAAAAATGCTTAAGGTCTGACACGGGCGCTAATGCCCCGGAGCGATTCATGAACAATGAAATACCACTGAAATATTATGACATCACGGAAGAGTATGCGACGGAAGCCGCCCAGCCGGTAAGCGAGGCGGAGCACGACTCGCTGGCGCACTACTTCCAGCTGCTGCTGACCCGCTTAATGAATAACGAAGAGATTAGCGAAGAGGCGCAGGTTGAGATGGCCCGTGAAGCCGGTATCGATGCCAAACGTATCGATGATATCGCCGAGTTTCTGAACCGCTGGGGCAATGAATAACGTCTTACGCCATGCCTTGTGGTACGGGTTTCAAAGATGTTAGCTTATGCCAAAACAGGGCAGTAAAAAGAGTCAATTATGTTTTGTGTTATCTACCGTAGTGCTAAACGCGAGCAAACCTACCTGTATGTCGAGAAAAAGGACGACTTTTCTCGTGTGCCGGAAGAGCTCATGCGTGGCTTTGGTCAACCGCAGCTGGCAATGCTGTTGCCGCTGGACGGACGAAAAAAGCTGGCTAATGCTGATATTGAGAAAGTGAAAAAAGCACTGGAAGAACAGGGCTATTACTTACAACTCCCACCCCCGCCGGAAGACCTGCTGAAAATGCATCTCGGCAAGGCGGAGAAAAAATAATCAGGGGAAGCGAATGTATCAACACCATAACTGGCAGGGTGCGCTGCTGGATTACCCGGTAAGTAAAGTGGTTTGTGTTGGCAGTAACTACGCTAAACACATTAAGGAGATGGGCAGCGCGACGCCGAAAGATCCGGTGCTGTTTATTAAGCCAGAGACGGCGCTTTGTGATATCCGCCAGCCGTTGGCGATCCCCCAGGACCTGGGTTCCGTGCATCACGAGGTTGAACTGGCGGTCCTGATTGGCGCCACGCTGCGTCAGGCGACAGAAGATCACGTGCGAAAAGCAATTGCCGGTTATGGTGTAGCGCTGGATCTGACGCTGCGTGACGTTCAGGCGGAGATGAAGAAAGCCGGGCAGCCGTGGGAAAAGGCGAAAGGGTTTGATAATTCATGTCCGATCTCCGGTTTTATTCCCGCCGCCGAGTTTAAACACGATCCGCAGAACAGCACGCTCAGCCTGACGGTGAATGGCGCAGTACGCCAGCAGGGCAGTACCGCAGATATGATCCATCATATTGTGCCGCTGATTGCCTACATGAGCCGCTTCTTCACCCTCAAGCCGGGTGATGTCATTCTGACCGGTACTCCGGAAGGCGTTGGTCCTCTGCAGAGCGGCGACGAGCTGGAAGTGAGTTTAAACCAGCTGTCCCTCACGACCCGCGTACTGTAAAATAGCTTTGCCGCCGTTTCGGGCGGCAAAACTTGCATCGACGTGCCAGAGTGGTTATAAGGTGCACCCTGATTTTTAATGGCGGACACCCTTATGAGCGATACTCCTTTCTGGCAAAGCAAAACTCTCGACGAAATGACCGACGCGGAGTGGGAGTCGCTGTGTGATGGCTGCGGCCAGTGCTGCCTGCATAAGCTGATGGACGACGACACCGACGAAATCTACTTCACCAACGTCGCCTGCAAGCAGCTGAACATCAAAACCTGCCAGTGCCGTAACTACGAACGCCGCTTCGAGTATGAGCCGGATTGCATCAAACTGACCCGCGATAACCTGCCTACCTTCGAATGGCTGCCGCATACCTGCGCCTACCGTCTGCTGGCGGAAGGGCAGCCGCTACCGACCTGGCATCCTCTGCTGACCGGTTCAAAAGCCGCGATGCACGGTGAACGCATTTCCGTGCGCCATATTGCGGTGAAAGAGGCCGACGTCGTCGACTGGCAGGATCATATCCTGAATAAACCCGACTGGGCTCGTTAAGTGTTGAAAGAAAAAACGCCACGGTTTTAACCCGTGGCGTTTTCATTAAACCTAATAACGAGATTAGAACAGCACGGAATAGTTCATACCAAAGGTACGGCCACGGCCTTTATAGGTGTACAGCCCCGGTGCGCCATAGGTCGGGCTGTAGAGCCCAGGTGCACGCTGTCCCCAGACGGTGGTGTAGTCTTTGTCGAACAGGTTCTCGACGCTGAAGCTGAGTTTACCCACCGGCAGGTTGTAGCTGCCGAGGAAATCAACGGTGTTGTAACCGTCAATTTTCTTACCGGCGGCGTCGGAAACGTCGAAGGTCTGTGTGCTCTGCATGCGCAGAGTCCAGTCGCCCGGCGCCCAGTTCACCCATGCGCTCACCTTAGACGGGCTGGCGCTGTCGACGGTTAATTTCTGCCAGCTGCCGTTCACACGGGTCTCAGACTTAATAGCGTTAAAGTTGGAACCAAGGCTCCAGTCACTCTCGCTAAAGAAGTAGTCCACCTGACCTTCCACCCCATAAATACGACGTTTGTCGTCTTCCATGGTAATGGTCATGTCGGATTTGTTGATGTTGATGGTCTTATCGGAGAGCGAGTAGTACGCCGCCACCTGGGTGCGCAGGTTATCGCCGGTCAGACGCCAGCCGAGTTCATAGGCGTTAACCTTAATACCGTCGAGCTTAGAGTCGTTCACGTTAACGCTGTTGTTGAGGCGGTAGTGGCCGTTAACCAGCGTGTAGTTGCCGGAGCCGTAGTACTTCGCCAGATCCGGGATTTCAAAGCCCTGTGAGAAGTTAAACCACACCTGCTGACGGTCGGTGACATGGCCGAGGATCCCGGCGTTGAACAGGAAGTTGTTATAATCGGTTTTCCCGCCTGGCACCGCATCCGCAGAGGTTGCCTTACCGGTGGCAATGGCCTGCTGCTGGGCATAACCGACGAAATCATCGACCCGGTTTTCGGTGTACTGATAGCGCACGCCGCCGCTTAAGGTGATGGCGTCAATATCGTAACTTGCCTGCAGGAATGGCCCAAGGTTGGTGATGCTATAGCTCGGGTAACGCCCTACGTTATAGGCGTTCTTGAGCGTCATCCCACCGCTGGCGGCGGCGGTAGCGAGGTCAAAAAACTGCTGGTTGGCGTTGAACGACTCGTGATCGAGGTCGACGCCCCAGGTGAGGGTTAAATCGTCAACCGGCTTGCTGTTTACCGTAAGCTTACCGCCGTAGAAGTCGGTCTTCTGCTGGGAAGCGCCAATGCTGGTGACGGTACCTTTGGTCAGCGTCGGGAACGGGTAGAAGGTCAGGCTCTCGTCGCGATAGTAAACCTGCGCCACCAGCTCCTGGCCGAGGAAATCGGTGTTGGAGTACTGAAGGTTAATCAGGTGACGCTCGGTACCCGGCAGACGGTCAGAGTCGAGATTGTCCTTGTTGTAGGCTTGGGCATCCCCGGTCACCGCCGAGAAGTTATCGCCGAGGAACAGGCCATGCTTACCGTCGGACTCGCTCTTATAGTACTGGGTCGTCAGCTGCAGCTGCTGGGTCTCATTGATGTTGATGGTCCCGGTACCCATGATATCCAGACGGTCGGAATACTGCAGGCCGGTCTGCGTGTTATCAATGATGACCTCATCACCTTTACCGTCGTACCAGCCGCCGTAGCGCTGATAGGCCACGGAAATACGCCCGGAGGCGTTGTCGTTACCGCCGCTGACCGCTGCCGCAATGTTATCGTCATGGTCGTTGTGGCTGTTGAAGCCGGTTTTGGTTCCGGTCTGGAACTCAACTTCGGTTTCCGGCTGACCTTTTTTGGTGACGATATTAATAAGGCCACCGGTACTACCACCGCCGTACAGCGAAGTGGCACCGGAGATAACTTCGATACGCGAGATGTTAAACGGATCGATAGAATCCAGCTGGCGGCTGTCGCTGCGCGAAGAGTTCAGGCGCACGCCGTCGACCATCACCATCATCGAACGACCGCGCATGTTCATGCCGTAGTTGGTGCGGCCCTGGCTGCTGACGTCCATACCGGGAATGAGCTGAGCCAGCACTTCTTTCAGCTCTTTTCCGCCCTGAACCTGCTGCTCAATTTCAGCCTGTTCAATCACCCAGGTAGTCTGTGCCATATCTGTAACGCTGTGGTTGGCGCGGCTGGCGGTCACCACTAATGACTCTTCTTTATTGTCTTGTGCCGATGCAGAGGCAGAAAGTATTGCCAGAAGGCAAGGATTTAAAACCCAAAGATAAGGACGCTTCATTGTTATAGTGTTCCTGGTTTACTGTGTTAGTACTCAGTGGTTTTTAGGGGCTGTGAAACCTGGCGTAGATCGTGGCTGGCCTCACTGCGCCAGTGGATAACACCAGGGGTGGTGGAAAGCTCAAACGGTGTGCCAGGGTGCGCCCGGTTGATAATCCGCGCCGCGCGCCAGGCCATCAGGCTCAGCTGTGGTTCGGCGATGCCGAGGCTGTGCATCCCTGCATTCACGGCAAACAGGCGGTTGTGCTGCGGGCCATCCCATTCCAGAGAAAAATCGGTATTGACCACGAAGTCTTCGTCACGGGTCAGACGCAGGCGCGGCGCCAGCGGAGCCAGAAACGCCGGACGCGCCGGGCTGTAGCCGGTGGCAAAAATCACTACGTCGGTGTCCAGCGTCTCTTCACCGTGATCGAGGTGGTGGCGCAGGGTCAGGCGCTGGTGCTCATCCTGGGGGCTCACGCGCGTTACCGAGCGGGAAGGCAACAGGTGCGCCCACGGTTTTTCGCGCAGCACCTCGAAGCGGTGGTACATGGCGCGATAGATAGCCAGCAGCGATTCGGTGGTGATGCCGTCGGAGGTCATCTTCTGCTCGCGGAGCATCTGCTCACGGGCCGCTTCACCGAGGGTGGCAAAGCTTTCCAGGTACTCCGGAGTAAAGTACTCGTTGGCGAAAGCGGCCTCGTCGAGCGCGTTGTAATTATTCCGCCGTGAAACCCAGTTCAGCGCTTTCGGCTGGCCCCATTCTCCACGGAAGATGTTGAGGAACAGGTCCGCGCCGCTCTGACCCCCGCCGACAACGGTGACGCGTTTTCCGGCGAGGTCGGGGGTGCGCAGCATCATTTCACTCGCGTGGAAGCAGCGGTCGCTCTGCTCGTTGACGCAGGCGGGCAGGTTAATCTGCTTACCGATGCCGAGGCACACGTGGCGGGCAAAGAAGCGGTCGCGTTGGGTCACCACTTCAAACAGGCCGGACTTCTCGTCGTAGCTCACCTGCTGCACCTGCTGGCTGAAGGCGAGGTTGGTCAGGTTGTCGGCCGCCCAGCACAGATAGTCAGCAAACTCTTCGCGGGAGACGGTGCGCTGCTCGGTGGTCAGAAAACGATAGAATTTTTTACGCTTTACCAGATAGTTCAGGAAGCTGTGGCGGTTGGTCGGATCGACCGCGCTCACCAAATCTTTCAGGAAACTGGTCTGCATGTAGCAGTCCGGCACCATCATCCCCGGGTGCCACGAGAAGTGGGGCTTACGCTCGAGGAACAGCGTGCTGAAGCCTTCCAGACCTTCGGCCAGCGCGGCAATACTTAAGTTGAATGGGCCAATACCAATGCCAATGAAATCATAGGTTTTCATTCTGCGGACTCCCTGGAGACCAGATAAAGCGGGTTATCGAGATCGGTTAAGTAATTCGGCAGCATGCGGCTACCGCCATCGTGTTCGGAGAAGGTGAGCTTCACGGGATTCAAAATCACGCGGATGATTTGCGGTTTGAACAGGTCAAACAGCGCGAAGCGCTCTGCCATCTGCGGGTGCTGTGCCATGTAGCGCTCAAGTACGCAGGCGAGCAGCTGATAGAAGCGTTTTTCGCTGACGCCACACTGCTCGGTGAGGCGGGAGATAAAGCGCAGCACGGTAACGAAATGGCCGGTCTGCAGATCATGAATGATGTAGTCGGCGCTAAGGCGCGCAGTGACATCTTTCACCGGCTGCGGCAGGGTGTCGGCCTCCGGGAAATTGATATCGACAAGGCGCATATCGCCCTGGAAATCCTTCAGCAGAATGCGCTGCGGCACATGGTCTTTCATCACCAGAGTGACGTTCTGCCCGTGGGCAATCAGCGCCACGCCGTAGCGGCACAGCAGGTGGTAGAACGGCAGCACTACGGCGCTAAACATCTGCGTGAGCCATGCCTCAGCGCTCAGACCGGAGCGCGCAATCCAGGCGTCAATCAACGGGCGGCCCTGGTCGTCGCTTTCCATCAGCGCGGCCATCAGCACCGCCTGCTCGCCATCCTGCAGATAGCACGACGGGCTTTCGCGCCAGATAACCCCCAGCATCTCCTGATAGCGATAAGGCGCGGCAGGCAGCGCGGCGTAACCGCGGTGCGCCAGATATCCGGCGGCAGGCTCGCCCAAAATTTGCGCCCCCAGTGCCTGCAGGGTGGCATCGCCGGCAAACTGCTGCTGCAACCAGCGTGAGGCCAGCGGCCCGGCGGCGATGTATTTTCCCGGGATCCCGCGATAGCAGGAGGTGTTGTAAATGGTGAGCGGTAGCTTGATATCAAAAGCTGAGCGGCGGCTGACGTTAGTCAGGGTGCGCAGCGACTGCTGAGCGAGGTACTCGTCGCCAAACTCGCCGAGACTGACGATTTCACCACGGGCGATCTGCGCCACAAAGTGCAGGGCGATTTTTTGCTGCCACTGCCACGGATGCTGTGGCACCGGCAGCCAGTTGTGGTCAAGGCCCAGCGCCTGCCAGTGCTCGTTAAAACGCTGGCGTTCAGCGTTATCCATAGCGCTTGCCAGCAGGTTACCGATATCGCAGTCGGCGTCGCTGCTCCAAACCAGGCTTTCACGGCGAACCGCTATCCAGTGCAGGCGAAAACGCCCGCGATACTCCGGCGCATACTGCTGCAGCGCATCGAGGCCCCAGCCGCGACGGCCCTTGTTGAAGATGAACTTTGGGTGCCCGGCAAGCAGACACTGCAGCTCGTCCGGGTCGAGGTCGATAAGCGCATCGGCACTCAACCCTTTACGGGCAGAGAGCAGTTGCAGATCGCCGCGCAGGGTGGCGTAGAGATCTTCCAGATGCTCGGCGGTTTGCGCATCGCTCATCCCCAGCACCTGCGCCAGCTGACGCAGCGCGTTTTCCGCTTCAATCGGGGTATGACTCTGGTTGCTGAGCGTGGCGCTATCAATATGCAGCCAGCCCCAGATCCCGCGCCTGGCGCTGAACTGCCAGCGCTCATCGCCCAGTGAAATCGACCAGCGCTGTGGCGCGGTTTCTTCAGCGGAAATGGCGCGCTCGTACTCAAGCTCGGCGAGGATCTTCGCTACCATCTCGCGGTTAACCTGCTCCCACGCGCGGATCATAGCCCCACCTCCGTGAAGAAGCGCTGACGTTCGCTCATCACCAGACGCGAGCGTTTATGCGGGAAGTCGAACTCTTTAACGGTGCTAAAACCGGCGACCGGCAGGTGGCGGAACAGGCGCTGGTTGTCAAAGCGAGGTTCGGCAACAAGGCGGGTGGTACGGGGTTCGTCGAGCCACAGATAGTGGCTGATACCGCGCAGCCAGCTACGGATGTACTGCGCACCGCGCCACTGCTCTTCGCCCACCAGCATGTGCAAACCGCGATCGAACGGCTGCCAACGATAGTGGCGACCAATACGGTCTTCCGGCGCCCAGTAAATTTCGAAATAGCCAAACGGCTGGTCGTCAAAACAGCCGATCAGCGGGTAGCAGTAGCTTGAGTCCAGCTGCTTGCGCAGATAATTTTCCTGCTCTGCCTGCGGTCCGGCCATCTCCCAGAAGGCATTGACGCGCGGGGCGTTCATCCAGCGGGTGAAGCGCCCGGCATCTTCTTCAAGGCTTGCGATCCGCAGGCTCAGGGTACGGTTAATTTGCGGATCGTAGCGGCGATAAACCTCGCCAGTGGGGCGCGCCGGGCGTACCGGGAAGCACAGCTGGCGTGCGTCATCAAACTGCAGATCGTGACGAGGCGTCGCGCGTTCACCACAAAGCCACAGCGGCAGCTGCCAGAAGGTCTCGCGGGAGAAGTAATCGCTCTGCGCCAGCGCAAACAGGCGCGTTGCCTCTGCGTGATGTTGCCACTGCGCCCACGGCAGAGTGACGCCAGAAAGCTGAGGCGCGGCAACGAACAGCTGATCCAGCGCATCAACCAGCCAGCCGTCTTCTGTGCCGTCGATGAAGAGCAGCACCGCGCTGCCGTCGAGCCCCAGCGACAGCGGCAGCGCCACATCACGCAGCGCGCAGCGGAAGCCGAAACCGTCATGAACAATCTTCGCGTGCGGCATCAGGCAGGCTCCTTATAGAACGGGTTCAGGAAATCGAAATAGATAACCGCCGGATCGACGATGGTGTTTTCGTTGTGGTCGTGCAGGTAACAGAAGAAGTTGCCTTTGCAGTTCCAGTGCTGACCGTCGAGCACGTAGTCAAGGCAGCGGGTGTCCTTCGCGGTCTGGCGTAATTGCGCCAGCGCATCGCGAACCAGCGCCATCAGGCTCTCTTCACTGTCGAATCCGGCGGCGCCCAGCGCGGCGGTAACCGCAAGCGTCGAGTTCACCAGCAGGTAGTAAGGGAAGTAGCGCAGCAGCTGGGCTTCGCTGAAGCGGTTTTCTGCCTCCAGCTCGTTCTCTTCGCGCAGCCACTCGTCGGCGCCTGCGGTAAAGGCGCTGCCCTGGCAGTCGCGATAGAGCAGGCCGACCGGCAGGTCCTGCTGCATCTCCACCAGAATGTTTTGCTGGTGGGCGAGCAGCACCAGGCCGTAGTCCGCTTCGGCGCTGAACAGCGGCAGCAGAACGCGCTCGCAGTAGGCTTCCACCCAGCAGCGGGCGGCGGTCGCCAGCGGCAGATTCAGGCGCTGGCTGAGGCGCTTAACGGCGGCGGCGAGCAGGCTATCACCCCCGTCTGGCGCGGCCTGGGTCAGGCTCACCAGGACGTTGGTCTGGCTCTGTGGGGTGTCAAACAGCAGGTTGACGCGCAGCGCCATCAGGCTCTCTTCCTGCACGTTGCCGTGGTCGTCCAGCACACCGACCCAGCCGTCTTCCTGCATCACCCGCATCGTCGGGTAGCGGGTCTGCAACGTTTGCCAGCGCGGGGTTTGCGCCAGGCGTGCGAGGCGCATGCCGCGTTTCACCTCTTTGACCGACAGCGTGCGAACCGAGTTGGTCAGACGCACGCTGAGGGAGAATTTGATCATGTCGTGATTGCTTTCGCTGTACAGCGAGCGCGATGAGCTGGTCGGCAGCCAGCGGGCACCGGCCTCGCCTAAGTCTTGCAGCGCACCGCGCTTCACCAGCGCCTGGCACCACGCCTGGGTGAGCAGATGTTCGGCCTGCCACGGGTGCATCGGCACCAGCCAGCAGTCGTCGGTGAAGTGGTGCAGCAGCTCCGGGGCACTCTCAGCGGCAAAGCGCAGCAGGCGGTCGCGCAGGGTGTGCGTCAGGCTGTCGCCGGTGACGAAATGGCGGTCGAGCGCAAACCAGCGCAGCGGGAAGCGGGAGGCGAAATCCGGCAGATAGCGACGGGCTTCGCTCTCGTTAAAGGGTTCGTGTGATTTTGGCGCCGGGTGAAATGCGTGTCCCACCAACAGCGCCTGTTCTGCCTCGGCAAAGTTCAGCGGGCGGGCGCGCAGATTGCCCCAGTCATGGCGGATATCAATGGCCTGCCAGGTATGGCTATGGCTCTCCAGTACGCGCCCGGCAAAGCGGGTCAGTGTTTCTTCTGACAGGCCGCCTTTGACCGAAGGTTTTGCCAGAACTTTTTCAACCAGCTGTGAAAAATCAAGAGCTTGTATGTTGTCGCTATCGGAATGAATAAGCACGGCGGGGAAGCGATACTGGTGATGCTGAGTGGGTGAGAAATAGCGTAACGGAAGACGAATAGCCTGGGTGTTGCAAAGCGGCAGATGGATGAAGGCGGTATCAGCCGAGGTGTCGGCCGGGTGGTACTGCCAGTCATCCGTTTCGCGCAATAGCGCATTCAGGAAACACTGGGCCGCGACGTCGGTATCGGTCTTGCGGGGCAGGGAACGCATAACAGAATCTCACTCCATGACTGATAATAATTCTCGTTATGATATTCATTCTATTTACACTGACAACTATTTTTGTAATATTTATTTTCATTAACTACATAATTTCCTCACATTTTTTGACACTATTTTCACATTTATATGAGCATATCCGCGCAGGAAGTCAGTGAGAAAAGTACCCTGAAACCCACATGGCCACTGGCGTTGTGCGCCGGTTTACTGGGGATTGGGCAGAACGGTTTGCTGGTGGTGTTACCACAGCTGGTCTCAATGACCGGATTATCGTTATCGGTGTGGGCCGGGTTGTTGATGCTGGGATCGATGCTGTTCCTGCCTGGCTCACCGTGGTGGGGGCGTCAGGCCGAGCTGCGTGGCTGTAAATTCGTGGTGCTGTCGGCGCTTGGGGGCTATCTTGCAAGCTTCGCCCTGATGGCGCTGGTGGTGTGGGGAATGGCCGCCGGGGTGGTAGGGGCGACGTTCGGGATCGTGGGGCTGGTGATTTCCAGGGTCGTCTACGGCCTGACGGTATCGGGGATGGTACCTGCCGCCCAGACGTGGGCGATGCAGCGCGCCGGGCAGGCGCACCGGATGGCGGCGCTGGCGTCGATAAGCTCGGGCCTGAGCTGTGGTCGTCTGATAGGGCCGCCGCTGGCCGCCGCCGCATTGAGCCTGCAGCCGCAGGCGCCGCT
>NZ_JMPS01000080.1 GCF_000735455.1 Yokenella regensburgei ATCC 49455 | reverse complement strand
TGGCACCGCTGCTGGCGTTGCTGCTTATCGTTCGCCAACAAAACGATCCACCGCTGCCGCCGGTATCGAGCCAGTCTGCCCGCCTGCAATGGAACATGCTGCCGTACCTGCTGCTGGCGCTGTTCCTCGCCGCCAGTATCAGCCTGATGCAGCTTGGCCTGTCGCCGCACCTGAAGCCGTTGTTCTCCGGTAACAGCACGGAGGTGAGCCATCATGTCGCCTGGCTGCTGAGCCTCGCGGCGGTCAGCACGCTGCTGGCACAGTTTCTGGTGGTGCGCCCGCAGCGTCTCAGCCCGCGCGCGCTGGTTGCGGTGGCTGCTGGCCTGATGGTGCTGGGGCTTGGGTTGATGCTGTCGACGGCGCTCCTGACCTTCTACGCGGGTATCGTCATTACCTCATTCGGTGCGGCGATGGCAACGCCTGGCTATCAGCTGCTGCTTAACGACAGGCTATCAACCGGGAAGGGTGCGGGGGTTATCGCCACCAGTCATACGCTGGGCTATGGCGTAAGCGCGATGCTGGTGCCGCTGGTTTCGGCGTGGTTCGGCGAACAGGCATTAATTGCGACGGCGTTAGTGCTGGCGGGGGGATTCGCGCTGGTGTGCGGTCATCTGCTGCGGCGTAAGGGATGAAGGGCGACGGTGCGCCGCCCTGCGGGTAGCGATTACGCTTTTTTGGCGTGATACATCTCATCGCTTTGGGTGTCGTTTTCCACCCAGAAGTTAATATTGAACTGCGCGTCGTCGCTCAGCTCAACGCGATGCCAGTACTCTGGCGGGCTGGTGGCGAACTGCCCGGCATTAATCACCACTTTCACTTCCGGCTCCGTCGCCTGCTCGTTAGCAAAACCGTAGTAGGTGACCGTTCCTTCCATCACGCATAGTTGACCGAATACACCGGCGGCAGTGTTGTGATGCGTCAGCAGAGCAGCAGGCACGGTCTCTTTGGTGAAGAAGGGAGTAGAGCGTTTAACTTTCCAGTTTGCGGGGATACGAAGATGTGACACAGGAATTCTCCTTTGCGATTCATCTATAAGATGTATTTAATATACATCTTATAGATGATCACAGCAACGACTTCGGCCCATAAAAAAACGCTCCCGGGGGAGCGTTCTGTTAGCGACCAAACAGGTCGCGGCGCTTCGGTTTGAACGGTTGTGCTATCAACACCAGCAGCGCCACAATCAGGTAAGCGGCGAAAATACCGACCAGCCACTGCGGCATCTCAAGCGTCAGGAATTCCCACTGACGCACGGAGCAGTCGCCGGAAGCCAGGAACACCTGCGGCAGCCACTTGTCCAGCGGCAGCCAGCTCGGGAAGCGGGCGGCAAAGTCACAGGTCATGAACGGAGACGGGTGCAGCTGGATCATGGTGTGTTCCCATGCAAGCTGTAATCCGCGCCAGGCGCTGTAGATCCAGATAAGGATCGCCACATAGCGCAGCGGGGATTTCGGTGCGATGGCACCCACAATCCCGGCTCCCATGATGCCAAACAGCGCGCTACGTTCGTAGATACACAGAACGCAGGGCTTCAGCAGCATCACGTGCTGGAACCAGAGCGCGACCATTTCAAGCGCAAAGGCGGTCAGCGCCATCAGTAACCATGCACCACGACCTCGTGAGCACTGGTTTAAATATCGCAACATAATCATTTCCCTGGAACATGCTAAGACACGCAGTGTAAACGAATTTTTTCCCTGTGCCACCTGGGGAGAAATAATATTACATAAATGAATCGCTCTAACCCAACGAACGGTGTCAGGTCAGAGCGAGTTTGCCTTACGGCGTGACGATCCACCCCTGCGCCTGTAGCCATTCAGAGACGGGCATCAGCGAGTGCTGCACACAAAGTAAACCGACCAGCGTCAGCACCAGCGTATAGGGCAGCGCCATCCAGACCATCCGGCCATAGGAGAGACGAATGAGCGGCGCCAGCGCGGAGGTGAGCAGGAACAGGAACGCCGCCTGGCCGTTCGGGGTGGCAACGGACGGCAGGTTGGTGCCGGTGTTAATCGCCACCGCCAGCAGTTCAAACTGCTGCATGCTGATAACGCCATGTTCCAGCGCCGCTTTTGCTTCGTTGATGTAGACCGTACCGACAAACACGTTATCGGAAATCGACGACAGCAGCCCGTTGAACAGATAGAACAGCGACAGCTGCGCGTGCGGTGACGCCTGCAGAACAAAGCTGATGATTGGCGAGAACAGCTGCTGGTCGATGATCACCGCGACCACGGCGAAAAAGACCGTCAGCAGGGCGGTGAACGGCAGCGCTTCGGTAAAGGCTTTGCCGATGGCGTGCTCGTCGGTCACGCCGGTGAGCGACGTCGCGAGAATAATGACCGTCAGGCCGATCAGCCCGACCTCCGCCAGATGCAGCGCCAGCGCAACCACCAGCCAGACGCCGATAATCCCCTGCACAATCAGGCGTAACGTCTCCTGGCGGGTGCGCTGCTGGCGGCTGCGCAGATCGTAATCATGCAGCACCTGTCGCACCGGCTCAGGCAGCGTTTCGCCGTAGCCAAACCATTTAAATTTCTCGACCAGCACGCAGGTTAACAGTCCACAGAACAGCACCGGGATCGTAACCGGAGACATCCGCAGGAAGAATTCCCCGAAGTGCCAGCCCGCCGCTTTGGCGATGATCAGGTTCTGCGGTTCGCCGACCATGGTCATCACGCCACCGAGGGCGGTACCGACGCCCGCGTGCATCATCAGGCTACGCAGGAAACCGCGGAACTGCTCCAGCACCGCGCGATAATGCTTATCGATGTGGCTGTCGTCGGCCAGTTCGCCCTCATCCGGGCGGTTCGACGCCGCACGGTGATAGATCCCGTAAAAACCCACCGCTACGCTGATAATCACCGCCACCACCGTCAGCGCATCGAGGAATGCGGAGAGGAACGCGGCGGCCAGACAGAAGGCGAGGGAGAGCACGATTTTGCTCTTAATCGACAACAGCAGGCGGGTGAAAATCGACAGCAGCAGCTGCTTCATGAAGTAGATCCCTGCCACCATAAATACCAGCAGCAGCAGAACTTCGAGGTTACCGGCAATCTCTTCGCGCACGTGTTCCGCGCTGGTCATCCCGATGGCGACCGCTTCAATCGCCAGCAGACCACCCGGCAGCAGCGGGTAGCACTTCAGCGCCATGGCCAGGGTGAAGATAAATTCCACCACCAGCAGCCAGCCCGCAACAAACGGATTAATAAAGAAAACCAGTGGGTTAACTACTAAGAAGATAAGCAGTGTCAGTTTGTACCAGTCCGGTGACTGGCCCAGAAAGTTGCGCCACAAGGCGCGACCGTAGGAGATTTCCACGACGAACATCCATCCCGTCAACAAAATGAGAGGCATAGTGTAAACGAAAGGCGGACGATGAGGGGAAAAAGCGCAGCAAGCGACCATTTTCCCATTACCAATTTGAGAAAATAGAACCGCGATCCCCTTTTAATTGGCGAGCCGTGCTATCTGCTCCACAACAGCTCTGGTATGATGAGTGATATTTTGCAACGCTGTGTAATGGAAATCTTACTATGGTCATTAAGGCGCAAAGCCCGGCGGGTTTCGCGGAGGAGTACATCATTGAAAGCATCTGGAACAACCGCTTTCCTCCCGGCTCCATTCTTCCTGCTGAACGTGAACTCTCTGAACTCATTGGCGTCACGCGCACCACATTACGCGAAGTGTTGCAACGTTTAGCTCGTGATGGCTGGTTGACCATCCAGCACGGCAAACCGACAAAAGTGAACAACTTCTGGGAAACCTCCGGACTGAATATTCTCGAAACGCTGGCGCGTCTCGATCACGAGAGCGTTCCGCAGCTTATCGACAATCTGCTGTCCGTGCGTACCAACATTTCCACCATCTTTATCCGCACCGCATTCCGTCAGCACCCGGACAAGGCGCTGGAAGTCCTGGCAAGCGCGAAGCAGATTGAAGATCACGCGGATGCCTTCGCCGATCTCGATTACAACATCTTCCGTGGCCTGGCGTTCGCCTCCGGCAACCCGGTGTATGGTCTTATCATCAACGGCATGAAGGGTCTGTACACCCGCATTGGCCGCCACTATTTCGCAAACCCGGAAGCGCGCAGCCTGGCGATGGGGTTCTATCATCGTCTGGCGAAGGTGTGCGAAGAGGGGCTTTACGATCAGGTGTATGAAACCGTGCGTAAATACGGCCATGACAGCGGCCTGATTTGGCATAACATGCAGAAAACCCTGCCCGGCGACCTGGCCATCCACAGTCGCTAAAAAAGAAACCCGGCAAGCGCCGGGTTTTTTATTACAGCAAATTCTGCCGCGGCGGGCAGCGCTCCAGCAACTCCACGCTGCCGTCGGCGTTCTGCTGCTCCAGAATAATGTCAAATCCCCACAGCCGGTGAACGTGCTTGAGCACCTCTTTACGCCCCATATCCAGCGGGGCACGATTGTGCGGCACGTAGCGCAGGGTCAGCGAGCGGTCGCCGCGTAAATCGACGTTCCACACCTGAATATTAGGCTCCAGGTTGCTCAGGTTATACTGGGCGGAAAGCTTGTTACGAATCTCGCGATAGCCTTCCTCATTGTGGATAGCGGCAATTTCCAGATAGTTATTGCGATCGTCATCCAGTACGGTGAAGAAACGGAAATCACGCATGATTTTCGGCGACATAAACTGGCTGATAAAACTCTCATCTTTAAAATCGCGCATCGCGAAATGCAGCGTCTCCAGCCAGTCAGATCCGGCGATGTCCGGGAACCAGTACCGGTCTTCCTCCGTCGGAGACTGACAGATACGCTTAATGTCCTGGAACATGGCAAAGCCGAGGGCATACGGGTTAATGCCGCTGTACCACGGACTGTTGTAGGGCGGCTGGAACACCACGTTGGTGTGGCTGTGTAAAAACTCCAGCATAAAGCGCTCGGTGACTTTGCCCTCGTCATACAGATGATTCAGGATGGTGTAGTGCCAGAAGGTCGCCCAGCCTTCGTTCATCACCTGCGTCTGTTTTTGCGGATAGAAATACTGGCTCACCTTACGCACAATGCGCAGGATCTCGCGCTGCCAGGGCTCCAGCAGCGGGGCGTTTTTCTCCATAAAGTACAGCAGGTTCTCCTGCGGCTCGGAGGGGTAGCGTCGGGAGGCATCAACAATCCTTTCCTCCTCTTTCTTCGGCAGCGTACGCCACAGCATGTTCACCTGGCTTTGCAGATACTCTTCCCGGCTTTTCTGCCGTGCTTTTTCCTCCTGCATGGAGATTTTCTGCGGACGTTTGTAGCGGTCAACGCCGTAGTTCATCAACGCATGGCAGGAGTCGAGCAGTTTCTCGACCTCATCGACCCCGTAGCGCTCCTCGCACTCGGAGATATATTTGCGGGCGAAAATCAGGTAATCGACGATCGAACTGGCGTCGGTCCAGCTGCGGAACAGGTAGTTGTTCTTGAAAAACGAGTTGTGCCCGTAGCAGGCGTGCGCCATGACCAGCGCCTGCATGGTAATAGTGTTTTCTTCCATCAGGTAGGCGATACATGGATTGGAGTTGATCACAATCTCATAGGCCAGCCCCTGCTGACCGTGCTTATAGGCACGTTCGGTCTCGATAAACTTTTTGCCAAACGACCAGTGGGTATAGTTGATGGGCATACCGACGCTGGAGTAGGCGTCCATCATCTGTTCGGAGGTAATGACTTCGATCTGGTGCGGATAGGTGTCGAGTCGGTAGAGTTTCGCCACCCGGTCAATTTCTGCCAGATAAACATCCAGCAGGTCGAAGGTCCAGTCGGGTCCGTCGCTCAGACGTGTGCTTTCCTTATTCACTGAATCAATCGTAGCCATTAGCGCGCCCTCATTGTTGGCGACTCTCTCTGTCTGGAGAGCCTCATTTCAAGCATAGAACACGGCGTCATAAACCACCGGAAGAAGGAATTTTTTTCTTTGCGATTTTCCCATTTCATTTGCGACGAAAAATCAATTTAGCAGAATTTTGCGCTGGCTAATTTTCACGCGCAGCAGGAGATGCCAAATAGCGCCGTACCGCACTGGCTGGGCGTAGTGTGAGGTAAGTCACCATAAAAAAAGCATATGTTGAATAATATTTTCATCTGGGTTATCAATTTGTAATCAGAAGATTGTTCTTTTACTCATATTCAGATGGAGTGGCTATGCGTGTTGTGATACTGGGAAGTGGCGTCGTCGGCGTAACCAGCGCCTGGTATTTGAGTCAGGCCGGGCATGACGTCACGGTTATCGATCGTGAATCCGGTCCTGCGCAGGAAACCAGCGCGGCCAACGCCGGGCAGATCTCGCCGGGCTATGCGGCACCCTGGGCTGCTCCTGGCGTGCCGTTGAAAGCGATCAAATGGATGTTCCAGCGTCATGCGCCGTTGGCAATTAGCCTCGACGGCACCCAGTTCCAGCTGAAATGGATGTGGCAGATGCTGCGCAACTGCGATACCCGCCACTACATGGAAAACAAAGGCCGGATGGTTCGCCTGGCGGAGTACAGCCGCGACTGCCTGAAGGCGCTGCGTGAAAGCACCGGCATTGAATATGAAGGGCGCCAGGGCGGCACGCTGCAGCTGTTCCGTACCGAACAACAGTATGAAAACGCCACCCGCGATATCGCGGTGCTGGAAGACGCGGGCGTGCCTTACCAGCTGCTGGAGGCTGCTCGCCTGGCAGAAGTGGAGCCCGCGCTCGGCGAAGTGGCGTACAAACTTACCGGTGGGCTGCGTCTGCCGAATGACGAAACCGGCGACTGCCAGCTGTTTACTCAGCGTCTGGCGGCAATGGCCGAGCAGGCGGGGGTAAAGTTCCGCTATAACACGCCGATCGATCGTCTGCTGGTGGAAGGCTCGCAGATCTGCGGCGTGCAGTGCGGTGATGAAATCGTTAAAGCCGACAGCTATGTGCTGGCGCTGGGCTCTTACTCTACCGCGATGCTGAAAGGGATTGTCGATATCCCGGTTTACCCGCTGAAGGGCTACTCGTTAACCATTCCGGTTAATGAAGATGACGGCGCGCCGGTATCAACCATCCTCGATGAAACCTACAAAATCGCCATCACCCGTTTCGACCAGCGCATCCGCGTCGGCGGCATGGCTGAAATCGTTGGTTTTAACACCGATCTGCTGCAAAAACGCCGTGAAACCCTGGAAATGGTGGTTCGCGATCTCTTCCCACGCGGAGGTTTTGTTGAGCAGGCGACCTTCTGGACCGGGCTGCGCCCGATGACGCCAGACGGCACGCCGGTAGTCGGGCGCACGGCGTTTAAAAACCTGTGGCTCAATACCGGTCACGGTACGCTTGGCTGGACGATGGCCTGTGGCTCCGGCCAGCTTATCAGCGACCTGATGTCGGGCAGAACACCAGCTATTCCTTATGACGATCTGAGCGTTGCCCGCTATGGTCAGGGATTTACCCCTTCGCGCGCACAGCATCTGCACGGCGCGCATCAATAAGGAGGCGGTATGGCACGTCCTGTCCACGCCAGCATCGATTTACATGCGCTGCGTCAGAACCTGAGTATTATCCGCCGGGCAGCGCCGCAATCGCGCGTCTGGTCGGTGGTAAAAGCCGATGCCTATGGGCACGGGCTTGAGCGAGTCTGGAGCGCGCTGAACACCACCGACGGTTTTGCGCTGCTCAATCTTGAGCATGCCATCATGCTGCGCGAGCGCGGCTGGAAGGGGCCGATTCTGCTGCTGGAAGGCTTCTTCCACGCCGATGAGCTTGAGCTGCTTGATAAGTATCGTCTCACCACCAGCGTGCACAGCAACTGGCAGGTGAAGGCGATCCAGAATGCACGCCTGCACGCGCCGCTCGACGTGTACGTGAAGGTGAACAGCGGCATGAACCGGCTCGGCTTTGCGCCTGAGCGGGTACATACCGTCTGGCAGCAGCTGCGCGGGTTAAGCAACGTGGGCGCAATGACGCTGATGTCGCACTTTGCCGTGGCTGAACGTCCGGAGGGTATTGTCGAGCCAATGCAGAAAATTGAACAGGCGGCAGAAGGGCTGGACTGCCCGCGTTCGCTGTCAAACTCTGCGGCGACCCTCTGGCATCCCGAAGCGCATTTTGACTGGGTACGCCCGGGCATTGTCCTCTACGGTGCGTCGCCTTCCGGCCAGTGGCAGGATATCGCCAACAGCGGCCTGAAGCCGGTGATGACCCTCAGCAGTGAAATCATTGCCGTACAGAATCTGAAAGCCGGTGACGTGGTGGGCTACGGCCAGCGCTACCGCGCCACCCGCGATCAGCGGATTGGTATTGTCGCCTGTGGCTATGCCGATGGTTATCCGCGCGTGGCGCCAGATGGCACCCCGGTGCTGGTCGATGGCGTGCGCACCACAACGGTGGGCACCGTGTCGATGGATATGCTGGCGGTGGATTTAACCCCCTGTTCACAGGCGGGTATCGGTACGCCGGTGGAGCTGTGGGGCAAGGAAATCAAAATTGATGACGTGGCGACCGCCTGCGGGACCGTCGGCTATGAGCTGATGTGCGCCCTGGCAACAAGAGTCCCGGTTGTGACAGTGTAACTTGTAAGTGCCGGGTGCGACGTGGTCTTACCCGGCTTACAGGTATTGTAGGCCGGGTAAGCGCAGCGCATCAGGCGCGTTATACCTCTTCTTCTTCCGCAACGCGCACGCCGACTTTGCGCACGGTATTATCTTCCTTCTCGGCGACCGTCCAGATCATCCCGGCAAACTCCACCTGGTCACCAACGACCGGCGCTGCTCCCAGCAGATGCTGAACAATATCCGCCAGCGAGAGCTGGTTATCGCGAAACTCTTCGCCGCCGTCGAGGCCATAAATCAACGCGATATCGGCAAACTTTGCGTTCCCTTCAAGAATAAAGTCACCAAAGAATCGCTGGTCGAGCGCCACCGGCGGCGACTGGCTGAACAGGCTGCCGAGCGCCGGGAGGTCACGCTCGCGACCAATGACGCACAGAATATCGTTTTCACGCAGGCGGGTACTGCCGGTCGGGTGCAGCAGCACATTGTCGCGGAACAGCGCGGCGATGCGGGTATCCGGCGGCATATGCAGGTCGCGAAGGGCGGCACCCACGCACCATTTCTCGGCGCTCAGCTGGTAGACAAACTGCTCCCACGGATTGTCGGGATGAATATCCAGCCCCACCCTGGAAATCGGCCAGCCCACCGGCGGCACCACGACTTTGGCTTTTTTCGCCGCCCACGAGAGCGACGTGCCCTGGAACAGGAGGGAAATCAACACCACGAAGAAGGCGACGTTGAAGAACAGACGCGCGTTCTCAAGCCCGGCCATCATTGGGAATACGGCAAGGATGATGGGCACGGCGCCGCGCAGTCCTACCCAACTGATAAAAATACGTTCGCGCAGATTAAATCCGCGGAACGGCAGCAGGCCGATAAACACCGACAGCGGACGTGCAAAGAAAATCATCCCGGCGGAGAGAATGAGCGCAGGCACGGCAATTGGCAGCAGGTCGGACGGCGTCACCAGCAGGCCGAGCACCAGGAACATGCCGATTTGTGCAAGCCAGGCCAGACCGTCGAAGTTCTGCAAAATGGCGTGGCGGTTGCGGATTGGGCGGTTACCGAGCAGGAAGCCGCACAGGTACACGGCCAGAATGCCGCTACCGTCGAGTGAAGTCGTAATACCAAAAATCATGATCCCGCCGCTCAGCGCCAGCAGCGGATACAGCCCGGCGGGCAGCGAGATGCGGTTAATCATCTGCAGCAGCAGATATCCGCCCGCGAGACCAATCAGGATCCCAAGGCCAAACTGCTGAATGATGTGCACCGCAAACAGCCAGCTCAGGCTGCTTTCGTGGTGCTGGATCATCGAAATCAGGGTGATAGTCAGAAACACCGCCATCGGGTCGTTACTGCCGGATTCAATTTCAAGCGTTGAGCCGACACGTTCGTTCAGCCCTTTGCCGCCCAGCAGCGAGAAGACGGCCGCCGCATCGGTCGAGCCGACGATGGCGCCAATCAGCAGCCCTTCAATCAAATCAAGATGGAACAGCCATGCGGCCATCATCCCGGTGAGCCCGGAGGTAATCAGCACGCCAATGGTTGCCAGCGACAGCGCCGGCCCCAGTGCGACGCGAAACGAGCTCGCCTGGGTGCGCATCCCGCCGTCGAGCAGGATAACCGCCAGCGCCAGGTTACTGATCATATAAGAGAAGGGGTAGTTATCGAAGGGGATCCCGCCAATACCATCGACCCCGGCGAGCATGCCTATCGCCAGGAAGATAACGAGGATGGGGATACCAAGACGTGAAGAAAATGAACTTAATAAAATACTACTGGTGACTAAAACTGACCCCAGTATAAACAGACTGATAACCGCCCCGGCGTCCAACGTTCACGTACTCCCTATGTCGCGTGATAACTATTCTAAAACGGTAACATATTTAGCACGTGAACAATGGACTAATAAGAGCTATGAATGCATTTTTTCTTCGCTGAGCACCGGATGACCGCTGAGGGTGAGCGTGGTGGCATCGCCGCTGTTTACCAGCAGTGCTTTTGCCCCTAACGGTAAGGTCACAGTGCGCGCTTCGTGACCGAAATCGAGCCCGGTTATCACCGGAACGGCGAGCCGCGATCGCAGGTAGTCAACCATTGTGTCCAGGGTATATCCGGCATCATAGTCGTTTGGCGTTGCACCGCTGAAGCTCCCGAGCACGATTGCGCGCTGGCGAGAAAGAATGCCGGCATGCAGCAGCTGCAGCAGCATGCGTTCAACGCGGAACGGATGCTCATTAATATCTTCCAGCACCAGAATGCCGTTGCGGATCTGCGGCATCCACGGCGTGCCGATAAGCGAGTTGAACATGGCCAGATTCCCCCCCCACAGCGTCCCCTCCGCGCGGCAGTGTGGGCCGTGGCCCTGCCATTCAATAGTGAAGGTGCGGTTTTGCAGCGCCAGCCAGAAGTGATGCTGGGTGAACTCATTCAGCGGTTCGGCGCCGAAGTTGGCCGCCAGCATCGGGCCGCTGAAGGTGATAACGTTGCCCTGCGCCAGTAGCCCGAGTTGGATCGCGGTAAAATCGCTGTGGCCGCAGATGAGCAGCGGATCCTGTTGCTGACGGGCCACCAGCGCAGGCCAGTCAATCGACTCCAGCAGCCGACTGGCACCGTAGCCGCCGCGCACGGCCAGCACGATGCGGTCTTTACCGGTGAGTTGAGCCAGACCGTTGATATCGCTCAACCGTTCGGCTTCGCTGCCGGCGAAGCGCCGATCGCGGCGGGTGATGACCTGCTGGTGTTCCACGCGATGCCCGTTTTTTTCAAGACGCCTGACGCCTAGCGCAGCGGCAGCCTGATTAATACAATATCCGGAGGGGGCAACCAGGTGAAACAGACTCATACTCATTCCTTGCGAAGGGGTAAACCGTTATCATGCCGCCTGAACCGATCGTTGTCACCCAGCGCGGCACACTTCAGCTAAAAGGATAGATGCGTGAAATTGAGATGGTTTGTTATTTTATTATTCACTTTACTCGTCGGGTGTAGTTCAAAGCAGGGTTATCGTAACCCGCCCTGGAACGCTGAAGTACCGGTGAAGCGGGCAATGCAGTGGATGCCAATCAGTGAGAAAGCGGGTGCCGCCTGGGGCGTGGATCCGAAGCTTATCACCGCCATTATCGCCATTGAGTCAGGCGGTAACCCGAACGCGGTGAGTAAATCCAACGCCGTCGGGCTGATGCAGCTTAAAGCCTCAACCTCCGGGCGCGATGTGTACCGCCGGATGGGATGGAGCGGTGAACCCACCACCAGCGAGCTGAAAAACCCGGAGCGCAATATTTCGATGGGGGCGGCTTATCTGAGCATTCTGGAAAATGGCCCGCTGGCGGGCATTGAAGATGAGAAAGTGATGGAGTACGCGGTGGTGGTGTCGTATGCCAACGGCGCCGGGGCGCTGCTGCGCACTTTCTCCTCTGACCGCAAGAAAGCCATCAGTAAGATTAACGCTCTCGACGCCGACGAGTTCTTCGAACACGTGCAGAAGAACCATCCAGCGCCGCAGGCTCCTCGCTATATCTGGAAGCTGCAGCAGGCGCTGGACGCGATGTGATCAGATAACTTTATTGGCGCGTTCTCGCGCCGCGCGCTCCAGTGAGAAGATAATGCGCTGGAGCGTGCGCTCGGCCGACGGGTTGACGTTAAGGAAACGGAAACTCAGGCGCGGGGTGCTCACCGTTTCATTCTTCCCGTCCACGACCCGACGTTCGCTGATAGCGATGAGCTGGGCGTCAAACGTAAAGTGTCCCCATTCTTCCATGTCGAGCTCCACCTGCGGAATGCGCATCCCTTCAATCAGATTCTCCGGCGGCGGCGCGTCCATCAGTGCGCCCATCCCGCCGAGCGACAGATCGCACAGACGGAAGGTAATCACCTGCTTATCCGGCAGCGTCGCTTTACAGCGATAGCCTGGATGCAGCGGGGCGGCAATGCGGAAAAACTCCCGACGTTGTATGAACCACAGGGAAGGTGGAATGGGAGTCACAAACGCCGGTAGATTCTGGAACGCCTCGGCGGTGAGTTTCGGTACCTCAAACTCAATCTTTGCCCCCTGCGTTTCTGCGGTGAGGGTCAGATTCTCCATCCGCTGAACTACGCGGTTTTCATACTCCTGGCTACCAAAGTCGATGACCAGGCGCTGCGGGGTCACTTCAAGGATGCGGCTGATGAATTGCCCGGTGGGCCAGGAGACCCGTACGGGGACCTCATGCTTATGCAGATCGCGAAGAACGTTTAAAACAGCCAGCGGATTAAGTTTCAGGAATTGCTCGTTGTAGTGACTCACACCAAATCGCTCCAGGTGACAGACTGTCGGGTAATTATCGGCAGTGTTTGCGCAGAACTTAATACAAATGGATGAAAAGAGAGTAATGCGCTAAAAAAAAGGTTCATGAGCGAGTTATTTCAGTGGAATTACCTATACTTGAACCATTGGGGCTGGCGATTTCGACCCGCCCGCAAAGGGTATTCCTGGAGGTGGTTATCATGGGCATTCTGACCTGGATTGTGTTCGGACTGATAGCAGGGGTTATCGCTAAACTCATCATGCCGGGGCGTGATGGCGGGGGATTCATCCTCACCTGTGTTCTCGGGATTGTTGGTGCGGTGGTGGGTGGATGGCTGGCGACCATGTTTGGTATCGGCGGCGGCGTTAACGGTTTCAACTTACACAGCTTCCTGGTCGCCGTGGTGGGCTCCATCGTGGTACTGGTGGTGTTCCGGCTACTACGACGCGAATAACAGGAAAACGGCCTCTCAGGAGGCCGTTTTTTTATGCCTGAACTCTGGGCTGAGTGACGCGTAATCCGCTTACCACGGCGGCAATGACGGCAAGCGTACCGGCCAGCAGCAGCGAGATGTGTTCGGCATTGCTGCCCGAAAGGTTAAACATCAGGGCGACCAGCGCTGCGCCGGTGCTCTGGCCGAGCAGGCGGGCGGTGCCGAGCATTCCGCTGGCGCCGCCGCTACGATGCCGCGGCGCGGAAGAGATAATCGTGTGATTGTTTGGCGACTGGAACAGGCCAAATCCGGCACCACACAGTATCATCCGCCAGATGATATCAATATCGCTGGGTGACGAAGGGAGCAGCGCCAGAGCAAACAGGCCGCAGGCCATCACCAGCATCCCCAGCGCGCCGAGCAGGCCGGCGTGTACGCGCTCAATCAGATAACCCGCCAGCGGCGCCATCACCATGGTGGCGAGCGGCCACGGTGTTAATAACAGACCGGTTTCCACTTCGCTGCGGCCCATCACCGATTGCAGGAAGAAGGGCAGCGAAACCAGTGCCAGCATCTGCGCGCAGAACGAACAAATCGATGTGCAGATAGACAGCGAGAATAGCGGAATTCGCAGCAGATCGACCGGTAACAACGGCACCGGCAGACGTAGCTGACGGCGCACAAAGAAGAAGCCGATAACCACAACGCCGGCAACTTCTGCCAGCACTAACGGCAGCGACTCGCCCTGAGCAAAGCTGCTAAGTGCAGTAATGAGCAGACCGAAGGTGAGCGCGTTCATCACTGCGCTTGGTAAGTCAAAACGTGGTGCCTGGCTGCGCGAACCGTTGGCTGGCAGGTAACGCAATGCCAGGACAAAGGCGATGATCCCAAGCGGGACGTTAATTAAAAACAGCCACTGCCAGGACGCAAGAGAGAGGATAGCGGCGGCGATAGTCGGGCCCGCTGCCGAAGAGACTGCCACCACAAACGAGTTGATCCCCATCCCACGGCCCAGCTGGCGTTGCGGGTAAATAAGGCGAATGAGCGCCGTATTCACGCTCATCAGGGCGGCACCGCCCAGCCCCTGGGCAACACGGGCCAGAGTCAGCATCTCAAGCGACGATGACAGGGCGCAAATCAGCGAGGTCAGAGTAAATACCACGAGGCCAATTTTGAACACCCGATGATAGCCGAACATATCGCCGAGAAACGACAACGACAGCAGCGACACCACAATGGCAATCTGGTAGGCGTTAACTATCCAGATAGAGGCTGCAGGTGAAGCATTGAGATCGGCGGCAATCGTCGGTAACGCGACGTTGGCAATCGCGCCATCGAGCACCGCCATGGTAATACCCAGAACAATGGTAAAAATAGCGCCATACCGCTGGGGTAACGGCAGACCATCGACAACGTTTTTATCCATGAGGAGTGTGAGTCTGGAGAGAGAATTGGCTGAATGTTGATTCTAGCATTGATTATTCAGCCGTAGCTCGCAGATTTGTAACCGGGTTCAAGAAGATGCATTGCGACGAAGGGGCTGTGAATTTATAATAAAAACCGGTTCTAATTTTTATAAAACAGTTGCGGTGAGGTGATAAATGGCAGTCGCAGATTTGGATAAGCAGCCAGATTCTGTCTCTTCAGTCCTGAAGGTATTTGGCATTCTGCAGGCGCTCGGGGAAGAGCGCGAAATAGGGATTACCGAACTGTCGCAGCGCGTGATGATGTCGAAAAGTACGGTATATCGCTTTTTACAGACCATGAAATCATTGGGCTATGTGGCGCAGGAAGGCGAATCCGAGAAGTATTCCCTGACCCTGAAGTTGTTTGAGCTGGGCGCACGTGCGCTGCAAAACGTAGATCTCATTCGTAGCGCTGATATCCAGATGCGCGAACTGTCTCGCCAGACTAAAGAAACTATTCACCTTGGCGCGCTAGATGAAGACAGCATCGTTTACATCCATAAAATCGATTCGATGTATAACCTGCGCATGTACTCCCGTGTGGGTCGCCGCAATCCGCTTTACAGCACCGCTATCGGCAAAGTGCTGCTGGCGTGGCGCGATGTAGAAGAAGCCAAACAGATCCTGGAAGGCGTCGAGTATAAGCGCAGCACTGAACGCACCATTACCAGTACAGACGCTTTACTGCCAGTGCTTGAGCAGGTTCGAGCTCAGGGCTTTGGTGAAGACAACGAAGAGCAGGAAGAAGGGTTACGCTGCATTGCCGTCCCTGTTTTCGACCGCTTTGGCGTAGTGATTGCCGGGCTGAGTATCTCTTTCCCGACGCTGCGTTTCTCGGAAGAACGCCTGCAGGAGTATGTGGCTATGCTGCATACCGCGGCGCGGAAGATCTCTGAGCAGATGGGGTACAACGACTATCCGTTCTAAGTAAACATAAAAAAAACGCCGCGAAATGCGGCGTTTTAACTCGGCGCTTTGCTTAACCCTGATCGACCACGGTAGCGCTTTTGCGCAACACCGGGCAATTAGTCAAGCCGATGATTCCGCTGTCTGAATGAACATATTGTGCGGAACTGACTCCACGTGCGGTCAGGTATTTACACTGCAAACCTAACCCACCTACATTCTCTTTGCTGCCGATTAAAACACCATATCCGCTGAGCAGAATGGCAATCCAAACAATCACAAGTACAATAATTGAACGAACCAGTAAACGCATCGCTAGCCTCTTTTATGCTTGAGCTTGTTAATAGAGTAGCCTGGTCATTATCTGAAACAAGTCAATGATTCCTAAAATGATCAGTTCCTATTACAGTTAGCCGCCGTTTAAGGTTAGGGTGCTAACCTTTATCGTAGAGTTTTGTATCTGGAGTCTGCAGTGAAAAAGTTTCGATGGGTTATCCTGGTTGTCGTGATTATTCTCGTTTGTATGGTGCTATGGGCCCAGATGATAAACGTCATGTGCGATCAGGGGGTTCCGTTCTTCAACGGCATCTGTACCATCAACAAGTTCATCCCCTGGTAAGACATTTTGCACGTGAATGATTTCCTTCCTGAAGACGAGTGGTAGAATAGGCTGTTCCTTTTGAGGTGGTGAAATGAGTGACTTAGTGAATTCTGGGGTGTTAAATCTGGTCTCAATGGTGCTTTCAGCGATCCTGCTGGTGGTAGGCCTGGTGTTGTGGTTCTTCGTTAATCGCGCCAGCTCGCGTACTAATGAGCAGATTGAGCTGCTCGAAACGATGCTCGATCAGCAAAAACGACAAACGGCTTTGCTGCGTCGTCTCTGCGAAGCCAACGAGCCAGAGAAAGAAGCCCCTGTAGTTGAGGAACAAAAAGCGGAAGCGGAAGAGGGCGATGATTTCATTCGCCTGGTCGCAGAACGCTGATTTTCCTGGTTGAGCTCCCGGTAACGTCGACCCGTCGCTACCGGGGCAATTGCGCTGTAATCTCTCTGCCTGTCGCCTGAAATCCCCGATCTTTAACTACGACTAATCTTTTTGTTAGCCTTTCTTATTAATCCAGCTGATTGTTACCTGTTGATATGGGCGAGGCCGGCGATGTTATTCCGCCATCCTCGGTTTTATTATTAGTAGAACTATTAGCGAAACGTTTTTATTGCTTAACGGTGGTGCAATGTCATTAAAATTTCATTATTTTAGTGCAGGTGAACACCCTATTTAATTGCGCAACAATGTGTGCATAACTATGCACAAAATGTTCTAAGCATATCGCATTATTTCTACGTATTTCATCGTGTGGGCTGGACGATGGGCACGGGCTGGACTATGGTAAAATTGTCTTAGTTTCCGAGTATGTGCCTGCTTTCAGCGGCTGTAGCCTGAAAGCGCCGCGGCAAAGAGCAAGACGCATAACTGTGCAGGCGATCAAACGGTAACTGATGCTTTTGTGCGACCGATCGTGGCACGCTTAAAAATGGCTTGCCATTATTTACGTTGTATGTGATAACACGTTTTGGGTTAAACGAGGTACAGTTCTGTTTATGTGTGGCATTTTCAGTAAAGAAGTCCTGAGTAAACACGTTGACGTTGAATACCGCTTCTCTGCCGAACCTTAAATTAGTGCCTCATGCAGTCATGTCTCAGTTTTATCTATAGTAAGCGCCTTCGGGCAAAGAAAACACTCTAAGGAATTTTGCAAATGGCAAAGATTAAAGGTCAAGTTAAGTGGTTCAACGAGTCTAAAGGTTTTGGTTTCATTACTCCGGCAGACGGCAGCAAAGATGTATTCGTACACTTCTCTGCAATCCAGGGTAACGGCTTCAAAACTCTGGCCGAAGGCCAGAACGTTGAGTTTGAAATTCAGGACGGCCAGAAAGGCCCGGCTGCTGTTAACGTAACCGCAATCTGAATCCAATCCCACTGATCTTGTCGCGCTTCGGCGCATCAACCTCAGCCATAAAGCCTCGCATTTGCGGGGCTTTTTAATGGCCGAAATCTGTTACTACGGCATAGATTGCAGCGTTGTGGCCCGTGCTGGCATTCTGCGGATGAGCAGGGCAACAGCACCGGAGACCGTAGCGAGCACGACGACCGCCGTCCAGCCGCCCATAGAATAGAGCTGGCTGCCAAGCGCTGAACCGACGGCCATCCCGGCAAATATCATCGTGAACAGCACGGCGTTAAGACGACCACGGGCTTGCGGCTCCAGGCTGTAAACCAGGTTCTGGTGTGACACCAGGCTTGACTGCAGGCCGAGGTCGAAGCCAACGGCGGCAATGGCTATCAGTACCAGTTGCCCCTGGGCCGGGAGCAGCGGCAGGAAAAGCATCAGGGCGAATGACACCGTGACCAGGGCGGCACTAAGCTGGGTGACGCGTGCTGCACCGAGCCTGTCCGCCAGGCTCCCGGCCAGAGGTGCCGCCAGCGCACCGGCTGCCCCCGCGATGCCATAGGCACCCGCAACGGCGCTACCCATCGAGAAATGCTCCAGCAGCATCACCGCAAGGGTGGACCAGAAAGCGCTAAAGGCAATAGAGAGTGAACCCTGCGCCAGCGACGCGCGACGCAGCTCCGGGTAACGACACCACAGGTGTACCAGCGATTTCATCAGCGCCGGGTAGCTCAGTGCGGAATGGACGCTGAAACGGGGTAAAACCATCCACAACAGCGCGCCCATCAGCGCAACGCTTATCGCCGCCGCTTGGTACATGACGCGCCAGCCGAACTCCGCACCCACCAGACCGCTGACGGTACGCGAAAGCAGGATCCCGAGCAGTAAACCGGTCATCACCGTGCCTACCATTTTCCCTTGCTTCCCGGCAGGAGCGAGGATCGCGGCGGCGGGAACAATGTCCTGCGCCATGGTGGTCGCCACGCCTATCAACAGGCTGATAATCAGCAATGACGGTAGCTGTGAGGTAAAGCTGCACAGCAGCAACAGCCCGGCCAGCAGCGCACTTTTTCCGACAATCAGCAAACGCCGGTCGTAGCGGTCGCCTAACGGCAGCAGGAACAGTATCCCCAGCGCGTATCCGGCCTGGGTCAGCGTCGGGATTAGCCCCATGCTTTCTACGCTCAGGTGAAGGTCGCGCCCAATTAACGGCAACAGCGGCTGGCAGTAGTAAATGGCGGCAACGCTGAAACCTGCGCCAAGAGCAAGAATAAAAATGACCCAGCCGGCGCGGGATGTAGCAATGGATGTTTCTTTCATCTGGATGTCCTCAACAAAGTATGCGGCTATTTTTCTCCTGTCTCTTCTGGTGCGGTAGCGGGCACAGTGGTAAAAGAGTTATACGTATTGCGTATGGGCAATCTAATGATGAAGAGAAATGAGCGTATAGACAGGGTGGCGTTGATGCAGACGTTTATCCGCATAGTGGAAGCCGAATCGCTGTCGGCGGCAGCAGTGCAGCTGGAGACCACCCAGGCCACCATCAGTCGGCGTCTGCAGTCGCTGGAGTCTCTGCTTGGAACGAAGCTTATCCTGCGCACTACCCATGCGATGAAGCTGACCGACGACGGTGAGCGCTGCTATCAGCATGCCAAAAAGGTAACTGATGCCTGGCTGGAGCTGGAGGATTCTCTGCAGGTGGTGAAGGATGATCCGACCGGTGTGTTACGCGTGCGGGCGCCTCACGCCTTTGGCCAGTATCAGCTACTGGCACCGTTGACGGCGTTTCTCAGCCAGTATCCGCTGCTGTCCGTTGAGTGGATGTTGAATGACCAGAATGTGGATTTTCTCAGCGATAACATTGATTGTGCTATCCGCGTCGGGGTTGAAGTTGATCCGGCAACGGTCTCGGTGAAGCTTGCGGAAGTGCCGCGTACCGTGGTGGCCTCACCGGCGCTGCTGGCACAGTACCCGGAAGTCGGGACGCCGGAGCAGCTCAGCGCGCTTCCCTGGGTCGCCGTCAGTACCTTTTACCAGCATGAGGTGATGCTTAAACACCAGACGCTGGGAACAGAATGTACGGTGGCGATTTCACCCCGTTTAAGCACAGACAGCCTGTATGTTGCACGCAATACCGCATTGGCGGGGCTGGGGGTGACGCTGGTATCGAGCTGGACGGTGCAGGAAGACATCGCCGGGGGGCGCTTGATTGAGCTGCTACCAGACTGGCGAGCGACGGCGCTTCCGGTACACCTTGTCTATCCGTGGTCACGCTATTATCCGGCGCGCTTGCGGCGCTTTCTTGAACTGATGCGTGAAGTGATGCCGCAGATTTCCGGGATGCGAAGCCCGCAAGCGTAGTCAGCAGTGTCGAAGTATGACCAAAGCGCGTCGCCGACGCGCTTTGTTGCAAATAGACAAGGTTATTAGCATTCTTTCTCCCGCTTCTGGAACCCTTTTCCTGTTAAATCATCGCGTTGTTAGTCAATTCTGGAGCGATGGTGCCTAAAAAACGTGTCAAACTGCCCGCCAACTTCACGCCTGTCCGTTTTGGTCTGCTGTGCGTTGGGATCTTATGCTGTCTTACCCTGCTGCTGGTGCGCGTAGGCTGGCTACAGATTGTCGCCCCGGACAATCTGGTTAAACAGGAAGATATGCGCTCCATTCGTGAAGAGCCGCTGGAGGTGCCCCGTGGGATGATCTCCGATCGCGAAGGACGGCCGCTGGCGGTGAGCGTGCCGGTCAGCGCTATCTGGGTTGATCCACAGACGCTGTTGCAAAAAGGGGGCGTTGGCTTTGATTCACGCTGGCAGGGATTAGCCAGCGCGCTGCATCTTTCCTTAAGCGAGCTTGCGCAGCGGGTCGCCGCGCACCCCACTTCACGTTTTATGTATCTGGCGCGCCAGGTGGATCCTCAGCAGGCCGAATGGGTGGACAAGCTGCATCTGCCGGGCATCAACCTGCGGGATGAGTCCCGACGTTTTTATCCGGCAGGGCGCGTGGCGGCGAACCTGCTGGGCTTCACGAACATCGACGATCAGGGTATCGAAGGGGTGGAGAAAAGCTTTAATAGTCAGCTGATGGGTAAACCCGGCGTGCGTCTGGTGCGTAAAGACCGACACGGAAACGTCATTGAGAATATGACCGAAGTCGCGGCGGTTCCGGCGCATAACCTGATGCTCAGCATCGATGAACGCCTGCAGACGGTGACCGAGGACGCGCTGGATAACGCCGTGCGCTGGAATAAGGCGGAATCCGGTGCCGCGGTGCTGATTAAAATTGATACCGGAGAAGTGCTGTCGATGGCGAGCTACCCGGATTTCAACCCCAATAATCGCGACAACGCGACGCTGAACGATTTCCGTAACCGTGCTATCAGCGATACCTTCGAACCGGGCTCGACCGTGAAACCGCTGGTGATCATGACCGCGCTGAAAGAGGGGATTGTGCAACCGGACAGCGTGGTGGATACCCATCCGTTTATCCTTGACGGACACCGCATCCGCGACGTCGGATACTACCCGGAACTGACGCTCACCGGGATCCTGCAAAAATCAAGCGACACCGGCGTATCACGGCTGTCGCTTGCCATGCCGGTGCAAAAACTGCTGGATACCTACAAGGCGTTTGGTTTTGGCCAACCTACCGGGCTTGGCCTCACGGGGGAGAGCCAGGGGTTGCTGCCCGCACGCCGCTACTGGGCACAGCTCGACCGGGCAACCTTCGCCTTCGGTTACGGGCTGATGGTGACGCCGCTGCAGCTGGCGCACGTCTACGCGACCATCGGCGGTTTTGGTATCAAGAGGCCGCTGTCGATTACCCGTATAGATCCGCCGGTGGTGGGGGACAGAGTCATGCCGGAGGAGATTGCCCACGAGGTGGAGCATATGCTTGAGAGCGTCGCGTTACCCGGCGGTGGCGGGGTGAAAGCCGCCGTCCGTGATTACCGGGTGGCGGTGAAAACCGGTACCGCGAAGAAGATCGGCGACGACGGTAAATACGTTGATAAGTACATCGCCTACACCGCGGGCGTTGCACCGGCCAGCCGCCCGCAGTTTGCGCTGGTGGTGGTGATTAACGATCCGCAGAACGGTGATTACTACGGCGGTGCCGTTTCCGCGCCGGTATTCAGCCAGATAATGGGCGACGTGCTGCGCCTTGAGAACGTGCTACCGGACGGTATGCCCGCCGACTCAAACCATCTTATCGTGATGCATAATCAGGAACCTGCTTCACCGACGCTCTGACCTGGAGAAGGGCGAAGCCCGCGTATTGCACCTCGAAATCAGGCGGCAATAGCGGTAAACTTCGCCCTTCTTTGAATTCCCCGGAGTTGTCATGTCTTACAGTTGCCCCCTTTGCCACGCCCCGTTAACGCGTCGTGATAACAGTTATGTCTGCCCGCAGCGGCATCAGTTCGACATGGCAAAAGAGGGTTACGTCAATCTTCTCCCGGTGCAGCATAAGCGCTCCCGCGATCCGGGTGACAGCGCGGAGATGATGCAGGCGCGCAGAGCGTTTCTCGATGCCGGGCACTATCAGCCGCTGCGCGATGCGATTTGTCAGCATCTGGCGACTATTCCGGTGGAAACCTTGCTGGATATTGGCTGCGGAGAAGGGTACTACACGCAGGCCTTTGCGCAGCACGCGGCGCAAACCTGGGGGCTTGATGTCTCTAAATCTGCCGTGCGGGCAGGCGCAAAGCGTTACCCGCAGGTGAACTTCTGCGTGGCCTCGAGCCAGCGTTTACCGTTTGATGATGCTTCAATGGACGTGGTGGTGCGAATTTACGCCCCCTGTAATCCCGAGGAGCTGGCGCGCGTGGTCAGGCCGGGAGGCTGGGTCGTTACCGCCACGCCGGGCCCACGACATCTGATGGAGCTGAAAGGGCTTATCTACGATGAAGTACAGCTTCATGCGCCGCATTCGGAACAGTTGCCGGGCTTTGAGCTGCGCAAGCACGATGCGCTGGCGTATCCGATGACGTTACGTGGTGATGAAGCGGTGGCGCTGCTGCAGATGACGCCGTTTGCATGGCGGGCGAAACCCGCCGTGTGGGAGAGCCTGCAACAGCAGCAGGCATTTAGCTGCCAGACCGATTTCGCCGTCCATTTCTGGCAGCGCGCTCAGGATTAACCGGCGAAGTGGCTCCAGAGGATCTGCGAGCCAATACCAATCAGCACGATGCCGCCGAGGATTTCAGCCCGTTTGCCTAGCAGCGGGCCAATATAGCGGCCAACCATCATTCCGAGGGTAGACATAATCAGCGTCGCGCAGCCGATGGCAAGCGCGGTCATGATGATGTTGACCTGCAGGAACGCCAGACCGACACCCACCGCCATCGCATCAAGGCTGGTGGCAATTGCCGTCGTCACCAGTAGCCAGAAGCCGTGACGCGTCGGGGCTTCTTCTTCACCGCTATCGCCGCGCACGCCTTCTATAATCATTCGACCGCCGAGGAATACCAGCAGCACGAAGGCGATCCAGTGGTTCCACTCCAGCACAAACTGGCTTGCCAGCATACCCAGGCCCCAGCCGATAAGCGGCGTCAGCGTTTCAATCACGCCAAAAATAAGCCCGGTGCGCAGCGCTTCGGAGAATTTCGGTTTATGCAGGGAGGCGCCTTTACCAATTGATGCAGCGAATGCATCCATGGACATACCAAAGGCAAGCAGGATAGTGGCAGAGAGATTCATCAACGTGTCCAGACCGGGAAGTATCCATACGACGCACCACTGCCCCCAGTAAACAGCAGTCATGCGTCTATGGTCTCGCCTAATCATCTGCTGATGATCCGTACGCACCACGTTTTGCAACGAGTATGTTGACACGTACATTTCCGGGAAAGGAAATCGGCTACTCCCCAACGACGGGCGCAACCTTAACATATTTTTAGAATATAAAACAACATCGAGGAGTCGTTATTTTAACCACATAATTGATAACGATTTTCATTTGTCTTTGATAGTAAAGGAAAGGTTAATAAATAGGGAGAGAACAAGAAGTGAATATAGCAATGGCTATATTTTAAATGAGTCATTTACTCACGAAATATAGCCACTGCTATGTTTGTAACCTATTGAGTAGAAACCATAAGTTTATATATTTTCTCCAGATCGTCGATATTTCGCACACGTACCAGTAAGCGGCGTTGCTCTAATTGCATCACCAGCACGCCATCTTCCGATAAATTCATTTCTTTTATACGGCGATATTCTATCCAGACGTTGGAGAAGAAGAATCCGGTCGATTTAAACACAATCCGCGGGATGCGGATCCAGAAGATATACAGCCCCATTAATGCCAGAGCACAGAGTAACCACGTGGTTATTATTTCACCATGCTGGGTGATGTTGTTATAAATAAGAATGGCCACCAGACCGACAAAAATAATACCGTCGACCCGGCTACGGCGCAGCAGAGGGATGGCAAGCAGGGTAGTGCCGTTGCGTTGCGGCATGATGAACTGGTCGTAGATGGCAAAGGCCAGCAGCGCGACAATGAAGATAACCAGAATCCAGTCCGTGATTGTCATTACTCCTCCGGATAAAAAAACGGGGGCACAAAGGCCCCCGGTTGACAGCAACAGATTACAGACCCAGCAGGCCGACCGCGTAGCCGGCAATACCGATGACAAAGAAGCCAATGATAATCCACAGCGGGTTAACTTTCTTACGCAGCAGCCACATACAGGCGAAAGTCAGCAGCAGTGGCACCAGGCCCGGCATCAGCTGGTCAAGGATGGTCTGCACGGTGGTTACACGCGTCTGTCCATCCTGGCCGGTGATGGTCGAAACCACCAGCGGGATGTTAACGTGCGTCCACTTGTTCACCAGGGCTCCCATGACGAACAGGCCGAGAATCGACGCCCCCTCCGTCAGTTTCTGCAGGAAGCCGCCGCCCATATCCTTAACGATATCCACCCCTTTCTGGTAACCGTAGGAGATGCCGTAGTACAGCGTCAGCATACGAACCAGGTTAAAGAGAACGAAGAACAGCAACGGACCGAGCAGGCTGCCGCTCATCGCGATACCTGCGCCCAGTGCGGCGAATACCGGACGAACGGTACCCCAGAAAATCGGGTCACCCACGCCTGCCAGCGGCCCCATCAGACCAACTTTGATACCGTTGATGGCACCATCGTCGATCTCGGCACCGTTCGCACGTTGCTCTTCCATTGCCAGCGTCACGCCGAGTACCGGTGCGGCGACGTACGGATGGGTGTTGAAGAACTCGAGGTGACGTTTGATAGCCTGTTTGCGCGCGTCGTTGTTCTCCGGGTACAGACGGCGGATAGCCGGAACCATAGAGAAGCAGAAGCCCAGCGCCTGCATACGTTCGAAGTTCCATGAACCCTGGAACAGGTTAGAACGGAGGAACACGCCACGAATATCACTCTGTGTGAGTTTTTTCTCAGTGGTAGTTTTAGTCATATCAACCATGTTGCTCACCTGTTAGTCCAGTTCGTTATCGAGGTCGTTGTTACCAGCAGCCTGCGCTGGGGCACCCGCGACGCGGTTATATTTCGGGCTCAGCTGGATGTAGAGGATAGCCATTACTGCGCCAATCACGCCCAGTGCAACCAGGTTGAAGTTGGTGAATGCTGCAGTGACGAAGCCGAGGTAGAAGAACGGCATCAGGTAGCCCGCACGCATCATGTTGATGACCATTGCGTAACCAACCACGACGATCATGCCACCGGCGATGTTCAGACCGCTGGTTACCACTTCAGGGATAGCATTCAGCATGCCCTGAACTTCGCTGGTACCGACAGACACGGCCACGATAATTGCCGGGATAGCGATACGCATCGCCTGCAGGAACAGGGAAGAGACGTGGATCCAGGAAATTGCCGTCAGGTTGCCGCTTTCCGCCGCTTTATCTGCTGCGTGCTGGAAGGCAACGGTGATGGTACGAACGATGATGGTCAGCACCTGGCCCGCAGCGGCCAGTGGAATTGCCAGTGCGATACCGGCACCAATGCTCTGATGACCCGCGATAACCAGGATGGTTGAAATGATGGAGGCGAGCGCCGCATCCGGTGCTACTGCCGCACCGATGTTCATCCAGCCCAGGGCGATCATTTCCAGGGTACCACCGATGATGATACCGGTTTTCATATCGCCGAGAACCATACCAATCAACGTACAGGCGATCAGCGGACGGTGAAACTGAAATTCATCAAGTACGGATTCCATACCGGCAATACACGCGACGACGAACACCAGCACAATCTGAAGAGTGGTAATCTCCATTGTACTTCTCCTATAACAAAAGCCTTAAGTGTGAATAAGCAGCCAGGTGTTATTTCCCGACCTTGGCAATTAAATCCATCATTTTCAGTCGCTGATCGGTGGAAACTTTACGCGCTTCCAGCTCAATACCGCGGGCATTCAACTTGTTGAACGCTTCGATATCGGTCTCATCAACGGAAATGGCATTGTTCACCTGTGTTTTACCCTGACGGAAAGCCATCCCGCCGATGTTCACGGTCGTAATTTTGACGCCGCCTTCAACGATGCGCTCAACGTCAGTTGGGTTTGTGAACAACAGCATGACGCGCTCACCGGCGTATTTCGGGTTGTTGTAGACGCGGATCATCTTCGCCACATCAACCACGTGCGCCGTCACGCCAGGTGGGGCCACCTGGGTCAGCAGCGTTTTACGCACGGTATCCGCCGCCACTTCATCACTGACTACGATGATGCGGGTGACGTTGGTTTCTTTCGTCCAGCGGGTCGCAACCTGGCCATGGATCAGACGGTCATCGATACGTGCCAGACCAATGATCATGTAGTCATTCGGGCCCATTGGCTTCGCCGGGGCTGCCGCTTTCGGTGCGGCGGCAACTGGCGCTGCTTTTTCGACCGGTTTCGCTTTCAGCGCTTTAACGCCTTCGCGACCGGTTTCAACGGCAATCCCGACCAGTTCATCAAAGCTCGGGTTATCGTCGCGTGCCATCAGCGTCTCAACCAGCATAGGGATGTTGACGCCTGCAATGACTTCATACTGATCTTTATCAACCACAATGCGGCTTGCCGCATTGAAAGGGCTACCGCCCCAGGTGTCGACAAGGAACAGCACGCCTTTGGTCGTATCCAGTTTGGCGAGCTGAGCGTTGTACTTTTCAATCAACGTTTCAGCGTTTTCACCAGGAACGAAGTCGATCCAGCCGACGTTTTCCTGTTCGCCCAGCAACATTTCTGCTGTTTTCAGCAGCTGTTCTGCAGCCCAACCATGTGTGCCTATCACAATAGCAATCGTCACTTGCTACCTCCTGTTATTATCTATTTAATGCACCACTGCTGCTGATGCACCCTGAACCGTTGACTGTTACAGAATCGATTCAGACAAGGGTTAGAGAACCATAAACCTAAAACTTCCGTGAATTATTTTAGATAGCGAAAAAATAATTAATGTGATGAAGATCCGTAATTTAGTTATCCTGGTTAAGATTATTCCAATCACAAAAAATGATTTTTTTGCAAAGTGTAGTAAATTTTTGCGTTAAACCTCCTTTATTTGCTATGTTTACCCCCTGTTTAATGACACAGGAGTACAGGGTAAAGCCCACCATATGGACCGTCACCGACGTCAATTCACCTTCAGACAGCTTCCTGTCTGGCAAACCGGCCCGTCGTGCCACGCTGATTTTTCTCACTTTACTGTCACACCCGCACATGTCATCGGGATGAATGCCCGTGCCCTTCGCAGGAGTCATACATGGAATTTTTAATGGATCCGTCTATTTGGGCCGGATTGCTGACGCTTGTCGTTCTGGAAATTGTGCTGGGTATCGACAACCTGGTGTTCATCGCGATTCTGGCGGACAAACTGCCGCCGAAACAACGAGATAAAGCGCGCCTTATCGGCCTGTCGCTGGCGCTGGTTATGCGTCTGGGACTGCTTTCGGTCATCTCATGGATGGTGACCCTGACCACACCGTTGTTTACCGCCTGGGATTTCAGCTTCTCGGGGCGCGATCTGATCATGCTGCTCGGGGGCATATTCCTGTTGTTCAAAGCAACAACAGAACTGCACGAACGGCTTGAGAACCGCCAGCACGACGAAGGTCATGGGAAGGGCTATGCCAGCTTCTGGGTGGTGGTACTGCAGATTGTGGTACTGGATGCGGTGTTCTCCCTCGACGCGGTGATTACGGCGGTCGGGATGGTGAACCATCTGCCGGTAATGATGGCGGCGGTAGTGATTGCCATGGCGGTCATGCTGCTGGCGTCTAAACCGTTAACCCGCTTCGTGAACCAGCACCCGACCGTAGTGGTACTGTGTCTGAGCTTCCTGCTGATGATTGGCCTGAGCCTGGTGGCGGAAGGTTTTGGTTTCCATATTCCGAAAGGCTACCTGTACGCCGCGATTGGCTTCTCGATTATCATCGAGTTTTTCAACCAGGTGGCACGTCGCAACTTTGTGCGCCATCAGTCGACGCTGCCGCTGCGCGCCCGTACCGCAGACGCTATTCTGCGTCTGATGGGTGGACGTAAGCAGGCGACGGTTGCGCATACGGATAGCCCGACGGCGGCCATTCCGGTACCAGAAGGCGCGTTTGCCGAAGAAGAGCGCTACATGATTAACGGGGTGCTGACCCTGGCGTCACGCTCTTTACGTACTATCATGACCCCGCGTGGTGAAATCAGCTGGGTTGACGCCAGCCTGAGCGTCGATGAAATTCGCCAGCAGCTGCTCTCTTCACCGCATAGCCTGTTCCCGGTGTGCCGTGGTGAACTGGATGAAATCATCGGTATTGTGCGTGCAAAAGAGATGCTGGTCGCGCTGGAAGCGGGTGAAGATGTGGCCGTGATAGCGGCAGCTTCTCCGGCTATCGTGGTGCCAGAAACACTGGATCCAATCAACCTGCTTGGCGTGCTGCGTCGCGCGCGTGGCAGCTTCGTTATCGTCACCAACGAGTTTGGTGTGGTGCAGGGGCTGGTTACGCCGCTTGATGTTCTGGAAGCCATCGCCGGAGAATTCCCGGATGCCGACGAAACCCCGGAAATCGTTATCGACGGTGACGGTGAAACCGACGGCTGGCTGGTTAAAGGTACCACCGACGTTCACGCCCTGCAGCAGGCGCTGGGGCTCGACAGCCTGGTGGATGACGATGCTGATATCGCCACCGTGGCGGGTCTGGTTATCGCTGTTAACGGGCAGATCCCGCGCGTTGGCGACGAGCTCGAGATCCCACCGCTGCGCATAACTATCATTGAAGCCAATGATTACCGCGTGGATCTGGTCCGTATTGTTAAAGAGCGTCAGGAACACGACGAAGAGGAGTAATCCTCTACGGGTATCAATGCATCATCGGCATATGGGGCACCGGGTGCCCGCTATGCTGACGAGGGGGCGGCTGATTGCCCGCCAGCCACTGCGGAAAGTCGCGCAATGGCATCGGGCGGGCATACAGAAATCCCTGTAAAACATGAACGCCGTGCTGGCGCAGATACTGCGCCTGTTCCGGCGTCTCAACTCCCTCTGCAACCAGCTCAATGCCAAGGCGTTGCCCCAGCGCAATGATGATGTCCATCACCGTCGAGTTCACCGCATCGGTGCCGATGGCATGGGTAAAGGATTTGTCGATTTTCAGCACGTCCGGGCGCAGTTTCTCAAGCCAGGCAAACGAGCTGTTCCCGGTGCCAAAATCATCGATTGCGAGCTTAATATCTTTGCGATGCAGCTCTCTTACCAGCCGGTAGTCCACATCGTGCAGCGCATCACGCTCGGTCAGCTCCAGTACAAGCTGCTGCGGGGGATGAGCGCTGAACCAGTGCTTATTCAAATCACGCAGCAGGGCACCACCAACGAAGTGGCTGGAGGCAACGTTAAAACCGACGTGGAACTGCGGCGAGGCGGGGAAGACGTGTATCTGGCGCACGGTTTCGCTAATCACATAGCGGGTTAGCGAACTGATCAGATTGTGTTCTTCGGCCAGGGGAATAAACACATCCGGCGAGACCTGGCCCAGGCGCGGATTGTTCCAGCGCAGTAAAATCTCCACCCCGATACACTTCAGGTTGCCGGCGTTAAGCAGCGGCTGGCACCAGATATCGAACTCCCGCGAGGCTATCCCCATATTGATTTCCCACGAGAAGCTCATCCGGCTGGCCGTGACAAGCCAGGCGATCCCGGCGGCCAGCAGCCCGGCGATAAGCGCCAGCGGCAGCTGCGTGGGAAGGGTGCTTAGCGCCATTTCCGTCGTGCCAGGCCCGGTGATGTTTACGGTGAAAGGGAAACGGTGAGAGGCCAGACGGAAGATGCTCTCGTTGGCGTGCATCGGTAATTCATTGACCACGTCAGTGTGTTCGGAGAGGTGGCGATGGCCAACGGTGAGGCTCACGTCGTCAATAAGCGGCTTTTCTGGCTCCAGCATCAGAGCACTGAGCAGATCGATATTGATAGTAATGAGCACGCCGCTGGCGGGGTCCTTGTCCATCGGATACCAGCGCACCAGCAGCGGTCGACCGGTGGTCAGCGTTTTATCGGTGGTCAGCAACAGCTGAGGGGATTCGCTGGGGAGCTCTGGCAAGGTTTCACCGAGAACCAGGTTGCGCACACCCAGTACGCTTGAGCAGTAGAGTACACCAGACTGGACAAGGGCGATGGAGCGCACGGTCTGTAGCGCGGCAGCCTGCTTGCGCAACTCAAGGCTGACCGCGTCGCAGGAGAGGCCGACCAGCTGAAGCAATTCCGCACGCTGGTTCTCCAGTGGTAACAAGACCTTATCTAAGGTTTCGACGGCGTGAGTGGCAGCAGTCTGCAAACGCTGCTGATTTAGACTACGCTGTGAAATAAATCGCAGGCTCAGCGTAATAAAGACGGCCAGCAGCGCTATCGTCAGGCAAATGAAGATACGCTTGTGTCGGTACTGTTTAATGGCCTGTTGAGCAGTTTGCATCGCTGACGCCCACATTGAAGCCGTCGGTGAAGATACCAACAGCAACACAGCAAGTGTAGTGTGCTCAAGGGAATAAGTTGAGGATTGGGATGAAAAATCGCCCGTCTGTGTGACGGGCGAGGCGGGAGTTAATTACATTGTACCTTGATAGCCAGGCCACCACGGGAGGTTTCGCGGTATTTGGCGTTCATGTCTTTACCGGTCTCGTACATGGTCTCAATGACCTTATCGAGAGAAACACGCGGTTCGCTGGTGCGGCGCATCGCCATACGGGCGGCGTTGATAGCCTTCACCGAGGCAATTGCGTTACGCTCGATGCACGGTACCTGTACCTGGCCGGCAACCGGGTCACAGGTCAGCCCCAGGTTGTGTTCCATACCGATTTCTGCCGCGATGCAGACCTGCTCCGGGCTGGCACCCAGCAGCTCTGCCAGACCGGCCGCTGCCATTGAACAGGCTACACCCACTTCACCCTGGCAGCCCACTTCAGCACCAGAGATAGAGGCGTTCATCTTGTACAGCGCACCCACCGCACCAGAGGCCAGGAAGTAGCGAATATAGCTCTCAGGCGTGACCGGCTCGATAAAGTGATCGTAGTAGGCCAGAACCGCCGGAACGATGCCACAGGCGCCGTTCGTTGGTGCGGTTACCACGCGGCCACCGGCGGCGTTCTCTTCGTTGACCGCGAGGGCAAACATGTTCACCCAGTCAACCACGTTCATTGGGTCGCTGGAGAGCTTATCGCTGGAAACCAGCAGACGACGCAGCGCGGAGGCACGACGCGGAACGCGCAGCGGACCAGGCAGTATGCCTTCGGTGTTCATCCCGCGGTCAATACAGGCCCGCATGGTCTGCCAGACGTTAGCGAAATAGGCTTCAATCTCTTCTTTGCTGTGCAGCGCCAGCTCGTTCTGCATCACCATGCCGGAGAGGGAAAGTCCGGTCTCATGGCAAAAATTGAGCATCTCCTGCGCCGATTTGAACGCGTAAGGCACGTTGACGTCACCGGCAGCATCTTTACCGAAATGCTCTTCATCGACGATGAAACCACCGCCGATGGAGTAATAGGTTTTGCTGAAGATTTCGTTGTCGCCCGCGTAAGCATGAATGGTCATGCCATTTTCGTGCAACGGCAGGTTGTCGTTACGAAAACGCATACCGTCATCCTGCGGGAAATCGACTTCTTTGCGTCCGTGCGCCAGCAGCAGACGGCCACGGGTCTCTACGTCGCGGATAAATCCCGGTATGGCATCAATATCAACGGTATCCGGCATGTTGCCAGCCAGACCCATGATGATAGCGATGTCGGTATGGTGACCTTTACCGGTGAGGGACAAAGAGCCATAAACATCAACCGCTACGCGAGTGACGTCATCAATCAGCCCTTTTTCGACCAGCGAATCGACGAACTGCTTACCGGCCTTCATTGGCCCTACAGTATGGGAAGATGAGGGACCAATCCCCACCTTAAACATGTCGAATATACTAATCACAATAACACTCCTGACAGGGTTGCCAGACCTTCCGGCAACGATGTAATAACTGGGCATAGTGTAAGAGGGAACCGCAGTGTCAGCTTAACTATTCACATGAATTAAACTAATGCATAACCCCGATTTTACTAATGCCGCGGTGCCTGTCTTAACGTGGGTTACTACTAAGTATAGTCAGGGCTTTTCGCCAATTTGCAAGGCCAGCTCACGGATTATTCCGGCGGTCATTCCCCAGACAAAATAGTGCTGGTACCAGGAGAGCCAGACGCGGTGAGAATTACCGCGACGATGGATATCAAGAGGATGGTAGCGCCCAAGTCGTAGCGCCTCCGCCAGCGGCATTTCGAACACAGCGGAAACTTCATCAACGCTTGCATGATAGTGGAGGTTGGGCGGAATAATGCCAACGACCGGGGTGACCTGAAAGCCGGTGACGCTGTCGACAGGTGGCAGCACGCCGATGATTTCCACCGATTCTGGCGGGATAGCCACTTCTTCCTGCGCCTCGCGCAGCGCGGCGGCAATCAGCGAGGCATCGCTGCTGTCGACCGCCCCACCGGGGAAGGCGACCTGGCCCGCATGTTTGCGTAACAGCGGTGAACGCTGAGTGAGCAGCAATCCCGGCTGCGGACGACGCACCACCGGGATGAGTACCGCCGCCTGACGCTGATTTATCGTACTGAGCCGGGGCTGCGGACGCAGCAGTTGAAAACGAGAAATGAAATCATCCAGGCTCAGGTCAGGCAGTGACATACTCAGGGCTCCAGCTGTTGCAATATACGATTCACTTTATCAAAAGTTTCCTGATATTCAGCAGATTCAATGCTGTCGGCAACAATTCCACCGCCCGCGGAGCACCAGACATGGCCGTCAGCGAGCGTCAACGTGCGAATGGTGATGCTGGTGTCCATGTTGCCGCAAAAGCTGAGATAGCCAATACTGCCGCACCAGGCGTTGCGGCGATGCGGTTCCAGCTCATCGATGATTTCCATCGCCCGTACTTTTGGTGCGCCGGTGATTGAACCGCCGGGAAACGCGGCCCGCAGCAGGTCTGTTGCGTGAAGCTGCTTTGGCAGTTGCGCCGTCACGGTGCTGACCAGATGGTGTACGGCCGGGAACGGTTCAACGACAAACAGCTCAGGCACCTTCACACTGCCCGGAACGGCAACGCGGCCGATGTCGTTGCGCATCAGGTCGACAATCATCAGATTTTCAGCGCGATCTTTTGCTGAAGCAGCAAGCGTTGCCGCCTGCTGTCTGTCGGCCTCGGGGGAGGGCAGACGCGGCATCGTGCCTTTGATAGGGCGAGTCTGAATCGCGCCCTGTTCCAGCAGAATAAAGCGCTCAGGAGAAAGACTCGCAACCGCGCCATCTTCCAGACGTAGAAATGCGCTGAACGGGGCGCGGTTCTGACGGTTAAGACTGACAAATGCCTGCCACGCGTCGCCACGGCATTCGGCTTCAAAGCGCTGGGCGAGGTTCACCTGGTAGCAGTCACCGCTGTGCAGATATGCCTGTACCTGACGGAATTTCTCCCCGTAGCTCTCGCGGGTCATGTTTGAACGCCACGCCGAGGTGAGGGTGAAGGGCTCCGTCTGCGGCGCGACCTGAGATCCCAGCCAGCGCAGGCGTTCTGCCGGTTCGCCATAGCTCAGCAGCGAAACCTGTTTAAGCTTATGGTCGACAGTCAGCGCCCAGTCGTAAATCCCCACTGCCATATCAGGTAGCGTAATGTCCGCACTCGCGACAGAGGGCAACTGCTCGAAGCGACGACCGAGATCGTAGCCAAAAAGCCCGAGCGCTCCGCCCTGGAACGGCAGGTCAGGGTGAGCGTGGGGCTGAATACCGCAGTCATCAAGCGCCTGTTGCACGAGGGTGAGCGGGCAGGCGCTCGATTCAACACGTACACCGGCGATTTGCCGGGTGGTGGTTTCCCCCCGGGTGACGAGCGTTGTGAGCGGGTCAGCCACCAGGATATCAAAGCGGCTGTAGGGGTGATCGGCGTAACCGGAGTGCAGCAGCATTGCCCACGGCATGGCGCTCAGCGCAGAGAACCACGTTTCGGCGGCATCTTCTCGCCACGGCAGTGTCATAATAGAAGGGGACAACATCTTCCTCTTTTCAGAACGTCGCCGCCCACTGGCGTACGGCGGGGCGGCGTGAAATAATCAGCGCAAATAATGTAACAGGAGTCAGAAATGTTTGCAGGATTACCTTCACTGAGCCACGAGCAGCAGCAAAAAGCCGTCGAACGCATTCAGGAGCTGATGTCGCAGGGCATGAGCAGCGGGCAGGCCATCACTCAGGTGGCTGAAGAGCTACGCGCCACGCACACCGGTGAGCGGATTGTGGCGCGTTTTGAAGACGAAGAAGACGACGAGTAATTACGCGGCCGCGATAATCTTAATTTCGACCTTATATTGCGGCTTCATCAGCCCGGCCTGCACGGTGCAACGCACTGGCGCATGGCCTGCTACGACCCACGCATCCCAGGCTTTGTTCATTGCCGCGAAGTCGGCTTTATCGGCAAGGAAAATAGTGGCATCGAGGATGCGGGATTTGTTGCTGCCCTGTTTTTCCAGAATGGCGTCGATCTGCGCCAGGGTGTTGGCGGTTTGCTCAAAGGCGTCGGCATCCAGATTCTCCGGTACGCCGGTGTAGTAAATGGTCTGGTTATGAATCACAACATCAGACCAGCGTGCTTCGGCGTCGATACGGGTAATCGTCATTGTAGTTTCCTTAGTGATTTCCATTTTTATGCCGCAAGACTGCCATAATGTTCCGTGCGAGTCACCTCTTCAACTGGCGCAACCCCCTCCACCCTGACATAATCACTGTCCAAATAACCAGGGGGAAAGCGTGGCAGACGATTTTGCACTAGACGGTCAGTTAGCGAAAGCAATACCGGGATTCAAGCCGCGTGAACCGCAGCGTCTGATGGCAGTCGCGGTGATGAAGGCTATCAATGAAGCCCGCCCCCTGGTTGTTGAGGCCGGCACCGGCACCGGTAAAACCTATGCCTACCTGGCTCCCGCGCTGCGCGCGAATAAAAAGGTCATCATCTCCACCGGCTCGAAAGCGCTGCAGGATCAGCTCTACAGCCGCGATCTGCCCACCGTTGCCAAAGCACTCGAGTTCAAAGGGAAAACCGCGCTGTTGAAAGGGCGCTCAAACTACCTGTGCCTGGAGCGTCTGGAGCAGCAGGCGCTGGCGGGCGGTGATCTGCCGGTGCAAACCCTGAGCGACGTTATCCTCCTGCGTTCATGGTCGAATCAAACCATAGACGGCGATATCAGTACCTGCGTGAGCGTGGCGGAAGACTCACAGGCGTGGCCATTGGTCACCAGCACCAACGATAACTGTCTTGGCAGCGACTGCCCGCTGTATAAAGACTGCTTCGTGGTGAAAGCGCGAAAAAAAGCGATGGATGCTGACGTGGTGGTGGTGAACCACCATCTGTTCCTCGCCGATATGGTGGTGAAAGAGAGCGGCTTCGCGGAACTTATTCCGGAGGCCGAGGTGATGATCTTCGATGAAGCCCATCAGCTCCCGGACATCGCGAGCCAGTATTTTGGCCAGTCGCTTTCAAGCCGCCAGCTGTTGGATCTGGCAAAAGACATCACTATTGCTTATCGCACCGAGCTCAAAGATACCCAGCAGCTGCAAAAATGTGCCGATCGTCTGGCGCAGAGCGCGCAGGACTTCCGTCTGCAGCTTGGCGAGCCCGGCTATCGTGGCAACCTGCGCGAACTGCTGGCCGATAAAAACATCCAGCGCGCGCTGCTGTTGCTTGATGACGCACTGGAGCTTTGTTACGACGTGGCGAAGCTGTCGCTTGGCCGTTCCGCCTTGCTGGACGCCGCCTTCGAGCGTGCCACGACCTATCGTGCACGCCTCAAACGGCTGAAAGAGATTAACCAGCCGGGCTTTAGCTACTGGTATGAATGCACTTCGCGTCACTTTACCCTCGCGTTAACGCCGCTGACCGTGGCCGATAAATTCAAAGAAGTGATGGCGCAAAAGCCGGGAAGCTGGATTTTTACCTCCGCGACGCTGTCGGTAAACGACGATCTCCACCACTTCACCGAGCGGCTGGGCATTGAGCAGGCCGAATCCATGCTGTTGCCTAGCCCCTTCGATTACGAAAAGCAGGCGCTGCTGTGCGTACCGCGCAACTTGCCGCTACCCAACCAGCCCGGCGGCGCGCGTCTTCTGGCCGCCATGCTGAAACCGCTTATCGAGGCCAACGACGGGCGCTGTTTTATGCTTTGCACGTCGCACGCCATGATGCGAGATCTCGCCGAACAATTCCGCGCCACCATGACGCTACCGGTACTGTTGCAGGGGGAAACCAGCAAAGCCCAGCTGCTGCAACAGTTTGTCAGTGCCGGTAACGCCCTGCTGGTCGCGACCAGCAGCTTCTGGGAAGGGGTCGACGTGCGTGGCGACGCGCTGTCGCTGGTGATTATCGATAAACTGCCGTTTACCTCACCGGACGACCCGCTGCTGAAGGCGCGGATGGAAGACTGCCGTCTTCGCGGCGGCGATCCGTTCGACGAAGTCCAGCTACCGGATGCGGTTATCACCCTCAAACAGGGCGTGGGGCGTCTCATCCGTGACGTTGACGATCGCGGTGTGCTGGTTATCTGTGACAACCGTCTGGTGATGCGTCCCTATGGTGCGGTGTTCCTGGCGAGCCTGCCGCCCGCGCCGCGGACCCGCGACATTCGCCGCGCCGTTCGCTTCCTGGCGCTGTCATCAACGCGGTAATTTGTGACAGACTGTGTTAAGATCCGCGCCAATTTGTATTTCTGCTAATTGCAAGAGCGCGACAACCCATGCGAATTCTGGCTATTGATACCGCCACCGAGGCCTGCTCAGCAGCGCTCGAGAACGACGGTACCGTCTCTGCACGCTTCGAGCTGTGCCCCCGTGAACATACTCAACGCATTCTCCCCCTGGTTCAGGCACTGCTTGCCGAGAATGCCATTTCTTTGACCGAGCTCGACGCGCTGGCCTTTGGCCGCGGCCCGGGAAGCTTTACCGGCGTGCGTATTGGAATTGGTATTGCGCAAGGCCTGGCGCTGGGCGCTGAACTGCCGATGATCGGCGTCTCTACGCTTGCCACTATGGCGCAGGGCGCCTGGCGTATAACGGGCGCAACCCGCGTACTGGCCGCGATTGATGCCCGCATGGGCGAAGTCTACTGGGCGGAATACCAGCGCGATGAGCAGGGCGTCTGGCACGGCGAAGAGACCGAGGCCGTACTGAAGCCGGAAGCGGTGAACGCACGTTTGCAGCAGCTCGAAGGCCAATGGGCGACGGTCGGTACCGGCTGGCCGGCCTGGCCTGATATGGCGCAGGGCACCTCGCTTACGCTGACCGATGGTGAAGTGCTGCTGCCAGCCGCAGAAGACATGTTGCCTGCGGCTTGTCAGCTTTTCAGCACAGGAAACACCGTGGCGGTTGAAAACGCTGAACCAAAATATTTACGCAACGAAGTCGCGTGGAAGAAACTTCCTGGTCGTGAGTGAATCTTAGTAATAAGAACTGAGAAAACAGGAGCATCACCATGCAAGTCGTACGCGGTTTACTGGCCGGGATTATCGTTGCTGCACTCAGCGGCTGCGTCTCCATTCCGGATGCCATTAAAGGGAGTTCGCCCACCCCACAGCAGGATCTGGTGCGGGTAATGGCGGCACCGCAGCTGTACGTTGGTCAGGAGTCGCGCTTCGGCGGTAAGGTTGTCAACGTGCAGAATCAGCAGGGAGTCACTCGCCTTGAAATCGCGACCGTCCCCCTCGACAGCGGTGCGCGACCAACCCTGGGTGAACCGTCCCGCGGGCGAATTTACGCTGATATCAACGGCTTCCTCGATCCTGTCGATTTCCGTGGTCAACTGGTGACCGTGGTGGGGCCTATCAGCGGCACCGTTGAAGGCAAAATTGGCAGCACTCCGTATAAATTCCTTCTTATTAAAGCTACTGGCTACAAACGCTGGAATCTGACTCAGCAGGTGGTTCTGCCACCGCAGCCGATGGATCCGTGGGGCTTTGGCCCACATCCGTGGCGCTATGGTTACGGTTACGGCTACGGCGGCTGGTATAATCCCGGCCCTGCCGAAGTCCGGACTATCGTAACCGAATAACACGTTGTAAAATAAGGTGAAAGAGACAGCGGCCGGTCCGCTGTCTCTTTGTTGTTAAGGATATAATAAAAATAAATAGTGACGCGCTTCGCAACCTGCATTCTGAACAATTAATAAACTGGTACGCTGAGTTAATATATTGTTAACGCGTTGTTTGTTAATTGGGGTTGAGATGACGACGAATAATCATTTTAGAGGTGATGCATTGAAGAAGGTTTGGCTAAACCGCTATCCGGCCGATGTTCCGGCTGAGATAAATCCAGATCGCTATCAATCCCTGGTGGAACTGTTCGAAAAAGCAACCACTCGTTATGCGGATCAGCCTGCGTTCGTCAACATGGGCGAAGTGATGACATTCCGTAAGCTCGAAGAGCGCAGCCGTGCGTTCTCTGCTTACCTGCAGGAAGGTCTCGGGTTGCAGAAAGGCGATCGCGTGGCGCTGATGATGCCCAACCTGCTGCAGTATCCGGTAGCGCTGTTCGGGATCCTGCGTGCCGGGATGATCGTGGTTAACGTGAACCCGCTATACACCCCGCGCGAGCTGGAGCACCAGCTGAACGACAGCGGCGCGGCGGCTATCGTGATTGTTTCCAACTTTGCGCATACCCTGGAAAAGGTAGTGGCAAAGACGCAGGTTAAACACGTGATCCTGACCCGGATGGGCGATCAGCTCTCGACCGCCAAAGGCACGCTGGTTAACTTCGTGGTGAAATACGTCAAACGACTGGTGCCAAAATACAATCTGCCGGATGCTATTTCCTTCCGCCGGGCGCTGCACCAGGGTTACCGCATGCAGTACATCAAGCCGGAAGTGGGGCCGGAAGATCTGGCGTTCCTCCAGTACACCGGCGGTACCACGGGCGTTGCTAAAGGCGCGATGCTGACGCACCGCAACATGCTTGCTAACCTTGAGCAGGTTAACGGTACCTACGGGCCGCTGTTGCACGCAGGGAAAGAGCTGGTGGTGACGGCGCTGCCGCTGTATCACATTTTTGCCCTGACCATGAACTGCCTGCTGTTTATCGAACTGGGCGGGCAGAACCTGCTTATCACCAACCCGCGCGACATCCCGGGACTGGTGAAAGAGTTAGCCAAATATCCGTTTACCGCGATGACCGGGGTCAACACGCTGTTTAACGCACTGCTGAACAACAAAGAGTTCCAGCAGCTCGACTTCTCCACGCTGCATCTGGCCGCCGGTGGCGGAATGCCGGTGCAGAGCGCGGTGGCGGAGCGCTGGGTAAAACTGACCGGTGAGTATCTGCTGGAGGGCTACGGCCTGACCGAATGTGCGCCGCTGGTGAGCGTTAACCCGCATGATATCGACTACCATAGCGGCAGCATTGGTCTGCCGGTGCCGTCGACCGAAGTGAAGCTGGTGGATGACGACGACAACGAAGTGGCGCCAGGCGAACCGGGTGAGCTGTGTGTTAAAGGTCCGCAGGTGATGCTCGGCTACTGGCAGCGCCCGGATGCGACCGATGAAATCATCAAAAATGGCTGGCTGCACACCGGCGATATCGCGGTGATGGATGACGAAGGCTTCCTGAAGATTGTTGACCGTAAGAAAGACATGATTCTGGTTTCCGGTTTCAACGTCTACCCGAACGAAATTGAAGACGTGGTGATGCAGCACCCTGGCGTACAGGAAGTGGCGGCCGTCGGTGTTCCGGCGGGCTCCAGCGGTGAAACGGTGAAAATCTTCGTGGTCAAAAAAGACCCGTCGCTGACCGAAGAGGCGCTGGTTGCTTTCTGCCGTCGTCAGCTTACCGGTTACAAAGTGCCGAAGCTGGTGGAGTTTCGTAGCGAACTGCCGAAGTCGAACGTCGGAAAGATTTTGCGACGAGAATTACGTGACGAAGCGCGTGGCAAAGTGGACAATAAAGCCTGAGCTACGTGACAGTCGCCCAGACGCCGGCCAAGCCGGCGTTTTTTTTGGCGCAACCTACAGAGAATACGATTTGAACTATCAGATGATCACCACCAATGATGCGCTGCAAGGCCTGTGTGAAGCAGCCCGCAACGCATCAGCCATTGCCCTCGATACTGAGTTTGTCCGCACCCGCACCTACTACCCGCAGCTGGGTCTCATCCAGATGTTCGACGGCGAAACCGTCGCGCTGATCGACCCGTTGACCATCACCGAATGGGCGCCGATGCGAGAGCTGTTATTAGACGAAAACGTAACAAAGTATCTCCATGCCGGTAGTGAAGATCTGGAAGTATTCCTGAACACCTTCGGCCTGCTGCCGAAACCGCTGATTGATACGCAAATTCTGGCGGCGTTCTGCGGCCGACCAATGTCGTGGGGATTTGCCGCGATGGTTGAGGAGTATACCGGCCTCGTGCTTGATAAGAGCGAATCCCGTACCGACTGGCTGGCGCGCCCGCTGACCGAGCGTCAGTGCGACTATGCCGCCGCCGACGTCTGGTATCTGCTGCCTATCGCCAAAAAGCTGATGGACGAAACGGCGACGGCAGGGTGGTTACCGGCGGCGCTCGACGAATGCCAGCTGATGATGCAGCGCCGTCAGGAAGTGCTGGATCCGGCTGAGGCCTGGCGGGATATCGGCAATGCCTGGCAGCTGCGCACCCGCCAGCTCGGATGCCTGAAGCTGCTGGCCGACTGGCGCCTGCGTAAAGCCCGCGATCGTGATATGGCGGTGAATTTTGTGGTGCGTGAAGAGCACCTGTGGGCCGTTGCGCGCTATATGCCGGGCTCGATGGGTGAACTCGATAGCCTTGGGCTATCCGGCAGCGAGATCCGCTTCCACGGTAAAACGCTGCTGAGCCTCGTTGAAAAAGCACAGGCCCTGCCGGAAGAGGCATTACCGGAACCGCTGAAGAACCTGATCGATATGCCGGGCTATCGCAAAGTCTTCAAAGAGATTAAGGCGTTAGTGCAGGAAGTGAGTGCCGAAAAGGGTGTCAGCGCCGAAATGCTTGCGTCACGTCGCCAGATTAACCAGTTGCTGAACTGGCACTGGCAGCTGAAAATACAAAGCAGCCTGCCAGAAATGATCTCAGGCTGGCGTGGAGAATTGATGGCCGATCGCCTGAAAACCCTGCTTGCGACTTATCCAGAGTAAAATGATGACCTCCGCCGGGTATTTATTGCCCGGCATATTTTCTCCTCAGTAGGCATTTTTGACAACATCCTCTACGCTTCAAAGCGTATCCATTCAGAAGGGTGTTTCAATGACCAGACTCGTGTCCCGGCCAGCGCACAGTAGCGCGAGCATTGTCGATATGACGATGAATCTGTATACCTATCCCGTTGTGCTTATTGCCCACCATCTGAAGTTTTTTGAATATATTGCCCTAAAGCCGCGAAGTATTAATGATATATGCGGAAGGATGGCGCTGCATTCCCGGCCGGTTGAAGCTATTATGGCCACGCTACGGGCGCTAAATCTGGTGCATCTGGAAGGAGAAAGCTATACGCTGACGGCACAAACCGAGGAATATTTATTACCTGAAAGTCCGCACTATTTTGGTTATTTTTGGGATCTGATGTACGAGAACAGCGATAATTTCTCGGTTAAACACCTTGAACAGGCAATCAGTAAAAATCACGCCCAGGTTTACGATGAAGTTGATATTTTCGAGGCACATGTTGAACGTGCGGAAATGGCACGCACTTTCACCCATGCGATGCACAGCCTGAGCATGGGGACGGCCAGCGTATGGGCGACACAATCTTTTCTGGAGCAGCATCGCGAGGTACTCGATATTGGCGGTGGTTCAGGTGCTCATGCGATTAGCGTTGCCGCCAACTGGCCACAAATAAAAAGTACGATATTTGACCTGGCTGAGATTTGTCCTCTTACCGAAGAATATATCCAACAATATCAGCTCAGCGGGCGGGTTAATACTTATGCAGGGGACATGTGGAAAGATAATTACCCACCCGCCGACCTGCACATCTATTCCAATATTTTTCACGACTGGACGGATGAAAAGAACCGCTTTTTGGCAGAGAAAAGTTTTACTGCGCTACCGTCAGGTGGAAGAATTGTTATTCATGAGGTGCTGTACCACGATGAAACGCCAGGCCCACTCGCGGCTGCCGCGTTAAGTTTAGTGATGCTGGGCTGGACGGAAGGGCGACAATATTCGGGGCAGCAAATTAGCGAGATATTAACGCAGGCTGGATTCGGGAATATTGAGATTATGCCCTCTAATGGGCATTACAGTATCGTCGTCGGGCAGAAAATATAGACCGGAACCAGGTGTTCGGAAATGCAAAGGACCTGACTCAGTATTACACTGAGTCAGGTTCAGAAGGGATATCGGTCAGATGATGGAGCGCGACTCTTCAGCTTCTGGCAGCGTCACGTTGAGCTCCAGAATCGAGATATCGCCATCCTTCTGCTCCAGCTGTACGGTGACCATTTCCGGGTCAATCTGCACGTATTTGCAAATCACTTCCAGAATGTCCTTCCTCAGCTGAGGCAGATATTGCGGTTCTGCATCGCTACGGCGGCGCTCAGCAACGATAATTTGCAGGCGTTCTTTCGCGATGTTCGCGGTATTTTTTTTCCGCGAGAGGAAAAAATCCAGTAATGCCATAACTTATCCTCCGAACAGGCGTTTGAGGAAACCTTTCTTCTCTTCTTCCACGAAGCGGAAAGGACGTTCTTCTCCCAGCAGACGATCCACTGCGTCGTCGTAGGCTTTGCCTGCGTCCGAAGCGGTATCCAGAATGACAGGCTCACCCTGGTTGGAAGCACGCAGCACAGACTGGTCTTCCGGAATCACACCGACTAATTTGATGCGCAGAATTTCCAGCACATCTTCCATGCTCAACATGTCGCCTTTGTTCACGCGGCCCGGGTTGTAGCGCGTCAGCAGCAGATGTTCCTTGATAGGCTCCTGGCCGTTTTCAGCACGACGAGATTTGGAGGCCAGAATACCGAGGATGCGGTCGGAGTCACGCACGGAAGAGACTTCCGGGTTGGTGGTGATGATCGCTTCATCCGCGAAGTAGAGCGCCATCAGCGCGCCGGTTTCGATCCCCGCCGGGGAGTCACAGACGACGAAGTCGAAATCCATCTTTTGCAGTTCATCCAGCACTTTTTCCACGCCTTCACGGGTGAGGGCGTCTTTATCGCGGGTCTGCGAGGCTGGCAGGATGAACAGATTCTCAGTGCGCTTGTCCTTGATCAGCGCCTGGTTCAGGGTAGCGTCGCCCTGGATAACGTTAACGAAATCGTAAACCACACGGCGTTCGCAACCCATGATCAGATCAAGGTTACGCAGGCCGATGTCGAAGTCGATAACGACAGTTTTCTTTCCCTTCTGGGCCAAACCAGTAGCGATGGCCGCGCTGGAGGTGGTCTTGCCAACGCCTCCTTTACCCGAAGTCACAACAATAATGCGTGCCATAGAAATTCCTTGTTAAAAAGGGATCAGTTCAACGATTGAACGGTCAAAGCGCTGTCTGCGAGCTGCAGGCGTGCCGCTTTGCCATAATATTCAGCTGGGATCTTGTCGCTCAGCCAATAGACTCCTGCAATGGAAACCAGTTCCGCTGCAAGGCTGGTGCAAAAAATTTGCGCTTCTTTATCGCCGGCTGCTCCCGCCAGTGCGCGTCCCCGCATCGTGCCATACACATGGATATTGCCATCCGCAATCAGTTCTGCGCCAGCACTCACATGGTTTGTAACAATCAGATCACAGTGTGGTGCATAAATGCGCTGACCGGAACGAACCGGCGTATCAATCAATCGCGTTTTTGTGACGGGGTTAACAACTGGCGCGGGGGCTGGCGAAATTTTCGCCGCTGGAGCAGCGCGGGCAACTTTTTCTTTCCCTTCAGTTAGTAAGGGAATGCCTGCGCGATCAATCTCGGCTTTCAGTTCGGCATCTTTGCAGCCGCTGACGCCCATAATACGTAGACCAGTGCTGTCGATGGCGTCCTGCATCTGCAGCCAGTTTACCTTGCCGTCGATGGTACTGATGTTAACCACCACCGGCGCATGGCGCAGAAAAGCAGGGGCCTGGGCGATTTTGTCTTCTAACGCCTGACGAATAACCTCGGGTTTTGCTTCGTGCAAATGAACCACTGATAAGGTAAAGCTACTGCCTTTTAGTTCGATGGGCGTATTTGACATCCTGGCCTTACTCAATTTTCACTTTATCAGCCGCCGATGTGCGGTGATATTCCGAAGACTATCGAGCATGTTATATTCACTCATATATAGAGGCAAGTGACCACCCGGCTAATTCAGAGTAATTATCGCTATTTTTATCCCTTCGGACAGAATCATTCATTGTTTAGCGTGCTTTGTGAGTTCAGGGCAAAAAAAAAGCCCGCACAGAGTGCGGGCAAATAATACTGGAAGCAATGTGAGCAATGTCGTACCGAATACCTGAGTGATTCGCTCAACTATTCGGTAATGAGAAAGATAATAGTTCTCATCTAAGATATCAACCCCAATGTTTATGTGAAAACGGATTTTTTTCTCAACGAGGCTAAAACGAGGGGGGGAAACCGTCCGGCAGGATACCGGACGGTAGGGAGCTTATGCTTTCGTGGCGGCTTTCATGTTCTGCACAAAGGTCTTCAGCTCACTCAGCATGAGCGCGTGGTTATCGACGTGCTTCTCGATGATTTTGACGATTGCCGAACCGGAAATCGCCCCCGCTGCGCCAGCGCTGAGGGCACCGGCTACCTGATCGGGTGCTGAGATACCGAAGCCCTGCAGCGGCGGAGCGGCATGGTATTCGGTGAGCTTCTCGACCAGATGATGCAGCGGTAACGCCGCGCGGTTTTCTGCTCCGGTAACGCCCGCTCGGGAGAGCAGGTAAGTATAACCGCGGCCATAAGAGGCAATCTGGCGCAGCAGGTCGTCGTCGGCGTTCGGTGGGCAGATGAAGATAGGTGCAACGTTGTGGCGCATTGCCGCTTGGCGAAACTCCGCCGACTCCTCAACCGGCACGTCGGCAACCAGTACCGAATCCACACCCACACGAGCGCATTCGGCATAGAACGCGTCAATGCCGCGGTTAAACACCAGGTTGGCATACATCAGCAGGCCAATCGGAATGGTCGGGTGTTTCTGACGAATGGCGGCCAGGATTTCAAAACACTGGGTCGGCGTGACGCCAGAAGCAAATGCGCGCAGGGTGGCGTTCTGAATCGTCGGGCCATCCGCCAGCGGATCAGAAAACGGGATCCCGAGCTCCAGCGCATCTGCGCCAGCTTCAATTAGCGTGTCGATAATTTTCAGCGACTGCTCCGGTGTTGGGTCACCCAGCGTCACGAAGGGAACAAAGGCGCCTTCCTTGCGGGCTTTCAGTTGTGCAAACAGATTATCGTAGCGTTCCATCAGATTTCCCCTCGCGCTTTCAGAATGTCATGAACGGTGAAAATGTCTTTGTCACCGCGGCCGGACAGGTTGACGACCAGCAACTGCTCTTTCTCCGGGTTTTCACGCATCATTTTCAGCGCGTGTGCCAGGGCGTGAGACGATTCCAGTGCCGGAATAATCCCTTCGTGGCGGCTCAGCGCTTTGAATGCTTCCAGCGCTTCATCGTCGGTAATGGAGACATAATCGGCGCGACCAATGCTGTTGAGGTACGCATGCTGCGGCCCGACCGACGGGAAATCAAGACCCGCAGAGATAGAGTAGGACTCTTCAATCTGCCCTTCGTCGGTCTGCATCATCGGCGATTTCATGCCGAAGTAAATCCCTGTGCGACCATGCTTGAGCGGTGCCCCGTGCTCGCCGGTTTCAATCCCGTGACCTGCCGGCTCAACGCCGATAAGCCCAACGGAGGTATCATCGATAAAATCGGCGAACATCCCGATGGCGTTAGAACCACCGCCGACGCAGGCGATAACCGCGTCCGGCAGGCGACCCTCTTTTTCGCGGATCTGTACTTTTGTTTCTTCACCTATCATGCGCTGGAACTCACGCACGATGGTCGGGAACGGATGCGGGCCCGCCGCGGTACCGAGCATGTAGTGCGCCGTTTCGTAGCTGCCAGACCAGTCGCGCAGCGCCTCATTGCAGGCATCTTTTAGGGTGGCGGATCCGCTGTGCACCGGGATAACTTCGGCACCCATCAGGCGCATACGGAACACGTTCGGCGACTGACGTTCAACGTCTTTGGCACCCATATAGATGCGGCACTTGAGGCCGAGCAGGGCGCTTGCCAGGGCAGAGGCCACCCCGTGCTGACCCGCGCCGGTCTCGGCGATGATCTCGGTTTTCCCCATGCGTTTGGCGAGCAGCGCCTGGCCAAGCACCTGGTTGGTTTTGTGCGCGCCGCCGTGCAGCAGGTCTTCACGCTTGAGATACAGCGTCGTGCGGGTACCTTCGGTCAGGTTACGGCATTTGGTCAGCGCCGTCGGACGACCGGCATAGTTTTTCAGAAGAGAGGTAAATTCGGCCTGAAACGCCGGATCCTTCTGTGCGCTGACGAACGCCTCTTCGAGCTGGCGCAGGGCTGGCATCAGGATCTGCGGCACGTACATGCCGCCAAACTCGCCGAAATACGGGTTAAGTAATGTGCTCATTATTGCTCCTTAATATGCGCGCAGCGTCTGAAAAACCGAGGCCATCAAGCTTTTTGATTTAATACCTGGTTGCGACTCTACACCTGAATTGAAATCAAGTCCGGCAGCACCGCTTTTAGCGGCTTCTACACAGTTATCGGGGCTAAGACCGCCCGCCAGCATCACGTTGCTGAGGTCGGCGCCGTTCAGTAATGACCAGTCAAAGCGCTGCCCGCTGCCGCCCTGGCCGTTGTCGAACAGATAGCGATCGACGTGGTTCAGATTGCGGGCCGGAAGCTCGTGATTAACGCTGAGCGCTTTCCAGATTTGAATCTGTTCCGGCAGAGCATCACGCAGGGTATCAATATAATCCTGCGATTCGCTGCCGTGCAGTTGAACCGCGGTCAGCTGCAGCGAGCTTGCAAGCTCAACCAAATCTTCAATGGGCGCATCGCGGAATACGCCAACGTAGCTGAGCGGCGCCGCCTGGATAATTTCACGCGCCTTTGTCGCATTCACCGCGCGCGGTGAGCTGGCAACGAAAATCAGTCCGCCATAGATGGCACCGGCTTCCTGGGCGGCCTGGGCGTCCTGTGGGCGGGTAAGGCCACAGACTTTATTGTCGCCGAGCAGCACCCGGCGCACCGCGGCGTGGAGGTCGTCGTGCGACATCAGTGCAGAACCAATCAGGAAGCCGTTCGCATAGTGGCTCAGCTCACGCACCTGGGCATAGGTGTTGATACCGGACTCGCTAATCACCGTTACCCCATGACCCAGACGCGGCGCCAGCTGGCGAGTACGGTCGAGATCGATGGAGAGATCGCGCAGGTCGCGGTTATTGATGCCGACGACTTTTGCTCCCAGCGCGATGGCGCGTTCCAGCTCCTCTTCATTACTGACTTCCGTCAGCACGCCCATACTGAGGCTGTGCGCGACGGTAGCCAGCTGGCGATACTGTTCATCGTCGAGCACCGACAGCATCAGCAGGCAGGCATCGGCCTGGTAGAAACGCGCCAGATAAATCTGGTAAGGATCGATGATAAAGTCCTTACACAGCACCGGCTGCGGGGCAACACGGCTGACGATTGGCAGAAAATCGAAGCTGCCCTGGAAATATTTCTCATCGGTCAGCACGGAAATTGCCGAAGCGTGGTGCTTGTAGATGCTGGCAATAAAAGCCGGGTCGAAATCGTCCCGAATCACCCCTTTAGACGGCGAGGCCTTTTTACATTCAAGAATGAAGGCTGTGCGGGCACCCTGCAGTGCATCGTAAAAGTGGCGCTGGCTTGGTACCACGTCGTTCTGAAAACTGGCCAGTGGCTGCTGTTTCTTTCGTGCCGCTACCCAGATGGCTTTGTCGGCGACGATTTTCGCTAAAACGGTCTGCATCATTTACCCTCTTGCCGCAAGTGCGGTCACTCTGTCATAGGCTGCACCGCTGCGCAGCACGTCGAGCACGGTCTGGACGTTGGCTTTTAAGTCTTCATGGCCATGTAAACGTAGCAGCATCGCGACGTTGACGGCCACCGCGGCCTCGTGGGCAGCGTCACCTTTACCTTGTAATAAGCGGGTGAGAATGTCACGGTTTTCTTCCGGTGTGCCGCCCGCCAGCTGCTCCTGGCGATAGGGCGTCAGACCAAAGTCATCGGCGGTCAGCTGATAGCTGCTGATCTCCCCCTGATTCAGCTCGGCTACCACGGTTGGCGCGTGGAGAGAAACCTCATCCATTCCTCCACTGTGCACGACCGCAGCCCGCTGATAACCCAGTACGCGCAGGGTTTCCGCAATCGGCAGCACCAGCTCCGGGCTGTACACGCCGATCAGCGCCAGCGGCGGGTGCGCCGGGTTGATCAACGGCCCCAGCACGTTGAACAGGGTGCGGGTTTTGAGCTGTTGGCGCACCGGCATGGCGTGGCGGAAGCCGGTGTGGTACTTCGGGGCGAACAGGAAGCAGACCCCCAGCTCGTCGAGCGCATCACGGGACTTCTCGGCGTTCATATCCAGATTAATGCCGAAGGCGGCCAGCAGATCGGATGAACCAGATTTGCTGGAGACGCTGCGGTTACCGTGCTTTGCCACCTTCAGGCCACAGGCTGCTGCCACAAACGCGCTGGCGGTGGAGATGTTAATGCTGTTGCTACCGTCACCGCCGGTGCCGACGATATCGGCAAAAAGGTAATCCGGACGCGGGAACGGGGCGGCGTTTTCTAAAAGCGCGGTGGCGGCACCGGCAATTTCGTTCGGGTGTTCACCGCGCACTTTCATACTCACCAGCGCCGCCGCCAGCTGTTCAGGCTTCACTTCACCCCGCACCACGGCGGAGAACAGTTGATGGCTCTCCTGCTGGCTCAGGGTCTGCGCCTGATACAGTTTTTCGAGGATCGGCTGGATGGTGTTAGCAGGTTCAAGTTTCTGCAGCGCCCAGGCCAGGGTCTGCTCCAGCAGGCGCGCTCCCTGGCTTGTCAGGATAGACTCCGGATGGAACTGGAAGCCGCACACGCGGTCGGCGTCGTGACGCACGGCCATCACCATGCCGTTGAAATGGGCATTAATAGTGAGGCCCGCCGGAATGTTACTGCCAACCAGCGAATGATAGCGTGCCACCGGCAGCGGGTTTGCCAGCCCGGCAAACATCGCCTGGCCGTCGTGTTCAATGCTGGAGGCTTTGCCATGCAGGATCTCTCCGGCCTGACCCACATAGCCGCCGTAGGCTTCGACAATGGCCTGATGACCGAGACAGATACCGATGATGGGCAGCTTGCCGCGCATACGGGTCAACAGCTCTGGCATACAGCCCGCCTCGGACGGTGCGCCCGGGCCAGGTGAGAGCATCAGCACCGGGTTATCCATTGTCGCCAGTCGGTCGATCAAGGTCTGTGCCGGAACGTGGTTACGGTAAATCACCACATGGTGGCCGCTTGCGCGCAGCTGATCTGCCAGGTTGTAAGTAAAGGAATCAATATTATCGAGCAGCAGGATATCAGCCATCAGAACATCTCCTCGGCACGGTGGGCCTGAGCAATGGCGCGCAGCACCGCGCGCGCTTTATTACGCGTTTCATCGGCTTCCGCCTGCGGAATGGAATCCAGCACGACCCCGGCACCGGCCTGCACGGTGGCGATCCCGTTTTCGACATACGCCGAACGGATAACAATGCAGGTATCGAGATCGCCATGGGCAGTGAAATAACCCACTGCACCGCCGTAGCTGCCGCGACGTTTGCCTTCGGCCCCGGCAATTAACTGCATCGCGCGAACTTTTGGCGCGCCGCTGAGGGTGCCCATGTTCATGCAGGCGCGGTAAGCGTGCAGCACGTCGAGGTCTTTACGCAGCTCGCCCACCACCCGGGAAACGAGGTGCATAACGAAGGAGTAGCGGTCCACTTTGGTTAAGTCGGCCACGTAGCGGCTACCCGGTGTGCAGATCCGCGCCAGATCGTTACGCGCCAGGTCAACCAGCATCAGATGCTCGGAGAGCTCTTTATGGTCGGTACGCATTTCCAGTTCAATGCGGCTGTCGAGATCGCGGTCCAGCGAGCCGTCGGCGCGGCGACCGCGTGGGCGGGTACCGGCAATCGGGTAGATCTCAATCTGGCGTGAGGTGGCGTCGTATTTGAGAGAACTTTCCGGCGACGCACCAAACAGGGTGAAATCGTTGTCCTGCATGAAGAACATATACGGGCTGGGGTTGCTCTTTTTCAGTACGTCGTAAGCGGCCAGCGGCGACGGGCAGGGCAGCGAGAAGCGGCGCGAAGGCACCACCTGGAAAATCTCCCCGGCACGGATCGCTTTCTGCATTTTGCGCACCACGGCGCCATACTGGTCGTCGCTCTGGTCAACTTCGCAACGCATCTGCGGGATCTCTTTGACCGGCAGCGCGGCAGGGGGTTCGTTCAACTGCTGACGCAGCTGGGCGATACGCTGGATTAAGCGCTGCTTTTCTCCGGCTGCGGGCGTAAACAGGCTCGCCTGAATGCGGGTACTTTTGCTCTGGTGATCGATAACCAGCAGGGTTTCGGCGAGATAGAAACAGTAGTCCGGACAGGCGCTGTCGCTCTCAAGCTGCGGCAAGTCTTCAAAACCTGCGACCAGGTCATAAGCAAACAAACCACCGAAGAACATGGCTTCGCGCTCTTCTTCCGGCACGGTGACCAGCTGTTGCAGCAGGCGGAAGGTGTCAAACACCGACGGCGAGCACAGGCGAGCGTCTTCATCAAGCAGAGCGCTGACCGGCGGGAAGCGCAGTACGCGGGACATCGGCTGGCGCTGGTTATCGACGCCGGCGGGTAAGGCCGCGTCAAGCAGAGCGAGCAGCGAGGCACCGTTTTCCGAGAGCGCCTGCAGGGTGACAGTATCGCTAAGCGCGATAATACGCAGGGCGCTGTCGACCAGCAGCAGGCTCTTTAAATCATCTTTGCTGTCGATGTCAGCCGATTCCAGCAGCAGGGTGGCTGGACGTGCACCGCAAAGCTGGTGGAACAGTGCGGTTGGGTTTTCCCGGTAAATCGCATTATCGGTCAGAAGTTCGAGTGCAGGTTTTGTGGTTTGCATTATCTTTCTCGCCTGTTCTGGAATATGGTGTTCAAAAAAAAGCCCGCCGAAGGGGCGGGCCAGGTATCTGTATGCTGAGCGCAGACGCGATCACACGGCCCGTAAACAGGAAGTGCGCCACCAGTTGTGCAGAGTGCGGAAGTGCGTTTTCATTTCAGATACCTCATTGTGAACTTGCGTACTAGTTAACTAGTCCAGCGAGATAAAGTCAACCTCTGATTTCAGAAAATCCGCCTGAACCGTTATGATGTCGCACTGACCCCCACAGTTGTAACGGGAGCCACCTTGAGTGACAACCAATTTGCAGTGATTTATGACCTGCACAGCCATACCACTGCTTCCGACGGGCGACTGACCCCGGAAGCGCTCGTTCACCGTGCCCACGAAATGCGTGTTGGCACGCTGGCGATAACCGATCACGACAGCGTGGCAGCCATTCCAGCCGCCCGAGCAGAGATTGCCCGTGCCGGACTACCGCTGCGGCTTGTGACCGGCACCGAGATCTCCACCCTTTGGGAAAATCATGAGATCCACATCGTCGGTCTGAACATCGATATTGAACATCCGGCGCTGACGAAACTGCTCGAAGAGCAGCTTGAGCGCCGCCAGACCCGGGCGCAGCTTATCGCCGAGCGGCTTGAGAAAGCGCAAATCAGCGGTGCCTGGGAAGGGGCGCTAAAACTTGCCGACGGCGGCGTCGTAACCCGCGGGCATTTTGCCCGTTTCCTGGTCGAAGCCGGGAAGGCCAACAATATGGCCGACGTCTTTAAAAAGT
>NZ_JMPS01000079.1 GCF_000735455.1 Yokenella regensburgei ATCC 49455 | reverse complement strand
CGTCTTTAAAAAGTATCTTGCACGTGGGAAAACCGGTTACGTTCCGCCGCAGTGGTGTACAATAGATCAAGCTATTGATGTGATTCATCATTCTGGTGGCAAAGCGGTACTTGCCCATCCCGGCAGGTACGATCTTTCCGCCAAATGGCTGAAGCGGTTGCTGGCATTCTTCGCCGAAAGCGGGGGTGATGCGATGGAAGTCTCGCAGTGTCAGCAGGCGCCGCATGAGCGCGCACAGCTTGCTACCTATGCCCGTCAGTATGGTTTGCTGGCGTCACAGGGATCGGATTTCCATCAGCCCTGCCCGTGGATTGAGCTTGGCCGCAAGCTGTGGCTCCCTGCGGGTGTTGAAGGCGTATGGCATACCTGGGAGCAGCCGCAAAACATAACCGAGAGGGAAGTATGAGTCAGTTTTTCTATATTCATCCTGAAAACCCGCAGGCTCGCCTGATTAACCAGGCCGTGGAGATCGTGCGCAAGGGTGGGGTAATTGTCTATCCGACCGACTCCGGCTATGCCCTGGGGTGTAAAATCGAAGAGAAGGGGGCGATGGAGCGAATCTGTCGTATCCGTCATCTGCCTGATGGCCACAACTTTACCCTGATGTGCCGGGATCTCTCTGAGCTCTCGACCTATGCGTGGGTCGATAACGTGGCGTTTCGTCTTATCAAGAACAACACGCCGGGCAACTACACCTTCATCCTGAAAGGGACAAAAGAGGTGCCGCGCCGTCTGCTGCAGGAAAAACGTAAAACCATCGGTATGCGTGTACCTTCCAACCCAATCGCTCAGGCTTTGCTTGAAACGCTGGGTGAGCCGATGCTTTCTACCTCACTGATGCTGCCGGGGAGCGAGTTTACCGAATCTGACCCGGAAGAGATCAAAGATCGTCTGGAGAAGCAGGTTGACCTCATCATTCATGGCGGTTATCTGGGGCAGCAACCGACGACGGTTATCGACCTCACGGAAGACTCGCCGGAAGTGCTGCGCGAAGGCGTGGGCGATGTGAAGCCGTTTCTGTAAAGTCAGCTGTCAGAGGGCGCCGGATGGCGCCTTTTATTTGCCTGCAATCTGGGGAGTAGGGTTGTGAAAATCGGGATGATGCCAGGAGTCCTGGCAGCCAGCGTGCTGCTCAGCGCCTGTAGCGTACATGAACCGGCACTGCCGGAAAGCGACCAAATTATTGACCTGCGTGTTAACGACAATGGCATGACGGCGGTGTCTCGCGATTACGTCTATTATTTCGATAATCAGCGCGGGCTGTATGACCGCTGGAAGGCGCTGTCGCAGGAGTACGGGAACCACGTTCGCGGCATGGCTATCCATTTCGAAGTGGACAAGCGTGACGTCGAAGCGCAGTACAACACCTGGATTGATGAAAAGGGGTTGAGCGCGCAGCAACGCCTGGATTTGACGCAGAAGTACGCCGCCGTACCGGCGAAAACCGCAGGGCAGCAGGTTGTCACGTTCCGCGCGACAGGGCACTGGGGTGAGACGCGCAACTTCAGCCAGGACAGCAGTTTCCAGCAGATGAACCCGCCAATTACCGTCACCATCAGTGACAAAACGCGGGGCATGAACCCACTCTGGGTACCGGTGATGGTCCCGGCATTTCCATTCATCATGGTGTACGGCTGTGCCACCGGGCCCTGTGTTTGAGACGTAAGCGAAACAAAGCGGATTACAGCGCAGATAAAACGCTGTATAATAGCAGGCTGATCTTTTCATAAGTTATTGAAAATAATCGCATAATTACATCCCGACGCCTGGGAAGGCGACAGCTAAAGGAAGCTCAATGAGCGAAAAGTTACAGAAAGTCCTGGCGCGAGCTGGCCACGGCTCCCGCCGTGAAATCGAAACCATTATTTCTGCTGGCCGCGTGAGCGTGGACGGCAAAATCGCCACGCTTGGCGATCGTGTGGACATTGTCCCTGGCCTGAAAATCCGTATCGACGGGCATCTTATTTCCGTTAAAGAGTCCGCCGAGCAGATCTGCCGCGTGCTGGCTTACTACAAGCCGGAAGGCGAACTCTGTACCCGCAACGACCCGGAAGGGCGTCCGACCGTGTTTGACCGCCTGCCAAAACTGCGCGGCGCGCGCTGGATTGCCGTTGGTCGTCTGGACGTTAACACCTGTGGTCTGCTGCTGTTCACGACAGACGGTGAACTGGCAAACCGCCTGATGCACCCGAGCCGTGAAGTTGAACGTGAATACGCCGTTCGCGTATTTGGTCAGGTGGATGAAGCGAAACTGCGCGATCTGTCGCGTGGCGTACAGCTGGAAGACGGTCCTGCCGCGTTTAAAACTATCAAGTTCAGCGGTGGTGAAGGTATCAACCAGTGGTACAACGTGACCCTGACAGAAGGGCGTAATCGTGAGGTTCGTCGCCTGTGGGAAGCGGTTGGCGTACAGGTAAGCCGCCTTATCCGCGTGCGTTACGGTGATATCCAGCTGCCGAAAGGCCTGCCGCGCGGTGGCTATACCGAGCTTGACCTGGCGCAGACCAACTACCTGCGCGAGCTGGTAGAGCTGACCCCGGAAACTACCTCAAAAGTGGCGGTAGAAAAAGACCGTCGCCGCATGAAGGCAAATCAGATCCGCCGTGCGGTGAAACGTCACAGTCAGGTGAACAGCAATAGCAGTAACCGTAACAACAACAGTAACCGTCGTTCCAGTACACGAAACAACGGTAACGGTTAATCCCTTGAAAATCCGGCGGAAATTCGCCGGATTTTTCTTTTCTGCTCCTCCTCCTGTGATGTTTTTCACACTTCTGTATAAAGACAAAAAACAGGAAATGCCCGGACAAATAACGCAAAGTAGCGCTTCAGGCAACGCCATATACTGTCGATACTGATTACAAAAACAGGTAGCCTAAAATGGATACAAGCAAAAAGTTATCGGCAAGCTATGTGGTTATAGGCGTAAAAGAAAAAATAGGGTACGGTTTTGGTGATTTCGCCTCGAATCTGTCATTTGGCTTTGTGTCGTTATTCCTGCTGTTCTTCTACACCAATATTTATGGCATTAGCGCTGTGCAGGCGAGCCTGATTTTTGTTATTGCGCGCGTTATTGATGCTATCTTTAATATTCTGATTGGCTTTGCGATAGATAAAGCGCACAGCCGCTATGGGAAATTACGCCCGTGGTTATTATATGGTTCCATTCCGCTGGGTTTCTTAACCGTCCTGTGTTTCCTGCCATTCGGTGGTGAGGCGAAATTTTATTTCGCGCTGATTTCTTACACCATTTATTGTCTGGCATACACGGCGGTGAATACGCCGTATTCCGCACTGACCAACCGCCTGACTCAGCATGAAGCCTCGCGTTCATCGCTGTCGGTGTACCGCTTTGTGCTGGCCATTGTCGGCTATCTGATTGTGTCCACCACCGCAGACCTGTTGATTTCACCTTTTAATGATAAACAGTTGGGCTATGTCTTTGCCGTCTCCTGCTTTGCGCTGCTGGCGACGTTCCTGTTCCTTGCCTGCTTCGGCATGACCCGGGAGCGCGTGGGCGAGGAAGAAGAGATGACGGCGCCGACGCTTCGGGAAATGCTGCGCGCGGTGATGGGGAATGCGCCGTTGATTAACCTGTCGATGTTTACCATCTTCTTTTATATCGCTTATACCGTCTGGATGGCGATTGCTATCTACTTTATTAAATACATCATCGGCAACGAGGGTTTCACCGCGACGTTCTTTATGATCCAGTCGGCCGCCTATATTGCCGGAACGGTTATCTCGGAAAAAATCATCGCCCTGATGGGCAAAAAAAGAATGACCCTGCTGGCACTGCTGATCGGTGTACTGGGTGTACTGATGCAATACTTCGTCGCTGGTAATAATATCTGGCTGATTATGACCGGGGTATGTCTCTACAGTATTACTTTAGGCATGGGTTTTGTTGCCATGTGATCAATGATTGCTGATACCGTAGAATATGCGGAGTGGCACCATGGTGTGCGCACCGAGGGCGCCATTTATGGCTTCTTTAATTTCATCACCAAAATAGCGATGGCCATTGGTGGCGGTTGTGCTGGCTGGATGCTCGATTATTATCACTACGATGCCGGGAATATTACTATCAGCGCAATTAACGGTATCAATATTCTGATGACGTTATTCCCCGGAGTAATGTTTGCATTGAGTGCAATATTCGTCGCCTGCTATTCGCTGGATGAAAAAACCTACCGCGATATCGTGCAAAAAATTAGCCTGCGCAAGCAGAATGCGCTGTAACTCAGGGAGCCAGAGAGAATGAATAGCCAATTTACCCGCATTATTGCCGCGATGACGGCGGAAGAGAAAGTCGATTTGCTGACCGGCAACGGCCTGTGGCGAACCGCGTCTTTACCCCAGCACGGCATTGCCGATATCGTGATGACCGACGGCACCTATGGGGTGCGCTACAGCAGCGCACAAATTGACGGCAGCGAAAAGTGGAGCATGGATGACTTCATCTCCGTCATTACCCAGACCGCCGACAAGGCGAACGGGGAGGAGTCTGCCGCCAAAGGCGGGAGCGAAGCCCTGTTCAGCACCTCGCTGCCGGCGACCTGCTTCCCGAACGGCTCGAGCCTCGCGTGTAGCTGGGACATCGATCTGGTGCAGCAGATGGGCCAGGCGCTGGGCAGAGAGTGCCAGCATATGGGCGTAGGTATTTTGCTTGGCCCCGGTATTAACATCCGTCGCACTCCGCTCGCCGGGCGTGGATATGAGTATTACGCCGAAGATCCGGTGGTGAGCGGTGATATCGCTGCCGCGCTGATTAATGGCCTGCAGCAGGAAGGGGTGGGCGCGAGTCTGAAGCACTTCGCGGCCAACAACTCCGAATACCGTCGTACCGAAATGGACTCCGTCGTGGAAGAACGCGCGCTGCGCGAAATCTATCTTGCTGGCTTCAGGAGGGCCATCGACAAGTCTCAACCATGGACGGTGATGTCCTCGTATAACCGCCTGAACGGCGTTCAGACCTCGCAGGATCCGTTCCTGCTCACTCAGGTACTGCGCGAAGAGTGGGGTTACGACGGACTGGTGATGTCTGACTGGTACGGCATTAAAGACCGTCCGGCATCGCTCATGGCGGGCAACGATCTCGCCATGCCGGAAACCCGTCGCGATAAGCAAACCCTGCTGGCAGCCATCAACGCCGGAGAGGTGCCGATGGCGGTCGTGGATACTGCCTGTCTGCGCATGCTTGCGCTACTGGATAAAGTACAGCGTCATCGCCGCCCGGATACCCAGGCCGATTTCCCGGCACATCACGCGTTATCACAGCATCTGGCTGCAGAATCCATCGTATTACTGAAAAATGACGACAACCTCCTGCCGCTGCGTGCGGAGAAAACGCCGCGCATTGCGGTGCTGGGCAAGCCGGCGCAGGAGCCGGTGATCCAGGGCTCTGGCTGTGCAACGACGGTGCCGTATCTGCTGGACAGACCGCTTGATGAGATCTTCGACCTCGCGGGCGATGATTTCACCGTGTCGTGGGCGGTGGGGGCACCGGATGACGTTCAAAGCGACGAACAGGCGCAGGCGCAGGCGCGTGAAGTGGCAAGCCAGGCCGATGTGGCGGTGATTTTTGTCAGCACCGCCGTGGGTGAGGACGGTGAGAACGGCGATCGTCATGACCTGAATATTCTGGCGGTGCACGAGCGGCTGATCCACGAAGTTTCGGCGGTTCAGACGAACGTGGTGGTGGTACTGGCAAACAGCGATGCGGTGGTTATGCCCTGGCTGCCGCAGTGTAAGTCGCTGCTTGAGACCTTCTTTGCCGGTCAGGGAATGGGACGTGCGGTGGCGGAGATCCTCTTCGGTAAACGCAACCCGAGCGGTAAACTGACGGTAACGGTGCCCAATACGCTGGAAGAAACCCCGGCCTGGCTGCATTACCCCGGTGAGAACCTGCAGCACTATTATGGTGAGGGGCTGTTCGTCGGCTACCGCTATTACGATAAACGCCGTATGACGCCGCTGTTCCCGTTCGGTTTTGGCTTAAGCTACACCCGGTTTACCTACAGTAATCTCACGCTGTCAGCCCCTGAGGCCGGTGAGAACGATACCGTGATGGTATCATTTGATCTCACCAACAGCGGCGAATGCGCGGGTAAAGAGGTGGTTCAGCTGTACGTCAGTGCTCCGCAGGGCGAACTTATCCGGGAAGAACAGGCGCTGAAGGCGTTCAGTAAAGTGGCGCTGGCCGCCGGTGAAACAACGCGAGTGACCCTGGCGCTGCCGATAGCCGACCTTGCCTGTTATCATCCTGGACTGAAAGCATGGGTGGTGACGCCGGGAGACTGGCAGATCCGGGTCGGTGGGTCTTCCCGCGACCTGCCGCTTGAGGCGGTGCTCAATGTGGCGTGCCCGCCGCGATTTGTACCGCTGCGCGATGATAATTCACTGCAGCAGCTGATTCAGCAGCCGGAGGCCTTTGCCCGCGTGGTGGCGCTGATCGCGAGTAAAAGCCCGGTTAGTCCGGAGCAGATCCGTGAAAAGCTCATCCGCCTGGCGCCGGATCTGTTCTGCGGGCTGCTGATTGCCCTGACCGAGTTTTTAGCGCTCGATATTACGCGCGAAGAACTGAATGCGGTGCTCGCCGGGCATGAGTAACCCTTAATCACAGGAGATGACGCGTGTTTCCCTTTTCGCTGACTCACCCTCGCCAGACTCCCGAAGCCGGGCGACAGACGCAAAACAGCGGCTATGAGCTGATTGCATTCGATGCTGAAAAGCTGAACGTGTTTGCCGCTCAGGTGCGCTACTGTGAGCCACACTGGCATCCTGCGCCAGAGCTGATTACCGTACTGAGCGGGTGTTTTTCGCTGGCGGTGGGCCAGCAAAGCGTTGAGCTTTCCGCGGGAAACATGCTGTATATCAACGCCGAAGAGGTACATTCTTTAAGGGCTGAAGTGGAGGGCAGCACGCTGGTGACCGTGCAGTTCTCTCCGGGGCTTTTTGATGAACTGCATCCCGCTCCACGCCTGAACTGGTGTACCCAGGAGCGGCCTGCGGATAACCATCACCAGCAGGTGCGCCAGCGCCTTGTGCACTTACTGGAAGCGATTATCGACTCCCATGCCCCGTTCCAGCGCATTGCTGCCATCTATCTGTTGCTTGATGCACTGACCGTGGCCGGAGAGCCAGACCAGCGCGCAGAGAGTTCGCTGCGTGAAGATGCGATGATAAAGAAGGGTATCGATTATATTAACCAGCATTTCGATCAGCCGCTCAGCCTGAGCGAGGTCGCGAACCACAGCGGCATGAGCTACTCGTGGTTCTCGCGGCTGTTCAAGAAAGTCAGCCGCTACAACTTCAAAGAGTATCTGACGCTGGTGCGGCTCAATAAGGCGCGGACGCTGCTGCGCGATACCCGCACCCCGATAACCGAAATTAGCCATAGCTGCGGCTTTCAGGAGCATAAATACCTGATAGCCGCCTTCAATAAATACTGCGGCCTGACGCCGACAGAGTACCGAAAACGCTACGTCGCGCGGCAAAACCTTCCCGATAGCGAACTGGCCTTAGGGGAAGACTGCTTGTGCCTGCCGCTGAATCAGACGCTTATTGATAAGCTAATGCCTAATAATCAATCCCCATCTGCGCCTTAACGCCGGCATCAAATGCATGCTTCACCGGGCGTAGTTCGCTGACGGTATCGGCAAGCTCGAGAATGTCGCGATGGCAACCGCGGCCGGTAATAATCACCGTTTGTTGTTCCGGGCGCTGGTTCAACGCGCCCAGAACCTCTTCGAGCGGCAGGTAGTCGTAGGCCACCATATAGGTGAGCTCATCGAGCAGGACCATATCCAGCGCCGGATCTGCCAGCATGCGCTTAGCGTGCTCCCACACTTCCAGGCAGGAGGCGGTATCGCTCTCGCGGTTCTGGGTGTCCCAGGTAAAGCCGGTGGCCATCACCTGAAACTCAACGCCGTGCGGCTCCAGTAAATTGCGCTCGCCGTTCGGCCAGGTACCTTTGATAAACTGTACGACGCCCACTTTTTTGCCATGTCCCACGGCGCGGGTAGCCGTACCAAAGGCGGCGGTGGTTTTACCTTTGCCGTTGCCGGTAAAGACGATAACAATGCCGCGCTCTTCCTGAGCTGCCGCTACGCGGGCATCCACTTTCTCTTTTACCTTCTGCTGTCGTTCGCGGTAACGTTCTTCACTCATTGCGAGATCCCCGGTTTGCGGCCCGGCTGGGCGTCAAAGGTCATGCCAGTCTTACGACGGCTGTCATCGCCCATCAGCCATAAATAGACCGGCATGATATCGGCGGGTGTTTTCAGTTTTAGCGGATCTTCCGTCGGGAACGCGCTCGCGCGCATGCCGGTGCGGGTTCCGCCCGGGTTGATACAATTGACCCGCAGATGACGGTTTTGATACTCCTCGGCAAGCACCTGCATCATCCCTTCTGTCGCAAATTTGGAGGCCGCGTAGGCTCCCCAGTTGGCGCGGCCTTCACGACCGACGCTTGATGAGGTAAACACCAGCGATCCGGATTCAGACTTCAGTAATAAAGGAAGCAGTGCCTGGGTCAGCATAAAGGTCGCGTTCACGTTCACCTGCATCACCTGTTGCCACACCTCAGGGCGCTGTTCCGCCATCGGTGCCACATCGCCTAACAGACCGGCGTTGTGCAGCACGCCGTCAAGGCGCGGAGCGTGGACGGCAACCTTCTGCGCCAGGTGCTGGCAGGACTCTGGCGTGCAGGTGAGTAAATCGAGGGTAAACCATGAGGCCGGGAGATGGCCTTCATCCTGAATCTGTTGGGCGACAGCCCGCAGTTTGTCTTCGTTACGGCCAAGCAGAATGACGCTTGCGCCGTAGCGGGCATAGGTGAGGGCTGCTTCACGGCCAATGCCGTCGCTGGCGCCGGTCACCAGAATAATACGATTTTGCAGCAAATCGCGTTGCGGTTGATAGTGCACGGGGACTCCTGTGGGGTCGCTTTTTCGACCACGCCTGGGTTCTGTTCGTCTGGCTTTCGGGCTTTATGCCCTAAACGGCGCGCTAATACAATCAGCCAGGCGGAAAGATCGTAGAGTTATTAACATTTTGCAACGGTTTCATCGGGCAGAAAAAAAACAGGAAGAGAGCTCGCAGCGTCAAATAACGCCGGAGACGGTAAGCAGGCGGTGTTGTACACTTAGCGCGAATGTTAGGTGATTTTAATCAAGGTGGAAGAGTGGAATTACTGTCTCAGTATGGGTTGTTTTTAGCAAAGATTGTCACGGTGGTGGTTGCGATTGCCATCATTGCTGCACTCATCGTTAACCTGACACAACGTAAACGACAGCGCGGAGAGCTGCGTCTGACTAACCTTAGCGAACAGTATCAGGACATGCAGGAAGATATGTCCGTCGCGATACTGGATCCCCATCAGCAGAAGCTCTGGCATAAGGCGCAAAAGAAAAAGCGCAAGCTTGAGGCGAAAGCAGCCAAAGCGAAGGCCAAACTCAACGTGACCCACGACCACGGTAAACCGCGCGTCTGGGTGCTCGATTTCAAAGGTAGTATGGATGCCCACGAGGTCAGCGGTCTGCGTGAAGAGATAACCGCCGTGCTGGCGGTGGCTAAACCGCAGGATGAAGTGTTGCTGCGTCTCGAAAGCCCCGGCGGGGTGGTCCATGGCTATGGCCTGGCCTCTTCACAGCTCCAGCGTCTGCGCGATAAGTCTATTCCACTCACCGTGGCGGTGGATAAGGTGGCGGCAAGCGGCGGCTACATGATGGCCTGCGTGGCGAATAAAATTGTCGCAGCCCCGTTCTCCATTATTGGCTCTATCGGCGTGGTGGCGCAGATCCCGAACTTTAACCGTTTTCTGAAGGGTAAAGAGATCGACGTCGAATTGCATACTGCCGGGCAATACAAACGTACCCTGACGATGCTCGGTGAAAACACCGAAGAAGGACGGCAGAAGTTCCGCGAATCGCTGAACGAAACCCACGACCTGTTTAAATCCTTCGTTAAGCAGATGCGTCCGACGCTGGATATCGATCAGGTGGCGACCGGCGAGCACTGGTACGGCGTACAGGCACTGGAGAAAGGGCTGGTTGATGAAGTACGCACCAGCGACGATCTGCTGCTCAGCCTGATTGCCGATCGTGAAGTGATAAGCGTCCGCTATCTGCAAAAGAAAAAGCTGATGGACCGCTTTACCGGCAGCGCCGCAGAGAGCGCGGATAAACTGCTGCTGCGCTGGTGGCAGCGCGGGCAAAAGCCGATGGTCTAAAAAGCAAAACGCGGGGTAAACCCCGCGTTTTTGTTTAATCAATCAGGTGATATTTTTCTGAGAGCTCGTGCGCCAGGTATTTAAACATATTGAATACCGCGGTGCTCTTCGGGGTAGGCAGCCCTTGTTCATCAAGGAAATACTCACCGCTAAAGACCAACACCCCATTACGTTGCGTGACGCCGGTGGCCTCAATGCCTGCAAGCGTATCTTCATGCTCACGAATGAGTCGGTTAGCTTCTACGAGAAGGGTTTGTTTATCGATAGGTTGGGTATTAGACATCATTCACTCCTGGAAATCTCTGCTGCTAGTTTACGCCCCAAAGGCGCACTCGGGCAAATTTTCCCTTGTCTTTACACGGACATCAAGCACGTGAGGTTGCTGGCAGGATTTGCTTTTGCATGCTAATAAAGTTGCGTAACGAATTTTATCAGGTACAGTGTGACGCTTTCGGCAATCTGGCAACAGATTTGCTTGACATTCGACCGAAAATTCTTCGTGCTATACCACCTGGCGAGAACCGTCAGTACGCTCAGCCATCTGGCACTGGCATTCTGGGGCCGTAACGCTCAGGGGTTGATATCCATTGGCGCTGCCGCAATATCAAGGCTCGTCGCCAGTGGAAGGTGAATCTGTGTGCGATGTATTCTGGAAGAATCAAATTAGGTAAGGTGAATATGGGTAAAGCTCTCGTTATCGTTGAGTCCCCGGCAAAAGCCAAAACGATCAATAAGTATCTGGGAAATGACTACGTGGTTAAGTCCAGCGTCGGTCATATCCGCGATTTGCCGACCAGTGGCTCAGCCTCCAAAAAGAGCGCTGACTCTACCTCCACCAAAACGGCTAAAAAGCCTAAAAAGGATGAACGTGGCGCGCTTGTCAACCGTATGGGCGTTGACCCATGGCATGACTGGAATGCGCACTACGAAGTGCTCCCGGGCAAAGAAAAGGTAGTTTCAGAGCTCAAACAGTTGGCGGAAAAAGCCGACCACATCTATCTCGCAACCGACCTTGACCGCGAAGGGGAAGCCATTGCATGGCACCTGCGGGAAGTGATCGGTGGTGATGAAACGCGATACAGCCGCGTGGTGTTCAACGAAATCACCAAAAACGCGATCCGCCAGGCGTTCGAAAAGCCAGGCGAGCTGAATATCGACCGAGTTAATGCCCAGCAGGCGCGCCGCTTCATGGACCGCGTGGTGGGTTATATGGTGTCTCCGCTGCTGTGGAAGAAAATCGCCCGCGGCTTGTCCGCCGGTCGCGTTCAGTCCGTTGCGGTTCGTCTGGTGGTAGAGCGCGAGCGTGAAATCAAAGCTTTCGTCCCGGAAGAGTACTGGGAAGTCGATGCCAACGTGACGACGCCGGCCGGTGAGAACCTGCCGCTGCAGGTGACACACCAGAAAGATAAGCCGTTCCGCCCGGTGACCGGTGACGAAACAATGGCTGCCGTCGCGCTGCTGGAAAAAGCGCGCTACAGCGTGCTCGATCGCGAAGATAAACCGACCAGCAGCAAACCTGGCGCGCCGTTTATCACCTCAACGCTCCAGCAGGCTGCCAGCACCCGTCTGGGCTATGGCGTGAAGAAAACCATGATGATGGCCCAGCGTCTGTATGAAGCGGGTTACATCACCTATATGCGTACTGACTCCACCAACCTGAGCCAGGACGCGGTCAGCATGGTGCGCGACTATATCAGCGACAACTTCGGCAAAAAATATCTGCCGGAGAACGCGAACCAGTACGCCAGCAAAGAAAATTCCCAGGAAGCGCACGAAGCTATTCGTCCGTCTGACGTCTCCGTTCTGGCTGAAAGCCTGAAGGATATGGAAGCCGACGCGCAGAAACTGTATCAGCTTATCTGGCGCCAGTTTGTCGCCTGCCAGATGACGCCGGCCCAGTACGACTCAACCACCCTGACGGTGGAAGCCTCTGAGTTCAAACTGAAGGCGCGCGGTCGTACCCTGCGCTTCGACGGCTGGACCAAAGTGATGCCCGCGCTGCGTAAAGGCGATGAAGATCGCACGCTGCCGGCGGTGAATAAGGGCGATACGCTGTCCCTGATTGAACTGCTGCCTGCGCAGCACTTCACCAAACCGCCAGCGCGCTTCAGCGAAGCCTCTCTGGTGAAAGAGCTGGAAAAACGCGGTATCGGTCGTCCGTCCACCTACGCGTCAATCATCTCCACCATCCAGGATCGTGGCTATGTGCGTGTGGAAAACCGTCGCTTCTATGCCGAAAAAATGGGCGAGATCGTCACCGATCGTCTGGAAGACAACTTCCGCGACCTGATGAACTACGATTTCACTGCCCAGATGGAAGATCACCTCGATGAGGTGGCTAACCATAAGGCGGAATGGAAGCAGGTACTGGATAACTTCTTCGGTGATTTTACTCGTCAGCTGGAAACGGCAGAGAAAGATCCGGAAGAGGGCGGCATGCAGCCGAACCAGATGGTGCTGACCAGCATCGACTGCCCGACCTGTGGCCGTAAGATGGGGATCCGTACCGCCAGCACCGGGGTATTCCTCGGCTGTTCAGGCTATGCGCTGCCGCCGAAAGAACGTTGCAAAACCACCATTAACCTGGTGCCGGAAAACGAAGTGCTCAACGTGCTGGAAGGCGACGACGCTGAAACCAACGCGCTGCGCGCCAAGCGTCGCTGCCTGAAATGCGGCACGGCGATGGACAGCTACCTCATCGATCCGAAGCGCAAGCTGCACGTCTGTGGTAACAACCCGACCTGCGACGGCTACGAAATCGAAGAAGGTGAATTCCGCATCAAGGGCTATGACGGTCCCGTCGTCGAGTGTGAAAAATGTGGTTCTGAAATGCACCTGAAAATGGGGCGTTTTGGTAAGTACATGGCCTGTACCAACGACGACTGTAAGAACACGCGTAAAATCCTGCGTAACGGGGATGTGGCGCCGCCGAAAGAAGATCCGGTCCCGCTGCCGGAGCTGCCGTGTGAGAAATCTGACGCCTGGTTCGTACTGCGTGACGGCGCTGCCGGGGTCTTCCTGGCTGCTAACACCTTCCCGAAATCACGTGAGACCCGCGCGCCGCTGGTGGAAGAGCTGTACCGCTTCCGCGATCGTCTGCCGGAAAAACTGCGTTATCTGGCCGATGCGCCGCAGACCGACGCAGAAGGCAACAAGACTATGGTCCGCTTCAGCCGTAAGACCAAACAGCAGTATGTCTCGTCAGAAAAAGACGGCAAGGCAACCGGCTGGTCAGCCTTCTTTGTAGACGGTAAGTGGGTGGAAGGTAAGAAGTAATTTCTGCCTGACCGGGTAGCATTTTTGTGAAAGGGCCGCTTAGCGGCCCTTTTTTTATAACAGCGTTATTATTTTTTAGTCACATCTATACAGTTCAGGTATAAATGATATAGTGGTTATAGTTAACCACCTTCTTATACTCAAATCGTCTTAAACGATGAGTCGTCAGCGCTAATCGGGTACCTGCATGAAACTACAGCAACTCCGCTATATCGTTGAGGTTGTCAATCACAATCTCAACGTTTCATCGACGGCTGAAGGGCTCTACACCTCGCAGCCTGGCATCAGCAAGCAGGTACGCATGCTGGAAGATGAGCTGGGGGTCCAGATCTTCGCCCGCAGCGGCAAGCATCTTACCCAGGTCACCCCGGCAGGGCAGGAGATCATCCGCATCGCCCGTGAGGTGCTGTCGAAGGTCGAAGCCATTAAGTCGGTTGCCGGTGAGCACACCTGGCCTGATAAAGGCTCGCTGTACGTCGCCACCACCCACACCCAGGCTCGTTATGCGCTTCCCGGCGTGATTAAGGGCTTTATCGAGCGCTATCCTCGCGTGTCTCTGCACATGCATCAGGGGTCGCCGACACAGATTGCTGAGGCGGTCTCAAAAGGCAATGCGGACTTCGCCATTGCCACCGAAGCGCTGCATCTCTATGACGATCTGGTGATGCTGCCGTGCTATCACTGGAACCGCTCGATTGTGGTGACCCCCGATCACCCCCTGGCGGCGAAATCGTCGGTCACTATTGAAGAGCTGGCGCAGTACCCGCTGGTGACCTATACCTTCGGCTTCACCGGGCGTTCAGAGCTTGATACGGCGTTCAACCGCGCTGGTCTGACGCCGCGCATCGTCTTTACCGCCACCGACGCTGACGTGATAAAAACCTATGTACGCCTCGGTCTTGGCGTTGGGGTGATCGCCAGCATGGCCGTAGATCCGGATTCAGACCCGGATCTGGTGAAACTCGATGCGCAGGGCGTTTTCAGCCACAGTACCACCAAGATTGGCTTCCGTCGCAGCACCTTCCTGAGAAGCTATATGTATGATTTTATTCAACGATTCGCCCCACACCTGACGCGCGACGTCGTCGATACCGCCGTGGCGCTCCGCTCTAATGAAGAGATAGAGGCGATGTTTAAAGATATTAAGTTGCCAGAGAAATAATACCGTCAGTGATAAATGAAATCCCCTCTTCAAGGGGGGATTTCGTGAATAAGATCACTAAAGCTAAATTAGAATTGCCTGCATTATCATTCTTTCGTGACAATTCCCCACGCCGCTTTCATTCGTAAGTTTCATCTCACATCATGCGCTGTGAGCAAAGTAGAAACTATTTCTCCGCTATGCAAATTTTGCCGTTCAATTATTTCTTCGACGTCAAAAGATTAAATAATTCCATGGAATTGATTGGCAAATTCACTGGATTTTTGACTAAATTTTAATTAGGATTTATCCCAATGACGATTAATTGCGCCAATTGTTTGGTGCTTTAGCGATAAGTGAAATCTATCATATGAGGTTAGCAATGCCATCAGGAAGCGAAGAGCCGCAAAGGGATCCGGCACTTAAGCGTAAAGCCTGGCTAGCGGTTTTTGTGGGTTCCACTGTGTTCTGGGTCGTTATCGCCGTACTTATCTGGAAATATTGGGGTTAACTATGGTTGTTTCTGGTCAATCTGTAGTCGTTAAGCCAGTGTGTCAGTCAGATGAACAGTGCGAACCATCTGAGAAGGTGGTGGCAACGTCTGTTCCGGAGTCCTGGAAGTTAACTCCGCAGCAGAAAGCTTTTATTGAAGCGTTCATCGAAGAAACTCCGGCCCAGAAAAAATAATAAATTATTAATTAACCCATCTTTTCGTCAGGATTTATTTCCCGACAGCATGGTTGTATTTACACGACAGCAATAATGTGCTTCCACTACGATGGCAGTGTTCAGGAATGAATATTATTAACGGGTGTGAATATGACTAATAATCATAGCGATATGAAATACTGGTCGTGGATGGTTGCCTTCCTGCTGTCAATTCTCTTCTGGAGCGAACTGGCACATCTCTTCATCAGTTAATCGATCGTCAAACCCGGCCCGTGCGTCGGGTTTTGTTTTTACGGCAGTTTTCACCGATTTTATCAATTCGGGTTGTTATCAAATCGTTACGACATGTTTGTGTTATCTTTAATGACAGACCCTGTGGATTATCAGGGAATCCAATCTCTGCCATTAAGGAGGAGCTATGTCGTCGACCCTACGAACAGCCAGTAAGGATACATTGCAGGTCAAAGATAAAACGTATCACTACTACAGCCTGCCGCTGGCATCTAAAACCCTCGGGGATATTTCCCGTCTTCCCAAATCTCTCAAAGTTCTGCTCGAAAACCTCCTGCGCTGGCAGGACGGGGATTCCGTAACCGAGCAAGATATCCAGGCGCTGGCCGGATGGCTTAAAAACGCCCACGCCGATCGAGAAATCGCCTATCGCCCGGCTCGCGTACTGATGCAGGACTTCACCGGCGTACCGGCGGTGGTGGATCTGGCCGCCATGCGTGAGGCCGTGAAGCGCCTGGGGGGAGATACCGCTAAAGTCAACCCGTTGTCACCGGTTGATCTGGTCATTGACCACTCGGTGACCGTAGACCACTTTGGCGATGATAGCGCTTTTGAAGAAAACGTTCGTCTGGAGATGGAGCGTAACCACGAACGCTACGTCTTTCTGCGCTGGGGCCAGCAGGCGTTTAGCCGCTTCAGCGTGGTGCCACCGGGCACCGGCATCTGCCACCAGGTGAATCTGGAATACCTTGGCAAAGCCGTCTGGAGCGAAGAACAGAACGGGGAGTGGGTGGCTTATCCGGATACCCTGGTCGGTACTGATTCCCACACGACGATGATCAACGGCCTCGGCGTGCTGGGCTGGGGCGTGGGGGGCATTGAAGCGGAAGCAGCGATGCTCGGGCAACCGGTCTCGATGCTCATTCCGGACGTCGTCGGCTTCAAGCTGACCGGCAAACTGCGCGAAGGGATCACTGCAACCGACCTCGTGCTTACCGTCACGCAGATGCTGCGTAAACACGGCGTGGTGGGTAAATTTGTTGAATTCTACGGCGATGGACTGGATTCATTGCCGCTTGCCGATCGGGCCACCATCGGTAACATGTCGCCGGAATATGGCGCGACCTGCGGCTTCTTCCCCATCGATGGCGTGACCCTCGATTACATGCGCCTCAGCGGGCGTAGCGAAGAACAGATTGCGCTGGTAGAGGCGTACGCTAAAGCGCAGGGGATGTGGCGTAATACGGGTGATGCACCGGTATTTACCAGCACGCTTGAGCTTGATATGGGCGACGTCGAGGCAAGCCTTGCCGGGCCAAAACGCCCGCAGGATCGCGTAGCGCTTGGCGATGTCCCGAAAGCCTTCAACGCCAGTAACGAGCTGGAAATCAACGCCGCGCAGAAAGACCACCGTCCGGTGGATTTTTCGCTGAACGGTCAACAGTATCAACTGCCGGAAGGCGCGGTGGTGATTGCCGCGATCACCTCCTGTACTAACACTTCTAACCCGAGCGTGCTGATGGCCGCCGGTTTGCTGGCGCGTAACGCGGTAAAACGCGGTCTGAAACCGCAGCCGTGGGTCAAAGCCTCGCTGGCGCCAGGCTCAAAAGTGGTTTCTGACTACCTGGCACACGCGAAGCTCACGCCGTTCCTGGATGAGCTGGGCTTTAACCTGGTGGGTTACGGTTGTACCACCTGTATTGGTAACTCTGGCCCGCTGCCGGAGCCCATTGAAACCGCCATCAAGCAGGGCGATCTGACGGTGGGCGCGGTGCTTTCCGGTAACCGTAACTTTGAAGGGCGTATCCATCCGCTGGTGAAAACCAACTGGCTGGCCTCACCGCCGCTGGTGGTTGCCTATGCGCTGGCCGGTAACATGAACGTTAACCTGACGACCGATCCGCTGGGCCAGGACCAGAATGGCAACCCGGTGTATCTGAAGGATATCTGGCCGAGCGGTCAGGATATTGCCCGTGCGGTAGACGAAGTCTCGACGGAGATGTTCCACAAAGAGTACGCCGAGGTATTTGAAGGTACGCCGGAGTGGAAGGCCATCAAAGTCACGCGCTCAGATACCTACGGCTGGCAGGATGATTCAACCTACATCCGCCTCTCGCCATTCTTCGATGAGATGGGCGTGAAGCCGGATCCGGTTGAAGATATTCACGGGGCGCGAGTGCTGGCGATGCTGGGAGATTCGGTCACAACAGACCACATTTCACCGGCCGGGAGCATCAAAGCCGACAGCCCGGCGGGGCGCTATCTGCAAAATCATGGCGTTGAGCGTCGGGATTTTAACTCCTACGGCTCACGTCGCGGCAACCACGAGGTTATGATGCGTGGCACCTTCGCCAACATCCGTATTCGTAACGAAATGGTCCCGGGCGTCGAAGGTGGTATGACGCGGCACCTGCCGGAAACCGAGGCTATCTCTATTTACGATGCGGCAATGAAGTACAAAGACGAGGGAACACCGCTCGCGGTTATTGCAGGTAAAGAGTATGGATCAGGCTCCAGCCGTGACTGGGCAGCTAAAGGGCCGCGTCTGCTGGGGGTGCGAGTGGTGATTGCCGAGTCCTTTGAGCGTATTCACCGCTCTAACCTGATAGGGATGGGGATCCTGCCGCTGGAATTCCCGCACGGTGAGACGCGTAAAACGTTGAAGCTGACCGGGGAAGAGCGGATTGATATCGTTAATCTTAATCAGATTAAGCCGGGGGGAGTGATTCCGGTGACGTTAACCCGCGCGGATGGTAGCAAAGAGACGCTGCAGTGCCGCTGCCGTATCGATACGGCAACGGAGCTCACCTACTACCAGAACGACGGTATTTTGCATTACGTGATACGCAATATGCTGAACTAAACGAAAAGGGCCAACTCAGCGTTGGCCCTTTCATTTTTTAGCGTTGCTTTTGAGCCTACTCGCTCAGCAGGTGGCCCATTTTTGCGGCCTTGGTATCAAGATAGTGTTCGTTTTTCGGATTACGACCGACCAGCAGCGGAACGCGCTCAATGATGTTGATGCCCGCTTCGGTCAGCACTTCCACTTTCTTCGGGTTATTGGTCAGCAGACGCACTTCATCCACGCCGAGCAGTTTGAACATATCGGCACAGAGGGTGAAATCACGCTCGTCGGCGGCAAAGCCCAGTTGATGGTTGGCTTCCACCGTGTCATAGCCCTGGTCCTGCAGCGCATAAGCGCGAATTTTATTCAGCAGGCCGATATTACGACCCTCCTGGCGGTGATACAGCAGGACGCCACGGCCTTCTTCTGCAATATGTGTCAGGGCCGCTTCCAGCTGAAAACCGCAATCACAGCGCAGGCTAAAGAGCGCGTCGCCCGTCAGGCACTCCGAATGTACGCGTGCCAGAACCGGTTGCTGCCCGGAAATATCGCCGAAGACCAGGGCCACGTGATCCTGCCCGGTTGCCAGTTCTTCAAAGCCCACCATCAGGAAATCGCCCCAGGGGGTTGGCAGTTTGGCTTCTGCCACACGTTTAAGCTGCATGTGATTCTCCAGATTACGCCAGCACGCAATGTGCTTTCTGTTTCCCTTTATTTTGCCACATTGCGACGGACTTCACCTAATTGCCTGCAAACGCTGCTGCACAAACTGCAAAATTTTACCACTTTGAGCGAAATACGCATTTTCAGTTATGATGACAGCAGAAAGGGAAAAAGGAGTGAAAATGCTGTCGATTGCCCGACGTATCGCCATCGGTACTGCTGTATTACTTATCATGCCCGCTGCGGTATGGATCTCAGGCTGGCGATGGCAGCCTGGCGCTGACAGCGGGTGGTTAAAGGCCATGTGGTGGGTCACCGAAACGGTAACGCAGCCGTGGGGTATTATCACGCACGTGCTGTTGTGCGGGTGGTTCCTTTGGTGCCTGCGGTATCGTCTGCGCGCCGCCGTGATGTTGTTTGCCATTCTTGCCGGCGCGATCCTCGTCGGGCAGGGCATGAAATCGTGGGTGAAAGAGCAGGTTCAGGAGCCGCGTCCCTTCGTTGTCTGGCTGGAAAAAACACAGCAGGTCCCAACGTCTGCGTTCTACAATTTAAAGCGTAAGGCACGCGGAGCCCTGGTGGAAAAACAGCTCACGCAACAAACAGAAATTCCTCAATTTTTACGCCTTCATTGGCAAAAAGAGACCGGATTTGCTTTTCCCTCCGGCCACACCATGTTTGCCGCGACCTGGGCGCTGTTAGGCGTTGGGCTATTATGGCCGCGCCGTCGGACGCTGACCATTGTTGTTCTGCTGCTATGGGCTACTGCGGTGATGGGGAGTCGGCTGCTGTTGGGGATGCACTGGCCGCAGGATTTAATTGTGGCGACTCTGATGTCCGGGCTGCTGGTCACCATCGCCACCTGGCTTGCACAAAAAGTCTGTGGGCCACTGACGCCACCGATAGAAGAAGTGCCGGAAATTAAAAAGCGCGAGCAGGAAGGGCCGTAAGGGTTGATTTTCTCCTGTGTTAACCGCAGATCCTGTGGGTGGAATGCGGTTAACCGTTTCGCCGGTGCAGCGAAGATGGTACTTTATAGGGCTGGAAGCGCCATGCTGCATATAATTTATTCGCACAAACCGCATAACGGGAAGTCATGTGAAATATTTACTCATTTTCTTAGTGGTGTTGGCTGTCTTTGTTATCTCAGTGACGCTGGGGGCGCAAAACGATCAGCTGGTGAACTTCAATTATCTTCTGGCGCAGGGCGAGTTCAGAGTGTCAACGCTTCTGGCAACGCTGTTTGCGGCCGGGTTTGTCATCGGTTGGCTGGTGTGCGGCATTTTCTGGCTGCGCGTCCGGGTCGGACTGATGCGCGCTGAGCGAAAAATTAAACGCCTTGAGCAGCAGATTGCACCGGCAACGGTCACCACGTCAGAACCGGCTGCTCCGGCCGTGAAGGAATAATTATCTATGCTGGAGTTGTTGTTTCTGCTTCTGCCCGTTGCGGCTGCCTACGGCTGGTATATGGGGCGCAGAAGTGCACAACAGTCTAAAGCAGACGATGCTAACCGTTTATCCCGTGACTACGTCGCGGGGGTTAACTTCCTGCTCAGCAATCAGCAAGATAAGGCGGTAGACCTGTTCCTCGATATGCTTAAAGAGGATACCGGTACCGTCGAAGCCCACCTGACGCTTGGCAACCTGTTCCGCTCCCGCGGCGAAGTTGACCGCGCCATCCGTATTCACCAGACCTTAATGGAAAGCGCTTCGCTGACCTACGAGCAGCGCCTGCTGGCCGTACAGCAACTGGGCCGTGACTACATGGCTGCCGGGATGTACGACCGCGCCGAAGATATGTTCAGCCAGCTGGTGGATGAAACCGATTTTCGCATCAGCGCACTGCAGCAGCTGCTGCAAATCTACCAGGCCACCAGCGAGTGGCAGAAAGCCATCGACGTCGCCGAACGTCTGGTGAAGCTCGGCAAAGAAAAGCACCGTGCGGAAATCGCGCACTTCTGGTGCGAGCTGGCGCTGCAGCAGATGGCAAATAACGACATGGATAAAGCCATGACGCTCCTGAAGAAAGGAGCGTCGGCAGATCGCAACAGCGCGCGTATCTCTATCATGATGGGGCGCGTGTGGATGGCGAAAGGCGACTACGCGAAAGCGGTAGAGAGCCTGCTGCGGGTTATCGATCAGGACAAAGAGCTGGTTAGTGAAACGCTCGATATGCTCCAGACCTGTTACCAGCAGCTCGGTAAAGACGACGAGTGGGAAACCTTCCTGCGCCGCTGCGTGGAAGAGAACACCGGTGCGACCGCAGAGCTGATGCTGGCTCAGGTCATGGAGCAAAAAGAGGGGGGCGACAGCGCCCAGACCTACATTACCCGTCAGCTACAGCGCCACCCGACGATGCGCGTCTTCCACAAACTGATGGATTACCACCTCAATGAAGCGGAAGAAGGGCGTGCGAAAGAGAGCCTGATGGTACTGCGCGACATGGTAGGCGAACAGGTTCGCAGTAAACCGCGTTACCGCTGCCAGAAGTGCGGGTTTACCGCCTATACCCTGTACTGGCACTGCCCGTCCTGCCGTGCCTGGTCAACGGTGAAGCCAATTCGCGGCCTCGATGGGCAGTAATTTTTAAAAAAACCTGATTTTAGTTACAACATACTACTCGTGTTTAACTGCTCATCACCTCGGCATCGTGCCACCATTGTCGGGCAGGGAATCGGACCTGTTAATTTGCTGACTTCCCCGGTAGAATGCTCGCCGTTTACCTTTTTCGCGCCTGAACTGCGCCCATCAACAAGAAGGTCCGCTCATGACGTCTACCGTTTCATCTCCTTCCTCCGTGGTTACCGCTTCTCCCGTTGTTGTTGCACTCGATTACAACAACCGTGACAAGGCGCTGGCATTTGTCGACCGTATCGACCCGCGCGATTGCCGTCTGAAAGTCGGAAAAGAGATGTTCACCCTGTTCGGGCCACAGTTTGTCCGCGAGTTGCAGCAGCGTGGGTTCGAGATTTTTCTCGATCTCAAATTCCATGATATTCCTAATACCACGGCGCATGCCGTAGCCGCCGCGGCCGATCTCGGCGTCTGGATGGTGAACGTCCATGCTTCCGGTGGGGCACGTATGATGACCGCGGCGCGTGAAGCTCTGCTACCCTTTGGTAAAGATGCGCCGTTGCTGATTGCCGTTACCGTGCTCACCAGTATGGAAGCGAGCGATCTGCAGGACCTCGGTGTGACGTTGTCACCTGCTGATTATGCCTCTCGTCTGGCGGCGCTGACCCAAAAATGCGGGCTGGATGGCGTGGTCTGCTCTGCTCAGGAAGCGGTGCGCTTCAAACAGGAGCTGGGCCAGGCGTTCAAACTGGTGACTCCGGGCATTCGTCCGGCCGGCAGCGATGCAGGCGATCAGCGTCGCATCATGACGCCAGAACAGGCGTTGAGTGCCGGAGTGGACTACATGGTCATCGGTCGTCCGGTTACCCAATCGGCGGATCCGGCGCAAACCCTGCGTGATATCAACGCGTCATTGCGTCAGGAGTAATCATGAGTGATTCCAACAGCCGCCTGGTGTATTCCACCGAAAGTGGCCGGATCGACGAACCTAAAGCCGTTGTTGAGCGTCCGAAAGGCGACGGTATTGTCCGTATTCAGCGGCAGACCAGCGGGCGCAAGGGAAAGGGCGTGTGCCTGATTACCGGTATTGACGCCGACGATGCCACCCTCACCAAACTGGCGGCTGAGCTTAAAAAGAAATGCGGTTGCGGCGGGGCGTTGAAAGATGGCGTTATCGAAATTCAGGGTGACAAGCGTGATCTGATTAAATCACTGCTCGAAGCCAAAGGCATGAAGGTCAAACTGGCGGGCGGTTAAAATATATTCTTTTTACCCGGCTGCAATAAATTGGGCCACGGGGAAAATCCCCGTGGCCCATATTTTTGGTGCGTAAGTCAGACCTGAATAACCGAATACTTTATTATCGTTATGGGGTCGTCGAGGCTTATTTACCCACCTGATGACCGATAAGACCACCTACTGCTGCGCCGCCCAGCGTGCCCAGCGCACTGCCGTCGGTTAATACAGCACCACCGATGGCACCGGCGCCTGCACCGATAGCGGTGTTACGATCACGCTTGGACATGTTAGAACATGCGCTCAGTGACATTACCAGGGTTACTGCCACTACAGCCGCGGCCATTTTTTTGCTCATTGAAGTCATCATCTTATTTTCTCCTGAATATACGATTCATGGAAAAGACACCTTTTAAGCATAGTACGTTTGGTACTCACTTAACGGAATTCCATAAAACGGGTATGCGTATTGAACAAGCCGTGTAAAAAATCACGCAGGTGATAATCACATCCTGTTATATCGCTAATATTAATTTTACGTTTTTTGGCTTGACCAGACAGGTAAAAACTCTGAATTGCCGCTTCGGAAAACTCTCATACCGATAGCGTCAGGAAGCTCGACTGAAGAAAGAAAAGCCCGGCAGCGCAGCGCTCACCGGGCCTGGAAGAGAGAAGAGGCTAACTACAACGAACGATATCGACCTTCAGACCACTCTGTTCAAGCTGCATCTGGATGGAGGTGGCAAGGTTGTTGTCGGTAATCACCCGGCTGAATTTGTTAACCGGATCTAACGTGTATGGATGGACTGCGCCAAATTTAGAGCTGTCGCTCAACACGATAGCCTCGCCGCCTTTTTCCAGCACGCCATTTACCACATCGGTGCGCATCATATCGCGGCCGGTAAAGCCGGTTTCCGGCGACCAGCCGTCAATGCCGATAAAGGCTTTGCTGAAGTGCATCTGCTGAAGGTACTGCCGGGTAAGCGGGCCGACCATGCTTTCGCTTTTCTTCTGGTAGATACCGCCAAGCAGAATCACTTCACCAGGCGTTTCTTTCAGCAGGTGAGCGATATAGCTACTGACCGTGATGATCGTAACGTCGCCACGCTCGGCGAGCGTGCGGGCAAGCAGAGCGTTGCTGCTGCCGTTCTCAATAAATACGGTTTCTCCCGGGGTGACCAGTGACGCAGCAAAGGCTGCCAGGTCGCGCTTCAGGGAGAAATTATTCATCATCCGCGTCTCCATATCCTCACTGTCGAGAGGTACGGCAAAACCGTGGGTGCGACGCAGATAGTTCTGCTTTTCCAGTAAGTTCAGGTCCTGGCGGATGGTCACTTCCGAGACGCCGGTCATTCTGGCGAGATCGGAGACGCTCATTCGGCCTTTATCGATAACCATTTGCAGGATGGATTGTTGTCGGGCGTTCATAGCAACTTCATATCAGTGAGTGAATCAAATTTCCCAGGGGGATTTCGCCGGGCCAGATTTTTGTTCCTGCGCGTCGCTCGCGCGGGAAAGCAACTCTGCTTTCAATATCTCCAGATTATTGATTGCCGAATGGGTGTCACCCCCGACAAGAATATCCAGAACGGTATCAATACGTTGGGCGACCTGGCGTGCATCGAGATCGGACATGGCATGATCCTGCAGATAAAAAGTAATGAATTCAATGATGCAAAAAATAACGACAAAAGAGAAGCGAAAAAAAATCAGACTGAAATGCAAAACGTCGAATCAATAAACATTATTAATTGCTGAGCCTGCATATCTCGGGGGCCATGGCTGGATTAGGCTAATCGTGCGCGTAATGCGCTTTTTTCTATGAGGAACCTATCATGACAGTCATTAATCAGCCTACCTGTAAACTGTTCACTGATACTGAACGTTTCACCCAGCTCTCTGCATATTATGAAGAGGAACGCCGTACCGTCTGGATGATGCTGCGTGCCCAACCACGCCCCTGTTTTAACCACGTCCTCATTGAAGAGATCATGAATCTCTCGTGGCTGGTGAAGCAGTCTGGCTTTGCGGTGGATTTTTGGGTCACAGGATCTCTGGTCTCGGGTATCTATAACACCGGAGGGGATTTGCGCTTTTTCGTCGAATGCATTCGCAGCGGTCGACGTGAAGCGCTGCGGGCTTATGCCCGTGCCTGCGTGGATTGTGTCCATGCGGCTTCCCGGGGTTTTGATACTGGCGCATTAACGTTGGCAATGGTTGAGGGCAGTGCGCTTGGCGGCGGCTTTGAGGCGGCGCTGGCGCACCACTTTGTCCTTGCGCAGCGTGATGCCCGAATGGGCTTTCCGGAAATCGCCTTTAACCTGTTCCCGGGAATGGGCGGTTATTCTCTGGTCAGCCGTCGGGCAGGGATGAAGCTTGCAGAACAGCTTATCTATCTGGGGGAGTCGCACACCGCGGAGTGGCACGAGCAGCACGGTCTGGTTGACGTTCTGTTCGAACCGCACGACGGGTATGTGGCGACAAGAACCTTCATCGATACGCTGCGGCCGAAGCTTAACGGTGTTCGCGCCATGTTGCGTGCACGCCAAAGAGTGATGCAGCTGCCGCGTAGCGAACTGATGGATATTACTGAAGACTGGGTTGATGCGGCGTTTTGCCTGCAGGATAAAGACATTGCCTACATGGAACGTCTGGTCCAGCTGCAAAATCGCCACAACTCGGTTGTTTTGCGTCAGGCCAGTTAACGGGTTTTCCGTGACTGACGACGCTTAAACCATCGCTCGAAAACGGCTGCGGGCATGGGCTTGGCAAATAAGTATCCTTGCCGTTCGTTGACGCCGTTCTTGGTAAGAAAGGCGTCTTCTTTTGCGCTTTCTACCCCTTCTGCAATCACCTGTAGGTTGAGCGCCTGCGCTACCGCCACGATCGCCCTGACCAACGACTGCGAGACCGAATGTTTGTGAATATCGCGCACAAACGACTGATCGAGCTTAATGGCATCGATGGGGAAGCGGGCCAGCTGCGACAGCGACGAATAACCGGTGCCGAAGTCATCCAGATGCACCTGCGCACCCAGCTTGCTGAACTGCTCTATCACCGACTGCGCCAGCTCACCGTTTTCAATCAGACAGCTTTCCGTCAGCTCTACATCGATAGGGCAAAACTCGAGGTTTAAATCGTGCAGCGCCTGTTTCAGGTCGCTGAAAATAGTTTGATCGGCCAACTGGCGGGCAGAAACGTTCACCGCAACCCGCAGATCGATACCTTTCTCGCGCCAGAGCGCCACCTGCCGCACGACGTCGAGCATCACCCAACGCCCAAGCGGTACAATCAGCCCCGACTCTTCCGCGTAGGAGATAAACTCCAGCGGAGGGATCAGCCCGCGCTCCGGCGATTGCCAGCGTACCAGCGCTTCGAGGCTACGCACCTCGCCACGCCAGGTCACTTTCGGCTGATAGTGAATAACCAGTTGGTCGTTTTCCAGCGCTTTGCGCAGGTTGGTGTCGAGCCACAAATACTCAAAGACGCGCTGATTCATTTCCGGGGAGAAGACGCAAAACTTGCCGCGACCGCCTTCTTTGGCGGTGTACATCGCGGTATCCGAGTTGCGGATGAGGCTCTCGCGATCGGTACCGTGCTGCGGGGCAAGTGAAATCCCCAGCGAACAGCCGGTATAGACTTCGATAAGTCCGATGCGGAAGGGGTCGCGCAAACGAGTGAGGATCCGTGACGCCATGGCCTCCAGCGAGCTCTGTGAGGAGTCGGTAGCCAGTACGATAAACTCATCACCACCCAGACGTGCCAGCGTCTGGCCCTCTTCCAGACAGCTCAAAATCGATAAGGCGACAGACTGCAGCAGCTGATCGCCAAACATATGCCCGTAGGCATCGTTCACTTTCTTGAAGTTATCGAGGTCGAGATAAACTACGCCGACCTGGGTGTCACCGCGAAGCGTAATGGCGTCGCTAATCATCTCATTGATGGCGTTACGGTTTGGCAACCCGGTAATGGTGTCGGTGTTCGCCAGCACCCGCAGTCGTTCCTGGGCGCGGCGCTCTTCGGTGATATCCGTACCCGAGCAGATAAGGAAAATTTCGTTCTTGCCGCTGCCGCTATGGACGAATTTATTGCGGAACAGGAACAGACGCTGCCCTTTGCGGGTCTTTATCCAGCGTTCCACCTCGTAGGAGCTGCCGTTACGGAAGAATCCGGTGATATTTTTTTTCGACGCCGCGGCTTCAGCACGGCTCATGAAGAGCTTAAAGACGTTCTGGCCGATAACTTCATGCTCTTTCAGGCCGGTGTATTCCTCGCAGAGGCGATTAAAGCGCTGAATATTGCCTTGTTTATCGAGAATGACGATAACCGAGTTGGCTTCGGAAACCACCTGCTCGGCAAAAGAGAGCCCCTGGACCAGATCGCGGGCCACCGAAGTGGTATCGGCCCAGGCCGATGCGGTGCCTGCCCACTGGGATTTACTGATTTTACGCCCCACCAGGTGCACGGGAACGTCGTTGCCATACAGCGATACAGACATGGTGATACTTGAGGTGATCACCGTCATCTCACGTATTGAATCCGCCTGACTCGCGTTCAGCGCCACGACCTGACGAGTATCCGTACCCTCAGTGGCGGACAAGTGCAGGGCGTTGCTGTCTGCGGATAAACGCCAGTATGGACTGGTGGTTCCCAGGTAGCGATAGAGCAAGTTTTGCTCCAGATCCTCACTCATGCTTTCTCCCAACCCGCTAAAGCGCAACAGTTAGTCATTGTTATTGATTTGCACTGAAATCACTCTTTTATTGTGAACGGTTTTACTGTTTTTTGGGGAAAAATTTTGTACAAGCTGAGACAGAAGAGAAGTGAAAACGAGAGGCTTCCGGGCGGAAGCCTCTGCGAGGGGGATCAGGCGAGCGGGCGGGCGATAACGCTACGGGTTTCCATGCGAACTTCCGCGATGGTGACATCGATAACGTCAGTCACTTTGTAAGCCACTTCTCCTTTGATCTGCACGGTGCCGTTTTCCTGGCTGCAGACCATCTCGTCACGCACGGCGTGCAGGAACGGGGCCGGAATAAAGGCCACTGCGCCGTTATCCACCAGACGAACGCGCATCCCACCACGGCTGATGTCGATGATCTCAGCAGCAAAGCGGGTGTCGGTACCGGCTTTCGGGCTCAGGAAGCGGGCGTACAGCCAGTCGGCCACATCGCGCTCGGCCATGCGGTTCAGGCGACGACGTTCGGCCATCTGTACGGTTATCTCATCCTGCGGACGAGCGATGGTTTCACCTTTCACGATAGCCTTCAGCAGACGATGGTTAACCATGTCGCCGTACTTACGGATAGGTGAAGTCCAGGTGGCGTAGGCCTCAAGCCCCAGGCCGAAATGCGGACCTGGCTCGGTACTGATCTCGGCAAATGACTGGAAGCGACGAATACGGCTATCGAGGAAGCCAGAAGGCTGAGCATCCAGCTCGCGACGCAGCTTGCAGAAGCCCGGAAGCGTCAACACTTCCTGCGGATCAACGTGTACGTCGTGAGTTTTCAGCAGGGCAGCAAGCTGCTCGCTGCTGGCCGGATCGAAGCCGGTATGCACGTTGTAGATACCAAAGCCGAGCTTATCGCGCAGCACGCGGGCGGCGCAGATGTTGGCGGCAATCATGGATTCTTCCACGATGCGATTCGCAATGCGACGCGGTTCAGCAATGATATCCAGCACGTCGCCTTTCTCGCCGAGCACGAAACGGTAGTCCGGGCGATCTTTGAACACCAGCGCATGGGTTTTACGCCATTCGCTACGTTGCTCGCAGACGCGCTTGAGCAGCGTTATCTGACCGGCAATGCGCTCGTTCTCAGGTTTCCAGTCGCCGGTATTCTCCAGCCAGTTAGACACATCGTCATAAGCGAGCTTAGCTTTCGATTCGATGGTGGCGGCGAAGAACTCGATGTCATCTTCAATGGTGCCGTCGGCGGCGATGGTCATGTGGCAGGCCAGTACCGGACGCACTTCGTTGGCGCGCAGCGAGCACAGGTCGTCAGACAGCTCGCGCGGCAGCATCGGGATGTTGAAGCCCGGCAGATAGTTGGTGAAAGCACGCACTTTCGCGCTCTCATCAAGCTTGCTGCCTTCTACAATCCACGCGGTTGGGTCAGCGATCGCAACGGTCAGATGCAGCTTGCCGTCCTGCGCATCTTCTACGTACAGCGCATCGTCCATATCTTCGGTGCTGGCGCTGTCGATGGTGACGAAATCAAGCGAGGTGAGGTCGCGGCGGACAAGCCCTTCGTCCTGCATCTCGGTGGCGACGCCGTTCGGCGCTTCTTTCTCAAGATTATGACGTGCAAGGGTGACCCACCACGGTACGAAGTGATCTTCGCCGTAGGTAATAAACTGGGTGAGCTCCGCATAGAAGCTGCGGTCGCCCTTTAGCGGATGACGGCGCATTTCTGCTACGGCCCAGTCACCCTCTTTAAAATCGTGTTCAACGCCACGGGCAGCGCGGCACTGAATGGCATCTTTCAGCAATGGATGGTCAGGAACGATAGACAGACGGTCGTCTTTTCTCTGTACACGGCCAACGAAGCGCGTCAGGAACGGCTCAACCAGCTCTTCCGGCTCTGCGCTTTCGCGGTCTTTTTCGCTGTGAATGACGGCGATAACGCGGTCGCCGTGCATGACTTTCTTCATTTGCGGCGGCGGAATAAAGTAGCTTTTTTGGGCATCAACTTCGAGGAAGCCGAAGCCTTTTTCCGTGCCTTTGACGACGCCTTCAGCACGAGGCGTCTGGGAATGCAGTTGCTGTTTTAGCTGCGCAAGCAGCGGGTTGTCCTGAAACATAGTCATGTATTTTCGTGGCCAAATAGCAGCTGACTGTTTTACGCGATTCTCACTGCCTCAGCAAGCGTTCTTTCGGCTTTGCCCCCGGATCCTCTACATTTCTCAGGGCTATTTTTAAACGGTTTAACCAGCTCTGTAATCCACTCCAGGCGAGGAGGCTAACGACCTCATGACTCGCGTAGCCCAACGCTCCCAGTCGGATGACTTCGTTCGCGCTCTCTTTAATTCCGACATCGGTAATATTTACACCATGAATATCAGGAACACGCTCCTGTAACGACGACGCCAGGGCGGTGAGCTGCGTCATTACGACCGGCTCATAAACCAGCTGCGGCGTCAGTTCCGTCAGGTTGTGAAGGCTGGCGGGCGTATTTATCGCATCTTCAAGGGCAGGCATGCCGGGGAGCCAGCGGACAGGAGAACCGAGCTGCGCCTGCAGCACGGCCAGTACTCGCGCCTGGAAACCAACAAAGCCGATAATCTGATTAATAAGCACAATATCGAACGCCGTCAGCCCAACCTCATCAAGCTGCGCGTACGCGCTGTCGTCAATCACGGACGGCGTGCCGGAGAGCTGGCGCGCATACTGGGTGATTTGTGCCAGGCGGCGGTTGCTTTCGCGCGACGAATCCGGCCCCGGCAGCGGGGTCAATCGCGCTGCGTAATGGTTGCACAAACGCTGCACGCCAAAAACCTGAGCGACGGTGAGCGCGGTGCTCAAACGGTCATAGGCGCTGAAGGTTTGCAGACGCGTGACCGTCACCCCCTCCGGGAATAACGTATCGCATAACGCTCTGGCCGGCTGCAGCCAGGCGTCGCAGGCGGTAAGAAGCGAATCGGGTACACAGAGATCCAACAAAAACCGACAATCGACGTGGGCGGCTTCCGGCACCAGGGGAAGCACCTCCAAAGGATTCGAGCGGGACTGGGTTTCATGATACCACTGGCTTTTGCCGTTAACGCGGCGCTGCTCCATGGGCATTCCTTGATCTGAAAGTGGCGATCCAGACGCAAAAAGGCCACTTCGCCGGATCGTTTATGAATGAATATCCTGGCTTATGGGGGCAAAAGGAGAAAATATTGTTCGGTGATAACAAATAGCAGAACGGAATAACGCGAAGGGAGGGGAAAGGAGAGACCCTCTTCACAGCGTGAAGAGGGTTCGGGAAATTATTTAATTTCCAGTTCGTTCATTGCTGCGATGTTGAAACCGCCGTCAACGTGAACGATTTCGCCGGAGATGCCGCCGGAGAGGTCAGAGCACAGGAATGCTGCAGTGTTGCCCACGTCTTCGATGGTCACGGTGCGACGGATCGGGGTAACCGCTTCGCAGTGTGCCAGCATTTTACGGAAATCTTTGATACCGGATGCCGCCAGGGTGCGGATCGGGCCTGCAGAGATACCGTTAACACGAACGCCTTCCGGGCCCATGGCGTTAGCCATGTAGCGCACGTTAGCTTCCAGGGAGGCTTTCGCCAGGCCCATCACGTTGTAGTTCGGAATAGCGCGCTCTGCACCCAGGTAGGACAGGGTCAGCAGGGCGGCGTTCGGGTTCAGCATTTCGCGGCAGGCTTTCGCCATCGCCACAAAGCTATAGGAGCTGATGTCGTGAGCGATTTTGAAGCCTTCACGGGTAACAGCGTTCACATAGTCGCCGTCCAGCTGATCGCCCGGTGCGAAACCGATGGAGTGCACGAAACCGTCAAATTTCGGCCAGGTTTTTGCCAGCTCACCGAACATTGCGTCGATGCTTTCGTCTTTCGCAACATCACATTCCAGCACAATGCTGGAATCCAGCTGAGCTGCAAATTCTTCTACGCGGCCTTTCAGTTTGTCGTTCTGATAGGTGAAGGCCAGTTCTGCGCCTTCGCGATGCATCGCCTGAGCGATACCGTAGGCGATGGACAGTTTACTGGCTACGCCAGTGACCAGAATGCGCTTACCGGAAAGAAAACCCATAGCATGTAATCCTTATAGTCATTACTTATTCTTTGCCTTTAGTATCAAGCAGTTAAAGGCAAAATTTCAAAGTCATTCGAAATTAGCTGGAAATTATAGCCCACGCGCTGCTTCGTGTGTCACTTAATTTTCCAGAATCTGCAAAGTATATCATCCCGACCAGGCTTCGCCTCATCCAACCAGCGCGGCAAAAAGAGTTGACGTTATTGCGGTTTCGTCTTTACTGCTCTAAGGGATGAACAGCATTGAGGGGCATAGTGAAACAGCATTCAGTGGTTTATACGTTGTGTTTTGTTGGGGGATGCATGGACTGCATCAGCTTCCTCTTGTTATTCCATACGCTACTCGGGCTCATGACCTTTAACACCATGTATGGCGTTATTGGGCTCCTGAATCCCGACAGCGGTATCCACATCGGCTTCCATCTCTATCTGGTGGGCTTCTTTATTATCTTCGTGTTTCTGTTCAAGCTTATCCACGAGCGGTATCGCCTGCGGCAGGGACTCTCGAATTACGCTTATATCAACCTCGAAGCCATCATTATCCTGGTTTACGCCTGCCTCGGAAGTTACGCCTTGCGGAATCAGTTATTAGCCGCGGACGGCTGGATTGCGTTTTCGATTGCCTGTCTGGGGATGATCCCGGTGTATCTGCAGAATTATGTCATCAGCCACAACCATAGCCTGCAAACGGGTACCGTTCTGATGACCGGGAATTACGTCAATATGGTGGGAAATCTCCTGGCACTATGGTCCGGAAAGGCCGACAAAGACGCGCTGAAGCACTATATGAAAGTACACGCCAGTTTTATTCTGGGCGTGGCGGTGATGGCACTGGCGTCGCAGTGGTTTGATTTTCTGGCGCTATTATTGCCCTGCGCGCTGCTGGCGTTACACAATGTGTGCCAGCAGCGGCAGGTCAATAAACTGACGGGCTAGCGATCTTTGCGCCAGGCATCGGCGGTTAACGCTTCGCCGAAATGACCGGCAATCAGGCGCTTGGTCAGGTCGTGAAGGGGAGAGGCCAGCACATCGGCGGTGCTACCGCGTTCAACCACTTCGCCCTGATGCATCACCAGCACCTGATCGCTAATGTGCTTCATCATACCCAGATGCTGAGTCACATAGATGTAGGAGATCCCCTGTTTTTCCTGCAACTCCAGCATCAGATTGACTAACTGCGAGCGCATCGACATATCCAGCGCCGCCAGCGCTTCGTCGCAGACAATGACCTGCGGGCGCAGGATCAGCGCACGCGCCAGGCCCAGACGCTGTTTCTGTCCCGGCGCCAGCATATGCGGGTAGTAGCTTGCATGATCGGGCAGCAAACCTACCATACGCAGCGTTTCCACGATTTGTTTCTGGCGGTCTTCGGCATCGAGATCCGTGTTAAGGCGCAGCGGGAAATCCAGAATCTGCGAAATACGCTGACGCGGGTTTAGCGACGTCGACGGATCCTGAAAAATCATGCGAATGCGCTGGCTACGAAACGAGTAATCGCCGAAGTGCAGGGGATGATCGTCAATCAGCAGCTCGCCGGTGGTGGGTTCAATCATCCCGGCCAGCATTTTGGCGAGCGTCGATTTTCCTGAACCGTTTTCACCAATGATTGCCAGCGTCTGTTTTTCACGCAGGGTAAAGCTCAGCGGTTTGACCGCTTCAACCGTCTGGCGATGAAAGAGACCCGTGCGATAGCGGAAGGTCTTACTGAGGTTATGGACTTCCAGTAGCGACTCGGCCATTTCACTCTCTCTCCATGTTTAACGGGAAGTGGCAGGCGTAGAGATGATTCTTCGCCCCTTTCAGGCGCGGTGTCTCAATACATTCGCGCTGCGCATACGGGCAGCGTGGCCCCAGGCGGCAGCCAATCGGTAACTGCTCAAGCAGTGGAATAGCGCCCGGCAGCGTATTCAGGCGGCTTTTGTGCGGCATCGCGCTGCCGAAATCCGGAATGGCGCGGATCAGCGCCTGGGTATACGGATGGTGCGGCATGGTGATCAGCTCTTCGCTGAGCGCTGTTTCCACCGTTTGCCCGCAGTACATCACGTTCACCTTATCGGCCCACTGGCTCAACATCTGCAGGTCGTGGCTAATCAGCAGAATGGTGGTGTTGTTGTTCTGATTAAGCCGCGTCAGCAGACGGAAAATCTGCGCCTGAGTCGTTGGCTCCATGGCGTTAGTGGGCTCATCGGCAATCAGCAGGCGCGGCTGGTTAGCCAGCGCAATGGCAATCATCACCTTCTGGCATTCACCGTCGGTGAGCTCGTAAGGGAAGCTGCGCATCGCGTCTTTGTGATCTTTAATGCCCACACGGTGCAAAAGCTCAATGGCGCGGCGTTTGCGCCAGCCCACGCGCTGCCACCAGCGGCCTTTGAACGTCCAGCCGGGAATGTTCTGCATCAGCTGACGGCCAATGCGTTCGGAAGGGTCAAGACAGCTCTGCGGCTCCTGGAAAATCATCGAGACGTTGTGGCCAACGAGCTTACGACGCTCGCGCGGCGACAGGCGCAGCAGATCGATATCATCGAAGCGCATACGGTCGGCGGTAACGCGCCAGTTGTCCTTGGTCACCCCGCAAATCGCTTTAGCGATAAGGCTTTTACCGGAGCCAGATTCACCGACCAGGCCGCGGATCTCGCCTTCTGCAAGCGTCATGCTGACGCGGTCGACGGCTTTAACCCAGCTGTCTCCGGCTTTAAATTCAATGGTCAGGTTGCGGATATCAAGTAACGGCATTATTGCACCCCCGCGATAATCGCGCGGCGGATGCCGTCACCGAGCAGGTTCACCAGCAGAACGCTAATCATAATCGCAGCACCTGGCAGCATGACCGTCCACGGTGCAACGTAGATAAGCTCCAGCGCATCGCCGAGCATCGCGCCCCATTCCGGCGAGGGGAGCTGAGCGCCGAGGTCGAGGAAACCCAGAGCGGCGATATCGAGGATAGCCATCGACAGCGCGCGGGTGACCTCGGTAATCAGTCCGGAGGCGATGTTCGGCAGGACCGCAAACCACAAAATATTCAGCGTTGAGGCACCGTCAAGACGGGTGGCTACCACGTACTCTTTTTCCAGTTCGTCGTGCACCATGCTGTAGACGGAGCGCACCATGCGCGGCAGCAGCGCCAGCCAGACGGCAAACATCGCGTGCGTCAGGTGCGGCCCGGCAAAGGCGACAACGATAATCGCCAGCAGCAGCGTCGGAATGGACAACAGGGTATCGAGAATATGGTTCAGCACCGCCGAGCGCAGGCCGTGAGTAGAGCCGGCAAGCACGCCCAGCAGCAAGCCGAAGAGGGTGGCCGCGAGGGTGACCACGAAGGCACCGCCGACGGTGGGCGCTGCACCGCTCAGCAGACGGCTTAGCACGTCACGGCCCAGATCGTCAGTACCGAGGAAGAATGAAACTTCCCCGTAGCGCGACCATGACGGCGGCATCAGCTGATAGCCAAGGAACTGCTGATCAATGCCGTAAGGGGCAAACCAGCTACCAAAAATGCACAGCAGCGCCAGGCCTGCGCAGCCGTACAGGCCGATCATCGCCGTGGTGTCGCCATAGAATTTACGCCACACGGTGCGCAGCGCGCCAGGCGGGCGCTTCTCTAAATAGACGCTATCGTAAGGCATACCATTCCTTATGTTTCAGCGGATTTGCCATGGCGCCCAGCACGTCGGAGAGCACGTTCACAATAATCACCAGTGAGCCAATAAGCATTACACCGGCAGAGATGGCCGCGTAATCCTGTTGGCGAATGGCGTTAATCAGCCAGCGGCCGAGCCCCGGCCAGCTAAAGACCACTTCGGTGATCATCGCCAGGGTCAGCATGGTGGAGAATTGTAGACCCAGACGCGGGATCACCGGCGGCAGCGCGTTATGCAGCACATGACGGCGTAAAATGGTCAGGCGCGACACGCCGCGCGTGGTGGCGGCCTTCACGTAGTTTGAATCGTAGACATCAATGGTGCTGATGCGCATCAGACGAATCACTTCCGTTGTCGGAGCCACGGCCAGCGTCAGCACCGGCAGCACCATGTGGCGCAGGGCACTCATGATCATCTCATCGCGCCACGGCGAATCTGAAAGCCAGGCATCAATCAGGGCGAATCCGGTGACGTTTTTCACTTCATAGAGTAAATCAAAGCGACCGGAGACCGGGAACCAGCCCAGCGTTAATGAGAAGAAGAGGGTCAGCAGCAATGCCAGCCAGAAGACCGGAATCGAAAAGCCCATCAGCGCCATGGCGCTAATAATGTTGTCCTGCCATTTGTCGCGGGTGATCCCGGCCAGCATCCCAACCGGGATCCCGACCAGCAGCGCAAATCCAAACGCCAGAACGCACAGCTCCATGGTGGCCGGGAAGACCTCTTTTAGCTGCTCGGAAATCAGCTGGCCGTTGATGCTCGAAACGCCAAAGTCCCAGTGCAGTACGCCGTCGAACCAGAACAGCCACGCGTTCCACAATGATGCGCCCTGCAGCGGGGCATGCGGGGTGAAATAGTTCAGGCTAAAGCCGATAAAGGTCAGGAAAAAGAGCGTAACCAGCAGCAACAGCAGGCGGCGCAGGGTAAAGATGATCATGGTTTTTCACCTCTTTTTCTTTTTCCCTTGAGACGCCGGCAAACGAGGCGTTACCGAACGGGCTCAGCACCAGGCCTTTGATATCATAGCGGTAGGCCTGCAGGCGCAGAGATGACGCCAGCGGCAGCACCGGCAGGTCACGGGCAAGGATCTGCTGCGCTTCGTCATAGGCATCGATGCGCGATGCCAGCTGCTGTGAGATCAGCGCCTTTTGCAGCACGCTGTCAAACTCGCGGTTGCACCAGTGGGCGAAGTTAGTCTGTGAGCCAATTGCCGCGCAGCTCAGCAGCGGGCGGAAGAAGCTGTCCGGATCGTTACTGTCGGTGGCCCAGCCGGTGAGGGTCAGATCGTGGTTCATGTCCATCAATCGCGCCTCCTGGAAACGGCCTTCTACCGGAACAATCACCACCTTCACTCCCACCTGTGCCATATCGGCCTGGATAAGCTCAGCGGTTTTCAGCGGGCTGGGGTTCCACGCCTGAGAACTGGTCGGCACCCACAGGCGCAGCGTCATGTTCTCAAGTCCCAGCGCTTTAAGCTCGGCCCGGGATTTCTCCGGGTTGTATTCGGTAATTTTAGCCTCATTATCGTAAGCCCACGACGCGCGTGGCAAAATCGAGGCGGCGGTTTCTGCCGTACCGTAGTAGATGGATTGCATCAGACGCTGGTTATTGATGGACAGCGCCAGCGCATGCCGTACCGCCGGGTTATTCAGCGGCGGCTTGTCGGTATTGAAGGCCAGATAAGCGATGTTCATCCCCGGACGCAGGGTCAGGCGCAGACGTGGATCGTCACGCAGAATGGTTAACTGGCTGGCGGCGGGCCAGGCCAGCACATCGCACTCACCGGTCAGCAGTTTAGATAAACGACCGGTACCCCCGGATCCTAAATCAACCACCACCTGCGGCATCAGCGGTTTGCCGCGCCAGAACGCATCATGGCGCTGGAGACGGATGTACTGTCCGGCGCGATACTCATTCAACTGATACGGCCCGGTGCCGACCGGCTGGCGGTCGAGCAGCTCCTGGCTGCCTTCCTGGCTCAGCTTCAGTGCGTATTCGGCGGACATGACCGAGGCATAGTGGGTTGCCAGGTGCCAGAGGAAGGAGGCATCCGGATTCTTTAAACGGAACTCGACGGTGTGGCTGTCAATTTTGCGTACGCTCTGCACGCTGTCGGAAAATTGCAGGCTGTCGAAGTAGGGGAAATTGTCGCCGTTAACGTAATGCCACGGATGATTGCGGTCGAAAATGCGCTGGAAAGTAAAGACGATATCATCGGCGTTCAGCGCCCGGGTGGGTTTAAACCACGCGGTGGTCTGGAACTGCACGTTGTTACGTAGATGGAAACGGTAGGTCGCGCCGTTGTCCAGCACTTCCCAGCTCTCTGCCAGTTCGGGTACCAGACGGTAGGTATACGGGTCGACATCCAGCAGGCGGTCGTAGAGCTGCGCCGCCAGCGTATCGACGATAAGACCGCTGCTCACCTTCTGCGGGTTGAAGGTATTGACCTGACCATTCACGCAGTAGACAAAGCCGCTGTCGCGGATGTCGGCACGTGCGGGCTCCTGCGCCACAGGGGCGGGGGCGGCGAAAACCTGACCACACAGTAATCCGGCCGTTGCCAGCAGGGATGACAATTTTAGTCGCATAATTTCTTTGCATTTTAGGCTGATCTGCAAAGTGTATCGCACTTAGGGGCGCCAGGTACAAATGTTGCGACTAACTGGCGCAAAAGTCGCCAGTGGTCGCGGTTTAAAGCTGATGTTTTTTCAGTAACGCCCGCAGCTGATGATAGGTCAGCCCCAGTAATTCAGCAGCGCGCTTCTGATTAAACTTTGCTTCCTGCAGGCTCTGCTCCAGCAGCGTTTTTTCCTGCTGATGCTGGAACTCGCGTAAATCGATGGGTAACGACTGACCCGGCGGTGCTTCAGGCGTCGCGGCAGCGGTAGCGGGGCGATGAAACGGGTCGAGGATAATCGTATCCAGTGGAAACTCGCTGGTGCCGTGACGATAAACCGAACGCTCGACCACGTTTTTCAGCTCACGGATATTTCCCGGCCAGCGGTAGCCGAGCAGGGTGGCCTGGGCGTGATCGGTGAAACCCGGGAACAGCGGCAGCTTCAGCTCGCGGCACATCTGAATGGCAAAGGTTTCCGCCAATAGCATGATGTCGCTTTGTCGCTCGCGCAGCGGCGGGAGTTGCACCACGTCGAAGGCCAGCCGGTCGAGCAGGTCGGCGCGGAAGGTGCCAGTGCTCACCATCTTTGGCAGGTCAGCGTTGGTGGCGCACACCAGGCGCACGTTAACCTGCAGCGGCTGGCTACCGCCCACGCGCTCGAGCTCCCCGTATTCAATGACGCGCAGCAGTTTTTCCTGCACCAGCATCGGTGCCGTGGCCAGCTCATCAAGAAACAGCGTACCGCCGTCGGCGCGCTCAAAGCGACCAGGGTGACGTTTTTGCGCCCCGGTAAAGGCACCGGCCTCGTGGCCAAAGAGCTCGGAATCCAGCAAATTCTCATTCAACGCCGCGCAGTTGAGCGAAATAAATGGCCCGTCCCAGCGTGACGAGAGAAAGTGCAGGCGGTTGGCAATCAGCTCTTTACCGGTGCCTCGCTCGCCGATAATCAGCACCGGTTTATCCAGCGGCGCCAGGCGCGAGACCTGTTCCAGCACCTCAATAAAACTGTTGGCTTCGCCGAGCAGGTTATCTTTGTGTTCCATCATGATGAAATTGACCACTTGTTGGTGTGATTCGCCAGATTACTGTAGTTCTCTGATGTATGAATTGCAATCAGTTCATTGAAAATCAATAAGATAAAAAGTTGGCACGATGTCTGCATTAAGAGTTCAGCAGGGCACCGCCCGATATCAGAACTGTGAGGATTTAAATTATGGGTATCTTTTCTCGTTTTGCCGACATCGTGAACGCCAACATCAACTCGCTGCTGGAGAAAGCGGAAGATCCGCAGAAGCTGGTGCGCCTGATGATTCAGGAAATGGAAGACACGCTGGTTGAAGTTCGCTCTACCTCCGCCCGTGCGCTGGCAGAGAAAAAACAGCTGTCCCGCCGCATTGAGCAGGCGACGCTCCAGCAGGCCGAATGGCAGGAGAAAGCCGAACTGGCGCTGCGTAAAGAGAAAGACGATCTGGCGCGTGCTGCGCTGATTGAAAAACAGAAGCTGACCGACGTTATCGCGACGCTTGAGCATGAAGTGACGCTGGTGGATGACACCCTGGCGCGCATGAAAAAAGAGATTGGTGAACTTGAGAACAAGCTGAATGAAACGCGCGCTCGCCAGCAGGCGCTGACGCTGCGCCACCAGGCGGCAAGTTCATCCCGCGACGTTCGTCGTCAGCTGGACAGCGGCAAGCTCGATGAAGCCATGGCGCGTTTTGAATCCTTCGAGCGCCGTATCGATCAGATGGAAGCGGAAGCGGAAAGCCACAACTTTGGCAAACAGAAGAATCTGGACCAACAGTTTGCGGAGCTGAAAGCGGATGATGAAATCAGCGCGCAGCTGGCAGAGCTGAAAGCCAAAATGAAGCAGGACAATTAATAATAATACGTTGGCGACGCGGCGTTTCGCGTCGCCAGACCATCATCTGTAAGGAGTACATATGAGCGCGCTTTTTCTTGCCATACCGCTGACGCTGTTCGTGCTATTCGTCCTGCCGGTCTGGCTGTGGCTGCACTACAACAACCGCTCAAAGCAGGGTGGATTGTCGCAGAGCGACCAGCAGCGATTACTGCAGCTGACTGACGACGCAAAACGGATGGGCGAGCGCATTCAGTCGCTGGAAGCGATTCTTGATGCCGAGCATCCGAACTGGAGAGAATAATAATGGCTGGACTGGATCTGAACAAAAAGCTGTGGCGTATCCCGCAGCAGGGTATGGTCAAAGGCGTCTGCGCCGGGATTGCCCACTATCTGGACGTGCCGGTCAAGCTGGTGCGCATTATTACCGTGCTGGCGATGATCTTTGGTCTGTTCCTGTTTGTAGTAGCGGCATACATCATTCTGACTTTCGCCCTCGACCCGATGCCGGACAGCGAGCTGCACGGCGAAAGAATTCCATCCAGCGGTGAACTGCTGGATGCCGTAGACGCCGAGCTTGCCGCCGGTGAGCAACGTCTGCGTAATATGGAACGCTATGTCACGTCGGATACCTTCACGTTGCGTAGCCGCTTCCGTCAGCTATAAACCACGGTGTTACTAACACGAGGCGAGTCATGAACAACAAATGGCAACAGGCAGGACAAAAAGTGAAACCGGGGCTGAAACTTGCCGGTAAGCTGGTACTGCTGGGCGCATTACGCTACGGCCCGGCGGGTATCGCTGGCTGGGCGGTGAAATCGGTCGCTCGTCGGCCGGTGAAAATGCTGCTCGCGGTGGCGCTTGAGCCGCTGCTGGCCCGACTGGCCCGCCGAGTATCCCGTGGGATGAACCGCGCGATGAAGTAACGCGCCGCGGCACAGCGAGGGCTGTGCCGCCGACTTTTATTTCACCCTTTACATCTTCCTTGCTCGTCCCCATGTCATATCTCTATTAAAATCAACCTACAAACTCCTTCAGGCATAACAGGATGGCGATGAAGCGACTGAAATCCGAATTAAACGCGCTGGTGAACCGTGGGGTAGACCGTCACCTGCGACTGGCGGTGACCGGGCTGAGCCGCAGCGGCAAAACCGCGTTTATCACCGCGATGGTTAATCAACTGCTGAACGTACACGGTGGGGCACGTTTGCCGCTGCTGAGCGCGGTAAGGGAAGAGCGTCTGCTCGGCGTGAAGCGCGTCCCGCAGCGCGATTTTGGCATCCCGCGTTTTACTTATGACGAAGGGATTGCCCAACTGTACGGCACGCCACCCGTGTGGCCGACGCCGACCCGCGGCGTGAGCGAGATCCGTCTGGCGCTGCGTTTTCGCTCCAACGATTCGCTGCTGCGTCATTTCAAAGACACCTCAACGCTGTATCTGGAAATCGTCGACTACCCCGGTGAATGGCTGCTCGACCTGCCGATGCTGGCGCAGGATTACCTGAGCTGGTCGCGGCAGATGGTCGGGCTGCTGCAGGGGCAGCGTGGCGAATGGTCGGCGCAGTGGCGCAAACTCTGCGAGGGTCTGGATCCGCTGGCACCTGCCGATGAAAACCGGCTGGCGGAAATCTCTGCCGCGTGGACCGACTACCTGCATACCTGTAAACAGCAGGGCATGCACTTCATTCAGCCCGGGCGCTTCGTGCTGCCGGGCGACATGGCCGGAGCCCCGGCGCTGCAGTTCTTCCCGTGGCCGGATGTGGATGCGGTGGGTGAAGCGAAGCTGGCTCAGGCTGATAAACACACCAACGCCGGGATGCTGCGCGAACGCTTTAATTACTACTGCGAGAAAGTGGTGAAAGGGTTTTATCGCAACCACTTCCTGCGTTTTGACCGCCAGATTGTGCTGGTGGACTGTCTGCAACCGCTGAACAGCGGCCCGCAGGCGTTTAACGATATGCGGCTCGCGCTGACGCAGCTGATGCAAAGTTTTCACTACGGACAGCGCACGCTGTTCCGCCGCCTGTTTTCCCCGGTTATCGATAAGCTGCTGTTTGCCGCGACCAAAGCCGATCACGTCACCGTCGATCAGCATGCCAACATGGTGTCGTTGCTCCAGCAGCTGATTCAGGATGCGTGGCAGAACGCGGCATTTGAAGGGATTGCGATGGACTGCCTGGGGCTTGCCTCGGTGCAGGCGACGCAAAGCGGGCTGATTGAAGTGAACGGCGAGAAGATCCCGGCGCTGCGCGGTCATCGCCTGAGCGACGGCCAGCCGCTGACGGTTTACCCGGGAGAAGTCCCGGCGCGTCTGCCCGGCCAGGCATTCTGGGAAACGCAGGGGTTCCAGTTTGAGAACTTCCGCCCGCAGGTCATGGATGTCGATAAACCGCTGCCGCATATTCGCGTTGATGCGGCGCTGGAGTTTTTGCTTGGAGATAAATTGCGATGAACGAACCGTTAAAACCGCGGATCGATTTCGCCGGTCCGCTGGATGTGGAAAAGCACGAGCAGTTTAAAACGGCGCAGACCTTTGCCGCTGAACAGGCTGAAACTTTTGCTCCGGCGCTCAGCGAAGAGGTGTTGCCGGAAGAGGGAGCCGCCGAGGCGGTGGTTGAGGCCGCGCTACGTCCGAAGCGCAGCCTGTGGCGGCGGATGGTCACCGCCGGACTGGGGCTGTTCGGTATCAGCGTGGTTGCTCAGGGCGTTCAGTGGACGGTTAACGCCTGGCAGACGAACGACTGGGTGGCGCTGGGGGGCTGTGCCGCCGGGGCGCTGATCATCGGTGCCGGGGTAGGTTCCGTCGCAACGGAATTGCGCCGGCTGTGGCGTCTGCGCCAGCGCGCGGAAGAGCGCGATGAAGCCCGCGACCTGATGCACAGCCATGGCACCGGTAAAGGCCGGGCGTTCTGCGAAAAGCTTGCTCAACAGGCGGGAATTGACCAGTCGCATCCGGCGCTGCAGCGCTGGTATGCCGCCATCCACGAAACGCAAAACGACAGGGAAGTGGTGAGCCTGTACGCCCATCTGGTCCAGCCGGTGCTGGACGCCCAGGCGCGACGTGAAATCAGTCGTTCGGCGGCGGAATCGGCGCTGATGATCGCCGTCAGCCCGCTGGCGCTGGTGGATATGGCGTTCATCGCCTGGCGTAACCTGCGTCTTATCAATCGTATCGCCACGCTGTACGGCATTGAGCTGGGCTACTACAGCCGCCTGCGCCTGTTCCGCCTGGTGCTGCTCAATATCGCCTTTGCGGGAGCCAGCGAACTGGTGCGTGAAATTGGGATGGACTGGATGTCGCAGGATCTGGCGGCGCGTCTTTCCGCCCGCGCTGCACAGGGCATTGGGGCGGGGCTGCTGACCGCGCGTCTCGGCATTAAAGCAATGGAGCTCTGCCGCCCGCTGCCGTGGATAGACAATGACAAACCGAAGCTCGGCGATTTCCGCCGGGAGATTGTCGGTCAGTTGAAAGCAACCGTGAGTAAGAAACCGTCCTGACAGGCGTTTTCCCTACCTGTTTTACCCCTTTCCCTGGTCGACAGGGAAAGGGCGCTCAGCGGATGACGCTGTGCGATTTTGATATTGAACAATGAGCCCGCCGTTTTGCTTACCCTCCCTGTTTTTTCTGTTTTATATTACCTCTAAATAACCATTCATATTGTGCGGGTAATTTGTCTAATGACCCGTTTACCACCACAGAATCATTAGCTTGAAATACAGGGAGTGGGTATGCACGAAAAAGATGTCGATAAACCGCTTTATTTGTTAATCGCTGACTGGGTGATGGCGGAAAATCGCTGGGTCACCGCCAAAGAAATCGCCCGGCAATTCGAGATTGACCACTGTAAAGCCATTAATACCGTCTCCTACATTCTTGCCGAAGTGGGGGAGATTGAATGTGAAACCAAAACGATTCCTAACCAGCTGGAAGGCCGGGGATGTCAGTGCCAGCGGTTGGTGCGCGTGAATGGAATAAGCAAACTGTTGTACGACCGTCTTAAGTCTCCGGCGTCGGTGAAAAGTACGCTATGTTCTGGTACGCCGGGCAGTGCTGTACCGCCGGGTGAACTCAACCGGGAGCAAAAGTGGCAGTGGATGCTGTCCAAAACCCAGCGTCGTTAAACGGCGGGCTGGAAGGAGAAACAGGCGCCTGGCGCCTGTTTTTTTGTTAGCGCAGGTGCTTTGGTTGCACCGCTGTCGTACCGCGCAGCCGTGGGCGATGGGGTTCTGCCTCAGCAAGCGGTGTCGTTTCTTGTAACCCGTGGCGACAGCGCCCGACGAGACTCTGGTACTCACGGGTGTTCAGGCGCTTCCAGTGCAACTCGTCGTCGGAGACATTCCGCAGATAGCGGGCGGGAGACCCCACCAGCAGCTGTCCGGGAGCCCCTGAAAAACCCGCTTTAACGAAGCTCATCGCCGCGACAATACTCCCGGCGCCAATCTGCGCGCCGTCCATCACCACGCTGTTCATACCGACCAGAGCGTCCCGTCCGATGATACAGCCGTGCAACACCGCGCCGTGGCCGATATGCCCGCACTCCTGCACCACGGTATCGGTGTCACAATATCCGTGCATAATGCAGCCATCCTGGATATTTGCTCCGGCCTCAACGATAAGCCGCCCGTAGTCACCCCGCAGCGACGCATGTGGCCCAATGTAAACACCTGCACCGATGATGACATCACCAATCAAGACTGCGGATGGGTGAACCCAGGCGCTGGGGTGAACGACCGGCACCAGGCCTTCAAACGCATAATAGCTCACGAAATGACTCCTCTGGATTAACGTCCCTGCCAGCGCGGTGCGCGTTTCTCGGCAAAGGCCAGCGGGCCTTCCGTTGCGTCCGCAGAGTGCAGCACCGCCGGATAGTGCCTGAGCGCGCCGCTGCGCATCAGCCGGTAGCCTTCCTCAACGGAGAGTTCTGCGGTAGCGCGGCCAATCTCTTTTAGCGCCGCCACCGCCAGCGGGGCGCTGTTGACGATATCAGCGGCAAGCTGGCGGGCACACGCCATCAGCTCACCGGCGCTGACCACACGATTGACTATCCCCCAGCGCAGCGCTTCTTCTGCGTCCATGCGCCGCCCGGTCATCACCATGTCATTGACGATAGCCGGGGGCAGGATTTTAGGCAGCCGTAGTATGCCGCCGCTGTCCGGGACGATGCCAAGGCTTGCCTCCGGCAGGGCAAAGCTTGCGTTGTCGCTGCACACAATCATGTCGGCGGCCAGCGCCAGCTCAAAGCCACCGCCGAAGGCATAGCCGTTCACGGCGGCAATCACCGGTTTATCGAGAGTGAAAATTTCGGTGAGGCCAGCAAAACCGCCGGGACCGAAATCGGCGTCGGGCGCCTCGCCTCCGGCGGCTGATTTTAAATCCCAGCCCGCGGAGAAAAAACGCTCCCCCGCGCCGGTAATAATGGCAACGCGCAGAGCAGGATCATCCCGGAACTGCAGAAAAACCTCGCCCATCTCAATGCTGGTTCTGGCATCTATCGCGTTAGCTTTTGGCCTGTCGAGCACGATTTCCAGAATGCCGCTGTTGCGGGTCAGATGTAATGATTCGCTCATGTTTTTATCCCTTTAAATAAAGACGTTATTGCAAATATTTTTTAATCACTTTTCCTGAGCAGTTGCGCGGCAGGTCCGGGCAAATCTGCACAAACGACGGCACTTTGAATTTCGCCATATTTCGTTCGCAATAGCGGAAGAACTCCTCTTCGCTGAGGGTTTCGCCTTCGAAAAGCACAACAAATGCTTTGATCGCCTGATCGCGAATAGCATCCGGAATACCAACGATGGCCACGTCCTGAATTTTGGGATGTGAGGAGAGGATGTTTTCAATTTCGCTACAGGAGACATTCTCCCCGCCGCGTTTGAGGATATTGCAGCTGCGATCGACGAAATAAAAATAGCCTTCAGCGTCGTGATAGCCGTAGTCGCCGGTATGCAGCCAGCCGTTGTCCCATACCCTGGCGGTGGCTTCCGGTTGGTTGTAATAGGCCTTAAACAGCGTTTTTCCCGGGATGCCTCTGACGCAGATTTCACCAATCTCTCCGTCCCCCAGCACCTGATTCTGGCTATCGCGGATCTGTGCTTCATAACAAAACCCGGGACGTCCAATGGAGGGCCAGCGCCGCTTGTCGCCGGGGCGGTCGCCTATCAGGCCGACGATGGTTTCCGTCATGCCATAAGAGGTCAGCAGCCTGACGCCGAAACGTGCGATAAAGCGGTCTTTTTCCTCAACGGAGAGATTGAGGTAGAAAAGCACCTCGCGCAGGCGATGCTGTTTTTCGTTATCGGCGAGGGGTTGCGCCATCAGTGTGCGGATCATCATGGGAATGCATTCGGTGACCGTCGCCTGGTACTTCAGGATCTGTCCCCAGAATGCCCGGGCACTGTACTTCTCGAGCAACACAAACGTGGCCCCCGCCGAGAAAGCTGCCATGGCGGCAGTACACTGGCAGTCAATATGAAATGCCGGCATGACGGTGAGGTAGACATCGTCGCTGCGAAGCTGACATTGCCAGGCGGTGTAGTACCCGGCAAAGCGCAGGTTGTAGTGGGTAATGACCACCCCTTTGGGCCTTGAGGTGGTGCCCGAGGTGAACAGAATTTCTGCCGTATCCTCCACGCTTAGCGCAACGGCGTGGAGGAGTTCCGCAGGCTGTCGGGACTGCTCATGCCGAAAATCGAGGGTGCGCGCGCAGGTCGCAATAGGTGTTTGCCTGATAAGCAGAATCTGTTCCAGCAACGTGCCGTTCTGCGCCAGGATCTGCTGATAGGCAGGATAAAAATGGCTGGTGGTCACCACCATCCTGGCCTGGCTCTCTTGTAAAAGCCAGGTGCACTCTTCGCCGAGCAGTCGGGCATTCACCGGCACCATCACCGCGCCAATTTTCGCGAGCCCAAACCAGCAGAAAATAAACTCCGGACAGTTGTCCAGGTGCAGGGCAACCTTATCGCCTTTCTGGATCCCAAGCGATGAGAACAGGTTGGCGGTACGGTTTATTTCCTGATTCAGACCCGTGTAGCTGAAGTGCTCTGTTTCACCCTGAGCGGACTCATAAATGAGTGCCGTTTTATCGCCGTAAACATCAGCTAAATCGTCCCACATCTGACCTAAATGTTGTCCACCAATGACATCCATTGCGCGCGTATCCTGTCAAATCGCTAAATATTCAGGTCTGGCCTGAACCCTTCGGGCGATTACTCCTCAATTTTAGCCAGCCCCTTGTCGACCAGCCCCCTGATATCGGCACTGCTGTAACCGAGATTTTGTAAAATAGCGGCGGTATCCATGCCGTGAGAGGGCATACCACGCCAGATCTGTCCTGGGTTATTCTTAAATTTCGGCATCACGTTGGGGCCTTTGCAGGTGCGACCCTCCAGGTTTTGCCATTGGGTGATGGATTCGCGGGCGAGATACTGCGGGTTGTGCTCAAGCTCCGGGATCGTCAACACTTTGGCGCAGGCAATATTTAGCTCGGCGAAGCGCTTCAGCACCTGTTCGATGGTATGCGCCGCCAGCCATTCATCGAGTTTGTCCTCCACCAGCTCACCGAAGGGGCATTCAACCCGATGAATGAGCTGCGTCCCTTCGGGGATCTCTTTGCTCCCGAGTAAATGGGCGAGGCCGATATCGGCAAAACACTCCTGAATCTGGCTGATGCCGACCAGCTCCATCACGATGTAGCCATCGCTGCAGCGGTATAGTCCGCATCCGGCGTAGTACGGATCTTTACCTTTGGTCATGCGCGGGCAGATTTCCCCGCCGTTGAAGTAGTCCATCATGAAGTACTGGCCCATCCGCAGCATGACCTCGTACATCGCGATATCAATGCTTTCCCCTTTGCCGGTCTGGCGGGCTTTATACAAGGCGGCAAGCGCAGAGGTAGTCGCGGTCATGCCGGAGAAGTAGTCGGCGGTGTAGGGGAATGCGGGCATCGGCTGATCTTTATCACCGTTCTGGATCAAATAGCCGCTGAAGGCCTGGGCTATGGTGTTGTAGGCTGGTAAATGAGTGTATTGCGGGTCGCCGTACTGCCCAAAACCGGAAAGGTGGGCGATAACGAGTTTAGGGTTGTGCTGCCACAGCAGGTCGTCGGTAATACCGCGACGGGCAAAGGCGGGGCCTTTGCTGGCTTCGATGAAGATATCGGTGGTTTCCATCAGCTTCAGGAACGCCTCGCGGCCTTCATCTTTGAAAATGTTAAGCGACAGTGCCCGCAGGTTACGGCGTGAAAGCTGCGGGTAATGGGGCTGGACACGGATAGTGTCGGCCCAGGCGACGTTCTCTATCCAGATAACTTCGGCACCCCATTCGGCAAACATTTGTCCGGCAAACGGCCCGGCGATTTCAATTCCGGAAAAGACAACCCGCAGCCCGGAAAGCGGGCCGAACTCTGGCATAGGTAGTTGAGCAGTCATGCTTCACCTCATCAATGGCGTTATGCAGTTGTAGGCCGGATAAGGCATAGCCGCATCCGGCAGTCGCTACAGGGCAAAGTGCCAGCCTGTTAGCGATACTGTTTCAGGACCGAACGACCGAGCGTCAGGATCTGCATTTCATCCGAACCGCCGGAGACACGATCCACGCGCAGATCGCGCCAGAAGCGGGTAATGCGGTGATTACCGGCAATGCCGATACCGCCGAGCACCTGCATTGCGCTATCGACAACCTCAAAGGCCGCGTTGGCGCAGAAGTATTTACACATCGCCGCATCCCCGGAGGTGATCGTGCCGTTGTCGCTTTTCCAGGCCGCTTCGTAGAGCATGTTTTTCATCGCGTTGAGCTTGATGGCCATATGGGCGAACTTCTCCTGAATAAGCTGGTAGCGGCCGATAGTTTCACCAAACTGAACGCGCTGATTGGCGTAGCGCGCCGCGTCTTCAAAGGCGCACATCGCGGTGCCGTAGTTGGTGAGCGCCACGAGGAAACGCTCATGGTCAAACTCCTCTTTTACCCGGTTAAAACCGTTGCCTTCCCGGCCAAACATATCCGTTTCATCAAGTTCAACGTTGTCGAAGACCAGTTCGCAGCAGCTGTCCATGCGCAGACCTAGCTTTTCGAGCTTGTTGATTTTGACGCCCGGCTTGCTCATGTCGACGCACCACTCGGTGAAAATGGCTTTATCCGGTGAGGCGGCATCGCGCGCCATGACCACCACATACGGGGTATAAGCGCTGCTGGTGATGAAGCATTTGCTGCCATTAAGATAAACCTTACCATTCTTACGGGTATAGTTGCTCTGTAAACTCCCCACGTCAGAGCCCGCGCCCGGTTCAGTAATCGCCGAGTTCCACATCTGTTTACCGGTGCCGCGAAACGCCATAATGCGGTCAATCTGCTCCGGCGTGCCTTCGCGCAGGAAGGTGTTGAATCCGCCTGGCAACTGGTACAGCACATAGGTTGGGGCGCCCAGACGACCCAGCTCCATCCACACCGCCGCCACGGTCACAAAACCGGCATCCAGCCCGCCGTGCTCTTCCGGGATAAGCAGGCTGTCGATGCCCATTTCCGCCAGTGCTTTAACGAAACGCTCAGGATAAACGCTGTCGCGATCGCACTCGGCAAAATAGGCTTCCCAGTTTTCACTTGCCATCAGCTCACGGATACCCGCGACAAACAGTTCCTGCTCATCATTCAGTTGAAAATCCATCGTAATAACCTCTTAGCATGTCGTTTTTTAAAAAAGCGTCAGTCTTTCCAGTGCACTTTGGCGTCTTTGATGAAGGAGAGCGTGACCATAATGTTGACGAAGAACAGCGGGCAGCCCCCGGCGATAATCGCGGTCTGAATCGGCTTCAGACCGCCGAGCGCCAGCAGGATAATGCCGATGATGCCCACCAGAACGGACCAGCCGATGCGCACCAGCAGCGGAGGCTCTTCACCGTCTTTCACCGCCCGGCAGGTGGACATCGCCAGGGTGTAAGAGCAGGCGTTAATCAGCGTGACGGTGGCGATAAAGCACAGGATGAAGAAGCCCCACATGGTGGCCGTCCGCAGCGGCAGCGCGGCCCAGGTTTCGATAATGGCGCGCGGTACGCCGTGCTGGCTGATGAGCTGCGGAATGTTGATGATGTTGTTATCAATCAGCTGCAGCGTATTGCTACCGAGAATGGTCCACAGCAGCCAGGTTGCCGCCGTCAGCCCGGCAACCATGCCAAGACACAGTTCACGCACGGTGCGGCCTTTGGAGATGCGGGCGAGGAAGATGCTCATCTGAATGGCGTAAATCACCCACCAGGCCCAGTAGAAAACGGTCCAGCCCTGCGGGAAACCGCTTTTACCGATAGGGTCGGTGTAGAACAGCATCCGTGGCAGGTACATCAGCAGCGTGCCGACGGAATCGGTGAAGTAGTTCATGATGAAGCTGGCGCCGCTGACAATAAAGACCCAACCGAGGATCAGAAAGCTCAGATAGCTACGCACATCGCTGGCGATTTTTACCCCTTTCTGCAGACCACAGGCAACGCAGATGGCGTTCAGCACTATCCAGCAGGCAATGATGATGGCATCCAGCTCCAGGGTGTGCGGAATACCAAACAGGTATTGAATACACTCGGTCACCAGCGGCGTGGCGAGCCCGAGGCTGGTTCCCATGGCGAAGATCAGCGCCACCAGATAGAAGTTGTCGATAATCGTACCGAGCAGCCCGTTAGCGCGCTTTTCGCCGACCAGCGGGGCCAGCGTACTGCTGGGACGAATAACGTCCATCTTGCGCACAAAGAAGAAGTAGGCAAACGCCACCGACAGAAAGCTGTACGTTGCCCACGGAAGCGGGCCCCAGTGCAGCAGGCTGTAGGCGAGCCCCAACTCTTTAGCCTGCAGCGAGTAGGGCGCAAGACCGAACGGCGGGCTGGAGATGTAGTAGAAGATCTCAATCGATCCCCAGAACAGCACGGCCGCAGAGGTGCAGGAGGCGAACATCATGAAAATCCAGCTGGCGGTGCTGAACTCCGGCGGTTCATCGCCCAGGCGTTTTTTTGCGTAGCGGCCGAATACCAGCCAGAACCAGCCGCCGAACATGATGACCATGTACCATTCAAACGCCCAGCCCCAGACGTTAGTGACATAACTAAAGACCGCATTAATTACCGTATTCGCCGCATCCAGATCGCGAACGGTTAACCAACAAAGAATGCCAACCACAATTAAAGGCGGGAAAAATACTTTAGGCTCTATTCCCGATTTCTTATTTTCTTTGCTCATAGATAAAGTCCAGTTTATTTAGGCGTATTACGAGAAGGTATGCGTAATTCCCTTTTGTGTTATCTTTTTGTTAATTTAAGTAGCGTGCGGACCATTTCCTTGTTGTTGCTATGGCGGTGAAAACCATAATGAATACTGATACTGCGGAGTCAAGGCGACGTTCAATATTGGTGAGGGAGATAGCAATATTGAACGTTGTTATTATTTAAAAATCCATGTGTTCAATATTGGTGACCCAGGTTTTATTTTTGCCTGTTTTGCTGTGTTACTCATATATTCCATTGCATAGCCAATAACGTATTTATTGATATACCAGGAGAGGTAATGAATATTATTACTTGTTATAAATGTGTGCCTGACGAACAGGATATTACGGTAAATAGTGCGGATGGCTCGCTCGATTTCTCCCGTGCGGATGGCAAAATCAGCCAGTACGATCTCAACGCCATTGAGGCTGCCGTTCAGCTTAAGTCTCAGCTGCCGGAAGCCAACATCATCGCGCTGAGCGTGGGCGGTGCCGCGCTCAACAATGTCAAAGGGCGCAAAGACGTACTCTCCCGGGGGCCAGACGAGCTGGTTGTGGTCGTGGACGAGCAGCTGGAGCATGCGCTGCCGCACCAGACGGCGGCAACGCTTGCGAAAGCGGCCGATAAAATTGGCTTCTCGTTAATGCTCTGCGGTGACGGCTCTGCCGATCTCTACGCCCAGCAGGTGGGCCTGCTGGTGGGAGAAGCCCTGGGGCTTCCGGCGCTTAACGGCATCAAAAAAATCCTCTCTCTGACCCCTGAAACGATAACCATCGAGCGTGAGCTGGAAGACGAAAGCGAAACGCTGACGGTGCCACTGCCGGCGGTAATTGCCGTTTCGACCGATATCAACGTGCCGCAGATCCCCTCGATGAAGGCCATTCTCAGTGCGGCAAAAAAACCGGTGCAGGCCTGGAGCACCACCGATCTGGCCGTTGGTGACGTTACCGCGCTTTCACAACAGCGAGTTGCGGCACCAAAACAGAAAGTACGCCAGCGGATCATCATTGAAGGTGACGGTGACGACCAGATTGCCGAGTTTGCGGATCATCTGCGCAAAATCATTAACTAAGGGGGAAAGGTTATGAGTCAGTTTTCATCAGTATGGGTTTTTAGCGATACCTTATCCCGCCTGCCGGAGCTCATGGGGGGCGCCAGCGCGCTGGGGGACAACGTACAGGTATTCACGCTGAATGCGCAGCAGAGCAGCAGCGCTTTCCAGCTTGGCGCGCAGCAGGTCTGGCAACTGGAAGGGAAACCGGATGACCGGATAATGGAAGACTACGCCGACACGATGGTGGCGGTGATGCAGGCGCAAAGTTCTGGCGGGCTGGTGCTGTTGCCCAACGGTCGGCGCGGCAAGCTACTGGCAGCGCGGCTGGGAGCAAGGCTCAACGCCGCCATCGCCAACGATGTAACGGCGCTTGCCATCGACGGTGATGCACCGGTCGCAAAGCATATGGTCTACGGCGGTCTGGCGTTTGGCGATGAAACGCTGCACAGCCCTTACTGCGTGGTCACCCTCAGCGCCGGTACGTTTGACGCCGCGCAGGCGGATACCGCACTCAGCGGTACCGCGCAGCCGGCGGCATGGATGGCACCAAAGCAGGCGGTTATCCGCAGCCACGTTGAGGCTCGGGAAAGCCACGCGGTGAGTCTGGATAAAGCCCGGCTGGTGGTGAGCGTTGGGCGCGGGATTGGCAGCCAGGAGAATATCGCGCTTGCCGATGCGCTGTGCCGCGCTATTGGCGCAGAGCTCGCCTGTTCCCGCCCGGTGGCGGAGAACGAAAAATGGATGGCGCACGAGCGTTATGTCGGGATCTCTAACCTGATGCTGAAGCCGGAACTCTATCTGGCGGTCGGGATCTCCGGGCAAATCCAGCACATGGTCGGAGCCAACGGCGCGCAGACTATTGTGGCGGTGAATAAAGATAAAAATGCGCCAATTTTCCAGTACGCGGATTACGGTATCGTGGGCGATCTCTTTAAGATCCTGCCGGCAATAACCCGTCAGCTGGCAAATTAATTCCCGTTTTCATCCATCAAACGACAAGTTGTGGAGTGGTTATGTCCGAAGATGTCTTCGATGCCATTATCGTGGGGGCGGGGCTGGCGGGTTCCGTTGCGGCGCTGGTGTTGGCCCGGGAAGGGGCACAGGTCTTACTGATTGAACGTGGCAATACGGCGGGGGGAAAAAACGTCACCGGTGGGCGGATGTATGCGCACAGCCTTGAGCGGATAATCCCTGGATTCGCCGAACATGCTCCGGTCGAGCGGGTCATCACCCGGGAGCGATTGTCGTTTCTGACCGCCACAAGGGCGATGACCGTAGATTACCAGAACGGCGACGAGCAGGTTGCAGGCGAAGTGTCATGGTCGGTACTGCGCAGCAAATTTGATGCCTGGCTTGCGGAGCAGGCGGAAAACGCCGGCGCGCAGTGCATCACCGGGATCCGCGTTGACCGGCTGGTAGAGAAAGACGGCAAAGTGATTGGCGTGGAGGCCGACGGCGACGTGCTGGAAGCCAGAACCGTTATTCTCGCCGACGGCGTGAACTCATTGCTTGCCGAGCAGCTGGGAATGACAAAACCGGTTGCGGCGGAAAACGTCGCCGTGGGGGTGAAGGAGCTTATCGAACTGCCGAAAACGGTGCTGCAGGACCGCTTTAACCTGACGGGCAATGAGGGCGTGGCGTGGCTCTTTGCCGGAGCGCCGACCGACGGTCTGATGGGCGGTGGTTTCCTCTACACCAACGATACCACCGTCTCGCTGGGGCTGGTGTGCGGCCTGCATCACCTGAAAGAGGCGAAGAAATCAGTGCCGCAGATGCTGGAGGATTTCAAACAGCATCCCGCCGTCGCACCGCTTATCGCCGGGGGCAAAATGCTGGAATACGCTGCGCACGTGGTGCCGGAGGCCGGGTTACGCATGCAGACGGAGCTGGTCCGTGACGGCGTGCTGGTGGCCGGTGATGCCGCAGGAATGTGTATGAATCTCGGCTTCACTATTCGTGGGATGGATCTGGCTATTTCCTCGGGCGAAGCGGCGGCAAAAGCGGTGCTGGCGGCGATGCAGAAAGCCGATTTCAGCAAGCAGAGCCTCAGCGAATACCTGCGCCTGCTGGAAGCGGGGGCGCTACGGGACATGAAAATGTACCAGAAAATGCCCGCGTTTCTCGACAACCCGCGGATGTTCACCCGCTACCCGGAGATGGCGGTCGGTATTGCCGGCGAGTTGTTCACGGTCAGCGGCAGAGCACCGGTGCCGCTGCGTAAAACGCTTTTACGTTATGGCAAAAGCGTCGGCTTTATCAACCTGTTAAAAGATGGCCTGAAAGGAGTCACCGCGCTATGAGTACGCCTGTCAACGTGGACGTCAAACTCGGCATCAACAAATTTAACGTCGATGAACAGTATCCGCATATCGTTGTTAAATCAGTGCCAGATCGGCAGGTGCTGGAATTATTAACCAAAGCCTGCCCGGCCGGATTATATAAAAAACAGGACGATGGCTCCGTGCGGTTTGATTATGCCGGTTGCCTGGAGTGCGGCACCTGCCGGATCCTCGGGCTCGGCAGCGCACTGGAAAAATGGGAATACCCACGCGGTACCTTCGGCGTGGAATATCGTTACGGATAATGGCTGTTCTTAGCGTTCTCCCGCGATCGTTTGATCTGCGGGAGTTTTTTATTGCAGGGATATGTTTGCAGGCATAAATGAGAAATAAAAAATGCAAGCCAGAAATTTTGATGACATACAATTTACCTCAATACACCGGCGGATAATGTTGTGGGGTAGCGGGGGACCGTTTCTTGATGGCTACGTGCTGGTGATAATTGGCGTGGCACTTGAACAGTTAACCCCTTTATTACATCTTGATGCTGAATGGATTGGCCTACTCGGCGCCGCGACGCTGGTTGGGCTTTTTATTGGTACGTCGCTCTTCGGTTATATTTCAGACCGGGTAGGGCGGCGAAAGATGTTTCTTATTGACATTATTCTTATCGGTCTGATTTCTCTTGCCACCATGTGGGTGTCGTCGCCAATGGAATTGCTGGTAATGCGGGTGCTTATCGGCATTGTGATTGGGGCCGACTATCCCATTGCCACCTCGATGATTACCGAGTTTTCCAATACCCGCCAGCGGGCGTTCGCCGTCGGATTTATTGCGGCGATGTGGTACGTCGGTGCAACCTGCGCCAATCTGGTGGGCTATCTGCTGTACGACGTGGCAGACGGCTGGCGCTGGATGCTCGGCAGCGCGTTTATCCCCTGTGTGCTTATTCTGGTGGGGCGCTTTGACCTACCGGAATCCCCGCGCTGGCTGCTGCGTAAAGGACGGGTGCAGGAATGTGAGCAGATGATGCTGAAACTGTTCGGGGAACCGGTTGTTTTTGATGAAGAGCCGGCCCAGGAAACGCGGTTTCTGCAGCTGTTTACCCGGCGACATTTCTCATTCGTACTGTTTGTCGCCGCCATCTGGACCTGTCAGGTGATCCCAATGTTCGCGCTCTACACCTTCGGGCCGCAGATTGTCGGCCTGCTCGGCTGGGATCAGGGACGCACCGCGGCGCTGGGAAACGTCGTCATCAGCCTGTTTTTTATGCTCGGCTGCCTGCCGGCCATGTACTGGCTTAACAAAATTGGCCGTCGACCGTTGCTTATCGGCAGTTTCGCCATGATGACGCTGGCGCTGGCGGTATTGGGGCTGGTTTCGAGCCTCGACATCTGGCTGGTGATTGTCGCGTTTGCGGTGTACGCCTTTTTCTCCGGTGGGCCGGGGATCCTGCAGTGGCTCTATCCCAATGAGCTGTTTCCTACCGATATCCGCGCATCGGCGGTGGGGGTGATTATGTCGATAAGCCGTATCGGAACGGTGATTTCTACCTGGGCGCTGCCGGTGTTTATCACCCGTTACGGCATCAGTACGGTCATGCTGACAGGAGCCTTAATATCGTTAATCGGCTGGCTGGTCTCTATTTTCTTCGCTCCGGAGACGCGCGGGCTCTCCTTATCACAAACCGGAAAAATGACCATTATGAAAAAATATGGATGAATGGCTGAAAAAATAAATTTGCTGAAGCGATTTCATTCATATTATCCGCAATGAAATTTCCTCGGTTAAATAAAACTTGATGAAAATCAATTCATCTTTGTTGAAAAGCCTCACCCTATACAGGCATATGCGGTGCTTGCCACAGGTTATGTAACCAGGAATTATTATTAATAATGGACAATCAGTCGATTTTTCCTCAGGGCGTCAATCGCCGTGATTTTCTGAAACTGTGCACCGCTCTGGCGGCCACAATGGGATTAACACCAGGGGCAGCGGCTGAAATGGCAAATGCGGTAACGTCCCCGCAACGCCCGCCGGTAATATGGATTGGTGCACAAGAATGCACCGGCTGTACTGAATCGCTGCTGCGCGCAACACATCCTACCATTGAGAATTTACTGCTCAACGTTATTTCCATGGAGTACCACGAGGTGCTCTCGGCCGCATTTGGTGAACAGGCGGAAGAAAATAAACATCGGGCAATTGAGCAATATAAGGGCAAATACGTACTGGTGGTCGACGGCTCTATTCCCGTGAAGGATGGCGGCATTTACTGCATGGTCGCCGGGAAGCCTATTGTTGAGCATATTCGCGATGCGGCAGAGCATGCCGCCGCCGTTATCGCGATCGGCTCCTGCGCCGCCTGGGGTGGGGTACCGGCAAGCGGCGCTAACCCGACCGGTGCGGTCAGCCTGCAGGACGTACTGCCGGGGAAAACGGTGATTAATATTCCTGGTTGCCCGCCAAACCCGCACAACTTCCTCGCCACCGTGGCGCATATCATCACTTATCAGCGAGCGCCTGCGCTCGATGACAAAAACCGACCGCAGTTCGCCTACGCGCGTCTTATCCACGAAAACTGCGAACGTCGCCCGCATTTTGACGCCGGACGTTTTGCTAAACAGTTCGGCGACGAAGGTCATCGCCAGGGCTGGTGTCTGTATCACCTCGGTTGCAAAGGTCCGGAAACCTACGGCAACTGTCCGACGCTGGAGTTCTGCGATATCGGCGGCGGTATCTGGCCGGTCGGTATTGGTCATCCCTGCTATGGCTGCAACGAAAAGGGGATTGGCTTCACGAAAGGTATTGCCCAACTGGCGAACGTTGAGAACCCTACGCCGCGCAGCGCCAAGCCGGAAGTCACGAGCCAGGAGGGCGGGCACGTTAGCCCAACGGCCATCGGACTACTGGGGGGCGTCGTGGGGCTGGTGGCGGGCGTCAGCCTGATGACGGTGAGAGAGCTGGGACGGCAGCAAAAAACGCCGCGTAAAGATGACGAGAAGCCATCGCACAAGGAGTAAGCCGTGAACAGACGTCACTTTTTGAAACTGGCCTCCACGGGTGCGATGCTGGCAGGCGTTGCGCCGTCTGCCCGGGCCGCGGCAGAGAACAGACCGCCGATCCCGGGTTCGCTCGGCATGTTGTATGACTCCACCCTGTGCGTTGGCTGTCAGGCCTGCGTCAGCGAGTGCCAGCGCATTAATCACGCCGATGAACCGCACGGTGAAACCTACGCCTACGCCGGAACCGAAAATACCTGGTCGAACAACGACAAGCTCAGCCCGTACACCAACAACATCATCCAGGTCTGGCGCAGCGGAAAGGGCATCCACAAAGATACGCTTGACGACGGCTACGCCTATATCAAAAAGCAGTGTATGCACTGCGTGGATCCGAACTGCGTCTCCGTCTGCCCGGTGCAGGCGCTGAAGAAAGACCCGAAGACCGGCATTGTTCACTACAACCCCGATGTCTGTACCGGCTGCCGCTACTGCATGGTGGGCTGCCCGTTCAACGTGCCGAAATACGACTACGACAACCCTTTCGGCAAAATCCATAAGTGTGAGCTCTGCAACCAGAAAGGCGTGGAGCGGCTCGACAAAGGCGGCCTGCCGGGCTGCGTGGACGTTTGCCCGACCGGGGCGGTTATCTTCGGTACCCGCGAAGCCTTAATGGCCGAAGCCCATCAGCGGCTTAACGCGAAGGCAGGGGAAATGTACCGCTACCCGCGCCAGACGCTGAAAAATGATGTTTATGAGCACCCGCTGGCGCACTACGAGCCGCATCTGTATGGCGAAAAAGAGGGCGGTGGCACGCAGGTGCTGGTACTGGCTGGCGTACCGTTCGACAAGCTTGGCCTGCCTGCGCTTGACGAGCTTTCTACGGGGGCGCGCTCAGAGCACGTGCAGCATTCGCTGTACAAAGGCATGGTGCTGCCGCTGGCGGCGCTGGCGGGGATCACCTTCCTGGTGCAGCGCAATATGCGCCGCAAGCCTGACGATAAGCCTGAAGACAAAAAGGATGATGATCATGGCGACGCATAAAATGAGCCCGCTCGGCGGCCGCCTGGTGAGCTGGCCGGTGATGCTGCTGGCGCCGTTTGTCATGCTGTGCCTGCTGCTTATCGTTAAGCGTCTGGTGTTCGGCATTGGCGATGTCTCGGATCTGAACGGGGGCTACCCGTGGGGGATCTGGATTGCCTTCGACCTGCTGGTCGGGACGGGCCTTGCCTGCGGTGGCTGGGCGCTGGCCTGGGCGGTCTACGTTTTTAACCGTGGTGAATACCATCCGCTGGTGCGTCCGGCGCTGCTCGCCAGCATGTTTGGTTATTCGCTGGGCGGCTTGTCGATCACCATCGACGTGGGCCGCTACTGGAACCTGCCATATTTCTACATTCCGGGGCATTTCAACACCAACTCGGTGCTGTTTGAAACCGCCGTCTGCATGACGATTTACATCGGCGTGGTGGCGCTGGAGTTTGCCCCGGCGCTGTGCGAACGACTCGGCTGGAAGAAACCGCTGCGCCTGCTTAACAAAGCGATGTTCCTGATTATCGCCCTCGGCGCACTGCTGCCATCGATGCACCAGTCGTCGATGGGATCGCTGATGATCGCCGCCGGGTACAAGGTGCATCCGCTGTGGCAGAGCTATGAAATGCTGCCGCTGTTTTCACTGCTCACCGCCTTTATCCTCGGCTTTTCGATTGTGATTTTTGAAGGTTCGCTGGTGCAGTCCGGGCTACGCGGCAAAGGGCCTGATGAAACGCCGCTGTTTACCCGTCTGACGCGGCTGATTGAGGTCTTTCTGCTGCTGTTTATCGTGCTGCGCTTCGGCGAGCTTATCGTTCGCCATAAAACAGGTTACCTGTGGCACCTCGATCGTTTTGCCATTTCCTTCTGGGTGGAAACGCTGTTGATGTTTGCGCCGCTGCTGATTTTTCGCTTCAAGCGAAACCGTCAAGACTCGCGGTGGCTGTTTGTCGGCGCGCTGTGCATGGTGGGTGGTGCGGCGTTCTGGCGACTCAACTATGCGCTGCTGGCCTACGATCCGGGTAACGGCTACGGCTACTTCCCAACCCCCAGTGAATTACTGATTTCCATTGGCTTTGTTGCCATAGAGGTGTGTGCGTACATCCTGCTGGTCCGGCTGCTGCCGGTTCTGCCCGCGCACGAACGCCAGAGTGAAAATAAAAAACCAGAGGTAGAGCATGAGCCAACGCATCACCATTGATCCCGTCACCCGCATTGAGGGGCATTTGCGAATCGACTGTGAAATTGAAGCGGGAAAAGTCGTGAAGGCCTGGTCTTCCGGGACGATGTGGCGTGGAATGGAAGAGATTGTGCAGGGTAACGATCCGCGCGATGCGTGGATGATTGTGCAGCGAATCTGCGGAGTATGTACCACCATTCACGCGCTGGCCTCGGTGCGTGCGGTGGAAAATGCGCTGGGGATGGAAGTGCCGGTGAACGCCCAGTACATCCGCAATATTATTGCCGCCGCCCACAGCATTCACGACCATATCGTGCATTTTTATCAGCTCTCGGCGCTGGACTGGGTGGACGTCACGTCGGCGCTGAAAGCCGATCCGCAAAAAGCCGCCGATCTGCTGCGTGGTCTCTCCACCTGGTCGCTCAACAGCGCCGCCGAATTCAGTAAGGTACAGCAGAAAATTCAGGCGCTGGTAGACAGCGGTCAGCTGGGGATTTTCGCCAATGGCTACTGGGGGCACCCGGCAATGGCGCTGCCGCCGGAGGTTAACCTGATTGCCGTGGCGCATTATCTGCAGGCGCTTGAATGCCAGCGCGACGCTAACCGAATTGTCGCGGTCCTTGGCGGCAAAACGCCGCATATTCAGAACCTGGCGGTCGGCGGGGTGGCAAACCCAATAAACCTCGACTCGCCCGGGGTGCTGAACCTTGAGCGTCTGATGTACCTGAAAAGCTTCATCGACAAGCTGGGGGATTTTATCGAGCAGGTGTACCTGGTCGACAGCGCGGTGATTGCCGCGCACTACCCGCAGTGGCTGGAGATGGGCAAAGGTGCTGACTGCTATCTGTGCGTACCGGAACTGCCGGTTGACCGTAAAGGCGACAACTTCCTGCTGCCGGGTGGCTACATGGAAAAAGGCGTTTTCCGCCCGATTATCAACCAGCGTGACGAATACCTGCTGAAAGGGATTGAGGAGAGCGGCAAGCATGCCTGGTATCAGGATGACCAGCCGCTGGCGCCGTGGGAAGGGCTGACCCGTCCGAACTACACCGGCTGGCAGGAAGACGGTAAATATTCGTGGGTGAAAGCCCCGACGTTTTACGGTAACCCGGTGGAGATGGGGCCGCTCGTCTGGCTGCTGTGTAGTCTGCAGGCCGGGCATCAGCCAACGCAGGCAACCTTTGCGCGGGTCAACGCCGCGTACGAAGCGCTGAGCGGTAAGGCGCTGACTCACGAGCAGCTGCCATCAACGCTTGGCCGGGTGGTCGGGCGTGCGGTACACGCCAGCGTGCTGCACCAGACGCTGGGTGAACAGTGGCAGGCGCTTGTCAGCAATATTGGTAAAGGCGATCACGAGACCTTCATTCCACCGAACATCCCTCTGCAAGGCGAAGTTCGCGGCGTTGGTTTTATCGAAGCACCGCGCGGAGCGCTGTCGCATTGGGTGGTTATTCGCGATGGTAAAATCGCTAACTACCAGGCGGTGGTTCCTTCAACCTGGAACGCCGGGCCGCGCAACTTCAACGATGAGCCGGGGCCCTACGAGCGTTCGCTGGTGGGGACGCCGGTTGCCGACCCGGCGAAGCCGCTGGAAGTGGTGCGCACCATCCACTCTTTCGATCCCTGCATGTCCTGCGCGGTGCACATTGTTGATGCTACCGGTGGCGAAGTCACCCGGGTGAAGGTGCTGTGATGCGTATTCTGGTGCTCGGGATTGGTAATTTACTGCTCGGCGATGAGGCGGTGGGGGTGCGCATCGTAGAAGCCCTCGAAGAACGCTATACGTTACCCTGTCACGTCGAGGTGCTGGACGGCGGAACCTCCGGTATGGAACTGCTGGATGTGATGGCGGCAAGAGATCACCTGATTGTCGCCGACGCGGTGCTGACCGGCGCGGCGCCGGGCAGCGTAGCGGTACTGCACGATGAAGAGATCCCGGCATTTTTCTCCCGCAAAGTATCGCCGCATCAGCTGGGTTTGTGTGACGTACTGATGGCGCTGAAGCTTACCGATGAGTTTCCTCGCCGTCTGACGCTGGTGGGCGTGGTGCCGTCGTCGCTTGAGCCGGGGATCCGCTTAACGCCGGTGGTGAGTGCGGCGATAGAACCGGCGCTGGCCGAGGTGCTGACCGCGCTCGCGGAGAGCGGTGTTAAGGCTTCGCGCAAAGAGGTGGCCGATGTCGGATGTGATTAATGGCTTCGTGGCGGATCCCTCGCCACGGCTGGAGGCGGCCTTTCAGGCCGTCGCGCAGCAGGAGATGTGCGGGCTGCCGTTCTTTCGGGCACACATCCCGGTGCGCGCCTGCGGTTTTCAGCTTTTTGAACAGCAGTGGATTGGCGGCATGCTAACGCCCTGGATGCTGAGCCTGCTGGTGCTGCCGGGGCCGGGAGAAGTGTGGCAGTTACGTACCGTGGGCGACAAACTGGCGCTGCGTCTGCCGTGCGGCGACGTGCGCTTTACCGTCGGTGAGATGGCGGGCTGCGGGCAGTACCTGGCGTCATCGCTGATGTCACCGCTTGAAAACCACCTGACGGCGCAGCAGATGCTGGAGCTGACCCACAGCAGCGTGCGTATGGCGCTCTCACTGCCGGTGGTCAACGACAATGCCCCGGTTAATCCTGGCCGTCGGGCGCTGTTCCGTATGGCGCAGAGAGGCTGACTCGTGCATGAGATGAGCCTGTGTCTGAACATGATGGATCTGATTGAAGAGCACGCCCACAAGCACCACGCCCGGCGGGTCACTGCCGTATGGCTGGAGGTGGGGGCGCTTTCCTGCGTCGAGGAGCACGCGCTGCGCTTTGGTTTTGAGGTTGCCTGTCGGAGCACGGTGGCGGAGGGCTGCAGGCTGTGGCTTGACTACAAGCTGGCACCGGCCTGGTGCTGGGACTGTTGTGTCAGCGTGGAGGTTGACCGCCACGACGCGGCCTGCCCGCAGTGCGGCGGACACGCGCTGAAAATCGACGGTGGCGACAGTCTGCGGATAACGCAAATGGAAGTGGAGTAGCCTGATGTGTATTGGTATTCCCGGCAAAGTGACCGCCGTGGGCCGCGACAGCCTGCAGCTGGCGACGGCGGATGTGGGCGGTATTGCGGTAAAAATCAATATCTCCCTGATTGATGAGGATGACCCGCAGGCGCTTATCGGCCAGTGGGTGCTCATCCACGTGGGATTTGCGATGAGCCTGATTGATGAAGAAGCGGCGCTGGAAACGCTGGCGGCGCTTGAGAATATGCGCACCGTGGGGAGTGCGGGCGCAGAGTATTAAATGAAATAACATTGGAGATGATTATGCGTATTAATGGTAAAGCAGTGGTGGTGTCCCTGGTGGCACTGTTCCCGATGATGGCGATGGCGCACGTTGGCCATGACGGCGGGGCGCACCACGCTTTAGGCTTCACGGAGGGGTTCATTCACCCGCTGACCGGGATGGACCATCTGGTGATGATGCTGCTGGTGGGGGTATGGAGTGCGATGAACACCCGTCAGTGGTGGCTGGCACCGCTGGCCTTCGCCGGACTACTGCTGACCGGGGCGTTGATCGGCATGGCAGGCGTGACCATTAGCGCTACCGAGACGCTGGTGGCGGCGTCGCTGCTCGGCATTGGTGTGATGGTGGCACTGCAGATGAAACTGCGGGCGGTGAGCGGGGCGCTGATTATCGGGGCCTTCGCGATTTTCCACGGTCTGGCCCACGGCGCTGAGCTGTCACACTCCTTCCCGGCGCTGAGCGGCATGGTGCTCGCGACGGCGATGCTGCACATGATCGGTCTGCTGATTGGTTATCTGGTGATCCGCTCGGCGGCAAACGTCTGGCTGTCTCGCGCGTTTGGCGGTTGTGCTTCGCTGATGGGGATCGGGCTGCTCACCGGCATTCTCTGAGCTATCCCGCGCCTTAAATGGGTATTTATACTCTAAATAATTCGAGTTGTATGAAGGCGGCAAGTTTGCGAGTCCCCAGGAGCATAGATAACTATGTGACTGGGGGGAGCGGACGCAGCCAACGCACATGCAGCTTGAAGTATGACGAGTATATTTGCACCCTGAACGTAGATCTTTACGGCAGGGTGCCTGATTTTCCGCCATACTGTCAATAATTGTTGACAGCTATCTTCCCGCCGGACGATATCTGACATATCATCGTTAAGTCATTGGCCTGGAATGGTGAAAAATCCCATGCGTCTTGAAGTCTTTTGCGAGGACCGCCTCGGTCTTACTCGTGAGTTGCTTGACCTGCTGGTGCTGCGCAGTATCGACCTGCGCGGTATCGATATCGACCCGATTGGCCGAATCTACCTCAATTTTGCAGAGCTGGAGTTTAATACCTTCAGCAGTCTGATGGCGGAAATCCGCCGTATTTCTGGCGTGACGGACGTGCGTACCGTCGCCTGGATGCCGTCCGAACGTGAACACCTGGCGCTGAGCGCGCTGCTGGTTGCCATGCCGGAACCGGTGCTCTCGCTCGATACCAAAAGCAAAGTCGAACTCGCCAACCCGGCGAGCTGTCAGCTGTTTGCTCAGGATCCGGAACGTTTACGTCAGCATACCGCCGGGCAGCTGATCCCCGGTTTTAACTTCCTGCGCTGGCTCGAAGGGATGCCGCTGGAGTCGCACGCTGAACACGTGGTGATTAACGGGCAAAACTTCCTTCTGGAAATCACCCCGGTGTA
>NZ_JMPS01000078.1 GCF_000735455.1 Yokenella regensburgei ATCC 49455 | reverse complement strand
GGCAACGCCTCGCGCGTGCTGATGGGCGCGGTCGCGATGCTGCGCTCCACCGTGCGTATGGGACGCCAGCTACAGACCATGACCAGCCAGGACACCAGCGCCTTCAGCCAGATTGTCGCCTCCAGTCCGAAAATGCGCCACGTGGTGGAGCAGGCGCGTAAGCTTGCGATGCTCACCGCGCCGCTGCTTATTACCGGTGACACCGGCACAGGTAAAGATCTGCTGGCTCACGCCTGTCATCTTGCCAGCCCGCGGGCCGATAAACCGTATCTGGCGCTGAACTGTGCCTCGATTCCGGAAGATGCGGTAGAAAGCGAGCTCTTCGGCCACGCGCCGGAAGGTAAAAAAGGCTTCTTCGAGCAGGCGAACGGTGGATCGGTGCTGCTGGATGAGATCGGTGAAATGTCGCCGGGCATGCAGGTGAAGCTACTGCGCTTCCTCAACGACGGTACTTTCCGCCGGGTGGGGGAAGATCATGAGGTGCATGTGGATGTGCGCGTGATTTGCGCCACGCAGAAAAACCTGGTTGAGCTGGTACAAAAAGGCATGTTCCGCGAAGATCTGTACTATCGCCTGAACGTGCTGACGCTGAATATTCCGCCGCTGCGCGATCGCCCGCAGGACATCATGCCGCTCACCGAGCTGTTCGTGGCCCGCTTTGCCGATGAGCAGGGCATTGCGCGCCCGAAACTATCAATCGATCTCAATAATGTCTTAACCCGCTACGGCTGGCCGGGCAACGTGCGTCAGCTGAAAAACGCGGTGTATCGTGCGCTGACCCAACTGGAAGGCTATGAGCTGCGTCCGCAGGACATCCTGCTGCCGGATTACGACGCGGCGACCGTGGCGGTGGGCGAAGACGCAATGGAAGGTTCGCTGGACGACATCACCCGTCGCTTCGAGCGCTCGGTGCTGACCCAGCTTTATCGCAGCTTCCCGAGTACCCGAAAACTTGCAAAACGGCTCGGCGTTTCGCATACCGCGATTGCCAATAAGCTGCGGGAATATGGTCTGAACCAGAAGAAAGGTGAAGAGTAAAACCTAAAAATAAAGCCTCCGAGGAGGCTTTCAAATTACCCACGAACATAACTCTCATTAGTTTCATTGAATGATTGTTTTTCCTCTGCTTTCATTGCCAATAGCTATTACCTCGCTTTAAGCTTAATTTTTGTTTGTTTATATTAAACTCACCAACCAACCAACCAACCAACCACTTTGTAATATCTCACCATCAAACCTACCTCTTTCAGACATGCTTTGTGGTAAGTTAAATGAAATCTTATGGTTGGTAACTTTTAATGCAACAACAACTGGGGGGGATGGTTCTCCTTCACTATATTGGAACATAGCCCAATATCCTTTATTTGAATATCCAATAATAATTTCCGTGCCCAATATGTCACCTGTGTCCTTATTAAAAGAAAGGTCAGTGTATATACCAGTAACCATCCATTGCTCATCAATTCCCCATGAGGGTAATGGGTACATGAAAAACATTATGATAACTAATGTTTTTTTCATGACGTTCATTATTGATCGCTCCCTGTTAATCTCAGAAATTCTTGAGTTGCGTTATCAATAGCAGTTGTCCGATCAATTGGTGGATTCATATAAAAATGTGGTGGGTCCGGTTGCCGAAAATCCCCTCCCCAACTCAATCCGGCAGCAGTGGCTGCATTTCTAACCACTTCTCGTTGTGCATCATTTGGGAGCGATGAATAGTTCACATCAACAGCAAAACCACATGAATGCAAACTATGATCTGCTGGAGTTATTGCATTTGGGTCATTATGAAGTGCATTCTGATGTTGTGGTGAGCGGTATGCGCTATTAAAATGTAAATCAACACCATTCGCTGATGCGTTATCAATAAACGTCTGAATATGTGTATAAAAATCATTGTCCAGATAAGTACCACCTAACCCCGGAAGATTGACAGCTTCGAGTGTTAACCCCAGCGAATCTATATGTTGAATCGGATTTAATGGATAAGTATAAGGATTCCATCCGCCCTGTAACCCAATCGGATCCTGAGTAATATACCGTCCCGCCGTCGGGTCGTAGTAGCGGTGGCGGTTGTAGTACAGCCCCGTCTCTGTATCCGCCTGCTGGCCCGGCAGGCGGATTAGCTGCTCCAGGCCCTCCGGGTTATCCTCCCGCAGCACGGTGCCCCATTCGTCGTATTCGGCCCGCCATCCGGGGCTGCCGTCGCGGCGCATCAGCGCCAGCGGCAGGCCACGGTGGTCGCAGTGATAGAGGTGGATTTTGCGCAGCGGCGTATACTCCGGCTCCATCTGGCGCGTC
>NZ_JMPS01000077.1 GCF_000735455.1 Yokenella regensburgei ATCC 49455 | reverse complement strand
ACTATGCCTCCACACCTGCAAATTCAGGTGTCGGGATTAGCCTCCTGAGTTTATCTTGTTGGCGACGCATGATTTTTTGTGTCGCACGCACGGTTACACCTCAATGGTGGGCCGGGTGAGGGCGTCGTAAGACGCGCCGGTTGCCAACAAGGCCGGTAAGGCTAACCTCGTCCGGTTCCGCCACCCGTGGGATTAGCCTCTCCGATGGCGGCATATTGATTGTTCGTTTGTTGGAGGTTGCCGTTATGGCTACGATCCCTGACCAGATTCAACCATCATCCAGAAAACCAGTTGATAAATCCCAGCGTCGCTACACGGTGGGCTATGTGCCGAATCGGGGCGATACCAGCACCCCGGCGATAAATTTAAGCGGAAAATGGCTCAAAGAGGTCGGGTTTGATACCGGCAGAGGGCTCACCGCCAGGATTGCCGGAGACTGCATTGTGCTGATCCCGGATAATGACGACGTACAGGCGCTACGCGAAGAGCTTAACGCGATAAAGCAGGCGGCAAAAGCGGTGAAAGCACGGGTACTTAGCTCACTTTGAAGGTCGAACACTTTCAGGGGAAAACCCGCTATAGTGAAGTGCGCTTATAAGAAAAAAGTCCCGGTCTTTCTACCAGGACTTTTTCAACAGTCTGCGAGGCGCGATTAGCCTTTCAGAACGGCCAGCGCTGCGTCGTAGTTCGGTTCTTCGGTGATTTCGTTCACCAGTTCGCTGTGGATGACGTTGTCGTTTTCATCCAGAACCACAACGGCGCGAGCTGCCAGGCCGCTCAGCGGGCCTTCAGCAATGGCAACGCCGTAATCGGCCAGGAAAGCCGGTGCGCGCAGAGTGGAGAGGGTGACCACGTTACCCAGGCCTTCCGCGCCGCAGAAGCGAGACTGGGCGAACGGCAGGTCAGCAGAGATGCACAGCACAACGGTGTTGTTCAGCTCAGAGGCCAGTTGGTTGAATTTACGCACGGATGCCGCGCAAACGCCGGTATCGATGCTTGGGAAAATGTTCAGTACTTTACGTTTGCCGGAATACTGGCTCAGCGCGACGTCGGAGAGATCTTTCGCGACCAGCGTAAACGCCTGCGCTTTAGCTCCCTTCTGCGGGATAGCGCCTTTAACAGATACTGGATTACCCTGGAAATGCACGGTCTGTGACATGATTATCTTCCTGTTTACATATAGTTAACGTCAGGTCTAGTGTATTCCAACAATAGTTAACACGGCAAACTGTATTTCGTATCAACCAGAGAGGACCTGGAATGAGAAGTCTACGCGTGTTTGAGGAGTCGTGGCCGCTGCATACGCCTTTTGTCATTGCCCGAGGTAGCCGCAGCGAAGCAAAAGTGGTGGTGGTAGAGATTGAAGAGAACGGCGTGAAGGGCGTGGGGGAATGCACGCCATACCCACGCTACGGTGAAAGTATCGACTCGGTCATGGCACAGATAATGACGGTCAACGACGCAATCGAACGCGGTGTCAGCCGCACCGAGCTGCAGTCGCTGTTGCCCGCCGGTGCGGCGCGTAACGCGCTGGACTGCGCGCTGTGGGATCTGGAGGCGCGCGAGGAAAAGGTGACGTTGTCACAATTAACCCACTCCATTCTCGCCGACACTATCACCACCGCCCAGACCGTGGTGATTGGCGAACCGGAAGCTATGGCCAGCTGTGCCAGAATTCTCTGGCAGAAGGGGGCGCGGCTGTTAAAAGTGAAGCTCGATGACCACCTGATAAGCGAGCGCATTGTCGCTATCCGCGCCGCCGTACCGGACGCGACCCTGATTGTCGACGCTAACGAATCCTGGCACAGCGACGGGCTGGCCTCACGCTGTCAGCTGCTGGCAGACCTCGGGGTGGCGATGCTGGAACAACCGCTACCGGCAAGCGAAGATGAGGCGCTGGAAAACTTTATCCATCCGCTGCCGATTTGCGCCGATGAGAGCTGCCATAGCCGCAGCAGCCTGCCAGCGCTGGCAGGTCGCTATGAGATGATCAACATTAAGCTTGATAAAACCGGCGGCCTGACCGAAGCGCTGGCGCTGGCTCAGGAAGCGAAAGCGCAGGGCTTTGCGCTGATGCTCGGCTGTATGCTCTGTACCTCACGGGCTATCGGTGCCGCACTCCCGCTGACTTCGCAGGTGCGCTTCGCCGATCTTGACGGCCCGACGTGGCTTTCGGTGGATGTCGACCCGGGGCTACGCTTCACCACCGGGATGCTTCATCTCTGAGAATGCCAGTGCAGAAGCCCGGTCATCGCCGCCAGATACTTCTCGCTGGCCTCATCGGAAGAGATGGGCGGAAATTCGGCGGTGATGCAGTGCAGCCCAATATCGGCACACCAGCTGCCAAACGACCCGGGCGTGTCGTAGCCTACGCTGCTCACCAGCGGCAGCTCAAACGCCTCTGCAAGCCAGCGCCCCAGTTCACTGTGACGCGGATCTTCAATACAGGCGAGCGGATCGTGAAACGATACGACCCAGGCCGGGTGAATTTTATGGATGAGCTGGCACAGCGCCTTGCTTTCAGGCTCTGAACCGGGCTTGTCGCCGGTCAGTAGCACGACGTCGCGGCTGTCGGCCTGGCTATTCCAGCGATATACCGTTTCGCCGGTTTTCCAGTTCGCCGCCGGAAAGTTGCGGTTCAGATCAACGCCGTTGGCGTTGGCGCGAAGCCCCAGCTGGCAACCGTCCGGGTTGACCGTGAGCACCACGTGATGACGGCGCATCTCCGGCGTTAACGTGCGCAGCGCGCAGGAGAGGGTGACTATCGATGAGTTCTCGTCGCCGTGGGTTCCGGCGATGATAAGCCCGCTGGTATGGTCAGCGAGAGGCGCCGGGAACCACAGCAGCGGTGCGCCTAAAAGCGAGCGGCCATAATGCTGTGTGCCTGGCGGAAAGGCACCGCGCTGCGCGCGGGGACGAGTGGCGGTCATAGCAATCCCTGAAGCGTAGTGTTGTTACTGGCAGTGTTGTGCAAAACTCGCCCTTAATCAATTAGTTTCCTCCAGATGCTAAATTTCGTCCTTTCATCAATTTTCTGTCACAAGTTGTTTGCATTTCATATTGTTGAAACAAATAATTACCCGGTCTTGTGGGTATGGTTTTCACTACTTTGAGGGGATCTCATGAAGCATCCTGTCGCGCTGACCTGTTGTGCGCTGTGGCTAAGTTCACTTTCTTCTGTCGCCGTCGCGGCGGATGTGCCTGCGGGGACGGTTCTCGCACAAAAGCAGACGCTGGTGCGTCACATAAAAGATGAACCCGCGTCCCTGGATCCTGCCAAAGCGGTGGGGCTTCCTGAGATCCAGGTGATCCGCGACCTGTATGAAGGGCTGGTGAACCAGGATGCGAAAGGCAATATTATTCCCGGGGTTGCCAGCAAATGGCAGACTAACGATAACCGGGTCTGGACCTTTACGCTTCGCGATAACGCTCAGTGGTCAGACGGTACGCCGGTGACCGCACAGGATTTTGTCTACAGCTGGCAGCGCCTGGTTGACCCGAAAACCACCTCTCCGTTTGCCTGGTTTGCGGCACTGGCCGGAATTGGCAATGCTCAGGACATCATCGATGGCAAAGCCACGCCGGATAAGCTTGCCGTCACTGCCGTTGACGCCAGAACTCTGCGCATTCAGCTGGATAAACCGCTGCCGTGGTTTGCTAACCTGACGGCAAACTTTGCCTTCTTCCCGGTGCAAAAAGCCACCGTTGAAGCGGATAAAAACTGGACGCGTCCTGGCAAGCTGGTGGGCAACGGTGCCTACGTGCTGAAAGACCGCGTGGTCAACGAAAAGCTGGTACTGACGCCGAACACTCACTACTGGGATAATGGCAAAACGGTTATCCAGCAGGTGACTTTCGTGCCCATTAATCAGGAATCGTCGGCGACCAAACGCTATCAGGCAGGGGATATCGACATCACCGAATCCTTCCCGAAAAACCTGTATAAAAAGCTGCTTAAAGATTTACCCGGCCAGGTCTATACGCCGCCGCAGCTTGGCACCTATTACTACGCTTTTAACACCCAGAAAGGGCCAACCGCCGACGCGCGCGTGCGTCTGGCGCTCAGCATGACTATCGACCGCCGCCTGATGGCCGATAAGGTGCTTGGCACCGGTGAGAAACCGGCCTGGCACTTCACGCCGGATGCTACCGCGGGCTTTACGCCGCAGCCTTCCGCGATGGAAGAGATGAGCCAGGAAGAGCTGAACGCGCAGGCGAAAACCCTGCTGCAGGCGGCGGGCTACGGTCCGGGACGTCCGCTTGAGCTAACGCTGCTGTATAACACTCAGGAAATTCACCAGAAGATAGCCATCGCGGTGGCATCGATGTGGAAGAAGAATCTTGGCGTGGACGTGAAGCTGCAAAACCAGGAGTGGAAAACCTATATTGATAGCCGCAACACCGGCAAGTTCGATATCGTTCGTGCCTCGTGGGTGGCGGACTACAACGAACCTTCCACCTTCCTGTCGCTGCTGACCTCCACGCACAGCGGTAATATTTCGCGCTTCAACGATCCGGCGTACGACAAAGTGCTGAACCAGGCGTCACTGGAGACGTCAGAAAAAGCGCGGAATACGGATTACAACGCGGCGGAGAAAATTCTGGCGGAGAAAGCGCCGATAGCACCCATCTACCAGTACACCAACGCGCGCTTGATTAAGCCGTGGGTAAAAGGCTACCCGATCACCAATGCTGAAGACGTGGCTTATACTCGCACCATGTACATCGTTAAACACTAGTGCAAAAACGGCGGTGCGGCTTGTCCGCACCGGACGTTCCTCAGGCCGCCAGCACCTTATTACGCCCGGCATTCTTGGCCTGATACAGCGCCGCATCCACCCGTCTGAACAGGGAATCCACCGATTCGCCGGGCTGATGACGCGTGACGCCGATGCTGACGGTAATAGACGGCAGTCCGTGTTCCCCGATGTGCATCACCGCGGCGCGGATGGTTTCGGCGAGCGTCACCGCTTTATCAAGCGTCGTTCGCGGCAGCAGCATGACAAACTCCTCGCCGCCCCAGCGAAAGACGTAATCTTCTTTTCGACAGCAGCTCTCCAGCGTGCGCGCAAGCTGTACCAGTACCTCATCGCCGGTCAGGTGCCCGTACACGTCGTTCACCAGCTTGAAGTTATCGGTATCAATCAACAGCAGCGAGTAGTCTTCGGATACCGGCAGCTGGCTGAAAGCTGATTGCTCGGTGAAGGTGTAAAACTGGCGGCGATTAAGCAGGCCGGTCAGCGGATCGCGCTGGGCGGCAAACTCCAGCTCCTGCTCAAGCCGTTTTTGTTCAGTGATGTCGTGCACGATGCACAGCATCAGCCGGTCGCCGTAAATTTCTACCGGCCCGGCGTAGGTCTGAACGTGACGGGTGGATCCATCCGCCAGCCGGTGCAGGAAATTCAGCGGTTTGTGGCCTCCCGGCAGACGGGCGATTTCCGACATGACCGGTAGCACCTGGCGCCCAAGGGTGTTGATCTCCCAGGTGTGTTTCTGACATATCTCTTCGCTGCTGTAGCCGTAAAAGCGCAGGGCGGCGAGATTTGCATCCACGATAAGGCCATCACGGGCCGGGTCTATCAGCAGCATTGGAGCGGTGGTGGTCATGAAAAAACGGGTGTAGAACCCCTGTTTGCGCGATTTATAGGCCACAGAGCGACTGGCTTTCAGCGAAGCGGGCGGGGCGATGTTTGCTCCCTCGAACAGAATGACGCTGCCGAGAGACGGCAGCGTCGCGAGCGTCAGCCGACAGCGCAAAGGTACCTCACCGTCGTCACCGTTAACGGTCCAGATCTCGACGATTTCATTGGTGGTGCCGAGATCGGCGATATACAGGGAGAGGCGGGCCTGAGCGCAGGCAGATACCGCGCCGCCGCGCATCTCTGTTAGCGTAAGGGCACCCATCACGTTCAGTGCTGCCTGGTTGGCAAATATCAGGGTCTCATTGGTTGGCTCAACCACCCACACTGGTGTGGTCAAAAACTCTAAAGCCGTTAACTCTGCTGACAACATCAATACTCCCCCGACCGGGTTCCCGTGTTTAAACATAATGCAAAATGTGCACTTCACGCCTGCTTTTTTTGTTTTTCGTGGTCGATGCCACGAAGCACAGGGGGAGGACTAAATGGGGGAGTGGCGACCAGGGCGGGGATCTCTGCGGCAGGAACCGGCCTTGCGAACAAATACCCCTGCAAATAACCGCAGCCAAGATGGGTCAGCAACTGCTGCTGCTCGGTAGTCTCAATCCCTTCCGCCACCACGTTCATGTTCATGGTGTGGGCAATATCGATAATCGTCGAAACAATCTTTACGTTCTTGTTGTTATCACGAATGTCCTTCACAAAGCTCTTGTCTATCTTTAGCTCGCCGGCGGGCAGGTTCTTCAGCGACAGCATATTGGAGTAACCGGTGCCAAAGTCATCAATCGATACGGTGATCCCGAGACGGGTAAAGTCGTTCAGGATCTTAACGCTACGTTCCAGATTGTTGAGCGCGGTACTTTCGGTGAGCTCAATGGTCAGGCGTGAAGGGACGATGTCGTGGCGATTAAGCGCGCCGCTGATGACGTCGAAGATGTCATGCTGCTCAAACTGTGCTGCGGAGAGATTGATAGAAAGCTTCCAGTCCGGATGACCGGCCAGGCTCCACTGTTTCAGCTGACGGCAGGCCTCGTCGATGACCCAGTGCCCCACTGAGACGATGAGCCCGGTTTTTTCCAGCGTGCTGAGAAACACCTCCGGCAGCAAAATACCGCGGGAAGGATGGCGCCAGCGCAGCAGGGCCTCAAAGCCGCACAGGGTTTGCTGGCGCGCGTGATATTTAGGTTGATACCAGAGCTCAAACTGTTCGCGCTCAAGTGCCTGGGTTAACTGCTGCAGAAACTCCGCGCCTTCCCAGATTTTCTTCATCATGGCGACGTCGTAGATGGCCCAGCCGTTGCGGCCCTGCTGTTTAATATTGTACATCGCGGTGTCGGCGTGCAGCTTCAGGTCCTGAAGCGTGTTTCCGTGCTCGGGGAAGAGGCTTATCCCGGCGCTGAGCGACACCTGGATGATTTGCCCGGCTTCGTAGAAAGGACGCTTGATACTTTCCACCATTCGCCCTGCAAGGTCGGCGACTTCAGACCCGTTAGTATCCGGCGCAAGCAGAATAAACTCGTCTCCACCCAGCCTTGCCAGCGTCATGCGAGAACTCAGGCAGGTGCTTATCCGGTTAGCAACCGAGACCAGCAGATGGTCACCCACATGGTGTCCCCAGGCGTCATTCACCAGCTTAAAGCGATCGAGATCCATAAAGACCAGCGCAAAGGGCTGTGAGGTTTTTTGCGCCAGGGCCAGGCACTCCTCAATCTTGAGATCAATCTGCGCACGGTTCGCGAGCCCGGTTAAACCGTCGAAACGGGCCTGCTGTTCAAGCTGCTGGTTCAGTTGCTGCAAACTCTCGGTGAGACGGGCGGTGCGTAGCTGCGAATCGACCATCGAAATAATCAGCATGACCCCGAGGATCGCAAGCGTTGTGGCGCTGACCCACACCGATAAACCGCTCTCTCCGATACCGCCGCCTATGTAGTGGGTATGTGGGCTGAAGGTGGCGGCGCTCATGCCGGTATAGTGCATCGCGGCGATGGCAATCCCCATCACCAGCGCCGCTACAATACGGTTAATAAGCACCCCTTTACCGTTTAGCCGCAGGCTGAACGCCAGCCATAGCGCCGCACCGGACGCAATGATAGCAATCGCGATGGAAAGCATGACCAGAGGGATATTCCAGCTGATGCTGTGCTGGGCGGTAAGGGCAAACATCCCTACATAGTGCATCACGACCACACCGCTGCTAAGAATAAGCGTGGCGATAACGTGGCGGCGAAGGGTGAGGGTATGGCTCATCACCGCGATATTAATGGAAGCGGTAGATGCCACAATGGCGACCAACAAAGAGATGACGGTGATGGTCACGTTGTAGTGCATTTCCATCGGCATTTTCATCGCCAGCATGCCAATAAAATGCATGGCCCAAATACCAATACCGAGAGTAGCACCACCGGATAACCGCCAGAATAGTACGGTCTTTTTATTAGAGGCAGCAATTTTCCCGGCGCTGTCGAGCGCAATAAATGAAGCGATAAACGCAACTAAAAATGAAATACCGATCAGAACCGGGTCCCACGAAACATACAGCATCATGCAATCCACTTCTTTAAAAGTTGTTCCGCTAATCTAGCAGTAAAAGCGTTCGCTGAGCGAATGAAATAACTGCCCGAACAAAGGCTTTTCTGCAGATTGATTAAGAATATATCCTGGTGTAACTCCTGCGGTGCTGATGTTTAAGCCACGCTAAATAATAGTGGAATGTGGGTAAAGTGTAATAAAAAAAGAGATACGTGGATGATATTTTATAGTGTGAGTATAGTCTTAAATCTCTCATTTTGGAGTTTTACGCTGTGTCTGTGGGGTTTTCGTGCATGATAACGCTCGCAAAGTGAAACTGGTCGCGTTAAAACACAAAGTTTGCTTTTCGGTTTCCCGGGGGTGAAAAACCCCACGGGCAGTGCTATAAACAAAATACCCCCAGGTTTGACCAGTGAGTTTTGGTATGCTCAGAAATATAAGCGTTCGCACATTCATATTGCTTTTTTTACTGGCCGTTTTTGTTGTTGCAAATATTATTTCGATTACACTATCAGCTTCGTTTTATTTATTGATGGCGTTAAATGTGTTGTGGTTTAGTGCCATTGTGGCGTTATGGTGGTATATGACCCGTTATCTGGTGACACCTATCAATACGGTTAAAAAAAGTATTGATGAAGTCACTGCGGGTAATTTGTCAGTGAATATACCGTTGTTTGGTAATAACTGTGCCGGACGCCTTATTCCAGGCATTAACAGCCTGTCCAGCAACATCGCTACGCTGGTGGCAGAAATCCGTGCATCTTCCCAGACGGCAATGTCGCTCTCGGAGCAGCTCGCCTCACGCAGTGCCGAACTGTCGGTGAAGACCGAGCAACAGTCTGCAACCCTGATGCAGACGGCTTCCAGCATGGAGGAGATCTCTGCCAGCACCAAAAATAATGCCGAAAATACCCGTCTTGCCAGCGATCGAGCCGGTGAGGCGACGCATTGTGCGCGTAAAGGCGGCGAGCTGATGGTGGATGTGGCGAATAATATGCAATCTATTACCGACTGCGCACGACAGATGACGGAAATTATTACCCTCATCGATGGCATTGCGTTTCAGACTAATATTCTGGCGCTGAACGCCGCGGTTGAAGCTGCGCGTGCGGGCGATCATGGAAAAGGTTTTTCCGTGGTGGCCGGCGAGGTACGAAATCTGGCGCATCGCAGTGCAGAAGCAGCCAAGAATATTAAGTCGCTTATCAGTGTCACCAGCGAAAACGTCACACAGGGTGCCAGTATTGTTGCTGAAGCTGAGAAAAATATGCAGGACATCGTTTCGGGCTCTGGTCTTCTCAGTAATCTGATGGAGCAAATTACGGTCTCTACGCTTCAGCAGGAGCGGGGGATTGAGCAGATAACCCTGGCGCTGTCAGAGCTTGAAAAAGTAACGCAGAGCAACGTGGCAATGGTGGAAGAGCTGGCAGGGTCGTCAGACGTTCTCCAGCAGCAGGTCGTTGAGCTGCAATCCCGGACGCGTAACTTCCGCCTGGGGGGCGACCATCATGCGGAGTCTGCCGCCCTGAGAAGCCCTCGTCCGGGCATCTCCCCGGCCAGGGAGCCGAACTACTGGCAATCGTTTTGAGTTAACCAATAAGGAATAGCGAAAGCCTGCGTAATGACGCAGGCTTTTTTTATTCTCATTTCTGAAATGCCGTGATGCAGACAACAGGCTGTTGCTTAACAATCGCATAACGCTAGACTGGTGTCAGTCACCAGCAGAATTGGGAGTGGATGTGGAAGCCATTAAAGGATCGGAAGTCAATGTGCCTGACGCGGTATTCGCCTGGCTACTGGATGGGCAGGGCGGCGCCAGGCCGCTCTCCAACGACGATGTTATCGACAGCCAGCAGCCGTGCTGGCTGCACCTGAATTACACTCACCCGGACAGCGCGCAGTGGCTGGCTACCACGCCGCTGCTGCCTAACAACGTGCGTGACGCGCTGGCGGGAGAAAGTACTCGTCCACGGGTGAACCGCCTGGGCGAAGGGACGTTACTCACGCTACGTTGTATTAATGGTAGTACCGACGAACGCCCCGATCAGCTGGTGGCGATGCGCCTGTACATTGATGAACGGCTGATTGTTTCCACCCGACAGCGAAAAGTGCTGGCGCTGGACGACATCGTTAATGATCTGCAGGAGGGAACCGGTCCGACGGGCTGCGGAGACTGGCTGGTGGATGTGTGCGATACGCTGACCGATCACGCCAGCGAGTTTATTGAGGAACTGCACGATCGTATCATCGATCTTGAGGACGATCTTCTGGACCAGAAGGTACCTGCACGCGGCGTACTGGCGCTTTTGCGTAAGCAGCTTATCGTGATGCGTCGCTATATGGCCCCGCAGCGCGATGTGTATGCCCGTTTATCCAGCGAGCGTTTATCGTGGATGACTGACGATCAGCGCCGGCGGATGCAGGATATTGCCGAACGGCTCGGCCGGGGGCTTGATGAGATTGACGCCTGTATCGCCCGCACCGGGGTGATGGCCGATGAAATCGCGCAGGTGATGCAGGAGTCGCTGACTCGTCGCACCTACACCATGTCGATGATGGCAATGGTTTTTCTCCCAAGCACCTTCCTGACCGGTTTGTTCGGCGTTAACCTGGGTGGGATCCCCGGCGGCGGCTGGCATCTCGGTTTTCCGCTGTTTTGCTTTATGTTGGTAGCGTTGATTGGTGGTGTTACCTGGTGGTTACATCGCAGTAAATGGTTGTAAAATTTCACCTTTCTAAGCACAACGGATGCCAGAAATGCGGTAAAGATTGAGCGAAGTCAATAAACACTCTACCCATTCAGGGCAATATTTCTCTCGCAGGTGAATGCAACGTCAAGCGATGGGCGTTGCGCTCCATATTGTCTTACTTCCTTTTTTGAATTACTGCATAGCACAATTGATTCGTACGACGCCGACTTAGATGAGTCGGCTTTTTTTTTGCCTGCGATTCAGGAAAGGGTAAAAAAAAGCCCTCCGGCGGAGGGCTTTCGTTTATTTGATTTCCAGCACATCGAGGCGTGTGGCCTGGAAGTCGTTTTCATCGTCTTCCGGCTGCCAGCCTGCTGGCTGCAGGGGGATTTCTTCACGGTCGAAGGCGAGGTCACCGCCGCCCACCACAGCAGACTCTTTGGTGAGGCCTTTGAAATCGAACAGCGCTTCATCACACAGGTGTGAAGGCACCACGTTCTGCATCGCGCTGAACATGGTTTCAATGCGCCCCGGGTAGCGTTTATCCCAGTCGCGCAGCATATCGCCAATCACCTGACGCTGCAGGTTCGGCTGTGAACCGCACAGGTTGCAAGGAATGATTGGGAAGCCTTTGGCTACCGAGAAGCGTTCGATGTCTTTCTCACGGCAGTAGGCCAGCGGACGAATAACAATGTGTTTACCGTCATCGCTCATCAGCTTCGGTGGCATGCCTTTCATCTTGCCGCCGTAGAACATATTAAGGAACAGGGTCTGCAGAATATCGTCGCGGTGATGGCCCAGCGCGATTTTGGTGGCACCCAGCTCAGTGGCGGTACGGTAGAGGATCCCGCGACGCAGGCGAGAGCACAGCGAGCAGGTAGTTTTGCCCTCCGGGATTTTTTCCTTCACGATGCCGTAGGTGTTTTCTTCGACGATCTTGTATTCAACACCCAGCTGCTGCAGATATTCCGGCAGGATATGCTCCGGGAAACCCGGCTGTTTCTGATCGAGGTTAACCGCCACCAGGCTGAAATTGACTGGTGCACTTTGCTGAAGATTACGCAAAATCTCCAGCATGGTGTAGCTGTCCTTACCGCCAGAGAGACACACCATGATGCGATCGCCTTCTTCAATCATATTGAAGTCGGCAATGGCTTCGCCGACATTACGGCGCAAACGTTTCTGCAATTTGTTCAGGTTGTACTGTTCTTTCTTTGTAACTTCTTGATTTTGCGACATGTGGCAATGACTCAATTCATGTGTAAACGGCGGCCAGGTGGAAGACGTGGCTGACGGACATCGGTCCGGATGGCAGATTGTAGCAAGAAAGGCAGGGCGAGATCGAAACTTAATTTTTACTTAATAGTGTGTAGATTATTTAAACCAGATTAGGGATAGTCATTAAATAAATCAGCGCATCAGAAAATTGAATAATTTAATTCTTCTTATATTATAAATAGTCATTATTATTGGGCATGGCAGTAAAATGCGGGCAGAGTGGGTTCTGACAGAGGAAGTGCTCAGCAATGCATCAACGGATTGTGCGGTATTTATATTAGAATTGGTCATAACATATGGATATAATTACATCCCACCATATTTTGTAGGTTGCAATAGGATTATTCTTTTTTATCAATTCGATTTAGCGATCGTTGAAGAGATTATGATAGTTTATGTCTATCAAATGGGCTTCTACCGATCATTTTAAACGATTTTCCTCTGCTTCTCGATTATGTAACTCTTTGTCAATATATTTAATTAGATACAGGATGTTCGGGGAGCAGGGATTGGCAGCAAACCTATGTTCTGAAATCGTATTGGAGCCCGCGGTATCCCGTGAGGGTAAAATACATTCGTGGGCAATGAAGCATAAACCAAAACGGCAATCTCATTCATCAAGACTGACTCGCCGCGTTATTGTTTCAGACGTTACGTTCAAAAGAAGTCTGCTGGAGCAACAGTTATCGTTTATTGATTCGTTGCCCGCTGAGATGACGCGCGATGTGTTTGTTACGCTTAACATCGACGATGAGATTGCAGATTATATTCTTGATAATCAAGATATTGCGGAATTCTTATTACAGCACCGTTTTTTACGTCTGGAAATCGACGAAGCCTTTTCTGAATTTCATAGTAAATCGAAAATGATCAAACTGCGTATGCTCTCACAGCTTAGTCATCTGTGGTTGGGAGGGTTTGGCGGTGGCTTAACGAATTTAACCTTACTCGAAAGAGTGTCTTTCGAATATATAAAGCTCGATCGTCTGTTTTTCCTCAGCCACTTTGATACCCACAGTTTGTACCATCTTTGCAGTTATGCATCACGTTCCAGTCAGGGCATCATCGTCGACGGTGTTGATAATGAAGAGCAGCAACAAGCCAGTTGGGCGTTAGGTGCTGTTGCTGCCTCAGGTGAACTCTGGAAACCACTGAACTATTGTGCTGGTGAATAGAATTCGCTTAATCCCAGCGTTATCGCCCCAGGGGCGAGCAGAATAAAAGTCCAGACCAGCGCCGAGCTGATATTTGCCAGTTGAAATTTGTGCTGGGTCACGCCAAATATCCCGCTGGCGAGGGGAATTGTCGCCCTGAAGGGTGAGATAAAGCGCCCGAGGAACACGGCGTAAACCCCCCATCTGAGCAAAAATGTCCGACTTTTTTCCCGCATGTCAGGCGTAAACCAACGCAGTTTTTCCACGCTGTGGCGATACCGTTTGCCAAGCCACCAGGAAAGCCAGAATCCGCCAATCGCCCCGGCGCTTGCCGTCAGCCACATCAGGATAAACAGCGAATGGCTTCCTGCGGACAACGGGCCGAGCAGAAGAAGCCCGGACGTCCCGGGAACGGCAAGAGAAACAATCGCACAGGACTTGGTAAAGGTCAGCAAAAATACCAGACCAACGATCAGCGCCGGATACTGCTGCGCAACATTGATGAGCTGATTGAGAATATTGAATACCATGACTGACACCTTTAACTGCAATGTGTTTCATGGTCATTGTACGGGCGGGGAAGCGAGGGTTCCTGAATAGAACCTAAACAACAGGGAGGAACAGCCCGCCGTTGCCAGCGGGCCTGCGGGCTTAGAACTGGTAAACCAGACCCAGCGCCACGATGTTGTCGGTAGAAATACCGTTGTTTTTGTAGAAGCTATCGTCTTCGTCGAGCAGGTTAACTTTGTAGTCGACGTAGGTGGACATGTTCTTGTTGAAGTAATAGGTCGCGCCGATATCCACGTATTTAACCAGATCTTTATCGGTAGAGCCGCCAACCAGCTGCAGATCCTTACCTTTAGACTGCAGGTAGGAAAGGGTTGGACGCAGACCGAAGTCGAACTGGTACTGGGCGGTCACTTCGAAGTTCTGGGTCTTGTTCGCAATACCGCCGCCGTTGTCGCTGCTGGAGTTACCGTACGGGGTCATGTTGCGGGTTTCGGAGTACATGGTCGCGAGGTAAACGTTGTTCGCGTCGTATTTCGCACCCAGAGTCCAGGCTTCTGCTTTGTCACCGCTGGCGAACTGGCCGCCGGCGTTGATCTGATCGTTAGTACGATCGGAAGAGGTATATGCTGCACCTGCGGTGAAGCCCATACCGAAGTCGTAGGAGGTAGAAATACCGTAGCCGTCGCCGTTGGCGTTACGGAAGCTGCGGTCACCGTTGTTGGTGCCTTCGCCGCTGCCCGGGTTCTCGTTTTTACCCTGATACTGCAGGGCAAAGTTCAGGCCATCGACCAGGCCGAAGAAGTTGCTGTTACGGTAGGTTGCTACACCGTTAGCACGGCCGGTCATGAAGTTGTCGGCCTGGGTGTAAGAATCGCCGCCGAATTCTGGCAGCATATCGGTCCAGCCTTCTACGTCGTACATGACGCCGTAGTTACGACCGTAGTCGAATGAGCCGTAGTCACCGAACTTCAGACCAGCGAACGCCAGACGGGTCCAGGACTGGCTATCACCTGAGTTTGTAGATTCAGAGTTGTTCGCCTGAATGTTGTATTCCCACTGGCCGTAGCCGGTCAGTTGGTCGTTGATCTGGGTTTCACCCTTGATACCCATACGCATGTAGGTCTGATCGCCGTCTTTTGAACCGTCGTCAGAGAAGTAGTGCAGACCGTCGATTTTGCCGTACAGGTCTAATTTGTTACCATCTTTATTATAGATTTCAGCAGCATGGGTTGCACCTGCAGCCAGCAGGGCAGGGATCATGAGGGCCAGTACTTTTCTTTTCATTGAAAATAGTCCTTTAGTTGTTTTTTATATACTCGGCTTCCCGAAAGGAAGTGGAGCCATGCTAATAGAGACATATTCATTTGTGGTAAATATCAATTGTTACGATATAAGTAAAATCTAAAATAAATAATACGGAATTTACGACGATAGATTTGATGAATAAATATAAGGGAAATATATAAAATCTAAATTATACAAGCGGTTGTTTGCTGGGTATGATGGGCGCGTTATATGCCTTTTGTCACACAAGTTACACTGTTGCTGTGTGTCCTTAATTTATTTTTAGTCATTTGTTAAATTGACAAGCCCGAATAATTATTCGGGCTTTTTTTATTACGCTAATTCTGAATCAGATAGTTATTCAGAGGATGACTTCTCTGCTTTTCCCGCCATTTGTGCGAGGAAGTCATAGCGTTTTTGCAGATCCGCAGCGGCGTCTTTCCACAGCTGCTCGGCCACTTCCGGCTGCTGAGCGTTCAGGCGACGGAAACGTTGCTCATTCATCAGCGTCTCAGCCAGCGCATCTGACGGCGGACGAGAGTCCAGCGCCAGCGGCAGTTTGCCCTCATCCGCACGACGTGGGTCGAAGCGGTACAGCGGCCAGAAACCGGTAGCGGTGAGCTGACGCATTTGATCGTGGCTCAGCGCCAGATCGTAGCCATGCTCCTCGCACGGGCTGTAGGCAATGATCAGCGATGGGCCAGGATAAGCCTCGGCTTCCTGAATCGCTTTCACCGTCTGGTTCAACTGGGCGCCGAGGGAGATCTGCGCCACATAGACGTGGCCATACATCATCATGCTGACGCCGAGATCTTTACGCGCTTTACGCTTGCCGTGTTCGCCAAACTTGGTGACCGCACCGAGCGGAGTCGCCTTCGAGGCCTGGCCGCCGGTGTTGGAATAGCACTGCGTATCCAGCACCAGAATGTTGACGTTCTCGGTGAGGCTCAGAACGTGATCAAGGCCACCAAAGCCGATGTCATACGCCCAACCGTCCCCGCCAATCAGCCAGATGGATTTCTCCACCAGCGCATCGGCGTCGGTAAGCAGTTCTTCGGCACCGGCAACGCCCGCCAGCTGCTGGCGCAGCGCGGCAACCTGCTCCCGGCGTACTTCCGGCGTGGCCTCGGCGTGCAGCGCCTCATTGAGTTCTGGCGTAATGCTATCGCTGAACTGCGAGAGCAAGCGCATCACGCGCTGGCGATGCTGGTCAACCGTCAGGCGGAAACCAAGACCAAACTCGGCGTTATCCTCGAACAGTGAGTTCGCCCACGCCGGGCCGCGACCGTTGGCGTCGGTGGTGTATGGCGTAGAGGGGAGGTTCCCACCATAAATAGAAGAACAGCCGGTGGCGTTGGCAATCAGCATCCGGTCACCATACAGCTGGGTCAGCAGCTTAATGTACGGGGTTTCACCGCAACCGGAGCAGGCACCAGAGTATTCAAATAGCGGGGTAATGAGCTGAGAGGTTCGAATATCGATGCGCTCCAGGCTGGTGCGATCGATTTCCGGCAGATTGAGGAAGAAGTCGTAGTTCACTTTCTCTTCTTCAACATGCTCAAGGCGGGACATCATATTGATGGCCTTGATCTCCGGATTCTGACGGTCTTTCGCCGGGCAGACTTCTACGCACAGGTTACAGCCGGTGCAGTCTTCCGGGGCGACCTGCAGCACATATTTCTGACCGCGCATATCACGGGATTTTACATCCAGTGAATGCAGACTGGCAGGGGCGTGCTCCATCTCTTCCGGGGCGACGACCTTCGCGCGGATAGCTGAGTGCGGGCAGGCGGCGACGCAATGGTTACACTGGGTGCACAGCGCTTCTTTCCAGATAGGGATCTCTTCGGCGATGTTGCGTTTTTCCCAGCGGGTGGTGCCCATCGGCCAGGTGCCATCAGGCGGCAACGCGGAAACCGGCAGCGCATCGCCGAGGCCAGCAAGCATCGCGGCGGTAACGGTTTTGACGAAATCGGGAGCGGCATCGGAAACCACCGGCGGGCGGTTCGGGCTGCTGGCGTTGACCTGCTGCAGCGGCACCTCTGCGAGTGAATCGCGCGCCATTGCCAGCGCCTGCCAGTTGCGTTCAACCAGCTCCTGACCTTTGCTGCTGTAGCTTTTGGCGATAGCGCCCTGCAGTTCGATGAGCGCACTGTCGCCCGGCAGAATGTTGGTCAGATGGAAAAATGCCATCTGCATGACGGTGTTGATACGTGCCGCCAGGCCGCATTCACGGGCGATTTTCGCAGCGTTCACCACGTAGAAACGCGCTTTCTTCTGGTTCAGCACGGCCTGAACTTCCTGCGGCAGTCGCGCCCAGACTTCATCAGCCGGATAGGGCGTGTTGAGCAGGAAAATACCGCCGGGCTTCAGGCGCTCGGCCATCTGATACTTATCGATAAACTGCAGCTGGTGGCAGCCGACGAAATCAGCCTGTGATACCAGGTAGGCGGAGCGGATCGGTTCATCGCTGACGCGCAGGTGTGAAACGGTTAAACCGCCGGCCTTTTTGGAGTCATAGACGAAATAACCCTGGGCGTACCACGGCGTAGAGTTACCAATAATCTTGATGTTGTTCTTGGTCGCCGACACGCTGCCGTCGCTGCCTAGGCCGTAGAACAGTGCTTCCAGGCGCGCGGTTGAGGGCAGGGTGTTTTCCGGCAGCGGCAAGGAGAGATTAGTGACGTCATCATAAATGCCGACGGTGAAGCGCGGCTTCGGCTGGTCAGCGCTCAGCTCGTTGAAAATCGCCAGGACGCAGTCCGGACCAAACTCTTTTGAGGAAAGCCCATAACGGCCGCCAATAACGCGCGGCAGCGTTTCGCGTTCGCCACGGTTGAAGGCTTCCGCCAGCGCGGTCATCACGTCAAGATACAGCGGTTCTGCCTGCGCGCCGGGCTCCTTGGTGCGGTCGAGCACCGCAATTTTACGGACGCTTTCCGGCAGGGCGGCAATCAGATGAGCGGCAGAGAATGGGCGATAGAGGCGAACTTTCAGCACGCCGACTTTCTCTCCATGGCGCTGAAGTTCGTCCACCACCTCTTCGGCGGTACCGATGGCAGAGCCCATCACCACGATCACGCGCTCAGCCTGCGGATGACCGTAATACTCGAACGGGTGGTACTGACGGCCCGTTGCGGCGGCAAAATCGTCCATCGCCTGCTGTACGTGATCGTACACCGCGTTGTACCACGGGTTTGTCGCCTCGCGGGACTGGAAATAGGTATCCGGGTTAGCTGAGGTGCCGCGAATCACCGGGTGTTCCGGGTTCAGCGCCCGGGCACGGTGAGCGTCAATTTCCGCCTGCGGCAGCAGGCTCAAAATGGTGTCGTCCGCCAGCGGGACAATCTTGTTGATTTCGTGCGAGGTGCGGAAACCATCAAAGAAATGAATGAATGGCACGCGACTTTTCAGCGTCGCCATCTGCGAGATTAACGCGAAATCCTGCGCTTCCTGCACGCTTGCCGCGCACAGCATCGCGCAGCCTGTCTGGCGTACCGCCATGACGTCAGAGTGATCGCCGAAGATAGACAGTGCGTGGGTGGCGACAGTACGTGCAGCGACGTGTAAAACAAAAGGCGTTAACTGACCCGCGAGCTTGTACAGCGTCGGGATCATCAACAGCAAACCTTGTGAGGAAGTAAATGAAGTGGACAGCGCGCCGGTTTGCAGTGCGCCGTGCACGGTAGCGATAGCCCCGGCCTCTGACTGCATCTCAACCACGCGGGGGACATCACCCCAAACGTTTTTCAGCCCATTACCGGCCCAGGCATCGGCCTGTTCCGCCATCGTGGAACTGGGCGTAATCGGGTAGATGGCGATAACTTCACTGGCACGGAACGCGACGGACGCGACTGCACCATTACCGTCAATAGTAATCATATGACACCCTTACATTGCACAAAAAAGGGACCCGTGAAACGTCGACGAGTCCTGTAATTATTGGCCAAGTATAGGGCTTTACGCTATGGCGTTGAAGTTACGCGGTCCCGCAGTGCACAAATTGATCCAGGGGATAGAGAAGTGTCTGATTTCGATCAATTTCTGCAAAATCGCATTGTTAATTCAACAGCAGAAAACTGTGAATCTAACGGCAAAAGAAGGTTAAAAACTGCCAAATAACACTTTGGTATAGTATTTGTTTATCTTACCGCTACGCTTGCCATCGGCGCCATAATAGCGATCCTGGCGGCAGAGCTTTTCTTTCACGTCACAGGAAAGACCGGTCGCGAAGGTGAAGGAGGTCGTATCAAACTCGCCCATGGCTTTTAATTTATCGGCACGGGTTTTACCGACATATTTCTCCGTCAGCGGAATGGATACGCCGGTGGCATCGGCACAAATGTACTTATCGCACAGTACGCCTTTTCCCGGTGACCACGGGGTGGCGGTTTCTGGCGTGGCTGCCAGTGTACCGGCGCTGAATAACCCTAAAAAGATCCCAATTGCTAATTTCATATTTTCTCCAGAACCGGGCAAATAAATTGCCCGGTCTGTTTATCTGGGTTTATCAGAAGGCGTATTTTACCCCAACGGTCCCCTGAGTGTCACTGTATCCCTTGTCACCGATCTGCTGTGCCACGTTCGCCCACAGCGTCGCCTGACGGTTAATTTTCCCTTCAACACCCAGCTTCAGTTCGCCGATATTTCGTGCGCCGTCCATAGAGGTTCTGACGCCATCCATATTTACACCGTAGTTGTCGGTATTATAAATCCAGTTCGCTTCCACGAAAGGTTCAAATTCGCGCTGGCTACCTTCATCCAGTTTGCTTTGTCCTTTAATAAAGGCTCTTACACCGAGACGCGTCTGGATATTATTGTCACCGGTGCCACTGACGTCGGTACCGTTAATTTCGGTATGGTTGTCGGCTTTCACGCCCATCCAGGTGATCTGCGCCTTAGGCTGAATAAAGACCTGGTTAACCATTCCATTCAGCGTCTGGTACTCACCTGTTTTATGGGTGTAACCCGCTTCGACGGAGGCGGTAAAGCCATTGGATTTGTAGCTTTCAGATGGCAGACCTTCGCCGCTCACGCTGTTGTTGAACCAGTTGTACAGAGCCCAGGTATCCACATAGGTACCCTGTTTGGTGGTGTCGTTGGCATACCAGGTGCCATACACCCCAACGCTGTAGCCGTTCAGGCTGCCGCGAGAGTTGTAGCCGGAGGCGTGCGACACGCTGTGACTTTTCTGATTAGCGTAGCCACCCATCAGGCCGACCAGATAGCGATCAAGACCGTCATTTGACCAGTCGGCAATATCACCGCCAACCTGCATAACATAGCGGTTTGCCTGAGTGGCAATCGCATCATTACCCACATGTGAGCCGGTGTGTCCGCCAATATTGCGCATCCACATAGAACTCACTTTGCCGTTACCGGACATATCGTCCAGGTACTGGGTTTCACCCAGGCGGTCGTGCAAACGCATGGTGAAGATGGTGTTGGCCGCACGCAGGTTATCGATATAGGAACCGATCTCCGGACGTAATACCGGGGCTGATGTCGTCGCAGGATCGGGCTGCGTTTTCGGGCCAACAGGTGGTTGATTGCCCTGGTCCGTCGGTGGAGTGCTCGGCGTCAGCGGTGTCATCGGCTTCACTTCGCGTGACGTTAGGTACCAGGAATCCGGGTTCCCCGCGGTGCCGTCACCGCCTCTGGTCAGAGAGTAATCATACGCACCCGCGGCGATAGTTCCGATATTCTGGCGGTAACCATCTGAAGACGGAGACAGACGGAAGGCGTCAGGCGTGGTGGTACTGCCGTTCTGGGCATCAACCAGCAGGATCCCGGTGTTGGTACGCGCGCCGGTGCCACCGCCGTGTTTGATCACCAAATCGGTATTTCCGTCGGCTTTAGCATTATTCAGCACCAGGCGGTCGCTTGCTGAGCTGTCATCCCCCATGTAGGTTTTGAGGATCAGGGTGCCGTTGTCACCGGTATATTTGTTGCCGACGGTCAGGGTATTACCCGGCTGTGCGCCCGCAAGATTGATAGTACCTTTGTTGTCGATGCCGCCCGCGAGCGTAAAGTTGCTGTTTGGCTGGCTTTCCTGACCGTTCAGCGTGTTGTACGCGGCCACGGTACCATTGTTCACCACCAGGCCGTTGACTAATCCGGTTCCTGCGAGCAGACCATTGCTGCCCACGGTGACATCGGCCGCCGTTGCGCCGTTGAGCACCGCCGTTGGATTCGCCGCATCGCCGACGATAAGCGCACCACCGTCGATGGTGGTGGTACCGGTATAGCTATTCACGTTATTAATAACGGTAATGCCACTCAGTTGGCTGACGTTGCCCAGCCCGCCAATCTTCGGAGAGAAAACATAGTTGCCGGAGGTGTCGGTATGGTTGAACACCAGATTGCTGTTGGTATTAGCGAGAGTTATTTTTTTGGCATTGATGGTTCCTGCAGCCGCAGCCGTCTGCCCCGCTAAGGCGCCAATTGCCACCGTGCCGTTCTCAGCATTGATATAAATACTTTGGGCATTAAGCTGACCCTGATTGGATACCACCAGGGTACCATTACCAGAGGGTAATTTAGTTGCACTATTTTGAGTACCGATGTTCAGTTCTCGTGCACCAATATCCCAAAGAGAGCCAGGACCATCGATAGTCACGTCACCTTTACCCGCTGCGTCATCGGCAGGGCTGCCCCCGGCAATGGATCCGCCAGCGCTTTTCACTACACCACCGTTAGTGATGCTCATGCTGCCGGTTCCTGCACCCCCGACGATCATCGGACCGCTGTTAATTACCCAGCTTGAACCCGAACCATCGACATTAACCGTACCGTTAGCATTTTTCCCCCAGCCGACAGTGGTGGCAGAATTGCTAATGATAGAGCCACCGTTACTGATGGTCACCGAACCGGTGCCACTGGTACCTACGGTTATCCCCGATGAGGGGGTTACAGTGGCTAACAACTGCGAGCCGGCGCCATCCACCACAACAGTACCAGTACTGTTATCGTTCTGACCGACGTTCATGAACACCAGCCCGACTTTTCCGCCATTGAGGACTTTCAGCGTCCCGGTACCACCTCCGCCAACGGCGGTCGTGCCGTTAGATAGCGCCTGATTGGAGGGATCTACGCCATCGTACCAGGCACCACCGTCAACGGTGATGGTTCCAGCACTGCCTGAATTATATCCGAGGACAGAGCCGTTGGTGCCGGAAGTGGTGGTACTGGACCGAACAACGCCACCTGTAGTGATGGTCAGTGAACCCGTGCTATTTACCCCGGCGTAAATTGCGCCAGGTAAAATCCACGGACTGGTTTGCGATCCGGGTACTGTTTCTGCCGCACCGTTATCAATCACCGTCGCATTTGAGGCGGCAAAAACCGATGCACTCAGCGGTGCAGTAAACAGCAGAGTGGTAATCGCATTTTTAAAAAATATACGCGTGCCGTTATTTTTCGAACTTTGTTTTACAACCATATCAGTACTTCTTTTCATCATTAACTCCAGTGGGGAATCTTTAAGTCTTTTATTAAGATTATCGTTCAGTGTTCAGGCGTGCCGATGCGGCACAGCATTGTTAATTAAAGCTGCGTGATCCTCCGTTATTTGCCCGGTGTAACGGTGCTAAATAGCGTTTATCCAAATTGTATATATGCGTGTGTAGCGCCTGTAATATGGCAACGTGAACGATATCCCCATGAAGGGATCAAGAGTTTTTCAGAAAGGAAAAACAAAAAATAATAGACGTACTAATAACCCGCAGGTAGGGGTTTCAAATCGACAAGTTTCCCACGGTTAACGATAATATAGCCGCCATCCGAGAGGTCTTTTAAGATTTTGTTCAAGGTACTCCGTGACACGGAAGTACGGTTCAGAATAAAAGTAAAGATCGAAACATCGTCTAAGCTCTCTTGATTATGCTCCCACAGCATTTCAAGGTAGGTTTTAACAATGCTATAGCTATTGGTCGTCCTGGAATTTAGCTCCTCCCTGAAGCAGTAAATCTCAAGATACCATGTGAGTATCAAGGAAACGTCTTTCCATAGTCTTTTCTCTTCCACGAGTTGCATAAAATCATGCAACTTGAGATACGACAACTTCACATCTGATGCCGTGCGGATATAATGACACTCCCGCTTGGATAACATCGTTGATAAACCAAAAACAGCCTGGTGGTTGACATTCGCTAATATAATGTTGTTATTTACATTGCAGAGCTCGACTTCGCCTGCAGTGAGTGCATAAATCAATTTATCGTCGTGGCGCTTAAAGCGCAAAATCTTTTTTGGTGAAGCGATGACTTCAACTCTTTCAGAATGACTTGTTATCTCTTTGCCAATTTTGGATAGCGCTGTGTGGACCTGCTCATTAAGTGTGTACAGATCGCTATACATAATAACTCCTGAAACCAGCTTGCTTTAAAAATAGAGTATCTAATGTTTTTTATACTTTATACAAAAAATGAATATAAACAAGATCTGCATTTGTATAAAAATACACAATTTTCATAGGCTTGCATGAATATTATTCATGTGACTTATGAATACACGGATTGCATCTAACATCATGATTTGTATGGTGATAAATCTGGTTGACCGATTTTTGTGCTCTATAATTATGTGCTACCGATGAATAAGATTATTAAGTTCTAAATGGGAATTGCGACTTACGTAACTATATAAATATTAAGTAAGTAGAATAATTTTGCTTTTTCAGAACATTGAAATGGTGGTTCTATTTAAGTCCTGCAGGGTGGTTACCAGCTCCGCAAGTGATCTCGCTCCCAATTTTTCCATCACTCTTGCACGATGAACTTCCACCGTACGAATAGCGATATTCAACTGTTGGGCAATCGTCTTGTTCATATCTCCCTGAATAACACGCAGCGCAATCGCTTGCTCTTTCGGCGTCAGGCTATTATAGCGTTGTTGAATTACATAGCGGTGAAACGCAGCGGCAGAAAGTGTGTTAGCCTTATTTAACGATGCAAATAAAGATGGCGCAGAAACGGGCTTCTCAAGGAAATCAACCGCACCCTGTTTCATTTGCTCAACCGCCATTTGAATATCACCATGACCGGTGAGAAATATAACGGCAAGGGTACTTTGTAATCGGCGCAGCTCGCTATATACCTCGTGTCCGTCTTTTCCCGGCATTCGCATGTCGAGCAGTACAACGCCGGGTTCGTATAAATTTGCCTCGCGAAGAAAAGCGTCGCTGTTGTTCCAGCAGGTGACGGCACAATCGATGCTTTCCAGTAGAAAGCGGCACGCGTCGGTGACGGCTACATCATCATCAACAAGGTGTATCACCGTGAAATTCTCCTTTGTGGGGGTCGGGAAGACGCATCGATACGTTAAGCCCATTTTTGCCATCCGGGGCGATGACGTTGCGCAGCAGGATCTCGCCGGAAACCTGGCGTAGCAGACGCTGGCAGATGGCAAGCCCTAATCCCATCCCCGACGATTTCGTGCTCCGGAACGGCTGAAATGCCAGCGGAAGCCGTTCCTCCGGCATGCCGCCTGCGTTGTCCTGCAACGTGATGCAAACCATACCATTTTCGCAGGAGGCCGTAAGCCAGACGATGCTGGCTCCCGCCTGCAGAGCGTTGAGCAGCAGATTAGCGAAAACCTGATCGAGCAGCGCTGGCGGTAGCATCACTCTGAGCTCTGGCGGTACCTCGGACTGCAGACGGGCGGTGGGGTAGAGCTTCGGAATACGCAAAAGTGACCAGACGTACTGCGCGTTATCGCGCACAGACACGCTGATTCGGGGAAGGTGACTCTGCGGCGACATCGCCCAGGTGCGCAGATTGCGAATAACGTCGCCTCCGCGTGCCGCCTGCTGGTCTATCTGTTCGATAACCGGCAGCAAAGCATGCTGAGGTGCCTCCCGCTGAAGACGAATCGCACAACCCTGCGCGTACTGACGAATCGCGGTCAGCGGCTGGTTAAGCTCATGGGCGAAACCCGAGGCCATCTCACCCAGCAGGCTGAGCTGACGGACTTTTTCGAGGGCAATTTCCTGTTCGCGTAGCCGCTCGCTTGCTGCCTCCAGCGCCTTACCCCGGCGGCGGACCAGCACCATGACCCAAATATAATTACCGGCCAGCAGGAGTAGCACAAGCAGGACGCTGGTAACGGCGACGCGGTTTTCTTCCAGCCAGCCGTAGAGATCCTGCCACAGGCGAGAGCGGTCGGGGTACTGGTTGACGTTACGTAGCAGCGATTCAACCGCTTTGGTCGAGGCGGGGGCTCCCCAGCGCCACGGTGAAGTATCATCGGCGTTGAGTAACGTGCGCGCCACCGCATCGGCCAGGGTATCGCTGACCTCTGGCATGGCGGCAAAAGACCAGTTGGGATAGGGCGGTGTGCTGGTGAGGCACGGAGCAGTACGAGTGACCATCAGCGCGCGGTAATCATCGCGTTTCACCAGCCCTTCTTTACTCATCGTTTCAAGCAGGCAGGATGGCACCACCGCCGCCTGGATAACCCCTTCGCGTAGTAAATAGAGCAGGGCATCTGCCGGAAAGCCGGTAAAGCGCAGACGAATATCTTCGCCGGGCCGCAGTCCTGCCTCTCTCAGCGCCTGGTAACCCAGGAGATAACCGCCAAACGCCTTAGGATCGACGGCGCCCAGCGTCTTTCCGCGCAGATCTTGCGGGGCATAAATCACGCTGCTGGCTTTCACCAGAAGGGTACTGCTGATGGTTGCGGTATCTTCGCTCCCTGCGGTGGCACGCAAAGAGGCCAGCCAGCGCAGGTGATAATGGCTATTGAGCTGTACAAACTGCCCGGGATTGGTGAGGACAAACTGCACGCTGCCGGCGTTAACGGCGTCGCGCATCGCGTTCAGATCCAGCGCTCGCAGCTGAAAATGCTCGCCGGGAACGGCGTGATTCAGCTCGTCAATAAGCGGCTGCCAGCGGGTGCGGGTTTCCGCTTCGCCGCGCATGGCGAGGATCCCCACCGTCCACTCTGCGGCAAAGGTAGTGCTACAAAACGCCAGTCCCAGCGCCAGCAACAACGGCTTGTTCATCGATTTCCCTGCGTGTGAGCCATTTTCTCTTTGTTTTAAATCAACATTTGTCCGGGTATGTGGTTAACCACAATAGAGCCGGCGGTGAGGCGAATTTTACACTCTACTGCATTGAAGACGTGAGGTCACAACCCGCGCGTCAGAACGTGACTGCGGTGGCATCGCTGCGCGAAGACGGAGAAACAATATGGATATCAGTAAACGACAGTTTCTGCAAAAACTGGGGGTATTGACCGCCGGCGCGACGCTGGTGCCGGTGGCCGATGCGGGTCTTACGCTGAGCCCGCAAAGGCGCGAAGGTTCGGCAAAACAGCGTTACGCCATGCTTATCGATTTGCGCCGCTGCATCGGCTGCCAGTCCTGTACCGTCAGCTGTGCGACGGAAAACCAGACGCCGCAGGGCGAGTTTCGCACGACGGTAAATCAGTACCAAATCCGCCTCACCCCTGGGGCAGAAACGCACAACGTGCTGCTTCCCCGGTTGTGCAATCACTGCGACGAACCGCCCTGTGTGCCGGTGTGTCCGGTACAGGCTACGTTTCAGCGCCAGGACGGCATTGTGGTGGTGGACAACACCCGCTGTGTGGGCTGCGCCTACTGCGTACAGGCATGTCCCTACGATGCGCGTTTTATCAACCACAGCACCCAGACGGCAGACAAATGCACCTTCTGCGTTCATCGCCTGGAGGCCGGGCTGTTGCCTGCCTGCGTTGAATCCTGCGTGGGTGGGGCTCGCGTTATTGGCGATATCTATGATCCCACCAGCACCATCAGCAAAATGCTGGCGGAGCACAAGGCGGAGATCAAAGTGCTGAAGCCAGAAAATCGCACCGTCCCGCACGTTTTCTATCTCGGCCTTGATGAAGCGTTCGTCACTCCACTCTATGGCCGCGCCCAGCCCGCGCTGTGGCAGGAGGTTTAACATGGTCAACTCGCCGCTCATTGCTGAACTTATCGCGCAGCCTCAGGCTATCAGCTGGCTGCCCTGGGCCGTGCAGTACTTTTTCTTTATCGGCATTGCCGCCAGCGGGGCGCTGCTGGCGGCCGGGCTGCACTGGCGTTGCCCGGAGAATTCCCGTCTTGAGGGCATCACGCTTTTTATCACCCTGACCTGCGCCATTGTGGCACCGCTGGCGTTAACCGCCGATCTCCACCAGACCGCGCGGGTCTGGCATTTCTACGCCTGGCCGACGCCGTGGTCGTGGATGCCCTGGGGCGCCGTTTTTTTACCGCTGTTTACGCTGTTTATCGGCCTGTGGTTTGTGGCGTTTCACCTGCAGCGTTTTACCGGACGCCGCTTCGCGCTGACGCGCTGGGTGGCGGTGGCCGCCGCGCTGACCGCCGTGGGTCTGCTGCTCTATACCGGGCGTGAGGTGTCGGTGGTGCGCGCTCGCCCCATCTGGTTCAGCTATGCCTTCCCGCTGGTCATGTTTTTCAGCGCCATGCAAACGCTACTGGCCCTGCTGCTGGCCGTTGTCCCTGCCACCGGGCGTAGCTCGCGGCTTCTCGCTGCCGGGCAGGCTGGGGCGTTATTGCTGTCTGGCATCACGATGGCGGTATGGCTAAGCGGCGACACGCTTTCCGGTACGGCGTTTCGCCAGTGGCTTGGGTTGAGCGGCCAGGCGCGCGGTTTGGCGATCATCATTCTGGCGCTGTGGTTGTCCTGTCTGGCGCTCGCCGTCTGCGTTAGCCGCAAGGGGGGAGCGAGAACGCTCACGACCCCGGGCGTACTGCTGGCGATGGGGCTCAGTTGGCTGCTGCGCTGGACGTTGCTGATGGAGGTGCAGACGGTGCCGAAATTCAGCGCATTAGTGAACCCTTATTCGCTGCCTTTTGGTAGTGACGGATGGCTTGCGATCGTCGGCACCTTCGGGCTATGGCTGGCGCTCATGATAATGGTGCGGGAAGGTTTGAACTGGATTGCAGGGAGAGTACAACATGGCTAAATTCACGCGTCGTCAATGGCTTAAAGCGGGGCTGGTGCTGGGGGGCGTGTCGGCGTTTGGCCTCAGCTATCGCGAGGTGGCGAAGCGCGCCCTCGACGGAATGGTGAACGGCACCTCCGGTAAAGTCACCCTTAACCGCATCAACGGCAACTCGCTGGTTCCGGAAGGGAACGCTCGCGATGGCTGGCACAGCAACCCGCAGCAGGTGGTCTCAATGACCCAGTGTTTTGGCTGCTGGACGCAGTGCGGCATCCGCGTACGGGTAGATAAAGCGCAGGACAAAATTGTCCGTATTGCCGGAAACCCCTGGCATCCGCTGTCGCAGGAGCATCCTTTCCCGCCGTCGATGACTTATTCCGAAGCGCTGGAGAAAATGGCGGGCGAGAGCGGGCTGGACAGCCGTTCTACCGCCTGCGCGCGCGGTGCAACCCTGCTTGAGGGATTGTACAGCCCGCTCAGGATCCTTCTGCCGATGAAGCGCGCTGGCAAGCGTGGCGAAGGCAAGTGGCAGCGCATCAGCTTTGAGCAGTTGATAAATGAAGTGGTGGAGGGGGGCGATCTGTTTGGTGAAGGGCACGTTGACGGACTGCGGGCGATTCGCGACGTCAAAACGCCCCTCGATCCTGCGCGCCCTGGCCTTGGCCCGAAGGCGAACCAGCTGCTGGTGACCAATACCAGCGACGACGGGCGTGACAGCTTCCTGCGCCGCTTTGCACAAAACAGCTTCGGTAGTAAAAACTTTGGTGCTCACGGCTCGTTTTGTGGGCTGGCCTACCGCGCCGGTTCCGGGGCGCTGATGGGGGATTTGCAGAAAAACCCGCACGTGAAGCCTGACTGGGAGCACGTGGAATTCGCACTCTTTATGGGCACCTCGCCCGCGCAGTCCGGCAACCCGTTTAAGCGTCAGGCGCGGCAGCTTGCCAGCGCCAGACTGCGCGATGATTTCCGCTATGTGGTGGTGGCGCCCGCGCTACCGCTGACCACGGTGCAGGCCGATGACCGTGGGCACTGGCTGCCGGTCACCCCGGGTACCGATTCGGCGCTGGCGATGGCGATGATCCGCTGGATTATCGACAACCAGCGCTTCAACGCCGGTTATCTCTCGCGGCCAGGCGAAGCGGCAATGCAGCAGGCCGGGGAGAAGAGCTGGACTAATGCCAGTTGGCTGGTGGTGGTGAGCGACTCACATCCGCTGTACGGACAACACCTGACGGCAAACGCCGTTTATGGCGATGCGCAGCCTGACGCTAGCGCGCTGGTGGTGAGTTCTGCAGGCGTGCTGATGGCGGCGAACCTCTGCCCAGAGGCCGACCTGCTGGTGGAGCGAGAGGTCACGCTGCACGATGGCTCGCAGGTACTGGTCAGAAGCAGTTTTCAGTGTCTGAAACAGGCCGCACAGGCGCAGACGATGGCCGAGTACAGCCAGCACTGCGGTGTATCCCCGCAAAGCATCGCCAGACTTGCCGATGAGTTTACCCGTCACGGTCGTAAAGCGGCGGTCATCACCCACGGTGGCATGATGTCCGGAAACGGCTTTTACAGCTCGTGGGCGGTGATGATGCTGAACGTGCTGATCGGCAATATGAGCCTCGAAGGGGGCGTGTTCGTCGGCGGTGGCAAATTCAACGGCGTGGCTGACGGCCCGCGCTACAACATGCAGGATTTCCCCGGCAAGCTGAAGCCAAAAGGGCTCAACATCGCCCGTAGCAAAGCGGCCTATGAGGAGTCGGACGAATATAAAGCAAAAACCGCCGCCGGTGCTTCACCGTTCCCGGCGCGTGCGCCGTGGTATCCGTTCGTGGCAGGCCAGCTCACCGAGCTTCTTAGCTGCGCGCTGGAGGGCTATCCGTATCCGCTGAAGGCGTGGATCTCGCACATGAGCAACCCGCTGTACGGTATTCCGGGCATTCGCGCGGTTGCTGAGAAGCATTTGAAGGATCCAACCCGGCTGCCGCTGTTTATTGCTATCGATGCCTTTATGAATGAAACCTCCGCGCTGGCGGACTACCTGCTGCCGGATACGCATAATTTTGAAAGCTGGGGCTTCAGCGCGCCATGGGCGGGCGTGGCGAGTAAAACCACTACCGCGCGCTGGCCGGTGGTAACGCCTGCGGTGGCAAAAACGGCAGAGGGACAGCCCATCGCCATGGAATCGTTCTGTATCGCGGTGGCGAAAAAGCTGGCGTTGCCGGGCTTTGGTGAGGCGGCGATCGTCGACAATGACGGCCAGACATATCCGCTTAACAGCGCCGAAGATTACTACTTGCGGGTGGGGGCAAACATTGCTTTTGCCGGGCAAACCCCGGTTCCGGCGGCGAGTGAGGAGGATGTGGCGCTTTCCGGTGTGAAGCGGGTGCTGCCGCTGCTGGAGAAAACCCTGAAGGCGGAGGAAGCCGGGCGGGTGGCGTACATTTTCAGCCGTGGCGGACGCTTTGCGCCGGAAAGCGCCGGGCGTAAAGAGGGCGTCGTTGGCAACCGTTGGGAAACGCCGCTCCAGCTGTGGAACGCTGACGTGGCCCGCCATCGTCATGCCATCACCGGCGAGCGCTACAGCGGCTGCCCCACGTTTTATCCACCCCGTTTCGCCAACGGCCAGTCTGTGGATGAGGTGTTCCCGCTCAGCCGTTGGCCGCTGAAGCTGATGTCGTTCAAATCGAACCTGATGAGCAGCTCAACGACGGTTATCCCCCGGCTGCACCATGTTAAACCGCTGAACCTGGTGGCGATGCACCCGGATGAAGGCGCCCGTTTTGGCGTGCAGCACGGCGACCAGGTGAAAATCAGTACGCCGGGCGGCAGCGCCATCGCGCAAATCAGTCTGCTGCCGGGCGTGATGCCAGGGGTGATTGCTATTGAACATGGTTACGGTCATAAGGAGATGGGCGCGCGTCAGCACTGGCTCGATGGTGAACCGCTGGCGTCAGAAGCGCAGATTGCCTCCGGAATTAACCTTAACGATCTTGGTTTTGGCGATCCGACCCGCGAAGTACCCGGTATCTGGATGGACTGGGTGACGGGAGCGGCAGTGAGGCAGGGACTACCGGCGCGCATTGAGCGGGTTTAAGGGCAATTTTTGCCCTTTTTTCCACTAAATTGCGAGAAAATGTTACCAGAGCGCATAAAACCGCAGTCTGGCTCTCGACGGCAAGCGGCACGCTGCCTATTATGCAAAGGTTTCGCTTAAATCGTGGGAGAGAGAAATGCGAGCTGCGTTTTTAGTTGGCTGTGCCGCGCTGTTGTTGTCGGCCTGTAGCAATGAACCTGTTCAGCAGGCGACCGCCGCACACGTGGCGCCGGGCATGCGAGGGGCCATGTCCGATCTGGGCCAGGCGAACTGCGCCATGATTGGCGGTTCTTTGTCCGTTGCCCGCCAGCTTGATGGGACGGGCATCGGGATGTGCGCATTACCTAATGGTAAACGATGCAGTGAGCAGGCGCTGGCCAGCGGCTCCTGCGGCAACTACTAATTAATGCATTAAATCGGCAAGCTTATACACCAGCGTTTGATCGGCCGTTGCCAGCGTTAACTGGTCGCCGGTCAAATCGACCTGTGCGCCACGCGCCAGCATCGCGCTCAGCGTGTGATCGAGCTTGCTGAGCTCAGCATCCGGGCAGAGCATCTGCGTCATTGCCATATTC
>NZ_JMPS01000076.1 GCF_000735455.1 Yokenella regensburgei ATCC 49455 | reverse complement strand
CAGAGCATCTGCGTCATTGCCATATTCTTGACCGTCAGTGCGCCCTCGGAGAGCTTACCTTCGCCGGTAAAACCGTTGCACATCTTGCCGGAAACATGCATCTTCTCGCCAAAGCTCAGCTCTGGCGGCGTCTGCGTTGGCGCAATATTTTTGCCGTTGACGCTCTCCAGCACAAAGCGGTGGTGCTGTAGCTGAGATTCATTCACGGTCACTTTGCTGGTGTTTACACAACCTGCCAGCAGCATCCCCGCTGCCAGAAGTAAAATCGTTTTGTTCATTCATAGATCCTGATTTAGTGCTCTCGAGGGAGTGTAACTCTACTGCGCGTCACGTCATTGAGGATTATCTGAAAGTGCTCCCCCGGAACGAGGGAGCAGGCGTATAGCGAATCAGAACAGTGCGTTAGGACAGGTTTCGCCGTTGCCGATCTGCTTTAAGTTTTCCAGCGTGGTTTCGGAAATGCTGGTCAGCGCTTCGGCGGTCAGGAACGCCTGGTGGCCGGTGAACAGCACGTTGTGGCAGGCGGAAAGACGACGGAATACGTCATCCTGAATAACGTCGTTAGATTTGTCTTCGAAGAACAGATCGCGTTCGTTTTCATACACGTCCATCCCCAGCGCGCCGATTTTCTGATTCTTCAGCGCGTCGATGGCGGCCTGGGAATCGATAAGACCACCGCGGCTGGTGTTAATGATCATCACCCCGTCTTTCATCTGTTCAAAGGCGGACTGGTTCAGCAGGTGATAATTTTCCGGAGTCAGCGGGCAATGCAGAGAGATAACGTCCGACTGCGAGAATAGGGTCGGCAGGTCGACATACTCTACGCCCAGATCCAGCGCTGCTGCACTCGGGTACGGATCGAACGCCAGCAGACGCATGCCAAAACCTTTCAGAATACGCAGGGTGGCCACGCCGATTTTACCGGTGCCGATAACCGCTGCCGTTTTGCCATACATGGTAAAACCGGTCAGGCCTTCGAGAGAGAAGTTGGCATCACGGGTGCGCTGATACGCACGGTGAATACGACGGTTCAGCGTCATCATCATCCCGATGGCGTGTTCTGCCACCGCTTCTGGTGAATAGGCCGGAACGCGCACGACCTGCAGACCCAGCTCTTTCGCTGCATCGAGATCGACGTTATTAAAGCCAGCGCAGCGCAGGGCAATATACTTCACCCCGTTCTTTTTCAGCTCTTCGAGCACCGGGCGGCTGCCGTCGTCGTTGACGAAGATGCAGACCGCTTCGCAGCCATGGGCGGTTTTTGCTGTTTTTTCGCTTAAAAGGAAGTCGAAAAATTCAAGTTCAAAGCCATATGCATCATTAACATGTTGCAGATACTTTTTATCGTACTGCTTTGTACTGTAAACGGCGATTTTCATAAGACTTTTCTCCAGTGATTTTACTGTCACGTTAGCACACTGCGATTTTTCTTACAATTTTTAAAAATTAGTTTAATCAACGGTTTATACACATAAAGTGCAGGTGATTAAAAAACAACGCATTAGATTAATTGTACCCGGTCTGCTGAAACCTTGTCTGATTCCGTTCCCGGGGCTTTAAAGCCAGGGCACTCTGCGATAGCATTCTGTGATCAAGGTAACGCTTCCTGCGACCAGGGAAGCCATCAACGGATGAATTGCGGGAGTAAAACGTGTTTGCGGAGTTTGGTGTACTAAATTATTGGACCTACCTGATTGGCGCGATTTTTATTATTCTGGTGCCAGGCCCGAATACGCTGTTTGTACTGAAAACCGGGATCGCTCACGGCGTGAAGAAGGGTTACCTCGCCGCGCTTGGCGTGTTTGTTGGCGATGCGGTGCTGATGTTTCTGGCCTATGCCGGCGTTGCCACGCTGATTAAAACCACTCCGGTACTGTTTAATATTGTCCGTTACCTTGGCGCAATGTACCTGCTGTGGCTGGGCGGAAAAATGCTCTACGCTACGCTGACCCAGCGCGGTAAACAGCAGGAAGAGGGGGCAGAACCCGGCAGCGCTATCCTGAAACGCGCGCTGGTGCTGAGCCTGACTAACCCGAAAGCGATTCTGTTCTACGTGTCGTTCTTCGTGCAGTTTATCGATGTTAATGCCGCAAGTGCCGGTACTGCGTTCTTTATTCTGGCCGTCACCCTGGAGCTGGTGAGCTTTGCTTACCTGAGCTTCCTGATTGTCTCCGGCTCGTTTGTCACGCGCTATGTGAAAACCAAAAAGAAACTGGCGAAACTGGGCAACAGCCTGATTGGTCTGATGTTTGTGGGTTTTGCCGCGCGTCTGGCAACGCTTCAGTCTTAACGCATTCGCGTTTATCATAATCCGAGGGGATTCGGCGTTCTTCCCATTGCGAATCCCCTTGTAGCATCTATTATTCTTACATTCGTCACGCCGCCACCTCAGGATATTTATTGCCCATGAAGGGTAGATACAAAGTCGCCATCGCGCTGATTCTGGTTTTCTTCATTCTTCCTTTGACGTTGCTACTCACGCTGACGCGATGGGTGCCGACGCTCGCCGGGATCTGGCTGCCGGTAGGGACGCGTATTGCGCTTGATCAGAGCCCGCGTTTACACCGTGCTTCGGTGGAGATCCCGAGCCTGCGCTATCTGGTGGGGGACTGCGAGCTGGCGCGGGTGTCAGGCGCGACGTTGTCACATCCGAGCCGCTGGCGGCTGAACATTGCGGCGCTGGACGTCGACTCTGCCTGTCTGAGCAAACTCCCTGAAAGCGAACCCGCTCCCGGCGCGCCGCGCACGCTGGCGGAGTGGCAGTCGATGCTGCCAAATAGCTGGCTGACTATCGACAAACTGACGCTTTCCCCCTGGCAGCAGTGGCAGGGCAAACTGGATGTGGGCCTGACGCCCGCCATTCAGGACATTGCCTTTAACGGCGATGCGCTGAAGCTGCGCGCCCGTCTGCACGGCCAGGCGCTGACCGTCAGCGAATTTGAAGCGAAGCTGGTCGACGGTCAGCCGCCGATTAAACTTGTTGGCGACTTCACCATGCCGCTGGTGCCGGATGGCCTTCCGGTTTCCGGACACCTGGTTTCCTCCTTTGAGTTCCCGCAAACCCCGCAGCTGGTGGATGCCGAGCTTGAGTGGCAAAAGAATCAGGGCCAGCTGGTGGTGACCGCCCGCGATAACCCGGAGCCGTTGTTGGATCTGCCGTGGACGTTGACGGAGCACGTAGCCAGCATCAGCGACGGGCGCTGGAGCTGGCCATATCAGGGACAGCCGTTGAGCGGGCGCGTGTCTTTCAAAGCCGAGCAGTGGCAGCAGGGTCTGGATACGATGCAAATCAGCGGGCGTCTGAACGTGCTGACCCACGGCGACAACGGTAAAGGAAACGCCGTGCTGACTATCGGCCCCGGCAAGCTCAGCGCCGACGACAGCCACATGCCGCTGCGGCTGACCGGTGAAGCCAAGCAGGACGATTTGATTTTCTATGCCGTACTGCCTGCCACGCTGAGCGGCCCGCTAAGCTCACCGCATCTGGCGTTTGAACCTGGCGCGCTGCTGCGTTCACGCGGAAGAGTGATTGATTCCCTCAATATCGATGAAGTTCGCCTGCCGCTCGCGGGCGTCAAGGTGACCGAGCAGGGTATCGATGGGCGTTTGCAGGCGATTCTGCGGGCCCATGAGAATGAAATGGGTGATTTTACGCTGCATCTCGATGGGCTGGCGGATAACTTCCTGCCGGATAAAGGCACCTGGCGCTGGCGCTACTGGGGGGATGGCCGTTTCACCCCGATGCACGCCCGCTGGGATGTCGCCGGAACGGGGTTGTGGCGCGACCAGTCTATTGTCCTGAACTCGCTCTCTACCGGCTTCGATAAGCTTGAATACGGGACCATGCTGGTCAACAAACCGCGGCTGGTGCTGGAGAAACCTGTTCACTGGCTCCGCGATGAACAGCATCCGCGACTGACCGGGGCGCTGTCGCTTGATGCCGGGCAAACCAACTTCAGCGGCGGCAGCGTGCTCCCGCCATCGACGCTCAAATTCAGCATCGACGGGCGCGACCCGACGTTCTTCCAGTTTAAAGGCGACCTGCACGCCGACAAGATTGGCCCAATACGGGTGGGGGGGCGTTGGGATGGCGAACGCCTGCGCGGCGAGGCCTGGTGGCCGAAGCAGTCGCTGACGGTGTTCCAGCCGCTAATTCCGCCGGATCTGAAAATGAACCTGCGGGAGGGCACGTTATACGCGCAGGTGGCGTTTTCCGCCGCCGCCGGGCAGGGCTTTGAGGCCGGTGGTCATGGGGTACTGAAGGGCGGTAGTGCCTGGATGCCGGATAACCAAATCAACGGCGTCGACTTTGTGCTGCCGTTCCGCTTTAGCGAAGGTACCTGGCTGCTGGGCAAAAAGCATCCGGTGTCGCTGCGCATTGCGGAAATCGTCAACCAGGTGACGGCGAAGAATCTGACCGCCGACCTGCAGGGCGCTTATCCGTGGAGTGAGGACGCACCGCTGTTATTAAGCAACGTTAGCGTCGATATCCTCGGCGGTAAGCTCTCTATGCTGCAACTGCGCATGCCGCAGCACGACCCGGCGCTGCTGCGGGTACAGAATATTTCCACCAGCGAACTCATCAGTGCAGTAAATCCGAAGCAGTTTGCCATGTCCGGCCCGGTGAACGGCGCGCTGCCGCTGTGGCTCAACAACGACAAATGGATAATTAAAGACGGCTGGCTGTCAAACCCGGGCCCAATGACCCTGCGTATTGATAAAGATACGGCAGATGCGGTGGTTAACGACAACATCGCCGCCGGGGCGGCCATCAACTGGCTGCGCTATATGGAAATTTCCCGTTCGTGGACGAAAATTAATCTCAGCAACCTGGGATTACTGACCCTCACAGCGAACGTGACCGGCATTAGCCACGTCGATGGAAAAAGTAATACCGTTCATCTGAACTATACGCACGAAGAGAACGTCTTTGACCTGTGGCGGAGTTTACGCTTTGGCGACAATTTACAGGCGTGGCTTGAACAAAATACGGCGCTGCCCGCGCCACGCTGCTCAGGCGGCAAGGAATGTAAGGAGCAATAATGAAAATCTTAACCGCCCTGTTGTGCGCCCCGGCCGCCCTGATGCTGACGGGCTGTACCCCGCGCATAGAAGTTGCCGCGCCGAAAGAGCCGATCACCATCAATATGAATGTCAAAATTGAGCACGAGATTCATATCAAGGTCGATAAGGACGTGGAAAATCTGCTGAAATCGCGCAGCGATCTGTTCTGAGGTGATGAATGAAAAAATCACTGATAGGTCTGTTTTTGGGATTGTGCGTGCTGAGCTCTGGTGCCTGGGCGCTAAGCCTGAACGAAGCTCGTCAACAGGGACGCGTGGGCGAGACGCTGAGCGGCTACGTTGGCGCTATTAAGCAGGATAAAGAAACGCTCGCTCTGGTAAAACAGATCAACGATGCGCGCAGCGCGAGCTATCAGCAGCTGGCGGATACCAATAATCTGCCGGTGGATGAAGTGGCGAAGATGGCCGGGCAAAAGCTGGTTTCCCGCGCGCAGCCGGGCGAGTTTGTCCAGGGGATCAACGGTAAATGGCTACAGAAGTAATCAGCGGAAGCGGCGGCGGTACTCACCAGGGGTAACGCCGAAGCGTTGTTTGAAGGCCGTTGAGAAGTGGCTGTGATCGGTAAAACCCCAGCTGTAGCCGATCCCGGCCAGTTTTTCCTCATCGCTGGCGCGCTCCAGCGCCTGAGCGCAGAGATCGAGACGACGATTTTTGATGTACTGCGCGACCACTAATCCTTTATCGGCAAACATCCGGTACAGACTGCGTACCGACATGCCCGTTTCACTGGCGAGCCACTCCGGGCGCAGCTGTTCCGACTGAATAGAGTCATCAATCAGGGCCATGATTTTCTGATACTGGCGCTCGCGGCGGCTGGGCTGAACATCCTGTTGATGCAGCACCGGGCGCAGCAGGCAGCCAATGGCTTCCAGCGCGGCGGCGCTCTCATCCTCGTTCATTGCACCGCTACTCAGGCTTTCCTGCAGTAATCGGTGGCTGAGTTGAACCATCGGCAGATGGCGTGAAAGCTTGCCAGCACTGCAGCGACGCTGCTGTTGTTCGATGAGCTGGCGGGGCAGCAGCAGAGAGACCTGGCGCGAGGTACCCTGCCAGTAAAATGAACAGGGGCGGGCGGCATCGATAAGCGTCATGTCACCCGCATCCAGCACAATCTGTCGGTCGTCCTGCTCCATCACCGCCTGGCCTTCCAGCTGAAAAACGGTATAGAACCACGCGTCGCTGCTGCGACGGACGTCATCCATGGTACGAAACAGATTGATGCTCTGCGTGGTCACCGTGCTGACCTTCATGCCACGCGCGTAGCCGGATTCAATATCACCGTAGAATTGGCCCTCAAGCGGACGCGCGTCGAAGCTGCCGCAGAGCTGGTTTACCTTCGCCAGCCAGTCCCGGTAGTTCTGTGTACTGTTTTCGCGCATCACGAAGCACCCTGATGTTCAGTATTTGTTCATGCATTGTTGCGTAAATGTTTCTCAAAGCAAGAGCGAAGCGGCAACTATATGAAAGAACTATTACCCCCGGCACACTTCTGCCGGGGAAAGATCGCTATTTGCGGTTGCTGTCACAGCGGCACAAACGAATGTCAGAGAGAAAAAAGCGCGTTTGCCGATCTCGCCTTAGACTGAATGCACTAATAGTGAAAAAAAGGAGTGGGTATGTCCGGTTCACAGGTCGCAACGCTCGCCAGCGTGCAGCAGTTTCTGGATCGTCAACATGGTTTGTTCATCGATGGTGCGCAGCAGGCAGCACAGAGTGAAAAGCGATTAACGGTCTATAACCCGGCCACGGGCGAGGCCATCGCCACCACGGCGGATGCCAGTGCGGCTGATGTCGACCGCGCGGTGATGTCAGCCTGGAAGGCATTTGTGTCCCGCAGCTGGGCAGGGCGTTTACCCGCCGAGCGCGAACGTATTCTGCTGCGCTTCGCCGATCTGGTTGAGCAGCACTGCGAAGAGCTGGCGCAGCTGGAAACCCTTGAGCAGGGGAAATCCATCAATATTTCCCGGGCGTTTGAAGTAGGCTGCACCCTGAACTGGATGCGCTACACCGCCGGGCTTGCCACCAAGATTACCGGCAGCACGCTGGATGTCTCTATCCCGATGCCGCAGGGCGCACGCTATCAGGCGTGGACGCGAAAAGAGCCGGTGGGCGTAGTGGCCGGGATCGTCCCGTGGAACTTCCCGCTGATGATCGGCATGTGGAAAGTGATGCCAGCGCTCGCAGCCGGGTGCTCAATCGTCATCAAACCTTCGGAAACCACGCCGCTGACGTTACTGCGCGTGGCGGAACTGGCGACGGAAGCCGGCGTGCCGGAAGGGGTATTCAACGTGGTGACCGGCAGCGGTAGCGAGTGCGGCGCCGCGCTGACCTCGCATCCGCACGTCGCGAAGGTGAGCTTTACCGGCTCTACCGCCACCGGCAAACAGATTGCCCGTACCGCCGCCGACCGACTGACCCGCGTGACGCTGGAGCTGGGGGGTAAAAACCCGGCTATCGTGCTGAAAGATGCCGATCCGCAGTGGGTAATTGAAGGCCTGATGACCGGCAGTTTCCTTAACCAGGGACAGGTGTGCGCCGCCAGCTCGCGTATTTATATTGAGGCACCGCTGTTTGATACGCTGGTGAGTGGCTTTGAGCAAGCGGTGAAATCGCTCAACGTTGGGCCGGGAATGTCGGAAGCGGCGCACATCAACCCGCTGGCCTCTCGTGCGCACTGTGACAAAGTGCAGGCGTTTCTCCACGAAGCGCAGCAGGGGCGTGCTGAGCTGCTGAGCGGTAACGCGGGGCCGGATGGCAAAGGCTATTACGTTGCCCCAACGCTTTTGGTGAACCCGGAAGCCAGCCTGCGTCTGACCCGTGAAGAGGTGTTTGGCCCGGTGGTAAACCTGGTACGCGTCGCCGATGGTGAAGAGGCGCTGCGTCTGGCGAACGATACGGAATATGGTCTGACCGCCAGCGTCTGGACGCGGGATATCAGCCAGGCGCTGAGCTACACCGATCGCCTGCAGGCCGGCACGGTGTGGATCAACAGTCATACACTTATTGACGCCAACCTGCCGTTTGGCGGGATGAAGCAGTCCGGTACCGGTCGTGACTTCGGCCCTGACTGGCTCGACGGCTGGTGTGAAACCAAATCGGTATGTGTGCGTTATTAGTGAACTCCCCCGGCATCGCTGCCGGGGTACTCCCTCCCGGTAATGCTTAACCCCGGTCATCTGAATTTATATTTATTGTTTGTTGTAATTAACGCCAATCCCTACATCATTTATGCATATTTATATTCCCACCCCCCGCTAAATGAACGCTTAGCCCCCGTGGTCACCCATTATTGAGTCGCTATTTACATATCTAAATGTTCGTTTAAATAACTATGCTGAGAATCGTCCTAATAAACGGCCTGGTATTTTTGCAAAAATGTTAAATAATTTAATATTAAATGTGCAAGAAATTGTTTTCGACAAATGCATGCTGTTCTCATTACACGCATAGCTTCTGTCTGCCTTTTATTTCCTGGTGTTTTCAACTGGCTTTAAGCGGGTGAGTTGGTTTTATATCTTGTCATCATAACGTAAATTGATGACCAAAGATCTCATATCTTCATTAACGGCACGGACGTTAATATTTATCCGCAACTCCTTTTTGACAAAAACTGCTATTTATCGCCTTCGGGGAAAATCAGCGGCGGAATATGATTGCCATAATAAAGGTTAGGATATGAATAAGATATATCGATTAGTCTGGAGTCATCGCTTGCAAGCGACGGTGATTGCGCCTGAAACCGCCAGAGGGAAAGGTAAAAGCGGATTAGTTTCGAAAGTGATTTCTATCGTGGGTATTGCCGTACTCGCCAGTCAGAATGCATTAGCTTTTGCGCCGATTGGAACGGGAGCGACCTCCACGACGGTGACTTCACCTGGGGCTGCGGGAAATCTGGTGATTGGCGATAACGCCTCTGCGACAAACTCCATACAAACATGTGGTAATCCTGACGATATTCTGGGTAACCCTTATTTAAATGGCGGGTGCGCATCTTCAACCGTCATTGGCAATAATGCAACCAATAACGGGTTTGCCGCATCCCTGGTGCTGGGTGAAAGTGCCCAGGTGACCGGTACCGGTTCAACCGCTATTGGCTCATTAAGTACGGCTGCCACTAACGCACTGGCCGCGGGTTTTGGCGCTGAAGCTTCGGCTAATGGCTCAACGGCGTTGGGTCAGGGGAGCCTGGCATCGGGTATTAATTCCGTGGCTATCGGTAAAGGGGCATTTACCTACGGCGATCAGAGTATTGCGCTGGGTATTAATGCCGGCGTCGGGGAAGGCACAAACCCTATTCCGGGCTCTACCTTTGGTAATCAGGGCGATAATATCGCCATCGGTGATAATGCGGGTAATACCGTTCTGGGGACAAAAAACGTTGCGCTGGGGAGATCCAGTGGTTCGAATGTGTCGGGGAATGAAAATACCGCCTTTGGTTCTGGTACCGGTTCCAATATTTACGGCTTCGATAACGTCGCCTTTGGTCCTAACTCAGGTAATAATATTACCGGTGGAGCATTTGATACTGGTAATAACAACACGGCAGTGGGCCCCCATTCAGGAAATGACGTTGCGGGCGGTGGTAACGTTGCTGTAGGTCAGGATGCGGGAAATAGTGTCAACGCTAACCAGACCGTAAGTATTGGTCACGTGGCTAATGCCGGCGGGGATGCCTCTATTGCGATTGGTAATAACTCTTCGGTCAGCGCGGGTGTCACCAACGCTATCGCGCAGGGGACATCCACCACCGTTTCCGGTAACTCGAGTATCGGCATCGGTGAAGCCGCCAATATAACGGGTATACAGTCCGTAGGTATTGGTTATCACTCGACTATCGCAGGAAATAATAGCTACGCGATTGGTTCAAGTAACACGGTCAATTCTAATAACGTTGCGGTGCTTGGGAACAATATTACCGTCGCGACCGGGCTGGATAATTCGGTGGTGTTGGGGTCAGGATCAAGCGTTGCTGCTGCTGTAGGGACATCGTCAACGACCCTGAATGGTCAACAGTACAATTTTGCCGGCATCTCACCGAATGCTTCCGTCAGTATTGGCACCACAACCTCCCAGCGTACCTTAACCAATCTGGCGGCTGGGCGGATTAACAGCCTGAGTACCGACGCGGTGAACGGCAGCCAGCTGTTTGCGTCCAACACCGCTATCAATAATCTGGGCGATAATCTGAATACGCTTGATTCCCAGGCGGTGAAATACGATCTCAACCCGGACAACTCCGTCAATTACAACAGCGTGACAATGGGTGGCACGACCTACGATAACAGCACCCATACCGGCGGTACGACCATTACCAACGTGGCGGATGGCACTGCGCCGAGCGATGCGGTTAACTTCTCACAGCTGACGCAAACGAACACCCAGATTGCCAATATCTACAACACGGGCACCAAATACTTCCACGCCAATTCCACCGGGACGGATTCGTCCGCGCTGGGTCTGGATGCGGTGGCGATTGGCCTGAGCGCGGTGGCCAATCATGACAACGATGTGGCCCTGGGCGCGAATGCCGTCACCGGTACGACCACGGGCACTACCGGCGTCACGCTGCTTGGCACGCAGTACAATTTTGCGGGCACTACACCAGCGAGCCAGGTCAGCGTAGGCTCCGTGGGCAATGAACGTCTGGTGACCAACGTGGCGGCGGGCAGCCTGAGCGACACCAGCACCGACGCGGTTAACGGCTCTCAGCTCTTTAGCACCAACACCGCGCTGACGACGCTGGGCGATAGCCTGGCAGCGCTCGATACCGGCTCGGTGAAATACGATCGCAACCCGGACAACTCCGTCAACTACAACAGCGTGACGATGGGTGGCACGACCTACGATAACAGCACCCATACCGGCGGTACGACCATTACCAACGTGGCGGACGGCGCTGCGCCGAGCGATGCGGTGAATTTCTCGCAGCTGACGCAAACCAACACCCAGATTGCCAATATCTACAACACGGGCACCAAATACTTCCACGCCAATTCCACCGGGACGGATTCGTCCGTGCTGGGTCTGGATGCGGTGGCTATTGGCCTGAGCGCGGTGGCCAATCATGACAACGATGTGGCCCTGGGGGCGAATTCCGTTACCGGCACGACCACGGGCACTGCCGGCGTCACACTGTTAGGCACACAGTACTCCTTCGCTGGCACCACACCAGCGAGCCAGGTCAGCGTAGGCTCCGTGGGCAATGAACGCCTGGTGACCAACGTGGCGGCGGGCAGCCTGAGTGACACCAGCACCGATGCGGTCAACGGTAGCCAACTGTTTGCCACCAATACTGCACTGAACGGCGTGTCGACGCTGGTGGGTTCATTACAGCAGGATGCGCTGCTTTGGGATTCTGCGCTGGGTGGCTTTAGCGCCAGCCATGGCGGAACGGTTATCAACAAAATTACCAACGTCGCGCCAGGGACGCTTTCGCCAACCAGCACCGATGCGGTTAACGGTTCACAGTTGAATCAAACCAACCAGAACGTCACTAACCTCGATAACCGCGTCACAAATGTTGAAAACGTGGTGAATAACAACCCACTCAACCGCTATGTGAAGGTTAACTCTACCGGCCCTGCGGCCAGCGCGACGGGGAGCGATGCTGTCGCGGTTGGTCAGGGAACCGATGCTTCTGGTAATGACACGGTTGCTATTGGTAACGGTGCCTCCTCAACGGCAGACAATGCGGTTGCGTTAGGGGCGGGTTCGGTCGCCGATCGTGAGAACAGCGTTTCCGTTGGTTCGAAGGGGAATGAGCGGCAAATCACCAACGTTGCGGCGGGAACGGAGGATACCGATGCGGTTAACGTTGCTCAGTTGCGCTCGGCAACTGGGGATATTACCGAAGTTAAGAATATTGAAAACAATCTGGTTTCGGGCCGTGATGGCATGTTCCAGGTCAACAACTCCAGCAATCTGCCTAAGCCAGTGGTAAGCGGAAACGATGCGGTTGCCGGTGGTGCAGGATCTGAAGCGTCGGGTAATAACAGCACCGCGTTAGGGACGCGTTCGAAAGCGACGGCAAACAACAGCGTTGCGCTGGGGAGTGACTCTGTCGCCGACCGGGCAAATACCGTTTCTGTAGGCTCTGTCGGTAATGAGCGGCAGATAGCTAACGTCGCGGCAGGGACGCAGGGTACTGATGCCGTCAACCTTAATCAGTTGAATAAAGGGATCAGCAGCGCCAACGATTACACCGACAAACGATTCGGCGACCTTAAAAACATGGTCGATGAGCGTGATGACAAACTGAGCGCGGGGATTGCGGGCGCAATGGCGATGGCGTCCTTGCCTCAGCCTTATAGCGCAGGCGGCAGTATGGTTGGGATCGGTGGTGGTACTTACCAGGGACAGTCAGCGGTATCGCTTGGAGTATCAACCATTTCGGATAACGGCAAATGGGTAACAAAACTTTCAGGAACCACTAACAGCCAGGGCGACCTTGGTGCGGCTGTCGGAGTGGGTTATCAGTGGTAAATAAAAGCCCGGGCGTTACGCCCGGGATTCTGAAAGAAATATGTGGATAATGATTATGTTCAAGACTAACAAAGCGTTTTATCTTCTCTCTATTGCGTTAGGTACGCTGTTACTCAGCGCCTGTACCCGTTCTGTCAGCGATGTGGATGCTCAGGGGAAAACGGTCGCGCCGGTATTTCCTGATGCCACCTCAGCGGTGCGTCCGGAGGGGAGTTACGTTAATGTGGCTAACCTGTCGCAGGTTAAACCGGGTATGACGAAAAATCAGCTGTATGAATTGATTGGGGTGCCACATTTTAAAGAAGGTATTATTAGAGTAAAAGAGTGGGATTACATTTTCCACTTTACGCAAAAAGATAAAAGCGTTCTGACCTGTCAGTATAAAGTCTTGTTCAATAATGACATGCAGGCGTCGAGTTTCTATTTCAAACCGGATAACTGTCTGGAGAGATTGCAGGCATCACCGACGAAACCCGTTAAACCTTCGGTAGACAGAACGCTGGCCGCAGCAAGCCTGTTTACTTTTGGTAGCGCCGTATTAAGCCCGGAAGGAAAGACACAGATTCATCAGATGGCGACGGAGCTGAATAAATCATCATCAGTATTAAGCAAAGTGGTGATTACCGGTCATTCGGACAGAATTGGTCATGAAGATAAAAACCAGGCTTTGTCGATGGCGCGCGCTGAGGCGGTTAAATCACTTCTGGTGGCTGACGGTATTCCAGCCTCGACGATCGAAACCCGGGGAGTGGGATCGACTCAGCCGGTTGTTATTTGTCCCGGTAAGGCCACGCCTGCTGTTATTGCCTGCCTTGCTGAAAATCGACGAATGACGATTGATGTCGTGGAGAAGTAAAAATATGCTTTCGTTTCGCATTCAGGCCGTCTTAGGCGGCCTGCTTTTTATCAGCGCCGGGCAGGCATTTTCTGCGGCACAGAATTTCCCGGTAAAAACGGTGAGTATGCCTGCGTGGAATATTATTACTGATACGCTGATGAAAATGACGCCGCTTATTGAAGGGCGCCGTGATGATGGTGTGATGTCATTGGTTTGCGATCTTGCCAGAGGCAATAAATCCCAACGTGATATTGATGATATTCTGCAGAAAAAGAATATTGATATGCAGGCGCTAGCCAAAGCGCCGGATGCCATGCGTTTATTAGTGAATCATGATATAGCGGCTCAGCAAACGGCCTGTTCGGTGTATCTGATGACCTCATTATTTGTACCGGTCGATAATTCTGTCTATATGCAAGAAGACACGTCGGCCACAAAAAAAGAGGAAGCAGGTAAGGAAACCGTCAAGACAGATAAGGCTAAAGCGGGGGCGAACGTAAAATCCTCAGTGGCAAAAATTTTCAATCAGCCACGTTTTGAGGCAGACGTAAGAGCACAGATTGCCATTGCCCAGGCGACGGCTCAACTCTATGCCATCGTGGCCGGAAATCTTGAGCGCAGTAAGGGTGAATCATGGGGGTTTTACCAGGCCAGCACGACGCAAATGATAAGTGACTATGCGCCTGATTTTCTCAAGACAGTCACCGCGTTTTATCAGAATGGAGCCCCCGGTTCGTTGGCAATTCGACAGCTCACGGCTAAGGGCTATGATGTTTTTGATGCTAATAATCATCAACTTCAGAGGGATCAAAACGAGTTCCTCTTCCGGTCAAGAAACGTTGATTGGTTGGGGAACAGCAGTATTATGGGCAAGCCGTATTACGTCGCTCTAAAAATCATCAATGTAGAAGAGAAGAGCAAGGGATCTCCTCAGCATAGTAAGAAAAGATAACAGGAATAAAAAAGCGCCGAAGTTCGGCGCTTTTTTGTTGGCTGGAGAAGGTGACTGCAATAACCATTTTTCGCGATTTACAATTACTTGAAAAGACTGAACCAGCGCTGCAAGCGGTAAAGCGCATTTCGGTTTTGTAATTCGAGTTTTTTAATAATAGCATTGCGGTGTGAATAAATTGTTTTGCCATTCTTTTTTAGTTTCTCGGCTGTTTCATCAACGCTGTTTCCTTGCATCAAACACTCCATGACCTGTAGTTCGCATTGACTGAGCGATAATCTGGCTTTATAGCATTCCTTTTTTTCAAAGAGCAGTATTGAGGTTAAGATATCGCTTAATTTGGCTTTTTTGTTAATGAGAAGTAATCCAATATCACGAGCAAGGATCTGTAATGCGTAATAATCCAGATCATTGTCAATGAATATAATGGATTGCGAACTGGTGGCGTGGATGGAGTCTTTTACGCCATGCTTTAATATGTACTCATTATCAAAAAAAGCGAAAGTTCCATGTGCTAAACCACTCGGAATAACTTCAGCGAGGCCAATAGCAAAAAACTTGTCATTGCAAAATATAAACTCGTTATTGGAATTCATAGAAATGAACAAACTCAATAGAAAGTGAATGCGTTTTTAGTTACCTGTACCTGCTTGTGTATTATTTCTTGAAAGTATTTTTGGATCCATCATTTATTATTGAGATTCATAATTAAATTAATTATCTGTTGCGCAGAATAACTTACTTTCATAAAATAAAAAAACAAAACGCATCACTCACTTTCCCACTAATTATAGAGTGTTCTGCTGTCAGCTTCAGTAAATCATCAGTTTACTAAATATAATGAGTATTTATGTGTATTCAAATGTGTAAGGATAATCATTTATATTGAAACTTATTTGAACTTGACGTTCTGTATGGATAAATTCCAGGACAGTTATTAGGAGTTTTCCTGGCTTGTTCTGGCAATGGAGAAAAACTGGCAGCATTAACAACAGTCGTTATACTTTTCCCCAACAAAATAACCACATAAAAATAATGGTTATTAACTACCACGTGAGGGATAAGATGACGAAAGTGATAATTGTCGGAGCCGGAGTGGGCGGTTTAACCTTAGCATTGGCGCTGCATGAACGCGGGATCGTAAGCCAGATTTATGAGGCACACGATCGGGTAAAAACGGTAGGTGCCGGAATTAACCTGCAGGCGTATGCGGTGAAAGTACTACATCAACTGGGTATTGCTGAAGAACTTAGCAACAACGCCATCTGCCCGGAAGAGTCTGCCTACATCAGTGCCGCAGGGCAGACGCTCTTCAAAGAACCTCTTGGTCATCACGGTGGAAGCGATTTCCCTCAGTATTCCATCCACCGTTACACATTGCAGAAAATCCTCTGCGACGCGGTACAGAAACGCCTGGGGCAGCATGCCGTGCAGTTCTCTACCCGGGTGAACGCTTTTTCACAGGATGAAAACGGTGTGACGGTACAGTTTGAAGGCGGTGACACGACTGACCGCGCGGATGTACTGGTGGGCTGCGACGGCGTTCACTCGATAATCTGCCACCAGATGTATCCCGATAACAGTGCCGTTCGCCTGCCGGGTATCACCATGTGGCGCGGAGTGGCACGTAATATTCCTCCGTTCTCGCGCCACCGGGTGCTGCGGGCAGGGCGCCTTGAGAGCGGTAAGCTCATCGCTTATCCCATCAAAGATCCCGATGACGACACCGCGATTCTGTGGAACTGGGTGGCTGAGCTGCATACCGGCAAGAAAGCGAAAGTGGAAAAAACCAGCTTGGTGGCGATAAATACGCTCCCTGAAGTGTTCAATATGCTGCAGCTTGGCGAGTTAGACGGTGAGCAGCTTATTCAGAACTCAAGCCACGCGTTACGTCTGCCAATGGCCGATCGCAAACCGCTGCCGAACTGGAGTATTGGTAAGGTCACGCTGCTTGGCGATGCTGCGCACCCGATGTATCCCGTGGGTTCCAACGGTGCCGGACAGGCAATCATTGATGCCGCGACGCTCGCCGAATGCCTGCAACAGCAGTCTGTAGAGGAGGCGCTCCAGCTTTACAACACCCTGCGCCGCCCGGCGGTGAGTAAGCTGGTGGAGGGCGATCGGTTAGGTGGTCCGGATGTGGTATTGAACGAAATGCACCGTATTGTTGGCAGTCTGCATGTCCCGGAGGGGATGCTGCCTGGCCTGCAGACCACCTTCCACGAGAAAATCAGCCGCTATCGTAAAAGCGTGGGCATCTTAATCACCTAATCGCCACAGGACGGTTCGTTTGTTATCATCCGGCGCTCATCCGTTACCCCATGAGCGCTGGACCATGCTGAACCATCGCCTGCTGTATCAACGCTATGGCGATCCCGCCTTGGTGCTGCAACGGCAGTCAGTCCCCTTAACGACGCGAGAAAATTCACTTCTGCGGGTGCGAATGCGCTTTGCGCCAGTCAATCCTTCCGATCTTATCCCGGTTACCGGAGCCTACCGCCACCGCACTACGCTGCCCGCGGTCTCGGGTTATGAAGGACTGGGAACGGTTGAGCAGGTACCGCCGTCCCATGCGGCGCTGTTGGGCCGGCGGGTGCTGCCGCTTCGCGGTGATGGTACCTGGCAAACGCATCTGGATATCGCCCCGGACTGGCTGATACCAGTACCTGACGCCATTCCTGATAGCCTGGCGGCTCGGGGCTATATTAACCCGCTCACCGCGTGGCTGATGCTGACACGCTGGCCAGTGGCGGGAAAACACGTGGTGCTGACGGCGGCATCTTCTTCCTGTGCGGCGTTATTAGGGCAGTGGGCGCTACGAATGGGGGCAGCGTCGGTGACCGGGATTTTACGCTCGCCGGAGCATGCACCACGTCTCATCGGATGGGGCATGATGCCGCTGCTGGCGGATAACCTGACTGAGATCCGCAACGCCTGTCGCCGTGCGGATCTGGTGTTTGACGCCGTCGGCGGCGCGCTGGCTACCGCTATCCTTCATTTCCTGCCGCCCGCCGCCACGCTTATCTCTTACGGACTGCTTTCTGGTGAGCCAATCACCTTTAGCCACGGCACGGCGCGGGTGGCGAAATTTCATCTGCGTGAAGCGCTGCCGGGATTGAGCATTGAAGCGTGGCAGCACGCCTTTCGACAACTCTGGCTACTGTTGCCCGCCACGGCGTTGCCGGAGGTGCAAATCGTTCCGTACCGGGAATGGCGCGAGGCGCTGAGGCTCTGCGGTGGGAAATACAAAGTGGTGCTGGACTTCAGGGACGCAGAATGAAAAAGGGGGCCGCAGCCCCCTCAATTATTTTTCCTTCTTCTCACCCAGCGTCGGTGTCTCATCGAAGAAGTTCCACGGCTTCAGCAACGCATGCACCCATTCGGTTGGCATAATCGGCCACTCTTCCGCGCGGGCGACGTGGGTCGTGCCGGTGGTGATCCACACCACATCGTCATGGTTGTCCAGCGACTCGTTGTCTTTGCTGTACTGCCCAAGCCCGGTGTCATGCATCGAGCGGTTTGGATACTTACCTTCCGGGTAGCGTTCGTCCGGATGGTAACGCGTGACCCAGAGCTGTTTGTCCATAAAGCTCAGGCGGTGGTAAATCCACTCGTCCGGTGCAAACTTCGCACCGGTGGCGACCGGATGGGTGCCGCCCGCATAGGGAATAATCTGGTACGACACCGGGTTGCCCATCCGGTTCTCTTTGGTGGTGTTGCTCAGCAGGCGAATGGTGCCCGGATCAAACTTCTGCGCGGCCTGCTGTTCGCTGTCGATGGTGTACTGATTGATTTGCATGGTGCTGGTGCGCGGGCCACCGGCGGTGTTGGGCTTCACCTCTGGATCCATCGCCACCAGCGTGTTGTTCTCACCGTCCACGTCGAGATCGAGGCGGAAGTTATAGATGTGCTGGTGGGTGGTGCCGACAATGTTGTGGTCGATAAGCGTGCCGTAGCGGGTATCATCTTTCGCCGACGGATCGTGCATGGTCTTTGCCTTCACGCCTTTGACCGCTTCAATCCCGGTGGCACCGGCATCGATACCGATAGTGCCATTCTCGTGGAACACCCAGTCGAAGATATAGTCGTAGTTGCCAACGGTACTTATCCAGCGGACCACCAGCTCACGCCGCTCGGTGCTGACGTTAGGTTGTCCCATCTCCTGATGTTTGTATTCCGGCCCGGCATAGCGTTCGAAGACGGCAATGGCGCGAGGAATGTCCATTGGTGCACCGGTGTAGTCGGCGATGGTCTCATTGAGCAGCACGGCGTTCGACGGCGCATCTTTTCCACGGGCGATAGGCGAGGTCAGGGTGCCCATGCCGTAATCGCCGGAGTCGAGGTAGGCTTTGAAGTACCAGCCGATATCCGGGTCGCCGTAGGGCACAATCATCCCGCCGAGCGATCCTTCGTACATGATTTTGCGTTTTTTACCGTTATCGTTATAGGTGACGGTGGAGAGGATTGGCCCCACGCGAGAGTTAAGCCGCAGGTGGAAGTCCCAGTTCTGCCAGTGGATCATGTCGCCGGTGATGGTGTAATTCTTACCCTCTGGCTCAATGATATCGAGCGGTTTAACCGCCGCCTGCACGCGGTCGCGTCCGTCATAAGGGCGTGGTGTTAACGGAACCGGGATCACCGCGCCTTCTTCAATTTTGATAATTTTCTTCTGCTCAAGATCAACCACCGCCACCAGATTTTCAATCGGATGCGCCCAGTAGTTGCCGTCACCGACATCGAGATAGCTCACGACTTTCAGCAGACGGTCTTCCTGTTTCAGCCCGTCCTTGCCGTCAAAATAGCCGACGGTGAGCGGGGTGGTGATCACTTTTTTGGTATCGGTGATCCCGTGCTTTTTCAGCACCTCGGCGAACGCTGTGCTGTCGTTAATCACCTGCTGCACGGTGGCGAAATCATCAAGCAGCACCATGCCGTGGGCATCTTTGACGGGCTGCCAGGAGACCACTTTTTTACTTTGCAGGTCGACGACACCTTCAATCACATGTTTACCGTCGAGCATAATCACGTTGGCCATGCGCGGGGCATCCACCGTTTTGCCGGTCAGGGCAAAATCCCACACCGCGGCTTTGTCAGGCTCGCGCAGCGAAATCTCGGTAAAGCGAGTATTCGGTTTAAAATCGGCAGCCGTTTTAACGATCTCCACCGCGGTGCGGATCTCCGCGGCGGTCAGTGAATTCAGCGGATGCGGTTTCTTTTCAACCTGGAACGTCTGGTCGAGGCCGGACTGAAACACATCGTTGATGAAGGTATCGGATATCCAGGCTTTCTTGTCTTTCATCACCACAGGCACCTGCAGGGTGAGCGGCTTGCCGTTTACGATGGCGGTTTTCGCCCCCGGCTTCACTTTGACGTAGGCCCCGTCTTTAATCAGCGTAAACACCTGTGCGTAATCATCCCACTGAACGTCGGCGCCAAAATCCTGCAGCGTTTTTTCCATCGGTACCATATGCGCTTCGCCACCGTGGGCGAAAACCGGAGTTTGCCAGGTACAGCACAGCGCAACGGCCAGGGCCAGCGCTGTTTTACGGGGAGAAAGAAGAGAGCGGCTTCCCATACATGACCTCATTGTTGTTGTGTTTTTGAAGTGGTGACAGCGTCATCGTGCCAGCCTTTAGCCGTTGGCGTTTGCCTGCTCCTGCCAGGTTATTTGTCAGATGTGCCAGGTTGGTTTTTTTGTTGACCGGGTGACGAATGCCACCCGGTAAGTACAGTCAGATCAAGCGCTGAAGTCGCCGGTCTTACGCGCAACAAGGGTCAGGATGGAGTACAGCGCCACCGGCTGCTGATGCTGGTTGAACACTTCCACCGCCCATTCCACCACGCCGGTCGGGCGCTCTTCGGCGGTACGCTGGCGTTTCACCGTTTTCCGTTTGCAGGTGAGGCGCACCTGGATGGTATCGCCAGGTTTCACCGGCTCGATGAAGCGCAGATTTTCCATTCCGTAGTTGGCAATTACCGGCCCGACGCCATCATCAACGAACAGCCCGGCCGCCGCGGAGATGATGAAGTAGCCGTGCACCACGCGCTCGCCAAAAAGCGATTCCGCCGCGGCGATTTTGTCCATGTGGGCGTAGAAGTGATCGCCGCTCAGACAGGCAAAATTGACGATATCCGCTTCCGTCATGGTACGACGCGGGGTGAGCAGGCTGTCGCCCGGCTGCAGCTCTTCAAAGTATTTACAGAACGGGTGGATCCGGTCTTCCGCCACCTGGGCTCCACGCACCCACTGCTGGCTGATGGCGGCGAGCATGGTCGGGCTGCCCTGGACCGCGGTGCGCTGCATGTAGTGTTTAACCGCGCGCAGGCCGCCCAGCTCTTCGCCACCGCCGGCGCGTCCCGGGCCGCCGTGCACCAGCTGCGGCAGCGGGGAGCCGTGCCCGGTGGATTCTTTAGCGGACTCAGCGTTCAGGATCTGAATACGCCCATGGGCACGCGCTGCACCCAGGATAAACTCGCGCGCAAGCGTAGTGCTTGCGGTCACCAGCGTCCCGGCCAGGCTTCCCTGACCGGCGCGCGCCAATGCCAGCGCATGTTCGGCGGAGCGATAAGGCATCAGGGTCGCGACCGGGCCGAAAGCCTCCACGGCGTGAACTTCCGGGGTTTCATCCGGCTGAGCGCAATAGAGCAGCGTTGGCGGGAAGAAGGCTCCGGCTTCGTTGAGACTGGCTTTACCACCAAGGCGAACTTCACACCCGGCTGCAATCAGCGTATCAACTCTTTCCTGCACATCCTGACGCTGCTCGCTGTTGATAAGCGCGCCCATCTTCACCCCTTCCTGCGCGGGATCGCCAACAACCACTTTCTCAAGCTTTGCTATCAGCGCGTCGCTTACCGCCTGCACCTGCGCCTGCGGCACGATAATACGGCGAATAGCGGTACATTTTTGCCCGGCTTTGGCGGTCATTTCACGTACTACTTCGCGAATGAACAGGGCGAATTCAGGCTGCTCCGGCGTAACGTCGTCACCAAGGACCGCGCAGTTTAGCGAATCGGCCTCCATGGTGAAGGGCACTGAGTTAGCCACCAGATTCGGATGCACGCGCAGCGCCTGACCCGTGGCCGCCGAGCCGGTAAAGGTCACGACATCCTGGGTATCAAGCTGGTCGAGCAAATTGCCAGCGCCGCCGCAGATAAGGCTCAACGCGCCTTCCGGCAGCAGACCGCTGTCGACAATCGCTTTCACCATCGCCTGCGCCACCTGTGCGGTGGCGGTGGCGGGTTTCACGATGGCGGGCATACCCGCAAGCCACGTTGGCGCCAGTTTCTCCAGCATCCCCCAGCAGGGGAAGTTAAAGGCGTTGATATGCACCGCGACGCCAGATTTTGAGGTCAGGACGTGGCGTGCCGCAAAACCGCCTGCTTTAGAAAGCGGGATCAGTTCATCTTCCGGCCACAGGGTGTCATCGGGCAGTTCGCGTCCGCCGAGGCTTGCGTAGGTAAACAAGGTGCCGATACCGCCTTCGATATCCACCCAGCTGTCGGCGCGGGTCGCCCCGGTTTGTGCCGACAGTGCGTAAAAGGTCTCTTTCTGCTCCAGCAGATGGCGGGCAATCGCTTTCAGCATCGCCGCACGCTCAATAAACGTCATCGCCTGCAGCGCTTTACCGCCGCGCGCAATGGCAAAACGGCGGGCTTGTGCCATGTCCAGCCCTTCACTGGTCACTTCCCACAGCGCTTCACCGCTGATGGCGTGGTGAATGTGCCGTTCGCGGCCACGGCCTGCCTGCCACGAGCCGGATAAGTAACTGGTTAATTGCTGCATCGCGTATCTCCAAAGTGTTACGTGTCGTTGTGTTACATAGTTTGATTATGAATCATAAAAATCAAGACTGAATTTAATAATTTATTAACAATGAGATCGTTGTCGAAATGGTGTTGTTTGTTATTTCATTGATATTTATTAAGTTAATGAAATCCGCTGCGAGCGTCATCACAGAATAAACAAACATAATTTGTGGTTTAGGTTAACCATTATGTAACGTTTCCAAAACAAAGTGATTCACAAATTGTCTATACTTGAGTTAATCGGAATCATAAAAAGGTGATGACGTGACAGAAGAGCAACGCTTTAACGAACGCATCGAGCAGGAGACGGCCATCGAGCCGCAAGACTGGATGCCGGAGGCCTACCGCAACACGCTGATCCGCCAGATTGGTCAGCACGCGCACTCCGAGATCGTCGGCATGTTGCCGGAAGGCAACTGGATAACCCGTGCCCCCACGCTGCGCCGCAAAGCGATTCTGCTGGCAAAAGTGCAGGACGAGGCGGGTCACGGACTCTACCTGTACAGCGCCGCCGAAACCCTGGGCTGTGCGCGGGAAGATCTGTATCAAAAGATGCTCGACGGCAAGATGAAGTACTCCTCCATCTTCAACTATCCGACCCTCAACTGGGCCGATATCGGCGTGATCGGCTGGCTGGTCGATGGTGCCGCCATCGTCAACCAGGTCGCGCTGTGTCGTACCTCTTATGGCCCCTACGCCCGGGCGATGGTGAAAATCTGTAAAGAGGAGAGCTTCCATCAGCGGCAGGGCTTTGAGGCTTGCCTGGCGCTGTCGAAGGGCAGTGAAGATCAGCGGCAGATGCTGCAGGACTCCATCAACCGCTTCTGGTGGCCAGCGTTAATGATGTTCGGGCCGAACGATGACAACTCGCCGAACAGCGCCCGAAGCCTGGCGTGGAAAATCAAACGCCATTCCAACGACGAGCTGCGCCAGCGCTTTGTCGATAACACCGTACCGCAGGTCGACATGCTGGGAATGACCGTGCCGGATGCGGCGCTGCAGCTTGATGAAGAGAGCGGTCATTACCGTTTTGGTGAGATTGACTGGCAGGAATTTAACGACGTGGTGAGCGGTCGTGGGATTTGTAACCACGAACGTATCGCCGCTAAACGCAAGGCGTGGGAAGAGGGTGAATGGGTGCGTGAAGCCGCGCTCGCCCATGCACAGAAACTGCACACCCGTGACGTCGCCTGAGGAGAACACAATGAGCAATGTCTACTGGCCATTATATGAAGTATTTGTTCGAAGCAAGCAGGGGCTTTCGCACCGTCACGTGGGCAGCCTCCACGCGGCCGACGACCGCATGGCGCTGGAAAATGCCCGTGATGCCTACACGCGTCGCAACGAAGGCTGCTCTATCTGGGTGGTGAAGGCGAGTGAAATCGTGGCCTCGCAGCCGGAAGAGCGCGGCGAGTTTTTCGACCCGTCAGAGAGCAAGGTGTACCGTCACCCGACGTTCTACACCCTGCCTGACGGCATTGAGCATATGTGAGGTGGCGATGACGACTCAGGATCCTATCGCCACCTACGCCTTACGGCTTGGCGACAACTGTCTGGTGCTGGCGCAACGCCTTTCGGGCTGGTGCGGACATGCGCCGGAGCTGGAGATTGACCTGGCGCTGGCCAACATCGGCCTCGACCTGCTGGGGCAGGCGCGTAACTTCCTCGCCTATGCCGCAGAGCGCCGTGGCGAAGGTGATGAAGATCAGCTTGCCTATTTTCGCGATGAGCGCCAGTTCCTGAACCTGCTGTTGGTTGAGCTGCCGAACGGCAACTTCGCCGATACGCTCGCCCGTCAGTATCTGATGGACGCCTGGCACGTGGCGCTGTTCAGCCGCCTGACCGCCAGCCGCGACTCGCAAATCGCTGCCATTGCGGCCAAAGCGATTAAAGAGGCGCGCTATCACCTGCGTTTCAGCCGCGGCTGGGTCGAGCGTCTTGGGCGCGGCACGGCGCTTTCAACCCACCGTATGCAGCAGGCGCTGGAAAACGTCTGGCGCTTTAGCGCTGAACTGTTCGACGCCGATGCGCTCGATATCAGCCTGAGCGAGCAGGGTATCGCCGTCGATCCGCGTACGCTACGCGCGCCGTGGGAAGAAGAGGTGCTCGCCGGGCTTAAAAATGCCGGGCTGTCGGTGCCTGCTGACGCGCCTTACCGCACGGGGGGGAAACAGGGCCTGCATACCGAACATCTCGGGCCGATGCTGGCAGAAATGCAGTATCTGCAGCGAATGTACCCCGCACAGCAGTGGTAACCGGAGGAGGTCAGCATGCAACGTCTTGCCACTATCGCTCCCGCTGAGGTTCGCCAGATTTGGGCGCTGCTGGAGCAGATCCCGGATCCGGAAGTGCCGGTGCTCTCCATCACCGATTTAGGGATGGTACGCAGCGTGTCGCCGCAGGGTGAAGGCTGGGTGATTGGCTTTACGCCGACCTATTCCGGCTGCCCGGCAACCGAACATCTTCTGGGCGAGATCCGCGCGGTGATGACCCGTCACGGTTTTACCCCGGTGCATATCGTCCTGCAGCTCGACCCGCCGTGGACCACCGACTGGATGAACGCCGGGGCCCGCGAGCGCCTGCGTCAGTACGGTATCAGTCCGCCGCAGGCGCATGCCTGCCATGCCGGACTGCCTCCGGCGGTGAGCTGCCCGCGCTGCGGCAGCACGCATACCACGCTGATTAGCGAATTCGGTTCGACGGCCTGCAAAGCACTGTACCGCTGCGACAGCTGCCGTGAACCCTTTGATTACTTTAAATGTATTTGAGGTTGCCATGACCACGTTTCATTCACTTACGGTGGCAAGCGTCGAACCCCAAACCCGCGACGCGGTAACGATCACCTTCGCGGTGCCCGAGGCGCTGCAGGCGGCCTACGCTTTTCGTCCCGGGCAGCACCTGACGCTGAAAGCGCGTCTGGGCAATGAAGAACTGCGCCGCTGCTACTCCATCTGCCACCGGGCAAAACCGGGTGAGATCAGCGTGGCGGTAAAAGCCATTGAAGGCGGCCGTTTTTCTAACTACGCCCGCCAGGAGATTAAAGCCGGTATGCAGCTTGAGGTGATGGTGCCCCAGGGGCTGTTTGGCTACCAGCCAGAGGCGGGGCACTGTGGAAACTATCTCGCCATTGCCGCCGGCTCCGGCATCACTCCGATGCTGGCTATCGTTGAGAGCACGCTGGCCACCGAAACAGAAAGCCTGTTCACCGTTATCTACGGCAACCGCAGCAGTCAGAGCATGATGTTCCGCCAGACGCTGGCGGATCTGAAAGACCGCTACCCAACCCGCCTGCAGCTGGTGTGCCTGTTCAGCCAGGAGAGCCTCGACGGTGACCTGCTGGAGGGGCGCATCGATGCCGTGAAGCTTGAAGCGCTTTCTCAGCGGTTGATTAACTTTACCCAGTTTGATGCGGCCTTCATCTGCGGCCCAACCGTAATGATGGACGAGGCCGAAGCGGCGCTGCTGGCCCTCGGCATGCCGAAGAAATCGGTTCACCTTGAGCGCTTTAATACCCCGGGCGGCAGTATCCGTCACGCCAGCAGCGTGCAGGCGGGCGGCCAGACGGTGACCGTGCGCCAGGACGGTCGTGAGCGTCTGGTGACGCTTACCGCCGATGACGAAAGCATTCTTGATGCGGCCCTGCGCCAGGGCGCGGATTTACCGTATGCCTGCAAAGGCGGCGTCTGCGCCACCTGCAAATGCAAAGTGCTGCGCGGCAGCGTTTCGATGGCGACCAACTACAGCCTGGAAGCCGACGAACTGGCGGCGGGCTATGTCCTGAGCTGTCAGTCGCTGCCGACCACGCCGGACGTGATTGTCGATTTTGATGCGAAGGGGATGGCATGAGCGAACTGCTGATAACCCAGCACGACCGCGTGCTGCTGCTGACGCTCAACCGGCCGCAGGCACGAAACGCGCTGAACAATGCGCTGTTGCTGCAGCTTGCCGAAGCGCTGGAAGCGGCGGCGCAGGATGCGGACATTGGTGCCTGCGTCATCACCGGCGACGAGCGTTTTTTTGCCGCCGGCGCGGATCTCAACGAAATGGCGGACAACGACCTCGTTGCCACGCTGAACGACACCCGCCCGCAGCTGTGGGCGCGAATCGACGCGTGCAAAAAGCCGCTTATCGCCGCGGTTAACGGCTATGCGCTGGGGGCGGGCTGCGAGCTGGCCCTGCTGTGCGACATCGTGATGGCCGGCGACAACGCCCGTTTCGGCCTGCCGGAAATTACCCTCGGCATTATGCCGGGCGCGGGCGGCACCCAGCGTCTTATTCGCAGCGTAGGTAAATCGCTGGCAAGCAAAATGGTGCTGAGCGGCGAAAGCATCGACGCACAGCGTGCGCTGCAGGCGGGGCTGGTCAGTGATATCTGCCCACCGGCGCTGACCGTCGAATACGCCGTGAAGCTTGCCACCACCGTTGCCGGACGTTCACCGCTGGCGCTACAGGCGGCGAAACAGGCGCTGCGCCAGTCGCAGGAAGTGAGCCTGCATGCCGGGCTTCAGCTCGAACGCCAGCTGTTCACGCTGCTTGCGGCTACCGACGATCGCGCGGAAGGCATTGCCGCTTTTCGCGAAAAACGCACCCCAACATTCAAAGGACGTTAACGATGGATGCTTTCATTCTTTGCGCAGTGGAGCAGGGCGTGATGACCCTGACCCTCAATCGCCCGGATCGTCTGAACAGCTTTAACGACGTGATGCACCAGCAGCTTGCCGAGTGCCTGAAGCAGGCCGAGCGCGACGACAGCGTGCGCTGTCTGCTGATCACCGGCGCCGGGCGCGGCTTTTGTGCCGGTCAGGATCTCAACGACCGTAACGTCGACCCGCTGGGCAATGCGCCGGATCTCGGGATGTCGGTAGAGAATTTCTATAACCCGCTGGTGCGCCGCCTGGCGGCGTTGCCAAAGCCGGTTATTGCCGCGGTGAACGGCGTGGCGGCCGGTGCCGGGGCGACGCTGGCGCTCGGCTGCGACATGGTCATCGCTGCGCGTTCAGTGAATTTCATCATGGCCTTCAGCAAACTGGGGCTTATCCCGGACTGCGGCGGCACCTGGTTTTTACCACGCGTTGCCGGGCGCGCCCGGGCGCTGGGACTGGCGCTGATGGGCGATAAGCTCAGCGCCGAGCAGGCGCTGCAGTGGGGAATGATCTGGCAGGTGGTTGACGACGAACAGCTGGCGGACACCGCGCTGACGCTGGCGCGCCATCTGGCGGCTCAGCCGACCTATGGCCTCGGCCTTATCAAGCAGGCGATGCTGGCGGCAGAAACCAACACGCTGGACGAGCAGCTCACCCTTGAGCGTGACTACCAGCGTCTGGCAGGCCGCAGCCCGGATTACCGCGAAGGGGTTAGCGCGTTTCTGGCGAAAAGACCGCCTCAGTTTAGCGGAAAGTCCTCATGAGCCCGCGTATTCATACCGTTGCGGTGATCGGTAGCGGCACCATGGGGGCCGGGATCGCCGAAGTGGCGGCGGCGGCGGGGCATCCGGTGCTGTTGTACGACATCGCAAGCGAAGCGTTAACCCGGGCGGTGGACGGTATTCGTCGCCGTCTCGAGTCGCGGGTGACGCGCGGAAAGCTCAGCCAGGATGCCTGCGCGGCAACGCTCGCCCGCCTCTTTCCTGTTGCGGATATGCAGGCGCTGGCCTCGGCGGATCTGGTCATTGAAGCGGCGAGCGAGCGTCCGGAAGTGAAAGCGGCGTTGTTCAGCCAGCTTGCGGAAATCTGCCCGGCGCAGACCCTGTTGACCAGCAACACGTCATCGATTTCGATAACCGCGATTGCGGCCGGAGTACGTCATCCGGAGCGCGTGGCGGGGCTGCACTTTTTTAACCCGGCACCGGTGATGAAGCTGGTGGAAGTGGTGAGCGGTATTGCGACCTCGACGGAAGTGGTTGAGCAGCTTTGCCAGTGCGTCAGCGGCTGGGGTAAACAGCCGGTTCGCTGCCGCTCCACGCCGGGATTTATCGTTAACCGCGTTGCCAGACCTTTTTATGCCGAGGCGTGGCGGGCGCTGGAAGAGCAGGTCGCTGACGCGGCGGTGATTGATACCGTGCTGCGAGAAGCGGGTGGCTTCCCGATGGGGCCGCTGGCGCTGACTGACCTGATTGGTCAGGACGTCAACTTCGCCGTGACCTGTTCGGTATTCAACGCCTTCTGGCAGGAGCGCCGTTTTCTGCCCTCGTTAATTCAGCAGGAGCTGGTGCTGGCAGGACGACTGGGTAAAAAGAGCGGGCAAGGGGTTTACGCCTGGCCGCAGGGTGCCCCGGAAGTCGCGTTTTATCCGGATGTGAAGCACCTTGCGCAGCATACTCAATCATCAGGTGACAGTGTCACCATTGATGACGTGCTGGTCACGCATTGCGACGGTGAAACCGCGCTGGAAAAGGTCAGCAGGCTGAAGCGTCCGGTGGTGGTGGTGGACTATAGCGAAGGCGACGTTGTTGCTGTTGCCGCCGCCGCCACTAACAGCCAACGGCAGACGGAAACGGCCATCGGCTGGCTGCAGCAGCAGGGCAAAAAAGTGCTGCTCATCGCCGACTATCCGGGCCTGCTGGTAAGCCGCGCTCTTGCAATGCTGATTAATGAAGCGCTGGACGCGGTGCAAAAGGAGGTGGCCAGCGAGGCGGATATCGATACCGCGATGCGCCTTGGGGTGAACTATCCGCACGGCCCGCTGCAGTGGGGCAGCAACCTCGGCTGGCAGCGCGTGCTGACCCTGCTTGAGAACCTGCAACGCCATTACGGGGAAGAGCGCTATCGTCCCTGTTCGTTACTGCGCCAGCGTGCGCTTCTGGAGAATCGTCATGAGTCATAACGCCTGGCACAACGCTCGCGTGATGTATGAGAACGACGCCTGCGCGCAGGCGTTGGGGATCGATATTGTCGAAATGGACGACGGCTATGCGGTGGTCACGATGAAGGTGCAGCCGCAGATGCTGAATGGGCATCAGACCTGCCACGGCGGGCAGCTTTTTTCTCTGGCCGATACCGCTTTTGCCTACGCCTGCAACAGCCAGGGGCTGGTGGCGGTGGCCTCTGCCTGCTCGATTGAGTTTCTGCGTCCGGGGCTTGCGGGGGATACCCTTACCGCCACCGCCTGCGTGAAGCATCAGGGCAAGGTGGCCGGGGTGTACGACATTGAAATAGTGAACCAACATAATAAGACCGTTGCCCTGTTTCGCGGAAAATCACACCGCACCGGCGGCACGATTACAGGAGAAGCCTGATGCGCGATGCATTTATCTGTGATGGTGTCCGAACCGCGGTAGGCCGCTACGGTGGCGCACTTTCCGGCGTTCGCGCCGACGATCTGGCGGCAGTACCGCTGCGCGCGCTGTTAAGCCGCCATCCGCTGCTCGATGCGGCGCTGATTGATGATGTCATTCTCGGCTGTGCTAACCAGGCCGGAGAAGATAACCGCAACGTGGCGCGTATGGCTACGCTGCTTGCGGGGCTGCCGCAGACGGTCTCCGGTACCACCATCAACCGCCTGTGCGGTTCCGGGCTTGATGCGCTGGGCTTTGCGGCACGTGCCATTCGTGCGGGCGATGCCGATCTGCTGCTGGCGGGCGGGGTGGAGTCGATGTCTCGCGCCCCGTTCGTGATGGGGAAAGCGACCACCGCGTTTTCCCGCCAGGCGGAGATTTTTGATACCACCATCGGCTGGCGTTTTGTGAATCCGCTCATGCTGCAACATTTTGGTACTGACAGTATGCCGGAAACGGCAGAGAATGTAGCTGAATTGTTAAATATCAGCCGTGCGGACCAGGATGCTTATGCCTTGCGTAGCCAGCAGCGTACCGCTCAGGCCCAGCGTAACGGCATTCTGGCGCAGGAGATTGTGCCGGTCGAAATTAAAGGCAAAAAAGGGGCCATTCTCGAAGTGAAAGAGGACGAGCACCTGCGCCCGGAAACCACCCTTGAACAACTGGCAGCGTTGAAGACACCGTTTCGTCACAACGGCTGCATCACCGCCGGGAACGCCTCGGGCGTCAACGATGGTGCTGCGGCGCTGATCGTCGCGAGTGAGGAAATGGCATTGTCACAGGGCCTGACGCCGCGGACGCGCATCGTGGCGATGGCTACGGCGGGCGTGGAACCACGCCTGATGGGGCTTGGGCCGGTGCCGGCAACCCGCAAAGTGCTTGAGCGCGCGGGGCTGAATATTAACGATATGGATGTGATTGAGCTGAACGAAGCCTTCGCCGCGCAGGCGCTGGGCGTTCTCAGACAACTGGGGCTCCCGGATGATGCCCCGCATGTGAATCCCAACGGTGGCGCCATCGCGCTTGGCCATCCGTTAGGCATGAGTGGGGCCCGACTGGCGATTGCCGCCAGCCATGAGCTGCACCGACGCGGCGGCCGTTATGCGCTGTGCACGATGTGTATCGGTGTGGGTCAGGGCATCGCCATGATCCTGGAGCGTGTTTGATCTGTGAGCTAATCAACCTGCGAGTACCCTATAATGATAACGAAAACCATGCTTGACCCGATTGAAACCGCCTCCCGTGACGAACTTCAGGCGCTGCAGACTGAGCGCATGAAATGGACGCTGAATCACGCGTACCAGAACGTCCCGATGTATCGCCGTAAGTTCGATGCGGCGGGCGTTCACCCTGACGACTTCAAAGAGCTTGCCGACATCCGCAAATTTCCCTGCACCACCAAGCAGGATCTGCGGGACAACTATCCGTTCGACACCTTCGCGGTGCCAATGGAGAAAATCGTGCGTATCCACGCCTCTTCCGGCACGACCGGTAAACCAACGGTCGTAGGCTATACGCAAAATGACATCGATACCTGGGCAAACCTGGTGGCGCGTTCGCTGCGCGCGGCGGGTGCCAGTGCGAAAGACAAAATTCACGTGGCTTATGGCTACGGTCTCTTTACCGGCGGACTTGGCGCGCACTACGGGGCAGAACGCCTCGGGGCGACGGTTATCCCGATGTCCGGCGGTCAGACGGAGAAACAGGCGCAGCTTATCCGCGACTTTCAGCCGGATATCATCATGGTGACGCCATCCTATTGCCTGAATCTGATTGAAGAGCTGGAGCGGCAGATGGGCGGTGACGCCCGCAGTTGTTCGCTGCGGGTAGGGGTGTTTGGCGCCGAGCCGTGGACCCAGGCGATGCGCAATGAAATTGAGCACCGTCTTGGGATCACCGCGCTTGATATCTACGGCCTGTCGGAAGTCATGGGGCCGGGCGTGGCGATGGAATGCATCGAAACCGCCGACGGCCCGACCATCTGGGAAGATCATTTCTATCCGGAAATCGTCAACCCGGATACCGGCGTACCGCTGGAAGACGGCGAACTGGGTGAGCTGCTGTTTACCACGCTCACCAAAGAGGGGCTGCCGGTTATCCGTTATCGTACCCGCGATCTGACGCGTCTGCTGCCTGGAACGGCGCGCACCATGCGGCGAATGGACAGGATCAGTGGACGCAGCGACGACATGCTGATTATCCGTGGCGTGAACGTCTTCCCGTCACAGCTGGAAGAGGAGATCGTTAAGTTCGAACATCTCTCCCCGCACTATCAGCTGGAGGTCAACCGTCGCGGGCATCTTGATTCGCTTTCGGTGCGGGTTGAGCTCAAAGAGAGTAGCCTCAGCCTGACCCACGAACAGCGTTGCCAGGTGTGTCATCAGCTGCGCCACCGCATCAAATCAATGGTGGGGATCTCAACCGACGTCACCATCGTCAACTGCGGCAGTATCCCGCGTTCTGAAGGTAAAGCCTGCCGGGTGTTCGATCTGCGTAAGGTCGCGGCTAACGGTTAAAAGACGTGTAATCTGAATCCCTCTCCCCATGGGCGAGGGATTCAGACGAGGGCAACAGAATCCGTGCTATGATTCAGCCAGGATAAAAAAGATAAAAGAATGAATCAGATGAGTAAACTCGACGCTTTTATTCAACAGGCGGTTTCCTCCGTTCCCATCAGCGGTACATCGTTAATTTCTTCTCTGTATGGTGATGCACTGTCGCATCGTGGCGGTGAAATCTGGCTCGGGAGCCTGGCAACGCTGCTGGAAGGGCTGGGTTTTGGTGAACGTTTTGTGCGCACGGCGCTGTTTCGCCTCAACAAAGAGGGCTGGCTGGACGTTGACCGCGTCGGGCGACGAAGCTACTACCGGCTCAGCGATAAAGGCCTGCGTCTGACCCGCCGTGCCGAAGGCAAAATCTACCGCGCCGAGCAGCCCGCCTGGGACGGTACCTGGCTGCTGCTGCTTTCGGAAGGGCTGGATAAATCGACGCTGGCGGATGTCAAAAAACAGCTCATCTGGCAGGGATTTGGTACGCTGGCCCCGAGCCTGATGGCCTCGCCGTCGCAAAAGCTGGCGGACGTACAGGCGTTGCTGCATGAGGCCGGAGTAGCGGAAAACGTTATCTGCTTTGAGGCTCATTCCCCGCTGGCGATGTCGGTGGCAGCACTGCGCTCAAGGGTCGAAGAGTGCTGGCAGCTGACCGAGCAGAACGTGATGTACGAATCGCTGATCCACTCCTTCCGCCCACTGCTGCCGCTGCTGCGGGACGCCGGGCCGGAGGAGCTGACGCCGGCGCGCTGTTTTCAGATCCAACTGCTATTGATTCACTTTTATCGTCGCGTGGTGCTGAAAGACCCTTTACTGCCGGAGGCGTTATTGCCTGCGCACTGGGCCGGACAGGCCGCGCGTCAGCTGTGCATTAACATTTATCAACGCGTGGCAGCAGGAGCGCTGAGCTGGGTAAGCGAGAACGCGGAAACGTCGGTGGGCGAACTGCCGCCGCCGGGAAGCCAGTTTTACCAGCGCTTTGGCGGGCTGCATCTGAATAAGGAGTGAGTATGCCGGTTTATCAAATCGACGGCCTGACCCCGGTCGTACCTGAAGAGAGCTATGTTCATCCTACCGCGGTGCTGATTGGCGACGTGATTCTGGGCAAGGGGGTATATGTTGGCCCGAACGCCAGTCTGCGCGGCGATTTTGGGCGTATTGTGGTGAAAGATGGTGCCAATATTCAGGATAACTGCGTGATGCACGGTTTTCCGGAGCAGGACACGGTGGTGGAAGAGGACGGACATATTGGCCATAGCGCCGTGCTCCACGGCTGCATCATCCGCCGCAATGCGCTGGTTGGCATGAACGCGGTGATTATGGATGGCGCGGTGATTGGCGAAGACAGCATCGTCGGGGCGGCGGCCTTCGTAAAAGCGAAAGCGGAGATGCCCGCCAGACACCTTATCGTCGGCAGTCCGGCAAAAGCGATTCGCCCGCTCAGCGACAGCGAGATCGCCTGGAAAGTGCGCGGCACCCGTGAGTATCAGGTGCTGGTTGAACGCTGCAAACTGACGATGCATCAGGTTGAACCACTGCGCGAAGTCGAAGCCGGGCGCAAACGGCTGGAGTTTGGTGATGACCTGCGGCCAAAATCAGCGCAGTAGCCCGTGTTGGTTAGCCCTCTCACCGGAGAGGGCTAAAAGGGTGCGTCAGGCATCAAACCTCGCCGTCTGACGCGGGGATTGCTCCCCGCGTGCGTCAGCTACTTCCTCGATTCGTAAGCGAGAACAGCCTTAATCTCCATACCACGCTCTTTTACGCTTAACTCACATAACGTCTCGCGTACCAGAAACGTGAATCCGAGTACTGCGATACACAGTACAATGATTGCCACGAGGGCGTACTTCGTCAGCATGTTATTGCCTCCTTGCTAAGAAGAGACTAACATCCAACCTGCTGTGGTTTGGAGTGTTAGCCCCGGGTTGATAGAACTATCACCTGGGGCTTTTCACTATCTGGCTCCTGCCAGCGGCCTGAGACCAGACAGCCTCAAGCACCCGCGCTGATTCTATGCTTTTCCCATTCCGCCAACAGCGCAGCCTACGGATTTTACGAGCCTGCTCGTAAAGTAAATTGACACCGTCTTTTTCTGATCGTTTCTGCGACAAATATTGGCCCGAAAGTGCCGCTTTTGGTGCTGCGAGTGGCTTCTGGCCGCGCGTGGATTGCTCAATAATTTCTCCGACATTTGATACCTCAACGGAGAAAGATAATGAAAAACCCCCTTCGCTATGCGTTACTGGCAACGATGATGTCAGCCATTACCCAGCAAGCTCTGGCACAGGAGAACACCTCAGTGAATACGAAAACCATTCGTGAAATGAGCGGTGCGACCGCCGTGACGTCGCTGTCGGCGTCGAAAACGGCGCTGATTGTTATTGATATTCAGAACGAGTATTTCACCGGGAAAATGGTGATCCCGGATGGCATGCAGGCGCTGAATAACAGCAAAAAGCTGGTGAACTTTGCGCATCAGAAGGGCATGCCGGTGTTTTTCGTGCAGCACGTTGGTGCGAAAAACGACCCGCTGTTTGCCGAAGGTTCGGTATATGCCGAATTTCACAAAGACCTGTTGCCTGGCGCCAACGACATCACGGTGAAAAAGGCTACGCCCAGCGCCTTTGTTGGCACCAGTCTCGATGCGCAGCTAAAAAAACGCGGTATCAATCAGCTGGTGGTGACCGGGCTGATGACTCATATGTGCGTGTCGTCGACCGCGCGAGATGCGGTACCGCTCGGCTACAGCGTCATCATTCCTGAAGATGCGACGGCAACCCGGGATCTGAACGACTGGCAGGGTGGAGTGGTTGACCATCGTGTTCTGCAACGGGCTGCGCTTACGGCCGTCGCCGATGTATTTGCGGAAATTAGCACCACCGAGCGGGTGCTGGCGCTGCCGGTTGAGCCGTAACCTGCAACCTTTAAACACCGCGCAGCCGTCAGGGAAGTCCTGTCCTGTACTGGCTTAACAACTCTGGAGGCTGCTCACATGGGCGTGAAAATTGGCATTGTGGTTTTTGATGGGATCATCCCTTTTCATCTTTCGGTTCCCTGTGCGGTGTTTGAAAAAGCCGTCACTAGCGGGGGCGATGCGCTCTGTTCGCTGACTATCTGCGCCACGCAACCCGGTACTTTAAATACCAACGCCGGATTCGCCATCGTCGTTGAAAATGGTCTTGATGCCCTGGGCGATATGGACATGGTTATCGTCCCCAGTTGGGATACCCCACAGCATATTCCGGAGCCAGAACTGGTGGCGGCGCTGCAGCGGGCGCATACGGCCGGGGCGCTGGTGGTGGGGCTTTGCATGGGCGCTTTTGTCGTCGCCGCCGCCGGGCTGCTGGCTGGCCGACAGGCCACCACCCACTGGCGCTGGGCTGCGGATTTTCAACGGCGCTACCCAAATGTACGCGTGGATCACGACGTGCTGTACATTGACGAAGGGGACGTGATTACCTCTGCCGGAACCGCAGCCAGCATCGATTGCTGTCTGCACGTGGTACGCCGATTGTGGGGGGCGGAGATTGCCACTACCGTGGCGCGACAGCTGGTGGTGCCGCCGCATCGGCAGGGCGGTCAGGCGCAGTACGCAGAGCATCCGGTACAGAATACCCGCCAGGGGGATAGTTTTTCTCGCACTCTTGCCTGGGCCAGTGAAAATCTGCAATTACCCTTGACGCTGGATGGGGTAGCCGAAAAAGCCGGCATGAGTCGGCGCAGCTTTTCCCGCCGCTTTCGGCAGAATACCGGCAGTAGTTTTGCGGTCTGGCTGTTGAATCAGCGCATTATTCTCGCGCAGCGATTTCTTGAAAAAACCGATCAACCGATTGAATTGATTGCCGGAGAAGTCGGGTTACCGTCAACAACGTCGTTACGACGTCACTTTCAAAAACAGTTTTCGACGTCCCCTTCACGCTATCGTCGTGAGTTTCGCGGGCGTTAAAACAGAAAACCCTCCCACCGGGCGGTGAGAGGGGCAATGCATCAGGCAGCGACGAAGCCGTCGATAGCCAGTTTAGCGTCGTTCTGCGCTTTGGTCGCTACTTCCGGACCGTAAGCCACGCCTTCAGCAAACACGAAGTTCACGTCGGTGATACCGATGAAGCCAAGGAACAGCTTCATGTACGGAGCCACGATGTCGGTCGGGGTATCTTTGTGGATACCGCCACGGCTTGACAGCACGACAGCACGTTTACCGGTAACCAGACCTTCCGGGCCGTTCTCGGTGTAGCGGAAGGTTACGCCAGCGCGAGCGACCAGGTCGAAGTAGTTCTTCAGCTGAGTCGGGATGTTGAAGTTGTACATCGGTGCGGCGATAACAATCACGTCATGCGCTTTCAGTTCAGCGATGAGCTCATCAGAGAGCGCCAGCGCTTCCTGCTGACGTGGGGTCAGCGGAGTATCGCCTGGGCGCAGGGCGCCGACCAGTTCACCATCCAGTACCGGGATCGGGTTGGCGGCGAGGTCACGCACGGTGATTTGATCTGCGGAGTGCTGTTCACGCCATTGTTCAACAAAATAGTCGGTAAGCTGACCAGATTGTGAGTACCCTGCCAGAATACTGGATTTCAGAACTAATACTTTGCTCATGGGTGATTCCTTATATTAGATTGACGGGCCCGTGCCCTGTTGCTTGTTGACACTTTATTCACAATCCTGATGCAGGGATAGCGCAATATATCGAATCCTATGTTCGAATTTATTGAACAAGGCACAGAAAACGTGGATGTGGTACTCTATACCCATTGCGTAAGAACGAACTTTTCCGGCAGTGCGCTGCCCGCTAACACTATGACAGAACAACAAAAAATCACCTTCTCATCACTCTACCCGCAGCTTGATAACCTGATGTTGCGCGACAAACAGCGCTTCTCGCGTCGTCTGCAGGGGGTGAAGAAAGTTAAAAATCCTGAGTCTCAGCAGGCCATTCTTCAGGAAATGGCGAATGAAATCAGTCAGGCTGCAGCGTCGGTTGCACGCCGTGAATCCGCGCGTCCGGCGATTACCTACCCGGAAAACCTGCCGGTCAGCCAGAAGAAACAGGACATCCTCAACGCCATTCGCGACCACCAGGTGGTGATTGTGGCCGGGGAAACCGGCTCCGGGAAAACTACCCAGCTGCCGAAGATTTGTATGGAGCTGGGACGCGGGGTGAAAGGGCTGATTGGCCACACCCAGCCGCGTCGTCTGGCGGCGCGTACCGTTGCCAACCGTATTGCCGAAGAGCTGCAAACCGAGCCGGGCGGCTGCGTGGGGTATAAAGTTCGCTTTAGCGACCACGTTAGCGACAACACCATGGTCAAGCTGATGACCGACGGGATCCTGCTGGCGGAAATCCAGCAGGACCGTCTGCTGATGCAGTACGACACCATCATTATTGATGAAGCGCACGAGCGTAGTCTCAACATCGACTTCCTGCTCGGATACCTGCGTGAGCTGCTGCCACGGCGTCCGGATCTGAAAATCATCATCACCTCCGCGACCATCGATCCTGAGCGCTTCTCGCGTCACTTCAATAATGCGCCAATTATCGAGGTCTCGGGGCGGACATTCCCGGTTGAAGTGCGCTATCGCCCGATTGTCGAAGAAGCCGATGATACCGAGCGCGATCAGCTGCAGGCGATTTTTGATGCCGTGGATGAGCTGGGTCGTGAGAGTGCGGGTGATATTCTGATCTTCATGAGCGGTGAACGTGAAATCCGCGACACCGCCGATGCGCTCAGCAAGCGTGACCTGCGCCATACCGAGATCCTGCCGCTGTACGCGCGTCTGTCGAACAGCGAGCAAAACCGCGTGTTCCAGTCGCACAGCGGGCGGCGTATCGTGCTGGCGACCAACGTGGCTGAAACCTCGCTGACCGTGCCGGGTATCAAGTACGTTATCGATCCGGGTACCGCGCGGATCAGCCGCTACAGCTACCGCACTAAAGTCCAGCGCCTGCCCATTGAACCGGTATCTCAGGCGTCGGCTAACCAGCGTAAAGGCCGCTGCGGACGTGTGTCGGAAGGTATCTGTATTCGACTCTACTCTGAGGATGATTTCCTCTCGCGCCCGGAGTTTACCGACCCGGAAATTCTGCGCACCAACCTGGCCTCGGTCATCCTGCAGATGACGGCGCTGGGGCTGGGCGATATTGCGGCCTTCCCGTTTGTGGAGGCGCCGGATAAGCGTAACATCCAGGATGGCGTACGCCTGCTCGAAGAGCTGGGAGCCATTACCACCGACGAGCAGCAAACGGCCTATAAGCTCACCGCACAGGGTCGTCAGCTTTCGCAACTGCCGGTGGATCCGCGCCTGGCGCGAATGGTGCTGGAGGCGCAAAAACACGGCTGCGTGCGTGAGGCGATGATCATTACCTCGGCGCTGTCGATTCAGGACCCGCGCGAGCGTCCGATGGACAAACAGCAGGCCTCGGACGAAAAACATCGTCGTTTCCACGACAAAGAGTCCGATTTCCTCGCTTTCGTTAATCTGTGGAACTACCTCGGCGAGCAGCAGAAAGCGCTGTCGTCGAACCAGTTCCGCCGCTTATGCCGTACCGAATATCTCAACTATCTGCGCGTGCGCGAGTGGCAGGATATCTACACCCAGCTGCGCCAGGTGGTGAAGGAGCTGGGGATTCCGGTGAACAGCACACCGGCGGAGTATCGTGAGATCCACATTTCGTTGCTGACCGGTCTGCTATCGCACATCGGGATGAAAGATGCCGATAAGCAGGAATTTACCGGCGCGCGCAACGCCCGCTTCTCGATCTTCCCGGGTTCTGGTTTATTCAAAAAACCGCCGAAGTGGACGATGGTGGCAGAACTTGTTGAAACCAGCCGCCTGTGGGGGCGCATCGCGGCCCGTATCGATCCGGAATGGGTCGAGCCGGTGGCTCAGCACCTGCTGAAACGCTCGTACAGCGAGCCGCACTGGGAGCGCGCGCAGGGCGCGGTGATGGCGACCGAGAAGGTGACGGTGTACGGCCTGCCGGTGGTTGCTGCCCGTAAGGTTAACTACAGCCAGATTGACCCGATGCTCTGCCGCGAGCTGTTTATTCGCCACGCGCTGGTAGAGGGCGACTGGCAGACGCGTCACGCTTTCTTCCGCGAGAACCTGAAGCTGCGGGCGGAAGTGGAAGAGCTGGAACATAAAACCCGTCGCCGCGATATTCTGGTGGATGATGAATCGCTGTTTGAGTTCTACGACCAGCGCATCAGCCATGATGTGATTTCTGCCCGCCACTTCGACAACTGGTGGAAAAAGGCCAGCCGTGAAACGCCGGACCTGCTCAACTTTGAGAAGAGCATGCTTATCAAAGAAGGGGCGGAGTCGGTTAGCAAACTCGATTACCCGAACTTCTGGCATCAGGGCAACCTGAAGCTGCGCCTGAGCTACCAGTTTGAACCCGGTGCCGATGCCGACGGCGTGACGGTGCATATTCCGCTGCCGCTGCTGAACCAGGTTGATGAAGGCGGCTTCGAGTGGCAAATCCCGGGGCTGCGTCGCGAGCTGGTGATTGCACTGATTAAATCCCTGCCAAAACCCGTGCGACGTAATTTTGTTCCGGCACCGAACTATGCCGAAGCGTTCCTGGGCCGCGTTACGCCACTGGAGCTACCGCTGCTGGAATCGCTTGAGCGTGAACTACGGCGAATGACCGGCGTGACCGTTGACCGTGAAGACTGGCACTGGGATCAGGTGCCCGATCACCTGAAAGTGACGTTCCGGGTACTCGACGACAAAAACAAAAAACTGCAGGAAGGGCGTGACCTTGCCGCGCTGAAGGCGGCGCTGAAAGGCAAGGTGCAGGAAACGCTGTCGGCGGTAGCCGATGACGGTATTGAGCAGAGCGGCCTGCACATCTGGAGCTTCGGCGAACTGCCGGAAAGCTACGAACAGAAGCGCGGCAACTACAAGGTGAAGGCCTGGCCCGCGCTGGTGGACGAGCGTGACAGCGTGGCTATCAAACTTTTCGATAACCCGCAGGAACAACAGCAGGCGATGTGGCGCGGGCTGCGTCGTTTGCTGCTGCTCAATATTCCGTCGCCGATTAAATATCTGCACGAAAAACTGCCGAACAAAGCTAAGCTTGGACTTTACTTCAACCCGTACGGCAAAGTGCTGGATCTCATCGACGACTGCATCTCCTGCGGCGTGGATAAGCTGATCCACGAGGCGGGTGGCCCGGTGTGGAGCGAGAGCGGTTTTACCGCGCTGCACGATAAGGTTCGCGCCGGGCTCAACGAGACGGTGGTGGAGATAGCCAAACAGGTCGAGCAGATATTGACCACGGTGTTCAATATCAACAAACGCCTGAAAGGGCGTGTGGATATGACCATGGCGCTGGGGCTGTCTGACGTAAAATCGCAGATGACCGGTCTGGTGTACCGTGGGTTCGTCACCGGCAACGGATTCCGCAAACTTGGCGATACGCTGCGTTATCTGCAGGCGATTGAGCGTCGGCTGGAGAAAATGGCAATCGATCCGCACCGCGATCGGGCGCAGATGCTGAAAGTCGACAGCGTTCAGCAGGCGTGGCAGCAGTGGTTCAACAAACTACCGCCTGCCCGTCGTGACGATGACGACGTCAAAGAGATCCGCTGGATGCTTGAAGAGCTGCGCGTCAGCTACTTTGCGCAGCAGCTGGGAACGCCGTATCCGATTTCGGATAAGCGTATTTTGCAGGCGATGGAACAGCTGGCGTAGTTGGATGCGCTGCGCTTATCCGGCCTGCTGGCGAGAGTAGGCCGGATAAAGCACTCGCCGCATCCGGCAGGTCTACACAGCGCTCCAGCCGCCGCCCAGCGCACGGTAAAGATCGATTTGCGCCAGCAGCAGGCTGTTTTTCACCTGAACTTCACTGAGCTGGGTGCTAAACAGCGTGCGCTGCGCGTCCAGCACGTCAAGATATGAAGAGTAACCGTTGCGATAACGGTTGCTGGCAATGCGCAGCGTCTCCTGGGCGACCGCTTCCTGGCCGCGCAGTTCCTCCAGCTGTTCCCCAAGACGAGCGATAGCGTCGATGCTGTCGTTAACCTCTCTGAATGCGTTACGCACGGTTTTCTCATAGCCGTACAGCGCCTGATTACGCTGCGACATCGACACGTCGACCTGGGCATTCAGCGCCTGGCGGTTGAGCAACGGCGCCAGAATACTGCCGCCGACGCTCCACAGGCTGAGCGGATTATCAATAAGCCCCGACAGCGTGTCTTTCTGCAGGCTGCCGGTGGCGGTGAGATTGATTGACGGCAGCAGCTGTGCCCGCGAGGCGGCGAGGGTGTTATCAGCGGCCAACAGCTGGCGCTGGGCCTGCACAATATCCGGGCGGCGGTTAAGCAGGGTAGACGGCAGCTGTGACGGCAGCATCAGCGGCGTGAGGCTGGCAAACTCCCCGCGACGCAGCGTCGTCGGATTTTCACCGAGAAGAATACTCAGGGCATTCTCCTGCAGGGTTATCTGGTGCTGTATCTGCGGCACCTGCGCCCGGGTGGCGCGCAGTTCAGAATCGGCCTGCATTAGCTCCAGGCGTGAGGTATAGCCGGTCTCATACTGACGTTTAGCAAGCTGGTAGGCCTCTTCGCGGGATTTCAGCGTATCTCGCGTTACCTGCAGCTGCTCGTCGAGTGAAAGCAGGGTGACATATCCCGCAGAGACGGCGGTGGCAACGGTGAGGTCGGCGGCTGCTGCCGCTGCTTTTTGTGCATCCAGCGAGGCTCCGGCGGCGCGCGCGGTGCTGCGGTTGGCTCCCCACAGGTCAACGTCGTAGCTGGCCGTCAGATTGCCGCGATACAGCGTACTGTGCAGCGGTAGCCCGGTGGCGGCCGACTGCGCCCGGGCGCGGGTGGCGTTGAGAGCGACGTCCACTTCAGGGAACAGGCTGCCTTCGCTGGCGTAAACCCGGGCCTGATACTCGTTTACCCGTTCGCGGGCGATGAGCACATCGCTGTTGTAGCGCAACGCCTGGTCAACATAACCGTTCAACTGGCTATCGTGAAAATTGCGCCACCAGAACCCTTCGGCCGCGCTCGACGGGCCAACCGCCGCCCGCCACTGGGCCGGGATGGTCAGCGTGGGTGCCGCCTGTTTAACATCGGCAGACTGACATCCTGCAAGCAGCAGAGCCGCCGCAATCAGCGTAAGGCGCCTCATGGCTTCTCCTTATGCGTGTCGATATCCACCTGTACCGACATCCCCGGGCGCAGCTGGCTCACCAGCTTTTCGTCTTCGTTAATGGTTATCCGCACTGGAATGCGCTGGGCTATCTTCACAAAGTTCCCGGTGGCGTTATCCGGGGAAATGGCGCTGAATTCGACGCCGGTGGCGGGCGAAATGCGCTCCACCACGCCGCGGAATTCTTTATCGTTCAGCGCATCGACGGTAAAGACCACCGGCTGACCCACGCGAATATGCGCCAACTGCGTCTCTTTGACGTTGGCTATCACCCAGCGCGGCGGTGGGACCAGCGAGGTGAGATGCGTTCCGGCGCTGACATACGCGCCCAGACGCACGGCAATCTGCCCCAACTGGCCGTCGCGCGGGGCAATAATTTTACTGTTCTGCAGGTCAATCTGCGCCAGCTCCAGGCTTGCTTTGGCGTTTTCTACGTCGGCTTGCAGCGCGGCGTGGTTAACGATGGTTGACTGTAGATCCTGGCGCGAGACCTCAAGCGTCGCTTTGGCCTGCTCGATATCGGCACTGCTTTGTGCGGCCCCGGCGAGCGCCGCGTCGCGTTCACGAATCGACAACGAACCATCGGCAGTCAGATCTTTCACCCTGCGTAAATCGGCCTGTGATTTCTGGCTCTGCGCCCGGGCGTTCTGCAGCGCGGCTTCGTTGCGGGCAATCACCGCTTCGGCACTTTTTCGCTGCTGCTGGTTGTTATTGAGCGCCGCTACTTTCATGGCGAGCTGGGCTTGCGCCTGATGAACACGCTGTTTATAGATACGATCATCAATCTGAATCAGCACATCACCCTGTTTGACGTTGTCAAAATCACGGACGTTGACCGCCGTAATATAGCCGTTGACCTGGGGGCTGATGAAGGTGGTAAGCCCGCGGACATAGGCGTTATCGGTAAACTGGCTGTGGCGGGTGAACGGCGGCAGTTGCCACGCGTAGAGAATAACCAGCACCCCCACGAGGCCGATAGCCGCGGCGGTAAATATCGACACGACCTTCAGATTATTGCGGGTGTTGGCCTGCGCTTTGGCAGCATCCTGCTGACTCATAACCACTCCATGAATAAAACGTCAAACATCATTATTTGCTTCCTGTTGCGCGTTTGAGCGCTAAATAGGCGGTGATCTTCAGGCGTAACAAACGCCAGAGAAGCCACAGCAGCGCGACCCCGGAAACCGCGGCGGTCAGTAAGTAAGTATCGTTCCAGGCCAGAATATTGGCCTCCAGCGCGCTGGCGGCCTGCAGCTGGGTAACGGCCTGGGTGCCGAGCAGCGCGCTGTCACCAATCAGATTCTGGTACATCTGGCTGTAGAGCTGGAGTCGCTCATTTACCAGTGGATTAAGGGTCGTGAGCTGGTCGGCGATAACGCTTGAGTGAAACTTCTCCCGCCAGGTCTGGAAGGTGCCAAGAATGGCCGATCCAAGAAGCCCGCCGATGTTCTGGCTCATGCCGAAAAGCACCGAGAAACTGACCAGATTGCGCGGGTCGGCAACCACGCCGCCGATGCCGACAATCATGGCTGGCGCAAGGAAGTAGGTGCTGCCAAAGCCGATTAAAAACTGGCTTAGCATCAGCTGATCAGGCCGTGTCAGGCTGCTCGACTGGCTATCCAGCAGGGAGGCAACCATCATCGCCGTGAGCGAAATAATAATCGGCAGGACCAGTTTTTGCGGCTTCAGCGTCAGGCAACTGGCAACGATGCCGCAGACAATACCGGCAAAGATTGACCAGGCGAGGCGCGTCATCTGCTCATTCTGTAGCCCCACGTACTGCAGCCAGCCGATGATTCCGGTGTTTTGCTCTGCCAGCGCGATGCGAATAAGCAGCATGATGAGGCCAAGGCGGACAATACTGCCGCTCGACAACCAGCGGGTGTTGAGCAGCGGGTTGCTGCGATTATGTTCAAATACCAGGGCTGCGATAATCAGTACCGTTGCCGCCGCCAGCGACCAGCCAATCCACGGCGCTTCAAACCACCAGACGAGTTTGCCAAGGGACAGCACGGCGCAGAGCAGCGCCATCCCGGGGGCGAGCAGAAAGAAGGTGATGAAATCTTTCTTTTCAAAAACTTTTTTACGGTCGCTTGGCGGCAGTTTCAGGGCGATAACGCAGGCCAGGGAAACCAGCGCCAGGCCCAGCTCAAAGAAGTAGAGCCCGCGCCAATTGTCGAGTTGTAAAAGCTCCGTGGAAAACAGACGGGCAATGGGGATCGCCAGCGACGAGCCGGTTATTCCGATGGTCAGCCCTTTTAAGCGGTGCTTCGCGGGCCAGGCCTGAATTTGATAGTAAATACCGAGCGAGCTGAGCGCTGCAGCCACCATGCCGTGCGCGGCACGCACCATCATGGCGCTGCTGAGATCGTTAACGAACAGGTGGAAAAACGTCACCAGTACGTACAGCACCAGAAAGCCTTCGGTGAAGGCGCGCAGCCCGTACTGTTGGCGAAACTTCACCAGCAGCAGGTTGATGGAGATGTTGGTCATCACGTAAACCGCCGGTAGCCAGGCGATTTCCGTCGACCAGGCGGCAAACGTACCCTGCAAATTTTGCAGGTTAGCGGCTACTACCGCGTTACCGAGCGCGCCGGTCAGGCAGACCAGGAGGCCAACAATGCCGTAGGCAATACGCTTCGGTGTCGTATGTTCCGGAGTCGAGGGCGAACCCAAAAGCACCGGTTTTTCGTGTGGGGCCCAGTCGTGCGGGGCGTAGGGATCACGTTTCGGCAGGTGCATGAATGATAGATTTTATGAATGAATTTGGCTCGGGCGAGTTTACCTTTGATAGAAAATATTTATCAAGTGAATGGTTTGAGTATCCGTGCGAATTTCTTATGGGAATACCTATTAAGACGATTTTAAGGAAGCGGGACACCTGCGTTAGAGTGTAAGTATTTTCATTATCTTGTTTTGTGAGCTGGTTAGTAAAATAAACTCTTTCGTTTTGTTTTTATTTACAGGGGTTACGTCGAAGTGGAAAGATAGCGAAGGTTTTACAATCAAAAAATTCAGATGATTCTGATGTCTGGATTGAGTTGCATCTAACAATTAGCCACGGGCCAGATTATGAAAAGAAGAACTTTTATAAAGTCTGCTGCACTGTTATCGATAGCATCAGCGGTGCCGGCATATTCTAATACCCCACAAGTATGTTCGGCTTTGACGAATAATATTGACACAGCAAAAGGCGAAGCGGTTGCGTTAATCAGCGATTTGCATATTAACGACGACCCATTGATCGCCGAATTTACCACCGCACTGCAGAATATAAAGCGTCGTGGTATCAACAATATTATACGGTGGGTTTGGCGAACAGGACCAGAAAATAAAAACGCTGCTCATGCAGCGGCAATATGGAACCTTGATCGAGATACCGTCATTTAACCGTACCGAGAACGGTCTGATTGAAAAGGGATACGGATTCATCATGTATTTGCAGAACGAAAATGTGCTATTTGAGGCATGGAATTTCTTCACCGACACCCATTATCCCGAATACGATATTCATATCCGCCAGCAGGCCGTCGCGACACTATTAAATAATAATGACTGCCAGCAACGCCTGCGCGCAGAACGCTATCCGTGGCAGGAGATAGCCCAACAAAATGACGGTGGCGATGATATTACCGACGGTCCTGAACATTTTGGCATTCGCAAACTGTGGCCCGCCTGGCGATGGCAGGTTTAAATTCATCGTGCGGGCAATAATCGGCGGTGCAGTGGTATGATAGTGGGCTGGGACGACTGAGAAGAGAACATGATGCCAACGCCTTTTGCACTATTATCCGACGCCACGCTCAATGCTGCCAACGTGCTTGGTAGCTGGCTTGCCGAAAACGACTATGCACCGCGCCCGCAGCCGGGTGAGGGCGACGTGGTGGTGCTGGCGGGAAACGCGGTGATCCCAACAATAGATGCTGCCTGCCAGCTGGTGGCGGGCGGTGAGCAAATTCTGCTCATCAGCGGTGGTATTGGCCACTCCACGTCTTTTCTGTACGACACCATTGCCCACCATCCGCGCTATAGCGCCATTGCGACGACCGGCCGTCCGGAGGCCGCTATCCTCGCGGATATCGCGCATCAGTTCTGGAATATTCCTCAGGATCGCATCCTCGTTGAGGATAAATCGACAAACTGCGGGCAAAACGCCTGGTTCACCCGGGCGATGATGGAAGACGTCGGTCTGGCGTGTCGCCACGGCATTGTGGTGCAGGATCCGACGATGCAGCGCCGCACCATGGCCACCTTTACCCGCGTGTGGCAGGAGGCAGAACAGGCGCCGGTATGGACGAGCTATCCCGGGTTTATCCCCGTATTACGCCACGACGAAGGCGGCGTTCGTTTCGACGGAGAAGAGGCGGGGCTGTGGGCGGTAGAACGCTATCTGTCGCTGCTGATGGGTGAAGTGCCGCGCCTGCGCGACGACGCAGAAGGCTACGGACCGCTCGGCAAAGACTTCATTGCCCACGTTGAAGTTCCACCGGAAGTCGAGGCGGCGTGGCAGACGCTGCGTGACGACGAGCCGCTACAGAACGCGCTGAAAAGCCGGGCGCTGGCTTGAAGGTGACCCGCTGGAGATCTCTTCAGCGGGCAAATCTGATTCAGAAGGTCAAGGTTTCGCCGTCGGCAGGAACGCGAACATGCTGTTCAATTTGCTCTGCTGCGGCATAGGCCCGCAGCTCGTCGCGGCTCAGGATACAATGATTCACCGCCTCCATATGTGAGGCTATGATCACCGCATGAGGTAACACCTGGTGCGTACCCAGCACATCCTCTTTTCCCATGATGATGGCGCCAATGCCGTCGACCATTGCCTGACCGGCATTTAACACCACGACATCGGGTCGATGGGTGCGAAGACTCTCTTCATAGGGTTTCACCCAGATGGTATCGCCAGCGATATACAGCGTTTTTTCTGCAGGATCTTTAAACACCAGGCCACAGGCGTCGCCGAGAAACGCGGCCATCTGCGGGTTGGCGTAGGCTTCGTCGCTGCCGTGCTGACCCGTTGTTTTGATGATGGTGATGCCCGCTACGCGGTTTTCCGTCAACAACGTCTGTACGTTGGTGAATCCCTGGGAACGTATAAGCGCAGCATCGCTGTCGTTTTGCGTATAAATGGGGATGGCGGTGGGGAGCGCCTCTCGGGCGGCATCATCCCAGTGATCCGGATGCGTATGGGTGATAAGAACGGCATCAACATCAATAAGTTCAGCAACCGGCACCGGCAGAGCGACCAGCGGGTTACGCAGGTGGGGGCGGGCAGTACCGGGAAAACCGGGAGAAGAGGCCTTATCGGCGAACATCGGATCTATCAGAAACCGCCTTCCCGCATAATCCAGACGTAATGTGGCATTGCGAATCTGTTGAATTTTCATCAGCATTTCCCGACAACGGTGACATCGCGGAGGGCTTAGCCTCCGCGAGACCGGGTATTACAGCTTGTTGAATTTATCCAGTACCCGAACCAGCTGGGTCACGAACCCGTACTCGTTGTCGTACCAGGAGACGGTTTTCACTAACTGCAGATCGCCCGCTTCGGTGATTTCGGTTTGAGTGGCATCAAACACTGAACCGAAGTGTGAACCGATAACGTCGGAGGAGACGATTTCTTCTTCGGTATAGCCGAAGGATTCGTTCTTCTCGGTGGCTTTTTTCACCGCCTGATGAATTTCATCGACGGTGACTTTCTTGTTCAGAATTGACACCAGCTCGGTGACGGAGCCGGTTTTCACCGGTACGCGCTGGGCGTGGCCTTTGAGCTTGCCGCTAAGCGCCGGAATAACCAGACCGATGGCCTTTGCCGCCCCGGTGGTATGCGGAATGATGTTTTCCGCCGCCGCGCGGGAGGCGCGAAGATCTTTGCCACGCGGCCCGTCGACCAGCGCCTGGGTGCCGGTGTAGGCGTGAATGGTGGTCATGGTGCCAAGTTTAATGCCAAAAGCATCGTTCAGCACTTTCGCCATCGGTGCCAGGCAGTTGGTGGTGCAGGATGCCACCGAGATAATGGTGTCTTTAGCATCGAGCGTGTCATCGTTGACGTTATAAACGATGGTTTTCATCTCGCCCGCAGGGGCAGAGATAAGCACTTTCTTCGCCCCGGCATCCAGGTGCGCCTGTGCTTTTTCGGCGGAGGTGTAGAACCCGGTACATTCGACAATTAACGTGGCCCCCGCGGCTTTCCACGGGATATTTTTCGCGTCTTTTTCGGCGTAGACCGTGATTTTTTTGCCGTTCACAATCAGCGCGTCTTCGGTGTAGTCCACGCTCCAGGGGAAGGGACCGTAGTTGCTGTCATGCTTGAGCAGGTAGGCCAGTACTTTGGGGGAGGTGAGGTCGTTTATCGCGACGACTTCGACCGGGGTTTTGACTTCGAGAAGACGGCGCAACACCAGGCGGCCAATACGTCCAAAACCATTTATGCCAATTTTACTCATGGAATACTCCTTAGATGAGAATTTAACAGGTCGGGATGTATAAACTTATCCAGGCATAGCGCACTCTGTTGAATGGGGCAAACTATCATTGCGATACACAGATTAAGCACTTGAAAATCTATACAGAAAAGTTAATGAATTTTTAAGGAAAGGTCGTTATGTTGTGCACATCACACTTTTGGTAGCGGGAACTGAGATGCGCGACAAATATTCGGGATTGCAGATAGGTATTCACTGGCTGGTCTTTTTGCTGGTTATCGTCACCTATACGGCGATGGAAATACGGGGCTTCTTCCCAAGGGAGTACCGTCCTGCGTTTAACATGGTGCACGTGTCCGGTGGCATCTCGATTCTGGTATTGATGGTGGCGCGTTTACTGATTCGCCTGAAGCGCCCGGCGCCGCCAATTGTGCCGAAACCAAAACCGATGATCACCGGGATGTCGCACCTTGGTCACCTGGTTATCTATCTGCTGTTCATCATTCTGCCGATTATCGGTCTGGTGATGCAGTACAGCAAAGGGAGCCCGTGGTTTGCCTTTGGTCTTACCATGCCGAGCGCATCGGTGGCTAATTTTAAGCTGGCAGATACCCTGAAGGAGTACCACGGCTTTCTTGCTAATTTAGGCTACTGGGTCATTGGTATTCATGCTGCTGCGGCGCTGGCACATCACTATTACTGGAAAGATAACACCCTGTTGCGGATGATGCCGCGCAAGCGTTCCTGAGTTAACCCCTAAGGATAACATGCATCTAAACTGCACGTTTTGTGTGGTCACCCTTCTCTGAGAGTGGTGTAATAGTCCTCACGGACTCACGCTCTGAGAAGGGGAGCAGCATGTTACGCATTCCACCTGACTGTATTCACACCCGTTCCACTCCCTTGTGGAACAACCAGACCGCGCCCGCGGGACTCTTTCAGCGTCACCTCGATAAAGGCACCCGTCCGGGCGTCTACCCGCGCCTGTCGGTGATGAAAGGCACGGTCAAATATTTAGGTTATGCCGACGAGCACAGCCCGGAGCCGGTAGAAGTGATGGTCATTGAGGCAGGGCATTTTGCCGTCTTCCCACCGGAGAAATGGCATCACCTTGAGCTGGTTGGCGACGATACCTGGTTTAACATCGATTTTTATGTTGCACCTGAAGTGCTGCTCGCCGGGTCCGGCATGCAGCAGAGTGCAAAAGCGAAGAAGTAAGGAGAAGAAAATGGCGAAGGCAACCTATACCGTGACGGTCACAAACAACAGTAACGGCGTGTCTGTCGATTATGAAACCGAAGCGCCGATGACCCTGCTGGTGCCGGAAATTGCCGCTAACGTGGTGAAAGATCTGGTTAACGTCGTCAGGGGCTATGACACCGAAGAAGACAAAGAGGTTTGTGGCTGGTAGTCATTAACCTGCAATATGCATGACGAAACGAGTTGTGCTTACCACATTAACCACAAAATCCGGGCGTATTATTCCTGCGTAACTTGAGGGATTAATGCAACCCAATCAGGAGATTTTTGTGGTTAATAAAATTGCAGAGCCTACGAAACCAGCGACTAAACCCACGGGCAGCACAGCAGGCTGGAAGGCGCTTTCGCCCGGCGGCGATCAGAACTTTACGGCGCTTCTGAGCAATGTCAAAACGGAGGCGAAAAGTAAAGTTCACTTTGCCAGACTAACGCCCTCCGTGCTCAAGCAAACGGTGAATTTTTTCAGCGCCCACAGCATGAGCACTCCGCATCCGGCGGCACATAAAAGCACGACAGCGAAGCCGCTATCTGACGAGCATAAAGCGCTGTTGCAGTTTAAAACGGCCCTGCTGGCGTCGCGTGAGAACTACGTCTCAACCACCCGGCAGTTGCTCAAACCTGATAGCGGGCAGTCGAAACTGCCGTACATCAAGCTTTCCTAGTATTATTCCAGCACGATGACATCGCCCGTTGCCGGGGAGACCATCTTCGGCAACCACAGCCGCGCCCAGTCGCCGGTGCAGTGGCAGCCCATCACCAGCTCCGGCTTTTCCTGCTTTAGAAACTGGCGAACCTGTAACAGCGTGCGCGGTGAGGCGCTGCGTAAATGGAATCCGCCAATCAACGCGTGAATGCGCTTGATACCGGTTATCTTCTGGCAGTGGCGCACAATATTGATAATCCCGCGATGCCCGCAGCCGGTCACAATCACCAGCCCGCGATCGGACTTATAGATAATCACCCCTTCGTCAATCACGTAGTCGATTTCTTCCGCTGCCCCACCCAGAGCACCGTAGGCGCGGGGATTGTCGACATGGATTTCGCCAGACCACATAAAGCGCTCGCTGATGTGTAGCGGCTCTGTGCGGTAATCCATCTGATGACGACTGTAGTCGTTAGCACGGGAGAGGGTTTTGATTCTTCGGCTAAAGCCAGCCAGCCTGACGACGGCGAAGCGTTCGCGGCCAACCTGGGGGTGGCAGATGATGCGCGTATTGTCGGCAAGCCAGGGCACACCACCGCAGTGGTCGTAGTGGCCGTGCGACAACACAACGGCGGTAAGATTGGCGAGTGAAATCCCCATACGTTGCGCATTATGCTGAAAACTGGCGTCCGGTCCGGTATCAAACAAGATGCGGGTCTCGCCGTCCTGCAGCAGCAGGCTCAGCCCGGCGCGGGCGATGAGGGCAGGGTCTGCGCCCGGGGCGCGGCGGTTTTCCAGCAGCACGCTGAGGGTAAGGGCCATGGGACTCGTTCCTGTGAGTTTCCGTTGCGTAGCAGTATATCCTGCGGCTTACGTCGCACCCAGCAAAAAAGATGCTCGCAAGCGCTAATGAAAAGGTGCTATATACTTAACCCTGGTCTTTGAGTGGTTATCAAAGACAGACTGTGAAACTGCAGCCGAATCGTCAGTGAAAGGCTTTACCTTAGCTGGCGTGCTCGAAAAGAGCGCATGAACATGCCGGTAACGCTGAACCATAGACCCACCAGTTATCGGAACATTTTCGCGAATACTTTCCTGGATGGTTGCGACACTATCGCGAGATAGGCTGACCTGCACTCCGTCTTCCTGTCCGCGTTTTATCAAACAGGAGGAAGAAAGTGAAAGCTGAATACCTCATCATTGGAAATGGACTGGACGGCGAGGTTATTGTTGAGGATTACCCCCAGAGAATACTCTCCCTGTCAGGCACCCCCCCGAAACTGACGGGTTCCCACCGTGGCCAGACCGCAAAAACGTTCGAAGTTGACCATATCCGCCATAACCGCCAGTTTTACGCCGTAGCGGTAGGCCGGGCGACCTGCGCCCAGGAAATTGTCACGCTGATTGAAAATAGCGGTATCAGGCCAATCCCAGAGGAGGTGCTGGACGTTTTTCATGCTTAACGGTTGGTAGTGAATGTTTCACCGGAGCCTGATCAACTCCGGTGAGATGGCGAGCCCCGTTTACAGGACAGAATAATATAGATACCATACCCCCCTATAGTATACAGGAGGGTTTATGCCACATTCCCCGGAAGACAAAAAACGCGCCCTTACGCGCGTGCGTCGCATACGCGGCCAGGTAGAAGCGCTGGAAAGGGCGCTGGAGTCTGGCGAGCCGTGCCTGACTATCCTGCAACAAATCGCCGCCATTCGCGGGGCCGCCAACGGCCTGATGGGCGAAATGGTTGAAATGCACCTGAACGATGAACTGGTCAGCGGGGACACCACGCCGGATCAGCGCGCGCTCAGAATGGCGGAAGTGGGTCATCTGCTACGCTCATATCTTAAATAATTCACCAATAAGGGAAGAGACAATATGAAATCACGTGCCGCCGTTGCGTTCGGGCCAGGTCAGCCGCTTAAGATTGTCGAGATTGACGTGGCGCCGCCGAAAAAAGGCGAAGTGCTGATTAAAATTACCCATACCGGCGTCTGCCACACCGATGCCTTCACCCTGTCTGGTGACGATCCGGAGGGGGTATTCCCGGCGGTGCTCGGCCATGAAGGCGGCGGGATTGTGGTTGAAGTCGGCGAGGGCATCACCAGCCTGCAGCCGGGTGACCACGTTATTCCGCTGTACACCGCCGAGTGTCGTGAATGTAAGTTCTGTAAGTCGGGCAAAACCAACCTCTGCCAGGCCGTGCGCGCCACCCAGGGCAAAGGGCTGATGCCGGACGGCACCACCCGTTTCTCTTATAACGGCGAGCCGATTTACCACTACATGGGCACCAGCACCTTCAGTGAATACACCGTTTGTGCCGAGATCTCTTTGGCGAAGGTGAACCCGCAGGCGCCGCTGGACAAAGTCTGCCTGCTCGGCTGCGGCGTGACCACCGGCATTGGTGCCGTCCACAACACCGCTAAAGTTAAAGAGGGCGATACCGTGGCGGTGTTCGGCCTTGGCGGCATTGGTCTGGCGGTTATCCAGGGCGCGGTGCAGGCGAAGGCCGGACGCATTCTGGCAGTCGACACCAATCCGGAAAAATTCACTCTCGCGCGTGAAATGGGCGCCACCGACTGCATTAACCCGAACGACTACGACAAACCGATTCAGGACGTGATCGTTGAGCTTACCGACGGCGGCGTCGACTTCAGCTTTGAGTGCATTGGCAACGTCAACGTCATGCGCGCGGCGCTCGAGTGCTGCCACAAAGGCTGGGGCGAGAGCGTCATCATCGGCGTGGCGGGCGCGGGCCAGGAAATCAAAACCCGTCCGTTCCAGCTGGTGACCGGTCGCGTATGGCGTGGTTCGGCGTTTGGCGGCGTGAAAGGGCGCACCCAGCTGCCGGGCATGGTAGAAGACGCGATGGCGGGTAAAATTCGCCTCGATCCGTTTATCACCCACCGTATGCCGCTGGAGCAGATCAACGAGGCGTTCGACCTGATGCACGAAGGCAAATCCATTCGTACCGTTATCCACTTCGGCGAGAAGTAATCTCTCTCCCGCGCCGGTTCCCGGCGCGGGCTATTCATAAATTGTGCTGAAGTGTGACCTGTGTAGCGATTTTAGCCGTAAGCAAAACAGCGGGCGGGCCGATGACAATCTTACGGGCGTGTTTGTACGCATAACGATAAGAGAGAGTCGAAGGTCATGGACACAACAGCAGCGCAAAAGCTGAGTTTTTTGCATCATATTCGCCTGGTTCCCCTGTTCTCCTCTATCCTCGGCGGCATCATGCTGCTGTTCGCGCTGAGCTCTGGCCTGGCGGGCTATTTCCTGCTGCAGGCAGATCGCGACCAGCGCGACGTCACCGAAGAGTTGCAGGTGCGAATGGGGTTATCTAATAGTTCGAACCACCTGCGCTCGGCGCGTATCAACCTTATTCACGCCGGGGCCGCCAGCCGTATCGCCGAAATGGACGATATGAAACGCAATATCGCCCAGGCGGAAGAGCGCATTGCCCAGTCGCAGGCCGGTTTTAATCAGTACATGGAGCGGCGGGTAAAAACCGACGCCGGAAAAGCGCTCGACAACGAACTGACCACGCGCTTCCAGGCCTATATTGCGGGGATGCAGCCGATGCTGAAATATGCCCGTAACGGTATGTTTGAGGCGATTATTACCAGCGAGAACGAGCAGGCTCGCCCGCTGGACGATGCCTATAACCAGGTGCTGCTGCAGGCGATTAATATCCGCACCGAGCGCGCTAATCACCTCACCGAACTGGCCCAGCAGCGCACCCGTCTGGGGATCATCTTCATGGGCGGGGCGTTTATTCTGGCGCTGGTGCTGTCGGTGTTAACCTTCGTCGTACTGCGCCGGACGGTGATCCATCCGCTGGTGCGTGCGGCAGGGCGCATCGAGCGCATTGCGGCAGGCGATCTGACCGTCGCCGATGAAGCGACCGGACGCAGTGAAATCGGTAAACTAAGCCGCGACCTGCAAAAAATGCAGCGCTCTCTGGTGCAAACGGTCGGTACCGTGCGTCAGGGCGCGGAAGAAATTTATCGTGGCACCAGCGAAATCTCCGTCGGTAACACCGATCTCTCTTCCCGTACCGAACAGCAGGCCGCCGCCATCGAAGAGACTGCCGCCAGCATGGAGCAGTTGACCGCCACCGTGAAACAGAACGCCGACAACGCTCATCACGCCAGCAAGCTTGCGGAAGATGCTTCCGGCAAAGCCACGCGCGGCGGGCAGATTGTCTCAGGGGTGGTCAGCACCATGGGCAGCATCTCTGCCAGTTCGAAAAAAATCTCTGAAATCACCGCGGTGATTAACAGTATCGCTTTCCAGACCAATATTCTGGCGCTGAACGCGGCGGTTGAAGCGGCGCGCGCCGGTGAGCAGGGGCGCGGTTTTGCGGTGGTGGCGAGTGAAGTCCGCACCCTGGCCAGCCGTAGCGCCCAGGCGGCAAAAGAGATCGAAGGGCTTATCAGCGAATCGGTGACGCTTATCGATCGCGGCTCCAGCGAAGTGGTTGCCGCAGGCAGCACCATGGGCGATATCGTTGACGCGGTGAAACGCGTGACCGACATTATGCTCGAAATTGCGGCGGCCTCCGATGAACAGAGCCGGGGTATTACGCAGGTGAGCCAGGCGATCACCGAGATGGATAACGTCACCCAGCAGAATGCGTCGCTGGTGGAAGAAGCCTCGGCGGCAGCGGCATCGCTCGAAGAGCAGGCGGCACGTCTCACCGAGGCCGTCGGTGCGTTTCGTTTGCAGAGCAGCCCGGCTGCCCGCAGGACGTCAACGGCACCGCTGCGCCAGCCGCTGCAACCCGCTACGGTTGAAAGTGAAAACTGGGAAACGTTCTGACAATTAAAGGGACCTGCGGGTCCCTGAGAGTGATCGCAGCCCCCTGCGTCGCGGTTTTGCCGGATGGCGCTTTGCTTATCCGGCCTACAAAACCCAATTATTCAGCGGATTGTAGGCCCGGTAAGCGAAGCGCACCGGGCATTCTCAGTTCACAGTAGATGCTTTTTTTCGACAGCGACTCACCTTCAAAGTGAGCTAAGTACCCGCTCTTTCACCGCCTGAATCTAAGGTGCTGATATATTCTGCAGCCGCGTGCCCGGTAGCTTATCAACCCGGCATGGATTTTCGAATCGCGCTCAGCAGCGTCTGTACCGCGGTCGAGTGCTGAGGATCCACACGGGTGATAATCCCGATCGGCTCACCGGCTCCTGGTACCGGGATCGGCAGCGAAACCAGCGCGGCGCGGCGCAAATCATCTTTCACCGCACCGGATGGCACAAACCACACGTAGTCATAGTCGACGGTAAGCTGGCGTGAGAGCGAAGCCGACAGCGTCTCAATGCAGCCTGCCGGCATTTTACAGCCCTGGCTTTGCAGCAGCGTATCGGCAATCTGGCGCGGAACCGTGCCTTTTGGCGAAGCAACCACCGGCCACTCCATCACCCGGCTTAAGGTCATGGTTTCCTGTAGCAGCGGATGATTCGGGCGCACAACCAGTTTTAGTGATTCGAGGAACAGCAGCTCGTAGTTCAGGCCGCTCATCAGCTCAGGATCGGACATCCGGCCAATACCGAGATCGATTTCACCGGTTTTCAACCCGGCAAGCAGCATCGGGTTGCTCATGGTGGCAACCTGGAGGGTGATGTCTTTCTGCTCTTTATGGAACTGACCAATGACGGCAGGAAGAATACCGAGCGCGGCGGTGGGCAGGGCACCCACGCGCACAATGTCGTTTTCCTGGCCTTCTTTACGCGTGAGGGACTGCCCGGCGGTGTTCAGGGCATCGAGCACTCTCACCGCATGCGTGAGGAACTGTTCCCCCATCAGCGTCAGCTGCGCGCCCAGCCGCCCGCGTTCAAAAAGTCGCGTGCCGGTAAGCTGCTCCAGCTCATTCAGCGTTTTAGACAGCGCTGGCTGGCTGAGGTTAAGGGTTTCAGCCGCGCGCCCCAGAGTTCCCTGTTGGGCGACGGCAACGAATGTATGCAAATGGCGCAAGCGGATGCGCTGACTGAACAAACCGTTTTTTTCCATAGTGAATGTTAAAAACAGAGCGACGAGAGAAACAAGTAAAGTTGTTTAATTTTGATAACCTGCTAGCAAAATATTATTAACATTCGATCTGTTTGACTTACAAGTAATTTCTGCTTTTGAGCTCGTTTTTTGCGCAAACCATCGCATCCGCGATCACAATTTATACATTCTCCCCAACGCGAATCGATGGCCTTCTCTACACTCCAGGTAATATTCACTGGAGACATGAGATCATGGCGAACACCATCACGGCGGATGAGATTCGGGAGCACTTTTCGCAGGCAATGTCGGCGATGTACCAGCAGGAAGTTCCGCAGTACGGTACCTTGCTGGAGCTGGTGGCGGACGTCAATCTGGCGGTACTGGAGCACAATCCTAAGCTGCATGAAAAATTAGCCAACGCCGATGAACTGGCGCGGCTGAACGTAGAGCGCCACGGCGCTATTCGCGTCGGCAGCGCCGAAGAGCTTTCCACGCTGCGGCGGATGTTTGCCATCATGGGGATGTACCCGGTCAGCTATTACGATCTTTCCCAGGCGGGCGTGCCGGTGCACTCCACGGCGTTTCGTCCGGTAGATGACAGCTCGCTCGCCCGTAACCCCTTCCGCGTGTTTACCTCGCTGCTGCGCCTTGAGCTTATCGATAACGCTGTGCTGCGCAAACGTGCGGCCAGCATTCTTGCTAAACGCGATATTTTTACTCCGCGCTGCCGCGAGCTGATTGCGCGTCATGAGAAGCAGGGGGCGCTGACCGAAGCCGAGGCGCAGGAGTTTGTCCGCGAAGCGCTGGAAACCTTCCGCTGGCACCAGCACGCGACGGTTGACCAGGAAACCTACCAGGCCCTGCACGACGAGCACCGCCTGATTGCCGACGTGGTGTGCTTCCCGGGCTGTCATATCAACCATCTCACGCCGCGCACGCTCGATATTGACCGGGTGCAGGCGCTGATGCCGGAGCGTGGGATCACCCCCAAGGTGCTGATCGAAGGGCCGCCGCGCCGTGAAGTACCGATTTTACTGCGCCAGACCAGCTTTAAAGCGCTGGAGGAGAAAGTCCTGTTCGCCGGTGAACACCTGGGGACCCATACCGCGCGCTTTGGGGAAATTGAACAGCGCGGCGTGGCGCTGACGCCAAAAGGCCGCGAGCTGTACGACTCGCTGCTGGGCGATGCGGGAACCGGCAAGGATAACCTGAGCCATCAGCAGCATCTGCTGGATATCTTCAAAGCCTTCCCGGACAGTGAACTGCTGATGCGTCGTCAGGAGCTGGCCTATTTCCGCTACCGTCTGACCCCTGCCGGAGAGGCGCATCGTCACGCCATTCGCCCGGGCGATGATCCGCAGCCGCTGATTGAACGCGGGTGGGTGGTGGCGCAGCCCATCACCTATGAGGACTTCCTGCCGGTGAGCGCGGCGGGGATATTCCAGTCGAATCTCGGTAATGAAACCCAGGCCCGCAGCCACGGTAACTCAAGCCGCCTGGCATTTGAAGAAGCGCTCGGCTGCCCGGTGCTGGATGAGTTTACCTTGTATCAACAGGCAGAAGATCGCAGTAAACGACGTTGCGGTCTGCTCTGAAACAGGTAATCTGCAGGGGTGTGCAGTAGAAGGACGGATCATGCAGAACCCCTCAACACCCCTCGTTATGACCACTCATGGCCCGCTGGCGGGCGTCGTGGATGGCAATATTCACCTCTGGCGTGGCATCCCCTATGCCGCGCCGCCCACAGGGCCACTGCGCTGGCGTGCGCCGCAGCCGGTTGAGCCCTGGCAGGACGTTCGCGTCGCCAATACCTTTTCTCCCGCGAGCTGGCAAAGTCTCGATTACTGCTGCGAGCTCGGCGGCGGTGACCCGGGCCAGTTCTCCGAAGATTGTTTGTATCTCAACGTCTGGTCTCCGGCGGTGCGCAGTGAACCCCTGCCGGTGATGGTCTGGCTGCACGGCGGTGGTTTTACCATTGGCTCCGGCAGCCTGCCACCCTACGACGGCAAGGCGCTGGCCGGACGCGGCGTTGTGGTGGTTACGCTCAACTATCGCCTCGGACACCTGGGCTTCTTTGCCCATCCGGCGCTTGAGAATGAGGACGGTGAGCGGCTCTATAACTTCGCGCTACTCGATCAAATCACCGCCCTGCAGTGGGTGCGCGATAACATTGCCGCGTTTGGCGGCGATGCCGAAAACATTACCCTGTTCGGTGAATCCGCCGGGGCGCGCAGCGTGCTGTCGCTGCTGGCCTCGCCGAAAGCGAAAGGGCTGTTCCACAAGGCGATTATTCAGAGCGGGTATACGCTGCCGGATACGCCGCGCGGTGATGCGCTGGTCAAAGGCGAGCAGATTGCCGCCCATTTCGGTTTCGAACGGGCTACCGCCGATGAACTGCGCGCTATCCCGGCGGAGGCGTTCTGGCCGTTGGAAGCGCCGCTCAACCGGGGGCCTACGCCCATTTCCGGCGATGCCGTGCTCCCGCACCCGATGCTGGATGTTTTCTTCGCCGGCGCGCAGCACCCGATGCCGGTGATGGTGGGCTCAAACAGCGACGAAGCCAGCGTCATGGAGGTGTTTGGCGTAGATGTGGCGCAGGAGATCCAGAAGCTGCGCCGCGATCGACGGCTGGGCCTCGGGCTGATTAAGCTGCTGTATCCCGGCGTCAGGGGAGATGCCGCGCTCGGGCGTCAGGTGTGTCGCGATATGGCATTTACCACGCTGGGTTATGTGGTGATGCAGGCGCAGCAGCGCGCAGGCGAACCCTGCTGGCGCTACTGGTTCGACTACGTCGCCGAGGCCGAGCATGAGACCTATCAACACGGCACCTGGCACGGTAACGAAGTGCCATACGTGTTCGACACGCTGCGTTTAGCGGAGCCCGCGCGCCAGTACGTGAACGATAACGACGTCGCCTTTGCCGGACATGTGGCCGATTTCTGGGTGAATTTCGCCCGTCACGCCAGCCGGGAACACACTACGCTGAACGGCGTGACACGCTGGCCTGCCAGCGTAAAAGGCCGCGACCGCCTGCTGCGGATTGGCTTAGACAAGCGCGCCGGGTTTAAGCTCGAAAAACGCTTTATGCGCGCCAGGCTGGCGCTCTTTAAGCGGGTGATGAAGCACCACGTTACCCTGGATTAACCAGCTCCTCGCGAAACCGCGCCAGCCCGTCCGCCTTGCCGGGAGATTCCCGCAGCAGCAGGCGGTAGCTGGCGCCGGTTTTCACACTCAGTGCATAAGGACGCACCAGCCGTCCACCGCGTAAATCCTCTTCTACCAGCGTTTCGTCGGCAATTGCCACGCCAAATCCCTGCACCGCGGCGGTGATCGCCAGATCCATGGTGTCGAAGTGTTGATTTTTTTGCATAGCCACCGGCTCGACGGGGGCGTAGCCCGCCAGCCACAGCGTCCAGTCGGTTTTATCGCGAGTAGGGTGCAAAAAGGTTTTCCCCTGTAGCGGGCTGTCACAGGCGAGAACCGGGCTTAACACCGGCGTTAACGACTCTTCAAACAGCAGGTCACCCATGGTCAGATGTGGGCCAAAGACAATCGCGGCATCGAAGGGTTCGGTCTTGAAGTTCACCTGATGGGCGGTGGTGGTGGTGAGCGCAATTTGCAGCTCCGGGTAGCGTTGTTCAATGGCAATCAGGCGCGGCACCAGCCAGCGCATGGCGCAGGTCGGCGCTTTTAAGCGCACCACGGTCTGCTGCTGGCGGGCCTGCTCGGCAATCACCAGCATTTTGCTGAACGCGCTTAAAAGCTCGGGATATAGCGCGCTGCCGTGCGGCGACAGGCGCAGCCCCCGGGCGTGACGTTCAAAGAGCGGAAACCCGAACCAGCTCTCCAGCGAGGCAATTTTGCGGCTCACCGCGCCCTGGGTCAGGCACAGCTCGCGCGCCGCATGGGTCAGGTTGAGATGACGGGCGGTCACGAGGAAGGTTTCAACGGCATTCAGCGGCAGGGTGCTACGCGACATCAGAGGCTCCAGCTATGCGTTTTTCTCATGGCTATTATGACAACAATTCGTTTGTCGCCACAACTGACTTTGGTTTGAATAGTTATGCACCTGAATCGAGAAGGGAAAAATAATGACTGTTCGTACACCTGTGAAAACGCGTTCTAAATTACCCGATGTCGGCACCACGATTTTTACCGTGATTGGCCAGCTTTCGGCGCAGCACGGCGCCATTAACCTCTCTCAGGGAGCGCCAAATTTCTCCTGCGATGCCGCGCTGATGGCGGGTGTCACGAAGGCGATGGAAGAGGGGCGCAACCAGTACGCGCCGATGACCGGCCTGCGGGCGCTAAAGGAGCGCATCGCGGAGAAAATTACCGGCCACTACGGCACCACCTACGACGTTGATGACGAAATTCTGGTGACCGCCAGCGCCAGCGAAGGGCTCTATTCCGCCATTAGCGGGCTGGTGCACCCCGGCGATGAGGTTATCTATTTCGAACCTTCCTTCGACAGCTATGCGCCGATTGTTCGCCTGCAGGGGGCAACGCCGGTTGCTATCAAACTCACGGTACCGGATTTCGCTGTGAACTGGGATGAGGTACGCGCCGCCATTACCCCGAAAACGCGGATGATCATCGTGAATACGCCGCATAACCCGAGCGGCCAGGTGTTCTCCCGTGAGGATCTCGACCAGTTGGCGGCGCTGACCCGCCACACCGATATCATTATCCTCTCTGATGAAGTGTACGAGCATGTGGTGTTCGACGGCGAAGTGCATCACGGCATGGCAACGCATCCGGCGCTTGCCGAGCGTAGCGTGATTGTCTCGTCGTTCGGTAAAACCTTTCATGTCACCGGCTGGCGCGTGGGGTACTGCGTGGCACCCGCTGCGCTAATGGATGAAATCTGCAAAGTGCATCAGTTTATGATGTTCTCGGCCGATACGCCGATGCAGTACGCCTTTGCCGAGCACATGAGTAATCCACAAACCTGGATGACGCTGTCGGCGTTTTATCAGCGCAAGCGCGATCTCATGCAAACGCTGCTGGCCGATTCGCCGTTCCGCCTGTTGCCAAGCGCCGGGTCGTTCTTCATGCTGGCGGATTACGCGCATTTCAGCGATGAAAGCGACAGCGAGATGGTGAAGCGGCTGATAACCGAATACGGCGTTGCCACTATTCCGCTGTCGGCGTTTTACACCGACGGAACAGATAACAAACTGATTCGCCTCTCTTTTGCCAAAGACGAGGCGACATTACGGGCCGGTGCGCAGGCACTGTGTCGCGTTAAGCCGCGTTAAGGAGCGATACCATGAAGATGAAAGCACTTTTCCTCGCCCTCGGGATGTTCAGCGCATTTTCCACCTTTGCCGCAGGCGATCTGCGCTACGGCGTAGAAGCGGAATACCCGCCGTTTGAAAGCCGCAACGCCGCCGGGCAGCTGGAAGGCTTCGACATTGAACTCGGCAACGCGATATGCGCCGCCGCAGAGCTTAAATGCGGCTGGGTCGAGACCTCATTCGATGCGCTGATCCCGGGCCTGACGGCGAAAAAGTTTGATGCCATCAACTCGGCAATGAACATTACCGAGCAGCGGCGTAAGAGTATTGATTTCACCCAGCCGATTTACCGCATTCCGTCGCAGCTGGTGGGTAAAGCCGACAGCGGTATGCAGGCGACGCCGGAAGGGCTGAAGGGCAAAACCATCGGCGTGCTGCAGGGCTCAATTCAGGAGACGTTTGCCAAAGAGCACTGGGAGAAGCACGGCGTCACGGTGGTGTCATACAAAGATCAGAATATGGCGTGGGCAGATTTACTTAACGGGCGTATCGATGCCTCGCTGGTGATGTCCGCTGCCGGTCAGGCCGGGTTCCTCAGCAAGCCGCAGGGCAAAGGGTTTGGCTTTATTGGTAAACCGGTTGCTGACGATACGATCCTCGGTAGCGGTATTGGTTACGGTATTCGTAAAGGCGATGACGCGACCAAAAAGCAGCTGGATACGGCGATCGACAAAGTGCGTGCCGACGGCACCATCACCCGCCTGGCGGCGAAATACTTCCCGGGAATTGATGTCAGCGTTAAGTAATCTCTGCACAGCCACTGCAACTTTTCACCCCTGCTGACGATGTCGGACAGGGGTTTTTTTATAGACACAAAATATTTACCTTTTTGCCTCATTTTTCTGCCCCCAACAATTGGATTATCAATCGTTTTTGTCTAGAGTGGGCGAATTCACGAGGCACCTGTTTTTCGCCGTAGCGCATCAATGGACTTACTAAAGGACGCTTTTTCAGGCATGAACCGCAGACGTTTTCTAAAATCCTCAATGGCTGTTGCCGCAGTATGTGGCACTTCCGGCGTAGCATCTCTTTTTACCCAGGCAGCCTTCGCGGCTGATTCGAACATCGCCGATGGCCAGACCCGCCGTTTTGACTACAACGTATTGCAGTCGATAGCGAAGGATCTGGCGCACCAGCCGTGGGGGGGAGCGCCGCGCGCGCTGCCTGACACTCTGGCAACGATGACCCCGCAGGCCTATAACGCCATCCAGTATGATGCGTCACAATCGCTGTGGAATAACGTTCCCGAACGCCAGCTTGATGTGCAGTTCTTCCACGTCGGGATGGGGTTCCGCCGTCGCATCCGCATGTTCTCCGTTGATGCCAGCACCCAGCAGGCGCGTGAAATTCACTTCCGCCCGGAGCTGTTTAAATATGACGGTACCGGGGTTGATACCCGCCAGCTGGAAGGGCAGACCGACCTCGGTTTTGCCGGGTTCCGCGCCTTCAAAGCGCCGGAGCTGGCGCGTCGCGATATCGTCTCGTTCCTGGGTGCCAGCTATTTCCGCGCCGTGGATGATACGTTCCAGTACGGCCTGTCCGCGCGCGGTCTGGCGGTTGATACCTTTACCGACACGCCGGAAGAGTTTCCGGACTTCACCTCGTTCTGGTTTGAAACCGTTAAACCGGGCGCCACGGTGTTCACCGTCTACGCGCTGCTCGACAGCCCAAGCGTGACCGGCGCCTATAAGTTCGTCATCAACTGCCAGCAAACGCAGGTGATTATGGACGTCGAGAACCACGTTTACGCGCGTAAAGACATCAAGCAGCTCGGCATTGCGCCGATGACCAGCATGTTCAGCTGCGGCAACAACGAGCGCCGGATGTGCGACACCATCCACCCGCAGATCCACGATTCCGATCGTCTGTCGATGTGGCTGGGCAACGGTGAGTGGATCTGCCGTCCGCTGAATAACCCACAAAAACTGCAGTTCAACGCCTATATGGATAAAAACCCGAAGGGCTTTGGTCTGCTGCAGCTGGACCGCGATTTCAGCCACTATCAGGACGTGATGGGCTGGTACAACAAACGCCCGAGCCTGTGGGTGGAGCCGCGTAACGCATGGGGGAAAGGAGCCGTCTCGCTGATGGAGATCCCGACCACCGGCGAAACGCTGGATAACATCGTTTGCTTCTGGCAGCCGGAAAAAGCGGTGAAAGCGGGCGATGAACTTGATTTCAAATATCGCCTCTACTGGAGCGCGCAGCCGCCGGTGCGTTCACCGCTGGCTCGGGTGATGGCAACCCGCACCGGCATGGGGGCGTTCCCGGAAGGCTGGGCGCCGGGCGAACATTTCCCGGAGAAATGGGCCCGTCGCTTCGCCATCGATTTTATCGGCGGCGACCTCAAAGCCGCTGCGCCGAAGGGCATTGAGCCGGTTATCACGCTCTCAAGTGGTGAGGCCAAACAGGTCGAGATCCTCTACGTCGAACCGTTTGACGGTTACCGTATTCTCTTCGACTGGTACCCGACCTCCGACTCGACTGACCCGGTTGAGATGCGCATGTTCCTGCGCTGTCAGGGAGACGCCATCAGTGAAACCTGGCTGTATCAGTACTTCCCACCGGCGCCGGACAAACGTACCTACGTTGACGACCGTATCATGAAATAACGCCCGAGTTCGCCCCGCCTGACGGTGGGGCGTTTCACTAAGCAGGGAGAAGAGGCATGACTTTGTGCAACGACGCGGTGATTGCGGTTGATGACCACATCCGGCTTCAGGCCATCGACGAGCGCTTTGTGCCAGAACTGCACCAGCTGGTGGTGAAGAACCGGGCGTTTTTGCAGCAGTCGCTGGACTGGCCACAGCACGTGACGGACGAAGCCGCGAGCCGCCAAAATGCCATCGGTAACGTGATGCTGCACCAGCGTGGTTACGGCAAAATGTTCCTGATTTTTGTCGATGAGCAGATGGTGGGCGTGCTCTCCTTCAACCTGATTGAACCACAGAATAAAACCGGCTATATCGGCTACTGGATAGACGAGTCGTGGCAGGGAAAGGGCATTCTTTCCCGGGCGCTTAACGCGTTTGTGGCGTTCTACAGCAAGGCCGGGATCGTGCGCCGCTTTGTTATCAAATGCCGGGTGGCTAACCTCGAAAGCAACCGCGTAGCGCTGCGCAACGGTTTCGTGCTGGAAGGCTGCCTGAGGCAGGCCGAATTCCTCAACGGCGAATATCACGACCAGAATATTTACGCACGCATTGTGGACCCCACCTCAGAGTGAACCCAGCAGCGGTGAGCGGGTAATGCGCTCGCTGCCGTTAATCACTTTTTGCCCGTGAACGTGGATCCGTTCGCCGTCGAAGGTTTCAATCACCGCGTCATCGCTCATTTCCACCTGGTGCTCCACAATCACATCTCCCCGGATCCGCGCGCGCCCCTGGATAATCACCCGGTCGTCCAAAAGTACCGGGCCGCCCTGGATCCAGGCACGGCCTCCAACCAGCACATGACGGCGCAGCACGCAGTTGCCTTCCACCACCGCGTTCTCGGCCACCTGCGCGTTGTAGCGTAGCGTGGGGATCGCGTCTTCGCCGAGCCCGGCGATAAGCCGCGCATTGCCATAGACTTTGGCGCAGTCGCAGACCCAGACGTTGTTCTCTTCATTACCTTCAATCATGGCGGTATCAAAAATCTCAGCGCGGTGCTCGATAAAGCCCTGATGCACAATCGCATCGCCGTAAATTTGCGCCTGATGAACCACTCGGGAGCGGCTGACCGTGGCGCGATCGTAAATCTGCAGGTACTGGTCGTGCTCCGGCGTCATGCCCCGGGCGGCAATGATTTCGCTGCCATCAAGAATACGGGCGTGGCCGAAGAGGTGACACTCGCCGCGAATTTGTGAAGCCTGTATAGTGACGTTGTCACTGATTAACGCCTGGTGACTGATAACGCAAGGGTCGACAATCCGGGCGTTATGCTCAATGCGCGCACCGGCAAAGGCCACGCTCTCCGGGTCGTAGATCCAGCAATGCCCCTCCTGCGACAGCACCGAATCCTCGCTAATCCAGCCGCCGTAGCTACCCGCCGTGACGTCGGCGAAATCGCGCAACGCAATAATCTGCCGCAGCGAGACGCTTGTCCTGTTTCCTGCATGCAGGTAGTCATAGGTGCGGGTTTCTTCACTCAGGCGATACTTGTTCATCATGCGCATCTCTTCACGGACGGGTAACATAAACGTAGCAAAGAAAGGCGTAGCGCGGGTTTAAAGGTTACTTTAAAATGCATGTTATAAATTGCGCCTGTTGATAAAAAGGAAGAGCTATGACCCGCTGTGATGACAACTACTTTACCGACAAATACGGCATGACCCGCACCCACTCAGAGGTGGTCCACGCGGCAACGATAGTCGCGCCCGGGAAGACCCTCGATCTTGGCTGCGGCAATGGGCGCAACAGCCTTTATCTCGCGGCAAACGGTTTTGACGTCACCGCGTGGGATAAAAACCCCAACAGCATCCAGAATCTGGAAAATATCCGTCGCGAAGAGGGGCTGGAAAACCTGCACAGCGCCATTCAGGATCTGAATAACCTGAGCTTTGACGGGGAATACGATTTTATTCTTTCAACCGTCGTGCTGATGTTCCTCGAAGCGAAAACCATTCCGGGACTGATTGCCAATATGCAGCGCTGCACCAAACCGGGCGGCTATAACCTGATCGTCGCGGCAATGGATACTGAAGATTATCCGTGCACCGTCGGCTTCCCGTTTGCGTTTAAGCCGCAGGAGCTCAGCAATTATTACGCCGGCTGGGAGCTGCTGAAATACAATGAAGAGGTGGGCGAACTGCACCGGACCGATGCTAACGGTAACCGGATTAAGCTGCGTTTTGCCACGATGCTGGCGCGTAAGCCTTTCTAATTACATCTGAATCGTGCCGCTCTGCCAGAGCGGCACTTATTTTTCATTCCTGAGATCTGCCACACTTTTGCCTCAACAAATTCCCGCTCCGTTTGCTATAACTAACTGGCACTCTTGCATTTACAGGGATTATTTCATGCGTACTAAAGTACTTTTAAGCGTTGCTGCGCTTACAGCAATGCTTGCTTTGACGGGCTGTGCTTCTAAAATTGCGCAACCCACTCAATATTCGGGATTTTTAAAAGATTATTCTAATCTGAAGGAGACAACATCCGCTTCCGGCGCGCCGGAGTTACGTTGGATTGATCCAAACTATAATCCGGCGAATTACGACAACGTCGTCTACAACCCGATTATTTATTATCCGGTGCCGAAGCCGAATACTCAGGTAGGGGAAAAGGCGCTCGATCAGATCCGTAACTACACCAACACCCAAATGAAAAAGGCGATTGCCGAGCGTAAACCGCTGGCAACCACCGCGGGTCCGCGTAGCCTGATCTTCCGTGGCGCTATCACCGGCGTAGACTCCAGTAAAGAAGGATTGCAGTTCTATGAGGTTATCCCTGTCGCGATGATTGTTGCGGGAACTCAGGCGGCAACCGGCCACCGTACCATGGATACCAGCCTGTACTTTGAAGGCGAACTGATTGATGCCCGGACCAACAAGCCGGTTATCAAAGTGGTGCGTAAAGGTGAAGGGAAAACGCTTGCCAATGAAAACACGCCAATGACCATTGATACCCTGAAGCAGGTTATCGACAATATGGCGATTGACGCGGTTAAGTTTGATCCGACCCAGAAGTAAAACCGGTAGCGCCATCTTCCGATGGCGCTTTTTTATCATGCCGCGTTTCGTACCGCCCGCCCTCTGAACCAGGTCTCTGGTTTAGCAAACATCACCAGGTTACCCAGCAGGATCAGCGCCAGCCCGGCCACCGCGTTAATATGCCAGACATAGCCCTCATAGAACGTGGAGATGGTGAGCGCCACCAGCGGGAACAAAAGGGTGCTGTAAGCCGCATTGCTGGCGCCGATGCGTCCGACCAGCGTGAAATACGCCCCAAAGGCAATCACCGAGCCAAACAGCGCCAGGTAGAACAGCGCGCCCATGTAGCTTATGGTGAATTCCGGCATAAAGCTGTCCCCGCGTACCAGCGCGATAGCCCCCATGACGATGGTGCCGTAAAGCATCGCCCAGCTGTTGGTGGTGAGCGTTTCCAGCCCGCGACGCTGATGGCGCAGGCTCAGCATGTTACCCAGCGAGAAGCCATAGGTGCCAAGCGCGCTGAGGCCAATACCCAGCAGCAGAGAGGCGTTAAGCCCGCTTGCCAGCAGATCGTCCCAGAACAGCGTCACAATCCCGAGCAGACCAAGCAGGGCGGCAAGATAAAAACGGCCCGGCGGCTGCTGGCGGAAGAAAATAAAGCAGTTGATGGCGTTAAACAGCACCGCCATCGAGAAAATCACCGATTCGAGCCCGGTATTGATATACGCTGCGGCGGTATAAAAGCACCAGAAGTTGAAGCAGAACACGCAGCAGCCCTGCACCATACAGAACAGGTGATCGCGAAGTGTCAGCCTGCGCAGCCGACGCATCACCAGCAGCACGACCATCAGCGTGATGCTTGCCACCGCAAAGCGCCAGAAAATAGACACCGGGGCCGGAACGGGGCCCTGTTGCAGAAAAATCGCTATCCATGTGGTTCCCCAGATAACCACCACCAGCACGTACAGTAATGCGTTCATTTTTTCTCTCTTATGATGACTGCCAACGGACAGTCTGGCCCGGATCGCGGTCGGGCGCTTTCACCATGCTGCGCTGAACTTGCAAATTCTTGCGCTTTTTATCCGGCGGGTTGATGTGGGGCTGGCATCAGCGCACGTCTGTACATAGACTAGAGTTTTACTGAACAGGAAACGCTGCCGGAATGTCTCACGCCTACGATACCTTTGAAACGCTACGCAAACAGAAAGCCATTCTGCGGGATACCGTTTCACTGAATTCAGGCATTCAGCTGGCGGCGTGGTACAACAAGCGCGATACGGTCACGGTGCAGAGCTCGCACCACACGCTGAGCCTGTACGTGGCGGATGGCTACGAGAGTTACCAGAAAACGCCACAGGGGTGGAAAAACGGTGGCGGGCCGGATCGCTTTTGCCTGATGCCGAAAGCCTGTGAAACCACCTGGGACATTCGCGACGATCTGTCGTTTGTGCATCTGTACTGTACCGACGAACACCTGCGTGAAGTGGGAGAGAAAATCTGGGATCGCAGTCCGGCTAGCTTTACCCTCGATGAAAAAACCTTCGCCAACGATCCGAAAATCACCGCCGTCTACCGCCAGTTTCTGCTCGGCTGCGACTGGCAGCAGCAGGCCAATCAGCTGACGCTCAGCACCGCCAGCACGCTGCTGCTGACCCATCTTATTCAGCATTATTCGAACGTGCAGTGGCAGTTGCCCGTGGTCACCGGCGGCCTGGCGCCGTTCGTGCTGCGCCATATCCTTGGCTTTATCGAAGCGCACCTTGCCGAACCGCTAACGCTTGCCACGCTTGCCCAGCAGGCGGCGCAGAGCGAATATCACTTCGCCCGCATGTTCCGCCACTCCATGAAGATGGCCCCGCATCAGTACGTGATGCAGCGGCGGATGGTGAAGGCGACCGAGCTGGTGCGCCACTCAACGCTGTCGCTCACCGAGGTGGCGCTGGCCTGCGGATTCAGCTCTGCCAGCCACTTCAGCAACCGATTTAAGGCTTCAACCGGGCAAACCCCTTCGCAGCTACGCGCGGCGCAGTGACAGCACCGCATAGCACAGCCCGCCCGCCACTAATCCCCAGAATGCCGAGCCCACGCCCGCAATCGTGATGCCGCTGGCGGTGACGAGAAAGGTGACCATCGCCGCATCGCGTTCATTTTCCTGCGCCATTGCCTGCACCAGGCTGCCGCCGAGGGTGCTGAGCAGCGCCAGCCCGGCGAGCATCTGGATCCACGCCGCCGGTAATGCGCTCATCAGCGCGGTGATGGAGCCACCAAACGCACCTGCCAGCAGATAAAATCCCCCGGCTGCCGCCGCGGCGCGCCAGCGCTGGCTGGGCTCCGGGTGAGCGTCCGGGCTCTGGCAGATGGCGGCGGTAATGGCGGCAATGCAAATCGAATACACGCCAAACGGCGACAGCAGCAGCGCCAGCGCGCCGGTGAAGATAATCAGCGGTGATACCGGCACCTGATAACCGTTGGCCTGCAGGGTGGCAAAGCCCGGCGCATTTTGCGATGCCATGGTGACGAGGAAAAACGGGATCCCAACGCTAATCAGCAGCTGTGGCGTAAAGACGGGGGCGATAAATTCTGGTGCGGCGAAGCTAAAAGAGAGCGCAGAAGTATTCACTTCACCGTTCATCAGCGCCGCCGCGCATCCCACGACCAGCGCCGCCACCACCGCATAGCGCGGCGAAAATGCTTTTAACGCCAGCCACGCCAGCAGCATACTGCCGCAAAGCAGCAGGTTGTCCTGCAGGCTGACGAACGCCTGTAAACCAAAATGCAGCAGGATCCCGGCAAGCATTGCGGCGGCAAGCGAATGGGGGATCACCCGCATCAGGCGGGCGAAAAGCCCGGTCACGCCGCAGAGCACAATCAGGGCGTTTGCAAAGATAAATACCCCGACGGCTTCGGCGAGAGTCACATGCTGCAGCCCGCCCACCAGCAGCGCGGCTCCCGGCGTGGACCAGGCGGTGAGCACCGGCGCTTTGCGCCAGAAGGTCAGGGCGAGGGTGCTTATCCCCATCGCAAAACCCAGGGCGGTCATCCACCCGGCGATTTGTGCAGAACTGGCCCCGGCGGCGGCCGCGGCCTGCCAGATAATCGCCGCCGAACTGGCGTAACCCACCAGCACGGCGACGAAGCCGGATAGCAGCGTCGGAAAGGGAAGTATCTGGCGCATGTTGACTCCTTGTGCGTTATAGCGTCCGAGAAATGTAGCACTGTGCGCTATAGCGTACAAGTGATAAACTGATGAAAAAGGAGACGCTATGGAACTTGCTCACCACTTATCATCAACGCTCAAATCCCTTCGCCAGCAGCGAGGCTGGAGCCTGTCGCGGCTGGCAGAAGAGACGGGCGTGTCGAAAGCGATGCTGGGCCAGATTGAGCGTAACGAATCCAGCCCGACGGTTGCGACGTTATGGAAAATCGCTACCGGACTCAACGTACCGTTCTCGCTGTTTATCAGCCCGCCGCAGGCCAATGAGCCGCCGGTGTTTGACCCGCAGCAGCAGGCGATGGTGGTTACGACGCTGTTCCCGTGGGATCCGAAGCTGCATTACGATCACTTTTCTATCACTCTGGCGCCGGGGGCGCTCAGCGAATCGACGCCGCACGAAGCGGGGGTGATTGAGCATGTGGTGGTGATAGCGGGCGTGCTCGACATGTGCATCGATGGTGTCTGGCAGTCGTTAAACGCCGGTGAAGGACTGCGTTTTGCCGGTGACCGCGCGCATGCCTATCGCAACAGCGGCGAGGCGACGGTGCATTTTCACTCGCTGGTGCACTATCCTGAAGGAAAACCCGGCAAAGCCGTAGCGTAAACGGTGGAAAATGATTTCGTCCGGCGGCAGTTCTGACTACAATAGCCGCCATTTTGACCATAACGGATAAAAACCAGAGTATGCGCCTGCAAAACCATCATCTTGAACTGCTCAGCCCGGCACGTGACGCGTCGATTGCCCGTGAAGCTATTCTTCACGGCGCGGACGCGGTGTATATCGGAGGGCCGGGATTTGGTGCGCGTCATAACGCCAGCAACAGCCTGAGCGACATCGCCAGCCTGGTGCCCTTTGCTCATCGCTATGGCGCGAAGGTGTTTGTGACGCTGAATACCATTCTTCATGATGACGAGCTGGAACCGGCGCAGAAGCTGATTACCTCGCTGTACGATGCGGGCGTGGATGCGATGATCGTGCAGGATATGGGGATCCTCGAACTGAGCCTTCCGCCGATTGAGCTGCATGCCAGTACCCAGTGTGATATCCGTAGCGTCGAGAAAGCAAAATTCCTCGCCGACGTTGGCTTCACCCAGATCGTGCTTGCCCGCGAGCTGAACCTGCAACAGATTGCCGACATTCGCGACGCCACCGATGCCACCATTGAGTTCTTTATTCACGGTGCGCTGTGCGTGGCTTACTCCGGCCAGTGCTATATCTCTCACGCCCAGACCGGGCGCAGCGCCAACCGCGGTGACTGCTCTCAGGCTTGCCGTCTGCCGTACACCCTGAAAGACGATCAGGGGCGCGTGGTATCGTTTGAGAAACACCTGTTGTCGATGAAAGATAACGATCAGACCGCCAACCTTGGCGCGCTGGTTGATGCCGGTGTGCGTTCCTTCAAAATTGAAGGTCGCTACAAGGACATGAGCTACGTGAAGAACATCACCGCCCATTATCGCCAGATGCTCGATGCGATTATCGAAGATCGCGGCGACCTGGCGCGGGCCTCTTCCGGGCGTACCGAGCACTTCTTCATTCCGTCGACCGATAAGACCTTCCATCGCGGCAGCACCGACTATTTCGTTAACGACCGTAAAGGGGATATTGGCGCCTTTGATTCGCCGAAGTTTATCGGCCTGCCGGTGGGCGAAGTGCTGAAGGTCAGCAAAGACCACCTGGACGTTGAAGTGACCGAGCCGCTGGCGAACGGCGATGGGCTGAACGTGATGATCAAGCGCGATATCGTCGGTTTTCGCGCTAACACCGTGGAGAAAACCGGGGAAAACCGCTACCGCGTGTGGCCGAACGAGATGCCGGCCGACCTGCACAAGGTGCGCCCGCACCAGGCGCTCAACCGTAACCTCGATCACAACTGGCAGCAGGCGTTGACCAAAACCTCAAGCGATCGCCGCGTGGCGGTGGATGTTGAGCTTTCCGGATGGCATGAGCAGCTCGTGCTGACGCTGACCAGTGAAGAGGGCGTCAGCGTCACCCACACCCTGGAAGGCCGCTTTGAAGAGGCGACCAACGCCGAAAAAGCGATGAACAGCCTGCAGGACGGGATCGCTAAACTTGGGCAAACGATGTACTACGCCCGCGAAATTAGCGTCAATTTGCCGGGTGCACTGTTCGTACCGAACAGCATGCTCAATCAGCTGCGACGCGAAGCGGTAGAGATGCTGGATGAGGCGCGTCTGGCGAATTACCAGCGTGGCAGCCGTAAGCCGGTGTCTGTACCGCCGCCGGTGTTCCCGGAGACGCATCTGAGCTTCCTCGCGAACGTCTACAACCACAAGGCGCGTGAATTCTATCATCGCTACGGTGTGCAACTGATTGATGCTGCTTATGAAGCGCACGAAGAGAAGGGCGATGTGCCGGTCATGATCACCAAGCACTGCCTGCGTTTTGCCTTCAATCTGTGCCCGAAACAGGCGAAAGGCAATATCAAGAGCTGGCGCGCCACGCCGATGCAGCTGGTGCACGGCGATGAGGTGCTGACGTTACGCTTTGACTGCCGCCCGTGCGAGATGCATGTGGTCGGGAAAATCAAAAACCACATTCTGAAGCTGCCGCAGGCGGGCAGTATTGTGGCTTCCGTCAGTCCGGAAGATCTTCTGAAGACCCTGCCAGGGCGTAAAAATAGCTAATCAATAACAGGAGCCTCGGCTCCTGTTTCTTTATTTGTTCATTATGTTTGTTTGTGCAGATATTCACAATATCGATAAATTAATACAGTGAATATATTAGTTTTTCTTAATTTACAACTCAACTATTTCTAAATTGTCGTTAGTGTTTCTATTCATTAAATTCCCCTCCGAAGTATGAAATAAACCGAAGCGAAACAATAACTCACAGTCAAGGAATGAAAATGACATTAAATAAGCTAACAAAAGCGATGCTTTTTAGCGGGCTGATTTTACCTTTCGCCGCCTCCGCGGCATCGCTCACCATGAATGATGACACCAATACTATTAGTGGCCTGACCACCAGCGAGATGCTGAGTAAAGATAATGGTGAATCCTGGGTAGCTTATACCAGTGCGACACAAAATAGCTTCCCGGGCACCGTCACCGTGACGGTGGCGACCAAAGATGATAACGCGATCAAGGCCGTGGCCTACGATCCTGACTCATCCTATGCGGGGGGGGCCGTGGTGAGTTACAACGGTCATTACTGGAGCGCGCAGTGGTGGGCTGAAGCGGGCCAGACGCCGGGCTCCAGCAGCGGCAACATGTGGACAGATTTAGGCGTTATTTCTATCAATACGCTGGCAACGTTCAAATTCACACCTTATACCGGGCAGAAAGCCGCCGATATTCAGAGCAATGGCAAAGCGACCGTTGCTGCCCAGCGCAAGATCATCGGTTATTTCCCGGAATGGGGCGTCTATGATGCCCATAATAACTTCACCCCGGATAAAATTGATTTCACGGGCCTGACGCACCTCAACTACGGCTTTGGTATTGTTGAAGACGGGGAGGTCATTATCCACGATACCGATAAAGGCCCGGGTCTGCTGAAGCAGCTCGATGAGCTGACCGAAGAGAACAGCGTCAGCTATATGATTTCAGTCGGTGGCTGGGACAACTCACAGGAAGGCGTCTTTGAGACGGCAACCAAAACCCAGGACGGCACCGATAAGCTTGCTGACAGCATGATTGCCTTTATGCAGAAGTACGGCTTTGACGGTATCGACGTTGACTGGGAATATCCGGACACCGATGCAGAAAAAGCCCAGTTCACCAGCCTTATCCAGACGCTGCGCAGCAAGCTGGATACCGCAGGTTTAGCCAGCGATAAGTATTATCAGCTGTCGGCGGCGGTGACCACCAATCACAATAACATTCAGTACATTAACCCGAAAGTGACCGCACCGCTGCTGGACAGCGTTAACGTGATGGCGTACGACATCCACGGCGCCTTCGACGCGATCACCGGGCATAACGCGCCGCTGTTTGCTAACAGCATGGATAGCGATCCGCTGTTAAACGTGGCATCGACCATGAAGGAGTATAACGAGACCTGGGCGGTACCGAAGCAGAAGCTGATGATGGGGCTGCCGTACTATGGCCGTGGCTGGGGTAGCGTCGCGTCAACCGAACTGGAAGCCGGCCTGCCGGGGCTGTTTGCCGCCGGTTCGGCGACGGTTCACGGGCAATGGGATGATGAGGGTCAGTACACCGGGACGAACCCATACGCGACCCTGAAGACCATGCTGGCGAGCGGGAAGTATACCCGCTACTGGGACGATCAGGCGAAAGTGCCGTATCTGTACAGCAACTCGACGCAGGAGTTTTTCACCTATGACGATCCGGAGTCGATTCAGGGGAAAGTCGACTACATCAACGCCCAGGGCTTCGGCGGCGCGATTATCTGGGATCTGAGCGGTGACACCACCGATCATGAGCTGGGTGATATCGTTAAGCCGTTAAAAGATACCCAGCTGACCGGCTACCTGGGGTATACCACCAATACTATTGCCAACTCCACGACAAACAATGTCAAAACCACGTTCATGATCCTGAACCTGGACAAATCCTTCCAGGAAGGGAGCTATGAATATAAGCTGACGCTCAACGGCAATGTCGTGTGCAGCAGCAGTAACGGTAAAGTCACTGGCGGAACTAAATCCGTTAACGGCAGCACCGTATCGTTATCATGCAACCTTAAAACGCCGGTAGCGGGGGATGTACTTACGTTCACCGTAGGTGGTACGACTATTTTTGAAAAAACATTGACCGATGACATTCGTTTTGAGACAGACAATAATATAAAGGCACTGAATCTTAACGGGACCTCATTTACTTTCGATTTCACCCCTTCCGGCAGTGAGCAGTATGTTATTTATCTGAACAATAAATATAGTGGGGATTTCCGTACCAATCCTAATAACAAGAATGGTATGGGTACAACTGCTTATTTGTCTTATGTCACTATGGCGAATGGCGAACTCAATATCAGGGCGCGTTCGTGGGGTAATATTAAGTCTGGTGATAAGATCGAGATTATCCGTAATGGCAATACGTTGGTAGGGACTCTCATCGCACCATAACTGTTGTGAATATAACAACCCCCTCAGTAATGAGGGGGTTGATTTAATTTACATCATCACGATTTAAAACCTGCAGCCGTCATCAACAGCCGGAAAAATGAACCGACTGCTGCCAGCGCCATAACGCTGCCGCCCCACAGAATAACCAGCCAGAATAGCCGCTTGAACAGTGGTTGTTGCATCAGTGATACCCCTCGCCGTGTTGAACTTTGCCGCGAAAGACGTAGTAACTCCAGAAGGTGTACACCAGAATTACCGGAATGATAAGCAGCGCGCCCACCAGCATAAAGCCCTGGCTTTGCGGCGGCGCGGCGGCCTGCCACAGGGTGACATCAGGCGGGATGAGGTTCGGCCAGATGCTGATCCCAAGCTCGCTGAAGCCAAGAAAGATAAGCCCAAGAGTGAGTAAAAACGCCGAGGCATGGTACTCCGGATGCGTCAGCACGCCCCACAGCCACAGACTCAGGGCCACCACCAGAATCGGTACCGGCAGCAGGAAGAACAGATTCGGCAGGCTGAACCAACGCTCGGCGATGGCGCTGTGTGCCAGCGGCGTCCACAGGCTGATAATGCCTATCACCACCAGCAGTGCCAGCAGCAGTTTTTTCGCCGTGGCGCGCATTTTTTGCTGCAGGGCATTCTCCGTTTTCATGACCAGCCACGTCGCGCCTAACAGCGCATAGGCAATCACCAGCCCCAGGCCGCAGAACAGGGTGAAAGGGGTGAGCCAGTCGAACGGCCCGCCGCTAAAGGTGCGGTTAGCCACCGGGAAACCGTTCAGTACGGCACCCACCACCACGCCCTGGCTGAAGGTGGCGAGGAGTGAGCCGCCGAGGAAGGCTTTATCCCAGAAGGGGCGGTGCGATGGCGTTGCCTGAAAGCGAAACTCAAACGCGACGCCACGGAAAATCAGACCAATGAGCATAAGCGTCAGCGGAATGGTCAGCGCATCAATAATCACCGCGTAGGCCAGCGGAAAGGCGCCAAACAGCCCGGCACCGCCGAGCACCAGCCAGGTTTCGTTACCGTCCCAGACCGGGGCGACGCTGTTAACCATCACATCGCGGTCGGCGGCGTCACGGGTAGCCGGGAAGAGAATGCCAATCCCGAGGTCAAAACCATCCATCACGATGTACATCAGGGTGGCAAAGACGATAATCACAAACCAGATGACGGAAAGATCGATACCCATCAGCGCTGCTCCTCAGAATGAAAATGTTCTACCGCCGCTGAGAGCGGGCGAGCCGGCGTCCCGGTTGGTTCAGGGACAAACGCCTGCGGGCCTTTACGAATCAGGCGGATCATGTAGCTATAGCCAACGCCAAACACCGCGCTGTAGACCACAAAGAACGCCAGCAGGCTGATGCTCATGTGCAGGTCACCGTGGGCGGAGACCGCGTCTTTGGTGCGCTGTAAGCCGTAAACCACCCACGGCTGGCGGCCGACCTCCGTCGTCACCCAACCGGCAAGAATAGCGATAAGCCCGGAAGGTCCCATCCACAGCGCAAAGCGCAGGAACGGGCGAGACGTATAAAGACGCTGTTTTCGACGCAGCCACAGTGCGGCGACGCCAAGCAGTATCATCAGCATGCCGAGCCCGGCCATAATGCGAAACGACCAGAACACCATCGTCGAGTTGGGGCGGTCCTCTTTCGGGAAATCCTTCAGCGCCGGAACCTGTTTATCAAGGCTATGGGTCAGAATAAGGCTGCCCAGCGCCGGGATTTCCAGACCATAACGGGTACGCTCCTGCTCCATATCCGGCCAGCCGAACAGCAGCAGCGGCGTAGGCTCGCCCGGCGGGTTTTCCCAGTGACCTTCAATGGCGGCAATTTTGGCAGGCTGGTGCTTGAGCGTGTTCAGACCGTGCATATCGCCAATCATCGCCTGTAACGGCGCGACAATCAGCGTCATCCACAGCGCCATCGAGAACATCGCGCGAATGGCTGGAGTGTTATTACCGCGCAGCAGGTGCCAGGCGGCAGAGGCCGCCACGAACAGCGCACTACTAAGAAATGCCGCCGTTGACATGTGCAGCAGGCGGTAAGGGAATGACGGGTTGAACACCACCGCGAACCAGTCTACCGGCACGACCTGACCATTGACGATTTCATAGCCCTGCGGGGTCTGCATCCAGCTGTTGGAGGCAAGGATCCAGAAGGTGGAAATAATCGTTCCGAGCGCCACCATGCAGGTGGAGAAGAAGTGCAGCCCGGGGCCGACTTTCTTCCAGCCGAACAGCATCACGCCGAGGAACCCGGCCTCGAGGAAGAAGGCGGTGAGCACTTCGTAGGTCAACAGCGGGCCGGTAATACTCCCGGCAAACTGGGAAAAACCGCTCCAGTTAGTGCCGAACTGATAGGCCATCACCAGGCCTGACACCACGCCCATCCCGAAGTTAACGGCAAAGATTTTTGACCAGAACTGATACAGCGAGCGCCATACCGGATTTTTACTTTTTAGCCATAACCCTTCGAGTACCGCCAGATAGCTGGCAAGGCCGATGGTTATCGCCGGAAAGATAATGTGGAAGGAAACCGTAAACGCAAACTGGATCCTTGCTAAATGAAAGGCATCAAGACCAAACATGCAGAACTCCGCAGAAAATTGATTCAGCGCAATTCTAGAGCCAGGGGATGGGCAGCGGCAGAAACAGAAAAGGCTTATTTATGTATAACAGTTGCCATACTGTTATGATTCTGCGAAAAGGCCGCCGTAATAAAGTGTTACTTTCTCCAGCATTCCAGGCTACAAAAAAATAAGCGCCGCTCTTCATACTCCCGACTTCTTGTTATTTCCTCATTTATTGCGAGATATTCTTGTGAAGAGACGTTGCTTATTGGCAGTGGCATTGATGGGTTGTACGGGTATGGCGATGGCGCAGAACGTGACGGTGGATGTTCCCAGTGGTTATAAACTGGTGATGGTGCCATCGTCGGTGAGCGTGCCGGAATCAACAACGATTGTCAGCACCGCACCGCAGACGACCTATGTTGCACCGACGCAAACGGCGGCACCGGCACCGGTGTATCATCCCCGTGCGCGGCATGTGGCAAGCGTAGCGGAAGGTATGGTGATAGAACATCAGTATGACGATCACCACTAAGCGTTAAAACGTAGCAAAACCCCGCCAGTATTCTGGTGGGGTTCACGGTGGGTGCTACAGCGAAATGTTGCAGGCAGAAATAAACTTCTTCACTGATTTGTTCGCGAACGACACCGAGCCGGCGCCGGACGAGAGCTGATTACCTTTACCGTCTTTCACCCCGACCAGAAAATCTTCTCTGGACTGCTGGGCCAGCAGCTGCGACAGCAGGGTTTTAATTTTGCCATTCTCACGGCTTTCGAGCTGAATAGACTGCGGGTTGCGTCTGGCAAGCGTGGCGTTAAACGTCAGCGGCGCGTTGTCTGCTACTTTAATCAGCGACTGGTAATGGTGCGTGCCTTTTACGACGGTGTTGCTGTTTTGCTCAACCTGGCTTACCGAAAGCTGCCCGGCGGCGCAATCAAAGATAAGCGACTGGTTTTTATTGCTGATATCACCGACCAGTTCGGCACTTTTCCCGCCGGTAAAAATATCGTTTTCAACGTTGGTTTTCCATGCCGCCTGAGCGAAGGGCAGATAACCTGCCAAAAGAAAGGCGGAGGCTAAAACGGTTTTCTTAAACATATAATAAGTCCCACGCAAAAGCGCCTTTCTACCAGTATTCTGGTCATGGCTTGTGATTAATATTGCTTTATTTTTTTAGTGAATTTATCCGTATAAACCCATTTGGTTGGGATATGATTGTGAACCGGCTCCAGCAGGAACTCATTGATGAAAAAGTATCAGCGTCTCGCCCAGCAAATTACCGAACAGATAGCCCTTGGCGTCTGGCAACCGGGCGATCGACTGCCGTCCCTGCGTGAGCAGGTGGTCAGCAGCGGGATGAGCTTTATGACCGTGGGGCATGCCTATCAGCTGCTGGAGAGCCAGGGGCGGGTCGTTGCGCGTCCGCAGTCGGGCTACTACGTGGCACCGCGCCCGGTCAAACCGCAAAAAAGCATGCCGCCGCAGCAGGTGATGGGCGACGAGAGCGTCGACATTAACACCTATATATTTGAAGTGCTGCAGGCGAGCCGCGATGCGTCGGTGCTGCCGTTTGCCTCCGCGTTTCCCGATCCGCGCCTGTTCCCGCTGCCGCAGCTTAACCGCTCTCTGGCGCAGGTGAGTAAAACCGCCACGGCGATGAGCGTGATTGAAAATCTTCCCCCGGGCAATGCTGATCTGCGGCACGCCATCGCGCGGCGTTATGCGCTGCAGGGAATGAATATCTCCCCGGACGAAATTGTGATTACCGCAGGCGCCCTGGAGGCGCTGAACCTCAGCCTGCAGGCGGTGACCGAACCCGGTGACTGGGTGATTGTCGAGAACCCCTGTTTCTATGGCGCCTTGCAGGCGCTGGAGCGTCTGAAGCTGAAAGCGCTGTCGGTAGCGTCTGACGTAAAAGAGGGGATCGACATGCAAGCGCTGGCCCAGGCGCTGCGCGATTACCCGGTGAAAGCCTGCTGGTTGATGACCAACAGCCAGAATCCGCTCGGATTTACGCTAACCGCTGAGAAAAAAGCGCAGCTGGTGGCGTTATTAACCGAACACAACGTGATGCTGATTGAAGATGACGTCTACAGCGAGCTCTATTTTGGCCGTGAGAAACCGCTGCCTGCCAAAGCCTGGGATCGCGATGACATGACGCTGCACTGTAGCTCGTTCTCTAAATGCCTGGTGCCGGGTTTTCGTATCGGCTGGGTCGCCGCCGGGAAGCACGCCAGAAGGATCCAGCACCTGCAGCTGATGAGTACGCTCTCGACCAGTTCGCCCATGCAGATGGCGCTGGTGGATTACCTGTCGACCAAGCGCTACGACGCGCATTTACGCCGCCTGCGCCGTCAGCTTGCCGAACGCAAACAGCTCGCCTGGCAATCGCTGCTGCGCCACATGCCCGCAGAGGTGAAAATTCACCATAACGACAGCGGCTATTTTCTGTGGCTTGAGCTGCCGGAGGGCATCGACGCCAGCAAACTGAGCGTGCTGGCGCTTGAGAAACACATCAGCATAGCCCCCGGCAAGATGTTCTCCGTCAGCAACAGCTGGGCGTCATTTTTCCGCTTTAATACGGCGTGGGGATGGGGCGAAAGGGAGGAAAAAGCGGTCGCAGAGCTCGGCGATATTATTCGCCAGATTCTTGTTTCCTGAACAACTTATTCACGTTGCGAAAGCAACTCCCGCCCGTCAGCATTCTCTTTTTTATCAGCGTTTTCAGCGTAATGCGCGGCTTGTCACAACCTGAGCAAAATTCCTGGCAGCGGCGGGTGCGTCGTCACTCTGCCGTCTACTGTTAATGAGGGAGATATTTTTACGGCACGGCTGCCGCCAGAATTCATTGTGACAGGAGTAAGATTCTATGAGCAAGAAATTTGCCCGCAGCAGCCTGTGTGCGCTGGGAATGACCGTGATTGCCGCGCAAGCCGCAGAGCCGCCAACGACGCTTGATAAAGGCGAAGGGCGGCTGGATATCATCGCCTGGCCGGGCTATATCGAACGCGGCCAGACGGATAAAAACTACGACTGGGTCACCGCGTTTGAAAAAGAGACCGGTTGTGAAGTCAACGTCAAAACCGCCGCCACGTCTGACGAAATGGTCAGCCTGATGGCGAAGGGGGGCTATGACCTGGTGACCGCCTCCGGGGATGCCTCTTTGCGTCTGATTATGGGTAAACGCGTGCAGGCGATTAACCCGGCGCTGATCCCTAACTGGAAAACCCTCGATCCACGCCTGGTGAAAGGCGGCTGGTTTAACGTTGGCGATAAAGTCTACGGTACGCCGTATCAGTGGGGCCCGAACCTGCTGATGTATAACACTAAAACCTTCCCGACGCCGCCGGACAGCTGGAACGTGGTGTTTGTGAAGCAAAATCTGCCGGATGGCAAAACTAACCAGGGCCGCGTACAGGCCTACGATGGTCCTATCTATATCGCCGATGCGGCGCTGTTCGTGAAAGCCACGCAGCCGCAGCTGGGTATCAAAGATCCGTATGAGCTGACCGAAGCCCAGTATCAGGCGGTACTGAAGGTGCTGCGCGATCAGCACGCTCTTATCCACCGCTACTGGCACGACACCACCGTGCAGATGAGTGACTTCAAAAACGAAGGCGTGGTGGCCTCCAGCGCCTGGCCGTATCAGGCCAACGGCCTGAAGGGTGAAAATCAGCCTATCGCCACCGTATTCCCGAAAGAGGGGGTTACCGGCTGGGCGGATACCACCATGCTGCACTCCGAAGCAAAACACCCGGTCTGCGCTTACAAATGGATGAACTGGTCGCTGACGCCAAAAGTACAGGGCGACGTTGCGGCATGGTTCGGCTCGCTGCCGGTGGTGCCGGAAGGCTGTAAAGCCAGCACCCTGCTGGGCGATAAAGGCTGCGAAACTAACGGCTACAACTTCTTCGACAAAATAGCGTTCTGGAAAACGCCGGTGGCGGAAGGCGGGAAATACGTGCCTTACAGCCGCTGGACGCAGGATTACATCGCCATTATGGGCGGGCGCTAACGCCGCAGGAGTGTAGTATGACGTACGCAGTAGAATTTCAGGACGTCTCGCGCCTGTACGGGGACGTGCGCGCCGTGGATGGCGTCAGTATGGCCATCCGCGACGGCGAGTTATTTTCTATGCTGGGGCCGTCCGGCTCCGGCAAAACCACCTGCCTGCGCATGATTGCGGGGTTTGAACAGCTTTCCGGCGGCTCAATTGCCATTTTTGGCAAGCAGGCGAGCGAGCTTCCGCCGTGGGAGCGTGACGTCAACACCGTGTTTCAGGACTACGCGCTGTTTCCGCATATGTCGGTGCTGGAGAACGTCGCCTACGGGCTGATGGTGAAAGGTATCGACAAAAAAACGCGGCTTGCCCGCGCCCAGGAAGCGCTGGAGAAGGTGGCGCTGGGCTTTGTGCGCGACCGCCGTCCATCCCAGCTTTCCGGTGGTCAGCGTCAGCGCGTGGCGATTGCCCGTGCACTGGTCAATCAGCCGCGTGTATTGCTGCTGGATGAACCGCTGGGCGCGCTGGATCTCAAACTGCGCGAGCAGATGCAGCTGGAACTTAAAAAGCTGCAGCAGGAACTCGGCATCACCTTTATTTTCGTCACCCACGATCAGGGCGAAGCGCTGTCGATGTCCGATCGCGTTGCGGTATTCAATAACGGGCGCATTGAGCAGGTTGATTCACCGCGTGACCTGTACCTGCGGCCGAAAACCCCGTTTGTGGCCGGATTTGTCGGCACCTCCAACGTCTTTGATGCCGCCATGAGCGAAAGACTGTGCGGAATGCCGGGGACCTGGTCGCTGCGCCCGGAGCATATTCGTCTTAATGAAGGCGGCGAACTGCAGGCGAACGGCGTGGTGCAGGCGGTGCAGTATCAGGGGGCGGCAACCCGGTTTGAAATAGCGCTCGACGGCGGCGGCAGGCTGTTGGTCAGCCAGGCCAACTTCAGCGGCGGCATTCTGCCGGCCGGGCCGCAGCCGGGGCAGAACGTGCTGGCATCCTGGGCACGCGATGCGATGGTTCCCCTCGACGGAGGGAGGTGAAATGGAGATGAGCGTTTCACCGGTTTCCTCACCCTCATTACTTAGCCGTGTATCAGGCCTGTTCTGGCGCAGGCCATCGCTGGGCCTGTTCCTGCTGTTGCTCGGGCCATTGATGTGGTTTGGCATCGTCTATTTAGGTTCGCTGCTCACGCTGCTGTGGCAGGGGTTCTACACCTTCGACGACTTTACCATGTCGGTAACGCCGGATCTGACGCTCGCCAACCTGTGGGCGCTGTTCAACCCGGCCAACTACGACATTATTATCCGCACGGTGGTCATGGCGCTGGCGGTGACGATTGCCAGCGCGATTCTGGCGTTCCCGATGGCCTGGTACATGGCGCGCTACACCAGCGGTAAATGGAAGGCGTTCTTCTATATTGCGGTGATGCTGCCGATGTGGGCGAGCTACATCGTGAAAGCCTACGCCTGGACCCTGCTGCTGGCGAAAGATGGCGTGGCGCAGTGGTTTTTAAGCCACATGGGGCTGGAAGGGCTGCTGAATCAGTTTCTCCTGCTGCCCGCGGTGGGCGGCAACACGCTGTCAACCTCCGGACTCGGGCGTTTTCTGGTGTTCGTCTACATCTGGCTGCCGTTCATGATCCTGCCGGTACAGGCGGCGCTGGAAAGACTGCCGTCCTCGCTGCTGCAGGCTTCCGCCGATCTCGGGGCGAAACCGTCCCAGACCTTCCGCTTTGTTGTGTTACCGCTGGCCATTCCTGGCATTGCCGCCGGGTCGATTTTTACCTTCTCGCTGACGCTCGGCGATTTCATCGTGCCGCAGCTCGTCGGGCCGCCGGGGTATTTCATCGGTAACATGGTCTATTCTCAACAAGGGGCGATAGGCAACATGCCGATGGCGGCGGCGTTTACGCTGGTGCCCATCGTACTGATCTCTCTTTATCTGGCGTTCGTGAAGCGCCTGGGAGCCTTCGATGCACTCTGAACGCGCACCCTGGTTCCTCAAACTGGCGGCGTGGGGCGGCGTCATTTTCCTCCATTTCCCGCTGGCGATTATCGCCATCTACGCCTTCAACACCGAAGATGCGGCGTTCAGTTTTCCGCCGAAGGGGCTGACGCTGCACTGGTTTAGCGTGGCCGCCAGCCGTGGTGACATTCTGGATGCGGTGACGTTGTCACTTAAAATTGCCGCGCTGGCGACGCTGATTGCCCTGGTGCTTGGCACTCTGGCTGCAGCGGCGCTGTGGCGCAGTACGTTCTTTGGCAAGAATGCTATCTCGCTGCTGCTGCTGCTTCCCATCGCGCTGCCGGGGATCATCACCGGTCTGGCGCTGCTGACCGCGTTCAAGGCCATCAATCTTGAGCCGGGCTTCCTGACCATCGTCATCGGCCACGCCACCTTCTGCGTGGTGGTGGTGTTTAACAACGTAATTGCACGTTTCCGTCGTACCTCGTGGAGTCTGGTTGAGGCGTCGATGGACTTGGGTGCCAACGGCTGGCAGACCTTCCGCCACGTTGTGCTGCCTAACCTGGGGTCAGCGCTGCTGGCCGGGGGCATGCTGGCGTTTGCCCTGTCATTTGACGAAATCATCGTGACCACCTTTACGGCAGGTCACGAGCGGACTTTGCCGCTATGGCTGTTGAACCAACTTGGCCGTCCTCGCGACGTGCCCGTAACTAACGTGGTAGCGCTGCTGGTGATGCTCGTTACTACCGTTCCAATTCTGGGAGCCTGGTGGCTGACCCGCGATGGCGAAATGGTCGCCGGTAGCGGGAAATAAGTGAAAAGTAAGGAGTGAGTGATGCAACATAAATTACTGATTAACGGTGAACTGATTGCAGGTGAAGGCGAAATGCAACCAGTGTACAACCCGGCAACGGGAGAAATTATTCTCGAAATTGCGGAAGCCACCGCCGCACAGGTAGATGCGGCGGTACGCGCCGCCGACCGGGCATTTGTTGAGTGGGGGCAAACCACCCCAAAAGCACGTGCTGAACTGTTACTGAAACTGGCTGACGCCATCGAAGAACACGCCGATGAATTTGCCGAGCTGGAATCGCTGAACTGCGGTAAACCGCTGCACTGTGCGCGCAACGACGAGCTGCCGGCGGTGGTCGACGTATTCCGCTTCTTTGCCGGGGCAGCGCGCTGCCTGAACGGCATGGCGGCCGGAGAATACCTTGAAGGCCACACCTCGATGATCCGCCGTGACCCGATAGGCGTTATCGCCTCTATCGCGCCGTGGAACTATCCGCTGATGATGGCGGCCTGGAAGCTGGGGCCTGCGCTTGCCGCCGGTAACTGCGTGGTGATTAAACCCTCTGAAATCACGCCGCTGACCGCGCTGCGCCTGGCTGAGCTGGCGAAAGATATCTTCCCGGCAGGGGTCGTGAACGTCCTGTTTGGCCGTGGTAAAACCGTGGGCGATCCGCTGACCGGACACGAAAAAGTGCGCATGGTGTCGCTGACCGGCTCCATCGCCACCGGCGAACACATCATTCGCCATACCGCATCATCGATTAAACGTACCCATATGGAGCTGGGCGGCAAAGCGCCGGTCATCGTCTTTGACGACGCCGATATCGATGCGGTGGTGGAAGGGGTTCGTACCTTTGGTTTCTACAACGCCGGGCAGGATTGTACCGCCGCATGTCGTATTTACGCGCAGAAGGGCATTTACGATCGTCTGGTGGAAAAACTCGGCACCGCTATCTCCAGCCTGAAAATTGGCGCGCCGGATGACGAATCCACCGAACTGGGCCCATTGAGTTCGCTGGCTCACCTTGAGCGCGTAAGCGCCGCCGTGGATAAAGCGCGTCAGCTAAGCCACATCACCGTGGTCACCGGCGGTAGCAAAGCGGAAGGCAAAGGCTACTGGTACAAACCGACGCTGCTGGCGGGTGCGCGCCAGAATGACGAAATTGTGCAGCGTGAAGTGTTTGGCCCGGTGGTGAGCGTCACGGTATTCGACGACGAAGCGCAGGTGCTGGAGTGGGCGAACGACAGCCAGTACGGCCTGGCGTCATCGGTGTGGACCCGCGACGTAGGCCGCGCGCACCGCATGAGCGCGCACCTGCAGTACGGCTGCACCTGGGTGAATACCCACTTTATGGTGGTAAGCGAAATGCCGCACGGCGGGCAGAAGCTCTCTGGTTACGGCAAAGACATGTCGATGTACGGTCTGGAAGATTACACCGTGATCCGCCATGTGATGATTAAGCACTAAGACCGCTCCCCCCAAAGCTGCAATGGCGATGGGGGGAAACCAATGTGTATCAGCTGAACACGTTAAATCTGAAGCAAAGCATGCTAATCAGCAGGAGCGCCGCGACGACGTTGATTACCGCTACGGTTTTACTGGAGACGTCCATAACATCACCTCTTTGATTTGACCTCCTGTTATATAGTCGTGTATTCCGGGTTGCGCAATCGGACAAAGGGTGAGATTGATTAAAATCAGACTTCTTACACTTTTTAACATTTTTCCCCGGCTTTACTTGATGGCTGTCAAAAAAAGAGGCATAGTGCGGCCGTTTTATCTCCAAGGAATGGCACTTCCCCCATGACGCTGTACCAAAAAATGCTGATCTTCTACGCCATCATGGCGGCGATCTGCGCCTTTATTACCTGGTTTTTGACCAAAGAATCCCTGTGCATTCGTCTGATTGCTGCTCTGCTGATAGGGGCGACCTGGCCTTTTAGCTTTCCGGTGGCGCTGCTGCTCTCTCTGTTCTGACGAAAGTAGTCAAATCTTCCGGTGATGGCGGCAATCTCTGCTTACAAAAACTATTCCACATGTTCCTTATGGTATTTGTAACTGGTTTTCGATAGGTCTATGGTGGTTTTGTTTTCTGAAACAAAACTTTAATGGAGCTGTCTATGAAAATCTCAGTACTTGCCTCAGCCATAGCGTTGTTAAGTATGGGGCAGGCAATGGCGTGTACCACCATTCTGGTCGGCGATAAAGCCTCGGACGACGGATCGTTTATTGTTGCCCGTAACGAAGACTATTCGGCAACGAACGCCAAGCATATGGTTATCCACGAGGCGGTAGATAACCAACAGGGCGAATTCAAATCCCACAGCAACGATTTCACCTGGCCGCTGCCGAAATCCGCCATGCGCTACACCGCCATTCACGATTTTGATACCCAGGATAAATCGATGGGGGAAGTGGGCTTCAACTCGGCGGGAGTCGGGATGAGCGCCACGGAAACCATCTATAACGGTAAGCCCGCGCTGACGGCCGATCCTTACGTCGAGAAAACCGGGATCACCGAAGACTCCATTCAGACGGTGATTCTACCGGTGGTGAAAACGGCGCGCGAAGGGGCGGAAATGCTAGGTAAAATTATCGAGCAGAAGGGTGCCGGTGAAGGATTCGGCGTCGCGTTTGTCGACAGCAAAGAGGTCTGGTACCTCGAAACCGGCAGCGGCCATCAGTGGCTGGCGGTGCGTTTACCGGCCGATGAATATTTTGTCTCTGCCAATCAGGGACGTTTACGCCAGTACGATCCCGCAGACACCGCCAACTATATGGCTTCGCCTACGCTGCTGAGCTTTGCGGAAAAACACGGGCTGTATAACCCGAAAGACGGCGCGTTTGATTTCCATAAAGCCTATTCCCAGGATGTCGAAAACGATGTGGTTTATAACTATCCGCGCGTCTGGACGTTACAGCACATGTTCAACCCGGCGCTGAAAACCACCGTTGAAGACGGGAAAAACTTCCCGGTATTCCTCAAACCTGAGAAAAAAATCAGCGTCGCGGATGTCAAACAGGCTCTGCGTAACCACTATCAGGGCACGTCTCACGATCCATATGCCAACAACAATCCGAAAGAGCCATGGCGGCCGATCTCCGTTTTCCGCACGCAGGAATCGCATATTCTGCAGGTAAGACCGAATCTGCCGAAGGCGATTGGCGAGGTGCAGTACGTGGCCTACGGCATGTCGACGCTTGGGGTATACGTTCCCTATTATCAGGGGATGAGCCATTATCTGCCGGGCTATGACAAAGGCACCGATCAGGCGAGCGACGACTCGGTGAACTGGAAATTCCGCAAACTGCAAACCCTGGTGATGCAGGATTACAACGCCTATGCGCCGGACGTGCAGCGCGCGTATCTGGCGTTTGAGCAGCAGACCGCCGAGAAGCAGAAAACGATGGAGCAGGAGTATCTGAAACTGTATAAATCGCAGCCGAAAAAAGCGCAGGAACTGCTGCAGAGTTTTGAAGATAAAACCATGCAGGACGCGCTGAATCTTACCGATAGCCTGACGAATCAGGTGTTCAGCAAAATGACGCACGCCACGGACATGAAATACCACTTCGAAGGAGCGTAACGTAAAGAAGGGCCTGTCTTACCGCGTGATGGTAAGACAGGTCAGGCATCAGGAAAAATAACCCTGTAGCTGGCGGCGTGCCTCGGGAGAAATATCATGAGGATGCTGCCAGCCGGCGTTTTCGGTGGCGCGGCTGTACAGCGCTACCAGCCAGTCATAGACATAGCGGGTGGCGGCGTGGACCGGCTGTTCTCCAAGCTGCGTCAGGCGTGCGCGGGTATCCGGCGCCTTCAGGGCAAAAATGGGGCTACCTTTCGCAATACGGCTCGCCGGACGCGTTTGCGCGGGCATTCCGGCATAATCAAACCAGGCAATAAAATTACCGATAGTGGCGCGCAGCTGTGCGGCGCTCGGATTTTCGCTGCGCATCACCTGCTGCAGCCGTGCGGGCAGGCCAAGACGGTAGCTGGTGACGATAATGCTTTCAGCCAGCTGATGCAGCACGTCCGCCGATAGCCCACTCTGGGCGGCAATTTCCTGGCGGCGGCTCCACTGGCGCAGATAACGCACCCACAGCGCATGGGCCAGGGTACCGGTATCCTGGTCGTCGGCGGCGGCGAGCGCGCCGTCTTCCGGTTGAGCAAACAGATCCACGCTTTCGCTGAATAGCCCGGCGACTTTCTCTTCGCGCGGCTGCTGCGCCTGGCACAGCGCTTCAAACGCCTGTAGCGGCGGCAGCAGACCTTCGAGCATTTCACCTAACACCGCCGCCCGCGCCTGGAGCTGACGCACGATGTTTTCCGCCTGGGTCTGCATGGTGGCAGCGTCCTGATGTGCCGGGTTGAGATACTGGCTCAGCAGGGCGCGGGCATTGCCGTGGAGTTCACGTTCAATCAGCTGTAAACGCGCATCACGCAGCGTCGGGTTCAGCGCCTGCATTAGCCATTCGGTTAAACGCTGCAGGCTGCTACTGTCCAGCGCCTGTAACGTTCCCCAGCGCTGGCCCGGGTGCTTAATCAGCTGCTGCACGGCTTCATCGAGGTTTTGTTTACGGGTGAAGCGGTGATCCTGCGGGGTGATCGCCCACACCAGGCCCGGCAGGGCGCTTTCCTGCATCGGCTGCGTTTCCGTTACCCACTGCACCAGCGTTCGGGCAATGGACGGCGTTTGTGAACGTTGCACGCTGGCGTTGCACACCAGCAGCACGTCCGGCTGCAGCTGCTGACGGTAGCTATCTAAAAGCCACAGGCACTTGGTTTGCCACAGCGGCGCGTTGGCTTCCGGAGCGGCGGCAGGCATGTCGAGGATATCGATATTGCCAAGGCTACCGGCCTCTACCGGCAGAGTCAGCTCGCGGGTCAGCAGTGCCAGCTTTGCAAGCGGCAGGCTGATGGCGTTGAGCAGTTTACCGTTGTGCAGGGGATGAACGACCACTTCATCGTCCAGCTCGAACTCCGGGGTCAGAAAACCTTCGGCTGGCAGGGCGAAGCTGTCTACCAGCAGGCTCAGCGGCGCGGCAATCTCGCGGGCGTTTCCCGCCTGATGCAGCGTGTGTGCCAGGCTCAGCCACTGTTGGGTTAAGCCCTGGTGTTCTCCCCACAGCAGAGACCATGCGCTGGCGCGGGCGCTGAGATCGAGCGACGGAATAAGCTGCGCAAACTGGAACCACAGGTCGTCATCCATCTGCTGGCGAGACGTGGGTACGGCCTCCTGCCAGAAGCGGGCAATGGCGGCCACTTCCTCGCGGGTGATGCCGGGCACCTGTTGCGGCTGGCGCAGCGATTGCCAGGTTGCAATACGGGCGACAATGGCGCTTTTACTGACCGGGCGGATCTCCGTCTGGGTTTGCGCCTGGGCGATAAACAGCTGCACCAACTCCGCCTCGCTTAAGAGCGTAAGGCGCAGCGGGAAGGCGTCGTCAGGAGGCGCCGCGTGCGGACTAAAACGCAGCGCCATGCGGGTTACGCCGTGGCCCGGATTGATGTGGGTAAACCAGTCGAGGGTTTTCACTCCAACATGAATGCTGAGGTGTCCGCTCGGGCTGTCGCACAACGTGGTCAGCAGATGCGCTTTTGCTTCCTGAGAATGGCCATACAGGCCAATGGTCAGGGGACGCGTGCGGGCGTGCTGTACCGCCTGCTCGCGATGACGCAGCGCCAGCAGGCGCGTGAGCAGGGCGTTGGCGTCGTTGTTCAGAAGCAAGGCGTGGCTGCGTGTGGTTTCGGTCCACGTAATGACCTTCTGTAAAGCACTCATTTCAGGTATACGCTCCCGCTATCAATCCAGTAGTGGCTGCCGGTATGTCGGCGATCGGCCAGGGTGTTCAGTTTTAAGGTCAACGCATCGGGGGCCACCGCCGTGCCGTCCTGTAGCCAGGCATCGGCCAGTTCGAAGGACTCCGGGGCCTGGTGCTTGCCGCCGCCTGCCAGCGTTAAACGCACGTGCAGCACGCCGTCTCCGGCAATGGCTTTTGCCAGCTCCGGGCTATTGATGCTGAGGGTGTACAGCGGCGTGGCGGGCCAGCGGGCGTTGGTCAACTGGCGGAAGCCAAGCGTGACGTTACCGCGCAGCGGGAAGTGCAGCCTGGCATCGACTTTCGCGCCAGGCATATCGAGGTCGATGTCCGAATACCAGACGTTCTCCTCGCGCAGGGTGTTAACCACGTTGTCGAGCACCCCGAGGTAACGCACCGTGGAATATGCGCCAATATCCGCCGCTTTAAAGTTGAAACGCGGCAGACGCAGATCCAGCGCCAGGCTGCAGAGCATCGCCCCCACGGCCGCCGTCGATTTCGGGTTACCAATCTTGCCCTGCTGGTTGAAGGGATACCATTCATGGACATGATATTTATCCAGCCACACCATCCGGCTTGCCGGCACCGGCTGCAGATGGCGGATCAGCGCCTGCACGCCGGGCAGGCAGCCAGGGCGCCCGGTCACCAGCAGCACGTCGCAGTGATAATGCGAAATGGCTTCACACACCGCATGCAGCGGTGAAGCAATCGTGAACTCGCCTTTCAGCATGGCCTGCTGCAGGGTGCTGAAGTTCACCTGCAGCGGTACGTCCAGCAGCGAGAACGGCTCGGCGTTGGCCGGGAGCGCATGTTCAACCGCGTGGGTGATGTAGTTCATCACGTTGCGGGTCGGCTGCTGCTTCAGCAGTTCGCCGAAGGTGGCGTACAGCCCGGCGAGCGGATCGCTGGTGTCACTTTGCTCCCAGGCCGCAAGAATGGCGTGACCCACCGGCATAAACAGCTGTAGCGCGGTTTGCTGGCGCAGCACCGCCTGGGTATCGATACGCCCGGAATCACCAAACAGCGTTGCCATCAGCGCAGGTGCATCGGGGATGCCGCACTTCTGCAGGTGAGTTTGCAGCGCCGGCAGCACGCAGCGCTGAATAATATCGAGCAGGATATCGTCCCCGGCGACCTTAAACCCTTCGCGGAACAGCAGCTGCGGGGTGATTTTTACGTTGCTGCCGGTGCCGTCGTCGAGCTGGTACTGGGTGATGGCCATATCGGTCGTGCCACCACCAAGATCCACCGAAGCCACACGCAGGGTGCGCCCCGGACGCTCTCCCTCAGCCTCGGTGCGATCCGGGCGAGAAAGGGCGGCAAAGAAGGCTTCGGTCTGGCCGCCGTAGTGGGAAACCGCTTCGTTATACAACCACACCAGTTGGCCGCAGCTGGCTTCGTCCCATTCCATCTGGATGCGTGGAACCGGCACCACGCTGTTACGCTGCTGCGAGGGGGTTGCGAAATCGTCATCCTGCGGGTGCCAGCCGAGTGATTTCCACACCAGCGCAATCGCTTCAAACATACGGCGGCGGAAAATCTCGCGCTCCTGCTTCGGCATTGCTGACGGCAGCGTCAGAATAATGGTGCGCAGCTGGCGCGGTGAAGAGGGGAACCCAAGACGCAGACGCGTGGCCACGCTGTTGATCTGCCCCAGCGCCTGGGCCAGCAGTTCGCAGAGCATATGGGTCATCAGCGTACTGCGGCTGTACTGCGGTGAGAACACCGGCAGGCGGTCTTCCGGCGGCAGCGTAAACAGCGGCTGACCGTCGTCGTTCATCAGGTTCATCAGCGGGAAGGCGGTGGCCAGCGGTTCGCGCTGCGTTTTGGCATTGATCTGGCTAAAGCGCCAGTCCTGCACGGTGGGGGTTTCATCCCACAGGTAGCGGCGCGGGCTGGAAAGGCCGCTGTAGCCGTCGGTACCGAGGCGCTGCATGGCGAGCTTGCGCGCTTCGTCACCGACGCGAACGATAGAGGGCCAGACAAAGGCATCGTCGCGGCCGCTCTCTACCGAGCAGTGCTGTTTACCAAAGCGCGCTTCGCAGAACTCCACGCGGCTGGTGAACATTGGCTCGTTCAGATACTGCGGCTCCGTCAGCGAGCGGACCTGCAGTTCGGCGGTCTGCCGCAGGCCGTCGTTGGCATCGCCATGATCTTCAATGATCACCCCACAGGTATGGGTGTTACCCACGTCGAGGATCAGATCGACCGGAATAGCCGGCGTGCTGAGGGTGGCGGTGACGATTTTAATTTCCGGTACCGCCAGCTGTTCGCCGAGCAGAGTCAGCACATTAAGCCAGTGACCCTGGTACTCGAAGCTGCGCAGGGCCTGGGTTACTTCGCGATCGGTACGGTCTTCCTGCTGGTTGACGTGCTGGGTGAAGACTTCCCGCAGCCAGCCGTCAATCCACGTCTGGTCGAGGAAATCGGCAATCTCCTCGTCGCGCCAGGCGAGGGCGAAGCGGGTGCCGTTGAGAATATCGTTCTCAACCGGGGCCAGCGCTGCCGGGCTTTCGCTGCTCATCTGGCTGTCGAAGGCGAGCGTGACGCGGTGCGTGTGCCCGGCGCTGTCCGGCTCGGCGAGTTTGCGGATCTGCATCCTGGCCCAGTTGTCCGGGCCTTCCACGAAGGTGCGCGGTGGATTAAAGCGGAAGAACGGCAGCGGCAGCCACAGGCCGTCCAGCACCCCAAGCGATTGCTCAAGCGTCAGGGTGGTTTCCGGTTTCACGACTTCCGCCTGTTCGCCGTTGCGGGCGGGCAGCGTATAGCGTCCGTTGACCAGATCATAGTCGAGGCGCAGCAGCGGCCCGTTGGCGGTTTTACGTACGAAGCGTCCGCTGTGCAGCGACTCCTGCGGCGTCAGGCCGAAGTCGAGAAACTGCACACCGCTGTTGGCAATAAGCGTAACGCTCTGTTTGTAATCGCAAAGTGTAACCAGCATAAATCAGGCACCTGTTTTCTTGAACGTCAGCGGGACGACGGTGTTGGCATCATAGCGACCAGTACATTCCGCGATATCGCTGGTACCGGCTTTACAGGTAATTTCGGGCATCGGATAGCGCGAACCGTCGCTGCAGCGGGCGGCGCCCCGGCTCTTGATCATCAGCTCACCGTTTTGATGCAGGCCGGAGAAAATCTCAGCGCGGCAGACGATGTTGTCGCCATGCACCAGGCGGGCGGTGCCCTTGTTGTTCTGCATCTGGTAGCGCAGCGATGGCGGTTTACCGGTGACAGGATCTTTAATGTCGATCAGGACACGCCAGTTCCCGTTGAGGAATTTGGTGGTGCCAGCGCGCATCTGTGCCGCTTCCATCACCAGCGCATCTTTTGGGATCGCGGCAATCACCACCGGTTCGGCAGGCGCAGCGGGTTTCTCTTCTTCTTTAGTCTTTATGACGTCGGCGCGATGCAGCGGCAGGCTGGCGGCAACCTGCGGCAGCGCCGGGCGGGCAGGGACAGGCTGAACGACAGGCGCAGGCACCGGGGCGGCAGCCACGGTTTCAACCGGCTCGGCGACAGTGGTGCTCTGTTTCCATAACAGCGGTGCGGCGACGGCAACAACGATGATAGCCGCGACCGGCACGCTCCACAGCGGGAGGCGGCGCTTCGCGCGCTTAACCGGAACCGGGTCCGCGACGGTGTTGATTTCCGGCTCTGCTTCCGGTTCTTCGGCTTCCGGCTGGGCGACGGCGTAGGCCTGCATCACGGTATCCGGCAGCTTACTCACCGCTGCGGGAGTGGGTTCTGGCATGAGCAGAGGCTGCTCTTCGTCGACGAATACCACCGGCTCTGGCTCGGCTTCGGCAGGGGCTGGCGGGATGACTTCAATTACCGGCGGCTCCGGCTCCGGCTCACGCAGGCAGTCGAGAATGTCGTCGCGCACGCTGTCGTTAAGGTTGATAAAGCCCCAGAAGGTGATAACCGGCTTGCCGTCGACGAGGAAAACGTGGTTCTCGCCGGGGAACTGCAGCGCTTTTTCCAGCAGGGCGCCGAACAGCTGTTGGGTGGTTTTACCGGAGGCGAGCGATTTACGGCTGAGCGTCAGGGCACTGTCGAAGGTGCTGCGCAGGTAGCGGCGGGCGCGTTCACGAACCGCTTCATCGGCGGCTTTCCAGCTGCTGGCGCTCCCCTCAACGGGCGAGTACCAGGCCACACGGTCGCCTTCGTCATTAACCTGCGGTATGGCGAGGCAATCGACCAGCGCCTGTTGTTTGCGCAGGCGCAGGGTTTCGCGGATTTGCAGGGCGGAGTCAAACACGGCCTGGCCACCGCCGCCGACCGCCTGAAAATCATCGAGGCTGCCGCTGCGTAATAGAGTTTTTGTCACGTTGTCATCCCATAGACTTCTTCACACCATGACTTTACGCCACCTCATGTGCATCTAAACGGTGAAAGACAGGCTAAAAAACGAGAATTCTCGTGCTATTGAGACGGCAAATTACGCTTGACCTTTTGGGATTTACTTAAGTCAAACGAGGTGCAGGGCGTTGGTGAATAAAGCAGCGAAAACATCTGCTTTCGCATAACCTGATGCGGATTGGTTATTTGTCAGTTATTCAGGGCTGTGCTGTTATTAAAGTCCATATAATTAAAGATAAAGGCTTATAACCATGTCTACAGGGAAAACGTTGCTGGCGCTGGCGCTCGGCACGCTCTTTTCGGCAAGCGCCTTCGCGGCAGATCACGACACGCTCATCTACTGTTCGGAAGCCTCTCCCGAGTCGTTTAACCCGCAGATTGCCAGCTCTGGCCCGTCGTTTGTGGCAAGCTCGCAGACGCTCTACAACCGCCTGATCAACTTCGACCCGGTGAAAAATACCCCAGTACCGTCGCTGGCGACCGAGTGGACTATCTCCCCGGACGGCAAAACCTACACCTTTACCCTGCGCAAAGGGGTGAAATTCAACAGCAACAAGTTCTTTAAACCGACGCGCGATTTTAACGCCGACGACGTGATTTTCTCGGTGATGCGCCAGAAAGACCCGGCGAACCCGTACCACAAGGTCTCGCAGGGGACGTATGAATATTTCAACGATGTCGGCCTCGACAAGTTGATTACCGATGTGAAGAAGATTGACGATTATCACGTCCAGTTTGTGTTGAGTGAGCCGAACGCCGCCTTCCTTGCCGACTGGGGCATGGACTTTGCTTCTATTCTTTCGGCGGAATATGCCGACGAAATGCTGAAAAAGGGCACTCCGGAAAACGTCGATACCTGGCCGATTGGCACCGGGCCCTACGTGCTGCAGCAGTATAAGGTCGATTCACTCATCCGCTACGTGGCGAACCCGAACTACTGGGACGGCGAGGTGCCAACCAAACACCTGATCTTCTCCATTACGCCGGATGTCCAGACCCGACTGGCGAAGCTGCAGACCAACGAGTGTCAGATTATCCCGGCACCATCGCCGGTGCAGTTTGATGCCATCAAAAAGAACAAAGATTTAGCCCTGCATGCGGTAGAAGCGCTGAACGTCGGCTATCTGGCGTTTAATACCGAGAAAAAACCGTTTGATAACGTGCTGGTGCGTCAGGCGCTGAACTACGCCACCGACAAAAAAGCCATCGTCAACGCCGTGTTTATGGGCTCTGGCACCGTAGCCAAATCGCCATTGCCGCCGAACATGCTCGGCTACAAGAAAGATCTGCCGGATTATGACTACGATCCGCAAAAAGCCAAAGATCTGCTGAAAAAAGCGGGGCTGGAGAAGGGCGCGGAGGTGACGCTATGGTCAATGCCGGTGCAGCGTCCGTATAACCCGAATTCGCGTCGCATCGCTGAGATGATCCAGAACGATTGGGCGAAAGTGGGCATTAAAGCCAAAATTGTCACCTACGAGTGGGGCGAATATCTCTCCGGAATGCGCAAAGGTGAGCATGATTCGGCGCTGTTCGGCTGGATGTCGGACAACGGCGATCCGGACAACTTTGCCGACACGCTGCTGGGCTGTAACAGCATAAAAACCGGATCGAACGCCGCGCGCTGGTGTGATAAGGGGTACAATGCGCTGGTACAGAAAGCGAAGCTGACCAGTGACCCGGCGGCCCGCGCGAAGCTGTACGGTGAGGCACAGGAGATTTTCTACCAGCAGGCGCCGTGGATTGCGCTCGCCAACGGGAAAACCTTCTACGCCACCCGCAGCAACGTGAGCGGCTTCAGCGTCAGCCTGATGGGCAGCGATTTCTCGAAAGTAAAGATTAACTAAGGAGCAGGTATGTCACATCTGGATGAGGTCATTGCCCGCGTGGATGCGGCAGTTCATGAAAGCGTGATTACGCACATGAATGAGCTGCTGGTGGCGCTGAGTGATGATACTGAAATCAGTCGCGAAGAGCGCTATACCCAGCAGCAACGGCTGCGCAATGCGATTGCCCACCACGGGCGTCAGCATAAAGAAGACACGGAAGCGCGTCACGAAGCGCTCACCAAAGGTGGCACTATTCTGTAGCCTTAAAACTGGCGTCTGGCGACAAGCCAGGCGCCAATCACCAGCAATACCGCACCGCATACCGGCCCGACCAGCGCCCGCCACGGGATCCCCTGGCTGCGCACCACGTCCATCACCAGACCGCCAATCAGCTGGCTTGCCACCAGTACCGCAATGGTTGTGGCGGCGCCAACGTACTGATAGCCGCTGATGCTGGCAAAAACAAAAAACGAGCCCAGCAGGCCAGGAATCAGCGTCCACCACTTGATGCTGTGCACCAGCTCCTGTGCGCCCGTCAACCCGTGCTTTATCAGCAAAATAGAGACAAACAGCACGATCCCCACCAGCGAGTTGAGCAGCATAGCGATAAGGATCGTGGACGAGCTTTGGGTGATGCGCACCATAATGGTGTTTTGCACCACCAGGCCAATCCCGGCGGCGACAAGAAAGGCCAGCGTCAGCGACTGGTTCATGGGATAGCGTCCGGATCCTGGCGATCGTCGAGCTGTAGCTGCATGAAGGTGAGATCCAACCAGCGGCCAAACTTGGTGCCGACCTGCGGCATTTCGCCGGTGGTGATAAAGCCAAGCTGGGCGTGCAGTTTAAGCGAGGCGTGGTTTTGCGATTCAATACCCGCGACCATCACGTGTTTCCCGGCGCGGCGCGCTTCGGCAATCAGCCGGGTGAGCAGGGCGCGGCCAAGGCCTTTACCCTGATGCAGAGGGTGAACATAGACGGAATGCTCGACGGTATGGCGAAAACCATCGAAGGCGCGCCAGTCGCCGAAGGACGCATAGCCGGTGATCGCACCATCTTCTTCACTCACCAGCACCGGATAACCGGCCATCTCCCGCGCCTCGAACCAGGCCAGGCGGTTGTGAATATCGACGGTTTTATCGTTCCAGATAGCGGCGGTATGCAACACCGCGTGGTTATAAATTTCAGCAATAGCGCCGCAGTCATCTTTACAGGCATAGCGAATCATCAGGGAAACCTCAGCGGTGTACACTATAGTAGTACGACATTATTACAATACTATACACCCGGCGCGCAAGCGCTTCCTTAATGAAACGTCATACACTATAGTGATACGTCATGACGACTATCGAAGACAATCTCAATCAGCGCATCAGCGCACGTATCCGCATCGAGCGGGAATCCCGTAGCTGGTCACTCAGTGAACTGGCTGAGCGGGCCGGTGTTTCACGCGCGATGGTGCACAAAATCGAGCGCGGAGAGAGCAGCCCCACGGCGATGATGCTGGGCCGTCTCTCCGGCGCGTTCGGTATCAGTATGTCCACGCTTATCGCCCGCGCCGAAATGCAGGAAGGCAAACTGCTGCGCCGGGAAAACCAGCCGGTGTGGCGCGACCCGCAAACGCACTATCTGCGGCGGCACGTCTCGCCGCGCAGCGATCTGCCTATCGATCTGGTACAGGTCGAACTTCCCGCCGGGAGTGATATTCCCATGCCGGCCTCTTCCTACGCGCTGGCGCGTCAGCTTATCTGGCTGCAGGAGGGGAAGCTGCTGTTTATCGAAGGCGATACCCATCATCAGATGCAGGCCGGGGATTGCCTGGAGCTCGGGCCGCCCAACGATTGTCGCTTCGTCAATGAAACCGACGAGCCCTGTGTTTATCTGGTTGTGCGCTTAAATCAGGCCGCCAGCTGAAACGGGCTACGCTTTAGGCTATTGACCACGATAAGGAGCGCGTAATGAATCAGATGACTTTACAACAACGTCGTTGGGTACTCGCATCACGTCCGCACGGTGAACCGGTGGCGGCAAACTTTCGTTTTGAAGAGGGCGACATTCCCGCGCCTGGGGCCGGTGAGCTTTTGCTGCGCACGGTCTATTTATCCCTCGATCCCTATATGCGTGGACGCATGAGCGATGCCCCGTCGTATTCGCCACCGGTTGAGATCGGCGCGACGATGGTGGGCGGCACCGTGAGCCGCGTCGTCTCTTCGAACCACGCCGGTTTTAAACCCGGTGACTGGGTGCTGAGCTACGGCGGCTGGCAGGCGTATGAGGTGTCGAACGGTGAGGGATTGGTCTCGCTTGGCGCTCATCCACCGCATCCTTCCTGGGCGCTGGGCGTACTCGGCATGCCGGGTTTCACGGCCTATATGGGGCTGCTCGACATTGGTCAACCGAAGCACGGTGAAACGCTGGTGGTCGCCGCGGCGACCGGGCCGGTGGGCGCGACGGTGGGGCAAATCGGTAAACTGAAAGGTTGCCGGGTGGTGGGCGTGGCGGGGGGTGCAGAAAAATGCCGCTATGCGGTAGAGACATTGGGTTTCGATGTTTGCCTCGATCACTATGCCGACGACTTTGCCGAACAGCTGCGCGCCGCCTGTCCACAGGGGATCGACGTTTATTTTGAAAACGTCGGCGGTAAAGTGTTCGACGCGGTGCTGCCGCTACTGAACACCTCTGCCCGTGTGCCGGTTTGCGGCCTGGTCAGCGGCTATAACGCCACCGGACTGCCCGCAGGGCCGGATCGCCTGCCGTTATTGATGGCGACCCTGCTCAGAAAACGAATTCGCATGCAGGGATTTATCATTGGCCAGGATTATGGTCATCGGATTGATGAATTCCAGAAGGAAATGGGTCGCTGGGTGCAGGAAGGAAAAATTAAGTACCGCGAACAGATTGTTGACGGTCTGGAAAATGCACCTCAGGCCTTTATTGGCTTACTGAAAGGACAAAATTTCGGCAAGCTGGTTATTCGCGTCGCGCCTGATGCTTAATTTATGCACTGCGGTGTGATAAACACCGCAGTTCTACGTGCAAATTTCTGAAATTGCGTCTTTAATTAACGGACGAACGTCGTGAAAGGACGTGCAGTGTTATATCAATAAGTAAACTAATAATTTAGATGCGTTAATTTGTTTTATTTTTTATTTCCCACGCCAGAGTAAGATACAGGATATATCTTTACTGTCCTGTAACAACGATAACGATGATTAGGCAACAGGAAGTAGACATGCTTGATTTTGAGAAAGCGCAGCGAATGAGTCTGACCACCCAGGTCGAGGTAAACTTAAAGAGTGCGTTGATCATTGGTGCCTTAAAGCCGGGCGCCAGATTAGTAACCAAAGACATTGCTGAACAGCTTGGCACCAGTATTACGCCCGTCCGTGAGGCCCTGCTGCGTCTGGTATCTTCCGGCGCACTGCAAGCCACTCCTGCACAGGCGTTTTTAGTTCCGGAAGTCACGCTGGAGCGTTACCGTGAAATTAACGCGATCCGTAAGAAACTGGAGGGAATGGCAGCTTCGGCGGCCGCGTTACTGATGACTGCAGACAAGCTGCGTGAGCTGCGCGGCCTGGCTGATGAGTTCCAACGGGCAGTCGGCAACAGTGATATTGAACAGACGCTGCAGGCGAATTACCGCTTCCGCTTCCGTCTCTACCACTATGCTGAAATGCCAACCCTGACCGCACTCATCGAGCAATTATGGGTGCGAATCGGACCCAGCTTTAATTACCTTCATCCGCAGCCGGAAATGGTTTTCCACGGTTCTGATTTTTACCAGGAATTACTGGCGGCGCTGGAGAAAAAGGACGAGACGGCGAGTTATCAGGCCATTTGCACTGCTATTGATCAGGGAGCGGCGGTGTTACAACGTCAGTACCTGAATTAATTACCGCGTTAACTATCTTATCTGTTATTAACTTTTCCGGGTTTACAGACCCGGAAAAGTTACTTTCTCGAATTTACTCGAATTGATACGCAATAGCCAGGCCAACACCATAATTGCGGCCCGGCGCGGGTTCGTAGTAGCGGCCGTTAGATTCATTGACAATAACCGAACCGACATATTCCCGGTCAAATAAGTTATCTATTCGACCAAACAGATCCATTTGCCACTTCCCTAAATCAAATTTATAGCCGGTGTTCATTCCAACGATGGTCCATGAAGGGGCTTTGGCGCTGTTTTGATCGTTGGCCATAATATCGCCCATATAGCGAATATCCGCCCCGGCGTACCAGCCTTTTTCCGGCTGCCAGCCAAGCGACGCGAAGCCCATATTCTGCGCGATACCCGGAATGCGGTTGCCGTTGCAGTCGCCGGTATTGCACACGTTGCTGAGGTAGGTGGCGTCGAGCCAGGTCCAGGCGGCGTTGAGCTTCCAGTTTTCGGCAAACCGCTGATCGAGCGACAGCTCGGCGCCCTGGCGGCGGGTCTTCCCGGCGTTTTTATAGCTGGTGCGGCCACCGCTGTTGCTGTCGACCACGATTTCGTTATCGGTGTCGGTCTGGAACAGCGCGGCGGTCAGCAGACCGTTGCCGATGCGGGTTTTGCTGCCGGTTTCATAGGTGGTGCTGGTCGAAGGCTGCAGACCAAAATTGAGGCCGCTCTGGCCGCCGGAGCGATAAGAGAGCTCGTTAATCGTCGGGGTTTCAAACCCTCGTCCGGCTGAGAGATACAGGTTCCAGGCATCGGTCATCGCGTATTTCAGCGAGCCTGCCGGAAGCCATTTATGGTAGCTGGCGTCACCGCTGTCGTCAGGATTGCCCGGCGTGACGTAGTGATCGTTCGAGTCGAACCACACCGAGCTGTAGCGCACCCCGGCGTCGAGCGACAGCTTTTCCGTCAGCTGCCATTGGGATTGCAGGTACGGATCGAGATTCCACATCAGGTTGCGTTCGTTGCGGCGCAGCGCGCCTTCTTCGCCATACTGCGGTGCGCCGTTGACCAGCACATAGTTCTCGTAGCCTTTCCGCTTTTCGCTCATCGTTTCGTAATCGAGCCCGGTGGTGAAGGTCACCGGTACGCCGAGCTGCCCCTGATGCGTCCAGCGGCTGTCGATGCCCTGATAGTGGCGGTCGAGGGCGATAACGCCGCCGGAATGCGCCGGATTGAGCTGCGGCGCCATCGGGATCGACTGGTACTGGGTGGTTTGTCGCTCCCCGGCGTACATCATCACGCTGAGCGCATCGCGCTCCGTCAGCTGGCGTTCATAGCGCAGCCCGGCCTGGGTCTGTTTGGTATCTTTGCGGGTGTTGTACTGATCACCGCGCGGCGACTGGCGCGGGTCGGCCTGCCATTCGCTGTAGCTGAGTCCACCCGGATCGTTGGCTTTGATATCCACGCTGTTAAACAGCAGCGTCAGCTTGCTGGCATCGTCAATACGCACGCCAAGTTTGGCGTTACCGAGGTTTTTACGCGCGCCGCTGTGGTCGCGATAGCCTCCGGTGACAAAACGGCTGGTGGAAACGGTGTAATCAACGTCACCCGCGTGGCTGCCATCGCCGACGGCGCCGGTGGCTTTCAGCCCGTAGCGCCAGGAGCCATAGCTGCCGTAGTAGCTGCTGGCTTCAATGGTCGGCGGCTGCTGACCGGTCTCGGTGGTGATGTTCATCACGCCGCCAGAGGCGTTGCCGTAGAGGGCAGAGAAGGGGCCGCGCAGCACCTCGATACTCTCGACGCTGTTGATATCAATGTTCGAGGTTTGCCCCTGGCCGTCGGGCATGGTGGCGGGGATCCCGTCCACGTAGAGGCGGATCCCGCGCACGCCAAAGGTGGATCGCGAACCAAAGCCGCGAATCGAGAGCTGAAGATCCTGGGCGTAGTTCTGGCGGTTCTGCACCTGCAGGCCAGGCACGCCGCCAAGCGACTCTGAAAGGTTAACGCGCGGTTGGGCGTGGCGCATGTCGTCGCCGTACACCACGCTCACCGCCGCCGGGGTATCAAGTTCGGAAACCACCTGCGGCGTTGCCGTCACAATCATGGTTTGCTCATCGGCGGCCTGAGCCTGCACGACAGCAACAAAAGGGAAGAGAAGAGCCGGAAGCGCCACCCTGCGAACCGCAAAAATTTTCATGTCACGCACTCAATAGAAAGCAAATCTAAGAATTTATTTGAACATGTTAATGGTCATGTTAATTAATTGAAAAGTTTAACGGCACATTTGGTTAATGCCAGGCAACTGAGTGGCGATACAGAGCACAATCTGCGGAATAGTGCTCCACTTTTAACTGAATAATGATTACTATTCGCATCTAAAAAACGCAAAACCACGAGTTTGCGAACCGGAAGTGCTGTGGAGCAGCAAACAATTCTGTAGAACAAGGGAGTCGTCATGTCTTTACGTCATCTGTCCGCACCACGCCTGCGCCGTTCACTGTTGCTGAGCACGTTGCTGCTGGCGGGGAGCTTTAGCGCCCATGCCGCCGACGAAATGCTGCGCAAAGCGGTAGGGAAAGGGGCTTACGAAATGGCCTTCAGCCAGCAGGAAAATGCGCTGTGGGTGGCTACCTCTCAGAGCCGCAGCCTGGATAAAGGCGGCATTGTGTATCGACTGGATCCGGTGACGCTCGATGTCACCCAGATTATTCACAACGATCTCAAACCGTTTGGCGCAACCATCAACCAGCAGACCCAGACGCTGTGGTTTGGTAACACCACCAACAGCGCCATCACCGCCATCGATGCCAAAAGCGGCGATGTGAAAGGGCGCATTGTGCTGGATGACCGCGTTCGTAGCGAAACGGTAAAACCGCTGCAGCCGCGTGAGCTGGTGGCGAACGACAAAACCAACACCGTCTACGTGACCGGCATTGGTAAAGAGAGCGTGGTGTGGGTGATTGACGGTGCGAACCTGAAGCTCAAATCCACCATTACCGGAACCGGCTCCTTTGGCACCGGCCTGGCGCTGGATGCTGACGCCAGACGTCTGTACCTGACCAACGGTGACGGCGAGCTGGTGACCATCGATACCGACAGCAACAAAGTGCTGAGCCGTAAAAAGCTGCTGGACGATGGTAAAGAGCACTTCTTCCTTAACCTGAGTCTCGACACCGCGGGCCACCGCGCGTTCATTACCGATTCCAAACAGCCGGAAGTGCTGGTGGTGGACATCCGTGACGGCAAAGTACTGGAAAAAATCGCCGCGCCGGAATCGCTGGCGGTGCTGTTTAACCCGGTGCGTAATGAAGTGTACGTAACGCATCGGCAGGCCGGCAAAGTCAGCGTCATTGATGCGAAAAGCTACAAAGTGGTTAAAACGCTGGATACACCGACGCATCCGAACAGCCTGACGCTTTCTGCCGACGGTAAAACCCTCTTCGTGACCGTGAAGCAGGCTTCCAGCCGCCAGAAAGAGGCGACCCAGCCGGACGACGTTATCCGTATCGCCCTGTAATCATCCGCTGTTACAACCCGCTGCTAGCCACGCCTCGCGCGTGGCTATACACTTAAGGGACTATTTTAGAAGGGAGTTGTTATGAAAAAGTCTTTAATTTGCCTCTGTGCGGGTGTGGCGCTGTTCACCCTGGCGGGCTGCAGCAGCAACTATGTAATGACCACCAAAAGCGGCCAGACCATTGTCACCCAGGGCAAACCGAAGCTTGATAAAGACACCGGTATGACCAGCTACACCGATCAGAACGGCGATGAACGCCAGATCAACAGCAGCGACGTTGCGCAGCTGGTTGAAGATTAAAACCTCTATCGTGCGATAATCCCCTCACCGTGAAGCATTTTTTACCCTCACGGTGAGGTTTTTTTATTAATAAATGATGCCGCTTTGTTATTTTTTATTCGACAAAATACCGGAATGTTATTTATAAGTATCATAAATGATTTATTTTTATAAATTCATCTATTGTATTTATTAGTTTTTATTAATTCAGATTTAAGTAAATATAACTCCAGAAAAATGAACTGTTTTTTCCTTTTAAAATAACAACCTGGCTTTTGGTTTGGTATTTTGCTTGTTATTGCGCCATTGCCACCCCGTATTGTTATTACTCCGGTAAATGTATTCTCTCCTCCCATGAAACAATTTTTTATCTAAATAAAATTACCCTAAATGGAGGATGGAATATGCATAAGCGGAAGATACTTCCATTGTGTATTGCAATGGCATTAAGCAGTAATGCCTGGGCGACAGATACGGACGACGTCAACGATTCAAAAGTGAAATGTCCAACCCAGGTCAGCCAGCTGACGGAAGCCGAAAAAGCGGCGCTGCCAGCAGAATGTAAAACCGATGACGACAGCCTGACGGGCTGGGTCCTCGGCGGTGCCGCCGCCGTGGCGGCCGCCATTGGCGTGGCGATGTACAACGACAATGGTGGCGGCTATGCGCACCACGATAACCACTCACCGGCGCCGCCGGACGACGGCGGTGATTCCGGTATTCTTCCTGATGATGGCGGAGATTCCGGTACTCTTCCTGACGACGGCGGTGATTCTGGCACTAATCCGGATGACGGTGGAGATTCCGGTACTGACCCCGACGATGGCGGCGACTCCGGTACCGATCCGGTCGCCACGACATATTACTACGATAACGGCGTCACGCTGGATACCGATGCCAACACGCTGACCTTCGACACCGTCTCTGTCAACGGCGAGAGCTGGGATAACGTCACCTTTAATTATGTGGAAGAGGGCGACAACTACGTGCTGACGGCGCCGGACGGGCGCACCCTGGTTATCGATAAAAAGTACGTTACCAACGAAAATAACGCGGTAATCGACGGGGCTTATGGCAGCGACGATTTAGCCTGGAAATATGACAGCACCGGCACCTTCTGGTTTGCGGATGCCGATACCAACGTGATTGCAGGCGATGGCGAAGTGACCAGCCTCGGGGATACCACCACAGACGGCGAGAATACAATCGGTACGCTGATTATTGGAGACAACACCGTCAACACCCTCGACGGCGATACCACCGCCAGCAACGGCGCCACTGGCGTGGTGGTCTCCGGCGACGATACCCTGACGACTAATAACGGCGATATTTATGCCTCCGGCGCCGCCACCGGGCTGTACCTCTCCGGCTACGACAACCGGTTTACCAACGTCGGCAGCATTACCGCCGTCGATGACGGTTCCACCGGGGTGATCATCAATGGGGATCTCGCTAAGTTCAGTAACACCGGCACTATTGACAGCAGCCTGAATGCCACTGGAGTTAGCGTCACCGGTAACGGTGACGCCGTAGAGCTCGCCGGGACGATAAACGTGCATGCAGAAAAAGATGCCGACGGCGTGTACCAGGGCGGCACCGGCGTCAGCGTTGCCGGGAATGGCGGTTCGACGGAAATCACCGGCGACGTGAACATTTCCGGCTCCTATGCCGCCACTGACAGCGGCTCGCCGCAAGGCACACTCACCGGTGTGGCGGTCAGCGGGGAAAACGAATACGGTCTTAGTGGATGGTGCGCTGTCGATGGCGCTGGATACACAGGGAACGGTAGACGTAACCGTTTTTGAAGCGC
>NZ_JMPS01000075.1 GCF_000735455.1 Yokenella regensburgei ATCC 49455 | reverse complement strand
GCGCAGCTCGACAAAAACACCGACTACGACATGCTGGCCCTGCGCCAGACGCTGGATTTGACCGGCAGCCAGAACCTGACCATGGAGTACGGTATTGCGCGCCTCGACGGCAACGGCAGCCAGAGTGCCGGTAACAACGGCATCACCGGCGGCTACAGCCAGTTCTTTGGCCTGAAGCACCAGATGGCGTTTGAAAACGGCATGAGCTGGAACAACGGCCTGCGCTACGACGTGCACAACCTCGACAGCAACCGCTCGGTGGCCTACGGCGACGTCAGCAAATCGGCGGACAGCAGCGCGAAGCAGCAGTACCTGGAGTTCCGCAGCGAAGGGGCGAAGAAATTCGAACTGAGCGAAGCGCTGACGGTCACCCCGTATGCGGGCGTGAAGCTGCGCCATACCCTGGAAGATGGCTACCAGGAACGCAATGCGGGCGACTTCAACCTGAACATGAACAGCGGCAGCGAAACGGCGGTGGACAGCATCGTTGGCATGAAGGTGGACTATGCGGGTAAAGACGGCTGGAGCGCGACGGCGACGCTGGAAGGCGGGCCGAACCTGAGCTACGCGAAGAGCCAGCGCAGCGCCACGGTGGCGGGTGCGGGTAACCAGCGCTTTGCGATTGACGACGGTCAGACCGGCGGCGGGGTGAACCACCTGGCGACCACCGGCGTGAAATACAGCGGCAAAGATAGCGCACTGCAGCTTGATGCCTATCACTGGAAGGAGGACGGGGTCAGCGACAAGGGGCTGATGCTGAACTTTAAGAAGACATTCTAATAATAACGTAGTATCGCTTATGCACATTGCCCGGCCGAACGGCCGGGCTTTTTTATGCTTAGTGCTTACCGGGCGCGGCGCTGTGGATCTCATGCACGCGTTTACGCACGCCAAACCAACCGGCGATCAGCATAATGCCAATCAGCGGCAGCGAGGCGATGGTCCAGGTGCCGTTCGGGTAGTCGAACGCCATCAGCACCAGTACCGCCAGCAGGAACAGCAGCGTCAGCCACGAGGTGAACGGTGCGCCAGGCAGTTTGAAGCTGACGTCAGCCGTTTTACCTTCCTTGATAGCCTTACGCAGGCGCATCTGGCACACCATGATAAAGGCCCAGGAGGCAATAATGCCCAGAGAGGCAAAGTTGAGCACAATTTCAAACACCTGCGACGGCACCAGGTAGTTGAGGAATACCCCAACCACGTACACCGCAAGCGTTGCCAGAATGCCTGCGTAAGGCACATGCTGACGGCTCATCTTCGACATGAAGTGCGGCGCAGACCCGCCCATCGACATTGAACGCAGAATACGTCCGGTGCAGTACAGGCCGGAGTTCAGGCTGGAGAGGGCGGCGGTCAGCACCACGATATTCATAATGCTGCCGATGTACGGCACGCCAAGCTTGCTGAAGAAGGTGACAAACGGGCTTTGTCCTGCCTGATAGGCGTTCCACGGCAGCAGCAGCACCAGCAGCACGACGGAGCCGACGTAGAACAGGCCGATACGCCAGATAACGCTGTTGATGGCCTTCGGCACCATGGTCTGCGGATCTTTGCATTCACCGGCGGCGGTGCCGACCAGCTCAATCGAGGCAAAGGCAAAGACCACGCCCTGGATCAGCACCAGCGCAGGCAGCAGGCCGTGCGGGAAGAAACCGCCGTTATCGGTTATCAGGTGGAAGCCGGTGGTGTTGCCATCAAGCGGTTTACCGCTGCCGAGGAAAACGGTACCCACGACGAGAAACACCACGATAGCCAGAACTTTGACCAGCGCGAACCAGAACTCCATTTCGGCGAACCACTTCACGCCAATCATATTCATGGTGCCGACAATCGCCAGCGCGCCAAGCGCAAAGACCCACTGCGGTACGTCGCCAAACGCGCCCCAGTAGTGCATGTACAGCGCCACGGCGGTGATATCGACGATCCCGGTCATCGCCCAGTTGATGAAGTACATCCAACCGGCAACGTAGGCCGCTTTTTCACCCAGAAACTCGCGGGCGTAGGAGACGAAGCTGCCGCTGGAAGGGCGATGCAAAACCAGTTCGCCCAGCGCGCGTAAAATGAAGAATGAGAAGATACCGCAGACCAGATAGACGATAGCCAGCGACGGCCCCGCCATCTGTAAACGGGCGCCCGCGCCGAGGAACAGACCGGTGCCGATAGCGCCGCCGATGGCGATCATCTGCACCTGACGGTTGCCCATCGCCTTGTGGTAGCCGGATTCCTGGGAATTTAGCCAGCGGCGTCTGGCAGCATGCTGCTCCGCCGCATCCTGGTGTTTTGTGCTCATGTAATGTCCTGTTATTCCTGTCTTATTCAACCAATGGGCGGTTTTTCTCATCATTCTGAGGTTGAGATAAAATCCGCGCCGCGCAGCATCCTACACGTAACGCACCGTGACGACCAGAATTGAAAATCAATAGGTTGCTAACGGTAAGAAGGCATAACCCGGCCTATACTTTATTTTTTACCGTCGGAGTCAGACGATGATGACCTTGTATGGTGTACCCGGCTGGGGTTCAGCAATTGCTGAAGTGATGCTGACCATGGCGAAGATCCCGTACCGTTTCGTTGATGTGGATGGATTCGACCGCCCCGGCCCGCAGAATGATTCCCTCGCCGCGCTTAACCCGTTGTGTCAGGTGCCGACCGTGAAAATGACCGACGGCAGCATCATGACCGAAACCGCCGCCATTGCGCTGATGATCCTCGATGAGTGTCCGGAACTGGCACCGCCTGTTGATACGCCGCAGCGGCGGCAGTTTCAGCGCCTGCTGGCGTGGTTTGTGGCTAACGTGTATCCCACTTTTACCTATGCCGACTACCCGGAACGCTGGACGGAAAAGGGCGCTGACGAGCTGAAAGCGAACTGCCTTGCCTACCGAAACTCCCTCTATCAGTGGCTTGAGAGCCAGCTGAGCCTGACGCCGTACAGCTTTGGTGAGCAACTGACGCTGTTCGATGCGTATCTGGTGGTGATTTATCACTGGGGGCCGCGTGAGGCGTGGTTTCAAACGCATACCCCGAAGCTCTACGCCATTGCGCAAAGCGTGGGTGAACGCCCCGAGCTGCAGGAGGTGTTAGCGCGTAATGGCTACACGCGGAGCACAAACGGATAACGGCGCGGTGGGCGCTGTGATAGGGTAATGTTCACTGCAAAACAACATCATAACCGGAGCCCTGCAATGCCACATATCGACATTAAATGTTTTCCCCGCGATCTGAACGATGAGCAAAAAGAGGCGCTGGCGGCGGAGATTACCGAAGTGATCGTGCGCCACCTGAACAGCAAAGACCGCTCGGTGAGCATTGCCCTCAATCAGGTGCAGGAAGCCGACTGGCAGCAGGTCTGGGAGCGCGAGATTGCGCCGCAGATGGAGACGTTGATTAAAAAACCGGGTTACAGCATGTAGCGTGCCGCCAGGCGCAATATCCAGAATTGAACAAACTCGTGCTGTCGGCCGGGAAGGTGGTGTTGTTACACTGACCAGGCAGTTAATCAGGCACACGAAAGTTAGTATGAATGATACTTGGCCCGAATCTCCTCGGGCCTTTTTTTCGCTATAATTTGTCCAGACGGTATTGATTGAGTGGTTACTATGAACATTAAATCTGCATTCATTGCGTTGTTACTCACCTCCTTGTGCGCCACGAGCGCTTACGCGACCGAACAGGGGCGTCAACGCCAGCAGGCGCGTGACACCCGTCAGGATACCCGCGATCAGGCGAGAGACGTCAAACACACCTGTATGTCGAACAACAATCAAAGCAATCACGAATGTCGTCAGGATAAGCGTCAGATGAAGCAAAACGGACGCGAAAAGGCACGTGATATCAAATACTAATCATTGTGACACCGTCACTTTTTATCGGTTAGTCTGAACTGATATTCGCCCGCACCAGCCTGCCGGTGCTGGCGAAAGTGCCTGCGCCGAGATGATGCAGGGTGTTGCGCGTATCGCCGTCAAACTGCCAGCGCCCGGCGACAAACGCCTTTTCGTCAGCGGCCGCCGAGACCACTTCGCCAAACAGGGTGTCATATTTCTCCTGCGCCGCCGTTGCGGGCAGCAGACGACACTCCATCCACGCCAGACATTTCTCTTCAATCAGCGGCAAACCCAGCTGTGGACCGTGCACCACGGGGATACCATAGGCGTTAAATTTGTCCTCTTCACGCCCGCTGACGCTGCCGACGGCGTAGGTCCAGCTTGCGGCCGCGACGCCGGGGATAACAATGCCAAACTTGCCGGTACGTTCGATGAGCTCGCGCGACCAGGTGCTTTTATCCACCACAATGGCGATGCGCGGCGGTTCAAATTCCACCGGCATCGACCACGCTGCCGCCATCACGTTGCGCCGGTCAATATGCTCATCGCGGGTGGTGATAAGCACCGTCGGGCCATGATTCAACAACCGGCTGGCATGTTTTAACTCTACGGGAACAAAACGACTCATAGCGGCTCCTGCTGGGGAAATGTGCTATCAATTAGCATATCGCACAAATTCACCGTTGCCGGGGAAAAAATGCGTTATAAAAAGAGGACATCGACCGCAGGAGACTCTGATGAGCCCGTTTTTAACTGCCTATTTTACCCGTCTGGGCTGGACGGAAACTGCAACAGCCACCATTGAAACGCTGCGTAAACTGCATTTGCTGCACAACGGCGCTATTCCCTTTGAAAACCTGGACGTTTTGCTCCCCCGCGAAATTCACCTTGATGACGCTGCGCTTGAAGATAAGTTGCTGACCGCCCGTCGCGGCGGCTACTGCTTTGAGCAAAACGGTCTGTTTGAGCGTGCGCTGCGTGAGATTGGCTTCAACGTTCAGAGCGTGCTGGGCCGCGTGATTCTGGCGAACCCGCCGCAGATGCCGCCGCGCACGCACCGTCTGCTGCTGGTCGAGATTGCCGGAGAGCGCTGGATTGCCGATGTCGGCTTTGGTGGACAGACGCTGACCGCGCCGATTCGCCTGCTGGCGGAAGTGCCGCAGGAGACGCCGCACGGCGTCTACCGTCTGCTCAATGAAGGCAATGACTGGACGCTGCAGTTCAGCCACCATGAGCACTGGCAGTCAATGTATCAGTTCGATCTGGCGAAGCAGTATTTCAACGACTACGTGATGGGGAACTTCTGGTCAGCGCACTGGCCGCAGTCGCATTTCCGCCACCATCTGCTGATGTGTCGTCATCTTCCGGATGGCGGCAAGATGACGCTGACCAACTTCCATTTCACCCACTGGGAGAATAACCGGGTGCTGGAGAAAATTGACCTGCCTGACGTCGATGCGCTGTATGAAGTGATGCAGACCCGCTTTGGCCTGGGCGTGGACGACCCGAAAAACGGCTTCAGCGTTGCCGAGCTGGCGGCGGTGATGGCGGCGTTTGATACTCACCCGGAGGCGGGGAAATAGTCTGAATGACAGGCCGGGTAAGGCGTTGTCGCCACCCGGCCTGGCGTGGAATTAACGCCGTGAACGCACCACCTGATAGCGGCGGGTGATGTACTCCACCGGCGCGCTCCAGACGTGCACCAGACGGGTGAACGGGAACAGCAGGAAGATGGTCATTCCCAGCACCAGATGTACGCGATACACAAACGCAACGCCGTCAAGATGGCCCGATGCGCCGCCCTGGAACGTGACCACCGCCTGCGCCCAGCCCACCAGTTTCATCATCTCACTGCCGTCCGGATGCTGCGCCGAGAACGGAATGGTCGAGAGCCCGAGAATACACTGAATAAGCAGAATGCTGAGGATGAGGATATCCGCCGTGCTTGAGGTCGCGCGAATACGCGGGTTGAACAGCCGACGCACCAGCAAACCTGCGCCACCGACCAGCGTCATCACCCCACAAGCGCCGCCGAGGATCATCGCCATCTGCTGCTTCACCGAAATCGGCAGAAACGATTCGTACATCCAGTGCGGGGTCAGCATGCCGAAGAAGTGCCCGAAGAACACCCCCAGGATCCCCACGTGGAACAGGTTCGACCAAAGCACCATCCCGCGCTTATCGAGCATCTGGCTCGACGACGCGCGCCAGGTGTACTGGCCGTAGTCGTAGCGTAGCCAGCTGCCAAGGATGAATACCGTACCGCACAGATAGGGGTAGATATCGTAAAAAAAGACGTTGATATACTGGATCATTTCGGGCCTCCGGCACTGACGTCGACGTACTGCGGGGCGACGTCCTGGCTAAAGCGTCGTTGATAGTTTTGCAGCGGGGAGCTGTCGCAGGCGGTGGCGTTATCTTCGATAAACTTCACCTGTTCTTCTTCCCAGACCGCATCCAGCGCCTGGCGGGTGTCGTCGCGCGTTTCACCCGCCACCTGTTTAGTGACACTGTCACTACTGAGCGGGCTGTTTGCCAGCGCCAGCAGGGCGTCGAACAGTTGGTAATACTCGCTCTGGCGCTGCTTCAGCCGCCCGCCAATCAGCGCCAGGATCGGCGCCACGTTCTGCAGGCCTTCGCGGGCGTCGGCCGGTGGCAGAATGCTGAGGTACTCAAGATACAGCGGCAGGTGGTCCGGCAGCTCACGGCAGCTCAGCTGTAACCCGGCCTGCTCGTACTGCGCCATCAGGTCGACCATCGCCTGGCCGCGATCGCGTGACTCGGCGTGGACGTGCTCAAACAGCATCAGCGAGGTGGCGCGCCCGCGCTCGAAGATTTCACACCATTCGGCCTGTTTATCCAGCAGCGGGGCGTGAAGCATCTCGCTGACGAACGACGTCAGCGTTGGGGCGCGCTCCGCAACGAGCGAGAGCGCC
>NZ_JMPS01000074.1 GCF_000735455.1 Yokenella regensburgei ATCC 49455 | reverse complement strand
TATTCGAGCAGCATGCCGATAACTTTCAGGATCTGCATTATTGTCCCTCCTCACGGTCGCGCACTTCGGTGATGTTGATAGCATCAATGCGCTGACTGTTGAACAGGTTGAACTTGGTGTCAGAGCCGTGGCAGCCGTCGCCGAAGGTGAAGCCGCAGCCGTTTTTCTCCGGGAAGGCGTCGGCGGCCATTTCACGATGGCTGGTCGGGATCACGAAGCGATCTTCGTAGTTGGCGATGGCGAGATAGCGGTACATCTCTTCCACCTGCTCAACGCTCAGACCCACTTCTTCAATCGCCCGGGTATCGGTCACGCCTTCGACGGTTTGCGAGCGTTTGTAGTGACGCATCGCCATCATTCGTTTCAGCGCGCGCAGCACCGGGCCGGTATCACCGGCGCTCAGCATGTTCGCCAGATACTGCACCGGAATACGCAGGCTTTCGACGGCGGGCAGAATGCTGTCGGTCTGCGGCAGGCCACCGGCATCGGCGTAGGACTGGATCGGCGACAGCGGCGGCACGTACCAGACCATCGGCAGGGTGCGGTATTCCGGGTGCAGCGGCAGCGCCAGCTTCCAGTCCATCGCCATTTTGTAGACCGGCGATTTCTGCGCGGCCTCAATCACGTTCTGCGCAATGCCTTGCTTCAGCGCCTCTTCAATCACCGCCGGATCGTGGGGATTGAGGAACACGTCGCACTGGCGCTCATAGAGATCGGTTTCGTGCTCGGTGCTGGCGGCTTCTTCAATGCGGTCGGCGTCGTACAGCAGTACGCCGAGATAGCGAATGCGCCCGACGCAGGTTTCCGAGCACACCGTTGGCTGGCCGGATTCGATACGCGGGTAGCAGAAAATACACTTCTCGGATTTTCCGCTCTTCCAGTTGAAGTAGATTTTTTTGTACGGGCAGCCACTGATACACATGCGCCAGCCGCGGCACTTGTCCTGGTCAATCAGCACAATGCCGTCTTCTTCACGCTTGTAGATGGCGCCGCTCGGGCAGGTGGCGACGCAGCTCGGGTTGAGGCAGTGTTCGCACAGGCGCGGCAGGTACATCATGAAAGTGTTTTCGAACTGACCGTACATCTCCTTTTGCATCGCCTCGAAGTTGCGATCGCGGGCGCGCTTTTCGAACTCGCCGCCGAGCAGCTCTTCCCAGTTCGGACCCCACTCAATTTTATCCATCCGCTTGCCGCTAATCAGCGAGCGCGGGCGGGCGGTGGGCAGGTGTTTGCCCTCCGGCGCATTGTGCAGGTGCTGATAGTCGTAGGTGAACGGCTCGTAGTAGTCGTCGATCCCCGGCAGCGATGGGTTAGCGAAGATTTTTGCCAGCACGCCGACGCGCCCGCCGAGACGCGGGGTCAGCTTACCGCTGATGCCGCGCACCCAGCCGCCTTGCCACTGCTCCTGGTCCTCCCAGTTTTTCGGGTAGCCGATGCCGGGTTTGGTCTCCACGTTGTTAAACCACGCGTATTCCATCCCTTCGCGACCGGTCCAGACGTTTTTACAGGTGACCGAGCAGGTGTGGCAACCGATGCATTTGTCGAGATTTAAAACCATTCCAACCTGTGAGCGTATTTTCATTTTTTCGCCTCCTGGACCTGATCCCGACCTTCGTTATCCAGCCAGTCAATGTTCTTCATTTTGCGGATCATGATGAACTCGTCGCGGTTGGAGCCGACGGTTCCGTAGTAGTTAAAGCCCCACGCCAGCTGGGCGTAGCCGCCAATCATATGCGTGGGTTTCGGGCAGATGCGGGTGACGGAGTTGTGGATCCCGCCGCGCAGCCCGGTGACTTCAGAGCCCGGGATATTCATGATGCGCTCCTGGGCGTGGTACATCATGGTCATGCCCGGCGGTACGCGCTGGCTCACCACCGCGCGGGCGGTGAGGGCACCGTTGGCGTTGAAGGCTTCAATCCAGTCGTTGTCGGCAATGCCAAGCTCCTTCGCATCGGCCTCGCTCAGCCAGACGATAGGCCCCCCGCGCGAAAGGGTCAGCATCAGCAGGTTTTCGCTGTAGGTGGAGTGGATGCCCCATTTCTGGTGCGGGGTCAGGAAGTTGAGCGCTTTTTCCGGGAAGCCGTTCGGCGGCACTTCCTTCATGTGGCTGACGCTGCGGGTATCGATAGGTGGACGATAGGCCACCAGGCTCTCCCCGAACGCGCGCATCCACGGGTGATCCTGATACAACTGCTGGCGGCCAGAGAGCGTGCGCCACGGGATCAGCTCATGCACGTTGGTATAACCGGCGTTGTAAGAGACATGCTCGCTTTCAAGGCCAGACCAGGTGGGGCTTGAGATAATCTTGCGCGGCTGCGCCTGGATATCGCGAAAACGGATCTTCTCATCTTCTTTGTTGATGGCCAGATGCGCATGCTCGCGACCGGTAAACTCCCCAAGCGCCTCCCAGGCTTTCACCGCCACCTGGCCGTTGGTTTCCGGGGCGAGGGCGAGAATAACCTCTGAAGCGTCGATAGCGGTTTCAATGCACGGACGACCTTTTGCCGGGCCATCGAGTTTGACGTAGTTCAGTTTGCCGAGGAAATCGACCTCCTGCTGGGTGTTCCAGGAGATCCCCTTGCCACCGTTGCCGAGCTTATCCAGCAGCGGGCCGAGGCTGGTGAAGCGCTCGTAGACCGCCGGATAGTCGCGCTCAACCAGCACGATGGCCGGGGCGGTTTTACCGGGGATAAGATCGCATTCACCCTTGCGCCAGTCCTGAATGTCGAACGGCTGCGACAGCTCCGCCGGGGAGTCGTGCAGCAGCGGTTGCAGCACCACGTCGGTCTCTTTATCGAGATGACCAACGCAGACCTGAGAGAACGCTTTGGCGATGCCTTTGTAGATTTCCCAGTCGCTTTGCGACTCCCACGCCGGATCGACCGCCGCCGACAGCGGATGAATAAACGGATGCATATCCGAGGTATTCATATCGTCTTTTTCATACCAGGTGGCGGTCGGCAGCACGATATCCGAGAACAGGCAGGTGCTCGACATCCTGAAATCCAGCGTCACCAGCAGGTCGAGCTTGCCTTCAATCGCGGCGGTCTGCCACTCCACTTCTTCCGGCTTCACGTCGTCCGTTGAACCCAGCGCTTCGCCCTGAATGCCGCTTTCGGTGCCGAGCAGGTATTTCAGCATGTACTCATGCCCTTTGCCGGAGGATCCAAGCAGGTTCGAGCGCCAGATAAACAGGTTGCGCGGGTGGTTGCTGCCGCTGTCCGGCTGCTCGCAGGCCATGCGCATATCGCCGGATTTCAGCGCCTGCACGGTGTAATCCACCGGCGACATCCCGGCGGCCTCGGCCTGCGCTTTAATGCCGAGCGGGTTGCGGTTGAGCTGCGGTGCGGAAGGCAGCCAGCCCATGCGCTCAGCGCGCACGTTGAAATCAATCAGGTGACCGCTGAACTTACTGGCATCCGCCAGCGGAGAGAGCAGCTCGCGGGCGGTGAGCTTCTCGTAGCGCCACTGGCTGGCGTGATTGTAGAAGTACGAGGTGCTGTTCATCTGGCGCGGTGGGCGGTTCCAGTCGAGGGCAAACGCCAGCGGCAGCCAGCCGGTTTGCGGACGCAATTTCTCCTGGCCTACGTAGTGCGCCCAGCCGCCGCCGCTTTGCCCGACGCAGCCGCAGAACACCAGCATGTTGATCATCCCCCGGTAGTTCATGTCCATGTGATACCAGTGGTTGACGCCCGCCCCGAGTATGATCATCGAGCGACCATGGGTTTTGTGCGCGGTATAAGCAAATTCGCGGGCAATTTTCTCGATGTGTGCCCGTGGTACGCCGGTGATTTGCTCGGCCCAGCCCGGTGAGTAGGCTTTGATGTCGTTGTAGTCTTTCGCGGCGTTCGGGCAGTCCAGCCCTCGGTCCAGACCATAGTTAGCGAGCACCAAATCGTAGACGCTGACCACCAGTGACGGGCTGCCGTCGGCAAGATGAAGCTGTTTCGCCGGCACCTTGCGCACCAGCACCGGATCCTGCTTCACGCTGCGGAAATGCGGATTCTCGTTGCCACCGAAATAGGGGAACGCCACCCCGACCACGCTGTCCTGTTTACCGAGCAGGGTCAGTTCCAGCTCGGTTTCCTGTCCGGCGGCCAGCGATTCGAGGTTCCATTTACCTTTTTCACCCCAGCGGAAGCCGATAGAGCCGTTCGGGGCAACCAGTTCGCCCGCCTGGTTGATGGCGACGGTTTTCCACTGCGGATTGTTGCTTTCGCCGAGGCTGTCGACCAGATCAGAGGCGCGCAGCATACGCCCGGTGACATAGCTGCCGTCGTCGCGGGCTTCCAGCATGACCAGCATCGGCATGTCGGTGTAGCGGCGACAGTAGTTGATGAAATACTCGCTGGGTTCGTCGAGGTGGAACTCTTTGAGGATCACGTGGCCCATTGCCATGGCAAGCGCGCTGTCGGTGCCTTGCTTCGGCGCCAGCCACTGGTCGCAAAGTTTGGCGACTTCGGAGTAGTCCGGGGTAATGGCGATGGTTTTGGTGCCCTTGTAGCGCACTTCGGTGAAGAAGTGGGCGTCCGGGGTGCGGGTCTGCGGTACGTTCGACCCCCACGCGATGATGTAGCTAGAGTTGTACCAGTCGGCGGATTCCGGGACGTCGGTCTGTTCGCCCCAGGTCATCGGCGAGGCGGGCGGCAGGTCGCAGTACCAGTCGTAGAAGCTAAGACACGTGCCGCCTAACAGCGACAGATAGCGGGTACCGGCGGCATAAGAAACCATTGACATCGCCGGGATCGGCGAGAAGCCGGCCACCCGATCCGGGCCGTAGTTTTTGATGGTCCAGACGTTGGCGGCGGCAATCAGCTGGTTCAGCTCTTTCCACGACGAACGGACAAAGCCGCCTTTGCCGCGCGCCTGCTTATAGCGCTGCGTCTTTTCCGTGTCCTTCATGATGCTGTCCCAGGCCACCACCGGGTCCGGATTTTGCGCCAGCGCCTCGCGCCACAGCTCAATCAGTTTTTTACGCGCCAGCGGATACTTCAGGCGGTTGGCGCTGTAGAGATACCACGAGTAGCTGGCGCCGCGCGGGCAGCCGCGAGGCTCATGATTCGGCAGGTCGGGACGCGTGCGAGGGTAGTCGGTCTGCTGGGTTTCCCAGGTCACCAGGCCGTTTTTCACATAGATTTTCCAGCTACAGGAACCGGTGCAGTTCACACCATGGGTGGAACGCACAATTTTGTCGAACTGCCAGCGCTGACGGTAGCTGTCTTCCCAGTCGCGGTTGGTGTTGTATACCTGACCGTGACCGTCAGCAAAGCTTTCGCCTTTTTGCTGAAAGTAGCGAAAGCGGTCCAGTAGTTTGCTCATGACATTTCTCCTGACGGGAGCCTGAGCCCCCGTGGTTACACTGCTCACATTTTTGTATTTATTTAGCGGTCGGTTTGCGGCGGCCGTAAACCAGCCAGGTCACCAGCACGCAGACGACGTAGAAGACAAAGAACACTTTCATCGCGCCAACCGGCGAGCCGGTCATGGCAAGCGAGGTACCGAACGCTTTTGGAATAAAGAAGCCGCCGATGGCGCCAATCGCGGAGATAAAGCCCAGCGCCGCAGCGGTATCGGTCACGGCTTCCTGCTGCGCCTGCTCATCGCTGCCGCCGCGTTTTTTCACGCTGTCGATGGTGATTTGGCGGAAAATAATGGCGATCATCTGGAAGGTCGATCCGCTGCCGAGACCGGCGGTGAGGAACAGCCCCATAAACACGATGTAGAAGGCGAGGAAGCTGCCGGAGCCGCTGCCCGGCAAGGTGAGGAACAACAGACCGGTAAATACGGCCATCAGGATGAAGTTCACCAGCGTCACCCGCACGCCGCCCAGGCGGTCAGAGATAACCCCGCCAAATGAACGCGCCAGCGCACCGATAAACGGCCCAAAGAACGCCAGCTTCAGAATGTTGACGTCCGGGAACTGGGTTTTCGCAAGCATCGCGAAACCGGCGGAAAAGCCGATGAATGAACCGAAGGTGGCGAGATAAAGCAGGCTCAGCAGCCACATGTGCGGGCGCTTAAGCACCGGTAGCTGATCGCGCACCGAGGCCTTTGAGCTGGCGATATCGTTCATCCCAATCCAGGCGGCGAGGGTCGCGAAGACAAGCAGCGGCACCCAGACCAGCGCCGCGTTGGCAAGCGACATCACTGAGCCGTCTTCCTGCGGCACCCCATGAACGCCGAGGAAGGCGAAAATGGGCAGGAAAATCACCAGCGGTGCGACCATCTGCATCACGCTGACGCCGAGATTACCCAGCCCGCCGTTGATACCGAGGGCGCTACCTTGTTTGGCTTTCGGGAAGAAGAAGCTGATATTGCCCATGCTGGAGGCGAAGTTGGCTCCGGCAAAACCACACAGCAGCGCAATGGTAACAAATACGCCATAAGGGGTAGATGGGTTTTGAATGGCAATACCTAACCACACGCAAGGCACAATCATGATAACGGTACTAATAACGGTCCAGTAACGGCCGCCAAATATAGGTACCATAAAGGAGTAGGGCACGCGTAATATTGCGCCGGAGAGCGAAGGCAGCGCGGTTAATAAAAAGAGTTCGTCAGTGGTAAAATTAAAGCCGACCTTATTGAGATTCACCGCAACGGCACTGAATAACATCCACACGCAGAAGGCGAGCAGCAGACAGGCAACCGAAATACATAAGTTCCGTCTGGCAATGTGTTTTCCTTTGTTTTCCCAGAAATCAGGATTTTCAGGTTTCCAGTTAGTTAAAAGATAATGATTTTTCTTCTCACTTTGTTGTGACATATCGCCCTCACAAATACCAATGCTACACACAGGAGAAAGGTCGGCTCGCGGGGAGTCGCTCTGTAAACTGTCGAAATTATTGGAAGTTTTAAAAGCAAGGATAGTTAAAAAAGCGCTAACCCGTTGGCAGCGCTGTAAAGTAAATGTGGCTTATGTGTTACTGAATGTAACTAGAGGCGAGGGGCAGAAAATAGCTCCAGGGTGATAGCGCGGTGCAGATGGTGGATGAAGGCTTCGTCATCGACCTCTTCAAGCCCAAGGGCATAAACCCCGTCCATGCCGCAGACCATAGAAATTAAACGCCAGGCAATGCCGGAAGGCTCGTCGTTGAGGGTAAATTCTCCGGCTTCCACGCCCTGCTGAATAATGGCGACGGTGTCGTCGTGCCACATACTCATGGTTAACAGATAAGCGGCTTTAATGTCACTGTCGCTGTCGGAGAGGATCTGCGCTTCACGCCATAGCCGCAGATGCGGACCCAGCTTGCCTTCTTCACTGTAGAGCATGAAAAAGAGCTTCTCGCGCCAGCTGGCACAGTCGGCGGTGAGGGGGACATCAAGCATTTCACGGATAACGCGGATAAAGGCTTCGGCTTTAAGTTCGCCGGAAGAGGTGAAGTGGTGGTGGACCTGCCCGGAAGCCATCTCGGCCTCTTTAGCAATATGTCTTACCGTCATGGCGGTGAACCCGCCGGAGAGGGCGACCCGCATCGCCGCCTGCACAATGGCCTCACGGCGCTCCTCGCGATTCAGATAGCTCATGATGTCCTCGTCCTGAATGGTAGTGCTGCGATAATAACAAAGAGTTGGACATATGTTCAAATTTCCATGAGAATTGTGATGTTGGACGAGCGTCCAGAATTTATCACTAAAGGAAAGTTGTATGTTTCGTCAATGGCTAACGTTAGTTGCAATCGTACTGGTGTATATCCCGGTCGCAATTGACGCCACCGTTTTGCACGTAGCCGCCCCGACGCTGAGCGTGTCGCTGGGGGCCAGCGGCAATGAATTACTCTGGATCATTGATATCTATTCACTGGTTATGGCCGGTATGGTATTGCCGATGGGAGCACTGGGTGACCGGATCGGGTTTAAACGTCTGCTGTTAACCGGCAGCGCGTTGTTTGGTCTTGCTTCCCTGGCGGCAGCCATGGCCAGCAGTGCGATGCTGCTGATTGCCGCTCGTGCGCTGCTGGCGATTGGTGCCGCGATGATCGTGCCCGCAACGCTTGCCGGGATCCGTAATACCTTCTCTGAGGCCCGTCACCGCAATATGGCGCTGGGCCTGTGGGCCGCAGTCGGCTCCGGCGGGGCCGCGTTTGGTCCGCTGATTGGCGGGATGCTGCTTGAGCACTTCTACTGGGGTTCGGTATTCCTGATTAACGTACCTATCGTGCTGGCGGTGCTGGCCCTGAGCTGGCGCGTGGTGCCACCGCAGCAGGGACGTCGCGAGCAGCCGATGAATATCAACCAGGCGTTGATGCTGATTGTGGCGATCCTGATGCTGGTGTACAGCGCGAAAACCGCGCTGAAGGGACAGCAGTCGCTTTGGATAGTGGGGCTGGTGATGGTTGTCGGTGCCGGACTGCTGGTGAGTTTTGTGCGCATTCAGCTGGCGGCGCGTACCCCGATGATCGACATGCGTCTGTTCACGCATCCCATCATTCTGAGCGGGGTGATGATGGCGATGACCTCGATGATTACCCTGGTCGGCTTTGAGCTGCTGATGGCCCAGGAGCTGCAGTTTGTTCACGGTAAGACGCCGTTCCAGGCCGGGCTTTTCATGCTGCCGGTTATGCTGGCTAGCGGCTTTAGCGGACCGATTGCCGGGGTGATGGTCTCCCGCTTTGGCCTGCGTCGGGTGGCTACAGCCGGTATGGCGCTGAGTGCTTTCAGCTTCCTCGGCCTGTCGCAAACCGAGTTCAGCACCCAGCAGATCCAGGCGTGGATCCTGATGACGCTGCTCGGCTTCAGCGCCGCCAGTGCGCTGCTGGCGTCGACGGCGGCCATCATGGCGGCGGCACCCAAAGAAAAAGCCGCGGCGGCGGGGGCGATTGAAACCATGGCCTATGAGCTGGGCGCCGGTCTTGGTATCGCGCTGTTCGGCCTGATTCTGACGCGCAGCTACCACGATTCCATCGTGCTGCCGACCGGGCTTGATGGCGCGGTGGCAAGCCAGGCGGCTTCGTCAATCGGTGAGGCGATGCAGGTGGCGCAGCATCTGCCATCCTCGGTTGCCGATGCGCTGGTGGAAGCGGCCAAAACCGCGTTCATCACCTCGCACAGCGTGGCGCTGTTTAGCGCGGGCGCCATGCTGGTCGTACTGGCAATTGGCATCTGGTTTGGTCTGTCGAAAGCCACGCGGGTAGAGGCGTAATTACTTGTCATTTTGAGTTGGGCGTATCGAATAATAGGTACGCCGAAACAGGTTCCGTTCACATCGAATTTATCAATTCTCTGGTGTTCTGATACCCGGTGAACGTGTTAAGGGCGCTCGTCGCCGCGCCCTTAACAATCCCGGCCCCGCGGAAACACGTCGGCAATTTTCAGCCGGACCAGCCAGCACTCCACCACCCGCGCTTTTACTCAGCAGCAAAATTGACCTCTTCATGTCTGGACTGAAGCAGGGGCAAACGGATGGTAATGTACTCATTATAATCAGCAGAGACGGGCAGGGGCTGCGCTGCCGGGGGGCGACTAACCGTAAAGCGGGCAACATGCGCGGGGCATATTATAGAAGCAGATTTACACTTATTTACATAAATTCACTTTATGCATACATTTCAGACATGTGATAGTGAAAGAGCACTTTATGTTAAAATTTATAAGAGGGATTTTTATGTCAAACATCAGAGAATTGAGTTTTGATGAAATAGCATCAGTTAGTGGTGGCAATGGACACAGTAATTATGGTGATGGGCGTAGTAGTAGTAGTAGCTATTCTGGTGGCATTGGCTATGGAGCGCAAGCAAACGGTTTTCTTCCTAATAGAGCTGCAGCTGTCGGTTCTGGTATATAAAAAGAATGTGCGGCGGGTATAGCAACTGGTGCATTAGGTGTCATAGGAAGCATTCCATCACGAAACGCAATATCAATTGGGTCTGCTGTGGCAGCAGCAGGAATTGGCATTGCTTCCACGTGCAATAAACCAAGCACAAAAAACAGCCCGCCGTTCCGTTAAATATGTTAAGCATACATTTATGTATGCTTAATCAAAAAAAAGAACGTACAGGATGATTTTGTGACTTCAAAAAAAACATCGTTGCTTATGAAAATAGCTGAGGGTTGTGTAAGTGTACTACTGGTTACTTCACTACTTGTCTCTATCGGACTTTGGGGGTGCGGCCCAGAAGATGTACTTAAACCATTCTTAATTCCTAAGTATATAGCTTCAGCTGCTGTTTATTTAATGGTTTTATATTCATCAATGAAAATATCATCTTTCATATTTGGAAAGATAAAGCAAAAATTAACTGATTAGGCTTTGAATTTCATAATAATCAACAACATGACAATATAAAAAGAATAAATGAAAATATAGCTTTGTACTCACATGGATTAATAACAACAAGTGTATTGTTCAGTGTGTTTATATTGTCATTGTTGTTGACTTTTTCTCCATCGTTAGTTGTCCGACAATATGGTGTGGACAGCGCCATTGAGGCTATGGTGATAATCGAGTTCTCGATGGCGCTCACAGTCTATCTGGTTTATTTAAGAAAATTATCCGAATTCAGGTTTTCAAAGTTTAAGAAGATTGATTTTATACTGCCATTATCTCTGATAATAGTGATTCAGGCTGGTTGCATCTATTTTAACAGCAAGTTCAATGGCGCATCTGAGAATCTTATTTTTGACGTGAGGTCTATTCTTATGCTCACGTTAATAATACCGTTTTATGAGGAAATATTTTATCGTGGCTGTTTGTTTGGGGGGCTTTGCTCTGTTTTTAGAAAGCACATAATAATACCAATAATATTTTCTTCTTTAGTGTTTTCATTGATGCATACTCAATTTGTCTCCGTCCTTGAGTATGTGCTTATGTTTGTTGTTGGTGTAATTATATCATATTCCAGAGTTGTAACGAAAGGATTGCTTGCGCCAATTGCTATTCATTCAGGCATGAATGTCTTTGTTATTTCCATTCAAATATTAAGTTGATATTAATGATGGCGTTATTCAGAAAGGAAGCAGTAGAACACCAGAATGATTTTATACATGGGGATATTCTCATTCCTTTACCTTTTGGAATTACATTCAGCGCTGCCATTACGCTAATTTTGTTCCTGTGTATTGCATTGTTTATTTATTCCGGAAAATATACCCGTAAGGCTCATCTGACCGGAATCGTTATGCCCTCATCCGGGCTGGTAAAAATCACACCGCAATATGCCGGATATATCACCCGACTGACGGCCTCAGAAGGTTAGCACGTTGTCGCGGGTGAGTCTCTCTATCATATCAGCGGCGAACATTTTAACGGGCAGGGAGCCGGGACGCTGGCGGCTATGAGTCTCTCCCTGAAAACACAATATGCCATGCTGGCCTCTCAGCAGATGCTGGAGTCGCGTGACAACCGGCAGCAGCAGGAAGCAGTAAGGCAGAGAATTACCTCCCTGCAGCCACAGGTTAAAAGTGCAGAACAACGCCTGCGGCTGGCTGAACGCCAGGTCGGGCTGACCACCGCCGTCATGGGACGTTATAAAAAACTGGCCGGCACACATTATGTTTCGGATATCGAATATCAGCAGAAACAAATCGACGTCTCCACGGCACAGCAAAACGTTGAGGACCAGCGGCAGGGGCTTCTGCAGTTGCATTCCACGATAGAAGCCGCTGAAGACGATCTTAATCATCTCATTGTCCAGGGGGAAAGCCGGAGAGCTGAACTGGACAGACAGCTGCAGGGGATCAGGCAACAGCAGGACGAACTGGCCGGACAGGAGAACTTCACGCTGACGGCACCGGTATCCGGTACCGTTGCGGCGGTGCTGGTCAGGCAGGGACAATCCGTCAGAGCGTCGGAGCCGGTGATGACGGTAGTGCCGGATAACGCCAGCCTGCAGATAGAGCTCTATGCCACCAGTCAGAATGCAGGGTTCATCCAGCCGGGGCAGCGGGTAGCACTGCGGTTTGCCGCCTTCCCTTATCAAAAATTTGGCGTTCAGTACGGGACTATCCGTGAAATCAGCCGTACGACGCTGACCCCTTCGGATTTACTCTCCGTATCCCCGGTAACCTGGAAAGAGAATGAAGGGCACTACCGTGTCATCGTCGAACCTGAGAATGCCTTTATCCTGGCTTATGGGAAAAAAGAACCTCTGCGACCTGGTATGACCCTTGAAGGGGACGTCAGCCTGGATACACGTCATTTATGGGAGTGGCTGACAGAACCGCTCTGGAGCCTTAAAGGAAAACTGTAATGGGATCACTGAACTGGACGGGAAGAAGACGGCTTCCCCTCATTCGCCAGACAGAATCAGCGGAGTGTGGCCTGGCGTGTCTGGCAATGATGGCCAGCTGGCACGGTCTGCAGACGGATCTACCCACGCTTCGTGAACGCTTCAGTATCAGTACTCAGGGAATGACCCTACAGAGGCTGATTGAGTGTGCGGCCGGTATCCGGTTGTCTTCCCGCGCCGTCAGGCTGGAGCCGGAAGACCTGAAGTCCCTTTCTCTTCCCCGTATTCTCCACTGGAACATGAATCATTTCGTTGTGCTTCATAAGGTTCGTGGGAGCAGGCTGGTTATACATGATCCCGATAAGGGGAAGGTAACAATCTCCCTGCCGGACGCAGGGAAGCACTTCACCGGTGTCGCGCTGGAGCTGATGCCAGCCAGCGATTTCACGGTCAGGGATGAAAGAAAGAAAATTCGGCTGCGCCAGCTGACAGGCAAAACCCCCGGCCTGCTGATTGCCCATCGCCCGGAAACCATTGCCTCTGCAGACCGGGTTCTGTACCTGGCTGACGGATATTTTACTGAGCTGAAGCACCAGCGCACAGTTAATGATGACAATTTGGTTTGTAATCTCACTGATGAATAACAGGTTAAAAATCAGACTTAATGTACATAACCAATCCACAGCCCTTTCGTTTTTTATCCCCGCCTGGTGGCATACCAGCACAACAGCGATCCCATACACACCATCCCGGCGCCTTGCCAGAACGACCACGACAGCGGGGCGTTCAGTAAAAATGAGGCAAGAGCGGAGGAGAGGATTGGCGTGAAATAGGAGCCCACCGCCAGCAGGCTGACGTTTCCGTGCAGGATACCGATATTCCACGCCGCGTAGGCAAATCCGAGTGACAGGGCGCACAGCACCAGCTTGATAATGACCGGCCAGCTCACCAGCATTGGGGGCTGATCGCTCAGAAAATATTTCACCCACAGGCTCAGACCCGTCAACAATACGAAAAAGGTGATACCGTTTTTACCTTTGGCGTATTTTGCGGTCACCGTACAATAGGCCGCCCAGATAAAAGCGCCAATAAAGGCGAGGAAATAACTTAATGGGCTCGAAATAACGTTGCTGACGATTTCATCAATATCCAGCCCCTGTTCACCTCCCAGCACCCAACTAATGCCAAACAGTGAAAGTAACAGTCCGGGAATAATTACCCAGGTTGATTTTTGACCGTTAAACAAAATAGCAAACAACACCGTCAGGCTGGGCCATAGGTAATTGACCATCCCAACTTCAATCGCCTGCTGGCGGGTGGCGGCGTAGCCGAGCGACAGCGCAAGGCAGATTTCATAGCTGACAAACAGCAGGCAACCCGCCAGAAAATAGCGTAGCGAAAACTGACGGAGATTAGGTAATCCCACGGTAAACACCAGCAGCAAGCCGCTCAGGGTATAAATTGCCGCCGCGCCGCCCACCGGGCCGAGCCCTTCGCTGACGCCACGAATCAAACCTACCATGGTGCTCCAGAGCACAATTGCAATTAAACCCGTCAGTGTTGCTCGTTGTTTAGTCATGGGAAACGCAGTCATCCGTTGCTGTAATGTGGGAATTTATATCATTTTTTGGTGCCCCAGTGGGGTGAATTATTTTCAAATTCTAACTCTTTAGGATTAATAAAACTCGCCACCGCAGACTATTAAGGGGGCATCGAAATGGCTTCTTGATTTGACGCAAAAAATGTCAGGGTAGTGCTGTTAGTTTTCCCCGCGAAGTGATTGCCAATAACGAGGAAAACAATGGACGTCAGCCGCAGACAGTTTTTTAAAATCTGCGCGGGCGGTATGGCAGGAACCACGGTCGCGGCGCTGGGTTTTGCACCCAAAATGGCGCTGGCCCAGGCGCGTAATTATAAATTACTGCGCGCTAAGGAAGTCCGTAATACCTGCACATATTGCTCCGTGGGTTGTGGGTTATTGATGTATAGCCTGGGAGACGGTGCAAAAAACACCAGAGAAGCGATTTACCATATTGAAGGCGATTCCGATCATCCGGTCAGCCGCGGGGCGCTGTGCCCGAAAGGCGCGGGTCTGCTTGATTATGTGCACAGCGAAAACCGCCTGCGCTACCCGGAATACCGCGCACCAGGTTCGGATAAGTGGCAGCGTCTTTCCTGGGATGAAGCCTTTACCCGCATCGCGAAGCTGATGAAAGCCGACCGTGACGCCAACTTCATTGAAAAGAACGAGCAGGGCGTTCAGGTGAACCGCTGGCTGTCCACCGGGATGCTGTGCGCATCGGCCGCAAGTAATGAGACCGGTATGCTGACCCAGCGCTTTGTGCGCTCGCTCGGTATGCTGGCGGTAGACAACCAGGCGCGCGTCTGACACGGACCAACGGTAGCAAGTCTTGCTCCAACATTTGGTCGCGGTGCGATGACCAACCACTGGGTTGATATCAAAAACGCCAACGTCGTGGTGGTCATGGGCGGCAACGCCGCTGAAGCCCATCCGGTGGGTTTCCGCTGGGCGATGGAAGCGAAAAACAACAACGATGCGACGCTTATCGTTGTCGACCCGCGCTTTACGCGTACGGCGTCAGTGGCCGATATCTATGCGCCGATCCGTTCCGGTACCGACATTACCTTCCTGTCGGGCGTTTTGCTGTACCTGATTCAGAACAACAAAATCAACGCCGAGTACGTCAGGCATTACACCAATGCTGGCCTGCTGGTGCGCGATGATTTCAGCTTCGACGATGGTTTGTTCAGCGGCTATGACGCCGAAAAACGGCAGTACGACAAATCCTCGTGGAACTATCAGTTCGACGAAAACGGTTTTGCGAAACGCGACGACACCCTGAGCCATCCGCGCTGCGTGTGGAACTTGCTGAAACAGCACGTTTCCCGCTACACGCCGGACGTGGTCGAAAATATCTGCGGTACGCCGAAGTCTGATTTCCTGCGCGTGTGCGAAGTGCTGGCTTCAACCAGCGCCGCAGACCGTACCACCACCTTCCTGTACGCGCTCGGCTGGACGCAGCACACCGTCGGGGCGCAGAACATTCGCACCATGGCGATGATCCAGCTGCTGCTCGGCAACATGGGGATGGCCGGTGGCGGGGTGAACGCCCTGCGTGGACACTCCAATATCCAGGGGCTGACCGACCTTGGTCTGCTCTCGACCAGCCTGCCGGGCTACCTGACGCTGCCGTCAGAAAAACAGACGGATCTGCAGACCTATCTCACGGCCAATACGCCGAAAGCAACGATGGCCGATCAGGTGAACTACTGGGGGAACTATCCGAAGTTCTTCGTCAGCCTGATGAAATCGTTCTACGGTAACGAGGCGCAAAAAGAAAACAGCTGGGGCTTTGACTGGCTGCCGAAGTGGGATCAGGCCTACGACGTCATCAAGTATTTCAACATGATGGATAAAGGCGCGGTCACCGGTTACTTCTGCCAGGGCTTTAACCCGGTGGCGTCGTTCCCGGACAAAAACAAGGTGGTGCGCAGCCTCAGCAAGCTGAAGTACATGGTGGTTATCGACCCGCTGGTTACGGAAACCTCTAACTTCTGGCAGAACCACGGTGAGATGAACGACGTGGACACCGCTTCGATTCAGACCGAAGTGTTCCGCCTGCCGTCGACCTGCTTTGCGGAGGAAGACGGCTCAATTGCCAACTCCGGACGCTGGCTGCAGTGGCACTGGAAGGGCGGCGAGCCGCCGGGAGAAGCGCGCAACGACGGCGAGATCCTCGCTGGCATTTACCATCGTCTGCGCGAGATGTATCGCACCGAAGGTGGTAAAGGGGCAGAGCCGCTGCTGAAAATGCGCTGGGCGTATAAACAGCCGGATAGCCCTGAATCGGAAGAAGTGGCGAAAGAAAACAACGGCGTGGCGCTGGCGGATCTTTACGACGCCAACGGGGTGCTGGTGGCGAAGAAAGGCGAGCTGCTGAGCAGCTTTGCGCTGCTGCGTGACGACGGTACCACGGCCTCATCCTGTTGGATCTACACCGGCAGTTGGACCGAAAAAGGCAACCAGATGGCCAACCGCGATAACGCCGATCCGTCAGGACTGGGTAATACGCTGGGCTGGGCCTGGGCATGGCCGCTGAACCGCCGCGTGCTGTACAACCGCGCCTCCGCCGATCCGCAGGGTAAACCCTGGGATCCGAAGCGCATGCTTATCCAGTGGGACGGCGCGAAGTGGTCTGGCAACGATATTCCTGACTTCAATACCGCCGCACCGGGTAGCGCGACCGGGCCGTTCATCATGCAGCCGGAAGGGCTGGGGCGTCTCTTTGCCATCGATAAGCTGGCAGAAGGGCCGTTCCCGGAGCACTACGAGCCGATGGAAACGCCGCTCGGCACTAACCCGCTGCACCCGAACGTGGTGTCAAGCCCGGTAGTGCGTCTGTATGAAGAAGATGCCATCCGTATGGGCAAGAAGGATAAATTCCCGTACGTGGGGACCACCTATCGTCTGACCGAGCACTTCCACACCTGGACCAAGCACGCGCGCCTGAACGCCATTGCTCAGCCGCAGCAGTTTGTGGAAATCAGCGAAACGCTGGCAAAAGCCAAAGGTATTGCCAACGGTGACAGCGTTAAAGTCAGCAGCAAACGTGGCTTTATTCGCGCGGTGGCGGTGGTGACCCGTCGTCTGCAGGCGCTGAACGTTAACGGTCAGCAGGTGGAAACCGTCGGTATTCCGCTGCACTGGGGCTTTGAAGGGGTCGCGCAGAAAGGCTATCTCGCCAATACCCTGACGCCAAACGTCGGCGATTCCAACTCGCAAACGCCGGAGTACAAGGCGTTTCTGGTTAACATCGAGAAGGCGTAAGGAGCGAAATTATGTCAATGGAAACACAGGACATCATCAAGCGCTCCGCCACCAATTCGGCCACGCCCGCCCCGCGCGCGCGTGACTACAAAGAGGAAGTGGCGAAGCTTATCGATGTCTCCTCCTGCGTGGGCTGCAAAGCCTGCCAGGTGGCCTGCTCGGAGTGGAACGATATCCGTGATGAGGTGGGGCACTGCGTCGGGGTTTATGACAACCCGGCGGATCTGAGCGCCAAGTCCTGGACGGTGATGCGCTTTAGCGAAACCGACCAGAACGGCAAACTGGAGTGGCTTATCCGCAAAGATGGCTGCATGCACTGTGAAGATCCGGGCTGCCTGAAGGCGTGCCCGTCTGCCGGTGCCATCATCCAGTATGCCAACGGTATTGTCGATTTCCAGCAGGATAACTGCATCGGCTGCGGCTACTGCATCGCCGGCTGTCCGTTCAACGTGCCGCGCCTCAATAAAGAGGACAACCGGGTGTACAAATGCACCCTGTGCGTCGATCGCGTTAGCGTCGGCCAGGAGCCAGCGTGCGTGAAAACCTGTCCGACCGGGGCTATTCACTTCGGCAGCAAAAAAGAGATGCTCGACGTGGCCAACGAGCGGGTTGAGAAACTCAAAGCACGCGGTTATCAGCAGGCCGGGCTTTACAACCCGCAGGGCGTGGGCGGTACGCACGTGATGTATGTTCTGCATCACGCCGACAGGCCGGGGCTTTATCATGACCTGCCGAAAGATCCGCAGATCGACACCAGCATCAATCTGTGGAAAGGGGCGCTGAAACCGCTGTCGGCGGTCGGATTTATCGCCACCTTCGCGGGCCTGATTTATCACTACATCGGAATTGGCCCGAACAAGGAAGTGGATGACGAGGAGGAAGATAAGCATGATGAATAAATCGAAGATGATCGTGCGCACGAAGTTTATCGATCGCGCCTGTCACTGGACGGTAGTTATCTGCTTCTTCCTCGTGTCGCTGTCGGGCATTTCGTTCTTCTTCCCGACGCTACAGTGGCTGACGGAAACCTTCGGGACGCCGCAGATGGGGCGCATTTTGCACCCGTTCTTCGGCGTGGTTATCTTTATCGCGCTGATGTTTATGTTTGTGCGCTTTGTGCATCACAACATCCCGGATCGTCAGGACATTCCCTGGCTCAAGGGCATTGTTGAGGTTCTGAAGGGCAACGAGCATAAAGTGGCGTATGTCGGTAAATATAACGCCGGACAGAAGATGATGTTCTGGACCATCATGAGCATGATTTTTGTGCTGCTGGTGACCGGCGTGATTATCTGGCGACCGTATTTTGCCCACTACTTCCCGATTCAGGTGATCCGCTACAGCCTGCTGATTCATGCGACCTCGGCGATCATTCTGATCCACGCCATCCTGATTCATATGTATATGGCGTTCTGGGTGAAAGGCTCGATTAAAGGCATGGTTGAAGGGAAGGTGAGCCGCCGCTGGGCGAAGAAACACCATCCGCGCTGGTACCGTGACGTTGAGCGTATGGAAGCCAAAAAAGAGAGTACGGAAGGAATTAAGTAAGTCAGTTGCCGCCGGGATTGTCCGGCGGCGCTTTTGTTTTCAGAACTTCTCAGCAACAAAGCGGAACGGGTAGTTGGTCGGTTTCACCTTACCAATTTTGCGTTTTGGTAACTCTACCGGATCAACGTGGATTTCTTTGTACGGGATCTGCGTCAGTAGGTGCGAAATAATATTTAACCGCACCCGCTTTTTGTCTTCCGATCGCGCGACGAACCACGGTGCCCAGGCGGTGTCTGTGGCGGCAAACATGGCGTCACGCGCCACGGTGTATTCGTCCCATAAATTGAATGATTTCACGTCCATCGGTGAAAGTTTCCAGATTTTACGCCCGTCGTTGATGCGATCGCGCAGACGACGTTCCTGCTCTTTAGGCGTCACCTCCAGCCAGTATTTCAGCAAGATTATCCCGGCGTCGACCATCGATTTCTCCATTACCGGGGCACCATCCAGAAACTTTTCCACCTGCTCCGGGGTACAGAACCCCATCACTCGTTCCACCCCCGCGCGGTTGTACCAGCTGCGGTCAAAGATAACGATTTCCCCTGCGGAAGGCAGATGCGGCACGTAGCGCTGGAAGTAGAGCTGGGTTTTTTCTTTATCGGTCGGTGCGGGAAGCGCAACCACGCGAAAGACGCGGGGGCTGACGCGCTCGGTGATCGCTTTGATAGTGCCGCCTTTACCGGCGCCGTCACGGCCCTCAAACACAATGCAGACTTTCAACCCTTTACTGACGACCCACTGCTGCAGCTTCACCAGTTCTACGTGGAGCCGGCGCAGCTCTTTTTCATACTCTTTGGTTTTAAGCGGAGGCTTTTTTACGACATCAACAACGACGCTGGCTTTCTTCTTACTGACCATGATTGTCATCCTCTTATTGTCCGGTCGCGGCAGGGGGCCGTACTTTGAAGTGTAATCTACCTTGCGCGGGCAAGCATGATTGCCGGGAAGAGGGGATAAAAAGCCGCTCCATGAAAGGAGCGGCAAAGCAATGCTAGACGAATTTTGCCAGCGGATCGGCGGCGGCGAAGGCCACTTCCCGGTCGGCTTTTGGCGGGTAAATCAGCTCATTGGTAATGGCGATTTTCAGCTTTTTGGCTTCTTCTCGTACCAGTTTTACCTCCTGCTCCCAGCCCTCGGTATACACCGCCCCCCAGCCGCCGAGATCGAGGCAGGTTACGTAGTTCACCTGACGATACGGCAGCGGTGCAATGCCGAGCAGGCTGGCCGCCGCGTTGTGACCGGCAAATTTACCCAACTGAATGGCGTGCTGGCAGGTCATCAGAGCAACGTTGCCTGCATCGTCGGTTCTGGCGTGTGCCATATCACCGGTGGCAAAGATATCCTGCTGACCCGCAATCTGCAGGTTTTCATCGACGATGAAACGACCCTGCGCGTCGCGCTCGGCGTGGAGTTGCTCGCCAAGGCTGCTGGCTCGTACCCCTGCGGTCCAGATTACCGTGGAGGAGGCGATGTCTGTGCCGTCTTTCAGCGTCACGCCGTGTTGGGTGATGCTTTCTACTTCGCTATTGAGCATCCACTCGATACCGAGGCTATCAGACGCCTCACGAATGGTGTCACGCAGCGCTTCGCTGTAACGTCCGCCAATCACTGAACCTCGTTCAACTACGATTATTTTAGTCTTTGTATCATCACCAAAAATCTGGCGCAGACGAGCAGGAAGCTCTGTGGCCAGCTCGATGCCGGTAAAACCGCCGCCGCACACTACCACGGTATTACGCGCTTCGCTTTCCGGCTGTTGCGGCAGCGACTGAAGATGTTTTTCCAGCACCTGGGCACTGGCGAGCTGGTCAATGTCGAAGGTGAATTCATTGATGCCATGAACGTTTGCACGCTGGGTGTGGCTGCCGCTGGCGAGGATCAGACGATCGTAGTCAACGTGTGTTATCTCCTGCAGAGAATTGCGATACCAGACAATTTTCTCTTTTTCATCAATGCGTTCAGCGTAGCCTTCAAGATAGTTAACGTTAAGCTCGTCGAACAAAGGCTGCAGCGGTGCCACCAGGGAAGCTACGTTATCTTCATAAAAACGCGGACGCACGCGCAGCTCAGGCTGCGGCGAAAGTACGGTAATTTCCAGCGTGTCGTTCTGATTAACCCACGCCAGACGCGCGGCGCTGACGGCGGCCCACATTCCGGCAAAGCCGCTACCGACGATAAGAATACGTTGTTTCATGAGAGATCCTTTTTTGACTTAAGGCGTGTGCTTTTGAATTAACACGGACTATACTAGTCGGAGTTAACTCCGACAAGTTTTTTCTGAGTTAAAATCTGTATAATGCGGCTGACAGTCGACAAGCGGAGTTTTTTATGGCGTTTTACAGTTCCGGCGTGGAGTACGGGATCCACAGCCTGATGTGCATGGTGGATGCGCGGGGAGAAGCCCGCGAAATGAGCGTGCGCGAGATGGCCGAGCTGCAGGGTGTGCCCTATGACTATCTGGCGAAGATTTTTACCCGTTTGTCGCGCGGGGGGCTGGTTTCCAGCAGCGAAGGTAAGGGCGGTGGCTTCAGACTCGCCCGTGCCGCGGAGCTTATCACCGTGCTGGATGTGGTTCACGCCATCGACGGCGAGAAGAATATGTTTGAGTGCCGGGAAGTGCGCCAGCGGCTGGCGCTGTTTGACGAACAGCCACCGGAGTGGGTGTGCGATGGTCCCTGCGGCGTGCGTTCAGTTATGGACAGCGCACAGCAGCGCATGGAAGAGGAGCTGGCTCGCCACACTATTCTCGACCTGGCGCGCAAAATGTATCGCAAAGCGCCGGACACCTTTGTGGTGGAAGTGCAGGAGTGGATCGCTGACCGACGGGTCGGGAGATAAGGCGGCGACTCGCGCCGCCTTGTGTTATTGCCCTACAGTTTTGCCGTTAACTGCGCTATCTCCTCCCGCCACTGCGCCTGCAGCGCGGGTTTCTGATGCTTCGGCTTGCGGGCCAGATCGTCGGCAAGCCGCGTCTCCAGCTCAACGAGCCGCTCCAGTAACTGCTCTTCATGATGAACCTCCGCGGTCTGCGCGGTGATGCTGGTTATCGTGTCGCGGACAGCCGGCGTGCTCGCGTCACGCAAACGTGCATATACGGCATCAAGGTCGTGCCATTCCGTCAGTTCGCCGTTCTCAATCAGCCAGAAGCGATTGCAGCTCTGGCTGATTAACTGCCGATCGTGACTCACCAGCAGGACGCCGCCCGCATACTGTTGCAGCGTTTCTGCCAGCGCCTCTTTGCCCTCCATATCGAGGTGGTTAGTCGGTTCGTCGAGCATCAGCAGGCTGTAGCGGGCGAGAGATAACCCGACAAACAGCAGCCGCGAACGTTCGCCGCCGCTGAGGGTGCTGATTTTCTGGCCGTGACGCGCCCATGGGAACCCGGCACTGATTAACGCCATTTTGCGCGCCTCCGGTGCAGGAGCAAAGCGCTCCAGCGCGTCAAACAGCGTGTCATCATCAGCCAGCTGATGCAGGGTCTGGTCGTAGTATCCGAGGTTTACGCGCGGGTGGATCTTAAGCTGTTCGCCGTCACCGTTCGGGTAGTGCTGCCAGATATGCTTCAACAGCGTCGATTTACCGAAGCCGTTACGCCCCATTATCGCTACCCGATCACCACTTTTCAGCCGTGCCAGCGGGGCGGTAAACAGGGAAGGGACATGAGGTGCCGGAGAAACGCTCAGCGCCTGCATCTCCAGCAGCCGGTCGGCACGCAGCGCATCGCCGTGCAGCTGTAGCTGCCAGTGCGTACCTGCCGTAACCTCGGTCTGGCTCTCCTTCAGACGGTCAATCTGCTTTTCCATCTGTTTGGCTTTTCGCGACAGGTCTTCGTTGTCGTACACCCGTCCCCAGACGGCAAGCCGTTTGGCGCTGGCGGTGATACGGTCAATCTCCTTTTGCTCGGCATTGTGCCGCTGGGCGTCGCTCTCATCCTGGACCGTCAGCGCCTGGCGTGCGGCGCTTGCGGGCAGGGAAAAGCCGTGCAGGGTGCGGTCGCGCAGGATCCAACTGCCATTAGTTACAGCATCCAGTAACTGGCTATCGTGGGAAACCAGTATGAAGCTCCCCTGCCAGGTTTTCAGGAAGTCTTCCAGCCACAGGAGGGTCGGCAGGTCGAGGTGGTTGCTGGGTTCGTCAAGCAGCAGCAGGTCCGGCTGGTGCATCAGCGCCCGCGCCAGCAGCAGGCGAGTGTGCTGACCGCCGCTGAGGCTTGCCGCCGGCAGTTCCCGGTCGCTGTCGCGAAAACCCATTTCTGCCAGCAATGCTTCTGCCCGCCAGCGCTGACTCTCGCGCTCAGCCGTTGGCAGCTGCGCGCAGACGGCGTCAATGAGCGTCAGAACCAGAACGTCGTCCGGTAAATGCTGCTCCACGCGCGCCATCAGACAGTGACTGGCCAGCGCCACGTTGCCCGATGTCGGGGCGACACTGCCGTCCAGCACCTTTAGCAGCGTACTTTTGCCGCAGCCGTTATAGCCAATGAGGCCCAGCCGATCGCCTTTTTTCAGGGTGAAAGAGATGTCAGAAAACAGCGGACCAAAAGGAGTGTCCACGTGCAGAGATTGTGCAGTTAGTAATGTGCTCATTGCTTACTCAAGAGTTACAGGCACAGCTGTGCCTCGTCAAACATCGCTGACGATAACCCGGTAAGCCCGAGAGAAGGGATTAAAGGTGTGTTTCTTCGCTCAAGCCAAAGTTATCGCAGCACGATACGGATAACGCTTGAGCTGGCACGATCGCCAAATGTATGTGAAACATTGAAAATTTCACAGTACAGCATGGGGATCCTCCTTATATATTCAGTAAGTTGACAGGTGAGTGCAGTGTAGCGTGATGAATGGGGTTTCGCCACCCCTGAAATCAGCTCAACCGGTTGGCCGCGCGGGTAAAGCTTCACTCCCGCGCGACGACGATAAGCGACCAGATTGTTGACAGACTTTTTCAGCATGGCGCTCCTCTGGAGCGCCGCTTTGGTCAGATAGAAGTACGGCGGTAGCTGCGGTATTCCGGCAGCCAGAAGTTTTCATCAATCGCCTGCTGCAGCGCCTCGGCAGAGGTTTTCACCGCAACACCCTGCTGCTGAGCCATTTTACCCACCGCAAAGGCAATCGCCCGCGACACGGTTTTGATGTCTTTCAGCTCTGGCAATACCAGACCTTCGCCGTTATTCACCAGCGGTGAATGCTTGGCGAGGGTTTCGCTTGCCGACATCAGCATCTCGTCGGTAATGCGTCGGGCACCGGATGCAATCACCCCAAGGCCAATACCCGGGAAGATATAGGCGTTGTTACACTGGGCGATAGGGAAGACTTTGTCCTTCCACACCACCGGCGCAAACGGGCTGCCGGTAGCGACCAGCGCATTGCCATCGGTCCAGTTGATGATGTCCTGCGGGGTGGCTTCAACGCGCGACGTCGGGTTGGAAAGCGGCATCACGATCGGACGCGGGCAGTGCTTGTGCATCTCGCGAATGATCTCTTCTGAGAACAGCCCGGTCTGGCCGGATACGCCAATCAGAATGTCCGGTTTCACATTACGCACAACGTCTAACAGCGACAGCACGTCGTTCTGGCTATCCCAGTTGCTCAGGTTCTCGCGTTTCTGCACCAGTTTGGTCTGGAAGTTAAGCAGATTTGGCATCTGATCGGTCAGCAGGCCGAAACGGTCAACCATGAATACCCGGGCGCGGGCCTGCTCTTCACTCAGACCTTCACGCTGGATCTGGGCGATGATCTGTTCAGCGATACCGCAACCGGCGGAACCGGCGCCGAGGAAGACGATTTTCTGCTCGCTGAGCTGGCTACCGGCGGCACGGCTGGCGGCAATCAGCGTCCCGACGGTGACCGCCGCAGTTCCCTGAATGTCATCGTTGAAGGAGCAAATCTCGTCGCGATAGCGGGTCAGCAGCGGCATCGCGTTTTTCTGCGCAAAGTCTTCAAACTGCAGCAGTACATCCGGCCAGCGCTGTTTCACCGCCTGAATGAAATCATCGACGAACTGATAGTATTCGTCGTCGGTAATACGCGAGTGACGCCAGCCCATATACAACGGATCGTTCAGCAACTGCGGGTTGTTGGTCCCCACATCCAGCACTACCGGCAGGGTGTATGCCGGGCTGATTCCGCCACAGGCGGTATAGAGGGAGAGCTTGCCGATAGGAATGCCCATCCCGCCGATCCCCTGATCGCCAAGGCCGAGGATACGCTCGCCGTCGGTCACCACAATCACCTTGATGTTGTGGTTCGGCACGTTTTGCAGAATATCGTCCATGTTGTGACGGTTTTCATAAGAGATGAACACCCCGCGCGAGCGGCGATAGATCTCCGAGAAACGTTCACAGGCGGCACCCACGGTCGGGGTATAGATAACCGGCATCATCTCTTCAAGATGATTTCCCACCAGGCGATAGAACAGGGTTTCGTTCGTATCCTGAATATTGCGCAGGTAGATGTGTTTATCGATTTCGGTTTTGAAGCCCTGATACTGGATCCAGGCGCGCTCGGCTTGTTCTTCAATAGTTTCCACGACTTCTGGCAGCAGGCCGAGGAGGTTGAAGTTGCGACGCTCTTCAATACTGAAGGCGCTACCTTTATTCAGCAGCGGGAATTCCAGCAGAACCGGGCCTGCGTAGGGAATATAAAGAGAACGGTTTTTCTTATGATTTAATAACATCTCACTCACTCCTTTGTCATCACTCCAGTCCCGGCAGGTGAGGCTGCCTCAGGCTGGCGGGTACAGCGGCGGGCAAAGTATAAAGCAAGTGCTGTCAAAAAGGGGAAATGGCGGTCTTAAGAAAATAAAAAAACACCATCTTCCAGGAAGATGGTGTCGGTCACGATTCAGGCAAACTTATTTTGCGCGGCGCTTACGTCCGGTGGCATGTGCGTGGTTGACCTGGGTTTCCTGGCCGCCTTCGCGTACCACTTTCGTCTGGTTAGACAGTTTGTAGCTCAAGCCGAGAATATGACGTGCTTTACGGTTCGATTTCATTGTTACTCCTCAATCCTGTTGCTGGTTTCAAGGACTAGCCCGGAAAAAACCGGACGAAATTAACCACATACGCATCGATTAATTTTGATGCAGTACTGATACTCGGTCATATCAGGCGAAATAGCAAACCACAAAACTGAATCCAGGAATGTTTACCAGGCCATTTCGCCTTTGTTTACCTTCGCACTCAGCTCAAGCGAACTTTCTTCTTTAAGCTGTGGGTACTGCTGCTTCATGGTTGCAATGACGCCAGCTGCGGTTTTCTGTGATTTCAGCGCCTGCTCAAACTGGGTCAGATACTCGCTGGTGAAGGTGATGGCTTTGTCACCCTGCGGCAGTTCACCCAGATAGTGGCCCGGGATCACTTTTTGCGGGTGCAGGGCCGCCATGCCTTTCAGCGTTTCGCGCCAGTCTTTACGGGATTCAACCGACTGAGTATCAGCCGTCCAGACATGAATACCTGAAGCAACGCCGGTACCGCCGAGGATGGTTTTGTTACCCGGGATCCAGACATAAGCGGCGTAGCTTTCCGGCTGTTTAATTTCTACCGCTTCACCATCAATACTGAAGTGGGTGCTGGCAATCGGCTGAGGGGTGTACAGCACCTGCGGCGCGCCGTCTTTCATCTGCGGGCCCCAGTAGGTCAGCTTAGCTTTGCTGGTTTCTTTAATGTGATCGACCACTTTCTGGGTAGCGACAATCTTCGCTTCCGGGAAGGCTTTTACCAGCGGCTCGAGGCCGAAGTAGAAATCAGGGTCACCGGAGGTAATGACGATTTGCGTCAGTTTCTTACCGCTTTTACGCACCATCTCTACCAGTTTTTCGCCGTCTTTCACGTTGAACTGGGCATCAAACAGCACCGCTTCGTGCGGGCCGCTCACAAGCGTAGAAGAAACCGGAAAAATACCGTTTTCCTGTGGGTTGTAGGTTTCCAGTTTCAGCGGAGCCGCCATAGCGGTGGTAGCAAAGGTCGCGGTCAGCAGGGCCAGAGTTGTCAGTTTCATGTTCGTTTCTCATTGTCAGGTGAATGAGCGTTATTGTACGGAAAATCTCATTTGCCAGAATTCCTGAAAAAGGAGATGCTGAGTTTCATAAATCGAGCAGATGGAGAGCAAAATGGACCGGATTATCGCTGCACGGGTTTACAATCGGATCTGTGAACTGGGGAGCCTCAGCGCGGCGGCGCGGGCGCTGGGCATGTCGCGCCCGATGGTCAGCCGTTATCTGGAACAGATGGAACAGTGGGCAGGAACGCGGCTCATCCATCGCTCGACGCGCAAACTCACGCTGACGGCAGCCGGTGAAAATACTCTGCAAAAAACGCGTAGCCTTCTTCGCCTGTCTGAAGAGATAGAAGGGCAGAACCAGCGCAGTACTCCCTCTGGTACTCTGCGCGTAGCGTGCGCACATTTCACCGCCATGCATCTGGTTTCTCCGTTATTACCTGATTTTCTAGGTCGTTACCCGCAATTACGCCTCGAACTGGATATTAACAACCATCCAGTGAGCCTGGTGGGTGAGCGTATCGATGTGGCGATTCGGATAACCAACGATCCTGAGCCAGGCGCTATTGCGCGCCGCCTGGGCGTATGCCACTCGGTGCTTTGTGCTTCCCCTGCGTACCTGCAGCAGCACGGCGCCCCACAAACGCCGCAGGATCTTACGCAGCACAACTGCCTGCACTACAGCCATTTCACCGCGCCTTCATGGCACTTCAGCGATGGTTCAGGGGAGTCGGTTTCCGTTAGTGTAGGTGGAAATCTTGGGGCAGGGATCTCTTCATTACTGCTGGAAGCCGCTGTGGCGGGATGCGGTATTGCGATGTTACCGGAAATAGAAGCACACCTGGCGCTGGAGCGCGGTTTGCTGCAGCCGCTGCTGTCAGGCTGGTTGCCGAGAACGCTGGCTGTTTATGGCATCTATATGTCCCGGGACTATCAACCTGGTGGATTACCGTTATTTCTTGATGAGGTGCAGCGCAGGTTGACGCTATTAAGTGGGGAATAAGATATTGACTGTTGCTTACATATATTTACAGATGAAGATCTGGCTTCGCTGAATATAAATTATACCATTCCTTTTTATTATTCATTGGCTGACTTTTTAACATAGCAGCTTTCTTTTTCTTAATCCTAAATCGAAGCTAAACCGCAATTATATAATGCATTTTGTTATAATTTTACATATTTATTTAAACCTTCAATAAACAACTGTTTCGCCGCAGTTTTTATTTTTTATAGCAATCGCTATATTCGCCTCGCTTTATGCAGTATCTCGTTTGGCGAGGCTCCTGTACAAACATAGGTTACTGATCTGACGACATCGAGAGATGCCCAAGGTTAGGACAGGCTTTATCGGATTAAGGTTCAGCCCAAAGTAACTTCCAGTTATCTGGATACGTTGTATAGTGCCAAAACCTGTACGTGGAGATAGATTTATCTGCACCCCTGCTCTGGTTTACCGCCCTCGTGATGCTCGGTTAATCCGTTAAACATCTTGCGAGGTTTTTATGACCCCATTAGTACTTAACCATCCGCGTGCGGATGATATCAGCGAATACATGACTCAGGATTACGTCAGCCTGCGTGCCAGCATGACCATTGCGGAAGCGCGCAATACTCTGTTGTCACAAATTACCGACGAGCGTATTCCTTCCCACGTTTGTGTTACCACCGAAGAGGGTTTTTTACACGGTGTATTATCAGTAAAAGAATTGCTGAGAATGAATGAAGCAGATGAATTTGTGCGTGGCATTGTGAACCGCAAATTTATATCTGTAAAACCAGAAGACGATCGCACTGATTTTTGCGATATGTACGTTAAACATCCATTGACGTTTTTCCCGGTCCTCAAGGACGGTATTATTGTTGGTGTATTGGGTGAAAAAGAAATTGCTCACCTGGTGCGCGATGAGAATACCGAAGATGCACAGCTGCAGGGGGCATCGTTACCGCTGGAAAAGCCTTATCTGGAAACCAGCCCCTGGGAGCTGTGGCGTAAACGTAGCGTCTGGCTGTTATTACTGTTTGTGGCGGAAGCCTATACCGGTACGGTATTAAAGGCGTTCGAAGAACAGCTTGAGGCGGCCATCGCACTAGCGTTCTTCATTCCACTGCTGATTGGTACCGGTGGTAACAGTGGTACGCAGATAACCTCCACCATCGTCCGTGCCATGGCCCTGGGAGAAGCCAACCTCAGTAATCTTGGCCGCGTCATACGCAAAGAGGTCTCTACCTCGCTGCTGATTGCGATAACGATAGGTGTTGCCGCGTGGATCCGTGCGTGGATGATGGGCGTGGGTGTTGAAATAACCATCGTCGTCAGTCTGACCCTGGTGGCTATCACCATCTGGAGTGCGATTGTTTCCTCTATTATTCCCATGCTGTTGCAAAAAGTACGTATTGACCCGGCGGTGGTTTCTGCACCCTTTATTGCCACCTTTATTGATGGCACCGGTCTGATTATTTACTTTAAAATTGCCCAATATACGTTGGGTATTTAAGTTAAATTGCCGCCGCACGCGCGGTGGGGCGGCCACCTCAATTAATCATCCAATTAAAGCAGCCTGGCTGCTTTTTTTAATTAAAAAAAGCAAAAATATTGTTACACCTTTCCTGTGGTTTAACGAATCTGTGAATGAAATTTTAAAATAAAGTAAAAGTGAGTTAATATATAGCTTCACACTTCACTTTTGCGATGCGATATCATTATCATGCCTGCAATTAAAAAGACTATTCTGTCGCTGACTTCATTGGCTATGCTGGTAAGTTCAGCCACCTACGCTAATGCTGAAACCACACAAAAAACCGATTTCCTGCTGATTGGCGGGGGAATTATGAGCGCCTCTCTGGGCACCTGGCTGCAGGAATTACAGCCGGAGTGGAAACAGGTGATGGTTGAAAAGCTCGACGGTGTTGCTCTGGAATCCTCAAACGGCTGGAATAACGCCGGGACCGGTCACTCGGCGAATATGGAACTGAACTACACGCCGGAACGCCCGGACGGTTCCATCGACGTGAGCAAAGCGCTGGATATCAACGAACAGTTTATGATCTCCCGCCAGTTCTGGTCAGCGCAGGTCAAGCGCGGCATTCTGAACGATCCTCACGCTTTTATTAATTCTACGCCGCACATGAGCTTTGTCTGGGGCGATAAAAACGTCGATTACCTCGGCAAACGTTATGCTGCGCTGCAGCAGACCACGCTGTTCCAGGGTATGAAATTCTCCACCGACCATCAGCAAATCAAACAGTGGGCACCGCTGGTGATGGAAGGGCGCGACCCGCAGCAGAAAGTTGCAGCAACCTGGACGCCGGTGGGTACCGACGTTAACTACGGTGAAATTACCCGTCAGCTGATCGGTAGCCTGAAAAAGAGCAACAACTTCAGCCTGGAAACGTCTGCTGAAGTGACCGAATTCAAACGTAACGACGATAACTCCTGGCACGTCACCATTCAGAACGTGAAAAGCGGTGAAACCCACGCGATTGATGCGAAATACGTGTTTATCGGTGCCGGCGGCGGCGCGCTGAAGCTGCTGCAGAAAACCGGTATTGCCGAAGCGGACAACTATGCAGGCTTCCCGGTGGGTGGTTCCTTCCTGATGACCGAAAACCCGGAAGTGACCAAACAGCACCTCGAGAAAGTGTATGGTCAGGCGTCTGTGGGCGCTCCGCCGATGTCGGTTCCGCACCTCGATGCCCGCTTTATCGACGGTAAACGTGTGGTTCTGTTCGGACCATTTGCAACGTTCTCCACCAAATTCCTCAAAAACGGTTCATTCTTTGACCTGCTGAGCACCACGACCACCAGCAACGTTATGCCTATGACCGACGTCGGTCTGGATAACTTTGATCTGGTGAAATACCTGATTAGCCAGGTCATGCTGAGCGATGAAGACCGCTTCGCGGCGCTGAAAGAGTACTATCCGGCCGCCCGTCAAGAGGACTGGAAGCTGATTCAGGCCGGTCAACGCGTGCAGATCATCAAGAAAGATGCCGAAAAAGGCGGGGTACTGAAACTGGGTACCGAAGTGGTGGTAGATAAAGAGAAAACTATCTCCGCGCTGCTGGGTGCGTCACCGGGTGCCTCAACTGCCGCGCCGATCACGCTGAACGTGCTGAAGCAGATGTTCCCGCAGCAGTTCAACTCCCCGGAGTGGCAGAGCAAGATCCATACTATCGTGCCGAGCTACGGTCAGAAGCTGAACGGCAACGTGGCGCTGACTCAGCAGGTATGGGACGACACCGCTGCCACGCTGCAGTTGACCAAACCGCCGGTTCTGCAGATGAACGCGCAGCCGCAGGCAGCGATCCCCCAGGCGAAGCCGATGGAATCCTCCCCGCAGCACGACATGGCGCTGTAAAAACCGCAGAAAAAAAGCACTACGCCCTTGCAGAAATGCAGGGGCTTTTTCTTTAAACATCCACTTTCCACTTCCCCTCAGTCGCGACCGGATACATTGTTGACGTGAATCAATCTGCCCAGGTTGGTTTAGTGTATTTTTTGAATCTATCAAAAATAGTTTAAATCAGTCTAAACCAGCGGCATCCTGTCCAAAAAATATTGTCGAATACCCGTGCCAGGCATCCTGCTATGTTTACCAGACATAGGAGTGTTACCCGTTATGTCTCAACATCTTACTCCCGGTTATTGCGCGCTTTGTCGTTCCCGTTGCGGTACTCTGAACGAAATCAAAGATGGTCGCCTGATGGCAGTACACCCCGATCCTGAGCACCCTACCGGCGGGGCGGTCTGTATGAAAGGGCGCGCGGCGCCTGAACTCATCTACAGTGAAAATCGTATTCTCTGGCCGATGCGCCGTACGCAGCCAAAAGGGGCGGCGGATCCAGGCTGGCAGCGCATTAGCTGGGAAGAGGCACTGAATGACATTGCTGCGAAGCTGACTACCTTCAAAACGGAAAGTGGGGCGGAATCCGTTGCTTTCTCGATAACCACCCCGAGCGGGACGCCGATTATCGACAGTACCGAGTGGATTGAACGCTTTATTCGCCTCTACGGCAGCCCGAACACGTGTTACAGCGCCGAAGTGTGCAACTGGCACAAGGACGGGGCGCATATGTTCACGTTTGGTTGTATAACCCCGGCCGCCGACTACCGCAACGCCGAACTTATTATGCTGTGGGGCAATAATCCGTCGTCTACCTGGCTTGCTCAGGCAAATGCGATTGGCGAAGGGCGTAAAAAGGGAGCGCGTCTGCTGGTCGTTGACCCGCGCCAGAACGAACTCGCCCGCGATGCGGATCTGTGGCTTAACGTGAACCCCGGCACCGACGTGGTGCTGGCGATGGGCTTAATCCGCCAGTTGCTTGAGGCGCAGGCCTATGATGACACCTTCGTCAGAACCTGGACCAATGCGCCGCTGTTAGTGAATAACACTACCGGATTCTTCCTGCGCGAGCAGGATCTCGATGCCAGCGCCAAAACCAATCATTATCTTCTCTGGGATGCGTTCGACAACCAGCCACGAGCCTGTACCGATACGCTTGCCGGGGATGAGGCGTTCTATCAGCGTGCGGCGCTGGCGGGGGAATACGTTATCACCCTGGCTGACGGGCAGAAGGTAAGCGTCTCTCCCGCGCTGGAAAAACTACGCCAGGCCACCTCGCAGTACACGCTGGATTATGTCAGTGACATCACCGGCGTGTCGGCAGAAAAACAGCTGGCCGCGGCAACGCTTATCCGTGGCTCATCACGTATTGCTTATCATGCCTGGATTGGTATCGCCCAGAGCCAGAATGCGACCCAAACCGAGCGGGCGATTGCTGTCCTTTATGCGCTGACCGGCGCGTTTGATACCGAAGGTGGCAACCGGATTTACAGCAAACCGCTCTGCAACGTCATGAACCCATTGTCGTTATTGCCTGAAGCCCAGCGTCAAAAAGCACTGGGGGTGAAGGAGCGCCCGCTGGGGCCACCGGCCAGCGGCTATATTGCTACCGCTGATTTGCAGCGCGCGGTGCTGGAAGGGGTCCCCTATAAAGTGCGAGGGCTGTTCTGCTTCGGGTCGAACATGCTTTCAAGCCACGGTAACGTAGAAACGGGTATCGAAGCCCTGAAGGCGCTGGAGTTTCACGTTCATTGCGATCATTTTGAAAATCCAACCTCTCGCTTTGCAGATATTCTGTTGCCTGCGAACACATTGTGGGAGCGTGAAGCGCTGAAGGTGGGTTTTGAAATTTCCGCGCGGGCGGATTCTCACGTCCAGCTGCGCCCGCAGCTGGTGAAACCGCGCGGTGAGTCGCTGGCGGACTATGAGATAGCCTTCCGCCTGGCCTGCAAAATGGGTATGGGTGAGCACTTTTTTAACGGCGATATTGAAGCCGGATTCAATCATATTCTGGCACCGAGCGGCCTGACGATGGCGATGCTGCGCGCCGAACCTCGCGGCATCAATCTGAATCTGTCAAACCATGAGCGTAAATACGCCCTGCATGATGCAGAGGCTGCTCGCCCGCGCGGGTTTGCGACCGAAACCGGGAAAGCGGAGATCTACAGTGAAAAGCTGTTGCGCCACGGTTACTCTCCGCTGCCGGTATTCCTGGAAGAACAGCCGCACAGCGATGACTTCCCGCTGCGCCTGACCACCATGAAAAATCCGCTGTTTTGCCATAGCCAGCACCGTCATCTGGTCACTTTGCGCCGTAAATCACCGGATCCACAAGCGATCGTCAGCCGTGCCCTGGCACAGCAGCAGGGGATTGCTAACAAAGACTGGATTGAAGTCAAAACCCCCTCCGGAACCGGGCAGTTCCGCGCCAGAATTGATGATGCCATGAACGATGATGTGGTGGTGGCAGAATACGGCTGGTGGCAGGGCTGCGCCGATCTGAATCTCCCGGAGCGCCCGGTTTATGGCTCCGGTGCCAGCAACTATAACGGTTTGTGCAACTACCAGCGCGTGGATGCCATTAGCGGCTCGGTGCCGCTGCGTATGATGCACTGCTCGGTACGCCGTACCGCTGGTGCGCTCGCCTGGCCGGGGGAGAAACGTTTTATCGTAAGCCAGGTGATTAATGAAACCGCAGGGGTGAAAAGCGTCAGCCTGGTACCCCTGGACGGTACGCCACTGCCGCAGTGGCAGCCGGGCCAGGCGGTACTCATCCGCGTGTTCCCGAAAGATATTCCGCAGGGCATTTGCCGGGCATATACCCTCAGTAACGCGCCGGGTAATGCCCAACACTTTACGCTGTCAGTTCGCCTGCAGCCGCAGGGGCAGATGTCGGGTTGGATCCACCAGCAGCTGCAGCCTGGCGATGAAGTGATGCTGACGGCGCCGGACGGTAATTTTGTGATCCCGGCGCAGAGCAAGGCCCCGGTGGTGATGATTGCCGGCGGTATTGGGATCACCCCGTTTATGAGCTTCCTGTCTTCGCTGGAGCCCGATACCGAGGGGGCCTGTCTGTGGCTCTATTACGGTAACCGTAACGGCCAGAGCCATGCCTTCCGCGAGCAGCTGCAGATGCTGGAGCAACGGCTGCCGCGCCTGCGGATTGTGAATGTTTACGACACTCCCCTGGCATCCGAGCTACCGGGTGAAGATTATCAGCAGAAAGGGATGATCAACGCTGCAATGTTCGATGAGGCGCTGATCTCTCAGCGCGCCCGTTTCTATCTCTGCGGCCCGGAAGCCATGACCCGGGCGCTTGAAAATGGGCTCAGGGAGCGGGGTGTTTTTGCCTTTGATATCTTTAAGGAGCAGTTTGCAGCACCTAAACCACGCATCACGTCGCACAAAACCCACCACAAAGTGGTGTTCGCCCGGTCGGGCGTTACCGTTGACTGGACTCCGGCTGCCGGGACGCTGCTGGAACTGGGAGAAAAACATAAGATCCGCATGGCCGGAGGCTGTCGCGCCGGGCAGTGCGAATGTTGTGCGGTGAAGTTGACCGAAGGGGCGGTAGAGTCACTCGGTGAATCTGATAATCGTGGTGACGGCACTTGTCTTGCCTGCCAGTGTATTCCTGTCAGCGATATTGTTATTGATGCCTGACCGATCGCCACGTTTTACCCTGTGAAATCCAGCTGGTAAAACGTGGCAGTCCTTTGTTCGCCATAAGGATGTAGCTTGCGTGGCGGAAAACTTCAGTATCCTCCCAAATGTTTTGCTCCTGATAGCGATTCTCTTCGTGCCGATAGGGCGCTTCAACCCATAATTTGCGTAAATATGTTCCCGGCGTTGTTTTGATATACAGCAATTTTCCATCCTTTAAAAACAGAGTGATGCGATATTTCTTTGACCAAAATCAATAAATGATAATTATTCTCGATTAGATGTAACGATCAATTTCATTATGTTTAATTGATAAAATCGATTAATAATGATTTATCGATCGATTATATTGATCATAAGGGGCTATGGCAGTAACATAGGTTCACCAGATGTACATATTTTGCTGTTTTTTCCGGCAGTACAGATGTAACGCAGGCGCATCTGGTAAAGGGTATGAACTAATCCCGACGATAAGACGAACAAGGAGATGTGATGCGTGTTGAACGATCAAGGATGGCGAGCGATGCCGTCGCGTTTGCAGGGGTGCGATGTGTTCAGAATGAAGGGATGTACCAGCTGACGGCGGGATATGCCGCCAGCCATCTTCTCCCTTTCTTTCATATCAGTGATAAACGCGATTGCCGCATCAGACCGACCACCGTCACCTCGCTTCTCGTCTGCTGCCCCCCTTGTTCGTCGGGGATTGTGGCCTGGCTGAGCGCACTGCTTCCGGTCTGTGATGTCGCTACCGGGCGGGTGGTAATGCTTCTCGACGACCGCCAGTCCTGGCAGAGCCGTCTGGCACATCGTCTGTTCTGTGCGCCAATGAGTGTCGTCCATGACCGTGACCCGGCGGAGTACATCGCCAGCGCGCTTTGCACGCCGCCTGTGGTTCGCCGGTCGCGGACCGGTTCAGTCTGGCTTTCGGGGCAGGAAAAATGGGTTCTGAGCGGTTATCTGCAGGGCGAACCGGCAGGGGTACAGGCTCACAAGGCTGGGCTGTCTGTTAAAAGTATCTACCGACTTCGAAAAAGCGGGCTGGCCAGATTGGGCATGAAAAATATTAACGACCCTGGTCCTGCTGAATATTAAGCCGATAATATAGTGTGAATTAATATTTTCTTGAGACAAGTAACTTCCTGGTAATAACGAAAAGGAAGGCCATTTCTTGCCTTTGGTTTGTTATTAAAAGTACTGCAAAAATACACCTTATAATTAAAGGAGGAATATCTGTTATCCCTGTATTATCCCTGAGGGCCTGATGTTTATCGTGTTTACTTAGGGAGTTATCCAGCAGAAATAATAAAACCTGTAATTTTGTCATTAAGGCCAATATTATGTTGAAAAAAATGATGCTAATGAGTGCCGTGGCAACCCTATGCACTGGGCTGTCATCGGTGTATGCCGCAGACCCGACGCCAGATCCGTCACCGGGCGTCGTCGACCAGGGGAGTGGGAAGGTAGACTTTACCGGCTCGGTCATTGATGCACCCTGTTCAGTCGATGCTAACGACGGGAAACCTGTTGATCTCGGCAGTACTTCACTCCAGTCCCTGAAGGATGGTGTAACGAACCCGAAAAGCTTCAACATTAACCTGAAAAACTGCAATATTGGCGATGCCACGAAGTCAAAAACGGTATATATCACCTTTACTGGCAGCGGCGCCTATGAGCCTACGGGTAATAATCCCAATATTCTGGGAGTGACCGGATCGGCGCAAAACGTCGGGATTATTTTGCAGAATGGTTCCTCTCAGCAAATTACGCTGGGAAAAACGTTCCCCGTCCGCGAAATTAAGAACGGCAACCAGGATCTTCCGTTTGCAGCCTATGTGACACGGGTTGGAACTGCAGACCCCGTTCCGGGACAATTCTTCAGTACCGCTAATTTTACGCTGACCTATCTGTGATTCGGATCCGGAGCAGGAATATATGGTACGTGTCGATATGTCATCACCGTCGCTGTATTTCCTGCCCGGTTTTTTCCTTCTTTTTATGCTGGCGACTTCCTCTGCGGTCAGGGCCGTGGAGTTTGATACCGACATGCTGGATGCCAAAGACGCGCGTAATGTTGATTTTTCCCGTTTTAGTACAGCAGGTTATGTCATGCCCGGACGCTACTCGTTGACCATTGTCCTGAATGACCGTCGACTGGGCACGCAGAACGTGGATGTCTACCCTGAGGGTGCTGAAAAATCAGACACGCCGACGGTCTGCCTGACCGCCGGGATCATAGATCTGCTGGGACTACGTCGGGCTGAGCGGGCCAGGCTGGACGCATGGCATCAGAATCAATGTATTAGCCTGGCTGCGCTTCAGGGAGAGAGCATCCGTATCGATCTGAGCCAGGCTGAGCTCAACATCACGCTACCTCAGGCGTATCTTGATGAACGCAATCCGGACTGGGATCCGCCTTCCCGCTGGGATAACGGCATCCCTGGTGCGTTTATCGATTATAACTTCAGCACGACGGTGAACAAGCCGGAGCAGAGTGCGTCCGAAACCCGTGCAGACGTGTTTGGTACCGTGGGAGCTAACGCTGGTGCATGGCGCTTCCGTGGCGATTATCAGGGCACGATGTCTCGTGAATCGGGCAGGGAGGAGCAGCGTGATTTCCGTTGGGCGCGGTTTTATGCCTACCGTCCCCTCCCGTCCTTGCGCGCGCGCGCGACGTTGGGGGAAGGCTACCTTGATACCGAAATCTTCGAGTCCTGGCGCTATACCGGGTTCGGTATCTCCAGCGATGATGCCATGTTGGCACCCGATCAGCGGGGGTATGCCCCAGAGGTCAGTGGAATAGCCCATACCAATGCCAGAGTCATTATTTCACAGCAGGGACAGGTCATCTACCAGAGCACGGTGCCGGCAGGGCCTTTCCGGATTCAGACGCTGAGCTCAGTATTAACCGGCAAGCTGAACGTCAGGGTAGAGGAGCAGAACGGAGAGGTTCAGCGCTTTGACGTGGATGCCAGCGCCGTTCCCTATCTGACTCGGCCTGGACGTTTACGTTATAAAATCGCCGCCGGCCGGCCTTCCCGGGACAATCATCGTCTGCGCGGCCCCCTGTTTACCATGGCGGAGTTTTCATGGGGTGTCACCAGTGCGTGGACGCTCTACGGCGGAAGTACACTCTCAACCCTCTACCAGGCAATGGCTATTGGTGTAGGACGCGATCTGTTTGGTTTCGGGGCGCTGTCTGCGGATGTCACCCAGTCACTAGCTCGTTTGCAGAACGGAGAGCGGGAGGCCGGAAAGTCATGGCGCGTCAACTATTCAAAATACTTTTCCTCGCTGAACGGAGGCATAACTTTTGCCGGCTACCGGTTTTCTGAGCGTAATTTCTTGTCGATGGATCAGTTTCTGAGCCTGCAGGACCACCCGCAGTCTCTGCAGGGACGCAGCAAATCAATGTATAATGTAATGATAAATAAAAGTTTTTCTGGTGCAGGTGTTAGCATGTACCTCAACTACAACCATCAAAACTACTGGGATCGTCCCTCCACCCGCAGCTATACCCTGACCGTCAGCCGCCTGTTCGATCTGTTCAGCCTGAAACACCTTGCGCTCAGTCTCTCTGCTACCCGAACACAGTTGGCCCATCGCCGCGACGACATGCTTTTTGTCAGTCTCTCCCTGCCGCTGGAACAAGGCACTATAAGCTACGACCTGCAGCGTGATGGCCGCTCCCTGACGCAAAGCGCATCCTGGCTTCGGACCGTGGACGCGCACAACGCCTGGCGGCTGACCGCCGGAGGAGGCAGTGGATCCACGGCACCGGCATTTGTGAGCGGTTATGTCAACCATACCGGCGACTGGAGCGAGATGTCCCTGACCGCAGCCTGGTCCCACGACAGATACCAGGCCGCTGGATTGACGCTGCAAGGTGGGTTTACCGCCACCGCCCGGGGGCGGCGCTGCATCCGGGTAACGGTAACGGTGGAACCCGACTGATGGTTGATACATCTCCGGCGGGGAGCATCCCGGTTAATGGTGGCGAAATCGTCACCAACCGGTGGGGAAAGGGGGTTCTGACCAATCAGAGCAGCTACTACCGCCTGCATACCCGCATTGATGTCGATCGTCTGCCGTCGGGTGTGGAGGTGCAGGACCCCGTCAACGATGCCACCTTGACGGAGGGCGCTATTGGCTACCACCGATTTGCCGTCCTGAAGGGATGGAAGGGAATGATCACCATCGACCGGCGCGGAAAACTGCCGCCGCCTTTCGGGGCCAGCGTACAGGATGACGGGGGGCGGGAGCGGGGGATCGTGGGAGACGGTGGTCAGGCCTGGGTTGCCGGCCTTCGTGAAGGCGAACGGCTTCGGGTCATGTGGGATGGAAAGACCCGATGCCGGCTGCGCGTTCCCGCAAGCATTGCCAGGGGTCTGGACACGCTAATTTTACGCTGCATTCAATAACCATAATCACAGGATAAAACAACATGAAACTCAGAGGGCAGGTGATTTCTGCGGCATTGGGTGGTGCTTTGTGGCTACTTGGGCCCACGGCTGACGCCACGGTCACCCCTGATCGTACACGCGTTATCTTCGATGCCGGTCAACCATCGCTCAGTCTTACGGTGATTAACGACGACCCGACTAGTCCGGCGCTGGCGCAGGCCTGGCTGGAAAACGAAAAAGGCGCCAGAACAGGGCTTCCCCTGGCCGTCGTTCCACCGGTGCAACGCCTGGAAGCTGGCGCCCGCAGTCTTGTCAGGATCACCGCACTCCCGACGGCATCAACACTCCCAGCCGACAGGGAGAGTCTGTTCTATTTTAACCTTCGCGGTATTCCCCCGCGTGCGGACAAACCCAACGTCCTGCAACTCGCAGTGCAGACCAGAGTGAAGCTC
>NZ_JMPS01000073.1 GCF_000735455.1 Yokenella regensburgei ATCC 49455 | reverse complement strand
TTTTACCGTCCCGCGGCTCTCGCGGTACGCTCCGGCAGCCCCTGGATGACAAAATTGGTTCTGACCCGGACGGATGACGGATACCGGCTGGATAACCCGACCCCTTACTACGTTACGCTGGTCGATTTGAAGGCGAAGCGTGGCCGCAGCGCGGATATCGCTCCACGGACGCTTGCGCCACGGAGCAGTACCCGGATGGTGTCCCCGACACTGCAGGTGCCGGTTTTGACGTATATCGACGACTATGGGGCTCGGCCCGAGCTGACCTTTTCCTGTCACGGGAGTGTCTGTCATGTCAGTCAGTCGTAATTGCTGCCTGTTGCTCGCCGTGCTCTCGCTGTGTCTGAGCGGTTGTAGCCTGATGTCCGGTGCTCAGAGCCGTAAAAGCAGCATGCCGGCCGCGACAGATAAAAATGCGACCTCTGCGAAGCAAGAAAATCGTCGCCCGGCGCGGCAGGCAGATGATAACGGGCTGCCCGGTCGATGTCGGCAGGAGCTCACGGTTCTGAATACGATAGCCCCGGGGGCGGCATCCCCGCTGTCCGGTCATTTCACGGTACTGATGCAGAGAATGCACCAGTACGCGGGAGTTCGCGACACCTTGTCTCCACCACTTCAGGAGACTATCGACGCGCTATACCGCTACCGGGTGAACAAGGTCTGCGCCGACATTCGCCACACTCTGCTAAATAATCTAAGCCAGCAGGTCGAACAGGAATGAGGCTGGCAGGCATTGTGGGGGGCCTCATCTGGGTGGCCACTGCTGGCACGCCTCTGGCGGCGGCGCCGGTGGCGGATATCCTGCGTCCGGAGTCGGAAATCTCACTGAACGGGCTTTGGTCCCTGGCGGAAGAGGGACCAGTTGCCGGAAACCACCCCGTCGCTCGCCCTAAGCCAGCTTTTCAACACCCGGTCTCTGACCGCGATGTCCGACCCGCGCATCCACGTCTTCAGGACAAAAAACGTGTCGATGACAATCATGGTCGTGCAAAAGCATCGATCCCTGAGCGTGTGCCTGTTTCTCGCGGCCCTGGCCGGAACGGGAGCGTCAGGATATACCGGGGGGCAGAAAAAATGCGACAACTTTTGGCACGGAGCCGAAAGGTTCTGCTGGGCTTTCTGGCTCTGAGGCCCGGTGAAACAAGGCCATCCATTCACGGACAGGCAGATGAAGTCGCCTATGCGAGCGGAGTGATGGCTGGCACAGCGATTCTTCAAAATGAAGCTGTGCTGGCGTTATCTGGCGTGAAGCACGATCGCGCGTTGATGCTCGCGGGGATCAGAGACGTTTTCCTGCGACAGGTTCGTCTGCGGGGACGTCAGCTGGAGAACGCACAGCAACGAGCCATCGTTGAAGTACGGCGAGCTGGCAGGGAAGCGCATGAACATCAGTTGGCGTCAGAAAACCGCTTTGTGATGGATTTCCGGCAGCGGCGAGGAGTGCACGCGGGGGGAGAAGGGGTCTGGTACCGCGTGGATCAGGCCGGTCGTCGCAACGGGCTGACACGCCACAGCGTGATCCCCCTGGTGGCCAGGGAAATGCTGGCGGACGGGACAGTTATTCGCGATATGCAGGCGGAGAAGAAAATACTCAATGCAGCGCTGGGCGATCTGCCCATTCCATGGCAGAAAGCGATAGCGCAGGCCGGGTACGGTGGTGCCGTGACGGTTGTGCAGAAGGCGGCGCAGGATGGATCGCTGCCCGTGCGGGTGACCATGATCCGTACTTTCGATCCGCGGAACTACGTGTTTCCGCTGCGCCATACTTCGGCGACTGAATGATGGCACTCCTTAACGAATGGGGAAAGGGGCTGTGACCAATCTATTGATAAACAGGAGTGAAGTAATGCGAGATATCCATGTCGTTCTCGGTGCTACCCTGCTAATAGCGGGCGCTGCGCACGCCGCGATAAACCTGGATCGCACCCGTATTATTCTGAATGCGGGAGAGTCGTCCGTCAGCCTGACCGCCACGAATGATGATCCGACCCGACCTTTTCTGGCTCAGGCATGGGTGGAGGATGCGGCCGGAAAGAAAAACAGCGAGTTCCTGGTTGCCATCCCACCGGTACAGCGCATTGAACCCGGCGCCAGCAGCCTGGTCCGAATCGTCGCGACGCATGCCGCGCATCGGCTTCCCGAGGATAAAGAATCACTATTTTACTTCAACCTGCGCGGCATCCCGCCCCGGGACAACGGTGCTAACGCGCTGCAAATTGCGCTTCAGACTCGGATCAAACTGTTCTATCGACCCGCCTCTATTCGGGCAAGCCGCGGTTCGGTCTGGCAGAGTAAAATGATCCTGCACCGCATCGACGACGGTTATGAAATCGATAACCCAACGCCGTATTACATTACCGTAACTGGCCTGAAAAACCGGGACGGCGGTTATTCTGATATGACTCCTGTGATGATTGCTCCGGAGGGCAAATCCAGGCTTAAGGCCCCTCGTCTGGCCGAGCCGATTATCTCCTATATCAACGACTACGGGGGCCAGCCTGAGATTATATTCCACTGCCTGGAGGGGATCTGTCGTGCCAAAGTGCAGTAACCTGGCGCCCATTCAGAGCCGCTTTCGCTGGTATTCCATCCTGGCGCTGGGCGTCCTCGCAGGGGTAGCTGCAGTGACGGCGGCTCGCGCTGCTAATGAGGGATATGCGCAACTGACATTTTCCGGCGTGCTGAGCCATGCCCCCTGCAAGCTGGATATTGCCTCGGCGCATCAACGGGTGGACTTCCAGAGCATACCGGTTAAAAACTTCTACGATTACGACACGACCAGCCGTCGGACAATCATTATTCGGGTGCTTAACTGCACCTTCAAGCACAGCCAGCGCCTCGATGTTCGCTTTTACGGCGACGAAGATGGGGACCAGCCTGGGCTGCTGGCCGTTACCGGAGCGGCACGAGGTTTCGCAATTATGCTGACAAACGAGCAGGGGCAATTGCTCAGAATAAATCAGGATAAGGTCAGCATCGCTCTGCAACCAGGAAACAACGAAATCCGGGTTTTCGCCTCCCTGAAAGGAGCGAACGATGCCGTAAAAAATAAAACGATTCGGATGGGTGATTTCCACTCAACGGCCAGCTTTGTACTCCGGTATCCCTAACCTTAATGACCAGGAATATGGATGATGAAAAACATATTAACCCTGAAACGGATGACCCGTTTCCTCATTAGCATGACTGCCGTGTGCTTTGTCGCCGTTTGCAGGGGCGACGCAATATGGACCGATAGCACAGATAAAATGGTCATCAGCGTCGATTCGGCCCGTTTTCCAAGCTATACCAAAGGGGCAACGCTTACGGTTAACTTTGACCATTCCTTTAATCCGACCGTGCATTATCAGTTTTCTTACCTCAGCCCAAAGGATTTATATATCGCTTACTCCCATGCTTATATCAGACTTCCCCGTGTGGACGGATGGAAAAGAAAGATAAACGATGATCTAAACCTGGTCGGGTTTAGTATTGAAGACTCTGAGTTCGTGAGAGTAGACATGTCAACTTATGACCCTTTCCGGCTGAATTTTCGACCGCCAGCCAGGAGCGGACAGTTCACTGCCAATATACATATAAAGGGCAGCATAACGCTGGAGTTAGCACGGGATGTTATTGGTGGGGGTATTATTACCCCAACCGAAATCCCCCTTATGTTTGCTTATCCAGCCATTGGTACTCCAGGTTTTTGGCCTAGACCTGATGAAAGTTCTGTTTTTCTCCCGATATTTATCAGCACCAGTGGTCTTATCCCGGTGTCGGTACTGTGCAAAATTAACATCCCTGGAGGAGAACATATTGACTTCGGAAATATTGTTACTGACTCTCTGACTCCAGCGCGGGAAAGCGAAAACCGGCAGACCATTACGCTGGACTATCGATGCAATGCGGCAAAAACGTTGCCGGTGGATATTCATCTCCTGGCCGGGCACGCAAGTTTTTCTGACGCGGTCATTGCCAGCACTAATCCTGCCGTAGGGGTCTCGCTCACCCGAAACGGTTTACCGCTCAGCCCTGGAGGAAAGTTCTCTACTCGTCTTCAGGACGGCCAGGGGCACGATACGCTGACGGCTACGGTTACTCGTAACCCCGCGGTGGCACCGGGCGCCGTCGATACAGGTCCTTTCAGCGCCAGTGCGATACTTATTCTTGAGCAGCAGTAACCACCGTAAACCCTTTGGGCAAAGCGCTTGTATGCCTATTTCAGTTTATTTACTGGCATCACCCAGCAAGAAGGCAATGCTTTTGCCGCCTTCCGATTGCTCAAGCGCAATTTTGGCGATGATGGTGAGCGGAACCGACAGCAGCATGCCCACCGGACCTAACAGCCAGCCCCAGAAAATCAACGACAGGAACACCACCAGGGTGGAGAGACCTAATCCCCGGCCCATCACACGCGGCTCCAGCATATTACCGATAACCAGGTTTATCACCAGATAGCCTGCCAGCACGACCAGCGCATCATAGAGTCGGCCAAACACCAGCACCTGGAGAATAGGGGGGATAGCCGCCAGTACCGAGCCAATGTTGGGAATATAGTTCAGACCAAAGGCCAGCATTCCCCAGATAAAGGCGAAGCGAACGTCGAGCATCACCAGCATGCCCCAGACCACCAGGCCGGTGAACAGGCTGATGAGCGTTTTGAGCACCAGGTAGTGAGACACGCTGTCGATGGCGCGCTGAATGGCGGCCATGCCCTCAACCGGGCGCGCCATCAATTGCTGCAGTTTGGACGGCAGCTGCGGGACTTCAAGCAGCATAAAAATGACGGTCAGCAACAGCAGAAAAATGGAGGACATGGCATTGGAGAGCTGGGTTAACATGCCGGTTACCATCGACATGACGGCGTTAGGGTCGAGATATTTCCCCAATTCTCCCGCCGAGACGCCAAAACCAAAACGGGTGAGCCAGGGCTGGATGTCCTGCAACGGCACCACCAGTGACGTACGATACTGGGGCAGAGTGCGGGCTAGCTCGTTCAGCGAAGTGCCAAGAGACGCGAGTAGCAGAACGGCAATGAGAATAATCAGCCCAATCAGCAACGAAATGGCCAGTGCCCGGGGGACGCGCCAGCGCACCAGCAGGTTAACCAGCGGATTTATCACCACGGCAATGAACAGGGCAAGGATGAAGGGGACGATGATATCCGCCGCCAGGCGAATACCGGTGAAAATGATGACCAGCATGCCCAGCATGATGACTATCTTTAATCCGTTAAATGTGATGATGGGCTTGACCATAGTGACTCCTGTACTTGTCCGGAGAACATCATAATGGCGATCGAATTAAGAATAAACTTATCCGTGCCAGTCACATTTAGTAAAGATTTGAAAATCTTTTGAGTAAAATGTGCCGCTGTGCTAAATATATAGTGTGTTTAACTACCGAGGACAATTTTGATCCGCAATGACGAGAAGCAATACCGCGGATAATTGTAATTTTATGGACAATATGTTCAGAACTTTCATCTCTACATACATCGTTTTACTATCCCCATACAACCTGCTCTCTGGTGAACAGCACTGGCGCTCTGAGCTATAGTCTTTCTTCCCCTGCATTCGCTGGCGCACTGCGCACGGCACTAACATAGTTTTTTTTCGGTTCGCCCCTTTTTTGGCTTACCGCGATGGATTTTTATTCTCAAGCAGGAGAAGAATGATGTTTTACTGGATCCTTTTAGGTTTAGCAATTGTTGCAGAAATTACCGGTACCTTGTCGATGAAATGGGCAAGCGTGAGCGGTGGCAACACTGGCTATATTTTGATGCTGGCGATGATTGCCACGTCCTATATTTTCCTGGCATTTGCCGTTAAAAAAATCGCCCTGGGTGTAGCCTATGCACTGTGGGAAGGTATTGGTATTCTGTTAATTACTTTGTTCAGCGTGTTGTTATTTGACGAAGCGCTGACACCGATGAAAGTGGCGGGTCTGACAACGCTGGTTCTGGGGATTGTGCTGATTAAATCAGGTACCCGCAAAGCCAAAAAAGCGTCGATGACCAAGGAGCCAGCTCATGCAACAGTTTGAGTGGGTCCACGGCGCCTGGTTGGCCCTGGCGATCGTTCTTGAAATCGCCGCCAACGTATTATTGAAACTTTCCGACGGTTTTCGTCGTAAAACCTACGGCATTCTCTCATTACTGGCCGTACTGGCAGCGTTCAGTTCGCTGTCGCAGGCGGTAAAAGGAATCGACCTGTCAGTGGCATATGCACTGTGGGGCGGTTTCGGTATCGCCGCCACCCTGGCTGCCGGTTGGGTGCTGTTTGGTCAGCGCCTCAACAATAAAGGTTGGGCCGGTCTGGTCCTGCTGATTATCGGCATGGTAATGATAAAACTCGCCTGATGTGATCGCTGCCCGTAATTCCGGGCAGCGAAATTCACCCTCTGTATTACGCTTAACAAAAAGATTGGGAACTCTCCCGGCATCTGCCACCATGAGGGTAGTGAATGTTCAATCCATTAAGTTGGCGTAATATTCCCACCGCACGAACGCTGTTCGTCATGATTTTCATGGCCGGGATAGGTCTTATTATCTCGGTCGTGGCGTTGTTGTACCTCTCTTTACACCTCATCAGTACCAAAGCGAATGAAATCGATGAACATCGTACGGCGCTCTCCGTGCAGGGCGCGGTACAGACCTCGGTTAATCGGGTGCTTTCATTGGTTATTGATAACGCTATCTGGGACGATGCGGTCCACAAAGTGTACCCGCCGGAACTCGATAAAGAGTGGCTGTTCAACACCTGGGGGGCGGGTTTCAAGATCAATAACCTCTACGACGGCACCTTTGTCCTCGACCAGGGCTTCAACGTGCTGTGGGGATCGTTTCACAGTAGCCCGTTCAATGAAACGGACCTCAATTTTTTTGGCGACGGCCTGCAGTCGATTATCCGTCAGCATGGTGACGGACTAAAAACCGGGAAAAATATCTACGCCGGGATCACCAAAACGCGGCAGGGAATTGCTTTTGTTGGCATAGGGCTCATTCGTCCAATGATGGGCCGCCTGCAGGTTTATGACAGCACCCGCCGCTATCTGGTCATCACCCGTCATCTCAATCCGCAAATTTTGCGTGAGCTGGGGAATACTTTCCAGATTACCAATCTTAACCTCACGGCAGAACGAACCAGTAAGTTCAGCGTTCCGATGAAAACCTCTGGCGGTACGGTAGTGGGGTATCTGAACTGGGAACCGCGTCTGCCGGGGGCGGAGGCGGCAAAAGCAGCGTCGAGCGGAATTCGCCAGATTGTTCTGCTAGCCGCGGCGATCATCCTTGCCTTTATTCTCTTCAGCAGCGTCGGCCTGTTTAAGCTTGCCAGTAACGAAAAAATTGCCCGTGAAATAGCGCTCACCGACTGGCTCAGCCATTTACCGAACCGCAGAGCGCTGATTGAGCGCCTTGAGTCGGTGAAAGGCCGGCCGGATAACGGTGTCAAAACGGCGGTGTTTATCGATCTTGATGGCTTTAAGGACGTTAACGATATCTACGGCCACGATGTGGGTGATGAACTTATCGTACACATAGCCCATACGCTGCAAAGCATTGTGCCGCCTGGCGGTATGCTGGCACGCCTCGGCGGCGATGAGTTTGCCATGTCCACTGAGGGGAAACATTCTCTGGCGCAGGCATCTGCCTTCGCCGGACGTGTACTGGAGTTTCTCAACAACCCGATTCGCATTGGCGAGAGAACTATTCATATTGGCGCTTCCATCGGTATTGCCAGCGGTACGGCGGAGGAGTGTTCCCGTACTGAACTGTTCCGCCGGGCAGACATTGCGATGTATCACTCAAAAATTACCGGAAAAGGGCGTATTACGCACTACGACACCGAGCTAAACAGCGCACGTGAATATCAGTTGATGATCGAAAATGATATTCGTCAGGGGCTGGAAAATGATGAGTTTGACGTCTGGTACCAGCCGATCGTCGATGCACGAACCCAGGTAATGATAGGCGTTGAGGCGCTGGTACGCTGGCCGCGCCGCCCTCAAGGTGCGTTGACCCCGGACGAGTTTATTACCATTGCCGAGACCGGGGGGCTTATCTATGCGCTGGGCCAGTTTGTGCTGCGACGAGCCTGTCAGGACCTGCAGGCGCTGGACGATTTGAAGCTGTCAGTCAACATCTCCCCGGCGCAGTTCCGTGACCCGGAGTTTGAAGAGAAGGTAGCAAACGTACTGGAAACCTGCCGCTTCCCGGCGCATCGCCTGCAGCTGGAAGTGACGGAAACCTACGTGCTGGAAAGCCCGGAGCGGGCGCGTACGGCCATTTACAATCTCAAAGCACTGGGCACCGCCGTGGCGCTTGATGATTTTGGTACCGGTTATTCCAGCATTGGTTATCTGCGTCGTTTCAATTTCGACTCTATCAAAATTGATAAATCGCTGGCGGGCCTGGTGGATAACGATGAACAAGCCGCTGCGCTGGTGAGCGGTACCATTCGCATCGCCAGTGCGCTGGGGATGACGGTGATTGCCGAAGGTGTTGAAAATGAGAAGCAGGTAAAATTGTTGCGTCTGGCGGGGTGTGACCAGCTGCAGGGATTTTATTTTAGCGAGCCAATGCCAATTGACTCGCTATTACAACTGCGACAGCAGCGCCAGTGCTAGGTTATTCTTGCGCCAGCGCTTCGAGTTTGTCGCGAAATCCCGTGACAGAGATAGCCCGGTTGTCCGCCCGCCAGCGATCTTTCGCCGCAGGAGCGGAGCTTTGTACGCCGATAACCTGCCAGCCACTGTCGGTTTTCAGCAGCAGCGGGGAGCCGCTGTCGCCGGGCAGAGTATCGCACTGGTGCGACATTACCGAGGTTTGCGCCCAGCCGGTCACCAGACAGTTGTTATGGGTGTACAGCGAATCAAGGTGATCCAGCGGATAGCCCGACTGGGTAACCTGACGTCCCGTGGCTTTCAGCGCGTCATTCAGTGCGGCTTTATCACCTTCAAAAATGGGCAATGGCTCAATCCCTGATGGGGCGTAGCGCAGGATAATCAAACCAAAATCCCAGGGCGCGGCAGAAGGCGGAACTATCCAGCCATCGCCATCGGCTTTTAATCGTTTACCGAGAGAGGGCTCAACACGCCCTTCGATCCCGTGAATTTCATAGCGCCAGACGCCTTTTTTCGACACAAAGCGCAATGCTATCGCTTTATCCGGTTTGGCATTTGGCGGCGTTAACAGGCAGTGCCCGGCGGTTAACGCCAGACGCGGGGAGATAAGTGTGGCGGTACACAGATTGCCACTGGCGGTTTCCAGCTGACCAATAGCGTCCCACGGTGAATCTGTTGGATTGCTGACGCGAGTACGGTCGTCATGGCCGAAAAATAGTGTCTTTTGGTCACTGGCGCTAAGGCCGTCATCGCTGGCGTCGTCTGCATGAGCGATGGCAGAAAACAGACAAAATGAACCCAGAAATAGCGCTACGGTTTTATGCATATCACACTCTGATGGGGCAATTAGAATTATAAAATGTAAACCCAATGACACTACTATAGACGGGACGGTAGAAAAGTGGGAGTAAAATCAGCGTGCTACACTCAGTAGAAAAAGAACCGCGTGGCAATAAGCGCGCAGATGATTAGCAATATAAGGATGAGCTCAAAACGATAGCGCCGCAACATCATTGCTCTCTCCAGAAAAAAACGGCGCTGAACCAGCGCCGATTTATCATAAGGTCTGTACTACCAGGCAATTATTATGCAGCTGGTTTCACAGCCGGTTTAGCTGCTGCTTTGTGGTGTTTTTTAGCAGCCTGAGCTTTCTGAGCTACTGGTTTAGCAGTTTTGTGGTGCTTTTTAGCAGCCTGAGCTTTCTGTGCTACTGGTTTAGCAGCAGTTTTGTGGTGCTTTTTAGCAGCCTGGGCTTTCTGCGCTACTGGTTTAGCGGCAGTTTTGTGGTGCTTTTTAGCAGCCTGGGCTTTCTGTGCTGCCGGTTTAGCGGCTTCTTTTTTGTGTTTCTTAGCAGCCTGCGCCTTCTGAGCTACTGGTTTAGCGGCTTCGGTGGAAGCGGCTTTTTTGTGGTGTTTCTTAGCAGCCTGCGCCTTCTGAGCGGCTGGTTTAGCGGCTTCAGTGGTAGCAGCTGCTTTCTTGTGTTTCTTGTGATGAGTAGTGGCTTTCGCCGGTGCTGCGTGAGTTGCGGCAGCAGCAGGAGCCGGAGTCGTGGTGCTTGCAGCATCAGCTGCAAACGCAGCAGCAGAAGACAGACCCAGAGCAGCGGCAACAACCAGAGCTAATACTTTTTTCATTCTCATACCCTCGAAATTGGTTTCTTCATTTCAACCCCACTGCGGGGCCGTTGAAATAACTATATCCTTGTGTTTACTCGCTTTCCGTGAGTGTTTGGTTTCGGCGTGTAACCGTTTGTACAATGTACAAAAACCACAGTACATGCGCCGTGGCGCGGTGTACCGGGGGTATCGAGAGAGAAAGAAGGGGGATACTCAGACGTAGGATGGTGTTATGCGGTCACAGTTTGTGTCAGCGCTTTTAAGGAAAGCCATTGCGCGCCAGAGAATTCACCTGCACTGACGGCCTTCACTTTATGCTGGGCATTCCTGTTGAGCAGATAAATGGCGTCTTTAACCGGATAAAGCCTGTCGCCTGTTTTGATAGGGATTACAGAAGTCACTTCCGCCAACATCTTTAATTTTGCGGACTGGAGGATCAGGGCATAACAGCCAGTAGTTCTCAGAAAAATGGCGTCAATAACCAGCCACTCCATAGATAACCTGCTTAAAATTCAACGTCGATGCATTAAGGCTAACAGATATTTTGATTCACAACGACGCTTCATTTATAGAAATGTGACCTCCACCAGGCGGCTTCGGAAGAATATATTTTTACAACTGGTTGATTTTCAACCTCTGGCTGCGAGCTGCATATTTGGCTATATTCTTAATTCAGAACAAGTACTTCTCTATTCCAGGAGTGAAATTTTATCTGATGGGTGCCATATGAATAAAAAAGATATTTTTCGGTTTCATCGACCATTATCTCGTTACTCGCATACTTTTGGCGATGAATGGTTTGCGCTGAAGGCAGAAGCGTTCGCTCGATTTTTCGGCACACCCACATTTCTGGTCGCGCAGACGATCATTGTTGGGGTCTGGATCCTGATTAACATTGTCGGCTGGACTAAGTTTGACCCGTATCCTTTTATCTTGCTTAACCTGGCCTTCAGTCTACAGGCCGCCTATGCCGCACCGTTGATTTTACTGGCGCAAACCAGACAGGCAGAGCGCGACGGGGCGCATGCGTTAGCCGATGCCCAGCACCGGGAAGATCTGGCGGATGCTATGAGCCAACGGCAGGAGCTCGCCGAGCGACAGTCAGAACAATTATTCAAGTTATTGCAGCAAAATACGGAATTAACGGATCTGACGCGGCAAATGGCTGAACGTATTGAAAAATTAACGCTGCAGCTTGCCCAACATCAGACTCAGGATGTTAAGCCAAACAACTAAGTGCGTGGGATAAAAATGGACAGCAACAGCGTAGAAAGCCACAGAACGTCGGGAAAGCTCATGTTAGCAGGCGGAGCACTGGGCGTTGTATTTGGTGATATCGGCACCAGCCCGCTTTATACCCTGAAAACAATATTACTATTGTCCGGGGATAATCCCACACCTGAGGTTATTCTGGGCTTGTTGTCGCTTATTTTTTGGACGCTAATCCTGGTCACTTCGGTAAAATACGCCATCTTCGCGATGCGTATCGACAATAATGGCGAAGGCGGCATTATGGCATTAATGTCATTGCTGGTGCATAAAGGGAAACACAGCAAGTGGGTGATGTTTGCCGCGTTGCCAGGTGCCGCTCTGATATATGGTGATGGTGCCATTACTCCCGCTATCTCCGTTCTTTCGGCTCTTGAAGGTCTTAACATCATCGTCCCGGAAGCTCAGTCTTATATTTTGCCTGCGACGGTCGTGATTCTGGTGGCCTTATTTGCTATTCAGCCCTTCGGCACCGCGAGAATAGGCAAAATCTTTGGCCCGGTGATGACTCTGTGGTTTATCGCCATTGCCGTGCTGGGGATATCAGGCATCGTCAAACATCCGGCGGTACTGTTGGCGATTAATCCGGCCTATGGAATTTCGTTTTTATTCTCTAACGGCTTCAGCAGTTTCCTGGTGCTGGGCGGCGTGTTCCTGTGCGTTACCGGTGCGGAGGCGCTGTACGCCGATATGGGGCATTTTGGTAAAAAACCTATCTGGTTGGCCTGGTTTGCTCTCGCGTTTCCTGCGTTATTACTCAACTATGCGGGGCAGTCAGCGATAATACTTTCCGGCGCTGACATTACGGGCAATATCTTCTTCCGTCTGTGTCCGCCGTTCCTGCAAATTCCGCTGGTGATTCTTGCCACCCTTGCCACGATAATTGCCAGCCAGGCGATTATCACAGGCGCATTTTCGATGACCCGACAGGCCATTCTGCTCGGCTGGCTCCCGCGTCTGCGCATCAAACAAACCACGGCGGAAAGCTATGGCCAGATTTACATCGGTACCATTAACTGGCTGTTGATGGTGGTGACGGTAGGCCTCGCCGTGACGTTCAAATCGTCGGAGAATCTTGCCGCGGCCTACGGCATTGCGGTGTCGCTGACCATGCTGATGACCTCCGGACTGCTGTTTATGGCCATGCGGCAGATCTGGGGCTGGAGCTTGTTGGCCAGCGGTCTGGTCGCCGCCTGTTTCCTGGTCATTGACAGCAGCTTCCTGATTGCCAACCTGGTGAAAGTGATGGAGGGGGGGTATATCCCGCTGACCCTGGCGGCGATTATCTGCGCCATTATGCTTATCTGGAACCGGGGAGTGAAGGCGACGTCACGTGCCATTAGTGAGAAAGTGATCGGTGTTGATGAGTTTTTCCAGAAACTCAGCGACATGCAGATCCCCCGGGTGCAGGGTACCGCACTGTTTTTAACCCGTATGCAGAATGGTGTTCCACCGGTGATGCGCTGGCATGTGGCGCGCAACCGTGCGCTACAGCAGAAAGTGGTGTCATTGACCATCGAAATACAGAACTTCCCGTACGTGAAGGCCAGCGACAGGCTGGTGTTTTGCGAACGTGCGCCGGGATACTGGCAGGGCGTGGCGCGCTATGGCTTTATGGAGCAGCCGCATATTCCGCAGCTGTTGCAGAGCGTTTCCGGTGCGCCAGCCCCGTTTATTGCCGATGAAATTACCTGGTATCTGGGGCACGAGACCATCATCGCCCGTGAAAGGGATGGGATGGCCTCGTGGCAGCGCAACTGCTATGCCTTTATGGTGAGAAACAGCACCCATATCACCAACTATTATCGTTTGCCGGGCGATCAGGTGGTGGAGATCGGTCGACGGGTCGCTATTTAACCGTATCGTGCAGACGATTGTGCAGCATCGAGCCGGTCAGCAGGGCGGCAATCAGCATCAGGGCGATAAAACCGCCCACGCCGTTCCAGCCGTAGTTATGCCAGAACACTCCGCCCAGCGTACCGGCGATACTGGAGCCAAGGTAATAGCTGAACAGGTATAACGAGGAAGCCTGACCGCGGGCGCGGCGGGCGCGTGGGCCTATCCAGCTGCTGGCAACCGAGTGTGCGGCGAAGAACCCGGCGGAGAACAGCAGCATCCCGGCAAAAATCAGCCACAGGGAAGCAAACAGGGTCATCAGCAGACCGAACAGCATTACGGCAATAGCGAACAGCATCACCGGGCCACGGCCATAGCGGGTGGTCATGGCGCCCGCTTTTGGCGAACTCCAGGTACCCGTGAGATAGGCAACCGACAGCAGGCCGACCACGGCCTGGCTCAGGGACCACGGCGAGAGCATCAGGCGGTAGCCGATGTAGTTGAACAGGGTAACAAACGACCCCATCAACAGGAATCCTTCAAGGAACAGCAGCGGAAGCCCGCGATCGCGCCAGTGCAGACGGAAGTTAATGAAAAGGGTTTTGGGGCGCAGGGACGTCGGGCGGAAGTGGCGCGAATCCGGCAGGATCTTCCAGAACATCAGCGCGGCCGCCAGGGCAAAACAACCGATAACCGCGATGGCAATGCGCCAGCCAAGGAAATCGGTAAACACCCCGGTAAGCAGACGTCCGCTCATCCCACCTATCGAGTTGCCGCTGATGTACAGCCCCATCGAGAATGCCACAAAGCTCGGGTGAATTTCTTCACTCAGATAGGTCATGCCGACCGCCGCAACGCCGCTCAGCGACAGGCCGATCAGGCCACGCATAATGAGGATCCCTTGCCAGCTGGTCATCATTGTCGAGAGCAGGGTGCAGCAGGAGGCCAGCAGCAGGGCGGTGACCATCACCTGCTTGCGGCCAATCGCGTCAGAAAGCGGGCCGGTAAACAGCAGACCAACGGCCAGCATCCCGGTAGAAATCGACAGAGAAATACTGCTGCCTGCCGGTGAAACACCGAATTCCTGCGACAGCACGGGCAGGATGGGCTGCACGCAATAGAGCAGGGCAAAGGTGGCAAGGCCTGCAGAAAACAACGCGAGCGTCACGCGGATAAACGCGGGAGTGCCGCGACGGATAAACTCATTCGACTGAAGTGCAGGTTTTTCGATGACGACGCCAGTCGGGGCGGTGTCAACGGTCGTTGTACGGCTCACGAGAGATCCTTGCTAATAGGGTGTAGATAATGCGACTCAGGTCACACTCAAAGAGTATGAAATTGTAAATATTCTGTCTAATATATTAATAATCTCAAATGATACGTTTTAAATATGAATATCGAACTGCGTCATTTACGCTATTTCATTGCCGTTGCTGAGGAACTTCACTTTGGCCGCGCCGCTGCCAGGCTCAACATCTCTCAACCCCCGCTGAGCCAGCAAATTCAGATCCTCGAGCAGCAAATTGATGCCCGCCTGCTGGCGCGCACCAACCGCAGCGTTAGCCTTACGGCGGCCGGGAGGCAGTTTCTGGCCGACAGTCGACAAATTCTCGGTATGGTGGAAGAGGCTTCCGCCCGTGCGTCCCGGCTTCATCATGGCGAAACGGGTGAGCTGCGTATCGGGTTTACCTCATCAGCACCGTTTATCGAGGCCGTTTCCTCCACGTTATCGCGGTTTCGTCACCAGTACCCGGATGTCCATCTACAGACCCGTGAAATGAACACTCGCGAGCAAATCACGCCGCTCAGCGAAGGTACTCTCGACTTAGGCTTAATGCGTAATACCCAGCTCCCGGACAACCTGACCTGGCAGGTTATTCGCCGTGAACCGCTGATGGCAATGGTGCCGCGCAGCCATCCGCTGGCGCAGCAGGAGAGCGTGAGTTTGCACGCTCTGGCCCAGGAGCCGTTCGTCTTTTTTGATCCACATGTCGGCACCGGGCTGTACGACGATATTCTCGGACTGATGCGTGAATTCAATTTGACGCCAACAATCACTCAGGAGGTGGGGGAAGCGATGACCATTATCGGCCTGGTGGCGGCTGGCCTTGGCGTATCGATTCTGCCGGCGTCATTTAAGCGAGTTCAGCTGCAGGAAATGTGCTGGCTACCCATAAAAGAAAAGCAGGCGTTATCAGAAATGTGGCTGGTATGGTCGAAGCACCATGAGCCGAGTCAGTCTGCCTTGCGTTTCCGGGAACAGTTAATTACCGCCGCAACGCACTAAAAAACGCCAACAAAAGGGGTAAAAATGTGCGGTAAATCACAAGGCTAAGTAAATATTTGACGGGTGGTATTGAAGTGTTTCACCATAGACATAAGTTTATTTCGAAGCGCGAAAATAAAGGGAGTTCAGTGGTGGTAGCCGACAGTCAGCCAGGGCATATTGATCAGATAAAGCAGACTAACGCCGGGGCGGTATACCGCCTGATCGATCAGCTCGGGCCGATATCACGCATCGACCTCTCCCGATTTGCGCAACTGGCACCCGCCAGTATCACCAAAATTGTTCGCGAGATGCTGGAAGCGCACCTGGTGCAGGAGACGGAAATCCAGGAGCCCGGCAGCCGTGGCCGCCCGGCGGTAGGGCTGATGGTGGAAACCGAAGCCTGGCATTATCTTTCGTTGCGCATCAACCGGGGGGAGATCCATCTCGCGTTGCGCGATCTCAGCAGCAAAGTGGTCGTTGAAGAACAACTCCCGTTGCCCGAGCAGGATACCCAGCCTTTCCTCAACCGCATCATCACGCATATTGACCAGTTTTTTATCCGCCACCAGAAGCAGCTGGAACGTCTGACCGCCATTGCCATCACTCTGCCGGGGATTATTGATACCGAGCACGGCATCATTCATCGCATGCCGTTCTATGACGACGTCAAAGAAATGCCGCTTGGCGAAGCGCTGGAGTCCCACACCGGCGTACCGGTATACATTCAGCATGACATCAGCGCCTGGACCATGGCGGAATCGCTGTTTGGCGCTTCCCGCGGGGCGCGCGACGTGATCCAGGTGGTTATCGACCATAACGTTGGCGCAGGGGTTATTACTGACGGTCGTCTGCTGCATGCGGGCAGCAGCAGCCTGGTGGAGATTGGCCACACTCAGGTCGATCCTTACGGTAAGCGTTGCTACTGCGGCAATCATGGATGCCTTGAGACCATTGCCAGCGTTGAAAGCGTGCTTGAGCTGGCGCAGGTAAGAATGGGGCAATCGATGAGCTCGTTGTTGCACCAGAAACCGTTAAGCGTGGAGTCGCTCTGTCAGGCGGCACTGCAGGGGGATCTGCTGGCGAAAGATATTATCAGCGGTATCGGCACCAACGTGGGCCGCATCCTCGCGATTATGGTCAATTTATTCAACCCGCAAAAAATACTGATTGGCTCACCGTTCAATCAGGCCGCCGACATCCTGTTCCCGGCCATTAGCGACTGCATTCACCGCCAGTCTTTGCCTGCATACAGCCGTCATATTTCGGTTGAAAGCACCCAGTTCTCCAATCGGGGGACCATGGCGGGCGCCGCGCTGGTAAAAGATGCGCTGTATAATGGATCTTTGTTGATACGACTGTTACAGGGTTAACAAATTCTGATTGTCGATAAAAAAATTGCGCTATCTCAAGCTGTGCATAACGCCCATCGCGTAGACTTTCACTCTTCTTAATTATTTCCTTTGGTTATAGACGACTCACGTGAAAGCCCAATTAATGAATGGGTTGACGGGAAGGGGCGTCTTCAATTTCACCAGCATAGCTGTGGAGTAAGTAATGCTTAAGCGTTTCTTTGTAACGGGTACTGATACTTCTGTCGGGAAAACGGTGGTTTCCCGCGCGCTACTGCAGGCGTTGGCGGCCAGCGGTAAAAGCGTGGCAGGATACAAGCCGGTTGCCAAGGGCTGTAAAGAGACGCCTGATGGTCTACGCAATCGGGACGCGCTGGTGCTCCAGAGCGTCTCAACGCCGGAATTACCCTACGAGGCCGTAAACCCGCTGGCGCTCAGCGAAGATGAGAGCAGCGTGGCGCACAGTTGCCCTGTTAACTATTCGCTGCTGTCGAACGGCCTTTCGCAGCTGAGTGGCCAGGTTGAACATGTTGTGGTTGAGGGTACCGGCGGCTGGCGCAGCCTGATGAACGATCTGCGTCCGCTTTCTGAATGGGTGGTGCAGGAGCAGCTGCCTGTTGTGATGGTGGTGGGCATTCAGGAAGGGTGTATCAATCATGCGCTGCTGACGGCTCAGGCCATTGCCAGCGATGGTCTGCCACTCATCGGCTGGGTCGCTAATCGCATCAACCCGGGTCTGGCGCATTACGCCGAAATCATCGAGGTGCTGAGCAAGAAACTGCCGGCCCCGCTGATTGGCGAACTGCCGTACCTGCCGCGCGCTGAACAGCGTGATCTGGCACATTACGTTGATTTATCTATCCTCGGCAGTGTGCTGGCGGTAGATAGAGTCTTTGCGTAGGGTTCGCGAGAGTACCGACGCCACCACGCACGCCATTAATAATCCGGGCAGTAACGTATACTGCCCGGTCATTTCACAGATCATCAGCGTCGACATAATCGGCGCATGCGTGGTTGCTGCCAGCAGCGTCGCCATTCCGGTAAGCCCCATCAACACGACCATCTGCGTATTTTCCGGCATCAACAAGCCACACAGATTTGCAAACAACATCCCGACGGCAAGGCCAACGAACAGCGTCGGTGTGAACACACCGCCCGGCGCGCCGGAGCCGCTGCTGACCAGCACGGCGAGCAGTTTGCAGATAAACACGCCGGCAATAACGCTAAGCACCGGCGGTGCCAGCAGATAACCCTGCACCGTACTGTATCCGTTTCCCCAGACCGCTGGCGTCAACAACGACAGCAGGCCAACGATTAGCCCGCCAAGCGCCAGTTGCCACGGCGGTGACAGATGTAAACGGACAAACTGCTGGTGAACGACGCCGAAAAGCCAGATAAACAGCGGGCCGCACAGCCCGGCGAGCAGGCCAGTGGCGATGATGAGTCCATATTCGGCAGGGGTGACGTGGGTAATGGCGTCCACCTTATAGAGCAGCGCGGCATCCCCGTTCAGCAGTTGCGTACTGAGCAGCGCCACGACGGCGGCGACCACCACCGGGCCGAGCGAGGCCAGCATCAATGTGCCAAACAGAATTTCGGCGATGAACAGGCTTCCGGCAAGGGGGGCATGATAAGCGCTGGCCATCCCGGCGGCGGCCCCGCAGGCAACCCACAGCTTCCACTCCGATTTAGGGGTAAAGCGCTGAGCGAACCACGATGCGGCCAGCGCGGCGAGCAGCACCATTGCGCCTTCGCGGCCAATGGCGCTACCGCTGACCACGACCAGAAGTGAGGCTAATGATTTAACCAGGCTGGCACCGTAATCGAACTTGCCATCGCCGGTTTCCAGCGCTTCCATGTAGTCGGTTGGCGCATGAGGGCGCTGCCGGGTATGGCGCTGCCAGCCCCAGAGCAGAGCGCCCGCGGCAAGCCCCCCTAGCGCAGGTGTCAGAAGTCGACGCCACCAGACCAGCGAGTTTGCCGCATTCACCAGGCTTCCGCTGTTGTTACTGAGGAACAACCACTCCAGCAGTAGCATCGCGTGACGAAACAGTGATACCGCCAGCGCCGCGAGAATACCAATCAGCATGGCAATCAGCAGACGGCGGAACATCGCATGAAGGTCTGGCCAGGCAGGGAGTCGTTGCATGATTTACCGGGATTTTCAGGGTGATACCGTATTGTGCGACGAAAATGGTGTTGAGGCAAAATCCGATGGTGAATAGTGAATAAAATTAAGGGGAGAAAACTCTCCCCCTAAATACCAGGCAGTTAGCGGTAGAGCTTTTTCTCGGCAACCGGGATAAGCAGCGTTTCACGCGCCTGCGCCAGAGTCAGCTGTGCCAGCTTACCCAGCGCCACATAGAACGGATGGCCAGCGTTCCCGATAAAGACCTCAAGGAAGCGCGATGACCATGGCAGCAGGTGCCAGGCCAGCAGCTCGTCGCAATCGTCGTACCGTTGGCTGTCGGTAAGCCAGGTGGCAAGCATCATCAGCGTGCCAAAGTGGTCTTCCGGCTCGTTCTGCGACACATCAAAGGCGATGCCTTTTTCCCGCATCCACTGGCGCAACGCGAGGGTGGAGTCTCCGAATAGCACGTTCTCACGGTCGAGCCAGACCGAACCCCACGGCGGTGCTGGCAGCGCCCAGGGTCCAACAAACAGGCGCTGATACGCCTCCGGCAGCGTCTCGTCGTTGGTTGCCGCAAAGCCCTCCGTCAGCGCCGCCACTTCCGGCGTTGCGTCCGGCCACTGTGCAAGCCAGGTGCCGTCCTGGAAAGCGTTAGCCAGCGGCGCGGTCTGTGCATTATCCGGCGCAAAGTAAAACAGGGCGCCAAGTACGCGGGTGGCAAAAGCGAAGGACTCGCGCTGTTGCTCATCAATCATCACATAATTCCTTTAATGGGCGTGGCAATAACGAGGAGTATACCCTCAGTATCAGGAGATCTTTTCAATCTCTACCAGATTAGTGTGCTGCGGATTACCTTTCGCCAGCGGCGAAGGGCGGTGCGTCGTCAGCGTGTTAATACAGCTTCCGTGATCAATACGGTCTCCGGTCATATTGGCATCGTGCCAGGCCCCCTGGCCCATGGCGGTGACGCCCGGCATGATGCGTGGCGTCACTTTTGCCGGAATGCGCAGCTCGCCACGTTCGTTAAACACCCGAACCATATCGCCATTGCGGATCTCCCGTTTTTGCGCATCGACGGGGTTCATCCACACTTCCTGACGACAGGCGGCCTGCAGCACGTCGATATTGCCGTAGCTTGAGTGGGTGCGGGCCTTATAGTGAAAACCAAACAGCTGCAGCGGAAGATGGGCGCGCAGCGGGCTGTCCCAGCCTTCGAAGGTGGAAGCGTATACCGGCAGCGGGCTGATGGTCTCATCTTTATCCAGATCCCAGCGGCTGGCGATATCAGCAAGCTGGCCTGAGTAGATCTCAATTTTTCCTGACGGCGTTTTCAACGGATTGGCGGCGGGGTCATCGCGAAACGCTTTGTAAGCGACAAAGTGACCATTCGGATCTTTGCGCTTGTAGATCCCCATCCGTTTGAGCTCGTCATAAGCCGGAAGCGCCGGGTCTTTGGCGGTCATTTTGGCGTACAGGTATTGTAACCATTCGGCCTGGCTGCGGCCTTCGGTGAACGCCTGATGGACGTCCGGCCCCAGACGTTTCGCAACTTCGCTCAGGATCCAGTAAATGGGTTTTCGTTCAAATTTCGCGGAGGTCGCGGGCTGAATGAATATCAGATAGCCCATGTTACCGGCGTAGTCGTTCGGGATAATATCTTCCTGCTCAACGGTCATCAGATCCGGGAGCAGCAGGTCGGCGTACTTCGCCGACGCGGTCATAAAGTTCTCAATCACCACGATCGTTTCGCACTTTGATTCATCCTGCAGAATGTCGTGGGTGCGGTTAATATCAGAGTGCTGGTTGATGATGGTGTTGCCCGCGTAGTTCCAGAAGAACTTAATCGGGACATCGAGTTTGTCTTTACCGCGCACGCCGTCGCGCAGGGCGGTCATCTCAGTACCGCGATCGATGGCGTCGGTCCAGCTGAAGCAGGATATCGCCGTTTTCACTGGGTTCTTCAGCACCGGCATGCGTTCAATGGTGATGGTATAAGTGGACTCGCGAGCGCCGCTGTTGCCGCCATTAATCCCAACGTTGCCGGTGAGAATGGGCAGCATTGCAATGGCGCGGGAGGTGAGCTCGCCGTTGGCCTGACGCTGTGGCCCCCAGCCCTGGCAGATATACGCCGGTTTGGTCATGCCAATTTCGCGGGCAAGCTGGGTGATTTTTTCAGCCGGAATACCGGTAATGCGCGCTGCCCAGTCCGGCGTTTTCGCCACGCCGTCGTCACCCTGGCCGAGAATATAAGCCTTGTAATGGCCGTTTGCCGGAGCGCCTTCCGGCAGGGTTTTCTCATCGTAGCCGACGCAGTATGTGTCGAGGAACGGCTGATCGACGAGGTTCTCCGTAATCAGTACCCAGGCGATCCCCGCGACCAGCGCGGCGTCGGTACCCGGGCGGATAGGGATCCACTCATCTTCACGTCCGGCTGCGGTATCGGTATAGCGCGGGTCGATGACAATCATCCTGGCGTTAGAGCGTTCGCGCGCCTGTTCAAGATAATAAGTAATGCCACCGCCGCTCATCCGCGTTTCGGCAGGATTATTACCGAACATCACCACCAGCTTGCTGTTCTCGATATCCGAAGTGCTGTTGCCCTCGTTAGTGCCGTAGGTGTACGGCATCGCGCAGGCAATCTGCGCGGTACTATAAGTACCGTACTGATTCAGATAACCGCCGTAGCAGTTCATTAATCGCGCAACCAGCGAGGCCGACGGTGACGAACGGGTTATATTGCCGCCGACGATCCCCGAGGCGTAGTTGATATACACCGCTTCATTGCCGTGTTCTTTAACCGTGCGCTGCAGGTTGTCCGCCAGCATATCCAGCGCCTCATCCCAGCTGATGCGCTCAAACTTACCTTCGCCGCGTTTGCCCACGCGTTTCATCGGATAATTCAGGCGCTCCGGGTGATTGATGCGCCGACGAATTGAACGACCGCGCAGACAGGCACGTACCTGGTGATTGCCGTAAACGTCGTCGCCGGTGTTGTCGGTTTCTACCCAGTAAACTTCGTTATCCCGCACGTGCAGGCGCAGCGCACAGCGGCTGCCGCAGTTAACGGAGCAGGCTCCCCAGACCACGCTATCTTTCGCCTGTTGCACCGCCTCCGCTGCTGCATTCAGACGAAACGGGAGCGACATGCCACCCGCGGCCAGCGCCAGCGACCCAATCGCAGAATTTTTTAGCAGCGATCGACGGCTGATCCCGCCTGAATGTTCGATTTCGGACATGACTACCCCCATTTTTCGCAAGATGGGGGGAATAGTACTTATTGGGAGGTATGAGAACATTATCCCCGGTCAAACCGGGGATAATCTGGCTGAAAGCGGTTACTGCGCTTCGCCAGAAGCGTCTTGTGCGCCAGAGGTGCGGGTATAAAGAATTTTGAAGGTGTCGTTGGCGCAGTGGCCTACGACCTGGGCACCAGGCTGGTCGGCCTGATCGTTAGGCACAATGCTCAGGGAGAAACCTGATTCCGGAACGCCATTGCCGATAATCTTCTGCTCAATGTCGCTTTTTACCCTTTCACAGGACTCCGGGGCCGCCAGCGCGGGCGCTGCCGCAACCACCAGTAAAGCCAGTAGCCATTTTGCTGATTTCATCTTTGCCTCCTTGTCACGCGTTCATCATCTCAGCATAGCAGAGCTAGTGTAAATAACTGTATTTGCTAAAATGAATGAGAAAAATCCCTGAACAGGAAGATTGTGTGAAGAAAGCGCTGATAATGGTGTCGATGGCGTGCGTGCTCGCCGGATGTGATAACGCCACGGCTCCGGCAAGCTTTACCCCGGAAATGGCCAGTTTCTCAAACGAATTTGATTTCGATCCGCTGCGTGGCCCGGTCAAAGCCTTCAGCCAGACGCTGATGGATGAAGACGGCAAAACAAGCAAGCAGGTCAATGCCAAAATGTCAGAAGAGGGGTGTTTTGACCTGCTCGAACTGAAAGACGTGGAGCACAATACCGGCGCAGCGCTGGTACTGGATGCCAACTACTACGTTGATGCCACGACTGACGAAAAACGGATTAAGTTGCAGGGTAAATGCCAACTGGCGGAACTGCCGGCGGCAGGATTAACCTGGGAGACCGACGACAACGGGTTTGTGGTTGCGGCGCATAGCAAAGATGTACAGATGACCTACAGCTATGCCAAAGACGGGTATCCGCTGGGGAAAACCACGGCGGCCCAGGACGAAAAGCTGGCGGTTGCGTTAACCCCTTCAAAAGATCTGCGTAAGCGCATGGACTACACGGCGGTGAGCCTGCTCAATGATAAGAAAATAGGGGATGCGTCCCAGCAGTGTAAATACGACCGTCACGATAACCCGGTGAGCTGCGAACTGAAAATGACCGATGACAGTGTAAAACCGCCGGTAGTGCGGAATTACACTATCAAGAACACTATCGAATATTACTGAGCCGTGGGCTTCAGCAGGGTCGGCGCTGGCGCTTTGTGAACCGCCAGATACTGGTTCTGGAAGATGCACATCCGAATTGTGTTGCGGTATTCACCGTTGATGAAGAACTCATGGATGAGTTCCCCCTCCACCATAAAACCGAGTTTACGGTAGATATGAATAGCCTTCTCATTCTCTTTATCAACAATGAGATACAGCTTATACAGGTTCAGCACGGTGAACCCGTAGTCCATCGCAAGCTTTGCAGCTTTAGAGGCCAGCCCTTTACCCTGATGCTCCGGGGAAATAATAATCTGGAACTCTGCGCGGCGGTGGACGTGGTTGATTTCCACTAACTCGACCAACCCGGCTTTCTCGCCTGCGTATTCCACCACAAAACGTCGTTCGCTCTGATCGTGAATGTGCTTGTCATACAGGTCGGAGAGTTCAACAAATGCCTCGTAGGGTTCTTCGAACCAGTAACGCATAACGCTGGCATTGTTATCGAGTTGATGGACGAAGCGCAGATCTTCGCGCTCCAGCGGGCGTAGCTTGATGGTTGGCGCATCAGCCATGAAAAGTCCTTTTGGTGAGAGTCATGAAAGGTGCCAGCATTTGGCACCTGGTTGAATTACGGCGCGACAGCCCGGCCGGTGCTACGATCGAGACAACGCAGGGTGTTAGGTTCCCAGTAAGCGTTAAGATTAGCACTTTGCTCGCACTTGTCGCGGGCATCAAAGGCGGTGTCCGTTTTGTCCCACTCTTTCTCAGCGCGGGTGTTCACTTTGTTGCGTAAGGAGCGGGTATCGTTCCATTGTTCCTTTTCCATGGCGGCATGCTGGCGGCTCTGGGCACTATCGCCGGATTCAATAACCAGTTTGCTGGTCTCGGCGCTAGCAGAAGCAGTGTACACGATGGCACCCAGCGTCAGCATAGCCGTCAGGCACAGGCGTTTGCTAAGTGTAATTTTCATTTCAGTATCCTTTCGATGATGAAAACGGTAAACCCAACGGTGAGTTTACTATATTCCTTTTCTACGTCATACCACTGCCATACAGACGGTATTCGCGTAAGATAGTTCAACTTTATTGAATAGTTACCAAACGATGATTAAAACCTCTCTACTTTTTTTCGCCACCGCCCTGTGTGAAATCATTGGCTGCTATCTGCCCTGGCTATGGCTGAAGCGGGGGGCAACACCGCTGTTGCTTCTCCCGGCGGCGCTTTCGCTGGGGCTGTTTGTCTGGCTTCTGACGCTTCACCCGGCGGCCAGCGGGCGCGTATATGCCGCCTATGGCGGTGTCTATGTCTTTACCGCACTCATCTGGATGCGCGCGGTGGACGGAGTACGCCTCAGTGCCTACGACTGGGTTGGCGCTGGCGTTGCCCTGTGCGGCATGCTCATCATCGTTGCCGGGTGGGGACGCGCATAATTTCTGCGGCTTCGGCCGCAATATATTCTTTTCTCTGTCGTGCTGATTTTGTGATCAATATACTTGTATGGTAGTAGGGTGATTGATTATGGTTGTGGCATACCCGTAAAGAGAAAAGGATCGAACTCATGAAAATCACTGGTGCAGAAGTTTTTGTCACCTGTCCTGGACGCAACTTCGTCACGCTAAAAATCACCACCGAAGACGGTCTTACCGGGCTGGGCGATGCCACGCTCAACGGACGTGAACTTTCGGTTGCCTCATATCTGCAGGATCATCTGTGCCCGCAGCTGATTGGCCGCGATGCCCGGCGCATCGAGGATATCTGGCAATGCTTCTATAAAGGCGCTTACTGGCGGCGCGGCCCGGTCACCATGTCGGCGATTTCTGCGGTCGATATGGCGTTGTGGGATATCAAAGCTAAAGCAGCAGGGATGCCGCTGTACCAGCTTTTGGGCGGCGCTTCGCGGGAAGGGGTGATGGTCTATTGCCATACCACCGGGCACTCTATTGATGAGGTGCTCGACGACTACGCGCGGCATAAAGAGATGGGCTTTAAAGCGATTCGTGTCCAGTGCGGGATCCCGGGCATGAAAACCACCTACGGTATGGCAAAAGGCAAGGGACTGGCGTATGAACCCGCCACTAAAGGCTTATGGCCGGAAGAACAACTGTGGTCGAGCGAAAAATATCTCGATTTCACTCCCTCACTGTTTGCCCGCGTGCGGGAGAAATTCGGCTTTAACGAACATCTGTTACACGACATGCACCATCGGCTGACGCCGATAGAAGCCGCGCGTTTTGGCAAAAGCGTGGAGGATTATCGTCTGTTCTGGATGGAGGATCCGACGCCGGCAGAAAACCAGGCCTGCTTCCGCCTGATTCGCCAGCATACGGTAACACCCATTGCGGTAGGTGAAGTGTTTAACAGTATCTGGGACTGTAAGCAGCTTATCGAAGAGCAGCTCATCGACTATATCCGCACCACCTTAACTCACGCCGGGGGGATTACCGGCATGCGGCGAATTGCTGATTTTGCCGCGCTCTACCAGGTGCGTACCGGCGCTCATGGCCCGTCGGATCTCTCCCCGGTGTGTATGGCCGCCGCGCTGCACTTCGACCTGTGGGTACCGAATTTTGGGGTGCAGGAATACATGGGCTATTCGGAGCAAATGCTGGAAGTGTTCCCGCACAGCTGGCGCTTTGATAACGGTTATATGCATCCTGGTGAAAAACCCGGCATCGGCATTGAGTTCGATGAAAAACTGGCGGCGAAATACCCCTACGATCCGGCCTGTCTGCCGATAGCACGGCTGGAAGATGGCACCCTCTGGAACTGGTAACAGGAGAATAAGATGAAAAGCATTGTGATTGAGCAGGCGAATCAGTTGAACATCAGCGTTCGTCCGTTACCGCAGCCGGGCGTGGGGGAAGTGCGTGTCAGAGTAAAACTTGCGGGGATCTGCGGCTCCGATAGCCATATCTACCGTGGGCATAACCCGTTTGCCCGCTACCCGCGCGTGATTGGCCATGAGTTTCTGGGGGTGATAGATGCCGTGGGTGAGGGGGGTGACCATAAACGTCTGGGGGAGCGGGTCTGCGTTGATCCGGTGATCAGCTGTGGTCACTGCTACCCCTGCAAAGTTGGCAAACCGAACGTCTGTACTTCGCTGGTTGTGCTGGGCGTACACCGTGACGGCGGGTTCAGTGAATACACCGTAGTACCGGCTAAAAACGCCTGGATTGTCCCCGATTCGGTGACCGACGAACAGGGTGTGATGACGGAGCCGTTCACCATTGCGGCCAACGTAACCGGGCAGGTTGCGCCCAATGAACAGGATGTTGCCCTGATTTATGGTGCAGGTCCGATGGGGCTTACCACCGTTCAGGTGCTAAAGCACGTGTACCACGTCAAAACGGTTATCGTTGTCGATCGTATTGATGAGCGATTGACGCTGGCGAAAACCTGCGGCGCCGATCTCATCTTCAATAATGCGCAGCGGTCGCTCCCGGAATGGCTGAACGAACAGGGGCTCCAGCCCACGCTGATTGTTGATGCAGCTTGCCATCCGACCATTCTGGCCGAAGCCATTGCGCTGGCTTCTCCGGCGGCGCGGATTGTCATCATGGGCTTTTCCAGTGAGCCGAGCAGCATTACCCAGCAGGCGATCACTGGCAAAGAGCTGTCGATTTTCTCCTCGCGGTTAAATGCGAACAAGTTCCCGCAGGTGCTGCAGTGGCTCGAGCAGGGCCTGATTCAACCGGAAAAACTGGTCACCCACCGCTTTGATTATCGAAACGTCGTCGATGCCCTGACCAAATTCGAACAAGACCAACAACACTGCTGCAAAGTTTTGCTGACTTTCGCGGATTAATTGTTCAACCCAATGGGTTTTTATTTATGCGATTACGTCGTACGCATCTTACCTCACAGAGATAGCTACCATGACAGACGTTACACATGAAAGAAGTACGAAAGACCTGGTCCGCGCGGCGGTTTCGGGCTGGCTTGGCACCGCGCTGGAGTTTATGGATTTTCAGCTGTATTCACTTGGTGCGGCGCTGGTATTCCATGAAATTTTCTTCCCGGAACAGTCTGCGGCGATGGCACTGATCCTCGCCATGGGCACCTACGGTGCCGGGTATATCGCCCGCATCGTTGGCGCTTTTATCTTTGGCAAAATGGGCGACCGCATTGGCCGCAAGAAGGTGCTGTTTATCACTATCACCATGATGGGGATTTGTACCACCTTGATTGGCGTGCTGCCCACCTACGCACAGATTGGTATTTTTGCGCCGGTGCTGCTGGTGACGCTGCGTATTGTTCAGGGGCTGGGGGCCGGAGCGGAAATCTCCGGTGCCGGGACCATGCTGGCTGAATATGCACCGAAAGGGAAACGCGGCATTATCTCTTCTCTGGTTGCCATGGGCACCAACTGCGGCACCCTCAGCGCTACGGCGATTTGGGCGGTGATGTTTTTCGCCCTCGATCGCGAAGAGCTGGTTGCCTGGGGCTGGCGCGTACCGTTTCTGGCAAGCGTCGTGGTGATGGTTTTCGCTATCTGGCTGCGTCTCAATCTGAAAGAGAGCCCGGTATTCGAAAAAGTGAGCGAAGCGGGCGGTTCGGCGGTGCAACAGGAATCAAACGCGGGCAGCCTTGGCGCAATGTTCAAAAGCAAATCCTTCTGGCTGGCAACCGGGCTGCGCTTTGGTCAGGCGGGGAACTCCGGGCTTATTCAGACGTTCCTCGCGGGCTACCTGGTACAGCAACTGATGTTCGATAAAGCCATTCCCACGGATGCGCTGATGATAAGTTCGGTGCTTGGATTCATCACCATTCCGCTGCTGGGCTGGTTGTCCGACAAGTTTGGCCGCCGGTTACCGTACATCATCGTCAGCCTCTCGGCGATCGTCCTCGCTTACCCGATGTTGTCTATTGTGGTCGATAAAAACTATGCGCCTGGTGCGATTATGGCCTCGATCATCATTATTCATAACGTGGCGGTGCTGGGTCTGTTTGCCCTTGAAAACATCACGATGGCGGAGATGTTTGGCTCCGGTAATCGCTTTACACGCATGGCGATCTCCAAGGAGGTGGGGGGACTGGTTGCCGTCGGTTTTGGTCCACTGCTGGCGGGGATTTTCTGCAACATCACCGGTTCGTGGTTGCCAATTGTGGTGATGATTGTCTGCTACTCGGTCATTGGCCTGCTTTCTGCTCTCTTCATGCCTGAGGTATGCGACCGCGACCTGAGCCTGCCTTATGACGCTGCAGACAAGCCAGGAAAGGAAGCGGTTATTACGGGTGTCACACAACTTTAGAATGATGTCATACCAATTGCGTATAAATTAACGTAAATCAAAACATCGGTGAAAACACTCGTTAATCTAGTATGGCAATCAGTTTTCTACACAGTGAGTACAACGATGCAAAACAAGCTACTGACCGCGAAAGCAACGCTTCCCGTATACGACCGCAATGCGCTGGTACCGCGCATTGTGCACCTGGGTTTTGGCGCGTTTCACCGCGCGCATCAGGCGGTATACGCCGATATTCTTGCCGCTGAACACGGCAGCGACTGGGGTTATACCGAGGTTAACCTGATTGGCGGCGAACAGCAGATTGCCGACCTGAATCAACAAAACACCCTCTATACCGTGGCGGAAATGTCCGCCGATGCCTGGACCGCCCGTGTTGTTGGGGTGGTAAAACGCGCGCTGCATGCCGAAGTGGATGGCCTGGAAACCGTATTCAGCGCCATGTGCGAGCCGCAGGTGGCGATTGTATCCCTGACTATCACCGAAAAGGGCTACTGCCATTCACCGGCCACCGGCGAACTTATGCTCGATCACCCGCTCATTGCTGCCGATCTGCGGGATCCGCACCATCCGCGCTCTGCGCCGGGCGTTATCGTCGAAGCGCTGGCGCGGCGTAAAGCCGCCGGGCTTGCCGCCTTCAGTGTGATGTCCTGCGATAATATGCCGGAGAACGGCCATGTGCTGCGTAAGGTGGTCTGCGCTTACGCCCGCGCGGTAGATGCCGGGCTGGCAGCCTGGATTGAACAACACGTTACCTTCCCGTCGACGATGGTTGACCGCATCGTTCCGGCCGTCACCGCCGATACGCTTGATAAAATTGAGCAGTTGACCGGCGTGCGCGACCCGGCAGGTGTGGCCTGCGAGCCGTTCCGCCAGTGGGTGATCGAAGATAACTTCGTCGCCGGTCGTCCGCAGTGGGAAAAGGCGGGGGCGGAGCTGGTCAGCGACGTTATTCCGTTTGAAGAGATGAAGCTGCGTATGCTTAACGGCAGCCACTCCTTCCTCGCGTATCTCGGCTATCTGGCGGGGTATCAGCACATCAACGACTGCATGGAAGATGAGAACTATCGCCGTGCCGCACATGCCCTGATGCTGAAAGAGCAGGCACCCACGCTGAAGGTGAAGGGGGTGGATCTCGGCCGTTATGCCGGGCTGCTCATCGATCGTTACAGCAATCCGGCGCTGCGCCACCGTACCTGGCAGATTGCCATGGACGGAAGCCAGAAGCTGCCGCAGCGGATGCTGGATTCCGTGCGCTGGCACCTGGTGCATCAGACTCCGTTTGATCTGCTGGCGCTGGGCGTGGCGGGCTGGATGCGCTACGTCGGCGGCGTGGATGAACAGGGCAATGCCATTGAAGTGTGCGATCCGCTACTCGCTGAAATTCAGGCGGCGGTGCGGCACAGCGCGGAAGGCGAAGCGCGCGTACAGGCGCTGCTGAGTATTGAAGCGATCTTCGGCAAAGAGCTGCCGCTGGAGAATCTGTTTGTCAGCAAAGTCACGAAGGCTTATCTGTCACTGCTCGAAAACGGCGCGAAAGCCACCGTTGCGGCGGCTGCCGGATCTCTGTAATCCCGTCCTGTTCCCCCTCGTTAACGAGGGGGAAGTCTCAGTTCACCAGCAGCCGCAAACCTAAATCTTCCGGATACGGCGTAAAATAGTTTTGCGTCAGCAGATAGTGGTTTGGATATTCATCCAGATAGCGCTTCAGAAGCGTGACCGGGGCGAGAAGCGGTAACTGCCCGGCGAGATAGCTGAGGATTGACTCGCGCAGTTCAGCGCGCTGCCTGGCGTTCAGTTGATTGCGGAAGTAGCCCTGAATGTGCATCAGTACGTTAGTGTGATTCTGTCGCGTCGCGACCTTCTGCAGAATAGCCATCAGCTTTTCCCGGTACATCACGAAAAAAAGTCTCCAGATCTTCCCATTCATGCAGTGACGCGACGAGCGGACCAATCTCGCGATAACCCGGCTGGTGGTGTGCCAGCAATTGCAGCTTATAGCGGCTGTGAAAAGCCAGCAGGGCATGCCGGGTGAGGCCATGAGCTTGCAGGCGATTAACGTCGTGGAGAGCAAAAACGCATTCGATAAAGTTTTCCCGCAACGAAGGCTCCTGCAGGCGGCGGTCTTCTTCGACCGGTAGCCAGGGGGAGTGCTGCAACAGCTCCGCCGCCGATGAAGCATCTGCGACAATCACGCCTGATACATCAGTCTGTAAGGGGAGTAACGGAGTGCTAATGGGTTTAAACGTCACCCAGTCCGTCAGCGTATTCATCACCAGGCCCATCCGCTTAAGCCCGCCGTCAAAAGGTTCACTGGAGCCTGTTATGCCGATAACGGGAAGCGTGTTCATGATGTTGTCCTTAGCCATATGATTCAGGTGAAAAGTCGGGGGCTCAGGTCTTATTCTTCGCTAAACCAGTCGCTGTTTTCCTGACGAATTAATAAGACAGACTCGCTGATTTCATCCAGATGCAGGGTCATCGCTTTTACCACCGCATCGGCGTCGCGTTTTTCCAGCGCATTGAAGATATCGTAGTGCTGGCGCAGCAGCATTTCCGGGGAGGAAATGTGATCGAGGCTCATGTAGCGCACCCGGTCGATAGCGGCTTTGATGTTTTCAATGGTGTCCCACGCCAGCTGGCAGTCGGCAATGCCCGACAGCGTCTGGTGGAACTCATCATCCAGCAGGAAGAAATCGTTCGGCTGATGACGCTCAATGGCGATTCGCTGCTGCTGCAGGTTCTTTTCCAGCTGGTAGCACTGTGCGTCGTTGATAAGCCCTGCGGCACGGCGAACCACGGCGCATTCGATGGCCTGGCGAACAAAGCAGCCGTTGCGCACCTGGGAGAGGGATATTTTGTTCACGTAGCTGCCGCGCTGCGGACGGATCTGGATAAGGCCGTTTTCCGCAAGCTTGATGAATGCCTCCCGCACCGGCTGACGCGAGACGTCAAAACGTACGGAGACCTCTTTTTCGGAAAGCGGAGTTCCCGGCGGGATCAGGCAATGGACGATCTCCCGGCGCAGGATCCGGTAGATCTGCTGGTTAACAGGCTGTGTTGGGTTTAATTGCGATTCAGCGGCCATTGGCTCTTACTTTTTAACGGATTAACGACATGATTTTAGACATTTTTTGCCAGCACGCCCAACCCGGCCACGGTGGGCCGGGAAGAGGGGGATCAGGAGCGGTGCACGCTCAGACCCGCAAACGACTGGCTGACCGGCATCATTTCAACGGTATTGATGTTGACGTGCGCAGGTAACGTCGCCACCCACCAGACGGTTTCGGTGACGTCTTCTGGCGTCAGGGCGTTAGCGTTCTCATAGGCTTTGCCCGCTTTCTCATCGTCGCCTTTGAAACGCACGTTGGAGAACTCGGTGCCGCCAACCAGACCGGGTTCAATGTCAGTCACGCGAATGGCGGTACCGTGCAGATCGGTACGCAGGTTCAGGCTGAACTGGCGCACGAAGGCTTTGGTGGCGCCATAGACGTTGCCACCGGCATACGGCCAGTTTCCTGCCGTGGAACCGATATTGATGATGTGGCCACGGTTACGCTCAACCATGCCCGGCAGCACAGCGCGGGTCATATACACCAGACCTTTGTTGTTGGTGTCGATCATGGTTTCCCAGTCTTCGAGGTTCGCTTTGTGCGCGGGTTCAAGCCCCAGCGCCAGACCAGCGTTGTTGACCAGTACGTCAATGCTGCGCCAGTCGGCAGGCAGACCTTCCATCATCTCTTCGATAGCGGCACGGTTGCGAACGTCGAGTTGCGCGGTCAGAATGCGGTCACCGAACTCCTCCTGCAGCTCCTGCAGACGTTCGTGGCGACGGCCGGTCGCGATAACTTTATGGCCATTAGCGATAAAACGACGGGTGATGCACTCACCAAAACCGGCGGTCGCCCCGGTAACCAGGATAATCATCTCACTGTTCCTCAATGCTTTTCATGTCTGACTACCATAGCACGATCTCGGTCTGCGAAAAATGATTGCTGAGGCTTTAAGGATTGCGGTTTTGCGGGCCTGCGCCTACTCTGGGCAATACGCTGAAAAGTCGGGAGAAGATGATGTCCGCCAATAATCCATTTTTTGAATCCAGCCTGCTGCCGTATCAGGCCCCCCCGTTTGACCGTATTAAAGATGAGCACTACCGCCCGGCGTTTGATGAAGCGATAAAACGTAAACGCGAAGAAATCGCCGCCATTGCCAACAACCCGGCTCCTGCTACCTTTGCCAACACCTTTGAGGCACTGGAAAAAAGCGGTGACATGCTGACGCGGGTGACCACGGTGTTTTTCTCGATGGCCTCGGCGAATACCAACGACGCTATTCTGGAGCTCGACCCATTATTCTCTGCCGCGCTGGCGGAGCTTGGCAGTGATATTTATCTTAACGATGCGCTGTTTGAACGCGTTCAGACGCTGTGGCAACAAAGAGCGTCCCTGGAGCTGGATGCAGAATCGCTGCGCTTAGTTGAGGTTGTCTATCAGCAATTCCTGCTGGCCGGTGCCACCCTCGGGGCAGAGCAGAAGCGTGAACTGAAATCGCTCAACGCTGAAATCGCCACTTTAAACAGCCAGTTTAACCAGCATCTGCTGGCGGCGGCGAAAAGCGGCGGCCTGGTGGTTGACGATGAAAAACAGCTGGCGGGGCTTTCCGCCGATGAGATAGCGGCCGCTGCCGGTGCCGCCCGCGATAAAGGGCTTGTCGGGCGCTGGCTGCTGCCGCTGCTGAACACCACCCAGCAACCGGCGCTGTCGGCGCTGAGCCATCGTGCAACCCGTGAGAAGCTGTTCAAAGCCAGCTGGCAGCGCACCGAAAAGGGCGATGAAAACGATACCCGCTCGCTTATCAGGCGCATAGTGGCTATTCGCGCCCGCCAGGCGGCGTTGCTGGGCTTTGCCGATTATGCAAGCTGGAGCATGGCTGACCAGATGGCCAAAACGCCGGCCGCCGCGTATCAGTTCATGCGCGAGATTACCCCAGCCGCGCGCGCCCGTGCCGAAGCGGAGCTTGCCGACATCCAGCAGATGATAGACGCAGAAAAGGGCGGTTTTAAAGCCGAAGCGTGGGACTGGCCCTGGTACAGCGAACAGGTTCGCCGCGCGCGTTATGCCCTCGATGAGTCGCAAATCAAACCCTATTTTGCCCTCGACCGCGTCCTGCAGGACGGGGTGTTCTGGACGGCGTCGCAGCTCTTTGGCATTCGTTTTATCGAACGCTTCGATATTCCCGTCTGGCACCCTGACGTGCGCGTCTGGGAGATCTTCGATAACAACGGCGAAGGCATGGCGCTGTTCTATGGCGATTTCTTCGCTCGCGACAGTAAATCCGGCGGCGCGTGGATGGATAACCTGGTACAACAGTCCACGCTGCTTGGCACCCGCCCGGTCATTTACAACGTCTGCAACTATCAAAAACCGGCTGCGGGGCTGGCGGCGCTGCTCTCCTGGGATGATGTGATCACATTGTTCCATGAGTTTGGTCATACGCTGCACGGCCTGTTCGCCAGCCAGCGTTATCCGGGGCTTTCCGGTACCCGCACGCCGCGTGATTTCGTCGAATTCCCGTCGCAGATTAACGAGCACTGGGCCAGCCACCCGCAGGTATTTGCCCACTATGCGCGTCATTTTGAAAGCGGTGAACCGATGCCGGAAACGCTGCGCGACAGCATGTTCCGCGCCGCCACGTTCAACAAAGGCTATGACATGACCGAACTGCTGAGCGCCGCGCTGCTGGATATGCACTGGCACAGCGTTGGGGACTCGGCGACACCGCAGGACGTTGACCAGTTCGAATCACAGGCTCTGGCCGCCGAGGATCTGAATCTGGCCGCTGTGCCTCCACGTTACCGCAGCAGCTATTTCGCCCATATCTTTGGTGGTGGCTATGCGGCGGGGTATTACGCCTATTTATGGACGCAAATGCTCGCCGACGACGGCTATCAGTGGTTTGTTGAGCAGGGTGGTTTGACTCGCGAAAACGGGCAGCGCTTTCGCGATGCGGTGCTTTCTCGTGGTAATAGTAGCCCACTCGAGGCGCTGTACCGTGACTGGCGCGGGCACGATCCGCACATTGAGCCAATGCTGGTGAATCGGGGCTTACAGTAATTCAACCGCTAATAAGCAATCAGGACAGGGATGAAAAAACGATTCTCACTTTGTGTAGCGCTGCTGATGGCAGCGCAGGTTCAGGCGGCCGATCAGATTCACTTCTGGGATCAACCGCAGCACGGCGGCAACAGCTTTAACCGTTTGCCACCTGATGAGGCCTATTTCCAGAGCCTGCGCGGCTACGGCGCGACCTGGGTGCGTCTCTCTTGGGATAAATGGAAACCGGAGGGGCGGGATTTTCTGATTGGCGATGCCGATAATTATCAGCATCTTTCGCCGCAGGATCTGGCTACGCTCAAACAGGTGCTGGCGCGGGCAGATAAGGCGGGGCTGAAAGTGGTTATTGCGCCGCTGTCTCTGCCGTGGATGCGCTGGTCGCAAAATAACGGCGGCAAGTTTGATGATCGCCTGTGGCAGGACAAAAAGCGCTGGGACTCAGCCATTCGCTTCTGGCGCGATCTGGCGCAGGCGTTGAAAGATGAACCGGCGATTGCCGCGTACAATCTCATTAACGAACCGGCCCCGGAAAAAACCACCGGACTGAGCGAGCAGGCAACGGTTGCCGCCCTGAGCGACTGGTACCAACAGCAGCAGGGAACCGCCCGTAATCTGCCGCAGTTTTACAATGAGGTCATCGCGGCTATCCGCGAAGTGGATAAGGTAACACCGGTGATGGTTGACGGTGGCTGGTATGGCTCTGCGCGTGGTTTTTCCGGCTGGCCTGAGCGGCTTAAAGACGATCGCGTGTTGTACAGTTTCCACATGTATGAACCCTATGCCTTTACCAGTACGCCTAACGTTCGCCGTAAAACACCGTATGTGTACCCAGGCAACGTCCCTTTTGGCGGGGAATTGGTGAACTGGGATGCCGGGACCGTCGCTAAATGGATGGCGGCACCCTACGACTGGGCGGAACGTCACCAGGTGCCGCAAAACCGCGTTGTGGCCGGGGAGTTTGGTTGTATTCGCACCCTGAAAGGCTGCACCCAGTGGCTGGAAGATGTGCTGCAGGTTCTCGACAAGCGCCAGTCTCACTGGGCGTTTTACAGCTTCCGCGAGGACGCCTGGGACGGCATGGATTACGAACTGGGTAGTGGTAAAGTGCCATGGAAATACTGGCAGGCGATGGAGCAGAATCTGCCGGATCCCGTACCACGAAAAGCCACGGCAGAATTTGCGCCCATTCAGAAACGCTTGGCTCCCACTGCACCATAAAATAAAAGGCCCCGCGGGGCCTTCAGTTTTTTATGGTTCGCGCCCGGGGTGTTTGTTACCTTCCTCGATAAACTCTTCGTCGATTTCATCTACGTTACCCTGATGGTCACGCCCGGAGAGCAGGTTCCAGCACGCGATAAACAGCGCTGCAATCAACGGTCCAATCACAAAGCCGTTGATGCCGTAAATTTCCATACCGCCAAGCGTCGCAATCAGGATAAGCCAGTCCGCCATCCTGGTGTCTTTGCCAACCAGTAACGGACGCAGAATGTTATCGATAAGGCCAATCACAATGACGAAGAAGCCGACGATGAACAGCCCCTGCCACAGCATGCTGCTTGCAAAGAAGTAAATTGCCGCAGGAACCCAGACGATCGCCGAGCCCACCGCCGGAATAAGCGACAGGAAAGCCATCAATGCTCCCCACAGCAGGCTGCCATCGATGCCGGTAAAGTAAAATGCCAGCCCGCCCAGCGCCCCCTGAACCACGGCGACCACCAGAGTGCCTTTTACCGTTGCCCGGGAAACGGCGACAAACTTCATAAACAGGTGATGTTTTACATAATCGGACAGCGGGATCGCTTCGAGGATAGTCGTCACCAGATAAGCCCCGTCTTTGAGCAGGAAGAACAGCAGATACAGCATGATGCCGAAACCTACGGTAACGCTGAAGGTTCCTTTACCAATCATGAATACGCTGCCCGCGATGTACTGACCACCTTTAAGGGTAATCTCGGAAAGCTGCTTCTGGATCTCCGAGGCCGTATTGAGATTATGCTCGGCAAGCAGTTGTCTCGCCCATCCGGGGAGGTGATGAATGACCTGGGCCACCGCCGTTGGAAACTGTGTCTCGTTTCCCTGCAGACGGGTGTAAACCAGGTTCATTTCGATCGCCAGAGACGAAGCAATAATCGCCAGTGGGGTAATGACAATCAGGCAGATGATGACCAGCATCAAAAACGACGCCAGCCCGTTGCGATCGCCCAGTCGGTGGCGTAGGCGGGTTTTGAGCGGATGGAAAATCACGGCCAGAATAGCGGCCCACAGAATGGCAGAGTACCACTGGCCCAGTACCTGGAAGAAGGCCAGTGTCACCACCAGCAAAATCAAAATGAAAAAGCCTTTGTTCAGTCCTTTATATCTCATGATGTCACCGATTTAGCGATCCATGTCACGAAATATAGTGGTTTATGGCTGATTTTCCATAGGAAAAGCGGTCAGCGGGCTTCTCATTGATGGGGGAAATGGCTTCGGGAGTTGTGCGCTGAGCAGATAACCAGTTTCTTAGCGCCAGGCAAGTACGTGATTTATTGGGGTAACATCCGACCGTTTAGGCCCCATTGAAGTTGTGGGTGATAGGTTAGCCTCAGTAGCCTGAGTCAGGACATGGAATGGCCAGATAAGGGCTTCAGGTATAATACAAATCTATCCATGCAAGCATTTACCGCCAGTCTCTGGCGGTTTTTTTTTGCCTTATTCATGGAATTTGGGCAAAAAAATAGCCCCTTGTGCGTGATGCAACAAGGGGCTTTTACGGGTGGGGATTATCGTTCATTAGTCATCCCATTTATGGCTGAAATACGCAGCGAGAAAACCGGAAAAAAGGATCGTTCCCAGTACCGCCATGAATACATGCATGTTTCCCAGCATGATTAACCTCCGTTATGTTTAAGTACGCTGTACTACCTCTCTGACTACCGTTGTGAAATGCGCTGTAATTGCACAAATAATACCCTGGTGAACTTAAACAAATCATTAACTATGTGAATAATTTCGCCTGTCTGGTAAAGAGTGGCTGACAAAATGCAACAACGCACGGCGTTCTGCTAACATTTTGATTAAACGACACTCATTCGCATTTATATTGTGGTAAAAGTAAGGTTTAATGCGATTTTTCTGCTAGCAGGAGCGCCACGGTATGTTATCCCGGTTCAGTACCTTAAGCCGTATTCCTCAGGGCGTCTGGGTCGTCGGCGGTGTCAGCATGCTGATGGATATTTCCTCTGAACTCATCCACAGCCTGCTACCTCTGTTTATGGCAACCACCCTGGGTGCCAGCGTCATCCTGATTGGTCTCATCGAAGGGCTGGCAGAAGCCACCGCGCTTATCATCAAAGTCTTTTCTGGCGCAATCAGCGATTATCTGGGGAAACGCAAAGGGCTGGCGCTGCTTGGCTATGGACTTGGCGCGCTCAGTAAACCCCTGTTTGCGATAGCTTCCAGCTCGGGCATGATCCTCAGCGCCCGGCTTATTGACAGGGTTGGGAAGGGCATCCGCGGAGCTCCCCGCGATGCGCTGGTCGCCGACGTCACGCCGCCGGAAATTCGCGGCGCGGCCTATGGGCTGCGCCAGTCGATGGATACCGTGGGGGCATTTTTAGGCCCACTGCTGGCGGTCGTGCTGATGCTGCTGTGGGACAACGACTTTCGTACCATTTTCTGGGTGGCGGTGATCCCCGGCGTGCTGGCCGTAGCGCTGCTGTTCTTCGGTCTGAAAGAACCGCGGACCCCGGTGACGCATAAGCGCACTAACCCGATTAAACGTGAAAATATACAGCGTCTCGGGCGCGGCTGCTGGTGGGTGATAGGCCTTGGTGCGGTATTTACTCTGGCGCGTTTCAGCGAGGCCTTCCTGGTGCTGCGCGCCCAGCAGGCGGCTATTCCGCTTGCACTGATCCCCCTGGTGATGGTGGCGATGAACCTGCTGTACTTTTTCTCAGCTTACCCCTTTGGCAAACTTTCAGATGCGATGAGCCATACCCGACTACTGCAGCTTGGTCTGGTGGTGCTGATCGCGGCCGATCTGGTACTGGCATTCAGCACTCACTGGAGCGGCATCCTCGTTGGCGTTGCGCTCTGGGGGCTGCATATGGGAATGACGCAGGGACTGCTGGCGGCGATGATTGCACATACTGCGCCGCAGGATCTGCGCGGGACGGCGTTTGGTATATTCAGTATGGTCAGCGGAATGGGTCTGCTTATTGCGAGCCTCGGGGCTGGCATTATCTGGGAGACGTGGGGGGCGGAATACACCTTCTTTACCGGTGCCGCCGTCTGCGTCGCCACGCTGCTCTATTTGTGGCTGAAACCCGCAGACAGCATGCAAATTAGCTGATTACTTCCGCAGTAGCTTTTGCAGACGCGCTTTTCGCCAGCGTTCAATGGCGCCGGCAAAGAGGAAAATCCGCAGCCCACGCACGAACAGTAACGCGCCCCAGATAGCCATGACCCACAATGACCAGAGGTTTGCCGGTGAGGTAAAGTGATTGATGGCGAACAGCAGGGCGCAGACGACCACGGCGGTCAGCAGCGACCGCCAGAAGCGTGACTCGTGATGCACCTGCTGGCGGGCATCCTCGATGCGTTTGTCGAGCGTTGCATCACGGTTTTCCGCTTCCCCACTGAGTTCCGCCACGCTGACTTCAAATACGGCTGCCAGCGCACTTAAGGTTTCCAGCCCCGGGCGTTCACCGTTCTCAATCCGCTGAATGGTACGAACGCTGACCGCCGCCATTTCTGCCAGCTGCTCCTGGGACCAGGCATGCTGCAAACGCAGCGCTTTAATGGTGTTCATGAGTTTTCTCCGAATCAGGTATCCGGTGGTTATTCTCGAACAAGGCCCGCGAAAACAACACGATCTTAACCCGACAGCAGCCCGACACGGAGGCGACAGACCGCTGACAGCGCCTTACACCGGGCTCAGTTGACCTTCACCCGGGCCAACGTTCATGCCGCGAATCATCATTAACCACGCCGCCACAATGGCGGTGATAAGAATAGCAAACAGCGACCACGATGGCAGATTGGTGAGGATCATCCCGGTCAACATCGGGTTAAACGCCGCGCCTAACCACCCGAGGGCCTGAGCCGAGAAATAGCTCGCTTTCAACCCCGGGGGAGCAATATTGTCGATGAGCATATATTCGCCAGGCGCGTAAATCACCTCCCCAAGGGTAAATATGGCGGCGGCAATCCCCCAGAACCAGAGACTGGAGCCGGCAAACATAAAGCCGACTAATCCAAGGACAAAACAGAGGGTACCCAGCGCCATCAATGGACGAAGGTTAGTGGTCGTCAGTTTACGGCCTATTGCGTACTGCAACGACACCACGACGGCGGCGTTCACCGGAAGAATAACGGTGATGACTTTCTCGGCAAACTCACCGTCGGCTACGACCAGAACATACTGCGAAAGGCAGGAGGCAAACGATCCGCCAACGAACGATGCCAGCAGGCCAGAGAGGGTAAACCACAAAAGCGCCCGATCGCGCAGCAGCACCGAAGGTGACCATGCTGCGGTCGGGTCCTGATGGTCCACGACGGCAATCTTCTGCACCCAGAGTTGAATAAACACCAGCGGAAACGCCGCACAGATAGCGGCCAGCCAGAACGGCAGGTTGATGCTGTACATCACAAGCCAGGTGCCAATCGGCGGTCCGACCGTCCAGCCAATATTGAGGAAGGTATAGTTGAGCGAGAAGATCCGCGCTTTCGCCGTCGACGCCAGAGTATCGGCGAAATAGGCCTTAAGGACGGTCGCAAACACCGAATAGGCGCAGTTGATAAGGGCAAAGAACAGCACCACTAAAGGCACACTGTCGACCAGCGGAATCGCCACAAAACCGCCGATAAACGCGGTAATCGACAACAGCATATAGCGTTTTTTGTCGAACTTATCGGCGAGGATGCCGAACCCCAGGCTGAATACCACGCCAACGGTCAGCGCGATAGTCATGGCATAGCCAATCGCATCCACACCAAGTGAAAACTGACGCGAGAGGTAGATAGCCATAAAAGGGAGGGTGGCGCCACGGCCAATCGTTAACAGCAACGACGACGCCAGCAGCGCTGCGGTAGAGCGCCTGGTACTTAAGTTCATTTTTCTGCCCGACATTGATTGTAATAATAATGTTATGTCATTCAGGAGTATCACGCCTCCCCGGGTGTTGTACAGATGAACTCGTGTCGGTAAATGCTTTTTCTCCCTGCCAAAAATAATGATCTATGACGAACTGGATTTTTTCGTTACCTTGGTTGTGTTTACAAAAATTTAATAATTGGGGAGCGGGATATGACGCGCAGAGATGGGCTGCTGGCGCTGCTGGTAGTGGTCGTGTGGGGACTGAATTTTGTGGTGATAAAGCTGGGTCTGCACAACATGCCGCCGTTGATGCTGGCGGGGCTACGCTTTCTGCTGGTTGCCTTCCCGGCGATTTTTTTCGTCGCCCGTCCCCGGATCCCATTTCGGCTGCTGCTGGGTTATGGCTTGACTATCAGCTTCGGTCAGTTTGCCTTCCTTTTCTGTGCCATTAAGTTCGGTATGCCTGCCGGGCTTGCATCACTGGTGCTGCAGGCTCAGGCATTCTTCACCATTATTCTCGGTGCCTTTGTATTTGGCGAAAGGCTGCAGGGGAAACAGCTGGCGGGCATTACGCTCGCGGTATTTGGTGTGCTGGTGTTGATTGAAGCGAGCCTTAATGGTCAACACGTCGCGCTACTGGGCTTCTTCCTGACGCTGGCGGCCGGGCTGAGCTGGGCCTGCGGTAACATCTTCAATAAGCTCATTATGCAGCACGAAACGCGTCCACCGGTGATGTCGCTCATCGTGTGGAGCGCACTGATACCGATCGTTCCTTTTATGCTGGCCTCATACGTACTCGATGGCCCACAGCTGATGTTTCAGAGCCTTATCCATATCGATCTGACCACCATTCTCTCGCTGGTGTATCTGGCGTTCGTGGCGACCATCATCGGTTACGGAATTTGGGGTTCATTGCTCGGACGTTACGAAACCTGGCGGATAGCGCCGCTCTCTTTACTGGTTCCGGTATTCGGAATAGGCAGCGCCGCGCTGCTGCTGGGGGAAACCCTCTCCGCTTTACAACTGGTGGGGGCCGTACTGATTATGGCGGGTCTCTACATTAATGTTTTTGGTCTGAAATGGCGGCGGGTAAAGACGGTCAGAGGATAGCGATAAAAAAAAGCCCCGCAGTCGCGGGGCAAAAAGAGTAACCGGGTAGACTAGTGGTAGTAAGGCACACCCAGTTCATCGGATTTATCGCTGCCAGCGCCCATATGGTTAAAATCAAACGGCGGCTGTCTATGGGCAGACACCATGATCTTTGCGTCATGCTCGGTCTGATTGCCCATGGTGGTTGATTGCTCCGCATAACTCTGGCCGGAGACCAGCACCAGTAAGGTGAGGGCGGCGGAGGCGAATAGTTTCATGATTTCCTCAATACGTCTTGCTGCAGGCGATTAACAGTTACAGTGTTTTAATGGGTAGAGATAGCGCGATTCACCAGGCATATTGGTGATGCGGTACTGATGCGGCGGCACGTCGAAATAGTTCTTAAACGTGCGCGTTAGCGTCTGTTGCGATTCAAACCCGTAACGCTCGGCCAGATACAAAATCGGCTCGTTACTTTGTTTGAGTTTCTGCGCAATCTCAGTCAGTTTACGGCTGCGGATGTATTGACCTAATGAATGGCCGGTCTCTTTTTTAAACATCCGTTGCAGGTGCCATTTGGAATAACCGGAACGCTCCGACACTTTCTCCAGCGACAGCGGCGATTCAAGGTTATTTTCGATCCAGTCCAAAATGCTATGAATAGTAATGGCGTCAGTATTGCGTCTGGACATCGTCATACCTCTTCTGTTTATGACAGAATTTTTTTAAGCAGCAGTTCGAGTTTCGCAACTTCGTCTGCCATTAAGTTTTTCGTCAGTTCCTGGTGAAGATCCTGGCCAACCCGTTGATGGCACTGCTCGCAGATAGCGGCACCTTCCGGCGTTAACTGTACCAGCACGCCGCGCTTGTCATTCGGGTTCGGCAGACGCTCAATCCAGCCTTTGCACAGCAGGCGATCGAGCATCCGGGTCAGGGCACCCAAATCGACCGACAGCACCTTTTTCAGCTCAACCGGCGTAATGCAGGTGGCGCAGCGAATAGAACACAGCACCTTGAACTGAGTGGCAGTGATGTCCAGCGGCGACAAATAGTCGTTAAGCAGACGGTCTTTTTTTGGTTAACCATGTAAATCAAGCGTCCTAGCGGTATCACTTCGTTGAACAGATCGCTTGTGGTTTTCACAATGGTTGCCCTGGCAAGTAGTTTAGTTGCGTTGGATATTATTGCCCAGGCAACCATAAGTCAACTGAATGGATCGCGCGATGCCACGAAATGCTAAAACGTTTCGTGTGCTGTTTTTTTGCACGCGTGGCAACGTTTACTTACTGTGTTACGGGGTAACAATTGGCGGCGAAACCGATATACTTCCCGCTGAACTTAATTCGATATCGACGGGATCTTAACGACGTATGATGGAACTTTTTAAAGCAATAGGCTTGGGTCTGGTGGTTTTGCTGCCGCTGGCGAACCCACTCACCACGGTGGCGTTGTTCCTCGGTCTCGCCGGAAACATGAACAGCGCAGAGCGCAACCGCCAGTCGCTGATGGCATCGGTTTATGTCTTTGCCATCATGATGGTGGCGTACTACGCCGGTCAGGTGGTGATGAACACCTTTGGTATTTCTATCCCCGGTCTGCGTATCGCCGGTGGTCTTATCGTGGCGTTCATCGGTTTTCGTATGCTGTTTCCGCAGCAAAAAGCCCATGAGAGCCCGGAGGCGAAAAGCAAATCAGAAGAGCTGGAAGAGGAACCTGGGGCTAATATCGCTTTCGTGCCATTAGCAATGCCAAGTACCGCAGGGCCGGGGACGATTGCGATGATTATCAGCTCCGCCTCCACCGTAAAACACGGTGTCAGCTTCCCGGACTGGGTGGTGCTGGTCGCACCGCCGCTAATTTTTGCCCTGGTAGGGATAATTCTGTGGGGCTGTCTGCGCAGTTCTGGCGCAATTATGCGCCTGGTGGGCAAGGGCGGGATTGAAGCCATCTCCCGTCTGATGGGCTTCCTGCTGGTCTGTATGGGCGTGCAGTTCATCATTAACGGCGTACTGGAAATTATTACTAACTTCCATGCCTAAAAAAAGGGCCTGCGGGCCCTTTGTTTTATCCGTGCTGCGGCTGTTCCAGCGATGCCGTTGGCCAGCGGCGGAAAACCACTACCGCCCACACCAGCGCCACCAGGGCCGGTACTGCGCCCACGTAACCAATCGACGACATTGACCACCACAGGCTGACCTGGCTCCCCACCAGTGCTCCGGCGCCGATACCGATATTGAAAATTCCGGAAAACAGCGACATCGCGACGTCGGTCGCATCAGGCGCCAGCGCCAGCACTTTCACCTGCATGCCGAGACCGATAATCATGATTGCGATACCCCAGAAAACGCTCAACGTAGCGAGCGACATATCGCTTTGTGCCGCCGGAAGCAGCATCAGCAGGCAGGCGAGCAGCAGCCCAATCGCCGAAATAATCAGCGTGGAGGCATGCTGATTGCCGAGTTTACCAAACAGTACGCTGCCGATGATCCCGGCACCGCCGAGGATCAGCAGCAGCATGGTGGCAAAACTGCCGCTCAGACCGGCAACGTTTTGTACAAACGGCTCAATATAGCTGTATGCGGTGTAGTGCGCGGTCACCACAATGGCGGTCAATACGTAGATCCCCACCAGCGCCGGGCGGCGGAACAACACCGGCAGGCTTTTCAGCGAACCAGAGTGCTCGCTTGGCAGCGGCGGCAGCAGGCGAATCAGGGCCAGCAGGGTGAGAAGGGCGCCAATACCAATAGCAAAGAAGGTGGTGCGCCAGCCAAAATACTGGCCGACGATGCGGCCAATCGGGATGCCGAACACCATGGCCAGCGCGGTACCGGTGGCAATCAGGCTCAGCGCCTGCGCTTTTTTTCCCGCCGGAGCCATACGAATGGCAAGAGAGGCGGTGATTGACCAGAAAATCGCGTGCGCAAAGGCGATACCGATGCGGCTAATCACCAGCACCGGGAAACTCCACGCCAGAAATGACAGTACGTGGCTTGCAATAAACACAACGAACAGGGCGATAAGCAGCCTGCGGCGCTCTATCTGGCTGGTCAGCAGCATAAACGGCAGCGACATCAGCGCCACCACCCACGCGTAGATGGTCAACATAATGCCGACCTGCGCCGTTTCCATATTGAAACTGGCGGCGATGTCTGACAGCAGTCCGACCGGGGCAAACTCGGTGGTGTTAAAAATAAAAGCGGCGATAGCAAGCGTAACCACCCGAAGCCACGCGACCTTGCGTGAGACCGTGTTCGTTGTCATAAACGTTATTCTGGATTAATAGCAAAAGGAGAGAAGCCGATCTTACGACCATCGCTGGTGAAAAGACAATCACTTTGTGATGTAAGTCTCATTTTTATTTCTGTCGTGAATATCACTAACCTGTTAATTTCTCGGATAAATAATCAAATGATGGGGTTGCGCTATGCAGGAAGTGGATTTTTATATGGTTGATGCGTTCAGCAGCAGTACGTTCGGAGGCAACGCGGCTGCGGTGTGTCCGCTGCGGGAATGGCTGCCTGATGAGCGGATGCTACAAATGGCGCAGCAGCATAACCAGTCAGAAACCGCCTTCTTTATTCCTGAAGCGGAAGGCTTTGCGCTGCGCTGGTTTACTACTCGTCATGAAGTCAATTTGTGCGGCCACGCAACGCTTGCTACTGCGCAGGTGATTTTCAACTACCTCGGCTACCCGCAAGACCACATCGCGTTTCAGACGGCCTCTGGTCCACTCACCGTCACCCGCGACGGAGACTGGATGACGCTGGATTTCCCGGCAGGTCATACCGATGCGCAGACGCCGCCGGCGGAAATGCTCCGTGCGCTAGGCGTTCGTGAATATGTGGCCGCGCGTAAAGGCCGTGCGTGGCTGATTGAACTTGCCAGCCGCGAAGCGGTAGAAGCGTTGACGCCTGACATTGGGGCCATGATCCCCGGTGAGCATAAGGTTACGGTCACCGCCCGCGGCGACGGGGAGTACGATTTTGTCAGCCGCTTCTTCTCTCCGGGTGAAGCCGTGTGGGAGGATCCGGTTACCGGTTCGGCGCACACGATGCTCATTCCTTACTGGAGTGAAAAGCTCGGTAAAACGCGCCTCTTTGCCCGCCAGGTTTCCCGCCGTGGCGGCGATATTCGCTGTGAGCTGAAGGGGGACAGAGTGCTGATGGGCGGCCAGGCGACCACCTATCTCATCGGCAAAATCACGCTACGTTAATCGCTCACCACGGGCTGCTGTTCGTTCAGCAGTTCGATAAACGCCTCAAGCTGGCGGGTCATTGCCCCACGACGCCAGATAAGCCAGGTCGTCAGCCAGCGCCACTTCTCCGCCAGCGGCCAGGCCTCCACCTGATGATGTCCGGGCATACTTTCCAGCATACTGCGCGGGATCAGCGCCAGACCTGCTCCGGCAATCACGCAGGCCAGCATCCCATGGTAGGACTCCATCTCGTGAATTCGGCCCGGCGCTGCGCGATCGGCGTGGAACCAGCTCTCAAAATGGCGGCGGTAAGAGCAGTTAGAGCGGAAGGCATAAATACTGGTGCCACTCACATCGCTTGCCCGGGTGACCGGTGAATGGCCGAACGGGGCGACTATCATCATCTCTTCGCGATAAACCGGGATGCCTTCAAGCCCCGGATGCATCACCGGGCCATCAACGAAGGCGGCGCTCAGGCGTCCTTCGGTCACGCCGTCGATCATCGTTCCGGAAGGGCCGGTAGCCAGATCGAACTGGATCTTCGGATAGCGCTGGTTATAGCGGGCGAGCGTCTCCGGGATCCGCACCGCGGCGGTGCTTTCCAGCGAGCCTAAGGTAAAAAGCCCCTGCGGTTCATCGCCCGCCACGACCATTCTCGCCTCATCAACCAGCGCCAGAATCTGCTGGCTGTAGCGTAAAAAACTGTGCCCTGCAGGAGAAAGCCGCAGACGCTGATTCTCACGAATAAACAGCTCCACGCCGAGATCGGCCTCAAGCTGGCGGATGCGCGTGGTGAGGTTAGAAGGGACGCGGTGCACTTTCTGCGCCGCCTGGGTAATGCTGCCGGTCTGGGCAACGGCGTTGAACATCTCAAGCTGAGTCAGATCCATGGCATTCTCGATTCGTGAATATGATGGTTAATATTATTCAGTTTTCATAAACAGCAGAGTAAGCCAGGATGAGAACATAACGCAATCGACAGAGAGAGAAAAAACATGACTTCACCTGCAACCCACGCAATTTCCGTCAACCCGGCGAACGGCGAAGTGCTCTCGTCATTGCCATGGGCGAGCGCTGCTCAGGTTAACCAGGCCATCGCCCTTGCCGACAGCGGCTATCGCCTGTGGCGTCAGAAAACCGTCGCCGAACGTGCCGATGCCTTGCGCGCGGTAGGTGCCGTTCTGCGCCGTCATGCCGACGAAATGGCGCTGATGATCACCCGCGAAGTGGGCAAGCCCATCGCTCAGGCGCGCGGTGAAGTCGCAAAATCGGCGGCGCTGTTTGACTGGTACGCTGAACATGGCCCGGCGATGCTCTCAACCGAAGCCACGATGGTGGAAAACAACAACGCGGTGATCGAATACCGTCCGATGGGGCCCATTCTTGCCATCATGCCGTGGAACTTCCCACTGTGGCAGGTTGTGCGCGGCGCGGTACCGATTCTGCTCGCCGGGAACAGCTATCTGCTCAAACACGCCCCGAACGTGATGGGCAGCGCGGCGCTCATCGGCAAAATTTTCAACGAAGCCGGGATCCCGGAAGGGGTATTTGGCTGGGTGAATGCTACCAATGATGGCGTGAGCCAGGCGATTAACGACGTGCGCATTGCCGCCGTGACGCTTACCGGCAGCATGCGCGCCGGGAAAGCCATCGGTGCACAGTCGGGGGCCGCGCTGAAAAAATGCGTTCTGGAACTGGGAGGCTCCGATCCGTTCATCGTCCTGAACGATGCCGATCTCGAGCTTGCCGTCCCGGCAGCGGTGACCGGTCGTTATCAGAATACCGGGCAGGTTTGCGCTGCCTCTAAGCGTTTTATCGTTGAAGCTGGCGTTGCCGAAGCCTTCACCCAAAAATTCATTGCCGCGACCGAAGCGCTGAAAATGGGGTCACCGGAAGATGAGCAGAACTATCTCGGTCCGATGGCGCGCTATGACCTGCGTGACGAACTGCATTACCAGGTGCAGGCGACGCTGGCGGAAGGCGCAACGTTGCTGCTCGGCGGCGAAAAAATCAGTGGTGCCGGTAACTACTACACCCCGACGGTGCTTGGTAACGTCACGCCTGAAATGACCGCGTTCCGCCAGGAGATGTTCGGCCCGGTTGCCGCCATCACCATTGCCCGCGACGCAGACCATGCGCTGGCGCTTGCCAACGATAGCGAGTTTGGTCTGTCCGCCACCGTGTTTACCGGAAGCGAGCAGGAAGCCCAGCGCTTTGCCAGCGAGCTTGAAGTGGGCGGGGTGTTTATCAATGGTTACAGCGCCAGCGATGCCCGCGTGGCCTTCGGCGGCGTGAAGAAAAGTGGCTTCGGCCGCGAGCTGTCACACTTCGGCCTGCATGAGTTCTGCAACGTGCAGACGGTGTGGAAAAACCGCCGCTAAGTTTCCTCTCCTTCAGGGTATCCGCATGGATACCCTGTCATTTTTATTCCGTAACCTCGCGCCTGTCCCAACGCCATGCCGCCTTGTGTATTGCAAAAATGTAATGCAATGTACAACTCAATGACACAACCGGTTGAAGAGAGGACGATGTCTATGGATAGCCGTAAAGAAGTGCTGTTTGTGCTGATCCCAGAATATGCCGACTGGGAGTTTGCTTTGCTGGCCCCAGGACTGCGCCGTGGGTTTGGTATGTGGGAGCCGCAATATGACGTCAGGACCGTAGCGGCGGATGAGGGGCCTGTAATGTCAATCGGTGGGGTACGCTGTCTGCCGGATTATACCTTCCAGACCATACCTGATGATTATGCTGCCCTGGTGCTGGTTGGCGGTTCGAACTGGTGGGGAGAGGAAGCGCAGCGTGTGGTGCCTCTGGTTGAACACGCGTTAGCGCGGCAGGTTGTCGTCGGCGCTATTTGCGATGCTTCAGCGTTCCTTGGGGCAAACCGTTTTCTCAATGATGTCGACCATACCTCAAACGGACTGGCTTACCTGCAGAGCAGGGCGGGAGCCGCCTATAGCGGAGCAGCACGATACCGGGACGTCCCTTCCGTTCGTGATGGTAATCTGGTCACCGCCAACGGCGTCGGCTTTATCGATTTCACCTGCAATATGCTTGCGGCATTAAATGCGGCGCAGGAAAAGGAGATTGACGCAGTGAGAGCGACGTTTAAGTCCGGGATGTTCTCCCAGGCCTGACGACGGGACACACACTCTGATATACTCGCAGGCCGAAAATGGCCTGTGGGCAAGGAGTCGTCAGTGGCAGCGGTCATCAATAACAATATGCTGGAAGCGATTCTGGCGGAAGTCAGGCCACTCATCGGCCGTGGTAGAGTCGCCGACTATATTCCGGCACTGGCCTGCGTTAAAGGGGACAAGCTGGGGATTGCCATCAGTACCATCGATGGACAGCATTTCTCTGCCGGCGATGCCGACGAGCGTTTCTCCATTCAGTCCATTTCCAAAGTCTTAAGCCTGGTGGTGGCGATGAACCACTATCAGGAAGAGGAGATCTGGCAGCGGGTCGGGAAAGATCCCTCCGGGCAGCCGTTTAACTCATTGCTGCAGCTGGAGATTGAACAAGGTATTCCACGCAACCCGTTTATTAACGCCGGGGCACTGGTGGTGTGCGACATGCTGCAAAGCCGTTTAAGCGCACCGCGCCAGCGCATGCTGGAAATCGTGCGTAAGCTCAGCGAAGCAAATATCAGCTATGATGCCGTCGTCGCCCGCTCTGAGTTCGAGCACTCGGCGCGTAACGCCGCGATTGCCTGGCTGATGAAGTCGTTCGGCAATTTCCACAACGACGTAGCGACGGTGCTGCAAAACTACTTCCATTATTGCGCCATGACCATGAGCTGCAGTGAACTGGCACAAACGTTCCTGTTCCTCGCCGACCAGGGCAAAGCCCCGCATCTTGCCACCCCGGTTATCTCTCCCATGCAGGCGCGGCAGGTGAACGCGCTGATGGCGACCAGCGGGATGTATCAGAACGCCGGGGAATTTGCCTGGCGGGTCGGGTTACCGGCGAAGTCCGGCGTTGGCGGCGGGATCGTGGCGATTGTGCCACACGAGATGGCGATTGCGGTCTGGAGCCCGGAGCTCGACGAGGCCGGCAACTCGCTCGCAGGCGTCGCGGTACTGGAAAAACTCACCCAACGGCTGGGGCGCTCGGTCTACTGATGAGTTCCTCACTGGAGCAGCTGTTTGCCCGTCTGCAGCGTTCGACGTTTCGCTCGCGCTTTCGTCTCGGCGTTAAAGAGCGCCAGTACTGCTGGGATAAAGGGGCTCCGCTTATCGACAGCCACGCCGCCGATTTTGTTGCCCAGCGTCTGGCGCCCGCCCATCCACAAAATGACGGCAAACAGACGCCGATGCGCGGCCATCCGGTGTTTATCGCCCAGCACGCCACGGCAACCTGCTGTCGTGGTTGCCTGGAGAAGTGGCATCATATCCCACAAGGTATTTCGCTCAGCGAAAGCCAGCAGCAGTACATCGTCAGCGTCATCCATCACTGGTTAGTTATTCAGATGAATTCTCGCTGATCAATCAGCCTGCGCATTACCGCCCGCGATTTATTCATGTTAGTATGAACCTCCAACAGGTTATTAATGAAATAATTGCAACCGTAATTATTGGATAAGTATTTAATGCGTTCATTCTCTCTATCGTCTTTCACGCTATTTCGTGAAGAACAACCCGTGCGGGATGCGCTGGTGATATTTATTCTGACCACCTTGTTCTATTTCGTCGGCGCAAAGCTGAGAATGGTGCAGGAGTTGTCGCTGTTCTGGCCGCTAAACGCCGTAATGGCGGGGGTTTTCGCCCGTTACGCATTTCTGAACCGCGCCTGTCATTATCTCGTTTGCTTTGCTGCCATGCTCATTTACGATGCCGTCACGACCCAATGGGGAATGGCATCGTTGCTGATTAATTTGTCGAATATGGTATTTATCGTGGTGGTTGCCCAACTGGTATTACGCGATAAAAAACAGACGAATTATATGCCTGGGCCAATAAGTGCATTGCATTTATTTTATTATTGCCTGCTTGCCGCCATACTTTGTGCTTTATTAGGCGCGGTTGCCTCGGTGGGTATCGACCGTCAGCAATTCATGCCGCTTTTTGCCGACTGGTTTAGCGAGCAGTTCTCTACCGGCATGCTGATCCTGCCGTGCATCATGACGCTGAGTCTGCCCTCAACGCTCAAAGGGTTTCATTTACGCCAGCTGACGCCGGTGGTGGCGCTGGGGTTGTCGCTGGCGGCCGCTGTTGCCGTGGGTGGCGCCGGGAGCCTTGCTTTCCCACTTCCCGCGCTTATCTGGTGTGCCATCCGTTATCCGATGTCGTTAACCTGTCTGCTGACCTTTGTCTGTGGCACCGCAGAAATCATTCTGATGGCTAATAACATCATCAACCTCTCCGTTGCGGCGCCGTTGCAAACGCCGCAGCTTTTCTCTACCCGGTTGGGAATTGCCGCGATAGCGGTGAGTCCGGTTATCGTTGCCGCCAGCGTCGAGGCGATTGGCAAACTGGTTAAACAGGTCTCGCTGCGTGCTGATTTCGATTTTCTCACCCGGGTCTATTCCCGCTCCGGCCTTTATGAAGCGCTGAAAAGCTTTAAGGGGCAGGAGGATCGTCATCTCGCCGTGATGCTGCTGGATATCGACTATTTCAAAAGCGTGAATGATACCTTCGGCCATGAATGCGGCGACTACGTGCTGGCTTCGTTCGCCCAGCAGGTGAAAACGGCGGTCGGCGAAAAAGGGCTGGTTGCACGTATGGGAGGAGAAGAGTTTGTGGTGGCCGCGCTGGTGGTAAACCCACATGAGAGTCACGATCTGGCCGAGAAAATTCGTTCCGCTATCGAGTCGTTCACCTTCCAGTGGCGCCAGCAGACGCTGCGTTTAACCGTCAGTATCGGCGTGGGCAGCCAGCTCATTGGTCGCAATCCGGTATCAGAGCTGTTCAGCCCGCTGTTGGTGGAAGCCGACGAGCACCTGTACCGTTCTAAGAAATTGGGTCGTAACCGGACCAGTTCCCGACAGAGCGATGACCCGCAAGATTCGCTGGTGGCGATGTAGGAATAGTATCTACAGACATCAGCATGTGTTCAAGGAAGGCAATCGCCACCAACGGCAGCGCCTCGGAAGAGGGCAGCCTGGCTGCGCGCCATTGATGAAATGCCGAACCGATCTTTCCTGGCTCAACCAGTCCTGCATCGGCAAGTCGTTCCGCCCGCAGCAGGCGTTGGAAATTTGGGCAGCGTAGCATCGCATTGGCACAGGTCTGTTCAAAAGACTCAGTGGATTGCGGGTGAGTGACCCGCGGCGAAAGTCTCCAGCGAACCAACAATTCCCGCATGAGTCGTCGTTCTTCACGCCATTCAGACGGTAAAGCATGCGCGTAGCGAACAACCTCAGGCGCAATCAGTGGATGTACTGGCCATAAGCCGTGGCGAAGACACTGCGCGGCCATGCCTGAGGCTGAATCAAGGACACCACGCTGAACATACGCGCGCGGAAGCGATTCGTTCAAAGCTGCTGCGCGTTCGGCATGTCCGCGTCGAACCGCCGTGGTCAGGAAGTCCGGAATTGAACGCTCTCCTGCCAGCATACGACGTTCTGCTTCACCCGCGTCCGCCATTTCGTTCCAGTAGGCCGTAAGCAGATCGTTTCCGCCTAATCCGCTGCAAAAATACTGATATCCCGACTGGTGGGCATGATGATAGAGAGCTTCAAAAGGGGAATAATAGAGTTCCTCCCACGGCAAACGGGCGCCGTCATCGCTCCACGGTGAGTATTCCTCACCTATTGGGATAGGGTTATCGTATAGTGCAAATCGACCGACCACGTCGTTTCGCCGTAAGATTTGTTCATCACGCTCCTTACCATGTACCAACAGCCCATAAGAACCGACTTCGCGACCGCTGCGGGACAGTAGACCGCAAACCAGTGATGAGTCCAGCCCGCCGCTCAGACCAGCTGCAACACATGGCGCGGTTCCGAGGATCCGCTCTGTGACTGCATTGAGTAATAATTCAAAGGTTGCTGGCGGATCGGCCTTCAGCGTTAATGCTCTTGGATAATCCGCGGGTGTTGAAGGTGGCGGAGTAAAGTGCCAGTCGTCCCGGCACGCTTCCAGAGAGACGCGGGCGACATATCCGGCGGCTAAATGATGGAGATCGCTCAGCACAGTATTACTGGCGTAAGGTTGTTCAAAGGTAGAGAGATACCAGGCGGCGACCTCCCAGTTAAGCTTTGCCCGAAGTGTCGCTAACATGCGACGGGGATCCCAGTTGGCTCGAATGTGGGTCCCCGTCGCCGTTAAATAAAGCGGTACCGTTGGATGTTGACTGCTCTCAATCACTAGCGAATGGCCATCTGACTCAACCCAGAACCAATGTAGTGGCCAGCTTTTGGTCTGTGTATGAAGCTGTTCCCAGTCACTTTTATTACTCGTACTGGTGAGCGTTACAACCGCATGTTTACGCCATTGGGAATACGGCTGCTCCAGCACTTGCAGACCTAGCTTTGCACCATCACAAAAAGCGTTGGCAATAATCGCCCGATGATCAAGAACTTCAATCGTTCCGGCAGAGCAATGAAATGTTAATGCTGATAATTGCCATGGGCTGTCAGTAATGCCTTTCTGCAGATTAAGAGAGAGCACTGATTTTATCCTCCGCTAACGCTGTCGTTTTTGTCGGGCATCCGCTGTACTAGCGGTTTTGACCGACATTTCTTCGTTAAATAATGTCGGCATCGTCAATAAAACTCTTTCTGCATGTAATTCAGTAATAAAATCGTTTTCTGCTATTAACACTGCATTGAGTGGTTTAATGGTTAAAAACACATCAGGGATTGTATGATTTAATTTACGCTGCAACATAATTTACCCTCTCTACAATATTAACCGGCATCCACCGGCACGGAATTTTCCAGTGGAACAGCAAGAGCTCGCAGAACGGTTTTTTTCGCGTTGGATAGAATAACCTGTGCATTAGAGTAATAACCCACGGTGATGTCTTCTGTGATCTGCCGGTTATTCGAAATTCCACCAGCACTCATCACATCGCCAATATTCAATGCCCAGAAGTGGTGGTCTTTAAAGGTGGGGTTGTAATTTACGGCGCTATAGCCAGTAAGATACACATCATAGAACACCCGCGCTCTTAATGAGCCGATGCTGGCGGTGAGCTGAACTTCAACGGACTCACCAGGATCAAGATCTACGGTAACGCCTTGGTCGGACCCAATACTGATACTCTCACTTTTGGATCCTCCAACGCCGAAGCTCATGCCAAAGCTCCATGTTGTTGAGCCGCCAACGCTGCCAAGGCCTTCAAAGCTAACTTCATAGCTGACGGTTTCGGAGAAATCCACCGAGGTTGTTACGTTCCAGTTGGTTTCAACGCTATTAGTAATATTATCACTAACACTGGCGTTGAATGTGGCAGGTTTATTCGAATTGTTCTTCAAAATCACGGTCTTGATGATTGAGGGGCTTGAATTGACCGAGAGCACCTGGGCACTTCGCGCGACCAACACCGTTTGTACTTGTTCCCAGCCGTAAGTTTTATACAGATCCCCCCAGGGGGTGGGGCTCTTTAAATATGCATCATTTGGTCTTTTACCAAAATATTTAGCCACTGCGTCTTTCAACGCTGAGTCGCTAAGTCCAAAACTATTAACTTCATTACCGGTGATAACATGTTGGATAGAGCCGCTAGCGCTGACCGTCGTTTTCTTCGGGTCAGCATCAGTGTTAACTTGTACATTAATACCCATAATGGACGCTCCGATGAAGTTGATAAATAAGGAATGCATACCATGACGGCAATACATCCGTTATGATGGCAAGAAAATAAGATATATATTGACACCCGCCGCGGCGGATGTCTGTTTAAATTAGATGGTGTTTTATTTATTCGCAAACGCCTCGGCGATGCCTGCCATTCAATAATCCAGCAATAATAAATGAGACTTACTTGTTTAAATCATCGGAAGAACTGCAATGTAATTAGATAGATGAAAAATAGCATTTCTTAAATATACCATATTTTAATAAAATAAAAGTCATGAAAACAACGCAATGCTGCGTCAGTCGAAAAATAATCATTATTCCAGCCACAAGTGAATGTATAAGATAAAATTCCAATGTTATTGATAAAAACGATATAAAATGCAGAAAGCCAAAACCGGCTGCCTGAACGATAGTTCTGACAGCGGACAAAAACTTGCTTCGGATGGCTTACACTTTGACGCTTTACGCTAAAATTGAATGACTTCCCCACGCAGGAGATGTCATGAAGACGCCTGAAATACCCGCCAACGAAGCACAACGCCTGGCGGCGCTGCATCACTCCGGGCTACTGGTCGCCGGTGACGCTCGCCGTTTTGACCGCCTGACCCGGCTGGCTCGTCGGCTTTTTGATGTGCCTGTTGCGGTTATTAGTCTAGTGGATGATACAACCCTGGTGCAGAAATCCGGCGATGGGGTGGACTGGAATGGGCTGGCGCGCCAGCTTTCATTTTGTGGTCACGTCGTCTTCAATGCACAACCGCTTATCGTGACAGATACCCTTCAGGACCCGCGTTTTAGCGATAATCCTCTGGTGGTAGGGCCGCCGCAGCTGCGTTTCTATGCCGGCGTACCGCTGCGCCTGCCGGACGGCACAATCGCCGGGTCATTTTGCGTCGCATCTGACCAGCCCCGGACGTTTAATGAAGAAGAAACGGCGGCGCTTGAAGATCTCTCGGCCATTGCCGGGGACGAACTGGCGTCGGTGAGCGTATCAACTTCTGATCCACTCACCGGATTACTGAACCGCCGCGGATTCGAAAACTTGGCCAACTACGCCATCCTCTCCTCCCACCGAAGGGCAGAGCCCCTGACGCTGGCCTGGCTTGATTGCAACACGTTCAATCTCATTGCCAGTCAATACGGAAACGCAGAAGGCGATGCCGCACGTTGCGCTATGGCGACCCTGCTGCGCAGTACCCTGCGCGACACAGATCTGCTGGTTCGTTACGACGCTAACCAGTTCGCGGTCCTGCTACCTGATACCGATGAAACCGGCGCCTGGATAGCGATTCAACATCTGGTTGAAGTGGTGGAGGAACAGAATCTCCTTTCCGGCAAGCCCTGGCAACTGGGCTTTACCTGGGGAGTTAAGGAGTTTGATCACGCCGTATTCCCGGACTTACGCACCTGGATCCGTGCGGCGGCGACGCACATGGCGCTGATGATCCCGCCTTCCGGCACTCAGACTCAATCTTCACCGTAATACCGGCCTGTTATTGATCAAAACAGGGTTCCCTGGTTTAGATATCTGATAAGTTGTCATACCAATAAAGAAATGCTGTATGACCAACAACCAAGGGAACCTCTTGTGAAAACATTAAACCGCCGTGATTTTCCCGGTGCTCAGTACCCTGAGCGCATTATTCAGTTTGGTGAAGGTAACTTCCTGCGTGCCTTCGTAGACTGGCAGATTGACCTGCTCAACGAACATGCCGGGTTAAATGCCGGTATCGTGGTGGTACGGCCTATCGACAGTACGTTCCCTCCGTCACTCAGTACTCAGGATGGCCTGTACACCACAATTATTCGAGGCCTGAATGAGAAGGGTGAAGCGGTAAGCGATGCGCGCCTTATCCGCTCGGTCAACCGTGAAATCAGCGTCTACAGCCAGTACGACCAGTACCTGGCGCTGGCGCACAACCCGGATATCCGCTTTGTTTTCTCTAACACCACCGAGGCAGGCATCAGCTACAACGATGACGATCGTTTTGAAGATGCGCCGGCGGTGAGCTATCCGGCGAAGCTGACCCGTTTGCTGTTTGAGCGTTTTGAGCATTTCAGGGGGGCCGCCGATAAAGGCTGGGTCATCATTCCGTGCGAATTAATTGACTACAACGGCGAAGCACTGCGCGAGCTGGTGCTGCGCTATGCTGACAAGTGGGCGCTTAGCCCAGAATTTAAAGCCTGGCTGCAGAATGCCAACACCTTCTGCTCGACGCTGGTCGACCGGATTGTGACCGGCTATCCGCGTGACGAAGTTGCCGCGCTTGAAGCGGAACTGGGCTATAAAGATGGTTTCCTTGATACCGCCGAGCATTTCTATCTGTTTGTCATTCAGGGACCAAAGTCGCTGGCAGCCGAGCTGCATCTCGATCAATACCCGCTTAATGTGCGTATTGTTGACGATATCAAGCCGTATAAAGAGCGGAAGGTCGCTATTCTGAACGGTGCGCATACCGCGCTGGTACCGGTGGCGTTCCAGGCCGGGCTGGAGACGGTCGGTGAGGCGATGAACGATGCGCAAATTTGTGCGTTTGTAGAGAAAGCGATTCACGAAGAGATCATTCCGGTACTCGATTTGCCAAAAGATGAGCTGGAATCGTTCGCCAGTGCCGTCACCAGCCGCTTCCGCAACCCCTATATCAAACATCAGTTGCTGTCGATTTCACTCAACGGGATGACCAAATTCCGCACCCGCATTCTGCCGCAGCTGCTGGCAGGGGTGGCGCAGAAGGGGCAGCTTCCTCCGCGTCTGACGTTTGCCCTGGCGGCGCTGATAGCGTTCTATCGCGGTGAACGCGAGGGCGAAGCGTATCCGGTGCAGGATGACGCTCACTGGATTGAGCGCTACCAGCAGCTGTGGGCGCAGCATAGCGATCGTCTGATTAATACCCGCGAGCTGGTAAGCCAGGTGCTGGCGGTGGAGAGCCACTGGGAGCAGGATCTGACGGTGGTGCCCGGACTTATCGACAGCGTTAGCGGTTATCTGGATACCATTCTGACCCAGGGGATGAAGCGCGCCGTTCAGCCGCTGTGCTGATGTAGCGCCTATTTTTACCCGCGGAAGATATCGCGATATATCTTCCGCTTTCTTATTTCGTTAATTTAAAATATAAATAATAACCCTGTGGGGATAATAACGGCGTGGTGATTATTTACCAGCCGTTATTACATAGGGTTTTACTTGAAATCAATTCGCCTCGTGTTATATTTCAGTCCTTCATCATTGGTCTGGAGTTTTCATAATGATAAAAAACAAGAATCCATTCTTTATTCTGTACCTGAGTGGCTTGAGTATGTTGGGCTACCTGGCAACAGATATGTATTTACCCGCATTTTCAATCATGCAGGATGATTTAAATACTTCAGCTTCTGTTATTAGCGGTAGTTTAAGTATCTATCTCGGTGGTTTTGCACTTGGGCAGTTAATATGGGGGGAGCTTTCCGATAATTTAGGTCGCCGTAGAGCATTACTGATGGGGCTGCTGGTGTTTATTGTCGGCTGTATCGGTGTACTGTTCGTCGACGGTGCCGCCGGGCTGCTGTTCTGCCGCTTCCTGCAGGCTCTCGGGGTATGCGCTACCGCCGTCATCTGGCAGGCACTGGTTGTCGACCGCTATGGTTCTGAGAACGCTCATAAGGTGTTTGCCGTGGTGATGCCACTGGTTGCATTATCTCCGGCACTGGCGCCGATTATTGGTGCATGGTTAATAGGACATTATCCGTGGCGAGCTATTTTCCTGGTACTGACTGCCATTACGTTTGCATTAATTGTTTTCACCGCGTTACTGAAAAATAAAAACAAACAAAGTGCTAAAAGTAATGCCCGCAGAATTAAGCTGCCGCTGGCTGATATTTTAAGATCACGCGTCTTTATTGGTAACGTCATGATGTACTCGTCGTCTTCCGCCGCATTCTTCTGTTGGCTGGGTGGCTCGCCGTTTATTCTGACGAAAATGGGTTACGGTGCCGATGTTATCGGTTTAAGTTTTCTGCCACAGACCATTGCCTTTTTGATCGGAGGTTACGGTTGCCGAATTCTGGTGAACTATTTTGATAAGAAAACCGTATTAACCGCCTTTGTGGTTTTATTCTGTGTATCTCTGGTGGCTCTGTTTGGCATTGCGGTAGTGGGGAACCCTGCGCTGTCTATGCTGCTGGGCGTTTTCAGTCTGATGGCGATGGCGAATGCCGCTATCTTCCCACTGGTGGTAGCGAATGCGCTGGCTATCTTCCCGAACAACACCGGAAAGGCTTCGGCGCTGTTTAATGCTATTCAGCTGACAGGTTGTTTCATCGCCACGCTGCTGGTTTCTGTGCTGGTACAAAACCCGCTTATCGGGACGACATCGATGATGCTTTGCATGGTACCGATGAAACTGCTGGGGTATTACGTGGCGCATCGCGGAAAAAAATGCGCCACCAGTGAAGATAAACTGGTGGCCTGATTTTTTCTGCCCCTCGCTGTCCGGCAAGGGGCGCTGGGCTTAAAAGATACTGATGCTGTAACCGACGATAAACTTCACGTCGTTACGATCGGTTTTATAGTTGCTGTCCGTTGCCCGGAAGAGCGCCGGGAGTAGGGTAAAGGAGAGTCCTTTTGCCATGCCGTCTGCCACCAGGTAGCGGGCGGAAAGATCGAACGACACCATACTACCGTCGTACTTTCTCGCCGAACCGGTTTTACTGACATCGGTCACTACGTGCCAGCCGTAGGTTCCGGCTCCGCCCAGGGTGAGCTCCGGTAGATTGAAATCAGCAAAGTTGTAGCTCACGCCAAAACGAACCGCGTGGGCGCCGGAGACGTTAAAGTCTTCCAGCTGTGACAGCGTTGGTTGATAATCACGCTTATCGGAGTTCGCCCACGGGGTTAAGCGGAAGTTGTAATCCCCGGTGTTGGGGGCGTAGTTCTGACTGTAGCCGAGCGACCACACGGTGTTGTTGTGGCTCAGGTTAAAACCGACCCCGACGTAGTATTCCGTTGAAGGATCTTTAATCTTCGACAGATCTTCGATGTAGCGCGCGCCCTGATAGAAGAGCTTACTTTGCAGGGAGACATCTTTGGTCAAAGTATCGTTCCGTTCGACCAGCGCCTGCCAGTTGCGACGATAGCCTTTACCTTCGCCGTAGCCCACGTCGAGAACGGTATTGCCGAAGTTATAGACCGCACCCACCGTGTGAATGTAATCGATGATTTCACCGGCTTTAATAGTTTTGCCGTTGTCATCAAGCCCGGCGGCGTTGTTCTGGTGCCAGGCCGTGGTCATCGGTTTAAAATCACGGCTCCAGTCGTTCTTGAAGCGGTCGGCCCAGGCGTAGGTTAGCCGCAGTTTGTCGAGGGTCAGGGCGCTGTCAAACCCACGGAAAGCGTGGGGGTTGAGACCCCAACTGCTTTTAACGGTACCGGAGTTGATGGGGGTATAACCCGCCGCCAGCTTGAAGTTGGTACCTGCATCACCAAGATTGAGCTTGAGTGCGGCAACCGACACGCTCATGTAGGACTTCTCGCACGGGCTGAACTTGCCTGGCTGGCCACATTCGTAGTCGTAGTACAGGATCTCCGACTGACCGACGGTATGCCCGAGCTTGATGTTGGCGTTGCCCCAGAAATCAAAACCAATGACGTCTTTGTAATAGCCAGAAATATAGCTAATCGCCACGTTACCGGTCTGGTTCTGGATCCCGGCCGGACCCAATCCGTATTTACCGGTAGTAGGATCTTTGACTGCACGATGACGAATGTATAACGAGGTATTGAGGTTTAATTTGCCTTCATCATAAAACGCTTTCTCAAACTGCGAAGGCGCTTCATAATCCGTTTCTTCTTCCGCAAAGGCATTTGGGGCAATAAAAAGCAACAGCGGTGCACACAGAGAAACTCTGAGTTTATGACTTGTCATTATTATATATCTTATAAAACCCTGTATTGTAGGGCGAGGGGACGTACTACTTATTTAAAATTATTGTTATTTATTAGCTCCGGTATTTGCGTGCCATATTTCTCCAGGAGATATTCATTATGTTGCGCCGAATTAGCAATGTTACCGCTCAAAAACACCGGCAGACATTTATTATCACGCCCCAGCTTCGCGATGATTTCTGCAAACAGGCTGTGCATAATAAAGAGCCCGGTCATCGAGGAGACTGGCGCAAACGGCGTGGCATGATCCGCAAGCGACAGCACCGCATCACCGATGGGCACCTGGTTATCTATCGCGATATCGGCGCAGTCGCGCAGCTTGAGACCAGCCTTGTGCTTCGACGGCTGGGTCTCGGCATACAGGAAGCTGGTCAGCGCCAGGGTAAATGCCCCGTGCTGTTTTGCCCATAATGCCGCATCCACCGGCGCGGGATTGATCCCGGAAGTTGAAATAACGATTAATGCATCTTTACTGGTTATCGCGAACTTCTCCAGATGCTCAGCGATATAGTCATTTTGCTTTTCATAATGCGATGAAGCTGCCGCACCTTCATGTAGCATTAAAGGCTCGATAAATATCGGCCGGACTGGAGCGATGCCGCCGGCACGATAAAACATATCTTCAGCGAAAATATGTGAGTGACCACAGCCAAAAATATAAACCACGCCACCCTGGTTAATGACCTTTGCCAGTTCCCCGGCGGCGGAGGTGATTTTATGGCTTTGCTGTTGGGTAATGTCGTTAAGTTTCTTCTGGACGATATTTAAATAACTTTGAATCATTGTCATAACCAGTATCCTGACCATTGCGGTTGGTAGATTCGGTATAACGCTTCCATATAGAAGTAATCCCCCCAGAGATTACATTCATCGATGCCTTTACCAAGGGCATACGCGTAAACACCGTGTTTAAGTAAGCCTTCGCAGGCGTCGTCATCGCGGGCAGAAGCGCCGCGCATTAATGCCTGCAGAAGCTGACGCGCCAGTTTCTCGTACCCGGCATCCGGGAAGTGCTTGTGCGCTTCGAGCAGGCCGCACACGGCAATAGCCAGCGCGGAGCTGTCTTTTGGCGCCGCCGGATCATCGGCAAGCAGCAGATCCCAGGCCGGAACACCGTCCTCCGGCAGGTAGCGGAAGAAGTACTCGCAGGCCTGCTGCCAGCGCTCGTAGTGGTCGGTTTCCCCGGTGGCAGACCAGTGAAGTGGGATCCCGAGAATGGCCCACGCCTGACCGCGCGCCCAGCAGGAGTTATCGTTGTACCCCTGGAAGGTTTTCCCGTGTGAAGGCGCACCGCTTTTCGGGTCAAAATAGAAGGTATGGAAAGTGGAGCCGTCTGCACGAAAAATGTTGTTGATGACCGCTGCATAGTGGCGTTCAGCAACGATTCGATAACGCGACTCACCGCTGATCTTCGCCGCCACGTGGAGCAGGGGAAGGTTAATCAGTGAATCGATAATCAGCCGGTACTCCTGCGGGTCATTCAGCGTTCCCCAGGCCTGGATAAAACCGGCGCTGTCGTGAAAACGGTTCACCAGCAGATCGGCCGCCGCCACGATAAGCGGGGTTAACTCGTCGCGCTCCGTCAGTTTCCAGTGCGCGACCGCCGACAGGCTATAAAGGAAGCCGATATCGTGATGGTCAAGGACATGGTGTGCCGCCAGGCGCGCTTTAAAACTGGCGACGTTACGTTCAACGCCGTCCAGGTATGGCGTATCGCCGCTGAACTCCCAGGCCATGGCCTGCATTCCGGTCCAGAAACCGTTGGTCCAGTCGTTATTCTCTTTCAGGAGATAGCGATTGTTGTGCGTGCAGGCGGAGGGGAATTTCTCGCCATACAGGCCCATATTGCGCGTGATGCGCTGCACACATGCCGCCAGCGCATCCCGACAGTCGTCGGGCGTGATAGCAGGAAAAGGCAGCGGCGCGAGGCGATTCGACAGAGTCTCTTTCATGTTTTTCCCCTACAGCGTAAACACGCGCTCTTTGTACTGGCTCATCAGCGCATCGTTGTATTCTTTGCCACCGGACAGATTGATGCTGCGCATCACCGGCGGCGCGATACCTTGTTCCAGCAGCATCTCGATGCAGCGGATCACTACGTTATTGATGATGAAGGCCGCAGAAAGCGAGGACACCGGGCCGGTCATGATGTTGCCGTTATCCATACTCAGCGTGCAGTCACCGTCCGGACAGCCGTTATCAAGAATGACGTCGGCATAGTCGCGAATGCTCTCGCTCGTTGATGCCGACTCTCCGCTGTAGCGGGTGATAACAACCAGCTTCAGTCCCATCTCTTTTACCTTGCGTGCCAGCTCAACGTGCAGCGGCTTGGTGCCGGAGTTGGAGATAATCACAAAGCAGTCTGCCTCGCGCAGATCCAGCAGCCCGGAAAAGATATCGCCAATCCCTTTGAGCGAATCAAACCAGCCGGTTGGCCCATAGAACTGGTCGATGGCTTTCGTGTTGACCAGGCCACCCGCACGACCGGCCAGCTCGACCGCCGCGGCAAACGAATGGCCGGAGCCAAAACCGTGAATAATGCCGTTGGCTTTGACGCACTCGGCAAACAGCGCCGCCGCTTGCTCAACTTCAGCACTCTGAGTAAGAAATACCTGATCCAGCGTCGCTAATACATGCTGATAATACTGCTGCTGATGTGGTGACATTCCTTATCCCTTATCGGCTTTTAAAAACGTGGTGATACAGGCGTTTGGTTCTTCCGGGGTCATCTGTGCCGTGACCGCCACGCCTTTTTCCAGCAACGCGTTGATGGCAGCAATTTCAGCATCGTTAACGCTTACCGAACGCTTAATCTGGCGACGATCGTCTTTGTTGGACATATTGCCGATATTGAGCTGGGTGAGGGCAGCCCCGCAGTTCATCAGCTTCAGCGCCAGCTCCGGCGTTTTCAGCAGGATCAGCACGCGCTGACCGTCGTAGTTCCCGGCGAGGATATTGGCGCTCGCTTTCTCAAAAGAGAGGATAGAGGTGTTGCAGCCTTCCGGTGCCGCACTGCGCAGCAGCATCTTTTCGACATCGTTTGCAGCAACGGCGTCGTCAATCACCATAATGCGGTTGGCGTTGAAATGGCTTACCCAGCGGGTCGCCACCTGGCCGTGGATCAGTCGGTCGTCGACGCGGATGTGAACAATACCTTTCATAATAACTTCCTTAAATCAATGTGTTGCTTAACCGAGAATATTCAGGTTGTAGCCAACGATACCTAAAGCAATCAGGACGAAAATGACGCGAGTTGAGTTCATCTTTTTGAGCCCCAGTAGCCACCAGGTGAACCACACAACCAGCAGTGGAATAAGCCCCGGCATAATCTGGTCGGCAATGCTCTGCAGCTTGAGCGACACTTCGCCGTAGCTGAACTCGAAGTTAAGATTTGCCTTCACCACCGAGGGAATAAGCGCCCCGATGACCGTCAGTCCGAGAATGTTGGCCGCACGGGTAATTTTGTTGAGGCTGTTGGTCAAAGATCCCAGCAGGTTGACCCCTTCCTGATACCCTTTACTGATGCTAAAGCGCATAAACAACATGCGAACCAGAGCGAACAGCAGCCAGAGGATAAGCCCCACCGGGTTGCCCTGCAGCGCGAGGTATGACGCAACGGAACCGATAATGGTGGTCGGGATAACGAAGAACAACGTATCTCCGATGCCCGCCAGCGGCCCCATCAGACCGGTTTTGATCCCGGCAACGGCATCTTTACCCGCAAGCCCGGTCTGCTCTTCCAGGGCGATATTTACCCCGAGGATCCCAGGCGCCATGGTGTTGTTGGTGTTAAAGAACTGGCTGTGTACCTTAGCCGCCTCCTTCTGCTCTTCAGGCCGGGTGTATTTCTTCTGAAGGAACGGGTAGATGCTGTACAGATAGCCAAGACCCTGCATTTTTTCGTAGTTCCAGCCGGACTGGCCGAACAGGAACCAGCGCCAGAACACGCGTTTTAGTACTTTATTCATCGCCCATTGCTCCATTTGCCGGGGACTCGGTGGTTTGCGTTGCCTGTTTTTCTGAGTTGAAGACGTAAAGCGCAATCGCCAGTCCCAGCAGTGCGGCACCCAGCACCGGCACTTTCAGATAGGCCGACAGAAAGAAGCCCAGAATCAGGAATGAGATGTTCTTCTTAATCGGTAAATAACGCAGCAGGATGGCGATACCCAATGCAGGCAGTACGCCGCCAGCGACTTTCAGACCGTTCATGATGGAAGCGGGGATCCAGGTCACGACGTCATTAACGAAGGTTGCCCCGAGGATCAGCGCTAACAGCACCGGCAACATCCGCGAGAGCGAGATCGGCACCTGGCCCAGCAGGTTCATTCTTGCTGCCGCCTTCACCTGACCGTCTTCAATCAGCTTATCGGCCTTATGATGAATAAAGGTGTTGGTAAAGCGCGCGAGGATATCCAGTTGCACCATTAAGAGCCCAATCGGTACGGCAATGGTGGCACCGAACGCTGCGCCCTGGCCGCTGATGATGGCAAAGGTGGTTCCCAGCACCGCGCCGGTCATGTAGTCCGGAATCGATGCGCCGCCGAAGTTACCCACGCCCAGCACCAGCAGGTTCAGGGTGCCGCCAACAATAAGGCCGGTGGTCATGTCACCCATAATCAGCCCGGCAAAGAAGCCCGCCATGCTCGGTTTCACCAGCCCAAGCGTCGTGTTGTTGCCGTCATATATCGCCAGCCCTGAATAGAGCGTCAGTAACGCTATCTGCCAGACCGCAATGTGCTCCATTTTTTACTCGTCTCCGTCATCTGTTTGCGCGGCAAGCGCTGCTTGCTGTAAATGGTAAATACCATCACGCGCTGTTGCTATTATTTCATTCAGCGAGGCAGGAGTATGATTTTCATCAATCGCCATCGCTATTTCGAGAATTAAGTTCAAATTCATCCCAGAGAGCAGGGTGATATTATCCCACAGGTTGTTGCTGACAATAATCTCCATTGCGGAGTTATACGGCGAACCGCTTTTTAAATCAGAAAGAATAATAATGTTTGATTCTGCTGTGCTGAGGGCGGTAATTTTATCGCGAAGTTCCTGTTTAAATACGGTTATGCCTTTCTCACCATCCAGTTCAACTACATGGAGGTTAGGCTGTGCGCCGAGAATCAATTCTGTGGCCTGTCTGGCACCGCTGGCGAAACCCCCATGAGAGATTAATAATAATTGGTTCATCCTGCCCCCTTATCTGGTGTTCTTATTTCAATATAAAATGATTCTAACCGTTTCCAGGTCTCAATATATTCAATCACCTGGCCTTGCTCGTCGTGGGTATAGCGCTTCATCATGATAACGGGCTGATGATCCGCGAGCTCAAGGTGCTGCAGTACCTCTGGCGCAGCATCGGTCAGGGCGCAGATGGTCTGTCGATAGGGCATGGTGTACATATCCAGACCATTGTTAACCTTAAAGGCCTCATAGATAGAGCTGAGTGCCGAATTCTTGACCGTTAATTTACTGGCGAAATAGCGGGCCGGAATATGTGAAATCTGTAATGCATAAGGTTTGTTACTGTCAAACTTCAACCGGGCAATACGATAATATCTTTCGTCATCATTTAATCCGAGTTTTTCTTTAATACTCAGATCGTTTTCCAGTTCACAGGCGATAACTTTAACAGACTGCATGCCTTTTAAATCGTTATCTGATTCAGAAAAAATAATGCTCTCATTACGTTTGGCTTTCGACACAAAAGTGCCTTTGCCCTGATAACGAATCAGATAACCTTCATTAACCATTTCGTGAATAGCACGAATAACCGTGGCGGAACTGACGGAGTAACGTTCTTTTAATTCCGATTCACTGTAGAACTTTTCACCTGGTTTAAAGGTACCGTTCCTTATTTCATCTAACAGAGCTGCCTTTATCACCTGGTATTTTGTTGACTGTGCCGTTGCTTTCATTGTTTCGCCAGTTTCTGTTTGCATTTATTTTATTTCGTAGGCTTACGATACCCGTACCAGATTGCACGATCAACCGCCCAACGCAACTTAACCGGTTAACCTGTTAAGTTGTTTCCTGGATTGTGATGTGCTTCGCAGTTCAGAGAGGAGTGAGAAGAGGAGAAGGGCGGGAAAATTCTGTCATGTAACTTGAAAGTGTGAGCGCATTCACGTTTAATTTACATGTCTCCAACCTTATTGAAAAAGATCATGATTCTTCGCCCGCATCAGCACTGGCTGTCGCAAATCTTTGTCTGGCACGGCTCTGTGCTGTCGAAAGTCTTCTCCCGGCTGCTACTTAACTTCGCACTCTCTGTCAGCGTTATCTGGATGCTGCCCTGGTTTTCTACCCTGGGTATCAAATTCACCCTCGCGCCGTTCAGCATCCTCGGGGTCGCGATCGCCATCTTCCTTGGTTTTCGTAATAACGCCTGTTATTCGCGCTATGTAGAAGCACGCCAGCTTTGGGGGCAGCTGATGATTGCCTCCCGCTCGCTGCTACGCGAGGTGAAAAACACTCTGCCGGAAGAGAAGGCAATGGCCGATTTTGTTCATCTGCAAATTGCTTTTGCCCACAGTCTGCGCCTTACCCTACGACGCTTACCGCAGTCGGCAATTCTTGCCCGATACCTTTCGGAAAAGGATCTGGCTCAGGTCGTTACCGCCCATTCACCGGCAAACCGTATTCTGCTATTGATGGGAAACTGGCTGGCTGAGCGTCGCGCGAACGGACAGCTTTCCGATATTCTGTTTCACAGCCTGAATAACCGTCTGAACGATATGTCAGTGGTGCTGGCGGGCTGCGAGCGGATTGCCAACACGCCGATCCCGTTTGCTTACACGCTTATCCTGCACCGCACGGTGTACCTGTTTTGCATCATGCTGCCGTTCGCGCTGGTGAGCGATCTGCACTATATGACGCCGTTTGTCTCGGTGCTTATCTCGTACACTTTTATTTCACTGGATGCGCTGGCAGAGGAGTTAGAAGAACCTTTTGGCACAGAAAACAACGACCTGCCGCTGGACTCGATCTGCAACGCGATTGAGATAGATCTGCTGCAAATGAACGACCAGACGCCGGTACCTGCTAAAATGATGCCGGACAAACACTACCAACTGACCTGATGCGCGTCTTTCAGACCAGGATTAAGTTATTGTTAAGATTTTCCGGGTCTAATGGCACAGAGAACCAGAAGGAGGAGCGAGATGGAAAGACGTGAACAAAGAGTGGAGACCGTCATCACCCTGGTGCTGTTCATTTCCCTGGTGGCGACGGCCTGGGACTTATCCCTGATGCGCTGGTTACCCTAAACCCGTCTGGCAACCATAAACAGACGAGGAAACGCCAGCAGGACGGTGCCGTTTTGCTGGCGTGGGTAGGTTTCCTGCAGCCGCTTCAGATAGCGTGATAAAAATGCCTGCTGCCCGGCATCGTCGAGATGTTGCAGGTAAGGGCGAAGGCCGGTGGCGCTGAGCCAGTCGATGATGGCTTCGTGTGATGCCATCGGGTGGAAATAAGTCGTCCGCCAGATATCCACTTCACATCCCGCATTGCTCAGAATATCGTAGTAGCTTAGAACATCCGGCAACGCCTGCCTGCCACTTTCCGCAAGCTCCAGCGTTTTCGCGACCTCGCGCATCAATGTGTGCGACGGCTCCTGCCAGTTGTCGGGCATTTGTATCGCCAGAACCCCGTCCACCGCCAGATGAGCCACCAGCTTCGGTAGTAGTGCGTGGTGATCGGTTACCCACTGCAGCGAAGCATTGGCGTACAGCACATCAAGAGGTTGTTCGGGGACGAAGTTTGAAATATCCGACTCCACGAAATCGCAGTCTGGCAGAGCATGGCGGGCTTTCTCCAGCATCGCCGGAGAGTTGTCGACGCCGGTAATGCGGGCATGCGGCCAGCGGCGGTGGAGGAGTTCCGTACTGTTGCCGGGGCCGCAGCCCAAATCCGCAACATAATTCACCTCGGTTTTCGCCACGCGTGCCAGCAACTCTGCTGCCGGACGGGTACGTTCCTGCGCAAACTGCAGATAGAGCGAAGGATCCCAGTCAGCCATTTTTTACTCCCTTTTTCAGTGACAATGTCACTTTTTCATTAATTTGTGCGCATAGGCTTCAAGCTGTTTCACCACAATTCCCCAGCCTTCGTGAAAGCCCATTTCTTCGTGCTGTTTGCGCGCTTCAGCGCTGCGGTGACGGGCAATGGCGGTATAGCGGGTGGTGCCGTTTTCCGCATCTTCCAGCAGCAGTATTGCCGTCATGAACGGCTCCGGGTTCGGTTTCCAGCCTTCAGTATAGGTATCAGTAAACACGAGTTTTTTACCGTCAACCACCTCAAGCCAGACGCCATTATTTTCCATTTCGTTGCCGTCGACCTCAAACAGAGTGTTAAAGCGGCCCCCCACGCGCAGGTCGATTTCGCAATGTTTGACCCGATGCGGTAGCGGTACAAAAAACTGCTTTATATGTTCCGGCGTTGTCCAGCACTCCCACACCAGCTGGCGCGGCACATCGACAATACACTCAAGTTTCAGATCGGTTTCTGGATCCAGCATGATACTCATCATTATTACCTCAGTAGACGTACCTGAATAATTGTTAGTGGCGCATGGGGGAAAGTCAAAAAGCAGGGCACATCATGGTATTATCTCAGAATGACTCCGGTACCGTTCGACTTCACCCCTTATCTGAAATGCTGGCAGCTCACGACTGATGGCGCGGCGATCGCCACGCGCTCCAGTTCGCTCTTACCGGTCATTTATGCCGGGGAGAAGGCGATGTTGAAAGTGGCGCATACCGATGAGGAGATAATCGGATCACGATTGCTTCAGGGGTGGCAGGGCAACGGCGCGGCACGCGTATTCAGACTGGCTGACAATGCGGTTCTGCTCGAGCGCGCCACCGGAGGGAGATCGCTTGTCACGATGGTTGAACAAGGTCAGGATGCGCAGGCCAGTGTCATTATCTGCCAGACGGTCGCTCAACTTCACCATAGTCGACCTGGCGCAATCCCAGAACTCACTCCGCTAAACGTCTGGTTTGAGGCGTTACTGGCGACACCCCAGCACGGTATACTCGCGCTTTGTGCGAGCACCGCGGCACAGCTCCTGCAAAACCCGGAAGAGGAAATCGCACTGCACGGTGATATTCACCACGGCAATATTCTCGATTTTAGTGAGCGGGGTTGGCTTGCTATCGACCCCAAAGGGCTCTTTGGCGAACGCGGTTTTGACTACGCTAATCTGTTCTGTAATCCCTCTGATGTGCTGTCTGGCTCAGCAGAAAGACTCGCGTCTCAGGTCATGCTGGTGGCAAAACAGGCCCGACTGGAACCTTCCCGGTTGTTGCAGTGGATTATCGCCTGGAGTGGTCTTTCCGCCGTCTGGTTTCTTGAGGATGGTGAAACGCGGAGTGCTACCGCGCGCCTGCGCGTTGCCACAAACGCTGCCGAAAAACTAGCGCAAATGTCGTCATAACTCGGTTTTCCCTTCTTTTTGCACGATGATTTGTGAAAGCTATCAAAGAACCAATATTTCACCGCTGCTAAACCTTCTGAAAAAACCTCACTTTTTATCTTTAAAAATCAACGCACTAAATCGTTCACAAAAAACTCACATTAAATGATCAAAAAATTGAACGCCCGTGTGTTTTTTTTAACATGCGCTAGATTAAGGAAATCGCATTCCCGCCAACCAGGAACTCTAGCCCATGCGTTTTCTCTTTCCTTGTGTACTTTCAGTATGTTGCATGACCTCATCTTTACCCGCGCTCTCCAGCGCCGACCTCATTTTCCACAGTGGCAAAATTTATACCGCTGAGGATAAACAATCCCTGCAGGAAGCCATCGCTATTGAAAACGGCAAGATCCTCGCCGTGGGCGATGATAAGGATATTCTGCGGCTAAAACAGCCCGGCACCCGGGTGGTGGATTTACAGGGAAAAGTGATGATGCCGGGGCTTCTGGATGCGCACTCGCATGCCATTCGCGGCGGGTTACAGCTGCTTTCTACCGATATCGACAGCCAGATGGTAAGCATTGCTACGCTGGAAAGCATGATGCGGGAGGGGGATAAAAGCGGTAAAGCCCGGCGTGGAGACATTCTGCTGGTTAACGGCTTTCCTTCTTCGTACTGGAGTCACCTCGATGAGCTTGATAAGCATTTTAACCAGGGGGAGTGGAAAGACCGCCCCATCATTTTCGTCGCCTGGGATCAGCATACCGGCTGGGCGAATAACACGCTGCTGAAGCGCTATGGCGTAACGGCGGAGCAGGTTAAAGCGCTGAAGGGCGAGGCCGTCAACACCATTGGGCATCACCAGGACGGGACGCCGAACGGTTTTCTGGCCGATGCCGGGCTGTACAGCCTGATGGAGCGCCTGCCACCGTACAGTCAGCAAAAACTGTTGAAGGGTGCCCGGGAAGCCCTCAGTGAATATCACCGACTTGGCGTCACCGGCTGGATGGATCCTATTGCTAACGATGCACCGGGAGTGAAGTTCACCAACGCGTCGGTGGGCGTCTTGCCAATTTATCAGGCGCTGGCGGAAAAAGGCGAACTGACCGCTCACGTGGCGGCATTGATGCTCGCCCCATCAAAAGCGACCCCGCGCGATCTCGACGAGCTGGATAAAGTCCGCCAGCGTTATCTGAATGTCCCGAATTTAACAATTCCGGGTATCAAAGTGTTTGCCGACGGGGTGGCGGAATACCCGGCGCAAACGGCCGCGATGCTGGAGCCGTATCGTAATACCGGTAAATACGGTGAACTGCTGCTGGATCCGGCAACCTTCGGCAAGCTGGTGACGGCGGCGGATAAGCGCGGCTGGCTGGTACATATTCACGCGATTGGTGACCGGGCGGTACGCGCGTCGCTCGACGGCATAGAAGAAGCCCGAAAAGCGGGCGACAGCCAGATCCCACACTCTATTACCCATATGCAGACCGTCAACCCACAAGATTTCCCGCGATTTAAGTCGCTGGGGGTGATTGCCGTGATGCAGCTGTTCTGGGCGGCGGCCGATCCCAACTCTGTCGATTTGTTTAAACCTTATGTCAGCACCACCGCCTTTGAAAATCAGTACCCGGTGCACTCGATGATTGCCGATGGCGCGGTGATTGCGGGCGCCAGCGACTGGCCGGTCAGCACGCCAAGCCCGTGGAAAGCCATCTATCAGGGGATGACCCGCAAAGGGCCGGAAGGTGTGCTGGATCCTGCAGAAAAGCTGGATCGGATGGACCTGTTCCAGGCGTACACCATTAATGCCGCCAAAGCGATGCGTCTCGATAAGCAAATCGGCTCGCTGGAAAAAGGGAAACAAGCGGACCTGGTGATCCTCGATCGCGATATTTTTACCGTTTCACCCGAAGCCCTACGTGATACCCAAGTCATCAAAACCTACTTCGCGGGACAGGAAGTCTATACCGCGCCACAACCACATAATAAGGAAGCAAAAAATGAAAGTTTATGAGTTCAGAAGTGAACAGCAGTCTGCCCATGCGTTAGGTAAAGCCATCGGTGAGCGCTGGGCGAAGGAGATCCAGCACACCACCGCGCTGTACCTGGATTTCTTCTCCCGTACCGGTATCGATACCAGAGAGGTCAGAAGGATCGGGGAAGACAGCCTATCGGCGCTTGAAGCCTGGTGTCCGCACCTGGCAAGCGAAGTGATTGCCACTGCCGCTGGTGCCGGGTTGCCGACCTGGCAGCTGGCGAGCCTCAATGCGCGTACCGAGATTATGGCCATCATGCCGGCCTCTCAGGAGGGCGAGTGTTCCACTGCTATCTATGCGCCTGCGGGTAGCGCCGCGCCGCAGACCATTCAGACCTGGGACTGGCACGACAGCCTGACGCCACACGGCCTGATGCTGCAGTTTATCGCCCGCACGGGATTTAACGTAAAACTGTTCACCGAGTTTGGCATCCTGGGGAAAATTGGCGTGAATAGCGCCGGAATTGGCCTGCATTTCAACATTCTGCATCACGAAAGCGACAACGGCAGCGGCGGGGTGCCGGTGCATGCTATCGCCCGGCGTATTCTCGAAGAGGCCAGCAGCGTGCAGCAGGCCATCGACATCGCCAGAAGCGCGGCCGTCAGCGCCTCGACGGTGCTGAGCGTGTTTTCGGCCGAAGATGCACCGCTGCGGGCCGCCAGCATTGAAATGTGCCCGGCACGCGTGGCGGTGGTGCCACCGAATCAGAACAGCTGGCTGCTGCATACCAACCATTTCCTGGCCCCGGAGCTGGAACCCGGCGAGCGGACGCCGGATGTCTCGACCACCTATGAGCGACTGGCGCATGTGCGGGCGACGCAGCACAGCATGGAGAACCGTCCTGCGCGGCAGAGAGCCGCCGCCATGTGCGGCATGGCGGGAAGTGAAGCGCCCATTTGCTTCATTCCGGATATGTCTTTACCCGATACGGAACGCTGGGAAACGCTGTTGACCATCGCGATAGATTGCAGGAGCGGCGAGCTCGAATACGCCGCCGGTCACCCGCAATACTTCGCCGACAACGGATCCATCCATTTCTGAAGAGAGCCAGCCATGTCTCAATCATCCTCTCAGGTGTCGTCTCTGACGGCACTTAAGACCTTCTGCGTTTCGGGGCTGGGAACTGCCCTCGAATTTTATGATTTCATTATTTATGGCACGGCTGCTGCATTAGTGTTTCCTCAAGTGTTTTTCCCGGAAATCGACCGCCTGATGGGGACATTGATTTCCCTCAGCGCCTTTGGCGCGGGCTTCCTCGCGCGTCCCGTCGGGGGGATCCTGTTTGGTCATTTCGGTGATAAGTTCAGCCGTAAAAAGGTGCTGATGACCACCATGACCCTGATGGGCGCCAGTACATTTATGATTGGCTGCCTGCCGGGACACGCCACGCTCGGCATTATGGCCCCAGTGCTGCTGGTTCTCCTGCGCCTGCTGCAGGGCCTGGCCGCCGGAGGGGAATGGGGCGGCGCCGCGCTGTTTGGCATTGAATCCGCGCCAAAGGGTCGCCGGGGGCTGTGGGGTAGTTTTACCAGCATGGGGATAGGTATTGGCGGGATCTTCGGTTCTGCGGTCTTCGGTATGGTCAGCCTCGCCTCGGGGGGGAATCTGGCGGAGTTTGCCTGGCGTATCCCGTTCTGGCTGGGCGGCGTGCTGGTGCTGTTCGGGCTGTATGCCAGGATGCGTAACATGACCGACGATGTACAGAAAGGCCCCAAACACGATACCTTTCCGATTGTCGCCGCCTGGCGCCAGCGCCCGCGCGAACTGTTGCTGTGCACCGGGATTGCCTTCGGTTATGTCACCATCGCCTATATTGGCAGTACCTTCTTTCTGGCCTACGCCACGCAGCTGGGTTACAGCAATAACACCGCGCTGCTGTTCGACATTATGACCTCGGTCACCATTATTCTTTCAGCCCCGCTGTTTGGCCATCTGTCGGACAAGTACGGGCGGCGTAACGTGATGGTATTTGGCGGCTTTATCATGGCCATCGGCTTCTTTATCTTCTTCCCGGTGGTTCGCACGATGCACGTGACAATGTCACTTATTGCCTATGCGATGATCGGGACGCTGATGGGGGCGACGCAGGGGCCTATCCCGGCATTTCTTGGCGAGCAGTTCCCACAGGAGATGCGCTATTCAGGAATTTCGGCAAGCTACCAGATTGGTGCAGCGCTGGGAGGGGGGACCGCGTCCAGTATCGCCACCTCGATTCTTATCATGAGTAACCAGAATCCGACCGGGGTAGCGATTTATGGCGCACTGGCGCTGGCATTACTCGCCTGGTGTACGCGTCAGCTGCGCGAAACCTCCCACCTCAGCATGGAGGAGATTGATAACGCGCCGCCGCTGACAAGAAGCACCTCTTCATGGTGGTTACGTAAAACCTCGAAGGACAAAGCGCTGTAATTCACCGCCACCGATAATGCTGTGGTTATGGCGCGTTATCACGTAACCACGGCGTCACGGTGACGCCCGCCAGCAGGCCTTCCGGGCTCAGCAGGCGGGTTACCGTTTGCCCCCAGGGCTCCTCGCGGGCCGCCACCAGTAGCACATAACCCTTATTCAGCAGCGCCTGGGTCGCCAGCGTGATATCCCTGACTTCAAACTCTATCCACGCCTGCGGCCGCGGGTGAGAATCCGGCCACTGCGCCTGCCCGAAGCAGGATTCAGCCGCCTGACTGAGCGGCCAGAGCGCGAAGTGCTTAACGCCGCCCAGCGCATCGTGCCCGGTAAGCAGATAGTCGGGGTTGCCATCCATCGCTTTCAGCGGCAGTCCCAGAGCCTCTTTGTAAAAAGCGCTACTGGCCTGCGTACTCTGCGTAATCGGGCCAAAGCCGGCGACAAACATGACATCAATACCTGATAATTCCGGGGCCATACTTCCTCCTGAGACGTGATGAATGTTCTGAGCAATAAACCACGGTGTATCTTAATCATAGTGACTGTACAATTTCTTTATAGAAATGATTGTGTTATGGATAGTAAAAGTCAGCTAAAGGAGACGGAAAGTGATTGAAACCCCACGTTTAATCTTACGCCAGTGGCAGGAGAGCGATCTCGAACCCTTCGCCGGGCTTAACGCCGATCCCGAGGTGATGAAGTATTTCCCTGCCACGCTGAACCGAGAAGAGAGTGACCAGCTCGTCCACCGCTTCAAAACCATCGTGGCGCAAAATCAGGGCTGGGGGTTTTGGGCGGTGGAGCACAAGGAGAGCGGGGATTTTATTGGCGGCGTTGGATTGTTGTCTCAGCCGGACCGTTTCGCCTTTTCCCCCTGTACGGAGATTGGCTGGCGTTTACAGAAACGTTACTGGCACCAGGGCCTGGCGCGTGAAGCGGCAGAAGCTGCGCTCAACTATGCCTTCACAACCCTGAAACTCGCGGAAGTGGTGTCCTTTACCTCTATCCACAACGCGCCGTCGGAAACGCTGATGCAAAGACTGGGATTCCAGCGGCAGGGGACATTTCTCCATCCGGCGCTACCGGAGCAGCACCCTCTGGCGCTGCACGTGTTGTATAAAATGCGTGTTCAACAGTCAGTGCATTCATGAGCACAGCTCATAAGTCCTAATCACGTTGAGCGACTAATACTCCAGGCGTAGCGGCGCTACACTTTAGCCATTCCCTCATAAGCCTGGAGTTAACCCTGATGAAAATTATTCGTAACGCGACCGTTGCTTCTGCCAAAGGCCCGGAAGCGTATTTTACCGGACAGGTACGTATTGATTCGCCGTTCAGCACCACACCGCCTGCACGGGTGGGCGGCGCAACGGTAACGTTTGAACCCGGCGCCCGCACCGCATGGCATACGCATCCGCTGGGACAAACCCTGATTGTTGTCCACGGGCAGGGGTGGATCCAATGTGAGGGCGAAGAGAAGCAGACCATCAATCAGGGAGACACGGTGTGGATCCCGGAGGATGTTCGTCACTGGCATGGCGCAACGGCCTCGACCGCGATGACTCACATCGCGATTGCAGAATCCCTCAACGGCAGCCCGGTCACCTGGCTTGAAAAAGTCAGCGACGAAGATTTTTTGCGCTAGTCCGCCTTCGTTGAACGCCGGACCTTCAACCGGCCAGCCAGTTTGAGCTGGGCGGGGGCATCTTCGGCACGGCAGAGATATTCCACCGCCAGACGGCCAAGCTCACCGTAAGGGAGCTGAACGCTGGTCAGCGGTGGGTTCAGCTGCTCGGAGATCTTCTGGTCGTCGTAACCGGCTACCAGCATCGATTCCGGTACCTGAACCCCACGGGTCGACAGCGCCTGGTAACAGCCGATAGTCAGCCAGTCGCTGGCGCAGAATATCGCATCCGGTCGTTCTGCAAGCGCCAGCAGCGAAAGGGTGGCCTGATAGGATTCATTAAACTGCCAGTTAGTTTGCTGAACCCACTCATCGCGGGGGGGAATGCCGAACTGCTCCAGCGCAGCCTGATAACCTGCCAGCCGCTGACGAGTGGCCTCCATCCAGCTTTCACCGGTGATGTGGGCAATGCGCGTGGCACCTTGTTGAATAAGATGCTTCGTCACCTGGTAGGCGTTAGCAAAGTCATCCGGGATAAATGACGGCAACAGCGGGTTATTCGGATCCTGCTGGTTTAAGAGCACCAGTGGGATGGCGGTACAGTCGAGAAATGCCGTCATATCCACAAGAGTCGTTACCGGAGAGGCGAGGATCAGCCCCACACAATTACGTTTTTCCAGCTGGCGAATGATGTTCAGCGCCAGCTCGGCATCATCACCGTATTCATAGAGCGTCAGCAAAATTTCATTACGCCACGCCGCTTCCCGCGCCTGGCTAATGGCGTCGATAAACGGATCGTAACTTTGCAGGGAACTTACCAGCAGGGCAATTTCTTCCTGATTACGCGGAGTATGAACGCCGGGAAGACGCTCATAGCCAAGCTCGGTGGCAATAGCAATCACCCGCTGGCGGGTCTCTTCACTGAGTTTGATATTGCGGGACTCATTGAGCACCAGGGAGACGGTGGCCTGTGAGACCCCCGCACTGCGCGCAATATCATTCATCGTGACCTTGCTCTTCCGCTTCATACTTCCTCACCTTTAAGGCTTATCTTAGCCACATCATACTCTGCATTACTAAAAACCACACAGAGATAAGGCTGTGTTAACAGTCACAATTTTTGGTCATTGCTGATGTTCTTTGTGATTGCTATCGCTTTTCACCACAAAGGTGTTTGCTCATTTCATCACCAACTAATAATTATTAGCTAATCATTATCAGTGAGGGCAAGTAATGAAAAAACAGTGGAGTCGGGAGCAGGCACAGGCGTGGTATCAGCAGCAAGGCTGGCTGTGCGGTTTTAACTATCTACCATCAACGGCGGTGAACTGGACGGATATCTGGCAACAGGAGACCTTCGATGCGCCAACCATCGAACGCGAACTGGGCTGGGCGGCAAAAGCAGGTTATAACAGTCTGCGCATTAACCTGCCGTTTATCGTCTGGGAGGCCGATCGCGACGGACTGATTCAGCGTATTAACCAGTTTTTGACGATTGCCGACCGCTATGGCATTCGGACCATGCTGACGCTGATGGATGACTGCGGTTTTTCCGGCGATGAACCGTACCTGGGTCCGCAAAAGGCACCCGTGCCGGGCAAACACAACAGCCAGGCGGCGGCGAGCCCGGGCAGGGCAAAGGTCTGTAATCGGGACGACTGGCCGCAGATCGAGCGCTACGTGCGCGACATCGTTCGCGAGTTTCGTACCGACTCGCGCGTATTGCTGTGGGATCTGTATAACGAGCCGGGCAACCGCGGTATTTTCGCGACCGGTACCGTTGAAGTACAGTACGACGAAAAGCTGGAGCGCTACGCCCACGAATTGATGCAGAACGCCTTCGAATGGGTGCGGGATGAGGATCCACAACAGCCGTTAACCGTCTGTGCCTGGCGTTTGCCGCCGGAACAGGAGGATGAGGTGTTCTACCAGCACCCGCTGGATCAGACGGCGCTGGCGCTTTCCGACGTCATCAGCTTCCATGCCTACACCAATACCGCACGTATGGTGGCGATTATTCACCAGCTGGAGCAACTGGGGAGGCCGCTGTTCTGCACCGAATGGCTGGCCCGTCACGTGGGCAGCACCATTGAGGAGCAGCTACCGCTGATGCACGCCGCCAACGTCGCACCCTATCAGTGGGGCCTGGTACGGGGTAAAACGCAGACCTGGCTGCCGTGGCCGGTGGTCATGGTGAATTCTCCGGATTACTGCCGCCTGTGGTTCCACGACGTCTTCGAAGAGAACGGGATCCCATTCTCGCGGGCTGAAATGGCACTGGTGGGTAAACTTAGCCGGATTGGTCTGCACCCGGCACGTTGATAATAACATTAATAACCGGAAATCCGGCAGTGCGCTGCCGGATCTGCGGAAGGTACACGCTATGGCAAATTCAATGAACATACCGTCACGCGAACTGTGGTCCTATTTTGGCTACGGGCTCGGTCAGTGTTTTAGCTTTGGTTTAGTGGGTTCTTTTATTAACTATTTTTATACCGATGTGCTGGGCATTTCCGCGCTTGCCGCCAGTACTATCTTCCTGATTGCCCGAGCCTGGGATGCCGTCCACGATCCGCTGTTTGCCAGTATTATGGACACCATTAACAGCCGTTTCGGAAAGTTTCGTCACTTTTTATTGATTGCGCCGCTGCTGATAACCGCCGCCACGCTGCTGTCGTTTTATAAGATTGAAGCCGACACGACCACCAAGATCCTTTATGCCGGCGTTACCTACATTTTATGGGGAACGCTGTACGCTATCTCCGATATCCCATTCTGGTCGATGTCCTCGGTAATGACTAACGACTCCGGGCAACGCACTCGTGCGGTTACCGCCGCTATGCTTGGGGTTAACGCCGGTATCGCCTGTGCCAGCATTTTCTTTCCGAAACTGGCGGCATTCTTCTCCCGGTTCAGTGACGATAAAGGCTATTTCATGGCCGCACTGGTGATGATGCTGGCAGGCTTACCGTTGATGATTAACGGTTTTTTCCAGATAAAGGAGCGGGTGCCAACCAGCGGCGAGAAGGTCACTATTCGCGATACCTTCCGCAATCTTCGGCATAACAAACCGCTGTTTGTTATTTTGCTGTCGTTCTTTTTCTGCGTGTTCCACAACGTCGCCAATGGGCTTTATATCTACTTCTTCATCTACAACATGGGCGATGGCAGCCTGCAGATGATGATAGGCCTGATGGGGATCGTTGCCGCGGTGGTATGCCTGGTAGGGCCGATGCTGACCCGCAGGATGCAGAAGAAAAAACTGTTTATCCTGCTCTGCGGGCTCGATATCGTGGTGCGTATTGTGATGTGGTTTGCCGGATATCAGTTCACATGGTTGCTGTTCCTGCTGCTTGGTCTCAGCAATATCTTCGTGATGATGACCAATATCCTGACCTCTTCGATGATTGCCGATACCATCGAATACGCGGAGTACCACACGCATAAACGCTGCGCGGCGATCACCTTCTCCGGGCAGACCTTTACCGGCAAAATGTCGGTGGCCGTCGGTGGGGGGCTGATTGGCGTATTTCTGACGCTCATTGGCTATATTCCGCAGGCCACGAGCCAGACGGGAGGGGTGCTGCAGGGGCTTTTCTTCGGCATTTGTCTGCTGCCTGCCGTGGGTTCCGTGCTGCGTCTTGCCATCATGTCGCGTTTTACCTTTACCGAAGACAAGCATGCGGAAATTTGCCGCCTGCTGGCGGAGCGTAACGGTACGGGGATCGACCCGGGAGAAAACGATGCACTTCCTGCACCCGACCCGGTGACCGCAAAATAACTGCTGTGCGACCACCGCCGGTTAATGTCAGAAAGCGGTGGTCTCTACTCCTTCACGGGGGCGACGGGATAGTTACAACCCGGTACAGGACTCGCGTGACAGCCCCCCAGCGGCGTTTTGTGCAGCGGCTCATGCCGTTCAGAGTAGCTATACTGCTGAAGCTGTTGCTCTGAACGCACGGGGTGTCCGGCAGAAAAGGGCAGCTCTGGCGATGTGCTCTGAAAAGCCATAGCCTGAGTGGCACAAAGGCAGAGTGCCGATAGTAGGGTACAGTGGGTAAATAATTTCATAAATATTCCGTTTTCCTTTACGTTTTGCATGCAGCGAGCATTGATTCAATATCGTCACAGCGGTTTTCTGCATCAGGAAAGTAATAGAAGTCAATTCCTGTTACATTATTATCCCCCGCTCTGATATCGACTTCTGCAATATTTTTATGTTGGATCCCCTGCAGCAGATACCTGTCGGTATTACCGGGAAGGGTACCGCCTGGCGTTAAGTTTAACTGCTGCGCTTTAGCCGCATTAATGAGGCACTGCTCAACGTCCGGGCGGGGCCTGTCAATCCAGGTGGTCCTCAGTTCCGGATGAATACCCATTTGGTCCAAATCGACACAGCCCGCTAATAACCCGGGAATTAAAAGTATCCCGACAAGCCGAATCATTGACATAGTTCATCCTTTAAACAAAAGTCACACTAGTCCGATGGTATGCCTGATTAACTCAATAAAACGTTAACGGAGGATATTAAAAATGAGGTCCGCACAGACCTCATCACCCTTTTATTAGTCAGGAAGATTAAATAAGTTCAGCGCATTGTGACGAGAAATTTTCAATTTATCATTATCACTGAGCGGGACAGAATCAAACCATTCCGATGCCCACGCCATCTCTTCAAAGGGAAAATCCGTAGAGAACATGATGCGCTCGACGCCCAGTTCCTGGATGGCAACCTGCAGGGCGGAGGTACGGAAATTCCCCGAGGTGGTGACGTGAAAATTATGGCTGAAATAGTGCTGGAACGTTTGTTGGCATGAATAGCCTCTGGGCTCATTCTCAACCCGGTGATCAACCCGCCAGATAAGCGCTGGCAAGCCTTCGCCCAGGTGACCCAGCACCACCTGCAGCTCTGGATGCCGGTCAAACAATCCCGAGCCCATCAGGCGCAAAGCATGTGTCGATGTTTCAACGCCAAACGCCCACGCAGATCCCAGAAGCCAGGGATGCCCCTGATATGCCTGCGCCCGGGATGGGAGTGGGTTACGTGGGTGAAGATAAAAAGGGCGCTGGAAGGCGGCAAATGTCTCCCAAAACGCATGATAACGAGCCTCATCGAGGTAAAGGGCTGAATCCTCACGTTCATGTTGGGAAAAGCCGTTAACCAGTGCACCCACGAACCCCAAATCCACAAAGCATCGGATCACTTCCTCAATGGCCGCATCCGGGACTTGCATCGGCAGAGCGGCAAACCCACGAAAGCGGTCACGATGTTTTTCAATGTGTTCCGCCAGCGCATCATTGGCTCTGCGGGCCACCTCTACGGCTCGAACAGGATCGTGGATACACTGTATGGCGGGCGCATTTAATGACACAATTGCCATCTCGATTCCCGCGTTATCCATCTGACGAAGTCGCTGCTCACCCACTCCCTGAATATTACGTTTTATACCTTCCCATTTATCAGGATAGATATACTCATGGGAGTCTTCTGTAGTTTCCTGAATGGCGAAATGTTCCTCTAATGCAATTTTATTTTTCATATTGAAATACTCTTACGTATATTTATACCGAGATTAAACGACCTTCAAAGTATGTTTTAAAAAAATCCCAAGAGGAAATACCATTGTGGTCTCCAGAATATCAGCTTGATATAGAACCTCATCATTTTGCCTGACCCAGGAGGGATAGATGGATCTACGGCGTTTAAAGTATTTTGTTACCGTGGTGGAATTAGGATCATTTTCCAAAGCCGCCGCACTTCTTTGCATATCGCAGCCACCATTAAGCCAGCGGATCCAGGAGCTGGAACATGAAATGGGGGGACTGCTCATCGACAGACGTTCCCGGCCATTAAAGACAACCGTAGCGGGAGAACTCATTTATCAGCAAGCGAGAGAGATTTTGCAGCGCGCAGAGCGGATGCAAGGGTATGCGCAGCGCATGTTCAACCAGGAGGATAACGTTATCAAAATTGGCTTTGTTTCAGCCAATTTTCATGCACACCTGGCTTCCGTTGTCAGACGCTTCATGCAGATGTGTCCTGACGTGGAAGTGCAGATAGTGGAGATGAACAGTGTGCAGCAGGTAGAGGCGCTACGTGCTGGACATATCGATGTCGGTATTGGCCGAATCAATGTTATTGCCGATGACATAGAACAAACTACGCTGTATCAGGAACAGCTTATCGCCGTATTGCCGCAGACGAATCCGCTGGCCCAACGCGGCTGTGCTGTCCCATTAGCAGCGTTTAGCGAGGGGCGATTCATCGTTTATACCAACCAAAAAAGACCCAGTCTTGCCGATGAGTTACTCGCCAGGCTGACCTCACTCGAGGTTAAACCTCAGCGAATCATTGAGGTAGAGCAGTACGACTCAGCGTTGCTGCTCATTGCCTCAGGTTACGGAATGACCGTGGCACCGGCATCCGCCCGTTTGATTTCAATGCCCGGGATTGCCTATGTACCGCTGATAGAAACCCTCACCGTCCCGATGGTGGTTTTCCACCGCCAGGAGTCTCGTTCACGGCTATTGCAGCAATTCTTTACCGCACTCGACGAAGTGAGAATCGGTGCTGCTCACGCAAATACTGAATCAGCGACGCTGGTGGGCAACCACGGGCCAGTAATGCAGCCCACAGATTCATAACGGGCTGGATATGCTTGAAAAAATGTTGATAGCCCGCGCATAGATAGTTATGACCCGCCGCTCCCGATGACGAGCGCGCAAAGCGGTGCTTTGGACACCCACCCTGGCAGACAAAGCGAAACTGACAGACCTTGCAGTCGTCGGTGAGGGTTAGCTTTTTTGCCAGGCCAAACGAGATTGCGGCTTCACTGTTGTTGATGACATCGATACTACGTTGATGGATATTCCCCAGAAGATGCTCCGGATACACATAGTGATCGCAATTATACAGGTCGCCATTCGCCTCTAATGCAAAAGCATGACCGCAGGTTTCGGCGTGAACGCATAAAACGGCTGGCTGCCTGGACCAGGCAGCCATGGCAACATCAAACATTTGCACAGAGATATGGCTAATATCCCGACGGATCCAGATGTCAAAGATCTGACTAAGAAACTCACCGTACTGCTTTGAAGGGACTGACCAGGGGGCCAGACGCGCGTGCTGTATTTCGGGGGGCACCAGCCTGAGCGTTGGAGCCGGTTCGCTACTCACTCGTTCAACGAGCGGAATGAATTGCATGTAGCGTGAGCCATTACGCCGCAGGAACTCATAGACCTCACCGGCGTGAGCGACGTTATGCCGTCCTACAACCGTCAATGTGTTGAAATCTATCTGGAAGCGGCGTAGCAGCGACAGCGCTTTCATTGCAAACCGATGACTGCCTTTACCTGAATGGCTGACGCGATAGCGATCGTGCAAGTCTTCGGGCCCGTCAACAGAGAGCCCGACCATAAAGCGATGTTGCGAGAGAAAGCTCGCCCATTCTTCGTTGAGCAGGATCCCGTTGGTCTGTAACGTGTGAGTTATTTTCATCCCCTGACCATAACGCTGACACAGTCGGATAACTCGCTGAAAAAAGGGAAGGCCTAAGAGAAGCGGTTCACCTCCTTGCCAGGAGAACGTCACCGGATGGGAATGCTGTGCCGCAATATGCTGCTTAACATACTCTTCCAGAGTCTCTTCAGACATTTTCCAGTGTTGCTTACGCTGCGGGTACAACGACTGCTTTTCGTGGTAAAAGCAATATTTGCAATCAATATTGCATTTTGCACCACCTGGTTTAGCCATAACATGGCATTGACGATACATGATATTCTCCCCCCAATAGAATTAATCTCTCATCAAACGATGTACTCTTTCTGGATCGAGATCCCACTGAATCCCATGAAGGGGAGGGATCCAACTTCCATCATCATTTCCCGCTATTTCGTTTGAAAATAGCGTATTGAGTTTGTCGTTCATGGCCATAATCAACGACACGTTTTGTTGGTTATTTGCCAGATTGTTCATTTCATGGGGATCCGACTTCAGATCATACAGTTCAATATCATTAAGACTAAAAAGTTCATCTGGGGTGTGAGGGGTATGATGTTGTTGTAATGAAAAATAGCGCGTAAATTTATATCGACCATCATACATCATCCGCACACCGCCTCTTTTTCTGAGGTCTGGAGAGAGGACAGAAAAGCGTTTTTGTTTTTCTTCTCGGCTTAGCGCTTCATTCCTGATTATTTTAAACATGTTGCCAACGTAGGTAGCATCAGAAAACAACAACATGTCATAACAATACAAGATACCCTTTCTAATCGCGTCAATCGGGGATGATTCCGGATTAAATAGCAAAGTGCTGAAGTCATATCCTTTACGGTTTTTCAGGGTGGTACTCCTGGATTTATTTGCACTTCCCGTCAGGCCCACCAGAGTGGGGGCGATATCTAAATGGGAGGTCAGCGCAGCACATTTTCTGCCACCGGGAAATGCGGGATGACTGATTATCATTGGCACATGAACTTGCTCTTTATAAGTGCAGGTACCTTTGCCATTCATCTGATGAGCACCGCATAACTCACCATGATCGGCAGTATAAACAATAATAGTATTTTTGGTTAAATCTAGCGCATCCAGCTCATCGAGGATCCTGACCAGCTGAGTATCGTTATCACGAATGCAGTTAAAGTAATAATCCTGAAGAATTCTCCAGCGACGGTCCTGATCGGCAATATTCCCAACCAGCAAACCATTACACAACTGATACTCAAGATGCGCTGGTGGCCTGCCATGCTCGCTGAACGCCTGGTGTCTGGAAGGAGCCAGCGGAACTTCGGGCCATGAATCCCGATAAATCGTGTTCTGCGGCGCTTTATTGGGAGTTGAAGAGTTACTGTTCAGAATCAGAGCGCCGCGCCATTGGTTTTTATCATCGTCGGTGTCAGTATCTATGTACATGGTATCGTGTGGGTTAACCAGATTAACAGCCAGGAACCATTGCTTATTATTACTTTGCAGTTCACTGCCTTTATCCCTCAACCAGTTTATCGCTTCTCCCGCCGTAAGTTCATCATATAAATATCCGCCATGACTATGTCCGATAATGTCACCAATTCCGCTATAATCGTGAAAACCATAACCCTCCATGATTTCATGAAGCTTAACTCTGGGGATCATGCCAATATCGGTATTGCCCTCAGCGTTTTTAGCAACAGGATCCTCCATTAAAGTACTTAAATGCCACTTTCCTTTATATGCAGGGTAATAACCTATTTCGCTCATGATATTACCAATGGTACCTAATTCAGGATCAAGGCTGTCCGGCATCCACGGAAAACCGGGGTTATCAAACATTTTAGTCTCAGGCATATGCAAGCCGGTATATAACACCGAACGAGAAGGTGTACAAACACTACTGCAAATATGATGGTTGGTGAATGTTGTTCCCGATTCCATTAAGCGCTCACGGCCCTGTACGGGGAACGGATAAGGATCAAAGTGACGCTCCTGATCCGATGTGATGAAAAGGATATTATAGCCTTCGGGGATTTTATCGGGCATTTCTCCGCTAAACTGATAGTGATACTTTTTAGATAACGCAGCTCCTTGTTGTTGAGGTGCACCTTCAGGGGACGCTGTCACTATATTCCTTGCTAATGCTTCTGGCGCAGTGACTAACGTTGCTGCCGTAATGACACCGGATCCTAGCAAGAATTTTCGGCGTGAAACTTTCATTTTATCTGTCATATTACTCTCCGTTTTAAACACGATGACGGATAAACCTATGACAATTTTTCTTTGTGACAAAGACAGATTGCGTAAGATATTGTACGGTTACTTTTAACTTTACCTAACTTTGTTATTTAATCGATTTTCAGTGAAAGTCTGTATCATCACGTTTAGCCCTGTAATTATTTATCGTCGACAATCGCTGTTTCGATGACTGGCGACGGTAGATACATGAAAAGGCACAAGCCGTATTGTTTTGAAACATTAACTCTTATCTTGTCATAGCTAAACAATTCATAACTGGAAGTGATTTTTTAATTTACCGTTGAAGCCGCATAGCTATAATGAGGCATCTTTCAAACAGGAGTCATGCGTTGGACAGTTATCCTGAACTTAATAATAAGGCGAGCTAGCGCAAAAATTCCTGTCGCTGCTTGCCGGTCCCGGCGGGCAGCAATCCCACTTATCATGTGATTGCGCCTCAAAATAAACATTGAGGTAGCGTGATGTTCTCATCGGAATCATCCCGGTATCCCCGAATTAACCCCATATTTCCAAGAGGAGAAGCGTTATGACGCATAACATTTCTGATGAACCTCCATCGAGAGGGCTAAGCACAGGCTGACTATCTGCATTGAAATCAGGTGTATGCAATGGAGGTGGTCACGGCAGTTGCCTTAAAGCTGTCAGATATTGACCTTTCATTTTATGCACTTAGGTGAGGTGTAGCATGCTGCTCACAACCAAACGCTATATGTTTTACGTTGATGCTAATAGCACAATTCATTTTTCAGCGCTGGCGGATACCTGTCAGCCAGCGAGAAATTCATCACCACTCTCCATTAATAAAACGCTCTCTGATGGGAAAAATCTCGTCAGTGGCTTCCTGCAAAAACTAGCGCAAAAAAGACAGCGCGCTGTTGAGGATTATATCGACACGCTGCTGCCTTAATTCGTAATATGCCATAGAGGGCAGGTGACGCCTGCATTCCTCTATGGCTAATTTGGGTTTGTAACTCTCATCTTGCATTATTCATTCATGTTCAGTGAAGATTTTTCCCTGCGCATGAATTAATGAGCGGAGACTCTTATTATGCATGCTTTGACAAAACACAGAAGCAAGACAACTTCTGTGCTTAACGATGTGGTTGTCGGATTTATTCTTGTGGCAAGTATTCTTTTATTTATCTACGGTTGGCAGGGGATGCATAGCGCATTCAATGGACGTGATTTACCCGCGCTAAACCTCGATTATCATTTTCTTCCTTACTACACGCTTCGCACCACCATGCGCCTGATTATCGGGCTGTTTTACTCGATGATATTTTCAATCGTCTTTGCGGTACTGGCAGCAAAATATGTTCCGATGAGACGTGTCATTTTGCCCTTCGTTAACTTTATGGAATCCGTTCCGTTAGTGGGCTTCCTGACTTTTACCACTGCGTTTTTCCTTGGGCTTTATCCTCATAGCGTAATGGGACTGGAAGGGCTTGCAATATTTGCCGTTTTTACCGCGCAAGCGTGGAACATGATGCTGACGCTCTACCAGACGCTCAGAGTCGTGCCCAATGAGCTGGCAGAAGCGACGGAAGCGTTCCGCTATAACCCGTGGCAGAAATTCTGGCGACTGGGGTTCATCTATTCATTTCCGGGTTTGCTGTGGAATACCATGGTGTCGCAGTCTGCCGCCTGGTTCGCGTTGATTGCCTCAGAGATGCTGACGGTAGGGGACGGCAGTACGAATTTACCTGGTGTTGGTTCTTATATTGGTATTGCGCTACAGGACGGCAGTCTTCCAGGCATACTCCGTGGTGTGTTAGCGCTTATCGTTAATATCGTTATCTTTGACCAACTGCTATTTCGCCCGCTGGTTCGCTACGCCCATCAGTTTAAATATGAGGATGTTAGTGACAGAAAAGTGCCCAGCTCGTGGTTCTATCAATGCCTGAGCCATTCAATGATAGGGCAAGGTTTGGGTCGCGCCTGTAAGCAGTTCTCTTTGTTCTGGCTGTTTGTGCTACCGAAAGCATGGTACGGATTAAAGTTGCATCGCGTTTTTGCTTTCCTGAGCCAGATGAACTGGCTGTGGTCCAGTTTGTGGTATCTGGCAATCGTCGTTGGCTGTATTTATTACGGACACCAGCTGTGGTTGTTCATTCCCCGGGAGTATTTGTCGTCACTCCCGGGCTGGATGGGATTAACTGCCGCGCGGGTGATTGCAGCTATGGTACTCAGCGTGGTTATCTTTACGCCTCTGGGCGTATGGATTGGTCTGCGGCCCAAGCTGGTACGTTTGTTCCAGCCCATTATCCAGGTATTAGCCGCAGTTCCTGCCAACGTCTTTTATCCGCTGATTGCTTTTATGATTGTGGCATGGCACCAGGATTTGGGGAGCTGGACCATCCCGATGATCATGTTGGGAACACAATGGTACGTACTTTTTAATGTGATTGCCGGGACATCAATGATCCCCAGCCAGATGGTGGAGGCGAGTAAAGTCTTTCATCTGCGCGGGTGGCTGTGGTGGACAAAATTCACGCTTCCTGCTGTCTTCCCTTACATCGTGACAGGGGTAATTTCTGCTGCCGGGGGGGCCTGGAATACGGCTATCGCTGCCGAAGTACTGAACTGGGGAAAAATCACCCTACAAACCAATGGGCTCGGTGCCTTTATTTCCCTTGCCGGTGACGCCGGCCAAAATCCACAGCAAGCGCTAGGATGCCTGGCAATGTGCTTCATGGTGCTGCTGTGCATTATTTTCGTCTGGCAACCTATGTACCGTTACGCAGAAAACCGTTTCAAATTCGACTAATGAGTAATAACCGGATCGCAGGATTTACTATGAAAAAATCACCATTGGTATTAGAAGTTAAAAACGTCTCTAAATTTTTTAATAAAGAGCGGAAGCAAAAAGTCACCGTGCTGGAGCATATCAACCTTGAGATAAAAGAGAATGAGATTGTGGCGTTACTCGGCCGTTCCGGCTCTGGAAAATCAACGCTTCTGCGTATGGTTGCCGGCCTTGTCGAACCCGATTTCGGTTCTATTGTTTGCTGTGACCTGCCTGTTAACGGACCGGGCAAAAATACCAGTATGGTCTTCCAGTCGTTTGCGCTTTTTCCATGGTTAAATGTGTTCGATAGCGTCGCATTTGGCTTACAGGCTCAGGGACTTTCTTCAGACGAAGTTGGGAAAAGAACGATGGATATGCTGGATCTCATCGGTCTTTCCGGCTACGAGAAAGCCTATCCGCGAGAGCTCTCAGGAGGAATGCGCCAGCGAGTCGGTTTTGCCCGCGCGCTGGCGGTAGAGCCAGACCTTTTACTGATGGATGAGCCGTTCTCAGCGCTGGATATTTTCACGGGCAATAAACTTCGTCAGGATCTTATCGAGTTGTGGGAAAACCGGGTCATTAAAACACGCTCGATGCTACTGGTGACACACAGCGTTGAGGAGGCAGTAATGCTTTCAGACCGCGTATGTCTGCTTGGCGGGCATCCCAGCACAATAACGGATATTTTCAACATTAATATCGAGCGCAGTCAACGAACCAAGGAAAGTATTTCTCCGATGGTTGAGAAGATAAGCGACACGCTCAATGACCGTATTGCCGCCTGCGCATAATTAAGAGGGTAGGGATTAGCTCATGGACGAGCTAATCATCACAGTTATCATGGATATATATTTCTGACGGTAACAACACTGAGTGTAATGTAAAACAATGAGTTATTCGCAGCCTTAAATAGCATGATACCGTGGCTCTGAGGGAAATCCCTTATTTACATGTATTGTTAACATTCTATAGTGGGAAGGCCATCTCGTTAATTACAGGAGAATACCATGACTGTGAATACCTCCAATGATAAACGTCCAACGCCAGATCCGGCTGAATATGATGCTTTTTTCCCTTCACCATACTCACTCAGCCAGTTTACTTCCCCCCGGTCAAATCTTAGCGGTGCCAGTTATCCTTCGCCTTACACGGGAGGACGTTGGAAGATCCTGATGTTATGTGCCGATGAGCGCTATCTGCAGATGGACAACGGGACTTTCTTCTCGACGGGAAACCATCCGGTAGAAACGCTGTTGCCTATGTATCACCTTGATAAAGCGGGTTTTAGCTTCGACATTGCGACACTCTCCGGTAATCCAGTGAAGTTTGAATATTGGGCTATGCCAACCGAGGATGAAGAGATTACCGGTCTGTTTACCAGATACCATGAGCACTTTAAAGCACCGCTAAAACTCGCGGATGTCATCAGTGCCGAGCTGGGCAACGATTCTGATTATCTCGCCGTATTTATACCTGGTGGTCACGGCGCGCTTATTGGGCTTCCCGCAAGCGCCGAAGTGAAAAATGTGCTCGAGTGGGCCATGGCCAATGACAAATTCATTATTTCGCTTTGCCACGGACCCGCCGCGTTTCTTTCGGTTGAGCGTAACGACCTGTTTGCCGGTTATAAAATTTGCGCATTCCCGGATACGCTGGATGCCCAGACACCGGATATTGGTTATATGCCTGGACACTTAACCTGGCAATTTGGCGAACAGTTGAAAAACATCGGTTTTGAGATAGTAAACAAGGATATCAGCGGCGCCACGCATCAGGACAGGAGAATGCTCACCGGCGACAGCCCACTCGCCGGCAACGCATTAGGTAAACTGGCCGCGAAAGCGTTGTTGGATGCAATCAGTTAAGAGCGCCTTCATGCTGGAAAATAACGCAATTCGTACGGCAATCACGATCGAAAGCAGCAAAAATCCGCTGGAAGTCCAGGTTGCCGTGCGTCAGTTCGCGACATCGTATGGTTATAACCGCTATGTCTTTTACTCCGCCTCTGTTAACCATGACGCTATTATTGACAGGATTTTTTGGGTCGAAGGCGACTGGTTTAACGGCGAAGAAGTCGATGAGCTAACCTATATGCGCCGTTGTCCGGTAACACAGCATATATTAGAAACCGACGAACCATTTTACTGGAGCAAATGTTCAGGACAAACCGGCGAGCAGTATCGGGTGGTGCGCAAACCGCAGGGAAGTGGCGTTCACGGTTTGCAAATCCCTGTTTTTGGCTTGCATGGGCTGGAAGGGGCCGCAAGTTTCGGTGGAGAGAAAATCGACACCTCGTCGGAGGCTCGCCTCAGCATCCAGCTGGTAGCGGTTACGGCGTTCTATACGTTGCGCAGGATGAAGGGCCACTTACGTGAACAAACTGAAGGGACGCTTTCGAAGCGTGAGCGCGAAGTTCTGGCATGGACGGCAGCCGGCCGGAGACAGGCGGACATTGCAGTGACGCTGGGAATTTCTCCACGTACGGTGGAAAATCATCTTCGTGCGGCCCGGCAGCGGTTAGGCGTCGCGACGACCGTAGAGGCAATCAGAATGGCAGTGAGAAATGGCGATATCGAAGGATAAGCGCCCCAGCGCTAAGGTAGTGCAGGGGATAATATCCTGATGTGAGGATTCGGTTTTTAATCAAAAAACACCCGTTTAGTATCTTAAGCTGACCATGGCGATATTTCCTTGTAGCATCTAACGAGTCACAGTGCTTTCCAGAACTTTTCCATTTTTGTTGATATTTTATTGAGGGAAATTCTATGTTGGAAATGAAAAAAGCTCGTTATACTGCTCATCATATTTGTCTGGAGTTGAAAAACGGACTGATTCTGTCGATTCCGTATTATTGGTTTCCATTGCTAAAGCAGGCACGGATCGCTGATTTAAAAAATTACAAAATTACGCCAGAGGGCATCGAATGGCCTGATATCGGCGAATCTCTGACGTTAAATGAAGTATTGAACAGCGCAGGATACCCAATACCAGATAATATTGACGATTGAGTAGGGCGAACTGCTCTGACCTCATCTCTAAAGGGCTATAAATTTGGTAATGATTATTGTTATCACCTGATGATGGTGTTAACATCCTAAAAAAGGGGATTGGACAATACTGATTTTCACATACAAATCAGCACACTAACAAGGAGCTCACATCATGAGCGTTTTACGAAAGGGATTTTTGGCTATCCCTCTGTTTATGCTGGCAGCCTGTAACTCAGGTGAGACAGGACCCTATAATACGGATGCCAGCAGAAACCGTCCCTGTACTTATATATATAATTGTTCACCTTTCCCCTACGGTCTTAACAAAACAGACCACATGAGCGCAGAGCAGAAGAAAGAGTACTTCAGGCAGAAACGTGCGCAACGTCTCCAGGAAAGAGGTCGCGTGGATAATAGCACTGATGGAGGTGCACGCTTCGGCTGGTAAATAAGCCAACTCATTCAATGCAGTGTTTTAGTTTTAATCTTCTGGGAAGGAAGGCAGATATGCACAACACCAAAAGGAACATTTTCAACATCCTTATCCCCATTATTTTAGGGTCATTTGCGACGGGCGCAATTGCCGATCTTCCTGCTGGTCGATATGGTTATACCGCTCCTGAACCAACCAGCACGGCATCTTCATCGGTCACTGAATATAAAAAGAACGAGCTTAAGTGGCATGATGAAAATGCGGGCTCACCGGAGTTTACCGAAAAAAGATCGATGTTCGGTAATTTTAATCAGGAAGAAACCTATACGACGAGAAACGGCAAGGTAAGTGTTAGCGGTACGTCGAAGTTCAACCCGTACACCGGTGAGAAAGAAGAAGAATCTGTCAGTATGGGGTACGACTGGTAGAGCGCAGGGAAATCTGTCTTTTTGTCACCGATGCACAACAAACCTTCAATGGAACTATTGCAGTAGTCACTATTTTCGGCCGGCTCAGGTATTTATCCCAATATTTATTTTCACGCTATGCTGATACATACATGAAAATTCTAATACCTCTGACCCGGCTGAAAAACAATGAAAAAAATCCTTCTTCTCAGTACCGGACTGACGTTTTCCTCTGTGACTCAGGCCAGTGCGCTCTATTTCTATGAAATCGGAACTGAAGACACCGCGCTTGCGGGGGCCGGGCAGGCCGCCCGCGCGCAGGATGCTTCGACTATCGTCACCAACCCGGCAGGAATGACGCGGCTGCCGGATCATATGTTTACCGGTGGGCTGCAGGCGCTGGGGGGCAATATTGATTACCAGTTAGACAACGACCGTTTGCAGAGCCCTGGCAATGTCATGAAGTTGACCCCTAATGCCAGTGCATTCTATAGCCAGAAAATTAACGAAAATCTGTACGCGGGTGTCGGACTGTACGGCAACTATGGCCTCGGTATCGATTACGGTAACTGGGCCGGTGATCGACTTATCAAGAAGAGCACCATGGCGGCGATGACGCTAAGCCCCTCACTCGCATGGAAGCTTAGTGACCGGGTCTCAGTGGGCGGGTCAGTAAACCTCAACTATGGTTTTTTATCTCTGACCCGCAATGTTGATGGCGGTGATCACAAAGACAACGATCATGACTGGGCAACGAGCTATCGTCTCGGGTTGTTAATGCAGCTGACAGAGCAAACCCGGGCGGGGGTCGCCTGGAACAGCAAAACGGACTACGACTTCAATGTGAACGGCAAAGCACGTTTCCCGAGTCTACCTGATGTCGAGTACAACCTGCCTATTTCGGCACAGGTTCGCGCACCACAACAGCTAATGTTGAGTCTGGTACATGACATTAATACCCAGTGGTCGGTCATGGGCGATCTGGGTTGGCAGGACTGGAGTCAGTTTGGCGCACCGCAGATTACGGTTAGCGGCGATACGCTTGATAAATCCAACCGCATGAAGGACACCTGGCATACCGCACTGGGTGTGCAATATCGACCAACGCAGCAGTGGCGTCTGAATGCAGGCGTCGCGTTTGATAGTTCGCCGTACCGCAACCAGAGCGATGTCGCAATGACGTTGCCAACGGGGGATGAGTGGCGCTTCGGCACGGGGGCGCAATATCAGCTAACACCCGCCAGCAATATTGGTTTTGCCGTCGAATATCTGCATATGCAGTCTTCGAAGGTGCAATCTCCTGAGTTGCTGAGTGGTGACTATAATCATCCGTACCTGTGGTTTACCAGCGTCAACTACAGCTACCAGTTTTAATAACAGAAAGGATGGTGTATGCGAAAAACGATACTTCTCAGTACGTTACTGCTGAGTTTCAGTTGTGCTGCCAGCTCCGATATGCTCTCAGCCTGGAATGATACACCAGCGAAACAGGCCATTGAAAAATGGGTGCAGGACGCCACGCGGGAAGGTAGTCCTGACTTTATTCCGCTCAATAAGCGTTATGTGGTATTCGACAACGATGGAACGCTGTGGCCAGAAGCCCCACTAACTTATCAATTACAGTTTGCAGTGGATGAAATCAAACGTCAGGCACCGGATAAACCAGAATGGAAAAACGATCCGTTGGTTAACGCGGTGCTTAATAACGATCTGAAGGCCGTCGCCGCTTCCGGTGAAAAAGGTCTGCTTAAGCTGGTTGCCTTAACCCACAGTGGCATGACAACGGAAGCGTTCAGTCAGCGTGTCGCCACGTGGATGGATACTCACAAGGACAAGCGCACCGGCTGTCGTTACGATCGGATGGGTTATCAGCCAATGCGTCAGCTTCTGGACTACCTGCGCACGAACGGCTTTAAAACATGGATTGTCTCCGGTGGCGGTATCGACTTTATGCGCGTGGTGTCGGAGAAAATGTACGGTATTCCGCCGGAGCAGGTGATTGGTTCGTTCTCATTGAGCGAATTTAGCCTCACCGATAACGGTACACAGCTGCGAAAAACCATGAAAGGAGCCTTCAACGACGATGCCGTTGAAAAACCGGTGGCCATTCACCTTTTTATGGGGCAACGCCCGGTAGCCGCGTTCGGCAACAGTGACGGCGATCTTGCTATGCTGCAGTACACCGCGGCAAACCCGGACTATAAAACCTTTGAACTGCTGGTTCACCATACGGACAGCGAACGCGAATACGCTTACGACAGTCATCCACCGGCGAGCGGCAAACTGGTGAATGGGCTGACCCAGGCGGCGCAAAAAGGCTGGACGGTAGTGGATATGAAACAGGACTGGAAAACGATTTTCGACCCCGCGCTATGTAAAGCACAAAATATTGGGGCCACGAAATAGCGACCCCACATTCGGCTACTTCAGCATAGACGCAATTTTCTCAAGCGTTGGTTTGGTCGTCTTATAAAAGTGCTTAAATCCAGGGCACAAGTAGTTAAGCCCTTCCTCTCCATCAGGTGCCCGGACAATACGGTTTTTCGGGCACTCTCCCCAGCACAGATTCAGATGCGGACAACTTTTGCAGTATGCCGGCAAGGTCTCTTTTTTACCCATCCCAAACGTTTTTTGCCGTTCGGAGAACACCATATGCGCCAGTTTATGTTCGCGAATATTCCCAAGACGGTACTCCGGGTATACATAGTGGTCGCAGGAATAGACGTCACCATTTTTCTCAATCGCCAGCGCTTTACCGCAAAAGGGAGCAGTGATACACAGCTGTGACGGAAGCCCCATCGTCTGTACTACGGCGGTTTCAAACAAGTTGACCTGCACCCGACCCAGATCGTAAGTCACCCATTCATCAAAGGTTTCAACCAGAAAGGTTCCCCAGTCATCGGGATCTACCGACCAGTCGGTCACAATAGAATCAAGATCGCCAGGCTTTGCCCGCCGGGAGCCGGTAATCGGGATTAATTCTTCACGCCAGAACTGGGGGGCGGTAGTTTTGAAATCGGTGGCTTCGACACAGGGGGTAAACTGAATGTAGGTTGCTCCGAGCTCGCGGGTAAGAAAACGGTAGACCTCGCGGGGAAAGCGCGCATTTACCCGGTTTACCACCGCCAGCGCATTGAAGGGAACCTGGTGGCGTTTCAGAGCCTCTATACCTGCCATCACTTTATCGAAAGTGGGTTTGCCGCTGCGGGTCACACGGAAGCGGTCGTGGATCTCCTGCGGGCCATCAATAGAGACGCCTACCAGAAAATTATGTTTCTTCAGGAACGCCGCCCATTTATCGTTAATCAGCACCGCGTTGGTCTGAAAGTCGTTCTCAATACGTTGGTGCTGCGGCTGATATTTTTTTTGCAGTGCAATGACTTTCTCAAAAAAATCGAGCCCCATCAGGGTGGGTTCACCGCCTTGCCAGGAGAAAATTATCTCTTCACCGTCCTGGCTTTGAATATACTGGCGAATGAATTTCTCCAGTACTTCGTCGCTCATGCCTTTGTCATGGGGTTGATGCAAAAGATCTTCTTTATGCAGATAGAAGCAGTACTGGCAGTCCAGGTTGCAGGTTGAACCGCTGGGTTTGGCCATCATGTGATAGCGTCGTTTGTAGGCGGGCAGGTAACGTCCGTGGTTCTGCAGAGGGGTCAGAGGAATCGTGGTGCTTTTTTTCATCAACCTGGACCTGTCTTATTCATGCCAAAAAAAGAAAAGCCCGGCGCAGCGGCACCGGGCAGGGGGTTTATTAGTTACCGGTCGGCAGAGCTAACTGGAAACCTTCTTTTTGTAACTGGTCACGCACATTTTTAAATCGTTGGTACTGAGACAGGGTGATTGGCCCACTGTAGGCTTCACTCTGCGGCTTACGAGGCGGGTACTCAACATAGGTCTTCATCAGTTCCGTGATGGCCTCGTTAAAGGTCACCAGGGTCCAGGTGTGCTCGGTATAGTTGTTCATGAAGATATCGTAGCGTTCTTGCGGATCCTGCCAAAGGTCAAAGATCTGCGGCACGGTGGCTACGTAGGATTCCGCGCCTTTCCAGCCGAGGTTGGAATCTACCGCCAGACCGCCAGTCTGCGCACCGTTGTCCCCCCGCAGGTTGAACACCGCTTTGTAATGCCCCACGCGAACGGCCCCTGGGGTAAGTTCATTCTCAGTGAAGTAGAACCAGGATGTACGTGGATCTTTACCGGTGCCGAACAGTACCGGCGAGATATCGTAGCTGTCGAAGACAATCGGCTGACCGGCCCGGTCTTTCGTCGGCAGTTTGATACCTGCAACGGAGGCAAAGGTCGCCATCAAATCCAGTCCGCCGACAATATCGTGATTGCGGCTGTGATCTTTAATTTTCCCTGGCCACCAGGCGATGGCAGGCACACGGGTACCGCCTTCACGGTCGGTTCCTTTGGTACCACGGAACGGTGTGTAGCCTGCATCCGGATAAACATCCTGCCAGGCACCGTTATCCGTGGTCCAGACCACCAGTGTATTTTTGTCGAGCCCCAACTCACGGAGTTTATCCATGATATGACCGACGCGCGCATCCATCTCCACCATCGAATCGGCATATTTGCTCTTCGACATGGATTTACCGATAAAGTCCGGGTCTGGCATATTCGGCTGATGGTTCTTCATGAAGTTGATACTTATAAAGAACGGCTCGGATGATTTCGCGTTTGCTTCCAGGTAGTCGAGCGAGGCTTTTTCAACATAGCGGTCAAAGAATGGAATACCAACGACACCTTCTTTGCCATCCACCTCCGGGGTGTTGACGTATTGACCGTTAATTTTAAACTCTTCCTTCGGTGCTTCACCCGCTTTACCAGACAGCGCACCACGAGTCACACGAGCAAACATTTCACGCAGCTTCGGGTCCATATCCGGGAACCAGGTAGGGTCCGCATAGGTATAAGCATTCAGGTGATACAGGCCGACGTACTTCATTTCGTCATAGCCCTGTGCGTTGGGAAGGGCGTAGTCTGCCTCTCCAAGGTGCCATTTACCGGTAAAGAAGGTCTTATAACCGCCGGTTTTCAGTACGGAAGCCAGCGTCCATTCTTCTTTAGGTAATCCGCCGCCTTGTCCCTGGAAGGCCACGGTTGTCATCCCGCTACGGTTTGGAATACGTCCCGTCTGCATCGCCGCACGGCCAGGTGTACTGCTTGGCTGTCCATAAAAATCAAAGAATGTCATACCTTCATCAGCCATACGGTCCAGGTTTGGCGTTGGCATACCACGGCCTTCACCCCCACCAAAAACCCCAAGATCTCCATATCCGGTGTCATCTGACACGATTAGAATAATGTTGGGTTTCTTTTCTGAACTGCCGTTCTGCGAAGTTGTATTCTGATCGGCTGCATTAGCCGCACCGGAGGGGATAATCGAACCTGCAGCGAATGCCAGTACACCGACTCCCTTGTACCACCTTTTGTTCATGTCAATTCCTCACCTTGCTAAAACCCTTTAAGGGCAACATTTTGATTCGCTTCAGTAAGTAATGAAACGAGTAAAATCATGAAGATAAAGCAGCGTGGAAATAACGAAGGTCTTCAACTAGTTGTAACGAATGAGTTTTAAGTGAAGAGCATGGAGCGTAAAAACGCCAGAAGAACACTACGTTTTTTTGAGATGAAGTGGGAGGGTGGGACGACGTTGCTTTTCCTTTAATCCTGAATCCTGTGTCTGTATACGAAAAGCATGAAAAAGTGTGAGCAATAGCGAGCTACTACACGTAATCCATGCTTGTGCTATACGGTTAGGCGTTTTGCAATAAATCCCAACGCGTGCCGTAGAGATCCTCAAAGACAACGACAGTTCCGTATTCTTCTACTCTGGGCTCTTCGCAGAACTGTACGCCAGCAGCCTTCATGGCGTGGTAATCCCGCCAAAAATCATCGGTTTGCAGAAACAAGAAGACGCGGCCACCACATTGATTACCGATAAAGGCTTTCTGCGTTTCGTTAGACGCCCGGGATAACAACAGGTTACAGTCGCTTTCCGGATTAGGTGACACAACAACCCAGCGCTTACCTTCCTGAGGCGTATCCTCTATGAGAGTGAAACCCAATTTCCCGGTGTAGTAGTCAATAGCCTTATCATAGTCATCAACCACAATAGACACATACGCCAGACATTTTTTCTGCGTTCTCATCTTCTTCCTTTCATCCTTTGATGGCCTACAAAAATCCCCCCAGTCCGGTCTCTGAGTCGTTGAACTGGGGGTTAAGCACTCAGAACTGATATACTAACCCGAGGGCAACAATATTATCCGTTGATATCCCAGCGCGCTGTGTGAACTCATTGTTTTTAAGCAGGTTTATTTTATAGTCAACATAAGTCGAGATGTTTTTATTGACGTTATACGTCGTACCAACATCGATATATTTCAACAGATCCTGATCCCCGAAACCTTCAATATTCTTACCTTTAGATTGCAAGTACGCGATGGAAGGTTGCAGACCCGAGTCAAACTGATACTGAGCAACCATTTCCAGATTCTGCGCTTTGTTCGCAAATCCACTAATGGAGTCCTGCGCGCCATTTCCGCTCAGACGAGTGGCGTTGTAGGTTTGCGTGAACTGTGTGGCAAGGTAGATGTTGTTGGCATTGTACTTCAGTCCACCCGTATAGGTTTCGGCATAATCACCACGTCCGACGGCAAGCCTGTTCTGATCGTCAGTACGTCGGGAATGAGAGTATGCGAAACCTGCGCTGACGCCATCGCCAATGTCATAGGTGACGGAAGTACCAAATCCGTCACCGTTCTGACTGAGTGCGTCCCGACCATTATTGGTTGCACCTTCGCCACCTGCACTGCCATTTTTGCCCTGATACTGCAGAGCAAAATTAAGGCCATCGATCAGACCAAAGAAATCAGAATTACGGTAGGTGGCGAGGCCATTAGCACGAGACTGCATGAAGTTATCAGCATCATAGGTGCCGTTACTCCCGTCACTTCCGAACTCAGGAAGCACGTCGGTCCATGAGGTTACATCGTAGACCACACCGGTATTGCGTCCATAGTCGAACGACCCGGCATCACCGAATTTCAGGCCTGCAAATGCCAGGCGAGTCCAGGATTGGTTACTGGACCCTTCAGTATTGTTCGCCTGAACGTTGTACTCCCACTGACCGTAGCCTGTGATCTGGTTATCGATCTGCGTTTCTCCCCTAAAGCCACCACGGACGTACGACTGATCGCCGTCAGCGTTTTTATCTTTAGAAAAGTAGTGCAGGCCATCGATTTTACCATATATATCTAGCTTATTGCCGTCTTTGTTATAGATCTCAGCTGCGTTTACGGCTCCCGGTATTAACATCACCGGCACCAGGTACAAAAGAATTGAACGTTTCATAGTTAAACCTCGATGTCATTATCCACTGCTGTTTACTTTCTCAAAAGTTAAAATGAAAAAGTGGCATCGGTAATCTAATTAGATAGCCTCAGATAATGAATCAGTTCGGTGTAACAGAGTGCAAGCTTACGAAATAACCATTAAAAAACACCCGCACCGAACAATTATATTATTTAATGCAACTGTTAATCACGGTTATTTATTTATGCGAGAAGATTGAGACGAGTCTGGCTTGAGTAGAGTAGGGGGAGGGTGAATTACATTTTTGTAAATGACCATTTTATCTCTACAGTGTAATTAGCTCACGTTAGCAATCGCTTTATTTTGTTATCATACTGCATTCAGTTTTATCACATTAATTAACTTGCTTACACTCAGACATGTTAAGTTTCTTTTTTTATGTTGCTTGCATCGGCAATAAGATATAAATAAATATTTTAAGTGTTGGTGGTATATAAATGAGAGTAGTGCAATTATGTAGACTTCGCAGTGCCCTGAAGCTCAGTTTTGCTGTCGCATTAGCTTTAGCATCAGGCTTCTATTTTCAGCTAGAGATTCCTCGCTGGGCTGTTGTCACTGCGGTTATTGTTATTGCGGGGCCAGCTTTTGTTGCGGGGCAGGAGCCCTATTCAGGAGCAATATTTCATCGCAGTTTACTACGTGTAGTGGGCACTCTGCTCGGAGGAATGGTGGGGCTGCTTATTATGTTCCTTGCAGCCCGTGCTCCTGTGGTAATGTTATTGCTTTGTTGTCTATGGATTGGTGTTTGCACCTGGCGCTCCTCTCTGGTACGCGTTGAATATGCATACGCCTGGGCGCTATCAGGATATACAGTACTCATTTTGATAGTCACAGTAACAAGTACACCCGGAACGTTATCGCTGGCACCAGAGTTCGTTATTGAACGTATTAGCGAGGTTATGTTTGGGATCTGCTGTGCTTTTATCGCCGAGGTTATATTCATGCCCCGATCCGCAAAAGCAGACATTGATGATTTGGTTGAGCAGATTTTCATATCACACTATCAGATAATGCGTTCGCTTTGCTTATCTCTCGGTGGAAATGTACCACGAGAACAGTGGCTGGTACTTCATCAGTTACATATTAAGCTGGAGTCGACACTAAACTTACTGGCACGAGAATCCTCGCGTTGGGAAAAATGCGCGCATCGTGGGAAAAAGTTGTATGCATTGTCACTGTCTATATTGACCTGTTCACATGAAGTACAGCGGGATTTGTCACAAAATAAAATGATACTCGCAGAGTCTTTGTCCCGTCAGTTTGAGACAAAAATCTATGAAAGCCCAGGGATTAGGCATCAGCTCAGATCGTTACATCACAGTCTCTTATCAAGCAAATCAAACCCGCTGCAACTGAAAATCTTGTACTGGCTAGGCGGTATGATTCGCTATCGGCTATTGGTTCGGGGTATTTTCAGTAATTGCGCGTATCTTCCAGTTGAGAGCAAATTGCTACGAAGAACTGAACCCGCGATAGTGAAAAGTGCAGAGCAATTTTCATCGGCAATAAATGGACTGCGTGCATTTGTCGCCAGTATGACATGCGTTGCAATCTGGGGATGGACCGGCTGGACTTCAGCCAGTGGATTTATGGTCGTGATCGCCGTGATGTGTTCACTGGCGATGCGGACAACCAACCCTCAAAAAACAGGACTGGATTTTGTACTGGGAATGCTAATCGCACTCCCGCTGGGAATGTTCTATTTTTTAGTCGTATTACCCATGACGCAACAAAACCTGATGTTGCTGTTAATCAGCATGGTTTTGCTCATCTTCGTGATCGGTTGGGAAGGGCAAAAAAAACGCATCGGTGCAATGGGTACGCTGATGGGAGTGCTGAATCTTCTGGTGCTCAGCAACCCAATGGTTTTCAACTTCAATGCCTTCATTGATGCAGCCCTGGGACAACTCATTGGGAGCCTGATTGGATATCTGGTCATTCTCATTTTCCCGGATAACTCACAAGCAGTAACCCGGCGAGCGTTAATAACATGCCTACGAAGAGAAGTGTTTCACCAGTTGAGATCCAGCATCAGAAACACCAGTCAGTTGCCTCAAATGTATGCTTACTACAACCGTCTTGAGCAGATTGAACCAACCGATGTATTAGCATTAAACCTGGCGATGAGCTTGATTATGGATTATCACGAACTGGCGCATGAAAATCTGTTGCGGGTTAATGCAAGTTAAAAAAATGCCCCGCTTTGGTCTCGAATGTCTTATTTTCACTATATTTTCCACTAAATAATGGTAAGGGTATTCTGTAATATTAAAGATTAATGGCTTATCCCATAAGGCCTCATTGTTACAGGCAGACTGGACACGGACAGCACGGAAAAACTGAATACTGTGCATGGACAAACTGACAAATAACATAGCCTAATGGGACAGGCACTAAGTCTCTCTTATATATTACTTTACTATTATCTGACATGAAAAATATCCCTTTTTCTCGTACATCTCTGATGACGTTATTTATCATTTTGTTGGCAGGTTGTACGGTTGTTCCCGGCCAAAATATTTCTGTTACTCATTCCTCTAATGAGGTTTCACAGACAGACGAGCTCAGCCAGCAGGTTAATGTCTACGCTATCACACCGTCGTTAGTTGAAACCCTCCGCCCGCAGGCAATTACCTCACAAGCGAATCCAACACTTGACGAAAAACTCAATCGTTACGAATACCGCATTGGCCCTGGCGACGTTCTGACCGTCACCGTCTGGTCACACCCAGAGCTGACGACCCCCGCCGGGCAATACCGCAGTGCCAGTGAAGCGGGGAATTGGGTCGCGGCTGATGGCACGATTTTTTACCCTTATCTGGGGAGGATAAAAGTGGCGGGGAAAACGATGTCGCAGGTCCGCAACCTTATTGCCAGCAGACTTGAGAGCGTTATCGAGAGTCCACAGGTGGATGTCAGCGTGGCCGCATTTCGTTCGCAAAAAGTCTATATCACCGGTGAAGTTGCACGCAGCGGGCAACAGCCGTTAACCAATATTCCGCTGACGGTAATGGATGCGGTGAATGCTGCGGGCGGGCTGACGAATGACGCCGACTGGCATAACGTCGTCCTTACACGCAACGGGCAGGACAGTCGTCTGTCGTTATACGCGTTACTTCAGCGGGGCGATCTTTCGCAAAACCATCTGCTGGCTGCCGGCGATCTGCTGTATGTCCCGCGTAACGACGCCCGGAAAGTGTTCGTGATGGGTGAAGTGGGTAAACAAAGTACCCTGAAAATGGATCGTAGCGGTATGACGCTGACTGAGGCGCTCGGCAATGCCGATGGCGTACGTCAGGAAGTGGCGGATGCCAGCGGTATTTTCGTTATCCGTGCGCTTAAAGATCGTCCGGCGGGAAAAATTGCCAGCGTGTATCAACTGGATGCGAAGGATGCGATGGCGATGGCGCTGGGCACCGAGTTCTGGCTTGAGCCTTACGATATTGTCTGGGTCACTACGGCACCCGTCTCTCGCTGGAACCGGGTCATTTCACAGATGCTGCCTTCTGTCATCGGCCTGCGCGATCTGAGTAGCCTGAATCATTGGGAAAACTGATGGTGAGGTCAGTCTTAGTTATTTGTAGCGGAAATCTGTGTCGTTCACCGGTAGGAGAGCGTCTGTTGCGGCGCGCGTGCGGCAATCTGCGGGTGGATTCGGCTGGCACTGTCGCCGTAGCCGCCGACCAGGCGGATCCGCTGGCGCAGCATGTATCGCTGGGGCGCGGCCTGACGCTGGAGGGGCATGTTCCCCGAAGTCTGACGCAGGAGATGGCACGCCAGTATGACCTTTTGCTGGTAATGGAACCAGAGCACCTCCGCCAGGTTAGCGCACTGGCTCCCTGGGCAAGGGGCAAGACAATGCTGTTTGGCCATTGGTCCCAGCACCGCACCATTCCTGACCCATACCGACGTGGCGTGGCCATTTTCGAATCTGTGTTTGGTCTGCTGGAGCAGGATGCTCTGCAATGGGCCAGACGTCTTAATACTTATTCTCTACCGAGTTCTCTTCATGCTTGCCAATAGTAATACCCCGTTATCCACGTCGTTACCTGACAAAGAGATCGATTTACTTCATCTGGTAGTGACGTTACTGAGTCACTGGAAGCAGATAGTCGCGCTGAGCCTGCTCTCCGGCCTGATGGCTTTGTTGTTCGCCATGACAGCAGCACCGCAGTACCAGGCAGATGTGCTGATCCAGGTCGAGAAAAAACAAAACGGCCTGCTGCCGGGCGGGTTAGATTCACTCATGCCTGAGCTATCTACTGGTACGGCCTCGGAGACTGAGCTTTTGCGATCGCGAATGATCCTCGGAAAAACGGTACGTGATGCCGGATTGCAGACGGTAGTGAATCCGGTTTATTTCCCGGTCGTTGGACACGCATGGGCGAGGCTAACGAATAACATGGTGAAACTTCCGACTATTCACCAGTACATCACAACGGATCAGTCACCGTGGGTTCTGCAGGTTGTTGATAGCAAACACTATACCCTGACGAAAGGTACAACGCGCCTGGATGGGAAAGTCGGGCAACCGCTGCAGGACGGAGGATTGACTCTTGAGATTAGTGCGCTGAATGCTCCGGCGGGAAGCCGGTTTACGCTATCCCGGCTGACAGAGCAGGAAGCGATTCAGGAGCTGAAAAAAAACATGACGATCGGTGCCAGTAAAGGGGATAGCGGCATGATCGACCTGACGATGAAAGGGGTATCGCCTGTGGCAATTGCACAGACCCTGAACATCATTGCCGAAAACTATCTGCAGCAAAATGTGGCTCGTCAGACCGATAAAGAAGCCAAAAGCCTCGCCTTTTTGCAGGAACTGCTGGCGGAAGTGCGCACAAATCTGACGGAAGCGGAAAACAAACTCAACGGCTACCGACAGCGGAATGACTCTATCGATCTTAGTCTGGAAACCAAAGCGATTCTGGAACAGGTGGCGGGCGTTGACAGTCAGTTGAATATGCTGACTTTTGAAGAAGCTGAACTCTCTCAGTTGTACAAAAAAGAGCACCCGACCTATCGGGCGCTGGCGGAAAAACGCCGTACCCTGGAAAAAGAGAAACGCAAGCTTGATCAGCGTGTCTCTGAGATGCCTTCTGTGCAGCAGGAGATTTTCCGCCTGAGTCAGGAAGTGGAATCGGGACGCGAGGTGTATATCCAACTACTGACCCGTCAGCAGGAGCTGAGTATCACTCGCTCTGGCGTGACGGGGAATGTCCGCATTATTGATACCGCCACCGTACCGGTTGTCCCGATCGGACCTAAAAAAACGCTGATCGTTGTGCTGGGATTGCTGATGGGAGCGCTGTTTTCCTGCGGGCTTGTACTGTTACGACGGATGCTAAAACAGACCGTTGATACCACCGAGCAGCTCGAGGATTTAGGGTTACAGGTCTGTGCCGCCGTACCACATTCGGGGTGGCTTGAACGACGCTCACGCCGGTCGATTCGCGCTCTGTGGCCGTCGGGTCAACAGACAGCACAGGGTCCGCGTCCTTTTTTATGCCTGGCAAATCCTGCCGATCTTTCGGTCGAGGCGATCCGTGGCCTGCGAACCAGCCTGTATTTTGAAATGCAGGAGAGAAACAACAATCTGCTGATGGTTTGTAGTGCAACGGAAAACAGCGGTAAAACCTTTTTAAGTACCTCGCTGGCAGCACTGATGGCAGAGACAGGGCAAAAGGTGTTGTTTATTGACGCCGACCTGCGGCGCGGTGATGCGCATACCTTGTTTAAGATGGATCGCGGGGAAGGACTTTCCGCACTACTGAGCGGTACTCATGAGGTACAGGATATCGTTCGGTGTTTTCCGGCGGGGGGCTTTGATGTCATCACCCGGGGTATGCACAAACTGGATCCTTCCCAACTGCTGGTGGAATCACGTTTTGCTCAGATCGTCGCATGGGCAAAAGCACACTATGATGTGGTGATTATCGATACGCCGCCGGTACTGGCGGTTAGCGATGCAGCAATTATTGGCAAACAGCAATGCCTGACGCTGCTGGTGGCAAGAGCAGGGCAAACTTCACTGAAAGAGACCGCGCTCAGCGTGCAAAAGCTGGCGACTCACGGCGTGGACATTGCAGGCGTGGTGCTTAACGGGATTCGACAGAACAAAGTGAGTGACTATTGCTATGGCTATCGTAGTGGAGGTTATCACTACACTTCTCAGGATGAGTGCGCCTGATCCTACTTAATTTGCGCATGCGCAAAATTTCAGGCTAATTTGAAACTGATAAGAGGCGATTGAAACCGCCACTTATCAGGAGACGTACCATATACCGTGGTGGAAGCCATCATTACTAAATGGCGAGTTTGTTAGTTTCCGCACTGGAAAAAGAACTTTCAGAGGTACTGAACGACCAGGGCAATCATGACCACAAAACGCCGGAATCTGTCTGATTCTACGTTAGTGCGCATAATGTATATTATGTTAAATTGAATATCAGGAGCAACGACACGCCTGACGTCTCGTTGTTCCTGCTTATCTTCCCTGCTTTTTCACAGCCCGGCGTCATCAATCCTGGTAGTACAACGTTTGATGATTTGAAAACATGACCGTTGCACCTTCCCGGTAGTTCTCATCATACGCGGTGACTAATGAGCACAATCCTGCGTTACCGTCTTTTCGGTAAGCACAGCTCTGCTTCAGCCAGATGTTCACTTTGTCGGTACCAATCGCCGATTCGAAATCGAGGAACTGCGGATTCCCCGCCGGATACGCGATAACCTTATCTGTCTGTTTGTCGTACTCTCGTATGCGTACCGGGAACTGGCCAAACCGATACTCAAAACGCTGGCTGACTTCACCTGTTTTTGTGTTAGTCATTGATTCGAGTAATCCACGAGCATTGTAGCTGAGCGTATAACTCCCGCTGTCATTATGCAGTTCTGTGATCTGACAGGCCTGATTGACCTTGCCGGAGATATGCTGTCCGTTGCGAGAACTCAAAACACCGTTCTTGTTTTCCAGATGGAATTCAACGCCGTTAAGCTTATCGACCATATTCACGCGATTGAAACAACCCTCGCGATCGTAGCGGACGTCGGTCGTGGCAACTAACTCCCCTTCACTATTGCGGATCCATTGCAGACTCTGTTTGACCGGCCCAACGCTTGGATCGTGGCTGAACAACAACGCGGCATTAAGAATTGCCGGTTTAAACTGGATGGGTTCCATGGCGTACACCGGCCCAGCTATCACGATCGCCAGCGCGAAGCAGATTCCTGCTTTCATTTTATAATCCCTGAGAAAAATCAACGTATAAGGCGCAATTATACAATCAGCTGATACCACGGTTATCAGATGATAAGAACGTTATTTTGTGCCTATTGTCCGGTGTCTCATGGTGCTGCGATGACGAATGACTCTTCCTGCACTCCTCGGTGCTCAAAATGGCATCGTTTTACAGGAACATGGAAGTATTCAGTCAGAAAATCCTCATCCAGAGCCGTCTTCTTGTCGCCATAAAAGTAACCCTTTCTACTCATCAGCAAACACTTATCTGCGATGCTGTTGGCATGGTTAATAAAATGCGTGTTCAGGATAACGGTGACATTCTTCTCACGCGATAGCTGACGCAATAACCGAATGATACGGGCCTGGTTGTTGAAATCCAGATTAGATTCAGGCTCGTCGAGTACCACAACATCGGGTTCGGAAACCAGCGCTTTAGCGATATAACACATCTGCAGTTCACCGCCGCTAATCTGGTTGATGTCCTTAGTCTCAAGGTAGCTGGCACTCAGATCAGCCAGCATTTGTGATGATTTTTCAATGTCTTTGCTTCCCGGCGACGCCATCATTCTGCCGCGAAGCGGGCATCCGAAAGAGACGAAATCGAGTACGCTATAAGAAAAGTGAACGCGTTTCGCCTGCGGAACATATGCCAGACGGGGCTCTCTGTTCCCTACTCTGCCGATCCGACAGGTGCCGCTGACGGGTTGGTACAAACCCGCGATTGTTTTAAGTAAAGTGGTTTTCCCGACGCCGTTCGGCCCAAGTACACACAGGATTTCTCCATCCTCCAGAGTAAAGCTCACATTTTCAAACGTATTTTTGCTGCCTTTGAAGGCAAACGTCAGTTCATTCACTTCGATCATAACGGTTACTCATAATGAACAGCACGGCAAACAGAGGAGCGCCAATCAGCGCGGTGAGAATACCAATGGGAATTTCTGCATACGTCACAGTCCTGGCAATATCGTCGATCAGCAGTAAAAACACCGCCCCACACAGCGCAGATGCCGGGATCAGCTTTCCGTGGTTGTAGCCGACCAGGGTTCGAACCAGGTGTGGGATCACCAGACCAACCCAGCCGACTACGCCAGCGATAGTTACTGAAGCCGCCACCAGAATGGAACCAGTAATCAGCAATATCGCCTTCAGCCATTGCGGGTTTATTCCGGCTATTTTTGCCTCATCATCACCGAGTGATAACACATTGATTTTAAATCGTAATCTGTAAATTATCAGATAACAAATCGCAAACAGTGGGATCAGCCCATACACCTGTTCTTTTATCAGCGATGCAAAACTCCCCATCAGCCAAAACACAATGGCCGGAAGCTGATCCTGAGGATCGGCTACATATTTGATGATGGAAACAAAAGACATGAATACCGAAGCGACAATAATCCCAGAAAGTATGGTTGTCAGCTCGCCGCTATTTTTCTTGAGATAACAAAGCCCCATGACACAACAGAGGCTGACAATGCCAAAAATGAAGGAGGAAAATGCGCTGAGCTGTAGCGGGAGGCCGAGCAAAATGCCTAAAGCCGCCCCGAACGCCGCTGCTGATGACGTACCAAGAACATCCGGGCTCGCCAGCGCATTGCGTAGTACTGCCTGATAGGTACACCCTGCAACCGATAACCCTGCCCCAACCATCATGACCGCCACCACTCTTGGTAACCGGAGGTTGGATATAACGGACAGTCCGGTGTGCAAACAATGCTGGCTATCATGATGCAGCAGTTCTCTTAACATCTCGCTAAAAGGTATGGTATAACGCCCGATAAACAGTGATGCTATTGCCATTAATAATAATAAAGTCAGTAGCACTCCCATCACCAGAAGGTATCTTTCTTTTTTCTGCATAGTAAGCCTGCCAGAATCAATTTAATTAATGTTGACTGAGCTCGTCATCAAGGAGTGCATCAGGGATAGCATAATTAAACATTTTTTATAATGTAGCCGTGTTAACTCTTTCATTTTTTGATCACTAATATAATCAGGGTTAAACTTATTAATCATATATAAAGGCAACAGCGCGGTTTCAGCTGACAGCCCTCCCCAGTTATGTAGGCCAACAGGAGTGGAAAAAATCTTCTTATTCTTAAATGCTTTTAAATTACTCCAGTCCTGCCCAGGGTTCTTATTGTTAAGAATATCTTTCGCGCTACCAAAAACCACAAAAATAATATCAGGATCCCACTGAATGATCTGTTCCATCGATACATTTATATACCTGCCAGCATCCCCTTTGACAGTCAGGTTACTGGCTACATTTTCCATCCCCGCCATTTTAAGATATGTATCACCATAGGTCTTAGGTCCACTGACTTTAAGCTGTTTACCATCACTTTGCTCCAGATAAAGTGCGCGAATGTGTTGCCCTCTCATCTTCTCCACATACGGCTTTGCCTCAGCAAGCGTTGTTTTCCACGCATCCGCAAACTTATGGCTGTGTGGCAAACCCAGCGTCTTGTTAAATGTGTTTTCCCAATAGACCTGTGTCTCTATGGGCTCAAATTTCGTATCGCCACCGGCGTCTAAATTTACGGTAGGTACCCCTGCTCGCTCCAGATTGTCATCCTGACTTTTACCGTAATAATAAATAATATCTGGCTGTAGATTAAGCAACGACTCCATATTCACCACATAATCCTTATTAATAAAGTCAGTCGTAATACGATCTATATCTGGTTTCATATCTCTGAGGAGCTTCATGTTGGAATGCAGAAACGCCCACGGACCTACACCAATAACATGCTGATATGCAAGATTATTAGCCATAATCACACCGAAGGGACAGTTCCCGGTAATGACAATGCGGTTGAACTTTAATGTTGTAGCTTTCTGATCATGTGCCGTATTGGTTGTGTTTTTGTTCTGAATAAAATCACTTGCATGACTTATTACCGGAAAAATAAGCAACGATGATACAATAAAAGCTGGTAATGCTCTGGTATTAGCCATAGTTAATCCCTCAATGATATTTGTTGATTATGATGTAATGGCGGCTACTGCGCCTAAGCCGATAATAGTCACACCAGCCAGGAAGACAATGACCGTTGTCGCTGCCACCCCACCCCCAACTAGTGCCGCCGTTTTACCTGTTGAAATATCTTTTCGCTCCAGAAATGACAACTTTGACAAAGTGATCACTCTACCGTTATCACCCGTGATGCGATTGGGTTCAATTTTTGCTACCGTTATTTCTCCATGATCGCCGTTCAGCAAGCCATATTTAAGATGGTCACCCACGTATATCGCCGGCTGGAAATCGTAGTAACTGCTCTTTGGTGCAATACTTTTTTTCTGCAGATTGACCGGATTGTATGTTGAACAACCAGAAAGTACCGAAAAAATAATCATAAACAATATGACCTTAATAGACTTTATTTTCATTAATTACCTCATACTGCTTTATTGCTAAAATTTTGTGCCTGATGGCCAGATTTGAATCGAAGATAACTTACGGTCAAAGACAGCAACGAGAAAAATGCCCCTGCGAGCAGGCTAATATTTGTGCCATGGCTTGCATAGAGATTGAAGAAAACAGCCACCAGCGCGGAGCCAATAATTTGTCCGACAAGGCGGGAGCTCCCCAGTAGCCCGCTGGCAATACTGCTATTCTCATGCGAGACCGACGTCATAATGAGATAATTGTTAGGAGACTGGAATAGCCCAAAACCAAACCCGCAAATGGCCACTCGCCAGAGGATCTGCAGATTCGAAGGTTCGCCCGGAAGCCATACCATAAGCAGCGTACCTACGAGAAGCAGCGATAGACCTGAAAGCGCGACCAGGTTAGGGTCATGTTTTTTAATAAGATCCCCGGCCACCAGCGAGGTCAACATCGTTGCCAGGGGCCATGCGGTCAACAACATACCGATCTCCACAACATTGCGGTGCAGCACGTTATGGAAATAAAACGGTAGGGAGACGAAGGCCAGTAACTGTGTGCTGTACGACAGCGTCGACATCAGTAACGACAATGAGAAGGTTTTACTGTGGAATATTTCTACCGGTATCAATGCACTATCATGCTTCCTTTTCTGATCGACATAGAGAATTGTCGCCAGCACGGCCAGGATTATTGCACTCAGAACCACTTCAATAGGGTTATTTTTCGTTACTCCGAGCATCAGCGTTGAAAACGAAATAAACGTCAGAAACACCAACCCGGCGCCTGCTTTATCAAAGCGGGTTTCCATGCGTTGAGTCGATTTTAGCGACACCATACACAGCACGAGCGAAATACAGGCAATGGGTACGTTAATGGTAAACAGCCAGTTCCAGCTCGCCACGGACATTATGGCAGAGGCAATTGAAGGTCCGGCGGCGGCGGAAACAGAGACCACCATGACATTAATCCCCAACCCTCGCCCTAGCAGTCTCGGCGGGTAGATATCTTTTATTAGCGCCGCATTCACACTCAGAATCGCCGCCGCACCAAATCCCTGAACCACACGAAATACGGTGAGCATATTCAGCGTGTCAGAGAGCGCGCATCCAAGGGATGAGAAAGCAAAAAGAATCGCTCCCATAATGAAGATTCGCTTGTTCCCGACTTTTCTCCCCAGGGCTGCAAAAACCAGTAACGAAGCAATAACCGCAAACTGGTACGCATTAATTATCAGGATGGAAGAGGATTCAGAAACGGCAAAATCTTTGGCGATCACCGGTAGAGCTACGTTGGCAATCGTGCTATCCAGCATGGCAATAACGGTGCTGAGTGAAACCGCCAGTACGGCAGCAACATTTAATTTTTCTTCTTTAGCGAGTTCGGTAGACATAATTCCTCCCCAGGATGAGTCATTGAACAATGGGGTAATCATCACCTGTTGTGTGGGTTTGCAATGAGTAAAAACGTTATAACATAACATATTCAAATGAGAATAATTATCTTTTGAAAGGATCTATATCAATATGTTTCGGTAGGAAGTATATGGTTTTCCGAAGCTATTTATTTTTAGCGCTTCCACCGGGTTAGCAGGCAATGTGAAAACACGAGGTAACCCACAGCAACAATAAATAACATTCAAAGCCTCGACCCCGGTCAATATAAAACGTTATAACATCACAATAAATGCAACAACGAGGTGATTGTTTTGGACAGGAAAACGACACGCCGGCAGATCATTCTTGCTGGTTTAGCGACTCTCGCCGCCAATGCGTTAGTTACACCATTTGCTCATGCGCAGGCACAAAAACGGTTAATACATCCTCATTCCCCCTCCCCGACTCATGGTCGTGGGAAATATACGGTCATGCTGGATCCCGGGCACGGCGGCATTGATTCAGGTGCGGTGGGCCATGAAGGTTCGCTGGAAAAACATATTGTACTGGAGATTGCCAATAACGTTAAAAACCTCTTAAAAGGTCACGGCATTGATGCTTTCCTGACGCGCACAGATGATACGTTTATTCCACTCTACGACCGCGTCCAGATCGCCCACGCGCATAATGCCTCTCTTTTTATGTCTATTCACGCCGATGGCTTCACCAGCCCTGCCGCTCACGGGGCTTCCGTCTTTGCCCTTTCAACCCGGGGAGCCAGCAGCGCAATGGCAAAATACCTTGCGAAAAGTGAAAATGCGGCAGATGAAGTTGCCGGCAATAGGGCTATGCACAAAGACAAATATCTGGACAGGATCATTTTTGATCTCGAGCAGACGGAAACCATTAAGGAAAGTCTGCTGCTGGGGTCGCATATTGTTCGCCATATCTCCCCTGTTCACCCTATGCATTCACGGCAAACGGAACAGGCCGCTTTTGTGGTACTGAAGTCACCTTATATCCCTTCCGTACTAGTAGAAACCTCGTTTATCACTAACCCTGAGGAGGAAAGACTTTTAGGCACAACGGCATTTCGCTACAAGATTGCTTCCGCCATTACCAATGGCATTGTCAGCTACTTTGGTCGTAAACAAATCGTTTCCGCATAATAATAACCCGCTCATTCTACTGGAATGAAGCAGTGAGCATATGTCCCGGTAAATCTATCCCCCTGTCACCATTTGGGTGTCAGATCTTCTTTAGGGCTATTTATCATGACATTGCAATTTCCGCGCTACTGCTTTGTAGCCATCTCACTACTGTTTTCGCCAGCGGTTCTGGCGGTTAATCTTGTGAACCAGGACGGCAAAAAACTCGATTTTTACGGCACAATAATCGCCAGACGTTTTACCAGCAATAACGTGAAAGACGATGGCGATCGAAGTTATCTCTATTTTGGTTTGATTGGGAAAAAAGATCTCGCCAGGCACTGGCAGGCCTATGCCCACTGGGAATATACGGTCAGCGCTTCAGATGCCAGCAGAAACGCAACCCGGCTGGCGTTTCTCGGGATAGACAACCCCGACTGGGGAAGTCTGGATATCGGACGTAACTGGGGAGTGCTATACGATGTAACCTCATTAACCGACCGTTCACCCTTCTTTCGTGAGATGTCATATAACTATATTGATAATTTTATGCGCGGCCGGGCGCTTAATCTTATGACATGGCGTAAAAGGTTCTCTCTCTTTCAACATCCCTTGAAGGTCGCCCTGCAGTACCAGTTCAAAGGCAATAACGACTATCACACCTTAAAACAGCAGAATGGCAACGGCATTGGTGCTTCGCTGGTGTGGTACTTTACCCCCGAGCTGAGTGCACTATTTTCGCTTTCATCTTCCGCAACCACCTTTTATCAACAACAGAATGCGGGCTATCAGAAAGACATTCGTACCTTCGCAGAGGGGCTTAATTACAACAGCAGAAAGCTGTATCTGGCCGCCGTCCTGACGCAGAGTAATAATGCCGTTAATCCTCAGGTCCGTGATAACAACACCTCCTCCGTCAGCTACGAAGCGCTGGCGAAATATATGCTGACCGACAAATTACAGCCAGACATCAGCTATACCCGGCTGACACAAACCGTTGCTGGCAGGCGTACCCAAATCCTCGATTACGAAGAGCTGGGGTTCAGCTACTACTTCAATAAAAATGTGCAGGTTTTCGTCGATTATAAATTTAACAATGTGCGGGATAAGGCTTCTGGCATTGATTGTGCGGACAAACTGGATACCGGAATAAGCTATCACTGGTAAAATTCTCCCCGGGCAGCCGGGGAGATTCATCATAACTACTGACGACGCAGCGTCATCAGCAGAATGGGTAATGCCAGGATAAGTGTGAGCAAATTCGCCATACTGACCGCCCGGTCACCTATCAGCAGGCCATACACCAGCCATAACGCCAGACCGGTGACAAACATGATATACATTAACCGAGAGATCCCCTGCGTATTACGGGTGCTTATCACTTTTATCGCCTGAGGCAAAAAAGAGAGCGTAGTCAGCATCGCAGCAAGATAACCAATGATTTTCACCCATTCCATGTTTATGCCTTCACCTGTGCTGGGCTCGCCACCGGCAGCGCCTCGCCGGGTTCGCTCTCATGGATTTTGCGATATTTATCGAGCAGATGAATTTGAATACGACGCAGCATGTCGCCGTTCAGCGTGTAATAACGGAAATACAGGAACAGCGTGATGGCAAAGAACAGCGTCGGCAGCACAATCATAATCGCCTGCATCCCAAAGATAGTCTGGGCTGACTGCACCGTATTTGGCACATAGCCAATCACCGCCAGAACCACGGCAATAAACCAGGCCGCAAACGCCGCCCCGGCCTTCACCACCAGGGTCTGCACGGAATACGCAATACTCTCACAGCGGATATTCATGGTGTATTCGCCGTAATCGACGGTATCCGCCACCATGATAACCTGCAGCACCCAGAACAGCGCGGTACCAACATTGAGCAACATACCCGCAAGGGCAATCAGCACCACCGGGTAACTCCCGCTAAGTGCCATCCCCAAAAGGACGCCGCCACCCAGTACCGGCATTATTGAAGCCCCCGCCCACAGCACACGTCGTGACAATCCTTTCACCAGCCGAGGAAAGAGGATGAGCGTCAGCAAATTGGCGACGCCCGCATAAGACATGTAGTACGGGAACAGCTCCGCATTACCAATGACGTAGGTAAAATAATAGATAGCAAAGCCAGAGATCACGTTCGATGCGGTGTTATATGCAAGCGCCATCCCCAGCAGGCATGCCAGCTGTTTGTTTTTATAGATAAGAGAGACCATCTGCTTCAGAGAGTGATCGCCTGAGTCCTCACTCACTCCGCTGTCGGAGGAATAGACTTCATGTACATTACGCAGCGTCACGATGGTCGAGACCACAAAGAAGGCTATCAGGATAAGCGTGAACATCTGAAAGCCAAAACCACGATCCCCGCCGCCGACGGCATTAACAAAGGGCAGCGTGATCCCTGCGGTCACAAACCCTGAAAGGCTGGCGAAGAAGCGCGGGTACGGCACCAGCTCCTCGCGTTCGCGCTTATCAAGCGTGATGGTCGGCACCAGCGACCAGAACGGAACATCCATAATAGTGTAGGTAAATCCCCACAGCAGATAAGTGACCCACACCCAGGCCAGCAGCGCCACGCCGGAAAAATGATGGGCGCTGAACAGCATATACAGGACTATCGAGTTCGTGATGGTGCCAATCAGGATCCATGGCTTAAACTTGCCCCAGCGCGAGCGGGTACAGTTAACCAACCACCCCATTAACGGGTCTGCCAGAGCATCCAGAATACGCGCCACCAGAAACAGCGTACCCACCACGCCAACCGAGAGCCCAACCACATCGGTGTAGTAGTACATCAGGTACATGTAAACAATACCAATCGCGAAATCCTTGCCGAAAGCGCCAAATCCATAGCTGAGTTTTGTTGTTAGTGAAATACTCATAGTCTCAAGGCCGCTGCAACCAGCGCCTCCTCCAGGGATAGTGACAGAAAACCATCGGGCCCATGGACCCGACGGCGAGGCGCAGCTACTACAGCCAGTCCGGTAGCCATTTCCCGTGGCTGGCAATCAGATCGTCCACCAGCGCGTAGATCTCCTCGATCCCAAGCACCGCCGCAGTATGCGGATCCATCATGGTGGCGTAGTACACATAGTCACGGTTCTCCGTCAGAATGGCCTCAGTCAGCAACGTCTGAACGTTAATATTGGTTTGCATCAGCGCGGCCAGATGCGCCGGAAGTTTACCGACTTTCGTTGGCTGAATACCGTTGGCATCCACGAGACAGGCTACCTCCACGCAGCACCCTTCCGGCAGGTTATCAATAAGCCCGTCATTGCGTACGTTGCCGTAGACTACGCTCGGTTCTCCGGTCCAGATGGCATTCATGATGGTGCTGGCATACTCGCGGGAAGGTTTGACCTCAATGCGCTCGCTGCTCTGGTACTGCTCCAGCTCTTTATGCCAGTTTGCCACCTGCTCAACGCAGCGTTTTGGATATTCATCCAGTGGGACTTTATAGCGAGCAATCAGATCTTCGCGACCGGGTTTGATAAACCACGGCGTGTATTCAGCAAAATGCTCAGAGGATTCGGTCACAAAGTAGCCCAGTTTTTTAAACATCTCGTAGCGGACGATATTTTCGCAGCGCGGGTTGCCGTGCAGATTCGGCTTCGGCGCCCTGCCTTCGGCATAGGCCTGCAACAGCTCGGGATAAAGACTGACGTACTCGCCGTTGGCCACTTTCTTCTCAAGCGAGAGGTAGAACGCCATATGGTTGATGCCGGCGCAGCGATAACGCAGGTCCGCCGGATCCAGATCCAGGTCGCGCGCCAGTTCTTCCGACGTTCCCTGCACGGAGTGGCACAGCCCCACCTGCTTGATATGCGGGTAACGGGCGTACATCGCCCAGGTATTCATCGCCATCGGGTTAACGTAGTTCAGCATCGTGGCATTCGGGCACACCTCGGTCATGTCATCACAGATTCGCCACAGGTGCGGAATGGTGCGCAGTGCACGCATGATCCCGCCAGGGCCAAGGGTATCGGCAATGGTTTGCTCCAGTCCGTGTCGTTTACACACTTCGAAGTCAGTTACCGTACAGGGCTCGTAGCCGCCAATCTGGAACGCGACTACCACGAAATCCGCGCCCTGGAGAGCGGCTTTCTGGTCGCGATGACAGGTTATTTCACCGTTAGCACCGAGCGATTCCATCAGCTTACGCACCACAATGTGCGATTCCTCAAGCCGGGTCTCATCAATATCCATCAACGCGATATGCGCTGATTTCAGGGCCGGGCGCTGAAACACATCGCCGAGGATGTTTTTAACAAACACCGTAGAACCGGCACCAATAAAGGTAATTTTGGGGGCAGACATCATCATTACTCCATCAGGTCATTGAACCCCTGCAGAGTGGCATACCCTTCCCTTGCTGCGCTGCCCTGTTCCCGTGGGAGCATTCCCGAAAACTCAGATAGGCTCGCCTCAGGTCAACGATCTGAGTTTTCGGGAGTAAATTGCGGAAAAAGTGCAGGAAATGGGCCGTCGACTGATCTAAGCTCAGGCCTAAGTGATGCGCTATAGCGCCCGATCTGACGATTCAGGAACAGGATGATGAAGGAAAATGCCACGCCGCCGCTGCCTCCGGACCCGCACATGTGCAGCAGCGATGAGAAGCAAACCCGCAGCCCGCTGACGCTCTATTCGGAATATCAGCGGATGGATATCGAACTGAGGCAACCTCACGCGATGTCCGCCAGCCACTGGCATGGTCAG
>NZ_JMPS01000072.1 GCF_000735455.1 Yokenella regensburgei ATCC 49455 | reverse complement strand
GTTCTGGGCCTGTACCCCGCATCAACTCACCCGCCCCGGCGACTGCAAACAGATGGCCATTATCAACCTGCCAATGCACCTGTTTCTTACCTGGCCGCTGGACAGGGAGCTTATCAACTACGTCACCCACGGAATGGTCATTAAATCGCTGGCAGCACAGCAGCTGAGCGCTTTTGAGGTTCAGCGCTGGCAGCATGAGCTCAGCAGCGACAACCCGCAGATCCGCCAGCTGGCAATTGATGAAATTGCCCTGATGCTGAAAAGGCTATGCCTTGCGGGCTGGCAGCCGATTCTGGTGAACAAAACCTCACGAACGCAAAAGAACAGCGTCTCACGGCACGCGCAGTTTTATGTCAGCCAGATGCTGGAGTTTATTGCCGAACACTACGATCAGGCTCTGACCGTTGATGCCGTTGCCGAGCATGTGAAATTGAACCCTAACTATGCGATGGGCATCTTTCAACGTGTGATGCAGCAAACGATGAAGCAGTACATCACCGCGATGCGCATTAACCACGTGCGCGCTCTGCTGAGTGATACCGACAAAACCATCCTCGATATTGCCCTGACCGCAGGCTTTCGTTCCAGTAGTCGGTTCTACAGCACCTTCAGCAAATACGTGGGTATGCCACCACAACAGTACCGCAAGTTGAGCCAGCAGCGTCGACACCCTCTCCCCTACACAGAAAGTGAATCCGCTGGTGAGACATCCCCATTCTCATGATGAGAAAATTAGCGTAATGCTTATCATATTGGAGTGTAAAAGCGGCTGAAATATGCGGCTTTTCACGCGAGAAGGCCCACCTGTCACGTTTTTATTTTTTGGCACACTGATTGCTTAGGGTTAATAAGCGCCGCCAGCGTTCCCGGCTCTGCGGCCCATTTAACACTTAATAAAACGTAAGGGTAAGCATTTCTATGAGTAACTTTAACAGCGTGTTGGCCATTAATACCGATAGCGCGCCAAAAAGCATCGGTCCCTATTCTCAGGCAGTCGCCTTCTCCCATTACAATAACCTTTCCGCACAGCTCCCCATCGATCCCAGCACCGGTAAAATGGTGACCGGAGACGTCAAAGCTCAGGCTGAGCAGTGCTTCAAAAATATTAAGGCCATCCTTGAAAACATTCATCATCCGATGGATGACATCGTTAAAGTCACGCTGTTTCTGAAAAACATCACCGATTTCGACGCCGTTAGCCGGGTGTACAGCGCGTTCTTCCCTGACTATGTTCCGGCGCTGACAACTATTTCTGCGGCGGCGCTGCCGATGGGCGCACTGGTTCAGGTTGAGGCGCTGGTCTCGAATGGCGAAGGTACGATCCCTGATGCGCCTCAGGCGGGAGATTTAATTAAAATTGCCCGTAACACCGAAAATGCGCCGCGGAATATGCTCTCCACTCAGACGGTAGCGTTCTCCCACTACAACAACCTGTCTGCACAATTACCGATTGTGCCGGAAACCGGAAAGCTGGTTGCGGGTGGGATTAAAGAACAGGCGACACAGTGTTTAAAAAACATTAAGTCCATTCTGGAAAAAATTGACGCGCCGTTTGATGATATCGTCAAAATCAACGTTTATATGACCAATGCCGCCGATATCGCCGCCTTTAATGAGGTTTACACCACCTTCTTCCCGGACTCCGCCATTGCCAGAGCCGTGGGTTATTTCCCGGCTCGTAGTATTACGGTGGTTCCGGCATTGTTAATGGATGCGCAGGTGCAGATAGAAGCGATTATCTCGCACGGCGACGGCACTCCGCCGCAGGCCATCGAAGATCGCCATGGCATCGTCATTAAGCCACACAACACCGCCAAAGCGCCGAAAGATTCCTTCTCCACGCAGACCGTTGCGTTTTCACACTACAACCATATTACGGCACAGCTCCCGTACCTGCCGGAAAACGGCAAGCTGGTGGCCGGTGGCGTAAACGATCAGGCCCGTCAATGTCTGCAGAACATTAAAGCCATTGTGGAGAGCATTGATCACTCACTGGCGGACATCGTCAAAATTAACATCTGCCTGAAAAACCTCGGTGATATCGCCGCCGTCGATGATGTCTACGCCACTTTCTTCCCTACCGGGACCCCCGCCCGCAGAACGATCGGCGTCTCCTGGCTACCGGATGGTGCGTTAGTCCAAATTGAAGCGGTGGTCTCTCACGCTGAAGGTACTGCACCAGACAAAGTCTGATCCTGACAAAATGCACCCCCTGAATGCGGATCCCCGGCGGTCCGCATCTTTACTGCTATCCCCCATCAGAACCGGGTCATTGCTGGCGTTCCTGCTTTCTTGTACTCTTCCCCTGTACAAGCTTCGGATGACAACTTCACACTACGCGGATTTCCCATGTCAGCACACGCTTCAAAAGATCCTCTGCACGGCATCACGCTGGAAATGCAGGTTAATGCCCTCGTTGCCCATTTTGGCTGGCAACAACTCGGTCAGCGCATAAAAATTAATTGCTTTAACAGCGACCCGAGCGTCAAATCGAGTCTAAAATTTCTGCGTCGAACCCCGTGGGCGCGCGCTGAAGTCGAAGCGTTATATCTGGAGATACTGGAAGACCATTCCACTTCGGCACCAGACGCCACCGCCTTCGACCCTTGGGCAAACAGCCGTGCAAAGAAAAGCTAACCACTCATGATGCTAAAAAAATCAACCCTGACTCGCCTGACGCTGGGGGCACTGGCAGGCTGTGCCTGGTTACTGGTCAGCTGCTCCTCCCAGCCCCCTAAGTCACTGGTGACGCCACTCCCCCCGCTGGTGAAGCACCCGCAGCCGGATAAATCGTTACAGGGTCCGATGCGTGGTGTCTGGCTTTCGACCGTCTCCCGTCTGGACTGGCCTCCGCAGAACTCCGTCAACGCCGATCCGGCCACTCGCATGTTCCTGCAGAAAAAGGCGCTGACCGATAAGCTGGATAACCTCAAGCGCCTTGGTATCAATACCGTTTTTTTCCAGATTAAACCTGATGGAACCGCGCTGTGGCCCTCTAAAATTCTGCCCTGGTCCGATATGCTGACCGGCAAGATTGGTGAAGATCCGGGTTACGATCCGCTGCAGTTTATGCTCGATGAAGCCCATAAACGCGGCATGAAAGTTCATGCCTGGCTCAACCCTTATCGCGTCACGGTGAACACCAATGCCTCAACGGTAGCGGCGCTCAACGCTACCGCCTCATTACAACCGGCAAGCGTGTTTGTGGTGCATCGCAACTGGATCCGTACCGCTAGCGACCGCTATGTGCTGGACCCGGGGATCCCGGAAGTGCGTGACTGGATAACTAACATTGTGGCCGAGGTGGTTGCCCATTATCCGGTGGATGGTGTGCAGTTTGACGACTACTTCTATGCGGAAACCGCCGCCTCTCCGCTCAACGACAACCGCACCTACCAGCAGTATGGCCAGGGCTATGCCTCGAAAGCGGACTGGCGGAGGCATAATACGCAGTTGCTGATTGCTCAGGTGTCGAAAGCGATAAAACAGGCTGGCCCAAACGTCGAGTTTGGTATCAGTCCGGTCGGCGTCTGGCGAAATCGCTCCCATGACCCGATGGGTTCCGATACCCGGGGATTATCGTCCTATGATGAAATCTATGCCGATACCCGCGGTTGGGTACAGCAAGGGCTGCTGGATTATATTGCGCCGCAGCTGTACTGGCCGTTTGCCCGCGATGAAGCCCGCTATGACGTTCTGGCGAAATGGTGGGCTGACGTGGTGAAACCGACCAATACCCGTCTGTATATTGGCGTGGCGCTGTATAAAGTGGGTGAGCCGTCGAAGAAAGAGCCCGACTGGACGGTGAATGGCGGTGTTCCTGAGCTGAAGAAACAGCTCGATTTGAATGATTCGCTGCCGCAAATCAGCGGAACCATTCTGTTCCGGGAAAACTACCTTGACCAGCCGCAAACGCAGGAAGCGGTGAACTACCTGCGTACGCGCTGGGGTAGCTAAGCGAGCAGGCCTTGCGTATTGGGGAATTAAAAGCTCATCGCAAGGCCGATACCATACCCACTGGTGTTGGCGCCGAACATATAGCGCGCCACGATACGAGTTCGGGTGACAAATACGTTGTATTTACTGCTGTCGAGCTCAAAGCCCAGCCCGAGCGAACTCAGATTGTCGAACCCAAGCTGACCGCGCTGTACGCCGAGATATTCCGTATGCGCGCCTTCAACCACGTAGCGCACCGGGCTTTTCAGCAGCGTCCAGTCGAGAATAGGCGCCCGGTAGCGCATATACAGCCCCAGGTTTTCAGCGTTTGCCTGCCCGCTAACCACGTCTGCAGTGCTGCCAAAAGTTTGCAGATTCATGGCTGAATAACGAAGCTCAACGTCAATATCGCGGGGTTCAGAGAACAGCTCATAGTCGAGCATCAGCGAACCACCCAGCCCGTAAGCATTGAGCCTGCCGCCATCCAGAAAATCCAGTGAGCTGTCTGTCCGGTGTTTGATAACGCTGGTACCAATACGCAGATCGCTTGCCATGGTGCCGAGCATAAAGTTAGCAATCGGGCGCAGCACCAGGTTACCGCCCCAGCGGTCTTTGTAGAGATGAAAATCCCAGCCCACGCCGCCGGTGGTTGTCAGACTGTTCCATTTGGTAGGAATACGGCGGCTTTCGCTGCCGTCAGAGAGAATAAACTGCGGATCGTAGCGGCTGTACCCCATCGTTCCTTCAAGATAAAGAGGAAACGCTTCACTGAGCGTGGCACCGCCGCCAAATTGGGTAATCGAAAGCTTGTTCTGTTCGTTACTTCCGCTCCCAATATTAAGGTCGCTGGCGGTTACGTCAGGAACAACCGTATAGCTCATGAGCGCAAGCACGGCATCGGCGCGCCGTTTCAGGTTGCTACCATCAGCGGCATAACCCGTCTGCCAAAGCAGTAAGGTAGTGAGCACAACGCCAGCGCGGGGAAATGAATTTATCATCGAGGAGCACTGCCTCCACTCACTCATCACTTAGGTGCGATCGTAATCCAGTATAGCGATGCTTAAGTGACGGAAAAGAGGTAATGCTCTATTTTTGTGAAGATTTTATCGGCTACGTTTGGCGTGGCGCTCCCAGTTCTCCAGTTTCGCCTGGGCCGATTTTCGCAGGGCAACATAACAGGCGCCGGCCCCGCCGTGGTGCGGTAGTGAGGCGCAAAAGGCCTGTACATCGCTAAGCTCCGCCAGCCAGCGCGCCAGATAGCTACGTACAATATTGGCATGAGACTCATCGGCTTTGCCTTTGCCATGAACGATCAGCACATTGCGCAGCCCTGCCTCTGACGAGTGGTGAATGAAGGCATAAAGCTGCTGGCGGCACTGCTCCACCGGCTGGCGCAATAGGTTCAGACTCGCCTGTTGGCTGTATTTTCCCTGCCGCAGCTTCTCCAGCACGCCGTTCTGCACACCTTCGGCTTTATATTCAAGCGGGGTACCGAGCGGAACGATATCCAGTCCCCCCAGCGTTAATGGGTTATCGAGTTGCAACGTATCGATGTGCTGAAGTGGCCGTGAATTGCGGTTGTGCTGCCAGAGCACGTCGTTTCCTCGTTTCAGCGGCTGGACGTCTTCCATTGCCTCAAGAAAAAGTGATTTATCGTCAATGCCCATCATGATTTCTCCGGCTACTGCTGACGCACTACTATAGCGGCGCTCCCGGACAGGCTCAATGCGTTTTGGTATATCCTGTTAGCGGTCACATATTAAACAGACACTATCAGAAGGGGTAATCGAATAAGCGCAACTCATGAATTAACCTCTACTTAACTAAAATTAACCAACGTTAATATTCGGAATAAATATTACGCTTATTCTAAATAAATCGATCAAAATCGCTGGAAATTAATTTCAGCGCCGCTATAACTATATATATCCACATATGGAGTAACAAGTGGACACAAATTATGGAATGAACAGCTGTGTGTACTGCGGGGCCTGCCGGGATGTCGACAGGTCCCGATTTTTTCTTGCCACTCTTCCCTGCTTCTCTTTAGGTATGTCGAAGTATTCCCGGACATGGTATCGTGTTGCTACGTTATTGGACTGTACAAGAGCAAGCGATGCTGAGATTACTTGAAGATAAAATTGCCACCCCGCTCGGCCCATTATGGATCCTCTGCGATGAACAGTTTGCCCTGCGCGCTATTGAGTGGGAAGAACATAGCGACCGTATGGAACAGTTACTGAATATTCATTATCGTAATGATGGCTACGAACGTATTAGTGCGACTAATCCAGGCGGCCTCTCCGATATTATGCATGACTATTTTTCCGGTAATCTCGCCATCATTGATACGCTCAAAACAGCAACCGGCGGCACCGCCTTTCAGCGCGAAGTCTGGCAAGCGTTGCGTGAAATTCCCTGTGGGCAAGTGATGCATTACGGCCAGCTTGCCGAGCAGCTCGGCAGACCAGGCGCAGCACGCGCCGTTGGCGCCGCCAACGGTTCAAACCCGGTCAGCGTCGTGGTTCCCTGCCATCGGGTTATTGGGCGCAACGGCACGATGACCGGCTATGCCGGCGGCGTTCAGCGTAAAGAATGGCTGCTCCGTCACGAAGGTTATCTTTTGCTTTGACCATCCGTGCCTTTCTGGAACTGACTGGCAATTTCCGAGCGAGAAAAGGCACAAATAACTTCAGCTTTTTCATAAAGATGAAGGTTTTTGCATTTTCTCGTTTATATATCGTATGAAACGGGATCAACAGACTTACCTGCTCGCCAAAAAGATGTTAAAATTGACCAATATCAATTACGGCTTGAGCAGACCTATGATCCCGGAAAAGCGAATTATACGACGCATTCAGTCTGGCGGCTGCGCCATCCATTGTCAGGATTGCAGCATCAGCCAGCTCTGTATCCCGTTCACGCTGAACGAGCACGAGCTTGATCAGCTGGATAATATTATCGAGCGCAAAAAGCCAATCCAGAAAGGACAGACTCTGTTCAAAGCAGGTGATGAGCTTAAATCACTGTACGCGATTCGTTCTGGCACCATCAAAAGCTACACCATCACCGAACAAGGTGACGAACAGATTACCGGCTTCCATCTGGCTGGTGACCTGGTTGGCTTTGACGCCATCGGTACCGGGCACCACCCGAGCTTTGCTCAGGCGCTTGAAACCTCAATGGTGTGCGAGATCCCGTTCGAAACGCTGGATGATTTGTCAGGCAAAATGCCTAATCTGCGCCAGCAGATGATGCGCCTTATGAGCGGTGAAATTAAAGGCGATCAGGACATGATCCTGTTGCTGTCGAAAAAGAACGCTGAAGAGCGTCTGGCGGCATTTATCTATAATCTCTCCCGTCGTTTTGCACAGCGTGGCTTCTCCCCTCGTGAGTTCCGCCTGACCATGACGCGTGGTGATATTGGTAACTACCTTGGTCTGACGGTTGAAACCATCAGTCGCCTGCTGGGCCGCTTCCAGAAAAGCGGTATGCTGGCGGTGAAAGGCAAATATATCACCATCGAAAACAGCGATGCTCTGGCCACGCTCGCAGGCCAGGCGCGCAACGTTGCCTGATGCTTTAACGGCAGCTTAAATCCCAGACCGGAACAATCACGTTCCGGTTTTTTTAATCCCGCATAACATCTCCGACAATACATTAATATTTAATGCATCAGCAATACGTAATTAATATTAACATCCCACAGATAAAAGAATGATAATCCGTCGAAAGCGGTCGACCTCAAAAAGATATATGTAATTTCCTATAGCTCAGCAAAAAACGAGGTGTTAATCTCGGGGTGTGAATACAGGAGGAGAAATGAACTGGGAAATTAAGAATATGCTCGTTTGTCCTGATAGCGGTACCGCATACGCTGTGGCCGCCAGTCCAGGCGATCTTGATATCATTGTTTGGTATAAAGGTTCTTACTTTCTACGCCCTGGTAACATGCTGACAACCAGCGATCTCGGTTTATTTGTCAATGGCCGCCAGCGGGATATCGAGCTAATTAGCTGCTTCCCCTATACTAACTCATTGTGGTTATATTTTCAGGTCAGGACAGAGTGTCCGGGTAATAATAACCAGCTCCTCACTAATTGTCCTTGCGAAGCACGCTGCCTCTTCCCCTACTGTCCGTATGGCGTTCCGCATAATACTCCTTGCCTTGTAACCTGAAGGTGCATCGGGTGAGGTGAATTCACCCGGCACTCCCGTTCATCGGCATACCACACGGCCTGCGCGAGATTTTTTCTGATTTGTTGATCTGACGAAGGCTCTTCACTGTTTCATTTCATCCCAATGAGTTATCTTTTACTAAAGACTGTGGTTGCAGCTGTAAGGAGACCCTGTATGGCAAAGTATCAGAACATGCTCGTGGCTATCGACCCAAACCAGGACGACCAGCCTGCATTACGACGTGCTGTTTATCTGCATCAACGCATTGGCGGACGTATTAAAGCCTTTTTGCCAATCTACGATTTTTCGTATGAGATGACCACGCTTCTTTCCCCGGACGAGCGCACTGCAATGCGTCAGGGTGTTATCAGCCAGCGTACCGCGTGGATCCGCGAGCAGGCTAAATACTACATCGAGTCCGGTATCCCCATTGATATAAAGGTGGTCTGGCATAATCGTCCGTTCGAGGCGATCATTCAGGAAGTGATCGCGGGCAAACATGACCTGATGCTCAAAATGGCACACCAGCACGACAAGCTTGAAGCCGTTATCTTTACGCCGACAGACTGGCACCTGCTACGTAAATGCCCGTGCCCGGTGTGGATGGTGAAAGACCAGCCGTGGCCGGAAGGTGGTCGTGCTCTGGTGGCGGTGAACCTTGCCAGTGAAGAAGGCTACCACGACCCGCTGAACGAAAAACTGGTGAAGGAGACGCTGCAGCTTGCAGAACAGGTGAACCACACCGAAGTGCATCTTATCGGCGCCTACCCTGTCACCCCTATCAATATCGCCATCGAACTTCCCGATTTTGATCCAAGCGTTTATAACGATGCTATTCGCGGTCAGCACCTGTTGGCCATGAAGGCGCTACGTCAAAAATTTGGTATTGCCGAGAACTTTACTCACGTTGAGAAAGGTCTGCCGGAAGAAGTTATCCCTGATCTTGCCGAACATCTTGATGCCGGTATCGTCGTACTCGGAACCGTTGGTCGTACCGGCCTGTCTGCGGCTTTCCTTGGTAACACCGCCGAGCAGGTTATCGATCACCTGCGTTGCGATCTGCTGGCTATCAAGCCAGAAGCCTATCAGACCCCGGTCGAACTGGACGACGAAGACGACTAACCTGCAAACACAAAAAAGCCGCTTTTCGAAGCGGCTTTTTTTCGTCTATTCGTCAATGGATACCCACACGCCAGGCAAAATAAATTTCCTCTTTCAGCTCATTAGAAGAGAGCGCCATCAGATCGGCAAACTCAAGCTCCAGCTGTTTCAGTTTTTTGAGGTATTTAGCGGGCGTCAAAACGGTGGCGTCGCGGCGAAGGTATTCGATGGCTAACTGTGCCGGTGTTAATTCGGTATCCATATCATCCTCTTTAGTGTTTAAAACCTGACCAGTATAGCACACCGCGCTGAACATTTTTTGAGCGTTAACAATTTAAATGTATAAAAAAGCCGCCTGCTAAGAGGCGGCTTTAACTAACCTTTCAAGCCTTACAACGCTTTCAGAATCGCATCCACGCTGGCTTTGGCATCGCCAAACAGCATTGACGTGTTCTCTTTAAAGAACAGCGGGTTCTGTACGCCGGCATAACCGGTGTTCATAGAACGCTTAAACACGATAACGTTTTGCGCTTTCCACACTTCGAGTACCGGCATCCCGGCAATCGGGCTCTTCGGATCGTCCTGCGCCGCCGGGTTAACCGTGTCGTTCGCGCCGATGACCAGAACGGTATCAGTATCGGTAAAGTCGTCGTTGATTTCGTCCATTTCCAGCACGATGTCATACGGGACCTTCGCCTCTGCCAGAAGCACGTTCATATGGCCTGGCAGACGGCCGGCAACCGGGTGAATACCGAAGCGAACTTTGATCCCACGTGCGCGCAGCTTCTCCGTGATTTCCGCCACCGGGTACTGAGCCTGTGCAACGGCCATACCGTAGCCCGGGGTAATGATGACCGAGTGCGAATTTTTCAGCAAATCAGCGGTATCTTCAGCGCTGATTTCACGGTGTTCACCGGCTTCTTCATCACTGCCCGTCGAGGAGCCATCGGTACCAAAACCGCCAGCAATAACGCTGATAAAGGAACGGTTCATGGCTTTACACATGATGTAGGACAGAATCGCACCGGAAGAACCCACCAGGGCACCGGTTACGATCAGCAGATCGTTACTCAGCATAAAGCCTGCCGCCGCTGCCGCCCAACCTGAGTAGGAGTTCAGCATCGACACCACCACCGGCATGTCAGCACCGCCGATAGACGCCACCAGATGCCAGCCAAACGCCAGCGCGATAACGGTCATGATAAGCAGCGCCAGTACCTGTAGCCCGACGCTTTCGGTACGGACAAACACAACCAGCAGCACGAAAGAGACCACCAACGCAGCCAGGTTCATTTTGTGACGGTTAGGCAGCATCAGCGGTTTAGATGAAATCTTGCCGCGCAGTTTACCAAACGCCACGATAGAACCCGTGAAGGTTACCGCACCGATGAAGATGCCGAGGAACACTTCGGTCAGGTGGATGTTAACCAGAATTTGTTCCATCCCTGGTTCGTGGTAAAGATAGCTATTGAAGCCTACCAGAACCGCCGCCAGACCCACGAAACTGTGCAGAATCGCCACCAGTTCCGGCATTTCGGTCATTTCTACGCGCTTCGCCAGACGAATCCCGATAGCACCGCCGATGACCATCGCCACCAGGATCCAACCGACGTTACCGGTGTCAGGCCCGAAGATGGTTGCAATCAGCGCAATCGCCATCCCGGCGATACCGTAGTAGTTGCCCTGCTGAGAGGTCTCATGTTTTGAGAGCCCCGCCAGGCTGAAAATAAACAGGATCGCGGCAACAATGTATGCAGCTGTGACTAATCCTCCAGACATTTGTTACCCCTTAGTTCTTCCGGAACATTTTCAGCATGCGCTGAGTGACGGTGAAACCACCAAAAATGTTAATGCTGGCAATCAACACCGCGATAAAGCTGAAGAAGCTGACCCAGCCACCCTGCCCAATCTGCAGCAGCGCCCCCACCACGATGATCCCCGAAATGGCGTTTGTCACCGACATCAGCGGCGTATGCAGCGCATGGGAGACGTTCCACACCACGTAGTAACCCACCACGCAGGAGAGCGCAAAGACGGTGAAGTGTCCGAGGAACTCTTTCGGCGCGACGTTCGCCAGCCAGCCGAACAGGATGATCGCCAGCGCCATCAGCGCGTATTTACGCCATGGCGAAGCCGGTGCTTTCGGCGCTACCGGTGCGGCTTCTACTTTTGCCGCCTGTGGCTGCGCGGAGACCTGAATCGGCGGCGCAGGCCAGGTGACCTCACCCTCACGGATAACGGTCACGCCACGTACTACCACATCATCAAAATCGATAACGATGTTGCCGTCTTTTTCTTTGCACAGCAGTTTTAGCAGGTTAACCAGGTTAGTACCGTACAGCTGGGAGGACTGCGTGGGCAGACGTCCTGGCAAATCGGTATAGCCGATAACTTTTACGCCGCTGGCGGTGGTGACCACTTCATTGGGGACGGTGTATTCACAGTTCCCGCCATTTTGCGCCGCGAGGTCAACAATCACGCTACCCGGGGTCATGGAATCTACCATTTCACGGGTGATAAGCTTCGGTGCCGGTTTCCCCGGAATGAGCGCGGTGGTCACGATGATATCCACCTCTTTCGCCTGGGCGGCGAAAAGCGCCATTTCGGCTTTAATAAAGGCTTCGGACATCACTTTGGCATAACCGTCGCCGCTGCCCGCTTCTTCTTCGAAGTCCAGCTCAAGGAACTCAGCCCCCATACTCTGAACCTGTTCCTTCACTTCCGGACGGGTGTCGAAAGCGCGAACGATGGCTCCAAGGCTGTTGGCTGCACCGATGGCAGCAAGGCCAGCAACGCCGGCACCGATCACCACCACCTTCGCCGGCGGCACTTTACCCGCGGCGGTTATCTGGCCGGTAAAGAAGCGGCCGAACTCATGCGCTGCCTCTACTATCGCGCGGTAGCCGGCGATATTTGCCATCGAGCTCAGTGCATCTAATGACTGCGCGCGGGAAATACGCGGCACGGAGTCCATCGCCATCACGTTAATATTGCGAGCGGCCAGTTTCTCCATCAGCTCTGGATTTTGCGCAGGCCAGATGAAGCTAATCAACGTCGTTCCCGGGTTGAGAAGCGCAATTTCTTCGTCCGTTGGCGCATTAACCTTCAGAATGACGTCTGACTGCCACACCGCATCTCCGGTGACAATCTCTGCGCCCATCTGGGTAAACGCCGAATCCTCAAAACTGGCAAGCTTCCCGGCACCGCTTTCAATCGCGACCGCAAAACCCAGTTTGAGCAGCTGTTCCACCGTTTTCGGCGTCGCGGCAACCCGGGTCTCCAGCGCCACCCTCTCTTTTGGTACACCAATACGCATAGTTTTCCCTTCCATCGGTTTTTGATGATGGTTTATTTTTCTTCGGCTGAGTACGCTCGCGGCCCTTGCCGCTTATCGCCCATCAACCTGACAAAATAAAACAGTAACAAACTTGCTATAACCTACTGAAAATGACGGCCGTGATCTACTGGGATAAAAAAGTATTTATGAATTTATTGAGGAAAAGTCATCGCTCGCCGTTCCAGCAGCGTTATTTCCCTCTATTTTATGGCGATGCCTGATAATTCGCTCCAGTAAAGCGGTAAAACGTGATCAATCGCCTGTGAATAAAGTTGATTTAACATTATATTAACTTATAAAAGTGATAACAATTATCGATTTCGCTGTTCAAGAGGCTGTTTTTTCAACATATCCCTAAAAGTGCACCTCCCCTGATATCTAGTTCGCACAGGAAGTGAAAAATGCCGCAGACAGCAAGACAAATTAAATGCAATAATCAACCAGTTTACTCAACAACATTACCAGTATCTGGTTTGCGCAAGGCGAAGGATTATTTTTATGAAGCTTAAGTATACACTCCTGGCGTCAGCACTCCTTTCTGCAGCGGCCTTGTCTGCCAATGCAGCAACCGAGCTGACTCCGGAGCAAGCAGCGGCGCTGAAGCCCTACGATCGTGTGGTGGTAACCGGGCGTTTTAACGCCATCGGTGATGCGGTACAGGCAGTTTCCCGCAAAGCGGATAAAGAAGGCGCAGCGTCTTTTTATGTTGTCGATATGTCTGATTACGGCAATGGCGGCAACCAACGCGTCACTGCTGACTTCTATAAAGAAAACGCACAAAAAGCAGATACGCCGAAAAACCGCGTCATTAATGGCGTAGTGGAATTACCAAAAGATCAGGCCGTGGCGCTGATACCTTACGACACCGTTACCGTTCAGGGTTTCTTCCGTAGCCAGCCGGACGTTAACGATGCCATCACCCGTGCCGCGAAAGCTAAAGGTGCCGCGTCCTTCTTCATCGTGCGCCAGGTAGATGCCAACAGCGGCGGTAACCAGCGCGTCACGGCTTACATCTACAAAGCCGATGCTAAAAAACGTGCGCTGCAGAGCCCGGATGCCATTCCGGCAGACTCTGATGCAGGTCGCGCAGCTCTCGCCAAAGGTGGTGAAGCCGCCAAGAAAGTTGAGATCCCAGGCGTTGCCTCTTCAGCATCCGTTGGTCTGGGGACTGGCGTAGGTAACTTCTTCGAGACTCAGTCGTCAAAAGGCGGTCGTTACAGTGTCACGCTTCCTGATGGCACCAAGATTGAAGAACTGAATAAAGCTGCTGCTGCACAGATGGTGCCGTTCGACAGCGTACAGTTCACTGGAAACTTCGGCAACATGACCGAAATTTCTTATCAGGTTGCGAAGCGCGCCGCGAAGAAAGGCGCGAAATATTATCATATTACCCGCCAGTGGCAGGAACGCGGCAGTAACATGACGATCAGCGCCGACTTGTATAAATAAGCAATACGCATCAAGAAAAGGCGGCTTTTTGCCGCCTTTTTTCATTTTTTTATGCATACATCATTGCATGCCCGCCACTCTCTTCGTAAAATCCCGCGCCTTAGCGTAATCCACCATGTTTATGCGATTTCGCACAATAAATATTCTTCCATCCCGACGTTAACCAACAGGATTGTCATGGAAAAAAAACTTGGCCTTAGCGCATTAACGGCATTGGTACTGAGCTCAATGTTGGGTGCTGGCGTGTTTAGCCTGCCGCAGAACATGGCAGCCGTTGCCAGCCCCGCTGCGCTGCTGATTGGTTGGGCCATTACCGGCGTTGGGATCCTGTTCCTCGCCTTCGCGATGCTTATCCTGACCCGCATTCGTCCGGATCTGGATGGCGGTATCTTTACCTATGCGCGCGAAGGCTTTGGTGAGCTTATTGGCTTCTGCTCCGCCTGGGGTTACTGGCTGTGTGCGGTCATTGCGAACGTCTCATACCTGGTTATCGTTTTCTCGGCGCTGAGTTTCTTCACTGACACGCCGGAGCTGCGTCTTTTCGGCGATGGCAATACCTGGCAGTCTATCATTGGGGCCTCGGTGCTGCTGTGGGTGGTGCATTTCCTCGTCCTGCGCGGCGTACAGACGGCGGCCAGCATCAACCTGGTTGCGACGCTGGCGAAACTGGTCCCGCTGGGTTTATTCGTTATCCTTGCCGTGATGGCGTTCCGTCTGGACGTCTTCAAGCTCGACTTCACTGGTCTTGAACTCGGTGTGCCGGTCTGGGAACAGGTGAAAAATACCATGCTGATTACCCTTTGGGTCTTCATCGGCGTGGAAGGTGCCGTGGTGGTTTCCGCTCGCGCCCGTAACAAGAAAGACGTTGGGCGCGCGACGCTCCTGGCCGTGGTATCCGCACTGTGCGTTTACCTGCTGGTAACCCTGCTCTCTTTAGGCGTGGTCGCACGCCCGGAGCTCGCCGGAATGCGTAACCCATCCATGGCGGGCCTGATGGTTAAAATGATGGGTGGCTGGGGTGAGATTGTTATCGCGGCCGGGCTTATTGTTTCCGTGTGCGGGGCTTACCTGAGCTGGACCATCATGGCGGCAGAAGTTCCGCTGCTGGCCGCAACGCATAAAGCGTTCCCGCGTATCTTCGCCCGTCAGAACAAGAACAGTGCGCCTTCGGCTTCTCTGTGGCTGACCAACATCAGTGTCCAGGTTTGCCTGGTACTTATCTGGCTGACCGGTTCTGACTATAATACGCTGCTGACCATCGCTTCAGAGATGATTCTGGTGCCGTACTTCCTGGTGGGCGCGTTCCTGCTGAAGATTGCCACCCGCCCTCTGCATCAGGCGGTGGGTATCGGTGCCTGCATTTATGGCTTATGGTTATTGTACGCCTCCGGACCGATGCATCTGTTGTTGTCCGTTGTACTGTATGCGCCAGGCCTGCTGGTCTTCATCTATGCGCGCCGGACGCACCAGCTCGATCAGGTGTTGAAACGCCGTGAAATGGCGTTAATTGGATTTTTACTGGTTGCCGCCGTGCCGGCAACATGGATGCTGGTGGGGTAATATTCCGAAAACCCCATCGCTGACCCCAAGGAGACAACGATGGGAAATACCCGACAGCTACCAGTCCTCATTACCGGTGGAGGCCGCCGAATCGGCCTCGCCCTCGCACACCATTTTCTCAATCAAAAACAGCCTGTTATCGTTAGCTATCGTAGCCACTATCCGTCGATAGACGGCCTGCGTGAAGCTGGTGCGCACTGCATTCAGGCCGACTTTTCTACTGACGAAGGTATTCTTGCCTTTGCAGACCAGGTTAAGGCCCACACCGACGGCCTGCGAGCAATCTTGCATAACGCCAGTGCCTGGGTTCCTGAAAAGCCGGGTACTTCGCTCGCACAAACGCTGAATGCGATGATGCAAATACACGTCAACGCCCCCTATCTCCTCAACCACGCGCTGGAGCCGCTGCTGCGCGGTCATGGCCATGCCGCTGGCGATATTATCCATTTCACTGATTACGTGGTGGAGCGCGGCAGCGACAAGCACATTGCCTATGCCGCCAGTAAAGCTGCGCTCGACAACATGACCCGTTCTTTCGCCCGTAAGCTGGCGCCAGAGGTCAAAGTCAACGCGATTGCGCCAGCGCTGATTCTGTTTAACGAAGAAGATGATGCAGAGTATCGCCAGCAGGCGCTGAATAAATCCCTGATGAAAATCGCGCCCGGCGAAAAAGAGGTCATCGAGCTGGTCGATTATTTACTGGTGAGCTGTTATGTCACCGGCCGTAGCTTTGCCGTCGACGGTGGCCGCCCGCTCTGCTAGTGGAAACGGCTCCAGATGAGAATCAGGATCCAGGCGCTGAGCCCCCAGCAGGCAACCGCCCCGCCGAGTGCCAGCGGCAGACGCATAAACCCGGTGAAATACCACAGCGACAACAGGTAGGCGAAGTACGGGATGATTGACCACATGCCAAAGACAATCGTTGCCCGCAGCGCTTCAATACCGCGCTCGCTGGCAACGATATAGTGCGCAATCATGGCGAAGGTTGGAAATAGCGGGATGAGTCCGGCGATATAGTAATTTTTTGTTTTTGCCAGGATGCCTATCAACACCACCACCAGAGCACCCAGCGCCGCCTTAATCAACAATGCCATTACTTCAACCTTTATAAATCAGTCACTCGTGGCATGCAGCTTAGCGGAAAGCTGACTGTTTATAAAAGATTAATGGAAGCCAGACTGCGCCCGGTGTATGTTTATCCTTTTGGTAATGCATAGACGCAATATGAGCAAGATCGTTTTTGTCGAAGATGATCCGGAAGTCGGTACGTTAATCGCCGCCTATCTGGGCAAGCATGATATCGATGTCTTAGTAGAACCGCGTGGCGACACCGCCGAAGCGGTGATCCTTCGTGAGAAGCCTGACCTGGTGCTGCTGGATATCATGCTGCCAGGGAAAGACGGGATGACCCTGTGCCGCGACCTGCGCAGCCAGTGGCAGGGCCCGATTGTCCTGCTAACCTCCCTCGACAGCGACATGAACCATATTCTGGCGCTCGAGATGGGTGCCAGCGATTACATCCTGAAAACCACACCGCCGGCGGTGCTGCTGGCCCGTCTGCGTCTGCATTTACGCCAGCATGTTGCCACAAGCGCTACGCCTCAACCGTCTGGCGCAACCCCACTGACGCCGCATAAAGCCATTCGCTTTGGCTCACTATCGATTGATCCGGTTAACCGTCAGGTGACGCTTACCGGCGATATCGTTGCCCTTTCCACCGCCGATTTTGACCTGCTCTGGGAACTTGCCACCCATGCCGGGCAGATTATGGATCGCGATGCGCTGCTAAAAAATCTGCGTGGCGTGAGCTACGATGGTATGGATCGCAGCGTCGACGTGGCCATTTCTCGCCTGCGTAAGAAACTGCTCGACAGCGCGACGGAGCCGTATCGCATTAAAACCGTGCGCAATAAAGGCTACCTTTTTGCCCCACACGCCTGGGACAACTGATCCTAAGGTCCTTTTACAGGTCATGTTATGAAAAAGCTGTTCGTCCAGTTTTACCTGCTGCTGTTTGTCTGTTTTCTGGTGATGACCATGCTGGTCGGTCTGGTCTATAAATTCACCGCCGAACGCGCCGGACGCCAGTCTCTTGATGACCTGATGAAAAGCTCACTGTTCCTGATGCGTGCAGAACTGCGCGAGATCCCACCGCGGGACTGGAGCAAAACCCTCAAGGCGATGGATTTTAACCTCTCCTTCGACCTGCGGGTTGAGCCGATGAATAAGTACCAGCTCTCCGAAAGCGCCATGAAACACCTGAAAGCCGGTGACATCGTGGCGCTGGAAGATCAGTATACGTTTATCCAGCGGATCCCCCGCAGCCACTATGTGTTATCCGTCGGCCCGGTTCCCTATCTCTACTTCCTGCACGAAATGCGTCTGCTGGACGTGGCGCTGATGGCGCTGATTGCCTTTTCGCTCGCCATTCCGGTGTTTGTCTGGATGCGTCCGCACTGGGAGGACATGCTACGGCTGGAAGCCGCCGCACAGCGTTTCGGTGACGGTCACCTGACCGAACGGATACATTTTGACAGTATGTCCAGCTTCCAGCGTCTGGGAGTGGCGTTTAACCAGATGGCCGACAATATCAATGCGCTGATCGCCAGCAAGAAGCAGCTTATCGATGGGATCGCCCACGAGCTGCGAACCCCGCTGGTGCGCCTGCGCTACCGGCTGGAAATGAGCGAGAACCTGAGTGAAGCGGAGTCTCTGGCGCTTAACCGCGACATCAGTCAACTGGAAGCACTGATTGAAGAGCTGCTGACCTATGCACGCCTCGATCGTCCACAGAACGAGCTCACCCTGACAACGCCCGATTTACCGCAATGGATAACCGCCCATGTGGAAGATATTCAGACGGTCAACCCGCAACGGACCGTGGTGCTTTCGCAACTGAGTCAGGGTGATTATGGCGCGCTGGATATGCGTCTCATGGAACGCGTTGTTGATAACCTCGTGAACAATGCTCTGCGTTACAGCACCTCGCGCGTGGATGTTAGCCTGACCCTCCAGGGCTCGCGCGCCGTACTGCGTGTAGCAGACGATGGCCCGGGAATTGCCCAGGACGAACGTGAACGCGTTTTCGAACCGTTTGTGCGCCTGGATCCCAGCCGCGACCGCGCGACCGGGGGCTGCGGGCTGGGTCTGGCGATTGTCCATTCAATCGCGCAGGCGATGTCCGGGGAAGTCTCCTGCGATGCCAGCGAGTCTGGTGGCGCCAGCTTCTGTTTTAGCTGGCCGGTGTACCACAATATCTCCTTTACCGCCCTGTCCTGACGAGGATTTGCACAAAAGCTGACCTCTGCGTATGATAAAATAAAAATTAGTATGTTGTAACTAATGCGAGGGGTTATGGCACAGTACGATACGATTGAACGCCTGACGGGCACCTTCCGTCAGCTCGAGCGCGAACTCCAGTTACTGAAGGATGAACTGGGCCAGTGTCGACTACTGGCCGCACGGACTTTTACCCTGCCTGAGGTCAGCAAAGAACAGGAACACAGCCCGCTGTCACGTATTGAGGTAACCCAGCACGTGGGACAGGAGGCGCTTGAACGTGCTCTCAAACACTTCAGTCATCTGTTTATTCAGCAGCAGTCCGAGAAGCGCAGCAGCAAGGCCGCGGTGCGCCTGCCCGGCGTTATCTGTTTTCAAACTACGCTCCACGAGCAGGAAGCGATTGCAGGACGAGTTGCGCAGATAAACCAGCTCAAGGCGGCCTTTGAAAAGATTGTCACCGTAGAGTCGGGTCTCCCTTCTGCCGCCCGCTTCGAGTGGGTACATCGTCATCTTCCAGGGTTGATGACGCTCGGAGCCTATCGTTCGCTGACGCTGCTGCACGACCCGGCCACCCTGCGCTTCGGATGGGCAAATAAACACTTTATGAAAAATCTGACCCGCGATGAGGTGTTAAAGCAGCTGGAAAACAGCCTGCGTTCGCCGCGCGCCGTACCGCCGTGGACCCGGGAAGAGTGGCAGGCGAAGCTTGAACGAGAGTATCAGGATATCGCCGCCCTGCCGCAGCGTGCCGCGCTGAAGATCAAGCGGCCGGTGAAAGTACAGCCGATAGCCCGGGTGTGGTATGCCGGAGAACAAAAACAGGTTCAACATGCCTGCCCAAGCCCGCTGATTGCACTGATTTCCGGCACTCGTGGCGTCAGCGTACCGGAAATCGGTGAGCTACTCAATTATGATGAAGATAACGTGCAGTACCGTTACAAACCCCAGGCACAGCCGCTGACGTTGCTGATCCCCCGGCTGCACCTGTATCTCGCTAACGGTTAACCGGCAGGCTGCCCACCATCTGCTCCGGGCGTACCCAGAGGTCGAACTCCGCTTCGCTGAGATACCCCAGCGCCAGCGCGGAAGCCTTCAGGGTTAGCCCCTCTTTGTGCGCTTTTTTGGCAATTTCGGCAGCCTTGTCGTAGCCGATATGGGTATTCAACGCCGTCACCAGCATCAGAGATTCATTCAGCAACTGATTAATCCGCTCGCGGTTCGGCTCGATGCCCACGGCGCAGTGCTCGTTAAAGCTCTCCATGCCGTCAGCCAGTAAACGCACGGACTGCAGGAAGTTATGGATAACCATCGGTCGATAGACGTTAAGCTCAAAGTTACCTGACGCTCCGCCCATATTGACCGCCACATCGTTCCCCATCACCTGACAGCAGAGCATGGTCATCGCTTCACACTGGGTTGGGTTCACCTTGCCCGGCATAATGGACGACCCGGGCTCGTTTTCCGGGATAGCGATTTCGCCAATGCCGCAACGCGGACCGGACGCCAGCCAGCGCACGTCGTTGGCAATTTTCATCAACGAAGCAGCAAGCCCCTTCAGGGCACCGTGGCTGTGAACCAGCGCATCGCAGGTCGCCAGCGCTTCAAACTTATTCGGCGCAGTCACAAAAGGCTGCCCGGTGATCGCCGCCAGCTCTTTGGCCACCCGCACGGCATATTCCGGATGAGTGTTAAGCCCGGTACCAACGGCCGTCCCCCCCAGCGCCAGTTCACTCAGGTGCGGCAAACTCAGCTCCAGGTGCTTAAGATTATGCTCAAGCATTGCCACCCAGCCGGAAAACTCCTGCCCGAGCGTCAGCGGCGTGGCGTCCTGCAAGTGAGTACGACCAATCTTGACGATATCTGCAAAGGCTTTCGCTTTCTGACCCAGGGTTTGCTTCAGTACCTTCAGCTGTGGGATCAGATGCTCATTCACCGCCAGTACCGCCGCCACGTGCATCGCGGTCGGGAACACATCGTTCGAGCTCTGGCTCTTATTCACATCATCGTTCGGGTGAATTTTACGCTCCATCCCCCGTACACCACCAAGAAGCTCACTCCCCCGATTCGCCAGCACCTCGTTCATGTTCATATTGCTTTGAGTACCGGAGCCGGTCTGCCAGATAGCCAAAGGGAATTCACCCGGGTGTTTGCCTGCCAGCACTTCGTCGGCGGCAGCGATAATCGCCCCGGCTTTCTCATCAGACAGCAGATGCAGATCCTGATTTACCTTCGCCGCCGCCCGCTTGGTCAGCGCCAGGGCGCGGATCAGCGCATCGGGCATCTTCTCCGTTGAGATGCGGAAATGCTCCAGCGAACGCTGGGTTTGCGCGCCCCATAGTTTATCTGCCGGGACGTCAATCGCGCCCATAGAGTCTTTCTCGCGACGTATCGTGGTCATTACTTTCTCCTTGACATACAAAGTGATGGTTTCGACATTGCTCACCTGCAATCAGGTTTAAGTATTGCTCTTTTTTTTGTTCTGGGTTGTCAGGACGTGCGGGTAAAAATGCCCAAGGGATAAGGTATTAAAGCATTTCGTCTTTAGCCTGAAGCGCCCTGATGGCACTTCAATAGATATTACAATATCTTTGGCAATAACCCTTTTCAGAGTGAGCTTAGTACCCGCGCCTTCACCGCTTTCGCCTCCTGTTACATTTCTTTAAGCTCTTCGCGTCGTGCCTGAACGTTATCGTTATCAGGGATCAACACAATGCAGTCTCCGGCAATCCTGACGGTAAGCCCTCTGCCGGCGTTTATCGCCATCGCCCCGGTTCGGCACATCGCTCACGGTGTAGCGGCTCCAGGATTTATCAATTT
>NZ_JMPS01000071.1 GCF_000735455.1 Yokenella regensburgei ATCC 49455 | reverse complement strand
GGCGCGCCAGATGGAGCCGGAGTATACGCCGCTGCGCAAAATCCACCTCTATCACTGCGACCACCGAGGCCTGCCGCTGGCGCTGATGCGCCGCGACGGCAGCCCCGGATGGCGGGCCGAATACGACGAATGGGGCACCGTGCTGCGGGAGGATAACCCGGAGGGCCTGGAGCAGCTAATCCGCCTGCCGGGCCAGCAGGCGGATACAGAGACGGGGCTGTACTACAACCGCCACCGCTACTACGACCCGACGGCGGGACGGTATATTACTCAGGATCCGATTGGGCTACAGGGGGGATGGAATCCTTATACTTATCCGCTTGATCCTGTAAAACATGTAGATCCATTTGGGTTACAGCCATCTAATGGATTTGGTACGGGATTCATCAATTATATCCAGGCCGCAGGTTCATTAGGCATCTCGATGGCAGAATCAGGAACATCTCCAGAAGAGACTTCTGCTGCATTTAGCCATATGGCTCAAGGTGACTTACCGAAGCAAGCAAAGCAGTTTATGGAAGGATGGGTATATGGCTCTGCCTCATTCGCTTCTGTAGCCGCAATTGCATGTCTCTCCACACCTTTGGCAATATCTGGTGCTCTAACTGGTGGCGCTAACACCTTAAATCAGGTATGGAATGGTGGGGACTTTAGCTTTAGCGACACATACATAGCAACTAATGTAGGGATCCTAACAGAGGGCAGAGGTTTGATAGCGACAACAGGTATAAACGTTGCCGGCTACTCAATCAGTAATATGATTAAAGGAACTGCTCAAACAGCTAAAGGCGTAGCTTCAACAATACTGGGCTCAATATTCGGCTATGGAACAGGAAAGGGTATCGGATCCTTGGTTAGTGGGACTGCCGCAACAGCTGGTGGGACGGTAGCCACTGAGGTGACTACGAGTGCAGCTAACCATATGCTTGATGGATTGGAGGAATGAAATGAGTATTGATAGAGACTCATGGATGGTTGTTATTGTATTTGGCATCAAATATTTCATAGCATTCACTACTTTTATTTATCTTCTTAAACTTTGCATTGCTGTTTTCATGAGTGTAAGCAGTGGAGTGTTTAACTTTAATTTCCTCGGCGATTTTTACTCCTCTGTTAAGACTGGTTTTTTTGGGGTGTTGTATTGGGTGGAGGGGAATGGGCAATGAGAAAAGCGAGAAAATTCGAAGAGAATAAAAGGAATAATAGGAATGAGTGATGTTTATCATAAGATTGCATATTCATTTTCCGCACCAGCAGGAAGATAAAGAGACGGGACGGAACTGTATTACAATCCGACGCTGGGACGGTACATCACTCAGGCTCCTATTGAGTTACAATGCAATTATAGATACTAATAAAGGCCTCATTGATGCTCATTCACGAGCCATAACATGCGGGTCAATGAGTGGCTGTCAGTGCTTTCAAAAGACCCAAGAAACCCCAGGGCTGGGTAAGAAACTATGTGGACAGAGGTAGTGTAAATAAAATGAAAAAATGTATCGATAAAGACTCACCCCCTTCACCAGGAAGGGACTTACTTAATGCTTACATAACTTGTATAAATGTTTGCGCATTTGCAAGAAACTCCTTTAAAAATATTCTTTGGTATTTTTTTAGAGACTCCTATCAAAGTATATGGTTAATAAATCTTTTCACCACGACATCCTATTCCATCATGTTTTTATGCGGATGCCTTACAGGTTATTTATTACATAAGAACTCAGTATTGCACTCTTCTCTGGCTGTAGCCTTGGGTGTTATTTTTACTTACCTTGTTTCTGGTGTTAGTTCTGATGAGTGTATTTATATTTTTAAAGGGGCCATGGCTGGGTTGTTTTTAGGAGGAATGGGCGGAGGTTCCATGATAATATTGAGAAAATTTTTGAATGACAAATAAGGCTATCCAGGTTCGAGACGCAGTAATTTCTTTGGTAAAATATTGGGTTTTAGCAGTATCAGTCATCTAATGAAGCGGGCGCGAGAACGCTGCATCGTTTATCAGCAAATTGACCGCCCCGAAGGGCGGCCTGGGTCTTACTTCACGCAGCGGGTACACTGCGAAGACTGGATCTGCTGGAAGAAGTCGTTTCCTTTGTCATCGACAAGGATGAACGCCGGGAAGTCTTCCACTTCGATTTTCCAGATAGCTTCCATCCCCAGCTCCGGATACTCAACGCACTCCAGGCTCTTAATACTGCCCTGCGCCAGCACTGCTGCCGGGCCACCGATACTACCGAGGTAGAAACCACCGTGCTTGTGGCAGGCATCCGTCACCTGCTGGCTGCGGTTACCTTTCGCCAGCATGATCATGCTACCGCCCTCGGACTGCAGCTGATCGACGTAAGAATCCATACGCCCGGCGGTGGTTGGCCCCAGAGAACCAGAGGCGTACCCTTCCGGCGTTTTGGCCGGGCCAGCGTAGTAGATCGGGTGATCTTTGATGTACTGCGGCAGCCCTTCGCCGTTATCCATCCGCTCTTTAAGTTTGGCGTGCGCGATGTCGCGGCCAACGATGATGGTGCCGGAAAGCGACAGACGAGTCGAAACCGGGTATTGCGACAGCTGTTTGAGGATCTCGCTCATCGGACGGTTAAGATCCACCCGCACCGCTTCACCTTCACCCGCCTTACGTAGCGATTCCGGAATGAATTTACCCGGGTTATCTTCCAGTTTTTCCAGCCAGATCCCCTGACGGTTGATCTTAGCTTTGATGTTACGGTCAGCTGAGCAGGAAACGCCCATGCCTACCGGGCAGGAAGCTCCGTGACGCGGCAGGCGCACTACGCGGATATCGTGGGCAAAGTACTTACCGCCAAACTGCGCGCCGAGGCCGAGATTCTGCGCCTCTTCCAGCAACTCTTTCTCAAGCTGTACGTCGCGGAATGCCTGGCCGTGCTCGTTACCTTCCGTCGGCAGGCCGTCGTAATATTTCGTGGAGGCGAGTTTCACGGTCTTCAGCGTCGCTTCCGCCGAGGTTCCGCCAATTACGAAAGCGATGTGATACGGCGGGCACGCCGCGGTGCCGAGGGTGCGCATCTTCGCCACCAGGTAATCTTTCAGTTTACCCGGGGTCAGCAGCGCTTTGGTTTCCTGATACAGGTACGTTTTGTTTGCGGAACCGCCGCCTTTGGCGACGCAGAGGAACTTGTATTCATCCCCGTCCACGCTGTAGAGATCAATCTGTGCCGGCAGGTTGGTGCCGGTGTTCACCTCTTTGTACATATCCAGCGCGGCGTTTTGCGAATAACGCAGGTTATCTTCGATATAGGTGTTATACACCCCGCGCGCCAGCGCAGCTTCATCGCCGCCGCCGGTCCACACGCGCTGCCCTTTTTTACCCATGATGATGGCGGTGCCGGTATCCTGGCAGGTTGGCAGAATGCCTTTGGCCGCAATCTCAGAGTTACGCAGGAACTGCAGCGCCACGTACTTGTCGTTTTCGCTGGCCTCCGGATCATTGAGAATATCGGCCACCTGCTGCTGATGCGCCGGGCGCAACATAAAGGAGGCGTCGTGGAAGGCGTGATGCGCCAGCAGCGTCAGCGCCTGCGGATCGACTTTCAGAATTTCCTGACCTTCAAATTCTGCGACAGAAACGTGATCAGTGCTGAGGAGATAGTATTCGGTTTCGTCCTTTTTGAGGGGAAAAGGATCCTGATAATGAAAGGGTTTGTTCGACATTATGCTCTCACTTGCTACCGTGGCTAATTATGGTTACGGCAAATCTTCCATTTGCCCTGTTCAAAAGCGAGTTTGCATATCCTACACAATTTTTTAACAAAAACTGAGACAAGGACGACTTTTTATCGACACAGGTGACTTACCCGGCGGTTTATTGGTTTAATAGACGTAGATTAACCATATGAATACAGGGCTTGATAATGCAAAAACTCATCAACTCAGTGCAGAACTACGCCTGGGGAAGTCAAACTGCGTTAACGGAACTCTACGGTATCGCCAATCCTGACCACCAGCCGATGGCAGAACTGTGGATGGGTGCGCATCCGAAAAGCAGTTCGAAGATAGAAGGCGCCGATGGCCAGGTGCATTCCCTGCGCGAGGTGATTGATGCCGATAAAGCCGGTTTACTCGGCCAGGAAGTCGCTTCACGCTTCGGTGAACTGCCGTTCCTGTTCAAAGTACTCTGTGCCGCACAGCCGCTGTCTATTCAGGTTCACCCGAATAAGCGCGCCTCTGAAATCGGTTTTGCCAAAGAGAATGCCGCCGGGATCCCACTCGACGCCGCAGAGCGTAACTACAAAGATCCGAACCACAAACCGGAGCTGGTCTTTGCCCTCACCCCATTCCTTGCGATGAACGCCTTCCGCGAATTCTCAGAAATTGTGTCTCTGCTGCAGCCCGTTGCCGGAGCGCACACCGCGATTGCGCATTTCCTGCAGGCACCTGACGCTGAGCGTCTGAGCGAACTGTTCGCCAGCCTCCTCAATATGCAGGGGGAAGAAAAATCCCGTGCGCTGGCTATTCTGAAAGCCGCCGTAGACAGCCAGCAGGGGGAGCCGTGGCAGACTATTCGCCTGATCGCTCAATTTTACCCGGACGACAGCGGCCTCTTCTCTCCGCTGCTGCTGAACGTGGTGAAACTGAACCCGGGTGAAGCGATGTTCCTGTTCGCCGAAACTCCGCACGCCTACCTGCAGGGCGTGGCGCTGGAAGTAATGGCCAACTCCGACAACGTGCTGCGCGCCGGATTAACGCCGAAGTACATCGACATCCCTGAGCTCGTAGCCAACGTCAAGTTCGTCGCCAAACCGGCGGCAGAACTGCTGACGCAGCCGCAAAAACATGGCAGCGAGCTGGATTTCCCAATCCCGGTTGATGACTTTGCGTTCTCCCTGCACGACCTCTCCTCCCGGGAGAGCGAGATTGCCCAACACAGTGCAGCAATTCTCTTCTGCGTGGAAGGCGAAGCGGTGCTGCGTAAGGGCGAAAAACGCCTGGCGTTGAAAGCGGGTGAATCCGCGTTCGTCAGCGCGGCAGAATCCCCGGTCTGCGTCAGCGGCACCGGACGTCTGGCAAGGGTGTTCAATAAGCTGAAGTAAATACTGAAGTTTTGCCGCAGTATTGCTAAGCTGAAAAGCAGCCTCATGACATCACAGGCGGACGGTTCCGCCTGTTTTCTTTTTTATGGATAAACGCTATGAAAAAATCGCTGGTAGCAGCCGGAGTGATTATCGCTCTGGGCGTGGTATGGACAGGCGGTGCCTGGTATACCGGAAAACAGTTCGAAAGCCGTATTTCAGAGATGGTGCAGCAAGCTAACGCGCAGATTAAACGCACCGCGCCGGAATCTGCAGTAGAGCTTGGGTATCAAAACTACCAGCGTGGTGTCTTCTCGAGCCAGCTGGATCTGGTCGTCAAACCTGTCGCCGGAGCCGCTAACAGCTGGCTGCAGCCCGGACAAAGCGTCATCCTGAAAGAAGATGTCGACCACGGTCCGTTCCCGCTGGCGTCATTGAAATCATTCAACCTGATCCCGGCAATGGCTTCCGTCCACACGGTGCTGGTGAATAACGACGTGACGAAACACCTGTTTGATCTCGCTAAAGGTCAGTCACCTTTCGACATCAACACGCGCATCAGCTACAACGGTGACACGCGTTCTGCTATCGACCTGAAAGCGCTGAACTATGAATCTGAAGGCGAGAAAGTTGCGTTCAGCGGCGGCAATTTTGTCTTCGAAGCCGGCGGTGATGGTAAAACCTATGCCCTCAGTGGTGAAGCGCAAAGCGGCCTTATCGACACCGTTAACGAATACAACCAGAAGGTTAAGCTAACCTTCAACAACCTGAAAACCGAAGGTAACAGTTCCCTGACCGGTTTTGACGAGTTCGTTGGTGACCAGAAAGTGAATCTGGAAAAACTGGCGATTTCTGTTGAAGGCAAAGAGCTGGCGTTACTGGAAGGCATGACCCTCGACGGCAAATCCGATCTGGTTAACGATGGTAAAACTGTCAACACCCAGCTCGATTACACCCTCAACAGCCTTAAGCTGCAGGGTCAGGATATGGGCACCGGTAAACTGACGCTGAAAATCGGCCAGATTGACGGTCAGGCCTGGCACCAGTTCAGCCAGCAGTACAATGCGCAGGCTCAGGCGCTGTTGGCACAGCCTGATTTGACCCAGAACCCGGAACTCTACCAGCAGAAACTCGCTGACGCCTTCTTTGGCGCACTGCCGCTCCTGCTGAAAGGCGATCCGTCTATCACCATTGCGCCGCTGAGCTGGAAAAACAGCAAAGGCGAAACCAGCTTCAATCTGTCAATACTGCTCAAAGATCCGTCTAAGGCAACCGGAGAGCCGAAAACGCTCGCAGAGAGTCTGGATCGCACCCTGAAATCGCTGGATGGCAAACTGGCAATCCCGATGGATATGGCTACCGAGTTCATGACCCAGGTGGCACGTATCGAAGGTTACCAGCAGGATGAAGCCGCGAAGCTTGCGGTTCAGCAGGTGAAAGGCCTTGCGGCGATGGGACAGATGTTCCGTCTGACTACGCTTGAGAACGACACCATCGGTACCAGTCTGCAGTATGCGAACGGCCAGGTGACGCTGAACGGGCAGAAAATGCCGCTGGAAGATTTCGTCGGGATGTTTGGTATGCCGGATCTCGGTATTCCGGCACCAGCTGAAGCTCCGGCTCCGGCTCCGGCTCCGGCTCCGGCTCCGGCTCCGGCTCCGGCACAGTAACAACGCCCTTGTCCCGACAATGCCAGTCAGCTCGCTGACTGGCATTTTTGTTTCTGCGTCAGTTGGTGATACCAGAAGGCGTTATTTCCGGGTAATCAATCGCGGGGGCATTATCTGATTGTTGAGGGTCACTCTGCCGGTATCAATACGCTGGAGAATGCGCTCTGCCAGACTTTTGCCCATCTCGCGTGCGGGCATGGTAACCCATGTCAGCGGCAGATCGTCGAGCGCCTCTTCCGACACTTCCGCAAAGGCCGCCAGAGTAACGCGCTGCTCGAAGTAACTCTCGACGCTGGCTTCCCCACTCTGCATCCCGGCACGCATCAGGCCAAACCACGCGCCCATGGCGATAACGTTGTTATAACAAAGCACCGCGGTGATCATCGGATACTGCCGCAGCAGTCCGGTCATGGCTTCTGCCGCCTGCTTCTGGCTGGTGCCGCACTCCAGCACCCATTCACTGTGGAAAGGTAAGCCATATTTGAGCAGCGTGGCGCAGTAGCCTCCCACGCGTTCGGCACGGGTGAGCGATGAACTCAGACCGCCGAGCCAGGCAATCCGCTGGTGGCCCCGACGAATAAGATGTTCGGTGACCATCTGCGCCGCCTGCATATTGTCTGGCCGAATCAGCTCGACCTCATCCTGGCAGCTGGCTCGCGAAGCAAAAAGCAGCGGAATACCCGCCTCTTCCGCCCGCTCACAAAGCTCAACGCCACGATTGACGGCCCCGGCGATAATCACGCCATCCACACCCTGCGAGATCAGTGTTTCAAAGCGCTGCGCCATGTTTTCGCCTTCCCGCCCGGCCTGGGTCAGAAAGACCATTTTGCCCTGTGACTCCAGGGTGTTGGTGATCCCGGAGGTGAGCTCAGCATAAAACGACGACTGCAGATCGCTGACTATCAGACCAATCACACCCGTTGCCGCGCCACGCAGCGACGCAGCCTGGCGGTTGCGCACAAACCCCAGTTGTTCAATCGCCTGATTGACCTTTTCCCCCGTCGCGGAAGAGATGCGCCCTTTGCCACTGAGGACAAGCGAGACCGTACTGACCGAAACACCCGCGGCCAGCGCGACATCGTTAATGGTTATCTTCTTTGCGATTGCCATGGGTGGCATCCGGCTCCCTGTAAAATTGTCAGATAAAACGTTTTATCAACGCCCCGTAGTTATAAACCTTATCTTCATTTGAAATTGTGATTTGCTTCGCACTAAAGTTTGGTAAAACGTTTTATCTTTCTGCTGCATCATCACTAACGATTATTTTTACAACAAGGAGTCGTTTTATGACGACCAAAGCAGCACCAAAAGTTACTCTGTGGGAGTTTTTTCAGCAGCTAGGGAAAACATTCATGTTACCCGTGGCGCTGCTTTCCTTCTGCGGCATCATGCTGGGTATCGGCAGTTCGCTGAGTAGCCATGATGTCACCACCCTGTTGCCGTGGCTCGATACCCCGATCCTGCAGGCCATTTTCATCTGGATGAGCAAAGTCGGTTCCTTCGCCTTCAGCTTCCTGCCGGTGATGTTCTGTATCGCTATCCCGCTGGGGCTGGCGCGTGAGAACAAAGGCGTCGCGGCTTTCGCCGGTTTTGTCGGCTATGCGGTAATGAACCTGGCGGTGAACTTCTGGCTCACGGCGAAAGGTATTCTTCCAACCACCGACGCGGCGATCCTGAAGGCTAACAACATTCAGAATATCCTCGGGATCCAGTCCATTGACACCGGTATTCTCGGCGCGGTTATCGCGGGTGTGATTGTCTGGATGCTGCACGAGCGTTTCCACTCAATTCGTCTGCCGGACGCGCTGGCGTTCTTCGGCGGTACCCGCTTCGTGCCAATCATCACCACCGTGGTGATGGGTCTGGTCGGTCTGGCGATCCCACTTATCTGGCCAATCTTTGCCAAAGGCATCAACGCCCTCGGCTGGCTGATTAACAGCGCCGGCGATTTTGGCCCGATGATCTTCGGTACCGGTGAACGTCTGCTGCTGCCGTTTGGTCTGCACCATATCCTCGTGGCACTGATCCGCTTCACCGAAGCCGGTGGCACCATGGACGTCTGTGGTAAAACCGTCAGCGGCGCGCTGACCATTTTCCAGACCCAACTGAGCTGCCCGAGCACGCACGGTTTCTCTGAGAGCGCGACCCGCTTCCTGTCTCAGGGTAAAATGCCCGCCTTCCTCGGCGGTCTGCCGGGTGCAGCCCTGGCAATGTACCACTGCGCCCGTCCTGAAAACCGTCATAAAATTAAAGGCCTGCTGATTTCCGGCGTAGTGGCCTGTGTTATCGGCGGCACCACTGAACCGCTGGAGTTCCTGTTCCTGTTCGTCGCGCCGGTGCTGTACGTTATCCACGCGCTGTTGACCGGTCTGGGCTTCACCGTAATGGCTATCCTCGGCGTGACCATCGGCAACACCGACGGTAACATTATTGACTTCGTGGTGTTCGGGATCCTGCACGGTCTGTCTACCAAATGGTATCTGGTGCCGGTTGTGGCGGCTATCTGGTTTGCGGTGTACTACGGTATCTTCCGCTTCGCCATCACCCGCTTTAACCTGAAGACCCCGGGCCGTGATATCGACACCAACCCGGTTGAGAAGGCAGTGGCCGGTACCGTTGGCAAATCGGGTTACAACGTGCCTGCTATCCTTGCCGCCCTCGGTGGTGCTGAGAACATCGTGACCCTGGACAACTGCATTACCCGCCTGCGTCTGTCGGTAAATGACATGTCGAAGGTCGACAGCAACGCGCTGAAAGCGAACCGTGCAATCGGGGTCGTTCAGCTTAACCAGCACAACCTGCAGGTGGTCATTGGCCCGCAGGTACAGTCAGTGAAAGATGAAATGGCCACCCTGATGAACACCGTTCAGGCCTGATACGCACAACCCCCTTCGCCTGAAGGGGGTTCTGTTTTTTGTGCAACGTAAAGGACGTTCTGATGTTTGATTTCTCCACTCCCATCGACAGACACGGCACCTGGTGCACCCAGTGGGATTATGTCGCCGATCGTTTTGGCGCAGCCGATCTGCTGCCCTTCACCATCTCCGACATGGATTTTGCCACCGCCCCCTGCATTATCGATGCCGTAAGCCAGCGTTTGCAGCACGGTGTGTTCGGCTACAGCCGCTGGAAGAACGACGAGTTTCTCGGTGCAATTGCCCACTGGTTCGCGACCCGTTTCAACAGTGCCATCGATAAAGAATCTATTGTCTATGGCCCGTCGGTTATCTACATGGTTTCAGAAATGATCCGCCAGTGGTCTGCCCCGGGTGACGGCATCGTGGTACATACCCCAGCCTACGATGCCTTTTACAAAGCCATTGAAGGTAACGATCGCCAAATCGTTGCGGTTCCGCTCAGCAAAACGACGGAAGGCTGGAACTGCGATATGTCTCGCCTTGAGCAGGTGCTCGCACAGCCGCAAAACCGTATTCTGCTACTCTGCAGCCCGCACAACCCGACCGGGAAAGTGTGGACGCGTGAGGAGCTTGCAACCATGGCCGCCTTGTGTGAAAAACACGACGTGAAAGTCATTAGCGATGAAATCCACATGGATATGGCCTGGGGAAATCACCGCCATACGCCGTGGTGCGAAGTGGCTCGCGGTCCGTGGTCGCTGTTTACCTCCGGTTCCAAGAGCTTCAATATTCCGGCATTTACCGGCGCTTACGGCCTGATTGGTGACGAGACTTCACGCCTCGGCTATCTGAACACGCTGAAAGGCCGCGATGGGCTCTCTTCCCCGTCGGTTCCGGCGCTGGTGGCACATATTGCCGCCTATCGCGATGGCGCTCCCTGGCTCGACGCATTACGCGCTTATTTACAGGACAACCTCACGTATATTGCTCAGGAGCTGAACCAGGCCTTCCCGGCGCTGCAATGGCAGCCGCCGGAGTCGACCTATCTGGCATGGATCGATCTCAACCCGTTAGGCATTGATGACCGTGCGCTGCAAAAAGCGCTGATTGAGCAGCAGAAAGTGGCCATTATGCCGGGTTACACCTACGGTGAAGAAGGCAACGGTTTTGTACGCCTGAATGCCGGTTGTCCCAGAGTCAAGCTCGAACAGGGCGTACAGCGGCTGATTGCCGCCATCCGTTCTCTGAGCTGACATTTTGCGCAACGGTGAAAATCGTTGCGCAAAATAGCTTTTTACCCGCATTTGTTTTTATAATGGTCCGCACTTTAACTAAAAAAGAGTGCGACCATGATTGATACATCCCTTCCATTAACTGACATCCATCGCCACCTTGATGGAAACATCCGCGCACAAACCATTCTCGATCTTGGCCGTCAGCATAATTTGACTCTTCCGGCTGATACGCTGGACGCCCTGCGTCCGCACGTTCAGGTCACCAGCAACGAACCCGATCTGGTGAGTTTCCTGTCGAAGCTTGACTGGGGCGTGAAAGTGCTGGCAACCCTTGATGCCTGCCGCCGCGTAGCGTACGAAAACATCGAAGATGCCGCACGTAACGGCCTGCACTATGTAGAGCTGCGTTTTTCTCCAGGCTATATGGCAATGACCCATGGATTACCTGTCGACGGTGTGGTCGAAGCCGTTATCGCCGGTGTGCGTGAAGGTAGCCGTGATTTCGGCGTGAAGGCTAATCTCATCGGCATCATGAGCCGTACTTTTGGTGAAACCGCCTGCCTGGCGGAGCTCGATGCCCTGCTGGCACACCGCGACGGCATTACCGCGCTGGATCTGGCCGGTGATGAACTTGGTTTTCCGGGCAGCCTGTTCCTGAGCCATTTTAACCGCGCCCGCGATGCGGGTCTGCATATTACCGTTCACGCAGGCGAAGCGGCTGGCCCGGAGAGTATCTGGCAGGCGATTCGTGAGCTGGGCGCCGAGCGTATCGGTCACGGTGTAAAGGCGGTGGAAGATCTCTCGCTGATGGATTTCCTGGCAAGCCAGCGTATTGGTATTGAATCCTGCCTGACGTCCAACATTCAGACCAGCACGGTTCCGTCGCTCGCCGGTCACCCGCTGAAAACCTTCCTGGAACACGGCGTGATGGCAAGCATCAACACCGACGATCCGGCGGTTCAGGGCATCGATATTATTCACGAGTACACCGTAGCCGCCCCGGCCGCCGGTCTGAGCCGCGAACAGATTCGCCAGGCGCAGAAAAACGGACTGGAAATGGCGTTCTTGAGCCCGCAAGAGAAGCAAGCACTACGTGACACTGTCACCAAAAAGTAACCCTAAAAAGCCGCTGAATCAGCGGCTTTACTTTTTTAGCGGGCCAGGCAGAGCGTAGAACGATGCTTCGCCGACTCAATACCAAGCTCGATAAGCTCCATAATCTGAATCGCCTGGCTTGCCGGAACCGGATTTTCACCGTTACCGTTAAGAGCGTCGCGAATGGCTGCGTAATAGGCCGGATAGTTCCCCGGCTGGGTCAGCCAGGTCTCTTCCACGCGCTCTTCGCCGTCAACGCGGGTGATAACGCCGTCACGCATATCGTAGCCCCAGTCTTCCTGCGGCAGACGTTCGCCATTCTTGAGGCGTTCCTCCTGCGGGTCGAGACCGTATTTCACATAGCTCGCGCGCGACCCGTGAACGATATAACGTGCAGACTCTGCCGCGGCTAACAGCGTCCCGTGAAGCACCACCCGGCGCTGTGGATAGGCCAGCACGGCATGGAAGTAGTCGGTTGACTGCGCGCCAGGCCGCAACTGTGCAAGATCAACGGTCAGGCTGACCGGCAGCCCAAACAGATTAACCGCCTGATCGAGCAGGTGTGGTCCCAGATCGTACCAGATACCGCTCCCCGGGCCGCCCTGTTCACGCCAGCGGTTACGCACCTGTGGACGGTAACGGTCGAAGTGCGATTCAAAGAACGCCACCTCACCCAGTGCCCCTTCAGCGATGAGCGCTTTCACCGTCAGGAAGTCGCTGTCCCAGCGGCGGTTGTGGAACACCGACAGCAGGCGACCCGCGCTTTTTGCCAGTGCATCAAGCTCACGAGCTTGTGACAGTGTCACGGTAAAGGGTTTATCCACCACCACATGCTTACCCGCTTCCAGCGCGGCTTTCGCCAGCGGGAAGTGCGTATCGTTAGGGGTTGGGATGACAATTAAATCAATGCTGGGATCGGTAAACAGATGTTTAGGCTCTGACACCACCTGCACGGACGGCCAGTCGGCTTTTACCTTAACCTCATCGCTGCTGGAGACAACAGCCAGCTCCATCCCTGGTGTCCCGCTTATCAGCGGGGCATGAAACGTCTTGCTTGCGTAACCATAACCAATTAATCCTACACGGATATTGTCGCTCATCTTACAGTGCCTCTCATCGATTACGTCTCTCTATTTCACAACAACTCCGGGAGCGTAACAACAGATTAATAGCAAGGCATTCACAATGCGAGCTGAAACGTTACACTTGCATCTGGCCCCGCGATGAGTAAGATTTGCCACCTGTTATCACTTTTACTTCGAAAATCATGTCGTCCGTATTAACTCGCATCGTTGAATTGATTGGTTGGGTCATCCTGGGGATTTCTGTGTTGCTGCTGATTGCGGCTCACCATATCGATAACTACCAGTCTCCGGAACCTACCGCAGCAGTCATGAAAAAATAAACGTTCTCTGAACGTCACCGCAAGGACGCAGCCGGCGGATACCCCCGGTTGCTTGATTCTTTTTCAACCACCCCCTTTCCATTTTGTTATCTCCTCATGAAATAGCTTAAAAAAGCTACGGCAATAATCTGAAATATCTTTACGGAAAAGCTCAAAATGCGAAAGTTCTGATAATATCCGGTAATATTTTTGCTACTCGCTTATTGATTTCATCAGGTGATAGTCGTGGATATATGAAAACATTTCGCAGGATAATGTCGATCGCCATCAATAACTGAACAGAAAATGTAAAAAGAGTTTATTTTGGCACCATAACGTTATTGCCAGCCGTCGTGAAGCGCGTTAACCTTCCCACCCAGGCGCCATCAGGCCCTTTGACTCCTGCCATACCCATTGTTGTTTCATATTTAAAACATCTTTACCGATGCTACTCACATTATAAAATGGATACGTGTAAACATGACCGTTCAGGACTATTTGCTGAAGTTTCGTAAGATCAACTCACTCGAAAGTCTGGAAAAGCTCTTTGATCATTTGAATTACTCCCTGTCAGACACTAACGACATTGTGAATATGTATCGCGCAGCCGATCATCGTCGCGCGGAGCTGGTCTCCGGCGGCCGTTTATTCGATGTTGGCCAGGTCCCTAAATCCGTCTGGCGCTACGTACAATAAATACTGTCCTCTCTGGCGCCAGTTGCTTTATACTTCACGGCTTGTCATTTTCGCAGACAAACTGGCGCTGATTTTCAGGAGAGGTAATGTCCGATAAAACCGCTGAACGAATTGGTGGATGGCTTCTTGCCCCGCTTGCCTGGTTATTAGTCGCGCTGCTGAGCGCGTCTTTAGCCGTGGTGCTTTATGCCAGCGCGCTGGCTTCACCGCAAACTTTCACCCTTCTGCGTGCCCAAAGCGCCGGACATATTGGGTTGTGGGTTTTGTCCTGCCTGTTTGCTATTGCCATGTGGTACTACACCCTATGGCTCACCATTGCCTTCTTTAAACGCCGGGCACTGGTGCCTAAGCACTATATTATCTGGCTGCTTATTTCGGTATTGCTTGCGGTTAAAGCGTTTGCTTTTTCCCCCATTCCGGACGCCATGGCCCTACGTCAGCTGGTATTCCCGCTGCTGGCAACCGCCCTGCTGGTGCCTTACTTTAAGCGCTCTGCGCGGGTAAAACGGACCTTTGTAAACCCGTAATATCCACACGATTACTCTGTTGTCGCCGCCGTCCAGATGAAGGATAATAGGCGGCTTTGTTTTTTTCAGGTCGAACAATGACTGATTATCTACTGCTATTTGTTGGAACCGTCCTCGTTAATAACTTCGTTCTGGTGAAGTTTTTGGGCTTATGCCCATTTATGGGCGTGTCCAAAAAGCTCGAAACCGCGATGGGAATGGGACTGGCGACCACCTTTGTGATGACGCTTGCGTCTATCTGCGCCTGGCTTATCGATACCTGGATCCTCATTCCGCTTAATCTGATTTATCTGCGCACGCTGGCCTTTATTCTGGTTATCGCGGTGGTGGTACAGTTCACCGAAATGGTGGTGCGCAAAACCAGCCCGGCGCTGTATCGCCTGCTGGGGATTTTTCTGCCGCTTATCACCACCAACTGCGCTGTGCTCGGTGTCGCGCTGCTGAATATTAATCTTGGGCATAACTTCATGCAGTCGGCGCTGTACGGATTTTCCGCCGCCGTCGGTTTCTCGCTGGTGATGGTATTGTTTGCCGCCATCCGTGAACGCCTGGTGGTTGCTGATGTACCTGCCCCGTTTCGTGGTAACGCGATTGCGCTGATTACCGCAGGCTTAATGTCTCTGGCCTTTATGGGCTTTAGTGGTCTGGTGAAGTTGTAATGAATGCTGTGTGGATTGCTGTCGCCGCCATCAGCCTGTTAGGGCTGATTTTCGGCGTCATTCTGGGGTATGCCTCACGCCGTTTCGCGGTTGAGGACGATCCCGTTGTCGAGAAAATTGATGAACTGCTGCCGCAGAGTCAGTGCGGTCAGTGCGGCTTCCCTGGATGCCGCCCCTACGCCGAAGCGGTAGGGACACAGGGCGAAAAGATTAACCGCTGTGCGCCGGGTGGCGAAGCCGTGATGCTGAAAATTGCCGCCTTACTTAACGTCGATCCGCAGCCTATTGATGGCGACGTTGCCGCTGCCGAACCGGTGCGCATGCTGGCGGTCATTGACGAGGCCAACTGTATTGGCTGCACCAAATGTATTCAGGCCTGCCCGGTTGATGCCATTGTTGGCGCCACTCGCGCTATGCACACCGTCATGAGCGACCTTTGCACCGGATGCAATCTCTGTGTGGATCCCTGCCCGACGCGCTGTATTGACCTGCGTCCGGTCGCGACCACCACAGAAAGCTGGAAATGGAATCTGCAGACCATTCCGGTACACATCATTCCCGTGGAACAACATGTTTAAGCTATTTTCTGCCTTCCGCAAAGATAAGATCTGGGACTTTGACGGCGGCATTCATCCTCCTGAGATGAAAACCCAGTCTAACGGCACCCCGCTGCGGCAGATCCCTCTGGCGCAGCGTTTTATCATGCCGTTAAAACAGCACATTGGTGCTGAAGGCGAGCTGTGCGTCAGCGTTGGCGATACTGTGCTGCGTGGCCAGCCACTGACCCGTGGTCGCGGGCGCATGCTGCCGGTTCACGCGCCCACGTCAGGCAAAGTGGTGGCAATTGCCCCCCACTCAACCGCGCATCCTTCAGCGCTGGCAGAGCTCAGCATCATCATTGATGCGGATGGCGAAGACCGCTGGGCAGAGCGCGATGGCTGGAGCGATTACCAGAATAAAACCCGCGAGCAGCTGATTGAACGTATTCATCAGTTTGGCGTAGCGGGGCTCGGTGGCGCAGGCTTCCCGACGGGCAGCAAGCTCAACGGCGGTGGCGATAAAATCGAAACCCTCATTATTAACGCCGCCGAGTGCGAGCCCTACATCACTGCCGACGATCGGCTGATGCAGGACTGTGCCGCTCAGATTATCGAGGGTGTGCGCATTCTTGCGCATATTTTACAGCCGCGTGAAGTGCTGATTGGCATCGAAGACAACAAACCGCAGGCCATTTCGATGATGCGTGCAGTGCTGGCTCATCATCACGGCATCAGCCTGCGGGTAATCCCCACCAAATATCCTTCCGGCGGTGCGAAGCAGCTCACGCAGATCCTCACCGGCAAACAGGTTCCCCACGGCGGGCGCTCTTCGGATATCGGCGTGCTGATGCAAAACGTCGGCACCGCCTACGCCGTTAAACGGGCGGTTATCGACGGTGAACCGCTCACTGAACGCGTCGTCACCCTGACCGGCGAGGCAGTTGCCCATCCGGGCAACGTCTGGGCGCGTCTGGGAACTCCGGTGCGTCATCTGCTGGAGCAGGCCGGCTTTTGTGCCAGCAGCGAACAGTTGGTCATCATGGGCGGTCCGCTGATGGGCTTTACCCTGCCGTGGCTCGACGTTCCGGTGGTAAAAATTACCAACTGTCTGCTGGCTCCTTCAGCAACCGAAATGGGTGAGACAGCAGAAGAAAAAGGCTGCATTCGTTGCAGCGCCTGCGCCGATGCCTGCCCGGCCGATCTTCTACCCCAGCAGCTTTACTGGTTCAGTAAAGGGCAGCAGCATGATAAAGCGACCAGCCACAACCTGGCTGACTGCATCGAATGCGGCGCCTGCGCGTGGGTTTGCCCCAGCAACATCCCGCTGGTGCAGTATTTCCGTGAGGAAAAAGCAGAAATTAAAGCCATCGCTGACGAAGAAAAACGCGCAGCCGAGGCGAAAATCCGCTTTGAGGCTCGTCAGGCTCGGCTCGAGCGTGATAAAGCCGCGCGTCAGGCACGCCATCAGCAGTCTGCTGCTCAGCCTGGTAAAACCGACAAGTCGGCTATCGATGCTGCACTCGCTCGTGTACGTGAAAAGCAGCAGCAGGCCATGCAGCCAGTGGTTATCAAAGCCGGAACGGTTCCGGATAACAGCGAAGTGATAGCGGCTCGCGAGGCCCGCAAAGCCGAGGCCCGAGCGCGACAGGCCGAAAAACAGCAGGAAGCCACCGTTGAACCAGCTGCGGCTGACCCGCGTAAAGCCGCCGTCGAAGCGGCTATCGCCAGAGCCAAAGCACGTAAAGCGGCAGCGCCGACCGGCAATCACGAAACTCAAGCGCCATCGACTGCGGCGGCAACCACGGCTATCGATCCGCGCAAAGCGGCGGTAGAAGCCGCGATTGCCCGCGCGAAAGCACGTAAAGCAGAACAACAGGTTGCCGCCCCTTCCGCTCCGGCGGCCAATGATGACCCGCGCAAAGCCGCCATTGCCGCCGCTATCGCGCGCGCGCAGGCGAAAAGAGCCGCTCAGCAGGCAGTGAATGAGGATTAAATGGTTTTCAGAATCGCAAGCTCCCCTTATACCCACAACCAGCGTCAGACTTCACGAATTATGCTACTGGTGCTGGTTGCGATGCTCCCGGGCATCGCCGTGCAGAGCTGGTTTTTTGGCTGGGGTACCCTCATTCAGATAGTGATTGCCGCCGTTACCGCCTGGGCTGCCGAAGCCGCTATTTTACGCCTGCGCAAACAGAATGCGCTGCGTACTCTTGGCGATAACTCCGCCCTGCTGACCGGGCTGCTGCTTGCGGTCAGCATTCCACCGTTCGCCCCCTGGTGGATGGTGGTGCTGGGTACCGCCTTCGCGGTGATCATCGCTAAACAGCTGTACGGCGGGCTCGGGCATAACCCGTTTAATCCGGCGATGATCGGTTATGTGGTATTGCTTATCTCCTTCCCGGTGCAGATGACCTCCTGGCTGCCGCCGCACGAGATTGCGTCATCCACGCCGAGCCTGCTCGATGCAGTGCAAATCATCTTCACCGGACATGCTGCTTCCGGCCATGATATGACCAGCCTCAGAATGGGCATTGATGGAATAAGCCAGGCAACTCCCCTCGATACGTTCAAAACCTCGCTGCATGCCGGGCAGAACGTCGAACATATCCTCAAATTACCGATTTTCGGTGGTGCACTGGCGGGTATCGGCTGGCAGTGGGTGAACGTGGCCTGGCTCGTGGGAGGCCTGTTCCTGCTCTGGCAGCGTGCCATTCGCTGGCACATCCCGGTGAGTTTCCTGGTAAGCCTTGCGGTTTGCGCGACGCTTGGCTGGCTGTTCTCTCCACAGACGCTGGCTTCACCACAAATGCACCTGCTCTCCGGTGCTACCATGCTTGGCGCTTTCTTTATTCTGACGGACCCGGTTACGGCCTCCACGACAAATCGTGGCCGCCTGATCTTCGGTGCCCTCGCCGGCCTGCTGGTGTGGCTTATTCGTAGCTTTGGCGGTTATCCGGATGGTGTGGCGTTCGCCGTGCTGCTGGCAAACATTACGGTACCGCTTATCGACTACTACACTCGTCCTCGCCCGTACGGTCACCGTTAAGGAACGCCCATGTTAAAGACAATGCAGAAACACGGTCTTATCCTGGCGCTGTTCGCCGCGGGGTCGACGGGATTAACGGCCGCCATTAACCTGTTAACCAAAAGCACTATTGCCGATCAGGCTGCGCTGCAGCAAAAGGCGTTGTTCGATCAGGTCATCCCGCCGAATCTGTACACCAATAATCTGCAGGGCAGCTGCTATCTGGTGACCGATGCATCGCTGGGCAAAGGCGCTCACAAAGTCTATATCGCCCGTAACGGTGATACCCCGGTAGCAGCGGTCATTGAAGCCACCGCACCGGACGGCTACTCAGGCGCTATTCGTCTGCTTGTCGGTGCCGACTTCAGCGGCACGGTGCTTGGCACCCGCGTTATCGAACACCATGAAACGCCGGGATTAGGTGATAAAATAGAGCTACGCCTGTCGGACTGGATAACCCATTTCTCGGGTAAAAAAATCAACGGTCCTGATGACAGCCACTGGGCGGTGAAAAAAGACGGCGGCGACTTCGACCAGTTTACCGGCGCCACGATCACCCCCCGCGCGGTAGTCAATGCGGTCAGACGCGCCGGGATCTTTGCGCAAACGTTGCCTGCGCAGCTTCCTGAACTCAGTGCCTGTGGAGAATAAACCGTGAGCGAAATAAAAGACGTTATTGTTCAGGGGTTATGGAAAAACAACTCCTCGCTGGTCCAGCTGCTGGGGCTTTGCCCGCTGCTGGCTGTCACCTCGACGGCAACCAATGCCCTTGGCCTGGGGCTTGCCACCACGCTGGTGCTGACTCTCACTAACCTGTTCATCTCGGCACTCCGTCACTGGACGCCAGCCGAGATCCGTATTCCGGTATACGTGATGATCATTGCCTCGGTGGTCAGCGCCGTGCAAATGCTTATCAACGCCTACGCGTTTGGCCTGTATCAGTCACTGGGGATCTTTATTCCCCTTATTGTGACCAACTGTATCGTTGTAGGACGTGCTGAAGCCTTCGCGGCTAAAAAGGGACCAGCCCTTTCCGCCCTGGATGGTTTTTCCATCGGGATGGGGGCAACCTGCGCAATGTTTGTACTTGGGTCAATGCGTGAAATCATTGGTAACGGAACGCTGTTTGACGGTGCCGACGGTTTGCTGGGTAACTGGGCAAAAGTGCTGCGTATCGAGGTATTCCATACCGACACCCCGTTCCTGCTGGCCATGCTACCCCCAGGAGCCTTCATCGGCCTCGGGATGCTGCTCGCGCTGAAATATCTGATTGATGAGCGATCCAAACAACGCAAAGCACAGACTGCAGAAGTGGTCGCCAGCCCGGCACAGGCTGATACCGCAGGGAAAGCGTCATGAATAAAACCAAACGCCTTGAGATCCTCACCCGCCTGCGGGACAACAATCCGCACCCCACCACGGAGCTGAACTTCAGTTCACCGTTTGAGTTGCTCATTGCGGTGCTGCTCTCCGCTCAGGCTACCGACGTCAGCGTCAACAAAGCCACCGCAAAGCTCTACCCGGTGGCCAATACTCCTCAGGCGATGCTGGAGCTCGGTGTCGATGGCGTGAAATCGTACATCAAGACCATTGGACTCTTTAACAGCAAAGCGGAAAACGTGATTAAAACCTGCCGCATTCTGCTTGAGCAGCATGGTGGTGAAGTGCCGGAAGACAGAGCCGCGCTGGAAGCTCTGCCGGGCGTGGGGCGTAAAACGGCTAACGTCGTGCTTAACACCGCCTTTGGCTGGCCTACGATTGCCGTTGATACGCATATTTTCCGCGTCTGTAATCGTACTAACTTTGCGTCGGGTAAAAATGTCGAGCAGGTAGAAGAGAAGCTGCTTAAAGTGGTCCCTGCCGAGTTTAAGGTCGACTGCCATCACTGGCTTATTCTGCACGGTCGCTACACCTGTATCGCCCGTAAACCACGCTGTGGCTCCTGCCTGATTGAAGATCTCTGCGAATTCAAAGAGAAGGTCGATATTTGACAACTCGCCGGACGCGCATCTTTATCGCGTCTGGCGCCCGTCCCTCCCTGTCCGTCCATTTTTTGTGCCATAGATCTCTTTTTATACCGCCGCATTCACTGGCTATTAATCGTTCAGCCAGGTTAATCATTTTTTTCCACGGAAAAAATTCTATAACTCTGTGATCATGATCACCGGCGCAACACGGTGTTAATTTCATGTTGCGCAAAAGGTACATTTTACCCACTGCATCAGCGGCTTTTCTCACTTCCGCCGGACAATACACTGGCTATTTTTCAGAACATAGGTCATATCACTATGTTTTAACGCCAGCAGCAGAACATATCGCCAATAGCGCAATTTTACCCCCATCTTTCAGAGGAAAAAACCAACAACCGCTAAACGGTGAAATTTAACGCTAAATAACATTTAGGTGTCCGGCTAATTATACCGCCCTGTTTATGTGTAACAGAATATTACAAACCCCTTGCCTGACTGGTCAGGATAGTGAACATTACCCCGCGTTTCCCCTCCAAATATAACAATAAGGCGGGTGCATTTTTTTAAGCACCACGCCCAGAACTTCCCCATTAATATGGGTCGAAAAAAAAGAGGTATATGTGTCAACTGCAAACAATAAACCAGCAGAAAGCGTCAGTTTGAACGCTTTCAAACAGCCAAAAGCGTTCTATCTCATTTTCTCTATAGAATTATGGGAGCGTTTTGGTTACTACGGCCTGCAAGGGATCATGGCCGTTTACCTGGTAAAACAACTGGGTATGTCTGAAGCGGATTCAATCACCTTGTTCTCCTCCTTTAGTGCGCTGGTGTATGGCCTCGTGGCCATTGGCGGTTGGTTAGGCGACAAAGTTCTGGGTACTAAACGCGTCATCATGCTGGGGGCTATCGTCCTGGCAATCGGCTATGCGCTGGTCGCATGGTCTGGTCACGATGCCGCAATCGTATATATGGGTATGGCAACCATCGCCGTTGGTAATGGTCTGTTCAAAGCTAACCCGTCTTCCCTGCTCTCTACCTGCTATGCGAAAGATGACCCGCGTCTGGACGGTGCATTCACCATGTACTACATGTCCGTGAACATCGGTTCCTTCTTCTCCATGCTGGCGACGCCGTGGCTTGCGGCGAAGTTTGGCTGGAGCGTGGCGTTTGCACTGAGCGTTGTAGGTATGCTGATTACCGTGGTGAACTTCGCGTTCTGCCAGAAGTGGGTAAAACAGTATGGTTCTAAGCCGGACTTCGAGCCGGTTCACGTTGGCAAACTGCTGGCAACTATCGTCGGTGTTGTCATCCTGGCCACTATCGCGACCTGGCTGCTGCATAACCAGGGTGTTGCACGTATGGCGCTGGGCGTGATTGCGTTCATCATTGTGTGCATCTTCGGTAAAGAAGCGTTCGCGATGCAGGGTGCAGCACGCCGTAAGATGATTGTGGCCTTCATTCTGATGCTGCAGGCTATCGTCTTCTTCGTTCTGTACAGCCAGATGCCGACGTCTCTGAACTTCTTCGCAATCCGTAACGTTGAGCACTCCATTCTGGGTATCGCTTTTGAGCCGGAACAGTATCAGGCCCTGAACCCGTTCTGGATCATGATTGGTAGCCCGATTCTTGCTGCTATCTATAACAAGATGGGTGACCGTCTGCCGATGCCGCACAAGTTCGCTATCGGTATGGTGCTGTGCTCCGGTGCCTTCCTGGTACTGCCGCTGGGTACCAAATTTGCCAGCGACGCCGGTATCGTCTCCGTTAACTGGCTGATTCTGAGCTACGCTCTGCAGTCCATCGGTGAGCTGATGATCTCTGGTCTGGGTCTGGCGATGGTGGCACAGCTGGTTCCGCAGCGTCTGATGGGCTTCATCATGGGTAGCTGGTTCCTGACCACCGCAGGTGCGGCGATTATCGCCGGTAAGATTGCTAACCTGATGGCGGTTCCGGAAAACGTTACTGACCCGCTGATGTCTCTGGAAGTATACGGCCACGTGTTCCTGCAGATCGGTATCGCCACCGCAGTCATTGCTGTGCTGATGATCCTGCTGGCGCCGAAACTGAACCGCATGACTCAGGACGACGATCAGAGCGCTGCCGCGAAAGATACCGCAACAGCGTAATGTCTTCGGGAAACAGATAAATTTAAGCCGCTAACCTTATGTTAGCGGCTTTTTTTTTTAGACCCACTTGTACCAGGATAGAACCACATACCTGCAACCAGGAGTTTGTCATGAAACTGTTCTACAAGCCCGGCGCCTGTTCTCTTGCCTCACACATCTCGCTGCGCGAAAGCGGCAAAGACTTCACGCTCGATAGCGTAGATTTAATGAAGAAGAAGCTGGAAAACGGCGACGACTACTTTGCTATCAACCCGAAAGGTCAGGTTCCTGCCCTGCTGCTGGACGACAACAGCCTGTTGACCGAAGGTGTGGCCATCATGCAGTTCATCGCCGACAGCGTGCCCGACAGGCAGCTACTGGCGCCGGTTGGCAGCATTGGTCGCTACCATACGCTGGAGTGGCTGAACTATGTTGCGACCGAGCTGCACAAGGGCTTTACGCCGCTGTTCCGCCCCGATACGCCGGAAGACTACAAGCCAACGGCTCGCGCACAGCTCGAAAAGAAAATGCAGTATGTCGACGACTCGCTGAAAAGCGGCGAGTGGCTGAGTGGCACCCGATTCACCATTGCCGATGCCTATCTGTTCACCGTACTGCGCTGGGCGTATGCGGTTAAACTGAATATGGACGGGTTTAAGAATATCGAAGCGTATATGAAGCGCGTTGCGGCGCGTCCGGCCGTTGCTGCGGCCATGGCCGCGGAAGGTCTGAAGTAACGCAATAACCGGGCGGAATAACCGCCCGGTCCTTTCTTACAGCCGCGTGGCGCTGAAGAAATGTTCTGGTTTCGCGATAGCATCCTGCGCCGCAACCACCTGCAGCTCGTATTCATCCATCTGCTGTGTTGTCACCATCACTTCGTAAACCGCGGCGGTAATGTGCTCCAGCGCTTCACGCAGCGTAGCTCCCTGCAGCAGTTTCACCAGCAGTAGTCCACTGGTGACATCTCCGACGCCAACCGGCTGACGGGCGCCGAAATCGACCAGAGGACGACTGATGTGCCAGGCTTCGTCGCGGGTCACCAGCAGCATTTCAAACTGATCCACGCTGTAGCCCGCGCGCGCCAGGTGCTTCACCAGCACCACATCCGGACCCTGTTCGATAAGCTCACGTGCCGCAAGTACCGCTTCGTCAACGTTATGCACATCGTGACCGCAGAGAATTTCAAGTTCGACCAGATTGGGGGCCACGATATCGCTTGCCGGCATCGCGTACTTCACGTGGAACTCCGCCACGCCGGGTGCCACGATGCAGCCCTTTTCCGGGTGTCCCATGACCGGGTCGCAGAAATATTTCGCCTGCGGGTTCTCCGCCTTTACCTGGCGCACAATATCGAGAATATGTTCTCCCTGCTCGGCCGAGCCAAGATAGCCGCTCAGCACCGCATCGCAGCGTTTTAGCTGACCAATATCCGAGATACCCTGCACAACTTCCGTCAGATGGGACGGCGGCATCACGCAGCCGGTCCATTTGCCGTACTGCGTATGGTTAGAAAACTGAACGGTGTTTAACGGCCAGACGTTTACCCCCAGACGACGCATCGGGAATTCTGCCGCGCTGTTACCGGCATGACCAAAGACCACGTGAGACTGGATGGCGAGGATGTTCTTCATTTGTTATATCTTACCTGGAGCACAAAGTAAGAAGGGCGTGGTTTCCCACGCCCTTCACGGTTGACTGGATTATTTCCAGCAGACCAGACAGTAGTTCTTCTTACCGCGACGCAGTAAGGTGTAACGACCGAACAGGCGATCGCTGTCGGCAAAGGTATATTCCGGATCGGACTGTTTTTCACCGTTGATGGTGATAGCGTTCTGGGCGATGGTTTTACGTGCCTGACCGCGGGACGGCTGCAGCTCGGAGTCCACCAGCGCCTGCATCAGGTCGGCGTCTTTTTCCAGCTCAACCATCGGTACACCATCCTGCGCCAGCTGTTCGAAATCAGCTTCACTCAGGTCGCTCAACGTACCGTTGAACAGGCTTGCGGTAATGCGTTTCGCCGCCTCCAGACCCTCTTCGCCGTGAACGAGGCGAGTGACTTCGTCTGCCAGGACGTATTGAGCGCGAGGTGCTTTACCGCTGTTTTTGTCTTCTTCTTCCAGCTCATTGATAGTTTCAATGTCCATGAAGGTAAAGAACTTCAGGAAGCGATAGACGTCGGCGTCGGCGGTGTTGATCCAGAACTGGTAGAACTTGTACGGGCTGGTTTTTTTCGGATCCAGCCATACTGCGCCACCTTCGGTTTTACCGAACTTGGTGCCATCTGCTTTGGTGATAAGCGGTACGGTCAGGCCAAATACCTGGTTCTGGTGCAGACGACGGGTCAAATCGATACCGGAGGTGATGTTACCCCACTGGTCGGAACCGCCGATCTGCAGCGACACGCCGTGCAGCTTATTCAGGCAGGCAAAGTCATAACCCTGCAGCAGGTTGTAGGAAAACTCGGTGAACGAGATCCCCTGATCGTCACGGTTCAGACGCTGCTTCACCGCTTCTTTGTTGATCATCTGGTTAACGGAGAAGTGCTTACCGATATCACGCAGGAAAGTCAGCACGTTCATGCCGCCAAACCAGTCGTAGTTGTTGGCAGCAATGGCAGAGTTATCGCCACAGTCGAAGTCGAGGAACGGCGCGACCTGTTTGCGAATTTTATCTACCCACTCCTGCACGGTATCTTCCGTGTTCAGTTTACGCTCCGCGGCTTTGAAGCTCGGATCACCAATCAGACCGGTGGCACCACCGACCAGGGCTACCGGCTTGTGACCCGCTTGCTGGAAGCGTTTGAGGCATAACAAGGGAACGAGATGCCCCAAATGCAAGCTATCAGCGGTCGGATCGAAGCCGCAATAGAGTGCAATTGGCCCTTGCGCCAGTCGCTCTGCTAACGCTTCCTCATCCGTCACCTGAGCCACAAGGCCCCGCTCTTGCAATTGTTTAATCAGGTTACTGCTTGCCATCAAATTCTCCATATATATACGGACTGCACCTCTGCCGGTACACGACTTTTCGTCAGATACGAAAGCTTCATAGAATAAAGCGCCAGCCCGCCTTGCGCCAGCGCTTAAAACAACATTTTGTGGGGATTACGGTGCCAGGCGGTCAATTTTCCACGAACCGTTATCACGCTGGTATAAAAAACGATCATGCAGGCGATGTTCACCGCCCTGCCAGAATTCCATTTGCTCGATATTGACGCGGAAACCGCCCCAGAAACTCGGCAGCGGTACTTCACCTTGCTGGAATTTTTGCTTGAGTTCGAGGAATTTGCTTTCGAGGATCCCGCGCGCGGAAATGCGGCTGGACTGTTTTGACACCCATGCGCCAATCTGGCTGTCGCGCGGGCGGCTATGGAAGTATTTCACAACTTCGAGGGTGGAAAGCTTCTCAGCTTTACCCGTCACCATCACCTGACGCTCGAGCATATGCCACGGGAACAGCAGGCTGATGCGCGGGTTCTGCTCAAGCTGATGGGCTTTACGGCTGCCAAGGTTGGTGTAAAACACCAGGCCTTTCTCGTCGTAATGCTTGAGCAAGACAATACGCTGGTACGGTTGGCCGTTTTCGTCGACGGTCGCGACCACCATGGCGGTCGGGTCAGCCAGCTTTGCATCGCAGGCCTGGCGTAACCAGCGTTCGAACAGATCTAGCGGTTGTTCAGGAAGGTCGCGGCGGCGGAGACCGCCACGGATGTATTCACGGCGCGATTGCGCGATTTGTTCTTGTAAATCATCGTTATCAGACATGGCGTAAGCTTTTTTTATTGTCATCGGGTGGCGTTATTGTGCGCCGCCCGACCAAAAATCTCAACGCTTCGGATTCTGTAACTGACAGTTATTCAGGACAATACTGTCGCGTTTGTAAACGGTGGCGCTATCACCCTTCGACCAGAAGACGTATACCCCGTCCGTATAGCGCGCTCCGGAAGCGGACAGACCCTGCCTCAGATGCTGCAGTTGGTTGTCATAGATAAAGCTGACTTCCTGGCGCTGATTGTTAAGCTGCACGGTCAACGGTTTCTCATCACACTGATATTCCAGCTTGTCGGTCTGCATACGTTCGACAAACTGGTTGTAGTAGCTACAGCCGGCGAGCATGAAAGGGATTACGGCAATCAGTAGTTTCTTTTTCATAGTCGTTCCTGGTGACTTTCCGGGCCAGAAGGGCAATCCGCCCTTCCGTAATGATCCCATTCTAGCGACAGATAATTCGCCCGGATTTCAGTTAACTCTGATTCTGCAGTGGATTGGCGGGAAAAATGGCGCCCAGCACCGACGCTTCGCTGGCGCCGGTTACCGACGTCAGATTACCAGGCAGACCATTGATGGTTCGCCAGGCAAGCCAGGCAAATGCCAGCCCTTCCATGTCGTCGCCGCTGATCCCGGCTTCATCGGTGGTTGTCACCTCGGTGCCGGGCAACAGCGCAGAGAGGCGCGACATCAGGAGCGGGTTGCGACTACCGCCGCCGCAGACCAGCAGGCGTTCACAGCCACCGCTCAGCAACACTTGTTCACTAATCGTGACGGCGGTAAGCTCCGTCAGCGTTGCCTGCACATCCTGCGCCTGCAGGTTCGGGTGGCGGGCAAGCTGCCTTTCGAGCCACGACAGATTGAAGTACTCCCGGCCGGTGCTCTTCGGCGCCGGCAGCGCAAACCACGGGTCGCTCAGCATATCCTGCAGCAGCGACAGATTCACTTTGCCACTATTCGCCCATTCCGCGTCTTTATCATAAGGCAAACCACGGCGACGCCAGATCCAGGCATCCATCAGCATGTTGCCCGGCCCGGTGTCGTAGCCACGAACCGGCAGGCCTGGCACCAGCAGCGAGAGATTGGCAATACCGCCAATGTTCAGCACCATTCGCCGTTCGGCGGGATGCGATAGTAAAGCATCGTGAAACGCAGGCACCAGCGGTGCGCCCTGGCCCCCCAGAGCCATATCGCGACGGCGGAAATCGCCGACCACGCTAACACCGGTTCGCGCCACAATCTGGTTGTTGTCACCAATCTGCATGGTATGCGGCGCCGCTCCCGTCGGTTCGTGCCACACCGTCTGTCCGTGGCAGCCGATGGCGACAATGTCTTCCGCCAGCAGGCGTTCCTGATTCATCAGCGCCAGTACCGCATCGGCAAACAGGCGACCTAGCTGGGTGTCGAGCCTTCCCAGTTGGGAAAGTGTGAGTTGCTGCCCCTGACAGATAGCCAGAATTCCCTCTTTCAGCGGAGCGGGAATGGGATACGACAGGCTTGCCAACTGCGCGACGCGATGTTCATCAATCGCGGCCAACACGACATCAACACCATCAAGGCTGGTTCCTGACATAACACCAATAAAGCGACCCGATTTCATATGTTTTCCTGAGGTTAGGCATTCCGGACCCCACACTCCACCATAAAGTTCGCGCCAATTCTATGAGGTACTAATAAATTTTAACAATAGACCACAAAAGTTGACGGCTCCGGCCGCGCTCCGACTTTGACAATGGTTTAACATCGGTTAAACCTTTTCTGAATATAATTTTCGCCTTATCGATGCAGAACAAATGACCTGCGTAAGGTAAATGCCATATAATTGCATCATGACGGATGCTCAGGTGAGCGTTTCATGGTGAACAGGAGAGTCATAAATGATGTTACGTGTATTGGCCGTTTCTATGATCGGTTTATCGCTGGCGGGATGTGTCAGCAGCAGTGGCCTGTCCGGGGACGTATATAACGCATCCGAAGCAAAACAGGTTCAGAACGTGGCCTACGGGACAATCGTGAATACCCGTCCGGTACAAATCCAGGGCGGCGACGATTCTAACGTGATCGGTGCTATCGGCGGTGCGGTTTTAGGTGGCTTCCTCGGTAATACCGTAGGCGGCGGCACCGGTCGTTCTCTCGCTACCGCAGCAGGTGCTGTAGCAGGCGGCGTAGCCGGTCAGGGCGTACAGAGCGCGATGAACAAAACCCAGGGTGTTGAGCTGGAAATCCGCAAAGACGACGGCAACACCATTATGGTTGTGCAGAAACAGGGCGATACTCGCTTCTCTAAAGGCCAGCGTGTGGCAATTGCCAGCAACGGCCAGCAGGTTACCGTTTCCCCGCGTTAATCTTCTTATCGCGTAACGCGCTCTGCGTTACGCGATATATTTTTACCCTTCCCTGACAAAAACTGACTTTTGGTAACCTTTCTTCTCATCTAATTAACGCATAATTACCTCGCAAATATAAACCGCCACAGTTGTTTGTTCAGGCGCAATATTTGACACATTTTTCTGAATTACACTCAGTAATATTACGTTTAACACCCGCAACTTTTGGGCTCTCTTTTTGTAGCCTACTGATATTGAGACGTAGATTATGCTTGCAAAATCACCGCGCGTTACGCGCAACCTTTTCATATTCTTTGTAATTTGTGCGTTTGCCATTTCTTTAATTTATTACACGTCGCACATATTGTTTAAAGCAATGCCCGGCACTGGTCCTGTCGCATTCCCGGTGATGACCATTTTTTTATTTGTTTTTCATATGATGATCGCAGCCTTCATGATAATGAAGTATATCTGCGAAAAGCGACGTCTGTACCTGATGCCCATTGCGTGCGCCTTTGCCGGTTCTGCCTTGCTACTGGCAGGAACCCTGAGCACTTACCCCGAGTGGTATATGTGCACTTCAGGGCGGCTCGTCAATTATAACAATGCCATCATCTACTACTTCTTCCGCAACATCATGATGGCGGCGCTTTTTACTACTGCTGCCGTATTATACTATTATCGTAAGAGTACGATGCACGTAAGAAAAATACATGCATCCATATTAATTTCCATTGGTGCATTCACGGCATCAATGATTATTCTGGCGTGGCTTTATGCCAGCGGTTACGAGTTATTCCACCTCAGCTTTATTGATAATCTGACGCTGACCTTTACGCCTTTATGGCGATATATCATTGGTTGGGCGCTGGTCTCGCTATGGTTCCTGACGCTCTACGTTTTATTACGTATTACTCGGCTTAAGAATATATTTTGGTTCAGCGGCGGTTTCTTTTGCGCCTGCTATATTGTGACATTGATTATTCTACTCACTGCCGATCACAGCGCAGGTTACTCCTGGTATCAGGCCCGTTTCTTTGAAACCCTTTGTACCCTGTTCCTGTTCTTCGTGCTGCTGTGCGATGTGTTCCACCTCTATCGCACTTCTCACGATAAGTATCTGGATTCCTATCAGAACTCGATTCGTGACTCACTGACGCGCCTGTATAACCGCAGCTTCTTCTACGACACGCTGACCAGCCAGCTGCGCGCCACGACGCCCGCCACACCGATATCCGTTATAGTCAGCGACCTCGATCGTTTCAAACGCATCAACGACCAGTACGGGCATTTACAGGGTGATAAGGTGATTCAGTACGTCGCACGCGTCCTGCAGAACGCTGCTCGTGTGGAAGACGTCGCTGCCAGAATTGGCGGAGAAGAGTTTGCTTTGCTATTGATGAACGTCTCTTCTGAAGAGGCACAGCGCATTGCCGAACGCATTCGCGTCACTATCGAAAAGCAGAATGCCCAGAGCAGTAACGACCACCTGCCGGAGCCGGTGACCATCAGTATGGGGGTCTTTACGACCACCAGCAGCGCTCTTAGCGCCGAAGAGTGTGTTCAGCGAGCCGATCAGGCCATGTACCGGGCAAAAGAGACCGGGCGTAACCGTATCGTCGTCTGGGGATAAAAAAAAAGCCCTGCGTTTGCAGGGCCCTTCTTTGTTCGGCGCCGACAACGATTAATCGCGGGACTGAAGCTCATTGATGTTTTGTTCAAGACGCGAAACAAGATCCAGCAAAATGTTAAGCTCTTCTGCCGAGATCCCGGCCAGGATCTCGCCGCGCGTTTTACGAATGACGGTCTCCATCTCTTCAATCAGCGGCTCAGCCTTTTCGGTGAGTTTGATACGCTTGGCGCGTCGGTCACTCGCACATGTCTGGCGAGAAATGAGTCCCTTCTCCTCCAGTTGATCAAGTGTACGAACCAGTGACGGTTGCTCAATGCCGATCGCTTTGGCCAGTTGAATCTGCGACTGCTCAGGGGGAAGTTGATGAATGTTATGCAACGTTACCCAGTGCGTCTGCGTCAATTCCAGAGGTTTCAGGCGATGGTCAATCAAAGCGCGCCAGATCCGCACCAACCGAGCCAGATCAGAACCTAATGGCGATTCCAATTTCATCTCCTTATAATTAGCTTGCTAAGTTATTATGCTGATTTTAGAATAGTGTGCAGTATTTAACATATCAACACAATTGTATTGCCAAAAACTCGCAAATCGAGGCAATGATTTACACTACTAGTAACGATAAGACCGTTTCGCCGATGTGGATCTCACATTTTGCGTATTACTCCTCCCATGCAAAGGAAACTTGCTCGTGAAGTCGATTCTGAACGCCTCTGGTTTACCCCTTCAGGATCTGGTGGTAGGCGCGTCCATCTACTTTCCCCCCATTTTTAAAGCGGTTCTGCTCGGATTTCTTATCTGGCTGGTAGCGCATCGTCAGTTACGTGACTGGATGTACGCCGGTGAAATCTGGCATCCCATGCTGATGGATCTCTCCCTGTTTGCGCTTTCCGTTTGTCTGGCGCTGGTTTTAATCGTCTCCTGGTGATACTAACTTAATGAAAAGAATAAAATACTTCTCAACGCTTTTGGTTGCAGCCGTCGCTATCATCGCTATCTGGCTGGTCTGGAACTACTACATGCAATCCCCCTGGACGCGCGACGGGAAAGTCCGCGCCGAGCAGGTCAGCATCACGCCACAGGTATCCGGAAGCATTCAGGAGCTCAACGTTGAAGACAACCAGTTAGTAAAAGCCGGTACCGTACTGTTCCGAATTGACGATACTCCCTACAAAATTGCCGTGCTGAACGCCGAAGCAGGCCTTGCGAAAGCGCAATCTGAGCAGCTGAAAGCCAGCCGTGAAGCCAGCCGACGTCATAATCTGCCGCAAAACTTTATTTCGGAAGAGGATCGCGATAGCGCCAATATGGCCGAGAAGGCGGCCAAAGCCGTCGTCAGTGCTGCGCAGGCAACCCTTGAGCACGCGCGCTGGCAGCTCAGTCAAACGGTGGTAAAGGCGCCGGTTGACGGTTGGGTGACAAATTTATCAACCCGTGTTGGCAACTATGCCAGCGAAGGGAAAGCGGTGTTTGCCCTTGTCGACAGCCACTCTTTCTACGTGGTTGGTTACTTTGAAGAGACCAAATTGCGCCATATCCGCTCAGGTGACCGCGCGGATATCATTCTGTACAGTTCCGGAAAAACGTTACAGGGTCACGTATCCAGTATCGGTAGAGCCATTTACGATCAGAGCGTCGATAGCAATAAAGACCTGGTGGCGGACATTAAACCCAACGTCCCCTGGGTGCGGCTGGCGCAGCGGGTTCCGGTACGCATTGAATTCGATACGCTTCCACAGGACATCACGCTGGTCTCCGGTACCACCTGTACCGTATCGATTGGCAAACCCTGATGAATCTTCCCGCACTCAGCTGGCAATCCTTACCGTGGATAAAGGCGACCCGGGGACAGTGGCGCTATGCCTTACGCAACGGCATCGCCATGTGCCTGGCGTTGAGCATTGCCTACTGGCTTAATCTCGACGAGCCGTACTGGGCGATGACGTCGGCGGCAGTCGTGAGCTTCCCTACGGTCGGCGGAGTTATCAGTAAAAGTTTAGGTCGCATCGCCGGCAGCCTGCTGGGTGCCTGTATTGCGTTGATTATTGCGGGTCACGCGCTGACCGACCCGTGGTTATTTTTGGTTTACATGTCTGCCTGGCTCGCCTTTTGTACCTGGGCCTGCGCCATGTTCACCAATAACGCAGCCTACGCTTTCCAGCTGGCAGGCTACACCTGCGCCATGATCGCCTTCCCGATGGTCAACGTCGTTGACCCTGCCGTACTCTGGGATCTCGCCCAGTCTCGGGTGTGTGAAGTCATTGTCGGTATTCTCTGTGGTGGGACGATGATGATGATCCTGCCGAGCACTTCCGATGGCACCGCTCTGCTTACCGCGCTCAAGAATATGCACGCGCGGCTGCTGGAACACAGCAGCCTCCTCTGGCAACCAAACACGACCGACGCCATTCGCACCGCGCACGAGAACGTTATCGGCCAGATCCTGACCATGAATCTGCTACGCATCCAGGCATTCTGGAGCCACTATCGTTTTCGTCGGCAAAACAGGCTGCTGAACTATTTACTGCATCAGCAGCTGCGATTGACAAGCGTAATCTCCAGCCTGCGACGGATGATAGTGAACTGGCCGAATCCCCCCGAAAACCTGCGAACGGTCATTGACAGCCTCGTCCTTGAACTGGCCAGACCGGGAGCCGATATTTATACCGTTGCGAAAATCATCGCCCCCCTTGCTCCCACTGACGCCGCCGATTATCACCACCAGGCGTTCTGGAACCGGCTGCGTTATTTTTGTCGGGTTTACCTGCGCTCCAGCTACTGGCTTCAGCGTCTTGAAAATGCGACTGCAGTGACGGAGTTTTCGGTACCCGGCGCTCCGGCACTGGCTCGTCATACCGATCACGCAGAGGCGCTGTGGAACGGGATCCGCACCTTCGTCGCCCTGTTCTTCATTGGTTCCCTGAGCATCAACACGCAATGGGGATCCGGCCCGGCAGCCTTAACGCTGGCCTCTATCGCCTGCGTGCTCTATTCCATTGCCCCTTCACCGTTCAATTCTCTGAGCTTATTGATGCGAACACTGCTGTTGCTGTCGCTGTTCAGCTTCGTGGTGAAGTTCGGCCTGATGGTACAGATAACCGAGCTGTGGGAATTCCTGTTATTTTTATTCCCGCTGCTCACCACTATGCAGCTCTTTAAACAGCAAATGCCGAAGTTTGCCGGGCTGTGGGGGCAACTTATCGTGTTTATGGGATCGTTTGTTTCGGTGACGAACCCACCAGATTACAACTTCGACGGTTTTCTCAACGACAATCTGGCGAAGATCCTCGGTGTGGGCGCGGCATGGCTGGCGTTTGCGGTACTTCGTCCCGGCTCTGACGCACGTAAGAGCCGTCGGCACATTCGCGCGTTACGGCGTCACTTTATTGACCAGTTAAGTCGTAAACCGGCTTATTCTGAGCATGAATTTGAGTCGCTGGTCTACCACCACATCAGTCAGTTGAGTAACAGCCAGGATGCGCTGGCTCGCCGCTGGTTACTGCGCTGGGGCGTGGTGCTGCTGAACTGCTCGCACGTTGTCTGGCAACTGCGCAGTTGGGAAAGCCGATCCGACCCGCTCTCGCAGGTGCGTGATATGTGTATTTCACTATTGCGTGATGTCATGAGCGAGCGCGGGGTACGTCAGCGGCCGTTAGCGGCGTCGTTGCAGGAACTTCAGCGGATTTGCGATGCTCTCTCCCGGCACCATCAACCTGCCGCTCGCGAACTGGGCACGCTTATCTGGCGCCTGTACTGCTCGCTCTCGCAGCTGGAGCAGGCTCCAGCGGAAGGCAGCATTTCGGGGTGACGAACGCCACCCCGGCAGGTATTACGGTACGTCATACCCCAGCGCCGCTTTACGAATGCGGAACCACTGCTGGCGAGACATCTTCAACGCTGCGGCCGCTACGGCAGAACGGACGCGTTCAATTTTGCCTGAGCCGATGATCGGCAGCGGCTGCGACGGCAGACGCATCACCCACGCATAAACTACCTGCTCAATGCTGGCAGCGTTCAGCTCCTGCGCAATAATGGCAAGCTCATCGCGAAGTGGCTGGAACTCAGCATCTTCAAACAACCGTCCACCGCCGAGGCACGACCACGCCATCGGGCGAATACGCAACTGCTGGAGCTGATCCAGCGTGCCATCCAGCAGCAGCGGTTGATGCACCGGGGAGATCTCCAGCTGGTTCGTGGCAAGCGTAAACGGCAGGCGCGACTGCAGCAGAGTGAACTGCGCAGGGGTGAAGTTAGACACGCCGAAATGGCGCACTTTCCCGGCCTGATGCAGCGCCAGAAACGCTTCCGCCACTTCATCCGCATCCATTAACGGATCGGGACGGTGAATAAGCAGCAGATCCAGCGCATCGATAGCGAGATTTTTCAGCGACTGTTCGGCGCTGTTGATGATGTGGTGTTTATCCGTTATGTAGTGACCAATGGCGTTTTCTGCCTTCGCGGTCGTGGCAATGCCACATTTACTGACCACTTCCATACGCGAACGAAGATGCGGAGCCAGCTTCATCGCTTCCCCAAATGCGGCTTCGCACTGATATCCACCGTAGATGTCTGCGTGATCGACGGTTGTCACGCCTAAATCCAGATGTTCTTCAATAAAGCTGACCAACTGACGCGGGGACATATTCCAGTCCATCAGACGCCAGTACCCCATCACGAAACGCGAAAATTCAGGGCCTTGCGGCGCCAGTGTAATACGCTGAACCATAGCAACATCCTCAAAAAAGACCTGTTTCGAGTATACACATGATTCGCCGCGAAACGCATGTCCTTGTGCTCTCTGTTCCTACCGCCCCTGTCAGGTAAAAACCTGTTATTCAAGTTCTGTTTGCCCGCAATTTAACTATAGATGCCCAGGATAAGGAGTTTCTCTGAGGATAAATTCAATAAGGAAGGTCGATGAGTCGAGTCGTTTTAATGGTTTGGGTGGGTGTTTATGCTCTGTTGTGGAGTCTGGCAACGATATTTCTGGACCCTACCGTTCCCTACGATGCCGTTGAAGCACTGAACTGGGCACAAAACGCAGAGTGGGGTTCGCCAAAGAATCCCTGGCTGGTGGGTATGGTATGGCGCCCGGCGCTGTGGTTTTCGGGTATCTCGTTCAGCGCTTACTGGTACATCACCCATTTTGTGGCTATTGCCGTTGGCATGGCGGGGTGCTGGTCGCTCGCAAAATGCCTGAGCGGCAGCGAACGTCTGGCCTGGATTGCCCTGCTCACCCTCAACCTTTCAGGGATCATTAACTTCGACATCATTAGTTATAACGATAACTACCTGCTGGTTATGCTGTGGCCGTGGATGCTGTTGTTCTTTTACCATGCGATCACCCGTCACCCCGGCTGGTGGCTGGCATTCGCGATAACAGCAGGGCTGGCCTCGATGGCGAAGTACTCAACGCTGGCATTTGTCGGCGCAGCCTTCATCGCGACCATTGTGGTGCCAAAAATTCGGGTCTGTTATCGTCAACCGCTGTTCTATCTGGCACTCATTGCGGGTCTTGCCATTATTGCACCAAACCTGGCATGGCTATGGGAGCACAACTTTGTGGCCTTCCATTGGGTGGATTCGCAGATAAAACGTCAGTTTAACCCGGCGTTGTTCATAAAACTGCTGAGCATCTACTACCCGCTGCTGTTCTTATGGTGGATCCTGCGTCGCAGCCACATTCAGCTCCGTTGGCCTGTCGATACCAATAAACGCGTTCTGCTGCTGGTCAGCGTAATGCCGCTGGCCCCCATTTGCCTGTGGTTCCTGTTTCATCACGGCGGGCGATTGACGGAATGGTTACAGCCGTTTTTCATCCTGGCTCCGGCGCTGCTTGTCGGATGTGTCGTCACCCCTAACCCGCAGCCGGCCAGGGGGGCCAGTATTGCTCTTATCGGTACCGCGGTACTGGTGTTGCTGGGGTACAGCGCGGTCATGGCCGCTAACGTGGGCAATGCCGGACAAAAAATGAGTGGAATTATCCCCTTCAGCCAGAGGGTTGACCAGTTATGGCACCAACGCTACGGCACACCGCTGCGCCTGGTCGGTGGGGAGCACCTGGCCGACTGGCTTCTCTTTTACGCGCCGTCAGGACCTAAAACCATTACCCCCTGGAGCAACAGCACAGAACCTAATATCTACAACGCGGAGATCCGGTATGCAGAGATTGCGCGTTCCGGCGCATTGCTGATTGGTCATTCAGATAAAAACTGTACAGATGCCTCGTTTAGCAAGGCGCTGACGCAGTGGCCGCAGATAAGGCTGGATGCCATTAGCCAGATAACCTTTCACCAGGATAAGCGGCATGAAGGCTATCCGCTGTGTATTGGGTTCGTAAAACCGGGCGCGTAAAGCCCACAATCAACATTAAAACAGGGAGGGTTGTTCCGGATCTTCTGCCGCAGCGGGTTTGTTGGCGCGCAATTTACGCAGCAACCGTTGACGGCACAGGCGGATCACCTCCTGTTTTTGCCCGTCAGACATCGCCTGCCATTGAAAGCGTTCTTCGCGGCTACGCATACAACCTCGACAATAGCCGCGCTCGTCGGACTGGCAAATTCCCCGACATGGGCTCGGTACCGGAAAAAATTCCAGTTGTTCAGCCATGCCCTGTCCCCCGTTAAAAGATTGTTATACCATTGAAGACGTTTCACTCGCCTTGCGCAACCCTTAATCGATACAGCTTCGACGGACGCACAATTTTTCTTGCATTAGACCAATCGGTCTACTACATTATTTCCCCATGAGCAGACCTGTTGATTGTGATACCCGAGAACATATCCTTGCCACCGGCGAGCGTCTTTGCATGCTCAAGGGTTTTACCGGCATGGGTCTGAGCGAACTACTGAAGACGGCGGAAGTGCCGAAAGGCTCGTTCTATCACTACTTCCGCTCAAAAGAGACTTTTGGCGTAGCGATGCTTGAGCGTCACTATGCGGATTACCATCTGCGGCTGAAGAATCATTTCGCCTCAGGTGAAGGAAACTACCGTGATCGCCTGCTGGCCTACTACCAGCAAACGCTGAACCAGTTCTGCCAGCAAGGGATCATCAGCGGTTGCCTGACGGTAAAACTCTCTGCTGAAGTCTGCGATCTCTCAGAGATGATGCGCAGCGAGATGAACAAAGGCGCGAACCAAATTATCGTCCTGCTCGCCGGGGCGCTGGAAAACGGCCAACGCGAAGGTAGCCTCACCTTTCAGGGTGACGCGCTAACGCAGTCGCAGGTGCTCTACTCCCTGTGGCTGGGTGCCAATCTGCAGGCCAAGATGTCACGCAGCGCCACGCCGCTCGAAAGCGCGCTGGCTCATGCAAAAACTATGATTGCGGCGCCTTCGGTGTAAACCAGGCGTTTTTATTTAGCGAATTACTAGACGACCGGTCTACTCAGGAGTCATCATGTCCCAGAAGAATGTGTTTTCCCCGCTTACCGTCGGCGCCATCAACGTGCCGAACCGCGTCTTCATGGCGCCGCTGACCCGTCTGCGCAGCATTGAGCCCGGCGATATTCCGACCCCATTGATGGCCGAGTATTACCGCCAGCGCGCCAGCTCCGGTTTGATTATCTCTGAAGCCACCCAGGTTTCCGCGCAGGCAAAAGGCTATGCCGGTGCACCAGGGCTGCACAGCCCGGAGCAGGTTGCCGCGTGGAAAAAAATCACCGCAGGTGTACATGCTGAAAATGGCCATATCGCCGTCCAGCTGTGGCACACCGGCCGTATCTCTCACCATAGCATTCAGCCACATGGTGAAGCGCCGGTCGCGCCTTCTGCGATCATTGCCGGTACCCGCACTTCGCTGCGTGATGAAAACGGCCACGCTATTCGCGTCGACACCTCAATGCCGCGAGCGCTGGAAACCGCTGAGATCCCGGGAATCGTGAATGACTTCCGTCATGCTATCGCCAACGCCCGCGAAGCCGGTTTCGATCTGGTTGAGCTGCACTCCGCTCACGGCTATCTGCTGCACCAGTTCCTGTCACCGGAATCTAATCAGCGTACCGATCAGTACGGCGGCAGCGTGGAAAATCGTGCTCGCCTGGTGCTGGAAGTGGTAGATGCCGGTATTAAAGAATGGGGTGCCGATCGCATTGGTATCCGCGTTTCCCCGATTGGCAGCTTCCAGAACGTGGGTAACGGCCCGGATGAAGAAGCCGACGCGTTGTATCTCATCGAACAGCTGGGCAAACGCGGTATCGCCTACCTGCATATGTCCGAACCGGACTGGGCTGGCGGCAAGCCGTACGACGAAGCGTTCCGCCGTAAAGTTCGCGAGCGTTTCCACGGCCCTATTATCGGTGCCGGGGCGTATACACTGGAAAAAGCCAACGATCTGATTGCGAAAGGCCTGATTGATGCCGTCGCTTTTGGCCGTGACTGGATTGCAAACCCGGATCTGGTGGCTCGCCTGCAGCACAAAACGGAACTGAACCCGCAGCGCCCGGAAAGCTTCTACGGTGGTGGCGCTGAAGGCTATACCGATTACCCAACGCTTTAATCCCCGCATTGATAGCGGCGGGCATCCGCCGCTATACTCACAGACTCTCTACTCGCGACTTTTTAAGGGAAAAATATGCGCTTACTTCACACCATGCTGCGCGTTGGCGATCTGCAACGTTCCATCGAGTTCTATACCAACGTACTGGGCATGAAACTGCTGCGCACCAGCGAAAATCCGGAGTATAAATACTCTCTCGCTTTCGTCGGCTACGGCGCGGAAAGTGACGAAGCGGTCATTGAACTGACCTGGAACTGGGGTGTAGACAGCTACGAGCTCGGCACCGCCTACGGTCATATCGCGCTGAGCGTCGAGAATGCCGCTGAAGCCTGCGACCGTATCCGTAAAAACGGCGGCAACGTCACCCGCGAAGCGGGCCCGGTGAAAGGCGGTACGACCGTCATCGCGTTTGTCGAAGATCCGGATGGCTACAAGATTGAACTGATCGAAGAGAAAGATGCCGGAAAAGGTCTCGGCCACTAATCTCTTCCTGCGGGTGCTTCGGCACCCGTTCTTTTTTCCCGCCGCCTACCCAGCCTGGGCAAAATTTGCCATAATGCGCGCTTCGTTATTTAGTACAAGAGATTCTGATGTCCGACAATGCTCAACTGAATGGTCTGTGCGACCGTTTCCGCGGATTTTATCCGGTAGTCATTGATGTCGAAACGGCCGGGTTTAATGCAGCAACCGATGCGTTACTCGAAGTTGCCGCCGTCACGCTAAAAATGGATGAGCAAGGTTGGCTGATGCCGGACACCACACTGCATTTCCACGTTACCCCATTTGAAGGCGCCAATCTGCAGCCTGAAGCGCTGGCTTTCAACGGCATTAATCCTGACGATCCGGAGCGTGGTGCGGTCAGCGAATACGATGCCCTGCACGCCATCTTTAAAGCCGTGCGTAAAGGCATCAAAGACAGTAACTGCAACCGGGCGATTATGGTTGCGCACAATGCTACCTTCGATCATAGCTTTATGATGGCCGCGGCTGAACGCGCGTCACTCAAGCGTAACCCGTTCCATCCGTTTGTGACCTTCGACACCGCAGCTCTGAGCGGACTGGCGCTTGGGCAAACCGTGTTGTCAAAAGCCTGTGCCGCAGCGGGTATGGAGTTTGACAGCAGCAAAGCCCACTCGGCGCTGTACGACACCGAACAGACCGCCATCCTGTTTTGCGAAATCGTCAACCGCTGGAAACGTATGGGCGGCTGGCCGCTACCTGTCGCTGAGACGCAGGAATAAAAAAAGCGACCGTAAGGTCGCTTTTTTACAGGTTTCTGTCGCCGGATAAGCGTAGTGCCTCCGGCATGACAGAACACATTATTCGCTTTTCGGCTCTTCTTCTTTGTACTTCGCCGCAGTCTCTTTGATGAGCTGCTGAAGTTCGCCACGCTGGTACATTTCAATCAGAATGTCGCAACCGCCAACCAGTTCACCGTCAACCCACAGCTGCGGGAAGGTCGGCCAGTTTGCGTATTTCGGCAGCTCGGCACGGATGTCCGGGTTCTGCAGAATGTCGACATAAGCAAAACGCTCGCCACAGGCAGACAGTGCCTGAACCGCCTGAGCGGAGAAGCCACAGCTTGGCAGCTTCGGAGAGCCTTTCATGTACAGCAGAATCGGGTTTTCGGCGATTTGACGCTGGATTTTTTCGATAGTTGTGGTCATTGTCTTGCTTCCTATAACTTCTCTTACGGCAGTAGTCTGACATTGTAGCGTCTATGACCGCTGTCCGAAAATAACATTTTGTTCACGCCTCATTATTTTATCTTCTGCGTTCAGAAGTTGCCTTAAAAATATCTCTTTATCGGCAGCGCGGATGAAAATCTGAGCGTTTTATTTCTGTATGTTGCTCGACTGCTGCATTTTTTTGCACTTGCTTACGAAACGGGATATCAGATGCAAAAAGGCTATTAACATTTCGTGTTCTTATGCATTAGAATCGATGCGTTTTGAAAAATCATACGCAGGCATGATGGCAGGCCTGCCTTAATCACAGGGGATTGCTCAGTGGCGCGGATAAATAAAATCTCGATCACGCTCTGTGCTTTACTTTTTACATCGATATCGTTTACGCCTTTGTCGCATGCTTCCCAGCAGGCGCGGTCGTCTTCAGCCCAAAAAGCGCACCCGGTTAAAAGCAGCGAACGTAAGAAAAAAACCAGCCAGAAAACCAAAACCACTGCTAAAACAACCAGCAAAACCAGCACTAAAACCAGCGCTAAAAAGAAAACCACCGCCTCCAGCAAAGCGTCTTCCTCGACTCACAAAACCGCTTCCAGTACGCACAAGGGCAGCAAGCAACAAACCGCTGCCGCCAAAGTGACGCAAAAATGCACCGTCACCAAAGGCCACAAGAAGAAATGCGTTAAGGTCGTTGACGATAAGCCGCTGAAAGTGGCCGATGTGCACAAAGCAAAAGTGCAGAAAGCGCAGAAAACCGCAATGAACAAATTAATGAACCAGATTGGCAAACCGTACCGTTGGGGTGGCACCTCACCGCGAACCGGTTTTGATTGCAGCGGTCTGGTTTATTACGCCTATAAAGATCTGGTGAATATTCGGATTCCACGTACGGCTAATGAAATGTACCACTTGCGCGACGCGCGCCCGGTAAACCGCAGTGAACTGGAAAGCGGCGATCTGGTGTTCTTCCGCACCCGCGGTCGTGGTACTGCCGATCACGTTGGCGTGTATGTTGGTAATGGGAAATTCATCCAGTCTCCGCGTACCGGTCGCGATATCCAGGTGACCTCGCTGAGCGAAGACTACTGGACCCGTCACTACGTTGGCGCTCGTCGCGTAATGACACCAAAAACCATTCGCTGATCCCTGCCCTGTTCAAACGACAGAAGCCCGCATAATGCGGGCTTCTTCTTTTATTCATCAGTTCTATTTATTGCAGTCAATCACCACACGACCATGAACCTGGCCTGCCAGCAGCGCTTCGGCGGTGGCAATGGCGGTGCTTAGCGGTTTCACAACGCTGATACCCGCTAAGTCATCGGCGGTCAGGTACCGGCACACGTCGCGCCAGGTCTCTTCGCGGACCGCCTGGCTTACCATCACGCTATCCACGCCCCGCAGCGTCACTCCACGCAGGATGAAAGGGGCAACGTTTGCCGGGAAATCCATTCCCTGTGCCATGCCGCAGGCAGCTACGACGCCGTTGTATTTTGTTCCGGCACAGGCGTTGAACAGGGTGTGGCTACCCACGGTATCCACCGCCGCAGCCCAGCGCTCTTTCTGCAACGGCTTACCTGGAGCCCCCAGCTCATCGCGATGGATTATCTCCTTCACGCCCCATTTAGCCAGCAGCTGTGCGGTTTCCTCCGGACGCCCGGAGCTTGCGATAACGTCATAACCCAGTTTGCGCAAAATGATGGCCGCACAGCTACCCACCCCACCGCTGGCACCGGTCACCAGCACCGGGCCCATCTGCGGCGTTATCCCCTGTTTCAACAACGCATTCACACACAGCATGGCGGTAAAACCAGCGGTGCCGATAGCCATCACCGTCTGTGGGCTTGCGCCTTCCGGCAATCGGGTCAGCCATTCGCTCTTCACTCTGGCTTTTTGCGCCAGACCGCCCCAGTGGCGCTCGCCCACGCCCCATCCCGTGAGCAAAACCTTATCCCCCACGCGATAAGCATCGTCTGAACTCTCGGTGACCGTTCCGGCAAAATCGATGCCCGGCACCATTGGAAACTGGCGCACAATCGGGCCGCGTCCGGTGATGGCTAGCGCGTCCTTATAATTGATGGAGGAATAATCGATAGCGACAGTGACGTGACCTTCCGGCAGGTCACTTTGCGCAACGGAAGTATATTGCGCGTCATAACCCGCGTCGGACTTATTGATGAGAATGGCGTTAAACATGCTGATTCCTTAATAGACCAATTGACTACAATAATATGCGCGATGGGATGCAGGCGTCGTTTATCAAACAATAATAGACCGATCGTCTAATTAATTCTATTGCTTTTGCTGCGGCACAGGCCTGGAGGCGTTAGTTACTGACGGAAAGCCCGGCGATAAAGCCCTGCAGAAAGAGATCCAGCGGGCGGCGGGTTTGTTCTAAACGGGCACGGAGCACTGCCCCTTCCCAGCCGGTCCAGAAGAACGAAGCCTGAATGTTGATATCAACATGGTGCGCTATCTGCCCTGCTGCCACGGCGTCACGCAGGCACACCGCAAGTTTCGCTTCCCATTGATCAAAGACCTGCATTAATTTCTGGCGAAACGCAGGCGGAAGTTTTGCCACCTCATGCGCCAGGTTGCCCACCGCACAGCCGCGATTGAACTGATACTTCGCCATTCCTGAGGCGGCCGCATCCACAAAGGCTGCGATCCTGTCGAGCGGTAAACGGGTTTCGTCACCCAGGGTACGCTGAAGGAGTCGCGCGAAAAAACTGTCGTACTGTTCAAGCACCGCCATCCCGAAGGCTTCTTTACTCTCAAAATAGTAATAGAAAGAGCCTTTCGGGACGCCGGCACGTTTGAGGATGTAATCAAGGCTGCTGGCGCTGAACGGTGACTCGGTCAGCACTTCCACTCCGGTGCGGATGATAGTGCGCTTCACATCAAGCTGTACGGAGACCGCTTTCGGCGGGCGTCCGCGTTTCCTGCGAGGCGTCGCGCTGTCCGTTGGGCTATTCGCAGAGAGTTCAGAGGACATGCAACCTCACAAAATCAGAATAAAAAGACTGGCTTAACAGTATAAGCGCGCAAGTGCCACGGGAACCATAAAAATCCCCTCTCAGCGCCAGTCTGACACGCTTTGCCGGTATGAGCCACGCCACACAACCCGGCCAGATGTAAGGTTAAGTTCCTCTTTTGTCTCGCCTTTCAATTTGCTACCCTACCCATACTCGATACGTGGTTATTGAGTGTTCATACAATAATAAAGGAGAGTAGCAATGTCGTTCGAATTACCTGCATTACCGTATGCAAAAGACGCCCTGGCGCCGCACATTTCCGCAGAAACGCTGGAATATCACTACGGCAAGCATCACCAGACCTACGTCACCAACCTGAATAACCTGGTAAAAGGCACCGCGTTTGAAGGCAAATCACTGGAAGAAGTTGTTCGTACTTCTGAAGGCGGCATGTTCAACAACGCAGCACAGGTGTGGAACCACACCTTCTACTGGAACTGCCTGGCACCGCAGGCCGGCGGCGAGCCAACCGGCGAAGTAGCTGCAGCCATCACTAAAGCGTTCGGTAGCTTTGCAGATTTCAAAGCACAGTTCACCGACGCGGCTATCAAGAACTTCGGTTCTGGCTGGACCTGGCTTGTGAAGAAAGCAGACGGCAGCCTCGCTATCGTCTCGACTTCTAACGCGGGTACCCCGCTGACCACTGACGCGAAGCCGCTGCTGACCGTCGATGTGTGGGAACATGCGTATTACATTGACTACCGTAACGCCCGCCCGAACTACCTCGAGCATTTCTGGGCGCTGGTAAACTGGAATTTTGTTGCGAAGAACCTGACAGCATAAACCAGAACGCAGAAGGGTCACCCCTTCTGCGTATTTTTATCACTGACTGACCATCGCCTCTTCAGGCTGAGAACGCCCACCGAACAGCACCACAACCAGCGCCAGCCCGGCAATAATCGCCCCCATCACCGGTACAAAACTGTAGCCGAGGCCACCGGAGATCACCGCGCCACCGGCGGCGGCACCCAGTGCGTTACCGAGGTTGAACGCCCCAATATTCACTGAAGAAGAAAGCCCTGGAGCTTCGTGAGCCACACGCATCACGCGCATCTGCAGCGGCGGTACGACGGCGAAGGTTGCCGCGCCCCACACCACCATGCTGATAGCGGCGCCAATTTCACTGCGCGCCAGCAGCGGAATTGCCAGCATAATGACCATCAGCAGCAGCAGGAATCCCTTGAGCGTACGGCTGACCGAACGGTCGGCAAACTTACCACCAAGGTAGTTACCGATAGAGAAGCCCACGCCGATCAGCACCAGCATCGCGGTAATAAACAGCGGAGAGGCGTCGGTGATGGTGTGCAGGACTGGTGAAATATACGTATAAAGCGTAAACATCGCCCCGGCACCCAGCACGGTGGTCAGCAGCGCTGACAATACCTGCGGACGCATCAGTACAGAAAGCTCGCGTTTAACGTCAGGGCGCTCACCGGCACTCCCTTTTGGCAGAGAGAACCACAGGCTCAGCATCGCCACAACGCCCAGGCCGGCGGTAGCAAGGAAAGACATACGCCAGCCGATGGTTTCACCAAGCCAGGTCGCCGCCGGCACACCGCCGATATTGGCAATAGTCAGGCCCATAAACATGGTCGCCACCGCGCTTGCCTGTTTATGCTTCGGTACGACGCTTGCGGCCACCACTGACCCCAGGCCGAAGAACGCGCCGTGGTTAAGGCTGGTGATGATGCGTGATAGCATCAACGTGGTGTAATCCGGCGCAATCGCCGACAGCACGTTGCCGAGGGTAAAAATAGCCATCAGGAACACCAACGCGTTACGGCGTGCCCGGTGAGACAGCAGCAGCGTCATCAGTGGTGCACCCACCATCACGCCAACGGCGTAGGCGCTGATTAACATCCCGGCAACCGGAATAGAAACATCAACCCCTTTCGCAATGACGGGCAGCAGGCCCATGGGTGAAAACTCGGTCGTACCGATGCCAAACGCGCCTATCGCGAGGGCTACTAATGGAAAATTGATTTTCATCTAACAACTCCGGTCAGCCGCGGCGAAGGCGCGGTACCCTATTAAGAAGTTGAAAGTATGACAGCAATCACAAAAAACAGAAGTGAAGGAATTGGCAAAAGATTATTGCGCAATTGATAACAATGGCGGGGGAAGGGATTGAGGGAGATGGCTCTCCCTCATGAAAATCAGTGCAGAACGGCCGTCAGCCCGGCCGCAACGATCAGGGCCAGGGTAATAATCGTGGTAGTCAGAGAGAGCTTCAGTTCGGTACTCATCAATTTTTCTCCTTTTTATCCCCACATGAAAAGTGAGCTTGCTCATTTTTACATAGTTAAGCACAAAAATCTGCACGCTTTTCGTCGCGATGATCATTATTTCTCTTTCCCTTTGCGCCAGGATGAGCCAAAATCCCACGCTAAATTAAAAGCGTACCGGCCATTGACCCCCTCCTGTCGTCCTGTGTCGTTTTCCCGGCGTAATGCAATCTGAAATGATTGCGTCAGGGTGTGTAGAGGCAAACGTTTACGTAGCAAGTTATACAGGAGTTCAGGATATGGTCTGGAGTGAGAGCCATGGCAACGATTAAAGATGTAGCGAAGCGCGCAAACGTTTCCACTACAACCGTATCACACGTAATTAACAAAACCCGCTTTGTGGCGGAAGAGACGCGCAACGCGGTGTGGGCAGCGATCAAAGAGCTGCACTACTCCCCGAGCGCCGTCGCCCGTAGCCTGAAGGTTAATCACACGAAATCGATTGGCCTGCTGGCGACCAGCAGCGAAGCGGCCTACTTCGCTGAAATCATTGAAGCGGTTGAGAAAAATTGCTTCCAGAAAGGCTATACCCTGATTCTGGGTAACGCCTGGAACAACCTTGAAAAGCAGCGTGCTTATCTGTCGATGATGGCGCAAAAGCGCGTCGATGGCCTGCTGGTCATGTGTTCTGAGTACCCGGAATCGGTTATCTCAATGCTGGAAGAGTACCGTCATATCCCGATGGTGGTGATGGACTGGGGCGAAGCTCATGCCGACTTCACCGACTCCGTTATCGATAACGCCTTCGAAGGCGGTTATATGGCAGGCCGCTACCTGATTGAGCGTGGCCACCGTGAAATCGGGGTGATCCCGGGACCGCTTGAGCGCAACACCGGCGCGGGCCGTCTTGCCGGCTTTATGAAAGCCATGGAAGAAGCGCTGATTAAAGTGCCCGAGCACTGGATTGTACAGGGCGACTTTGAGCCAGAATCCGGCTATCGCGCCATGCAGCAGATCCTCGGCCAGCAGCACCGCCCAACCGCCGTATTCTGCGGTGGCGATATCATGGCGATGGGTGCCATTTGCGCCGCCGACGAGATGGGATTGCGCGTGCCGACGGATATTTCGGTGATCGGTTATGATAACGTGCGCAACGCCCGCTATTTCTCCCCGGCGCTGACCACCATTCACCAGCCGAAAGATTCTCTGGGTGAAACGGCGTTCAATATGCTGCTCGACCGTATCGTCAACAAACGCGAAACCTCGCAGTCCATCGAGGTGCATCCGCGTCTGGTGGAACGTCGCTCCGTCGCCGACGGTCCGTTCCGCGATTATCGTCGTTAATCACTTCTGCGGGTCCGGAGCCTCCGGTACCCGCAGCCACTCCCGGTTCAGCGTTTCACTATCTCCAAGATAATCCAGCAACCAGGCCAGCGCCGGAGACATATCCTGCTGCTGCCACGTCAGGCAACAGGCGGAATCCTGGTACGGGTTTTCGAGACACAGTTCCACCCACTCCCCGCTTTCGATCCACGGACGAGCAAAATGCTCCGGCACCATGCCAACACACAACCCCGCCGACAGACAGGTGGCTGATGATGTCCAGTCCGGCACCACGACGCGTTTCTGGTTATCCAGAAGCCAGGTGGTCCGCTTTGGCAGCGATCGCGAGGTATCTTCGGTGACCAGCGAAGGCCAGTTGCGCAACGCCTCATCGCTGAGCACGCCTTCCATGCTCGCCAGCGGATGATGATGCGCAACCACGCACACCCAGTGCAGTGTGCCCATATCGCGAAACGCGTAGCGCCCCCCAACCGGGATCGCCTGCGTCGCGCCGATCGCCATCTCTACCCGACCATCAGCCAGCGCATCCCAGACGCCGTTGAACACTTCCTGGTAGACAATCAACTCTACGTCCTGAAAATGGCGATAGAAATCAACGATCATCTGCCGGGTACGTTCCGGCCTGACGATATTATCGACGGCAATGGGCAACTGGCCGCGCCAGCCGTTGGCAATCTGCTGACACTGCTGGCGGGTGATCTGCATTTTTTTGATAACAGAACGCCCTTCTTTTAAAAACCAGACACCGGCAGGCGTCAGTTCAACATCGCGATGACGCCGTTCAAAGAGCGGTACGGCGAGCCACTCCTCCAGCTGACGTACCGTATAACTGACCGCCGAGGGCACGCGATGCAGCTCCTGGGCCGCTGCGCTGAAGCTGCCATTACGGGCGACAGCATCGACCACTTCAAGAGAATATTCAGACCACATTTTCTGCCTACAAAAATTTTGAATTCACTAAACAAATATTAGCGTTTCACAAGCCGCTTTGCACTCCCTACACTCAGCGCCTGAGTCGTACACCTGCATCTATAAAGAGAAAGTGATATGCAACCTGGAAAATTATTTCTTGCCTGGCTGGCCGGTTTAAGCGTGCTCGGCTTCCTGGCGACGGACATGTACCTGCCCGCTTTTGCCGCTATTCAAAGCGATCTACAAATACCTGCCGCCAGCGTGAGCGCAAGCCTGAGCCTGTTCCTGGCCGGTTTCGCCGTCGCGCAACTGCTGTGGGGACCGCTGTCCGACCGCTATGGTCGCAAGTGGATCCTGCTTGCCGGTTTAACCATTTTTGCCCTTGGCTGCCTTGGCATGCTGTGGGTACGTGACGGCATGCTGCTGCTGGTCCTGCGCTTTGTGCAGGCCGTTGGCGTCTGCGCAGCAACGGTCACCTGGCAGGCGATGGTCACCGATTACTACCCGGCCCACCGCACCAACCGCATTTTTGCCACTATCATGCCGCTGGTTGCTCTCTCTCCGGCGCTGGCGCCGCTGCTGGGTAGCTGGATCCTGGTACATCTGGAATGGCAGGCCATTTTCGGAGCGCTGTTTATTATTACGCTGATTCTGATGATCCCGGCGCTGCGCCTGAAGAAGCCTGCCGAGAAAGCAGCACAAAAATCAGAAAAGAAACTGACCTTCTTTACCCTGCTGCGCTCCCGTGCCTACTGCGGCAACGTGTTGGTTTATGGTGCCTGTTCAGCCTGTTTCTTCGCGTGGCTGACCGGCTCCCCGTTCCTGCTGCACGAGATGGGTTACGGCCCGGGTGCTATTGGTCTGAGCTATGTGCCGCAAACTATTGCCTTCCTGGTAGGGGGTTACGGCTGTCGTGCTGCGCTGCAGAAATGGGAAGGTAAACAGCTGCTGCCGTGGGCGATGATGCTGTTTGCGCTTAGCACCATTGCCACCTGGGCGGTGGGTCTGTTCGATAACGCTACGCTCACCGGTCTGCTTATTCCGTTCTGCATTATGGCGATGGCGAATGGGACTATTTACCCGATCGTGGTTGCCCAGGCGCTCCAGCCCTTCCCGCAGGCTACCGGTCGCGCCGCGGCGCTGCAAAATACGCTGCAATTAGGTCTGTGCTTCCTGGCAAGCCTGCTGGTTTCTACCTTCATCACCGCGCCATTAACCGCAACAACCAGCGTGATGTTGGGTACGGTGGTGCTGGCAGGTATCGGATACGCCATGCAGGCGCAGCGCGGTGAAGCTAAGCCGGTCGTCGCAGAAACCACGAATTAATTACGGAAAATATAATACTTAATTGATAATATTTGTCTGCTAACATTTTTTTATTGAATCACTGCTTTTAGCGGCCTATACTGAACCCGTTACACATAATTATGAAGTTTATTATGCATTAACGGGTTCAGGATTTGTTCCCGCTTCTCCATGGATGGCCTTTCAGTAAGGGTTTTCACCCTTCTCTGTTCTACGTCGGATAGCTGGTTCACGGTACATTCCGTGAAATTTCTCACAAGCCTAAAAAAAAGCGACTACGCTGTTTTATGGATCTAAATCACTAGCGCGTGATGGAGAAGCTATGAGTTCATCGTGTATTGATGAAGTAAGCGTGCCAAATGACGAATGGCACCGAATTGCCAATGAACTGTTAAGTCAGGCAGATGTCACCATTAACGGATCTGCACCTTCCGATCCGCAGGTTACCAATCCTCGTTTCTACAAGCGTGTCCTCCAGGAAGGATCACTTGGCCTTGGTGAAAGTTATATGGACGGCTGGTGGGAGTGTGAACGGCTGGACGTTTTCTTTCAAAAGGTACTGAGTGCCGAGCTGGACAAAAAACTGCCCCACCACTTGAAAGACACGCTGAGAATCGCAGGCGCTCGTTTATTTAATCTACAAAGTAAAAAAAGAGCCTGGATTGTGGGTAAAGAGCATTACGATCTTGGCAACGATCTTTTCAGCCAGATGTTAGATCCGTTAATGCAATATTCCTGTGGTTACTGGAAAGATGCCAAAACGCTTGAAAATGCGCAGCTGGCAAAACTGGATCTGATTTGCCAGAAACTGAAGCTCAAGCCAGGCATGCGAGTGCTGGATATTGGCTGCGGCTGGGGTGGACTGGCGTTCTACATGGCAAAACACTACGGGGTGAGTGTCGTTGGCGTGACCATCTCTGCTGAACAGCAGAAAATGGCGCAGGACCGCTGCGAAGGGCTGGATGTTGATATCCGGCTGCAGGACTACCGCGACCTGAACGATCAGTTTGACCGTATTGTGTCCGTAGGGATGTTCGAGCACGTGGGTCCAAAAAACTACAATACCTATTTCGAGGTTGCCGATCGCAATCTGAAACCAGAAGGTATTTTCCTGCTGCACACCATCGGCTCAAAAATTACCGACCATAACGTTGATCCGTGGATCAACAAGTACATCTTCCCTAACGGTTGTCTGCCGTCGGTGCGTCATATTGCCGACGCCAGCGAGTCGCACTTTATTGTTGAAGACTGGCACAACTTTGGGGCGGACTACGACACCACGCTGATGGCCTGGTATGAGCGGTTCCTCGCGAGCTGGCCAGACATTGCAGATAATTATTCTGAACGCTTCAAACGCATGTTCACCTATTATCTGAATGCCTGTGCCGGAGCATTTCGCGCCCGCGATATTCAGCTCTGGCAGGTGGTCTTCTCTCGCGGAATCGAGCACGGTTTACGCGTTCCCCGCTAATAAAAATCCCCGGCAAGCCGGGGATTTTTTTACTCTTCTGTTGCCGCCTGTCGCGTTGCGGTCTCTTTCGCCGCCAGCACACGTTCAACCGTATCAACCACCGCCTGCGTCTGCGGGTCAATCTCAATATTCACGCGCTCACCGATTTTTTTCTTCCCAAGCGTTGTACGCTCCAGGGTTTCCGGAATCAAATGGACGCAGAAACGGGTTGGCGTCACTTCGCCTACCGTCAGGCTGATGCCGTCCACGCCGATAAACCCTTTGTACAGGATGTATTTCATGAGTGCAGGATCCTGCACTTTAAACCACACCTGACGATTGTTTTCAGAAGCGAGAATCTTCACCACTTCCGCAGTCGTCATGATGTGGCCCGACATCAGATGCCCGCCAATCTCATCGCTGAACTTCGCCGCGCGCTCAAGGTTGACTTCGTCACCCGATTTCAGCTCGCCCAGATTGGTGATGCGCAGCGTCTCTTTCATTAAATCGAAGCTGATACGATTACCGTTGATCTCGGTCACCGTCAGGCAGCAGCCATTGTGTGCGACCGAAGCGCCGGTTTCCAGTCCATCCAGCATATCGTCAGGCATTTCAACGATGTGGGTACGAAAATTGGGTTTTTCATCAATGGACACCACTTTCGCTGTGCCCTGCACAATTCCAGTAAACATACTGCTGACTCCTGTAATTCCATTATGTCATTTGCGTGACCGCATTCATTACCCAGAACAATAACAGCAGAAAAAACAGGTTGCCAGCCCATGCGCACTCCCTGCTATTTTTTTGACTGGCTTAATGGCTAATCCTCGCTACAATAGACTGGCAAATTCCCCTGTTCTTCTTCTCGCTGCCAGTTACGGCGGCTTTTTTAGTCTCTCCAATAACAACAATATATGGGTGTTTACGTGCAGAAGTATTTTATCGAAGCGCGTCAGTTACTAGCACTGGCAATACCGGTGATCCTCGCGCAGGTCGCCCAAACCGCAATGGGGTTTGTTGATACCGTCATGGCCGGTGGCTACAGCGCTACCGACATGGCCGCCGTCGCTATCGGTACCTCTATCTGGTTGCCGGCTATCCTCTTTGGTCACGGCCTGCTGCTGGCGCTGACCCCGGTCGTCGCGCAACTGAACGGCTCTGGCCGACGTGACCGTATTGCGCATCAGGTGCGCCAGGGGTTCTGGCTCGCGGGCTTTGTCTCAGTGCTTATCATGGTGGTTCTCTGGAACGCCGGTCATATTATTCGTGCCATGCACAACATTGACCCGGCGCTGGCGGATAAAGCCGTCGGTTATTTACGTGCTCTGCTGTGGGGCGCGCCGGGATATTTATTCTTCCAGGTCTGTCGTAACCAGTGTGAAGGCCTGGCCAAAACCAAACCGGGCATGGTAATGGGCTTTATTGGCCTGCTGGTTAATATTCCAGTGAACTACATCTTTATTTATGGTCATTTCGGTATGCCGGAACTCGGCGGCGTTGGCTGCGGTGTTGCAACCGCCTCCGTATACTGGGTGATGTTCTTTAGCATGCTCTCTTTTGTTAAGCGTGCGCGTTCAATGCGCGATATTCGTCATGAGGCCGGGTTCCATAAACCAGATACCGCCGTGATGAAACGTCTGGTGCAGCTTGGTCTGCCGATCGCGCTGGCGCTGTTCTTTGAGGTGACGCTGTTTGCGGTTGTTGCTCTGCTGGTCTCCCCGCTTGGCATCATCGACGTGGCGGGACACCAGATAGCCCTCAACTTTAGCTCCTTGATGTTTGTTCTGCCAATGTCGCTCGCCGCAGCGGTAACGATCCGCGTCGGTTATCGTCTGGGACAAGGATCAACGCTTGATGCGCAAACCTCCGCCCGCACGGGTCTGGGAGTTGGCGTCTGTATGGCAACCCTGACGGCTATTTTCACCGTCACCATGCGTGAGCAAATTGCGCTGCTGTATAACGACAATCCGGAGGTCATCATCCTGGCATCGCAGCTGATGCTGCTGGCCGCGCTGTATCAGATTTCCGATTCCATTCAGGTTATCGGCAGCGGCATTCTGCGTGGTTATAAAGATACCCGCTCTATCTTCTTTATCACTTTTACCGCGTACTGGGTGCTGGGGCTGCCAAGTGGCTATATTCTGGGATTAACCGATCTGGTGGTACCGCGGATGGGTCCGGCAGGTTTCTGGTGGGGATTCATTCTCGGCCTTACGTCAGCGGCGATAATGATGACGCTGCGCATTCGTTTCCTGCAGCGTCAACCTTCTGTGGTGATTTTGCAGCGCGCCGCGCGCTAAATGCCAGGCAACCGCCCTCGGGCGGTTGCCTTTTTAACTACACGCCAGCGGTATGACGAAACACCGGATAGGTGAAGAACAGCAGATGGATAACGTTAAGCCCGAAGTGGAACAGCACAGCCACCCAGAGTTTCCCGCTCCACATCCACGCTAAGCCGTAAATCAGCCCCGCGAGTCCCGCAAAAATAACCATCAACAGGCCACCTGCCATATGCATCACGCCAAACAGCGCGGCCGTAATGACCAGCGCCAGCACCGGATGCATTAACCGGGAGAGTCGCTGTTGCAGATAGCCGCGGAACAGGGCCTCTTCCGCCAGGGAAACAAAGAAAATGTTCGCCAGAATAAACTGCGGCAACCAGTTCGGCAGATGCGGTTCAATTTTCAGGCCCCCCAGCGCAACCGCCACCAGCAGCAGTGCCGGTACGGCGAGTATCAGCAGCGCCCAGTCAAGCTTTCCCGGTTTGCCTGAGGTATTCGCCACAAACAGGCTCCCCATTCCTGCTACCAGCGCAAACGGGACCAGCGCCTTATCAAAGTTGTAATACATATTGAATGGCGCGCTTTGCGGACCCGCCATTACGCCATCCAGGACCTTCAGATTATGAAAACCCGGGATCATATGCAGCATCAGCCCGAGGGCTATCAGGACACAAACTCCCTCAATGGCATATTTCAGGACTTTTGACTTTTCCCCTGCCTTTTTCATCACCAGCCCACAGGCGGCAATCAGCACAATCACCAAAATTGCAGGTGCCCCAAGCGTTTGTTGACTGAATCCCAGGACGACGGTTATCGCCAACAGGATCCATGCCAGTGACCGATTAAAGGCCAGAACAGCGAGCGAGGCTGCAAGTAAATACCACATAACATCTTCCTTAATTGCTTTTGTTGCTTTATCACGCGGGGGTATTATTACATATGCTTATCATTCTCACCTAACGCTGATGTAAAAGCTGTGTTAATGCAAATTTCTGATTGCCTGATAAGCATGGTGCGCAAAAAATATTCTTTCGCATCATAGTAATAGGGGGATTATGCCTAATTGTTCTGCAATCGCGTGATAACGGAAAGAAAACTGCCATTTTCTACTTGCAACCGCCCATCCCTGCCGCTAATATTCGTCCCCGTTGTGCGTTCATAGCTCAGTTGGTTAGAGCACCACCTTGACATGGTGGGGGTCGTTGGTTCGAGTCCAATTGAACGCACCATTGCGTTTATAGCTCAGTTGGTTAGAGCACCACCTTGACATGGTGGGGGTCGTTGGTTCGAGTCCAATTAAACGCACCATTCTGCGTCCGTAGCTCAGTTGGTTAGAGCACCACCTTGACATGGTGGGGGTCGGTGGTTCGAGTCCACTCGGACGCACCATTTCACTTTCGGTGATATGGTGCCCTTTTCTCCCCTGGTTTTACCTCAGACACGCGATATACCGCTTCCCTGATTGCTGGACAATTTCGTCCGCCCGCTCGGTTATGTTTTGCCACGCAAAAGCGCCATAAAGCCGGCCAAACGGCACATCCTGCAAACGTTGGATCACCCCTTCCACGGTTTTCGCCGCCAGCGGCAGCATATTCGGATAGCTCCACATAAACGAAACCGCATCAGCCCCCGGCGTCACCTGCACGATGTCGCCCGCAAGAATAACACCACTCCCTTCACGCCAGTGGAGCACGGTTCCTCCGGGGAAGTGTCCTCCCAGGCGTAACAGACGAACATCAGGCAGGATCTGCAGTGAATCGCCTTCCCAGAAGCGAATAGCCGGGCTGCTGCGCATCACCCATTCACGGTCATTGGCGTGCAGATACACAGGGGCATTGAAGGTTCTCGCCCAGTCCTGCATGGTGGTGTAATAGTGCGGATGAGAAATGGCGATAGCGCTTAAGCCGCCAAGCGCCGCCACCAGCGTCCGGGTTGCCGGGTCAAGATTGGCGACGCAGTCCCACAGTACATTGCCCTCGGGGGTTCTCAGCAGTATCGCGCGCTGATTGATAGCAAACGTCGGCTCCGTTCGAATACTGAAAAGCTGTGGCTCAAGCTGTCGCCAGATGTTCGAATGGTTAGCCGCAAGCGCCTCCGGGGTTATCCACGCCTGGCCGCTAACCGGCACGTATTGCCTTTCATCCTCACAGATTTTGGAGTGTTCCACCCGCCCGTTCGCGGTGTCATAGGACGTTCCGCATGCGTTACATAGTGTGATCATCACGACTCCTTATTTTTCCATCCGCTGCAGCTGGGTGCTATCCGCCTCCTGTGCCCGTTCGGCGAGCGTGCGGAACTGCGGCGGCGCGTAGTAAGTTTTGGGAACCGGTAATGCGCGCATCTCGCGGCCGGGGAATATTTGCAGCTCACCAAGCTCGGTGAGGTTGTACCCTTCCACCTGTGACGGCCAGGTCAGCCGGTACGGCAGCGCGGTCTCGAACGGTACCGGCGTCGGTACACGGTTCTCGGCCAGGTTATAGTTGCGTTTCAGCACCAGAAATTTATCCGGCACACGCCGTTTGCTATTCCACCAGTCGCCATCCACTTCGCGAAACTCTTTTTCCGTCTCCGCGCGGGTGACAATGCCCAGCCGGACCAGCACCTCTTTCAGCGCCACATCAAAAGCCTGATTAAATTCGGCAACGGTTCTGACGTTGCCCTGCAAAATGACGTCCACCGCCAGCCTCGCGCCAAGCAGATTGGAGTAGAGATCTTCCGGCGAGAACGCAGAGATCTCCTCGGAAAATCCCGGTACCGACTGGAAACCATACCACTGAGCAATTTCATGCCACTGCGCCAGCTGAAACGCCAGATGGCCCGCCAGCCAGGCGGTCAGCGTATAGCGCGCAACCGGCGATGCCGGAGGGGTGAAGGCAAACAGCTGAACCCTTCTGACTCCCAGCTCCTCGCTGTAGAACAAACGCCAGCGCTGCCCCAGATGCGGGTAGATTCGTGAGAACAGGTAGAACGTGTTATCGGCTGTGTCGCGTACATGGGCAATATCAATAAACCCGCCGCGATGGGTATAAAGAATGCCGTTGGCTTCATCGCTTAAACCCACCAGGTTTTTCACCGCCGCCAGCGCATTGTCGTGATAGTGATGATGGCCGAGGGTGTCCAGCGTCAGGACGTTACCTATCTGATACACCGGAACCGGTACGCCCAGCGCCCGCACCTGCAGATCGTAGCCGAAAGCACAGCAAGGACGCAGTGATTCTGGCGGCGCAACATGCTGTACCACCGGCGTCACCTTACTTGCCGTCACTACCGGCAACACGCCGTCATCAGCCCAGGTCACGGTAGAAAACATCAGCCATACCAGCCATCCTTTACGCATTCAAAACGCCTCCGCCACCTGAAAATAAAAACCCGCACTCTCTTTACCAATGCCAAGATCCAGTCGAATATTCATCGCTGGCTTCACCTCAAAACGATAGCCCGCGCCCACCGTAGGCAAAAGCGGATGATGACTGAGATCCCCCGGTGAATCACCCAGCGCCCCCGCTCCCAGCCACAGCACATATCCGTGGCGCCAGCTCAGTTTTTTACGATACTCCACCTGCCCACTGACCACATCGTTGTCGCGATAGCGCCCCTGGTAATAACCGCGCAGGCGCTGATCGTCTCCCGCCATAGACAGTCGGTCCCAGGGCACATCACCCTCAGTAAAACGCCCCCACAGATCGAACGCCAGCACCTCGCTTTCGCTCATGGGATGGTAATAGTTGTATTGCAATTCGGTTGCGCTGAAATGGCTGTCTGAGCCCAGCGCCGGATCAAACCAGGTATATTTCGCGCTGAAGTATTGCCCGTGCTGCGGACGAGTGACAACGTCACGTGTATCGTAGCTGGCGCTGAAGGCCATGCCGGATGCCACCGGCGAGGTTTGTGCCCCATAGCGTGAGAAGTTATCCCCGGGATGAGGATCATCAACGCTCGCGCTCATGGCGGAAAAATCCCAGCCCACCCCGGCGTACCAGTTATCCGCCAGCTCGCGCAACAGCATCGGGTGCACCCGCAGCGAGTTGTTGGTGTACTTTTGCTCATCGCCCTGGGCAGCATCATAACCAATCCCCCAGAAACCGGTGGGGATCTTATTGACGTTACCTTCAACAAACAGTCGCCATTTGTCGTCAGTGAAAAAAGTATAGTTTTTGAAACCGAGGCCCAGCGCCCCGCTGGTACTGACAAAGCCGGAGAACGAAATGGAGGAGTTCTGCGTGGTGGTATCCAGCGGATTAACCCGATAGAGCCCCGCAACCGCCATCCCCAGACCGACCTTCAGTTCAGGCGTATAAAAAGGCCCCGGCAGTACGCTCCAGTCGATACCTTTTGCCGGATCGTACTTATTATCCGCCCCCAGCCCGGCCAGCAGTTCATCAATCGTTTTTCTGTCGGGTAATAGCGCATTTACCGGCACCGCGGTACCGGCCAGAACCACGGCGAGCACGCCATGCCAGGCTCTCATCAGAAGCGATACTCACCTGCAATAAAGAAACTGTTGCGCTCTTTGAAGCCGATTTCCGTCAGCACGTTGAAGTTCTGCGTGATTTCGTACTGCGCTCCCACCAGCATGTTCCACGGGGATGTCAGATGCTGCTTAACTGAAAAGCGTCCATCACCGTTCTGATCCACGGCGTTGATAAGCGGCTGCAGCTCGGCGGGCATCTGTAAATCGGAAAGGCTGCCTTTAAATTCCTGCTGCACGTCCTGATACATACTGCCTATCCAGATACCAAGATGCGAAGGCCCGGCAGGCCCGTCAAACGCAAAGCGATAACCCACGCGCGGCGACACCGTCAACGCAGAGATACTGCCATCGAGAATGTCAAAATCGGTACGGGTGTAGTTGGTATCCACCAGGGCAAACCAGTTCTGATAGCCCCCGGCGAGGGTAAAACCAGAACCCCAGGTCACCCCTTTAAAATCGAGTTTAAAATCAATGTCCTGCAGCTGTCCGCTCTGATAGAGCTGGTGCACGGCGCCGGAGATAAGGCGATCCAGGCCGTTATACTGGCTGGGATCGCTGTTCACCGACACGTTAGAAATTGATGAACCGCGCGTATGCCCCACCAGACCATAGACGTTAAGAAACGGGAAAACCCACATGTCGAGGCGCAGGTTTTCCGTTTTGCTCGATTCCCGCGTATGTCCGGCATCGATGATAAACATGGAAGATGGAATAGGATGACTTCCCAGCATCAGGCCAGAGAAACTGATGCTGTCGACGTTCACATCCTGGCGGATATTCATATAACTCAGGTTGGCGCCGAACGGCAGCGGGAGCGTGTAACCGCGCGCCCGGGCTTCATCCCCCCAGATGGGAAACGTACTGTCGCTGTCATCGGCAAAAGCCGCGGTTGAAACCAGCAGCAGCGGTACCAGTGTGGCATGCCATCTCATTATTTTTTTGCCCTTCTGTCTCGCTCCCTTACAGCCCGGAGCCCACGTTAAAATAGACCGCCTGCGTATGTTCGCTGAAGGCGACATCTATACCCGTTCGTAAGCCATATTCGCGCGCTATCAGATAGCGAAAACCGCTCCCCCAGGCTAATCGGGTGTTGTTGTAAAGCTCCTGTGTACTGTCGGCGGCGCTACCCGCCCCGACAAATCCCTGCACCACCCAGCGCGGGTTAACTTCCCAGGCAAGCTGGGCCTGCACGGTGCTCACCGCATTACCCTGATAGCGGTATTTGGCAATACCGCGCATATCGATAAAAGGACGCGCCGTCGGCGGTAAATGCGCACTCGGGTTCGACAAGTTTTGATATTCCCCCGCCAGCGCCAGCGTCCAGTCGGCGGCGAGCGGCAGGAAATACTTTCCTTCGAGCGTCAGCAGGTTGTAACGAAAATCGCCGCCCAGAGCATGGCCGTAAAACTGGTACTCGGCGTTGAGCGATAGCCCCTTCTGCGGCCAGAAATAGTTATCCGTGGTGTCATATTCGGCGTTAAGGCCAAATGCCGAAGTCGTGCTGGTTTCGCCCAGCGTTTGCTGCCAGAGGCGATTGAGCAGCGGGTTATCCTGTGCCGAAATATCCATCCGCGCCCAGAACTGCGACGCGCCGAGAAACACCGGAGAATCCGCCACCCGAAACAACAGCTTTTGCATCCCCCCGTAGCCGCGCGTTTCGGTATTAATCGCTTTATCATTCGCGAAGCCCGCGAGATCGCCGGAGTAGATATCCAGATTGACGTTGGCGTAACCGGCTCCCACCAGATAGCGAATATGATCGTCCTGCCACGTGTGCCGGTGTCCGCCGCCAACGAACCAGGTACCGTTCTGCGTACCGCCGCCGCCCAACACGCTGATATCCGGCGGAATAAAGCGCCCGGCTTGCTCTTTGCCCTCGCCATGAAGAAACAGACCAAACAACCCGCCACCGTAGCCCACCGCAGGTTCCGTTATCACAACCGGCACGGGCAAAAAACCATAACGGTTATCCCGCAGATACGTGCTCATATCGAGCATTCCGTCCTGCGGATCGATAAGTCCTGCCGCCTCTACCTGCCAGGCAAGCAGACACAGCGCCAGTACCGTCCCTCTCATATCATTGTCTCGTCGGGCAAAATGCTCTGATTCAGAATAGACCAGCTCTGGCGTTCTTTCACCCGAACGTAAGTCGCACGTAACGCACTGTCTGCACAGCGCCTCTTTGCCCTATACTGAGACGACGTATAAACGAAAGACAGCAGGTGAAAAATGGAAATCGATCTCGACAAACTGGTATTTGATGGGCTGGATGAAGCAGAAGAACGCAATGCAGAACGTCTGGAAGATGCCGACAAAAAAGCGCAGGCCATCATTGCCGATGACGACTGCGGCGACGCCTGCAAGATCTAATAAAAAAACCGGTGCCTGAACAGGCACCGGTGATTGGTTTATGGCGTAACAATGTTGAACCAGAATTCAAACTTGTCCATATAGCCCAGCATATCGTTGAGTTTCGCACCATCGCCGGTGACTTTCACATCCCCTTTCTCTTCAGCCTGCTTCAGCGTGACCTCTTTGAGGATAATCTTGTTCAGCGTATCGCGATTCAGCACGATGGTGGCATCGGCGTCTTTCGCCTGCGCGTTGGCGGTGTGGTTCAGCACCCCGTTTTCCAGCTCCAGCTTGTACTTCCCGCCGTCGCTGCCGAGATCCACGTTAAACACCGCTTTGGCGTCGGCCGCTTTCTCACCGTTAATATGCACGCCGAGATAATCGAAGAACATCTCAGGTGACATCGCACGCACCGTATCCGGGCTTGCGGTATTCGGCGTTGGCAGCTTCTGCACGCCGTCACGCAGCTCCTGCGCACCGGTCAGGTAGAAGTTACGCCATGGGCCAGATTCTGCCTGATAACCCAGCTGTTCCAGCGCGTCGGCTTCCAGATTGCGGGCCGCTTTGTTTTCCGGATCCGCGAACACCACTTTGCTGACCACCTGCGCAACCCAGCGATAGTTCCCCTGATCGAAATCCGCTTTCGCTTTTTTGAGGATGTTGTCGGCACCGCCCATGTAATCGACGTACTTCTTCGCCGCATCGACCGGCGGCAGCTCGTCGAGGGTCGCCGGGTTGCCGTCGAACCAGCCAAGATACAGCACGTAGGTCGCCTTCACATCGTGGCTAACTGAACCGTAATAACCGCGGCTCGCCCACGAATTAGCAAGGCCAGAAGGCAGCTTGAAGTCAGCGGCAATTTCGTCGCGCGTCATACCCATGTTCGCCATGCGCAGCGTCTGGTCGTTGATGTAACGGTACATGTCACGCTGGCTCTTCATCAGCTTGACCACGTTCTCATTACCCCAGGTCGGCCAGTGGTGCTGGGCCATAATGATTTCGGCCTTGTCACCCCAGCGGTCGATGGCGGCGTTGATATATTTCGACCATGCCAGCGGATCGCGGATTTTCGCACCACGCAGCGAGTAGGTGTTGTGCAGAGTGTGGGTTACATCCTCTGCCGCTTCGATCATCTTCTTCTCTTCAACGTACCAGAGCATTTCGGACGGTGCTTCAGAGCCCGGTGCCATCAGGAAGTCGTAGGTCAGGCCGTCAATAACCTCTTTCTGCCCGGTTTTGGTGATGTAGTTGGTCGGTGCAATCAGCGTTACCGTACCGGCAGAGGTCGTGGTGCCGAGCCCGGCGCCGACCTGACCTTTATTGTCCGGCTGCAGCAGGTTGCCGTACATATAGCTGGCACGGCGGCTCATGACGTTACCGGCCATGATGTTCTCTGAAACCGCCTCTTCCATGAATCCGGCTGGCGCATAGACTTTCACTTTGCCAGATTTGACGTCGGCTTCGTCAACCACACCGCGCACGCCGCCGTAATGGTCAACGTGGCTGTGGGTATAAATCACCGCCACCACCGGTTTCTTACCCCGGTTTTTGTAATAGAGATCCATCCCCACTTTCGCCGTTTCGGCAGAAACCAGCGGGTCAACCACGGTGATCCCCTCTTTACCCTCGATAATGGTCATGTTCGAAAGGTCAAGGTTGCGGATCTGATAAACGCCGTCGGTCACTTCAAACAGGCCGCTAATATTAATCAGCTGCGCCTGGCGCCAGAGGCTGGGGTTAACGGAGTCCGGCGATTTATCACCTTCTTTGATAAACGCATATTTTTGCGGATCCCAGACCACATTTCCCTTCTCACCTTTAATCACCTCCGTGGGAAGAGGCGCGATAAAACCTTTGTGGGCATTGGTGAAATCAGTGTTGTCGCTAAACGGCAGCTGGCTATATAGTGCGTCGTTAGCAGATTTGGTGGCAGAGGTGGCATCTTTCGCAGCTTCCTGCGCGAAAACGGAAAACGTAGAGCTACTTAACAAACCGGCCAGGGCCAGATAACCGACTATCTTTTTTAATTTCATGCAAGCCTCGATAAGTTTTCAAAATCGTGCCCACCAAGTATTGTGGCGAATGACGAATCACGCCAACAAACAACTCGTAATTTTTTCAGCTAGTTACAGGAGCGATTATGAAAACAACGGTCAGATGACGCCGAATTCGCGCCAGAAATAGAGGGAGGCAGAATACCGCCTTAACGATCAGGTTCAATCATTAGCTAATTTAAAATTAAATTTCATCAACCATTCAGAACTAATGATTTAATATTAAATATTCAACGCCACTTTTTGTTCATTCCCCGCCTGGCATGCCTGTTACCGTAAATAAAAGCCCTGCTTTTTGGTACCCGGACAATCCTGTCCGCACCCGACTCGTTAATATTACTTATGAATAGTCTTTGTCAATTTCTCTATAATCCGCTGCTGCTGGAGCGAGCCTGTGCGATCGCGCTGCTGGTCTGGCTAATGATAACTACCCTGCTGATTAAGTTCTTCCGCCCCCGGCTGGATAAAGATAGCGAGACCGGGCTGCCAACTTATACCGGGTTAGTCAAAAAGCATGCGCTGTTTGAAAATCGTAATCTGCTGGCGCTGGTGCATATCAGCAATCACGCCTCTATTACCAACACTCTGGGGCGGGAATATGCCGGAGCGTTAATGCGCAGTGCCGCGCAGACGCTCAGCGCCTTGCTACCACCAGGAACGCTTATTTGTCGCGAGCGTACGGATAAATTACTGGTCGTATTACCTGCAATGCAGGATATATCCTGTATTACATTGACGCTTAAAAAAATCGAATCTTTATTTCTCGATATCAGTAATCGGGAATGTCCCCGCACGCACGGACATATATTCAGCGGCAATGCTGGTCTGGTTCATGAAAATATTACGCCCGCGACTATCAGCGATATTGTTCAGAATGCTGGCATTGCGTTACATAACGCTCGTTCCCACGGAAATGCGGTAGCGCAACTCTTTTCGCAACCGATGCGTGACGAAGCCCTGGCCAACTATACGTTGCATGAAAAAATGCGCGATGCCATTCAGAACGAAGAGTACCACCTCGTGCTGCAACCGATTATCGCCCTGAACGACAGCTCTCACTGCCACGAAGGAGAATGCCTGATCCGCTGGGAAAACGAGGCTATCGGCTATGTGCCCCCGGGTAAATTCATCGCCCTCGCGGAGAAATCTGGCATGATCGTCCCGATGGGGCGCTGGATCATTGAAACGGCCTGCCAGGAACTGGCGGCGTTCATCGCCCGCGGTGCGCCGGCGGATTTCCGCCTGCACGTCAACGTCTCGGCCATTCAGCTCAAGCAGCCGGATTTCTCAAGCCACCTGCTGGCAACGCTGCGCCGCTTTGAGCTTGATAACCACCATTTTTGCCTTGAGCTCACCGAAAGCGTGCTGCTGGAGGATGATGGCAAAGCGGCCCGCCTGTTGGCAAATCTGCGCGAGCAGGGAATTTACGTGGCGATAGACGACTTTGGTTCCGGCTTTTCCAGCCTGTCATGGCTGCATACCCTGCCGTTCGACTGCCTCAAAATTGACCGTGAGTTTGTGAAAGATATTCTGCACGATCGCAAAAGTGAAGCGGTGGTCTCTTCGGTGCTGGGCCTGTCGCGCAGTTTCAAAGTACCGCTGGTCGCTGAAGGCATTGAAACCGAAGAGATGGGCAAAAAGCTGCAGTCGATGGGTTGTCAGCAGGCGCAGGGATTCCTCTATGGCCGCCCTCGCCCATTCAGCGACTGGCACCCGGTACATGGCGAGTTTCTACTCGGCGCCACGGAGAGCACATCATGATGAGAACCCTACAGTCGAGGACGGTAAAAATTACTCTGCCTCATTGCCGCGGCGATTATCGTGCTGACGTCAATCCTCTCCTGGTGGCTGGTTTCTGACTCATACCAGGCTTACCGGCGAGCGCAGAACGACATGCTGCAATTCTCCGCCTTCGACAAGGCGCTGCATGTGTCGAATGCGCTGGCTGCCGAGCGCGCCTGGGCGAACGAGATGATCTTTAGCGCCCCGGAGCACAAGGTCGAGGCCTGGCGGGCACTGCGCCGCAGCCGTCGAATGACGGACAGCGCGCTGGCCGAGGTTCCGGCACAGCTGCTAAGCCCAACGTTGCTCACCGCTACGATACAACAGCTGACCACGGCCCGTCGGCAAGTGGATATCTTTCTGACCCGTGAAACCGTGCCGCCAGCCGATGCCCGCGCCGCGATCAACGCTATGCTTGCCGCTACCGACGGTTTTCATGCCGGCCTGTTTCGTAAAACGTCGCAGTTCATTCGCCTGGAGCCCGCGGCGCTGGGGCAAATTCTGCGCGCTCAGGCGCTCGGTGAACTGCGCGACGCCAGTGGACGTCTCGGTTCGGCCCTGCTTATTCCGCTCTATACTCGCGAGCCTGTCGACGCGCAGGGTATTGAATCGATAAGCCGTGGCGTCGAACGCGTCCATACCCTGTGGTGGCTTCTGCAGACCCAGGGTCCGGAAATCGCGTCGGTACCGGAGTATTTGCCTCTGCTGAAATCAACGGAGCAAAAATATGCCGAGGAAGGTACGGCCTTAATCCAGAAACTCAAAACGCAGAGTATTAATGGCGAGCCTTACAGCCTGGATGCCAGCACCTTTGCCAGGCAGTATCACGCCAGCGTCTCTTCCTTTAATCATCTGCTGGATGTGTACCTGGAGGCCCTGAAAACCCATTATGCGCAGATGGAAGCCCGGGCGTTGCAGCACCTTCTGATGGTGCTGGGGATGCTGTCGGCGCTGTACATCCTGACGTTTCTCGCGGTGTTTTACAGCGGTACGCTGGGTGATAAGCTCTCGAAGCAAACGTCGCTTAGCGAAAAATTTAAGCGTCGCTCAGAGGAGGATTCGCTGACCGGGCTCTTCAACCGCCGCGCCTTCGATTCCTTTACCCGCACGGCGCTGCTGCGCGCCTGTGCCAACCGGCCTGTCTGGCTGCTGGTGCTCGATATCGATCATTTTAAGCAGGTGAACGACACCTGGGGACATCCGGTTGGCGATCGGGTGCTGGTATCGCTGAGTCAGACGTTGACCCGTTCGGTTCGTCATGAAGATGTGATTGCACGCATTGGCGGCGAGGAGTTTGCGATTTTCTTGCGTAACTGCGGCGCTCAGGACGCGCTGCGCTATGCCCATCGCCTGCAACGGGATATCCGTGCACTACGCGTCGATCTACCTGAAGGCGGCCAGCTGCAGGTCACCGCCAGCATCGGCATTGCTTCCGGCTATCAGTGTGCGCTGGCTGAACTGTTCGCGCAGGCCGATAAGGCGCTGTACTGGGCAAAACGTTCCGGACGCGACTGCATCAGGGCGTCAGAGCCGCAGGTGGCATAATTAAAGACAGGCTCCGGGTGACCGGAGCCTGAGAAATTACAGTTTCACGCTGTCCAGCGCCTGCTGGGCACAGGCTTCATCGAGATGGCCACCCGGCGCACCGCCGATGCCAATCGCGCCAATCACTTCATCGCCCTCTTTCACCGGCAAACCACCGGCCAGCAGCAGGAACCCTGGCACATCACGCATATTTTGCGCGCCCGCATTACTTTGCGCGGCTTCCATCACCTTACCAGAGGCATTTTTGGTGCTGAGCGCGGTAAAGGCTTTCATTTCGCTGGCTTTCACCGTGTGCGGCCCGGCGTTATCGGTACGCTGTACCGCTTTCACCACGCCCGCGCGATCCACCACCGTCACTGTGACCTGGTAATTCTTCGCGGTGCAGGCACCAATTGCCGCACTCGCCAGCGCGTTCGCCTGAGTCAGGGACAGGTTTTTCTGGCTGATAGCCGCTGCCTGCGCATTCACCGCGGTCAGGCCCGCCAGCAGCGCCATGGAAATCACTAACTTTTTCATCGCAATATGCCTTTTTCATCGTTGACATAGCGATGCTACCGCGAGCGAAAAGCAAACGTTATTCGGTTGAATACGCATTTATCCTGGTAGAATTACCTGGATAAACTTGTCATGTTCGCGGATGACCTGCACCAGGCTGCTGACGCCGAGCTTACTGAATATCGCCGCACGGTGCGCTTCGACGGTGCGTGGCGATAAATTCAGCCGCTGCGCCACCTCTTTGTTGCTGAGCCCCGCCATCAGCTCCACCAGCACGTCATTTTCGCGTACGGTCAGTTGACCAAACAGCGTCTGCAGCCGCTGCTGCTCCTGCCACTGTGCAAAACGTTTATCGCTGTCATCGAAGGCAGCCTGTACGCTTTCAATCAGGCGATCGGCATCCAGCGGTTTGGTGAAAAACTCAAACGCGCCGTGGCGAAACGCACGACGACAGGCGTCTACCGTCCCGTGCCCGGTCATCACGACAACCGGCAGCTGCGGCCAGGGCCACTCTCCCTCTTCAAGCCAGCTAAGCCCGCCTTTGCCCGGCATGCGCATATCCAGCAACAGACAACCGCACAGCACGCTGCCCGGCGGATGCGCGGCAACAAAAGCATCGATGCCTGCAAAAGAGACCACCGGCCAGTTCAGGGTGGAAAACAAAAAGCTCAGCGACTCTCGAATAGAGGCGTCATCGTCAATCAGGTAGATCTGCTTATCCATGGCTTGTCTGGCTCCCGTTAAATGTCAGGGTGATGCGTGCGCCCCCCTCCGGCGCGTTGCCGAGGGTAATGCTACCGTTCATCCGCAGCATCAGCGATTCCGTGAGCGTCATGCCAAGACCGATGCCCTCTTTTCTTTCGCTGTAGAAAGGCATAAACGCGTTCTCCAGCGCCTCCGGGCTGAAACCCGGCCCGCCGTCGGTCATGACCACGTTAATCTTCTCACCGTGTCTCTCGCTGCTGAGATTTACCCAGCCATGGGCGCTTTCCCGCTGGGCGGCTATCGCATTGCGCAAAAGGTTATGCAGCACCTGCTCAAGCCACAGGCGATCGGCAAGGACGATTCTGGCATCGGCGGCAAGGGTCTGGCTGATGGTAATGTGTTTCGCCGTGCGTTCATGCTCCAGCAGATCCCCCACCCGCTGCCAGCAAAGCGTGAGATCGGTCGGTTCAAGAGACACCGCGTCCTCTACCACATGGGCGCGAAAACGGGTCAACAGATCGGCAATACGCTGAGTCTGGGTGAGCGCAGCCGTGAGCGCCTGCCGGGCAGGATCCGTCTGTCCCTGATTCAGCTGACGCTGTGCGCCCTGGATCCACGTCTGCGTTGCGGTCAGCGGCTGGTTAATCTCGTGGACTATTCCGGCGGTAATTTCACCGAGCGTATTCAACCGGGCGTGCTGGTAATAATCTGCTCGCTCGTCGGCGAAGCGACGCAAACGACGCTGCCACAGCAGCATCCCTCCCGCCGTAATCACCGCGGCCCAGCCAAGCCACAGTAGCAAATGTGGCAAAATAGCCACCTGTCGCCATGCCGGACGGGCTTCCGCCTCCAGCACAAAGGGCTGAAAATGCTGGTTGAAGGTCCGCTGCCAGTGCCAGAACACCTTAGAAGTCGTGCGCGGCGGCGCTTCAAGGTGGATTTGCGTTTTGCTAAAACCGGAGGGAAGCTGAATCAACGGCTGCAGGTTAATCAGCACCCGGATCTGCCGCCACGGGTTATACAGCCAGTAGCGGCCGTCGTGCGTCGGCTCGACGCGAGCGGCATCCCGTTCACGGCCGGACGTCGCTTCCAGCGCCTGGATCTGCGGAAATTTTTTCTGCAGTTCGGCGAGCGGCTCATGACCACCAAGCAGCGGAATAATAGATTCGTTCTGAGTGAGTACCGCGCTCAGCCCCGAAAACAGCGTATTAAAATCCCCGGTTAGCTGCCAGTACTGACGGCGGATCTGTTCGGCATACAGCAGTGCGCTACTCAGTAAACAAACCAGCAGCCAGACGAGCAGACCGCGTTTCCAGAACAGACGACGATGCATAGTTTTTTGGGGGGTTCCTTGGGACAACGGTGAGTCAGTATTTATAGCCTGTTATCCCCTTCATTACCAACGCTGAGTTTATTCCGACTTTTTATTATTACGTATAAATAAGCCATGAGATTTTTAATTCAGGAAGAAAATAATAACCACAGCATCATTTAAATCCCTTTTCAAATACCCAACCCGTTAATTAAAAATTTTAAATAATCGGCCGCCTGTGACCCACTTCACCCTAATGACTACGGTCTGCACCGATGATGCTTTGGGCGGATAAAAACGCTCATCAACACAATATTAACATCAGCGACGCGGGGATCGGCGTGATGTGTCTTCCCGCGAATAAAAAAAACCCCGATGTGGCATCGGGGTAACGGGAAGAAACTTTTCTTTTTAATTAGACGACAGGGTTGCTTGTATCAGACTCAATCCGACGGGAACGGATTAGGTTGATGATGAGGCACTCTTGCAATGCTTCATCTGGCGCACCGGGCTTGCGATCCGGTGAGCCAGGAGCACTATAGTTTCGCACCGTGATTGCGACAACAGTGATAACGTTTATTAATAAATCACCGCCGTTTAGCGGTAGGTTACCACCAGCAACTGCAGATTAGATTTACCGTTGACCGAATGCCGCTCAACCGTGCCAAGATCCTGCATCAACGGCGTACTGCCGCGAGAGTTCAGGGCAACAGTCTGCGTTCGGCTGGTGCCGTCGCGCAGGCAGGAAACGCTGGCGTGCAGAGGATTGTCGCGGCCGACACTACAGGCGCCTTCAACAATTTCACCACGGAAATGAATAACACCGGACTGACCATCGCCGGCGGCAATGACAGAAGAAGAGAGAGACAGTGCTGTTACAAACAGCGCACCTGCAAAGAGAGATTTTTTCATACCTTTTACCCCACGTCCTGTGAGCAACTGTTGTGGTTTCCGGTCTTCACACTGACAATCCTGTCATGTCGCGGAAACTACGCTTAATACGCCAATCCATCCAAGAAAAGTCTTAGGACGCACTAAGAAGATACTGATAAATCAGGAAAACGAAAAGCAAAAACTGACGTTTTTTGAGGTCGCGCACGCACTTGATGCATCGTTCGCGCAAAAATCAAGCTAATTTGACTTATGTATTACGGCTAATCCATCAGTTTTGCCTATCAAGATTTGCTGACCGGAATTGGGTAACCGGTCAGCGGCGGGATCACAACACTTTGCTTAAAAATGCGGCGGTACGCGGATTGGTGGGGGCGGTAAAGATCTGTTGCGGAGTGCCCTCTTCCTGAATAACGCCCTGGTCGATGAAAATGACCCTGTCGGCCACCTCCCGGGCGAAACCCATCTCGTGGGTGACTATCACCATGGTCATGCCATCGCTGGCGAGGGTTTTCATCACTTCCAGAACATCCCCTACCAGTTCGGGATCCAGCGCAGAGGTTGGTTCATCAAACAGCATAATCGACGGCTTCATCGCCAGCGCCCGGGCAATCGCCACGCGCTGCTGCTGCCCGCCGGAAAGGCTTGACGGCCAGGCGTCGCGTTTATCACTAAGCCCCACCTTCTGTAGCAGCTCTTCCGCCAGTTGCTGTGCCTGAGCACGGGTTAGGCCCTGCAACGCCAGCGGCGCCATCAGCAGGTTTTCCAGTACGGTCATATGCGGGAACAGGTTGAAACGCTGGAATACCATACCGACGCTTTCACGCATTTTATTGAGATCGGTGGTTCGGTCATGCACCGCATAACCATTCACTACCACCTCGCCTTCGGTGACGCTTTCCAGCGCGTTCATGCAGCGTAAAAATGTACTTTTCCCCGATCCCGATGGGCCAATAATACACACCACTTCCTGTGGGCGGATATCGCAGTCAATACCGCGCAGAACGTGGCTGTCACCAAAGTGCTTATGCAGATTTTTAATGTGAATCACTTTTGCCAAACCTCATTTCCAGACGGTTAACCAGCTGCGCCAGCACGAAGGTGAAGACCCAGTAGACCAGAGAAATGGTCAGGTAGGGTTCCCAGTAGGTTGCATAGGCTCCTGAAACCGTACGCGCGGCATAAGCCAGGTCCGCAAGCCCGATAGCCGAGGCCAACGATGAGTCCTTAACGATAGCGATAGCGTTATTACCCAGCGGCGGCAAAATGCGGCGAAACGCCTGCGGAAGGATCACCTTGCGCATAGTTTTCCACCACGGCATACCCAGCGCACGAGAGGCCTCCATCTGCCCTTTATCGATAGACTGGATCCCGGCGCGGAATATCTCGGAAACGTATGCCCCGGCGTTCAGCGTTATCGCCACAATACAGGAGAGAAACGCGCCATACTCCGAACGTAGCATGCGGGCAAAATCACTGCTCATCATGCCGCTGGTAACCAGCAGGCCGTCACGTGGGTTGATGAACAGCGGAACCAGCGCAAAGTGCACCACCATGATTTGCACGAACAGCGGCGTACCGCGAAAGGCGCTGACGTAAAAGCGCACCGGAAACTGCACCAGCCAGCGCAGAACGTACTTCCACGGTCCGTGCTCTGCTTTGGCCATGCGCCCAAGCCCCAGCGTCAGTCCCCACAGCGTTCCGAGGATCACACAGATAATGGTGCATTTGAGGGTCATGATGGCACCGTCGACAAAGAGCGGCCCATACTCCTCAATAATTTCCCAACGGAATCCCGACATAAAAGTTCCCTGAAAAGAAAGCGGCTACCACAGCGTCTGCGATAGCCGCAAAATGAATTGCGATTTACTCAGCCGGCAGCGCAGGCACGTTTTCGTCAAACCAGGTTTTATAGATTTTTGCGTAAGTGCCGTCGGCCACGATTTTCTTCAGCCCGTCGTTGATTTTGGCCTGCAGTTCACTGTTGCCTTTTGCCACGGCGATACCGAAGTACTGGCGTTCAAACTTAGCATCCGGAACCAGTTTGAAGGATTTCTCCGGGTGCTGTTTGATGTAGTACTTCACTACACCAACATCGCCCACGGCAGCGCTGACGCCATCTTCAAACAGCTCCTGCAGCATCAATGGCGTGTTGTCGAAGCGTTTGATAGCGGTGCTGTTTTTACCCAGTTCCTGAGAAACCACGATGTCGCCGGTGCTGGAGTTAACCACCCCGACCTTCTCATTTTTCAGCGAAGCCAGAGAGGTAACGCCAGAGCCCTGTGGCACCACAATGGATTGTTCAGCCGGGAAGTATGGTGCCGAGAAATCGACCATCTGCTTACGCTTGTCGGTGATGGTGATGCCGGAGATGAGGATGTCGCGGTCACCCGAACCGAGGGTGGCGAAAATCCCCTCCCACGGCGTGTTGACCAGCTTGATATTGAAGTTTTCCGCTTTGGCGATGGCTTTGATGATGTCGATATCAAAGCCTTCCAGCTGCTTCTGGCTGTTTTCGTATTCAAACGGGCGGTAGGTACCGCCGGCACCCACCACATAAGTCTCTTGTGCCGCGTATGCGCTACCGGCCAGGGCCACCGTGAGGCAGCATGCTTTCATCCATAGCTTAATCATGATAATCACCTTTTTATGCATATTGTTTGCATAAAAATACATAGACAATCATGACGATGCAATCGTTATTTACCCGCTGCGTTTACTTCCCGATTTTCCAATAGCCCGGTGGAACTCATTTATACGCTTCAGGGACTTCACCGTTTTTTGTGGCGCCGCGGTTGCTACCGATAAAACCAGCATCTCAAGGCATACCAGCACGGTACCATGCAGCGGTACACGTCCATTCTCACCGCCGCGCGGGACTTCAATCACCACCTGCGCCTCCTGGCTGAAGCGTGAATCCGTGGACTGAGTCAGCAGCACCGTGGGGATCCCGAGCCTTTTCGCTTCCCGTAGCGTGGTCATCCCCTCGCGATGCGGTGATTTTTGCCCCATCATCACCAGCACATCTCCCCGCTGCAGGTTGATAAGCTGCTCGGCAAGGCTAAAACCCGTGCGGTTAAGCACGCAGGAAGGCAACCCAATACGGCTGAAAAGACGGGCAGTATATTCTGCGAGGATCCCCGATGCCCCGATGCCGAAAATCGCTACCTGCCGCGCCCCGGAAAGCAGCGCCACCGCCTGCGCTACCGCCGCACGGTTGTGAGGCCTGCCCAGGACCTCGCAGGCACGCAGATGCCCTTCCAGCACAAAGTCGATACCCGCGTGAACATCCGTCGAGAGCGTGCTGACCGTGGAGCGCATTTTCTCCGACGAGGTGATGGTCGGCCCGAACCAGCGCTCCATGGTTTGCTTGAGGTCACGCAGCCCGGCAAACCCCAGCGCCTGAATAGCGCGTACGACCGTGGCATCGGAGGTTTGCGTTTCTCGCGCGATTTCCAGCGCCGTCAGCTCCAGCACGGCTTCACGGTTGTCGTTGATCCACCCCGCGACCACCTGCAGGCGCGGCGAAAGCTGATACGCCCGGGCCCGGTAACGATCGCCATACAGATCCGGACGGTGGCGCGGTTTTTTGCTTACTACGGTCATTTTTTCTCCTGCCCGGGTATCGGTCGCCCGGCAATATGCGATTCCACTTCGGCCACCATCAGGCTCAGCGCCGCATAGGAGTTGGAAATAACCGTTTCACGCGGCAGCAGGACGTAATGACCGCTGCGGCAGGCTTGCATGAAATCGCACCAGCCCGGCATCACCGTTTCCATGGCTTGTAGCTCATCCTGCGGTTTGCCACCGGTATCCGAGCGCCAGGTAGCGAATACCACATCAGCGTCCAGCTCCGGCAGACGTTCGGCGCTAACGTCAATGCGCTGACCGTCGGGAATGCTGTCTACCAGCGGCGGAAAGCGGAACCCGGCATCGCGCAGCACCCGCCCGAGGGCATGGTAGGAGTGATGTACCGTTACCTTGCCGTTATTGGCCTGAATCACTGACACCGTGACCGTTGAGGGATCGACGGTTTGCCTGAGCGCGGCTATTTGCGCGGCATAGCGATGCTGAAGAATAGCCAGCCGCGGCTGGCTGCCGGTGAGCTGCGCCAGCTTTTCGTAGATTCGCGGCGCGCTGCCCAGCAGATGATCGATGCTCACCGTCGGGGCGATTTTTGCCAGCTGTTCAACGGAGACGTTGCGATTTGGCTCAGTGATGATGAGATCAGGCTTCGCCGCCGCTACCGCTTCAAGATCGATATCTGCCGTGCCAATAAACTTGATATCACTGTTATCAAAATCAACGCCGGTCAGCAGTGCGCTCGAACGCAGATAATGGCTGCCGTCCGGACGCGTGCGTCCGTGGCTGGCAACGGGCGGCACACCAAGCTCGATAAGCGGAATAGTGATATCCAGGTCGTGCATCGAAACGATGCGTTTTGGATGTAACGGTACCGTCACCTGGCGACCTAAATCGTCGGTAAAAACCTGGGTGGTTGCCGGGGCGGCAAACGCGGCGCTACTTGCCAGCAGCAATAATGAGATCAACCCTCGCATAACGTCCTTCTTTTAAAGCGCGTCGCGACGACGCCAGAGCAACAGAATAAAAAACGGCGTGCCGACCAGCGCCACCACGATCCCGGCCGGGATCTGCAAAGGCGCAAACGCCAGCCGACCAATGGTGTCTGTCGCCAGCACCAGTAATGCACCGGTTAACGCACTGCCGCACAACAGTGAAACCTGGCCCCCGCGCAGCACAAAACGCGCCATGTGTGGGGCCATCAGGCCAACAAAACCAAGGCTTCCCACGCAAGAGACGCTGGCGGAAGTCAGCAGTACCGGCGCGAGAAAACGCAGCAGCATCAGCCGGGGAAGCTGAACGCCAAGCCCGGTAGCCGTATGGTCGCCAAGCAGCGCCACGTCAGCCGCCCGGGCGGTATAAAAGAGCAGCAGGACACCGGGCAATCCCCAGACCATCGCCACCATCAGCAGCGGCCAGGTGGAGGACTGTAAGCTGCCAGAGAGCCAGACCATCGCGGTTTGCACATCGCGCACATCGGCGGTGGTCATAAACATACCAACGCCTGCCGCCAGCAGCCAGGAGACGCCGATACCGATCAGAATGAAACGAGGACGAGAGAGATCGCGGGCAAGCACCACCACCAGCAGCGCCACGGACAGGCCGCCGAGCAATCCGACCAACGGCCGCCACAGCAGCCCAACCGTCGGGAAGAACAGCACTAACGACAGCACCATGATGCTGGTGCCCTCTTTCACTCCGATAAGTCCAGGATCGGCCAGACCGTTACGGGTGATCGACTGCATCGCTGCTCCGGCCATACCGAGCATAGCGCCGCACACCACCGCCATCAGAAGGCGCGGCAGGCGAATATCCCAGACGATAAACTGCTGCTGTTCGTTGAGCGCCTGCGGCATCAGCAGCGCCCGGGCAATGTCACTGCTGGGAACGGGCATCGAGCCACGGGTTAAGCTGTACATCAGCAACAACAGCGCCACCAGCAGCACTGCGCTACCCACCAGCAGCGGACGCGGGCGCAGCAGCAGGCTACGGTCTGCCCATTTTGCGCGGCGAAAACCGGCGCGGTGCAGTGCCCGGCTCATTTAAAACACCTCACCGCAATCGCAATAAAGACCGGAGCCCCTACCAGCGCGGTCATCACACCGGTGGAAAGCTCCTGCGGTGCCAGCAGCGTGCGGGCGGCAATATCTGCCAGCAACAGCAACAAGGCCCCGGTGGGTGCGGCAAGCAGAATCGCGATGCGCAAATCCTCCGTCACCAGGCGACGGATCAGGTGCGGCACTACCAGACCGATAAAACCCACCGGCCCGACGAGAGATACCGCAGCGCCGCACAGCAGCGCGGTCGCCAGCAATCCCCAGACGCGGGTGCCGAGTAAATTGACGCCCAGCCCGCGCGCAATGTTATCGCCAAGAGCCAGAATATTGAGCCGCGGCGCAATCGTGCAGGCAAGCAGCGCGCCAGCTCCTGCCGGGATCATTGCCGTTTGCAGCATGTCCCAGCGCAACCCGGCAAGATCGCCCACCAGCCAGGTGCGCATCGCCAGCAGGGTTTGTTCGTCAAGGATCAGGATTGCCGCTGTTATCGACGAGGCAAACGCCGAGAGCGCAACCCCGCAGAGCGTCACCTTCAGCGGCGTCACGCCTCCACGGCCTGATGAAGCCAGCAGCATCACCACGGTGAACAGGGCTCCGGCACCGCCGATGGCAAGCCAGGGTTGCGCCAGTTCGCGCAGCCCCAGGGCAGAGCCCGCCACCACCGCCAGCGCCGCCCCGGCGTTCAACCCGAGGATGTGCGGTTCTCCCAGCGGATTGCGGATCAGCGTTTGCAGCAGGAGCCCTGCAACGCCCAGTGCCGCACCGGTAAGCAAGGCTGCCAGCAGGCGCATCAGACGCAGAGTCACCACAATTCGGTGATCGAAGTTATGCGGATCATAATGGGTCAGCGCCTGAACCACGGTTTGCGGCGCAATGTAGCGTGCGCCGAGGCCCAGGTGGATAACGCTTGCCGCAACCAATAGCCCCGTCAGCAGCGCGATAGCGACACCCGAACGGCGACGGCTCTGCGGGCGAGCGATCGAAATAGCCGCCATCATGCGGACTCCGCCGGGGCGCCGAAAGGAATAAAGAACGGTTTACCGTTACGCGGATTTACCGACATCTGCACATCGACGTCGAAGACGGTTTTAATCATTTCCGGGGTACAAGGCTCCCCTTCGTTCACTACGCCGCATAATTTTCCCTGACGCAGAAACACCAGCATATCGGCATAGTTGACGGCGAAATTAAGATCGTGAAGGACAACCACCACCGTGCGTCCGTGCTGGCGGGTCAGCGTTTGCAGTAGCTCGAGGATCTCCACCTGGTAGCGCAGATCCAGCCACGCCGTCGGCTCATCAAGCAAAATGGTGCTGGTTTGCTGTGCCAGCGCCATCGCAATCCAGCAGCGCTGCCGCTGGCCACCGGACAGGCTGTCGACGGGAAGATGAGCAAAGGCCGCCGTTCCGGTCAACCGCAGGGCGTCTTCCACGGCACGTTCATCGGCGTCGGACCACTGACGTAAAAAGCCCTGCCACGGGTAGCGTCCGCGTGAAACCAGTTCAAAAACGGTGAGTCCTTCGGGGATGAGCGGAGCCTGGGGCAGAATACCCAAACGCCGTGAGACTTCACGGGTTGGCAGATGGTGAATGCTCTCGCCCTCGAGCAGCACGCTGCCGCCCTGCGGCTTGAGCATGCGGGCGATGGTCGCCAGCAGGGTTGATTTCCCGGAACCGTTCGCGCCGACCAGGACGGTCATTTTCCCCGGTGGAATTTCCAGAGAAACGTTGTCGACCACTACGCGATTACCGTACCCGGCGCTGAGCGACTCCAGCACTAGTCCCTGCCCGTTATGGCTCACTTGTGATTCCACCCGCTGTGGCATGTTCTCTCCTGCGCCGCAACGGCATGGCGTTGTGCACTAAATATAAATAAATCTCATTCTCTTTTGATCATGATAGCTATCGCTGTAGTAGTCAATACCTCTCAAACCCTGGAAAAACTCAGGTTATTTCAGACCACCTCTGGCAAGGCTCCAGCCAGCAACAACAAAATAATTCCTTATATAACAAAATATTAATTATTTAACGGCATTACAGAAACAACTCCAAAAGGCAATTTTTCAGCGGCAGATTTTTTTCCACGCTTTTGCATTTACTACTACATTCTCACGTGATTGAATGATTCTCAATTACACATCCGGACGGCCATCGTAGCCTGACCGGTGAGATAAAAATGTAATGAGCAATGATTTTATTGGCTTTTTCTGCCGCAACAGCGCAGGCAGGATTTTTGGGAAACAGATAATGACAGTATTCACCCCAACCATGACGGGGAAAAAAGGGCGTGCACTTTTCTCACTCCTTTTTATTGGAACCTTCGCCTCACCAGGGCTGATGGCCGCCGAAAAGCACGGCGCAACTAACGACAAAAAAAACGAAGACACCATGACGGTGGTCGGCGGGGTCGCCCAGGCGGACCGTCCGACCACCAGTGGTTATCAACCGGTCAGTAGTGCTACCGCGACGCTCACCAACATGCCATTGCTGGATATCCCGCAGGTGGTGAACACCGTGAGCGATCAGGTACTGGAAGATCAGCACGTCACCTCGCTCGACGAAGCGATGTATAACGTCGCCAACGTCGTGCAGACCAACACTCTTGGCGGTACACAGGATGCTTTTGTACGCCGTGGTTTTGGTGCCAACCGTGACGGTTCAATCATGACCAACGGTCTGCGCACCGTGCTACCGCGCAGCTTTAACGCGGCGACCTCTCGCGTTGAGGTGTTGAAAGGCCCGGCGTCGACCCTGTACGGGATCCTCGACCCTGGCGGTCTGATTAACGTGGTGACCAAACGCCCGGAACGCACCTTCGGTGGTTCCATCTCCGCCACCTCCAGCAGTTTTGGCGGCGGCACCAGCCAGTTTGACGTTACCGGCCCGATTGAAGGGACTCGTCTGGCTTACCGCTTGATCGGTGAATACCAGAACGAGGATTACTGGCGCAACTTCGGCAAAGAGAAGAGCACGTTTATTGCCCCTTCCCTGACGTGGTTTGGCGATGACGCGACGATTAACGTGGCTTACACCCACCGCGACTATAGCGTGCCGTTCGATCGCGGTACGATCTACGATATGCAAAAAGGCCGGATGGTTGATGTCGACCCACGCACCCGCTTCGACGAACCTTTTAACATTACCGACGGTTTCTCGGACCTTGCTCAGCTGAATGCGGAATATCGCCTCAACAGCCAGTGGACCGCTCGTTTCGACTATAGCTACAGCCAGGATAAATACAGCGACAACCAGGCGCGAGTGATGGCCTATGACTCCACCACCGGCAACCTCACCCGCCGCGTGGATGCCACCCAGGGCTCGACCCAGCGGATGCACGCCACGCGCGCCGATTTACAGGGCAATGTGCTGATTGGTGGCTTTTATAACGAGATCCTGACCGGCGTGGCGTATGAGAATTACGATCTGCTGCGTACCGATATGATCCGCTGTAAGAACGTGAAAAACAGCCTCAACATCTACAACCCGGTGTACGGTACGCTCGATAAGTGCACTACCGTATCGGCCGCCGACAGCGACCAGCGTATTCAGCAGGAAAGCTACGCCGCCTACGTGCAGGACGCGCTGTACCTCACCGATAAGTGGATTGCGGTGACCGGGGTACGTTATCAGTACTACACCCAGTTTGCCGGTAAAGGGCGTCCGTTCCGTGAAAACACTGACAGTCGCGATGAAAAATGGACGCCAAAATTTGGCCTGGTCTACAAGCTGTCGCCTGCCGTATCACTGTTCGGTAACGTCTCGCAGGCGTTTATGCCGCAGTCGTCTATTGCCAGCTACATTGGCGAACTGCCGCCGGAAGAGTCTACCGCATACGAATTAGGTGCGAAATTCGATCTCTTTACCGGTATTACCGCCAACCTTGCGTTCTTCGACATCCATAAACGCAACGTGCTGTATAACGAGCAGGTCGGCAGCGAAATCGTGGCGAAAACGGCGGGCAAAGTTCGTTCACAGGGCGTGGAGTTCGACGTGGCCGGAGCGCTAACGGATAACCTCAACGTGATCGCAAGCTACGGCTATACCGACGCCACGGTACTCGACGATCCGCAGTACGCCGGTAAACCGCTGCCTAATGTGCCGAAGCATACCGGTTCCCTGTATTTGTCTTACGATATTCACAACGTCTGGAACAGCAATACGCTGACGCTTGGGGCCGGTGGTCACGCCGTCAGCAAACGCTCCGGCACCAATGGCGCAGACTACTATCTGCCGGGCTACGCCGTTGCCGATGTATTTGCCGCTTATCAGTTGAAGCTGCAGTACCCGGTTACGCTACAGATGAACATCAAAAACCTGTTCGACAAGACCTACTACACCTCGTCTATCGCCACCAATAATCTGGGTAACCAGGTTGGCGAGCCACGTGAAGTACAGTTGACGGTAAAAATGGCGTTCTGATCCTCCACCAGCCCTCTCCTGTGAGGGGGCTGCATTTCATTGCTCCTCAAAAAATATCGCGTTTCTCAGTAAAAGGTTTGCCCCTCACATCGTTATATAATTTAATACACACCGAATTTCCCCCTTCTTACTGAGTCCACGTTATGACCAAACCACACCATTTATTGCTGAGCCTGTGGCTCGCAGGTGCAGCGCTGTTTGCCGCGACAAGCGCACACGCTGACCGCACCGTCACCGACCAGCTTGGCCGCCAGGTCACTATCCCTGACCATGTTAATCGGGTAGTGGTACTTCAACATCAAACCCTCAACCTGCTGGTGCAGCTGGATGCTGGCCAGGATGTCGTCGGTGTACTGAGCAGCTGGAAAAAGCAGCTCGGCCCGGCATTCGCCCGCTTTTTGCCTGGAATAGAGAAGCTGCCGACGCCTGGCGATCTCAACCAGGTCAATATTGAAAGCCTGCTGACGCTGCACCCGCAGGTGGTATTCGTGGCCAACTACGCCCCTGAGGCAATGATCCAGCAGATCCAGAACGCCGGGATCCCGGTGGTGGCCATTTCCCTGCGCCAGGACAGCGCGGGCGAAAAGAATAAAATGAACCCGACAATGGGCAACGAAGAGCAGACCTACAACGACGGGCTTAAGCAAGGAATTCGTCTGATTGCCGACGTGGTGGGCCGCCAGCCGCAGGGCGAGACGCTTATCGAAGAGACCTTCCGTTTGCGGGCAAAATTCAACGCCCCGGTTGCGGATATTCCGGCGGAAAAACGGGTCCGCGTGTATATGGCTAACCCGGATCTCAACACCTATGGCTCCGGCAAATACACCGGGCTGATGATGAACCACGCGGGCGCGCTTAACGTAGCGGCGGCGAGCATCAAAGGCGCACGCCAGGTGTCCCTTGAGCAGGTGTTGCAATGGAACCCGGAAGTTATTTTTGTTCAGGACCGCTATCCGGAAGTGGTGAAACAGATACAGAACGATCCCAGCTGGCAGCAGATTGATGCGGTAAAAAACCACCGCGTCTGGCTGATGCCGGAATATGCCAAAGCCTGGGGCTACCCAATGCCGGAAGCAATGGCGATTGGCGAGCTGTGGATGGCGAAAAAACTCTACCCGCAGCGCTACCTGAATACGGATGTCGATGCCGTCGCGCAGGACTGGTACCAGCGTTTTTATCGCACCCAATGGCAGCCAGACGGTGACAAATAAGCGCTTTGCCTGCCTGCAGGCTGGGCTCATCCTGCTGACGGTGGTGCTGGCGTTGGCCTCGCTATGCCTTGGACAGTACCGACTCAGCCTGCCTGAGGTTATCAGCCAGATGATAAGAACCGCCGATGCAGGAGGGATTGCCGAACAGGTGGTCTGGTCGGTGCGGTTGCCGCGCGTTATCACCGCGCTGCTGGCGGGCGGTGCGCTGGGCCTGTGCGGCGCAACGCTTCAGGGTGTGTTCCGCAATCCACTGGTCGATCCGCACATCATCGGCGTGACCTCCGGCGCGGCCTTCGGCGGGACGCTGGCTATTTTGCTGGGTTTAAGCCCCATGCTGATGATGAGCTCAACCTTCACCTTTGGTCTCGCCGCTCTGGGGCTGGTGTACGCCGTTGCAGCGCTGCAAAATCGGGAAAGTACGCTGGTGCTTATCCTCTCTGGGATCATCCTCAGTGGTTTTTTTGCCGCGCTGGTGAGCCTGATGCAGTACCTCGCCGACACCGAAGAAACGTTGCCGAACATCGTCTTCTGGCTGCTCGGCAGTTTCGCCACGGCCAACTGGCATAAAGTGCAGATCCTTGCGGTGCCGGTGCTGATGGCTGGTTGCGTGCTGTGGATGCTTCGTTGGCGTATCAATCTGCTGTCGCTCGATGAAAAAGATGCCCGGGCGCTGGGGGTTGATATCAAGCCCCTGCGTCGTGGCGTGCTGGTATGCTGCGCGTTGCTGGTCGCCGCCCAGGTGGCCGTCAGCGGCAGCATCGCCTGGGTTGGGCTGGTTATCCCCCATCTGGCGCGGCTGCTGGTGGGGGCCGACCACCGCCGCCTGCTGCCGGTTTCCTTCTGGATTGGCGGCAGCTTTATGATTGTGGTCGACGACGTGGCGCGAACCTTAACCCAGGCGGAAATTCCCATCGGGATCCTCACCGCCCTGCTGGGTGCCCCGGTGTTCGCCTTTTTACTGATTCGCAGCAACCGGCGGAGGCTCAGATGAATACCCTGTCGTTACAGGTCTCGCAGCTGCTCTTTGGTCACCGTCAACCGCTGTTTGCCCCGCTGAGCTTCGCCTGCCGGGCGGGCGACGTGTGGGCGGTGCTCGGCGCTAACGGGCGCGGAAAAAGCACCCTACTGGATACCCTGACCGGGGTACTGCCGGCGCTTGCCGGCAATGTAGAGATAGTGGGCGGCGTCAGTATCGTGCCGCAGTCTTTTCGCCCGGCGTTTGCCTGGCGCGTGCAGGATGTCGTGCTAATGGGACGCGCTCGCCATGTGCCGCTGTTTTCCCAGCCAGCCCAGGAAGATGAAAATCAGGTGGCAGCCGTGCTGTCACAGCTGAACATTGCCCCGCTGGCGCAGAGCACGTTCAGTGAGCTCTCCGGCGGGCAGCAGCAGTTAGTCATGATAGCCCGGGCGCTGGTCAACGGCAGCCAGACCATCTTATTAGATGAGCCCTGCTCGGCGCTGGATCTGGCTAATCAGCAGGTGGTGCTGCAGTTGCTGAGCGACCTTTCGCACCGCCAGGGACGTAGCGTGGTGTTCACCACCCACGATCCTACCCATGCCTTACAGGTTGCCAGCCACACGCTGTTATTGCTGCCAGACGGGCAATGGCTGGCGGGGGAAAGCGAGAGCGTATTGAGCGAGGAAAATCTGCAGCGAGCCTACGGATTACCGGTTCGCCGCCTGGCGCTGGCGCACGGTGCGGTACTGGCGCCGTTATTCGCCATTGAGCGGTAGAAAACCCACCTCCCGCAGCCGGGCTTGCCCCTCAGGCCCGGTAATAAACGCGACAAGCTGACGCACCTCAGGCGCATCATCCAGCACTGCCAGTTGGTATTCACAACGCGGATTGTAAGCCGGAGGAATAGCCACTACGCGCACCTCTTTTTGCCCGGCAAGCGCCTGCGCGTAATGCGCATAACCGATAAACAGATCCACAAGGTTCTGGCGAATCAACCACGCGCTGGCGATTTCGCCTTCCGGAACTGTGACACTGTCACGCCCACCCACCACTTTTTGCGCCCTTTTCTTCAACGCGTCGCCAAGCCCAGGCACCAGAGCCTCAATGTTGTCGAACAGTTGCCAGGTGTAATCGCCGGAAGGATCGCAGCCCGGCGTGGAGGTGCCCGCCCGTAACGATGTGTTGCGCAACAGGCTCAGCCAGTCGGCATTTGCCGTGTCGGGCGTGTTTCTGACGGTGAGGGTGAGATGGTTGGCAGCAAACGAGTGCACTGTTGTTGCACTCCCGGCCGCCAGTAGCGCCTGTGGGTGCGCCGTGTTAGCAGAGGCGAACAAACTACAGCGCTCTCCGGCCTCGATACGTTCACGCAGAAGACCGGCCGGGCCAAAGTGGGCCTCCACGCGTATTCCGGTTTGTTGTTGAAAGGTCTCCAGCAGCGGCACCAGCGCACGTCGCAGGCTGCCTGCAGCGAAAAGGGTCAACGAGGCGGTCATTTATTCCCCCGCCAGCGCCTTAACCACTTCGACCATCGCCTGCTCGGTAAGCGCACTGCGTTTGATTTTGCGGTTGGCGAGCGAGGTTCTGAGCACCCCGGCTATCACGATATGCTTGGGTTCCTGTCCCAAATCGCGCATCTCCAGCACCACTTTTCCCACGACCCGACACATTTCCTGGTAAAGGGCGTCTTCTTTTGCCTGATTCCCCATCACTCACGCTCCGCTGCGACGTTATTCATAGGATTATTATTGATAAAAAATTTATATATATCAAATAACAACCGAGTCATTGGGCGGAATGACGCGTTAATTTCAGTTTAAAAGCGGCAAACGGTTATCGGGCAGCAGGCAAATGGTTTTTAATTTGTTATTAAACCTATTGACGTTTTGAAACAGCGTTTTCATTTTCTTTTTTACTCGTAACATCGTATAATGCGCTTCGTTTATTTATTGAATGGTTTCAGCGCATTGGATTGCACACTTCAACGCTTAAAAAATCGCCTCCTTTGCTGGGCTGAACCACCAGCACACTTTCCTCTGCACGCTTTTTTGATGTCACCTATCCTTAGGTCGTGGCATCTGAACTTTCGCACTACAGGTTTAACTCCATGGCAGCACGCCCATGGACCGAGATTTCCATATCCTTCCCAACTTAAAGACTAAGACTGTCATGAAAAAGACCAAAATTGTTTGCACCATCGGACCGAAAACCGAATCCGAAGAGATGTTGACCAAAATGCTGGACGCAGGGATGAACGTCATGCGTCTGAACTTCTCTCACGGCGACTATGCTGAACACGGTCAGCGCATCAAAAACCTGCGCAACGTGATGAGCAAAACCGGTAAAAAAGCGGCGATTCTGCTGGACACTAAAGGTCCGGAAATCCGTACCATCAAGCTGGAAGGCGGTAATGACGTCTCCCTGAAAGCAGGCCAGACCTTCACCTTCACTACCGACAAATCCGTTGTTGGTAACAGCGAAATCGTTGCCGTTACCTACGAAGGCTTCCCTTCTGACCTGAAAGTGGGCAACACCGTTCTGGTTGATGATGGCCTGATCGGTATGGAAGTCACCGCGATTGAAGGTAACAAAGTTATCTGTAAAGTCCTGAACAACGGCGACCTCGGCGAAAACAAAGGCGTTAACCTGCCGGGCGTTTCTATTGCCCTGCCGGCGCTGGCTGAGAAAGACAAACAGGACCTGATCTTCGGCTGTGAGCAAGGCGTTGACTTCGTTGCGGCGTCCTTCATCCGTAAGCGCTCTGACGTGCTGGAAATCCGTGAGCACCTGAAAGCTCACGGCGGCGAGAACATCCAGATCATCTCCAAAATCGAAAACCAGGAAGGCCTGAACAACTTCGACGAAATCCTCGAAGCCTCTGACGGCATCATGGTTGCTCGTGGCGACATGGGCGTTGAGATCCCGGTTGAAGAAGTTATCTTCGCCCAGAAAATGATCATCGAAAAATGCGTCCGCGCGCGCAAAGTCGTTATCACCGCGACCCAGATGCTGGATTCCATGATCAAGAACCCGCGTCCGACCCGCGCTGAAGCCGGCGACGTTGCAAACGCCATCCTCGACGGTACCGATGCTGTTATGCTGTCTGGTGAATCTGCTAAGGGTAAATACCCGCTGGAAGCGGTCACCATCATGGCGACCATCTGTGAGCGTACTGACCGCGTGATGACCAGCCGTCTGGACTACAACAACGACAGCCGTAAACTGCGTATCACTGAAGCCGTATGCCGTGGTGCCGTTGAAACCGCTGAGAAACTGGAAGCACCGCTGATCGTGGTTGCCACCCAGGGCGGTAAATCTGCACGCGCTATCCGTAAATACTTCCCGGATGCAACCATCCTCGCGCTGACCACCAACGAAGTAACTGCCCGTCAGCTGGTGCTGAGCAAAGGCGTTATTCCTCACCTGGTGAAAGAAATCGCTTCTACCGACGATTTCTACCGCCTGGGTAAAGAAGTGGCACTGCAGCTGGTTGAGCGTGGTCTGGCACAAAAAGGCGACGTTGTCGTGATGGTTTCTGGTGCGCTGGTACCGAGCGGAACCACCAATACCGCCTCTGTTCACGTCCTGTAATAATACACAAACTAATTGGTTTGTTTAAAAGGCGCTCTCCGGAGCGCCTTTTTTATTCCCACTGATAGTCACTATCAATAAAAAATCAAATCGGATTTTACTATTTAAGCGCGGATTATCTAAGATGAATCCGATGGAAGCGTCCTGTTTTAACACAGTTTTTTGCACGTTTTTCTCAGAGTCGGTGTTTCTTTGAGCGAACGATCAAAAATAAGTGCATTCGCATTAAAAAAATATTCTCATCCTAAAAAAGTTTGTGTAATACTTGTAACGCTACATGGAGATTAACTCAATCTAGAGGGTATTAATAATGAATCGTACTAAACTGGTACTGGGCGCGGTAATCCTGGGTTCTACTCTGCTGGCAGGTTGCTCCAGCAATGCTAAAATCGATCAGCTGTCTTCTGACGTTCAGACTCTGAACGCTAAAGTTGACCAGCTGAGCAACGACGTGAACGCAATGCGTTCTGACGTTCAGGCTGCTAAAGACGACGCAGCACGCGCTAACCAGCGTCTGGACAACCAGGCTACTAAATACCGTAAGTAATAGTACCTGTGTAATAGAATGGCGCACATTGTGCGCCATTTTTTTTGCCCCGAATCTCGCTCCCCTCACTCCTGCATTGCGCGTCCTTCAGCACTATTCACCGGCGAGACATTCTGCGCCGACTCAACTGAGCCGTTACTGGCTACCGGCGACTGCCCTGTGGAGACCACCACCGGATACCCGGCACGACGGTACAGCGCTTTTTCTACCAGCGCATGATCTACCGCTTTACTCTCTTTAAACGCGGTAAACCCGGCAGGAAGGACATACGGCATTGTCTGCACGTTCTGTTCCTCTTCCGGCGACAACGGACGGTGCACTTCGACATAGCGTTTACCGTCAGGCTCAACCGAGTATTTCACCGGTTCATTAATCACCCTCACCGGCGTTCCGGTGCGCACCTGTGAAAACAATGCCTGGATATCCGGGGCATTCATGCGGATGCAGCCCGAACTAACGCGCAGACCGACGCTGTCCGGCGCGCTGGTGCCATGGATGAGGTATTCGCCATTGCCGTGCGCCAGACGCAGTGCAAAGCGTCCCAGGGGGTTATTTGGCCCTGCTGGCACCACAGGGGGCAGGTTTATCCCTTTCTCCAGCGAGCGTTTGCGGATCCCCGGCGTCGGCGTCCAGGTTGGATTCGGGATTTTTTGCCCGACCCGCGTCTCCATCACCGGCGTTTCCAGCCCCTGCAGGCCGATACCGATCGGGAACACCTGAACGATGTTTTCACCCGGCGGGAAGTAATAGAGCCGCAGTTCAGCAAGGTTCACGATAATCCCCTCGCGTGGAGCATCCGGTAACAGTAACTGGGTGGGAATGGTGACGGTAGTGCCCGCCTTAGGCACGGGCGCAATCGTGTTGTTGGCTTCGAGGATCAGCATCGCCCCGGTATCAAAGCGTCGGGCAATAGCCTGCAGGTTTTTATCCCCCTCCTGTACGGTGTAGGTTTGATTGTGTCCAATGAGACGGCTGCCCGCAGGCGGCAAGGGGTAATCCAGCGCCCAGGCGGAGGAGAAGGCGCTCAGGGCGCCTATAAGTGTTAGTGTACTGAAAGACGCTCTTATCATCGTTTTGATTCCTGTATTCACTGGCAAGCGGCCAGAAAGCTGAAAGACCCGCGGGGCGAAAAACCACCCCGCAAAACAGGAGCATAGCGATATAAGTTTAGCTGTAAAAATCCGCTTTAGTACGAATTGCGCGGATCATTGCTTCAAGCCCCTGCGAACGCGAGGGCGTGAGATGCTGCGTCAGGGACATTTTTTCAAACCACGGGCGCACGTCAAAGGCGACAATGTCTTTTGCAGTCATCTGATGATAGAGAATGAACACGATAGCGATAAGCCCTTTAACTATCGCGGCATCGCTGTCGCCGCGCAGGGTCATGATGCCATCTTCTCCCTGCTCCATCACAATCCACACCTGGCTCTGGCAGCCCTGAATAATATTCTCTGCGCTATGTTCAGCCGGGCTCAGCGGCTCAAGGCGCTGCCCCAGTTCAATCATATAGAGATACTTTTCTTCCCAGTTGGTGCAGCGCAAAAAATTACGCAGAAGCTTATCTCTGTCGGGTAAAACAGCCATTTTGTCTCCCTGCTAGCCCAGTAAACGGTGGATACGCTTGAGCCCTGCGACCAGCCTGTCCACCTCTTCGTAGGTGTTATACATCGCAAGCGACGCCCGGCACATCGCCGGTACGCCATAGAATGCCATCAGCGGCATGGCGCAGTGGTGTCCGGTGCGGATCGCAATCCCGTAGTTATCGAGGAAGCTCCCGACATCAAAGGCATGATGTTTGCCGAGATTAAAGGCAATCACTCCCAGCCTGTCGTCCGGGCCGTACAACGTCAGATCGGGAACGCTGGTCAGCTCACCGAGCGCATAGTGCATCAGGGTTTGTTCATATTCAGCAATTGTCTCCAGCCCCAGCGCGCTTACGTAGGTCAGCGCGGCGCCAAGCCCGATAATCCCGCCCGTGTTCGGCGTACCAGCCTCAAAGCGCCACGGCGCTTTCGCCCAGGTGGTACCTTCGGTGAGGCTGACCGTGGCAATCATCGAACCACCACCTTCCCACGGCGGCATCTCCTGCAGAATAGCCTCTTTGGCATACAGCACACCTATCCCGGTCGGGCCATACAGCTTGTGGCCGGAGAAGACGTAAAAATCGCAATCCAGCTGCTGCACGTCTACCGGGTGGTGCATCACCGCCTGTGCGCCATCCACCAGCACTTTAGCCCCATGCTGGTGAGCAAGAGCAATCATTTCCAGCAGCGGGTTCTGGGTGCCCAGCACGTTGGATACCTGGGTTATTGCCACCAGCTTCGTGCGTTCATCCAGAAGCCCCTGTAACGCATCAGGCTGTAGCGTGCCGTCCGGCGTAAGCGGGATGACCCGCAGCTCGGCCCCGATGCGCGCACAGAGCATTTGCCACGGCACGATATTGGCGTGATGCTCCATCTGGCTGATGATGATGTTGTCACCCGCACCTACATTGCTGGCCCCCCAGCTGTTCGCCACCAGGTTTATCCCTTCGGTGGTCCCCCGGACAAAGACAATTTCTTCCGCCGAACCGGCGTGCAGGAACGTGGCCGCCTGCTGGCGGACTTCTTCCATGCGCGTCGTGGCTTCGGCACTAAGGGTGTGGATCCCCCGGTGCACGGCTGCATATCCGTGGCGGTAAAACTCGGCCTCTGCGCTAATCACCTGCTCGGGTTTCTGCGCGCTGGCGGCACTATCGAGATAGGCCAGCGGCTGGCCGTTGACTTCCCGGGCAAGTACCGGAAAATCTGCCCGCACCTTATCCACCGAGAATGTCATTATTTTCCTCCTGGCAGGCGTTCGCCAATCCTGCCCAACACTTGCTGTTTCAGGGCTTCATCGTCAATCACTTCGGTCAGCTCAGCCGCAAAGGCGTAGATAATCATCTGCTGCGCCGCCTGCTGGCCTATCCCACGCGAGCGCAGGTAGAACAGTTGCTCGTCGTCGATACGCCCAACCGTCGCCCCATGGCTGCATTTGACGTCGTCGGCATAGATTTCCAGCTGCGGCTTGCTGTCAGCTTCCGCCAGCCTGCCGAGCAGCAAATTGTTGTTGGTCATCTGTCCGTCGGTTTTAATCGCGTGCGGCGCGACGTTAATAATGCCGTTAAACACCGCCCGCCCTTTATCACTGACGATGGTTTTATGCAGCTGGCGGCTGTTGCAGTAGCCTTTACCGTGTTCAAGCCAGGTGCGTGTATCGCACACTTCACTCTTCACCGGCATTGCCAGGCTATTCACCCTCAGGGTGCTGTTCTCACCGCTCAGACGGGTGCTGGTATTGTGGCGCAGTACGCCGCTACCGAGCAGGAAACTGCTGCTGAAGGCGGCGGCATCCTGCCCCAACAGAATATCGTTATGGGCAAAGTGGTAACTTTGCGGATTTTCAAACGCGAGCTTGAGGTGGTGCAGCTGCGCGTTATCCGCCACCTGCATTGTCAGTCGTGAACCGGTGAAGTGGCGGCTGGTGTTCAGGCTGACATAATGCTCCAGCACCGTTGCCTCTGCGCCCTGCGCCAGTTCAAGGTGGTGACGATAGTGCACCGTCGGCATGTCGTCGCCTTCCAGCCCCTGGGTGATGTGCATCAGCAGCAGCGGTTTTACCGGCCGCTGGTTGCGCGCTACGCGAATATGCGTGACCGTCGTCGCCAGGCTTTCCGTCAGGTGTAAAAACACTTCCGGCTGTACCGCATCCGGCAGAGACTGTCGCTCATCGTTTACCGTGACCGCAAAACCACTGTCGGCCAGGTCATCACTCAACGCCGGTATAAATTCGCCGTCGACGAACACGAGCCGCGTGGCAACAATCGGCAACGCCAGCGCATCGCGAAGCGCTGCATCAACAACCGCAGGCGTCAGCGTCACGAAGTTGCCGCTGTGCAGCCCATCGAGCGGCGTGTATTTCCAGTCTTCATGTTTACGCCCAGGCAGCCCGAGGTGCAGCAACTGTTGCAAATGCTGCTGCGCCTGTTCAGAGCGCGGGATACCTGCAGCTTCAAACAGGTGATGCCATTGTTGCAGCACGTTATTGCTGTTCGGTAAGCCAGCCATAGCCCTGCTCCTCCAGCTGTTTAACCAGAGTAAAGTCACCGCTTTTCACGATGCGCCCCTGATACAGAACGTGGACCACGTCGGGTTTGATGTAGTCGAGAATACGCTGGTAGTGGGTCACAATAATAAATGACCGCTTGCCGTCACGCAGAGAGTTTACGCCGTCGGCGACAATCTTCAGCGCGTCGATATCCAGCCCGGAATCGGATTCATCAAGAATGCACAATTCAGGCTCCAGGACCGCCATCTGCAGGATATCATTACGCTTTTTCTCCCCGCCCGAGAAGCCCACGTTCACCGAACGGGTCAGCAGATCTTCCGGCATTTTCAGCAGTTTGATTTTATCTTCCATCAGATCCTGAAAATCGAAGCGATCGAGCGCCTCCAGGCCCCGATACTGACGCACCGCGTTAAGCGCCGTTTGCAGGAAGAACTGGTTGCTGACGCCTGGGATCTCCACTGGATACTGAAAAGCCATGAAGATCCCTTCACCGGCCCGGTCTTCCGGTGACAATTCAAGTAAATCTTTACCGTGAAACTCTACCGTTCCACCGGTCACTTCATAATCTTCGCGCCCGGCAAGCGTTGCTGAAAGCGTACTCTTCCCGGAGCCGTTCGGCCCCATGATGGCGTGCACTTCACCCGGGCGGACCTCAAGGCTCAGCCCGCGCAGGATCTCTTTATCTTCAACGGCAACCTGCAAATTTTTAATACTTAACATAGTGTTCCCTTAATCCTTAACCGACGCTGTGTTCAAGGCTTATCGCCAGCAATTTCTGCGCTTCCACGGCAAATTCCAGCGGCAGCTCTGAGAAGACATCCTTACAGAAGCCGTTGACGATCATCGAGATGGCATCATCTTCTGAGATCCCACGCTGCAGGCAGTAAAACAGCTGATCTTCACCGATCCGCGACGTGGTGGCTTCGTGTTCAAGCTGCGCGCTGTTGTTGCGACACTCGACGTAGGGGAAAGTATGCGCCCCGCAGTCTGGGCCAATCAGCATGGAGTCGCACTGGGTAAAGTTGCGCGCGTTGGTCGCGGTCGGCATGATTTTCACTAAGCCGCGATAGCTGTTCTGGCTGTGCCCGGCGGAGATCCCTTTCGAGATAATGGTCGATCGGGTGTTCTTGCCGATGTGGATCATTTTGGTACCGGTATCAGCCTGCTGATGCCCGCTGGTCAGCGCCACCGAGAAAAACTCACCAATCGAGTTATCCCCGCGCAGGATGCAGCTCGGGTATTTCCAGGTAATGGCAGAGCCGGTCTCCGACTGGGTCCACGACATTTTGCTGTTCTCGCCTTCGCACAGCGCACGCTTGGTGACGAAGTTGAGGATCCCGCCGGTATTGTTGTCGCCCGGGAACCAGTTCTGCACCGTGGAGTATTTCACCTCCGCATCGCGATGGATGATGACTTCCACCACCGCCGCGTGCAGCTGGTAGCTGTCGCGCACCGGGGCGGAGCAGCCTTCGATATAGCTCACATAGCTGCCTTCGTCCGCCACCAGAATCGTGCGTTCGAACTGGCCGGTTTTCTCAGCGTTGATGCGAAAATAGGTTGAGAGCTCCATCGGGCAGCGCACGCCCTTCGGCACATAAATAAAGGTGCCGTCTGAAGCAACCGCCGCGTTGAGTGCGGCAAAGAAGTTGTCGTTCCCCGGCACCACGGTGCCAAGATATTTTTTCACAAGCTCAGGGTGATCGTGGATCGCTTCGCCGAAGGAACAGAAGATGATCCCCTGCTCCGCCAGTTTCTCGCGGTAGGTGGTCGCGACGGACACCGAGTCAAAAATGGCATCGACTGCCACTTCTCGCCCTTCACGGACCGGAACCCCCAGCTGATTGAATGCGTCCTCGACCTCACTGGTCAGAAAGGTATTTGCTCCGGTCTGCTGTACCGCGCCCGGCTCAGAGGCACAGGTTTCATCGCAGTTACCGCACGATGGCGCCGAGTAATAGCTGTAATCCTGATAGTTCAGTTTGTCATAATGCGCCTTCAGCCAGTGCGGCTCCTCCATCTCCTGCCATGCACGAAACGCATTCAGGCGAAATTCGAGCATCCACTCCGGCTCATTACGTTTTGCAGAGATAGCACGCACCACTTCTTCGTTAATGCCTTTGGCCAGCTCGTCGGTTTTAAGCTGGGTAAAGAACCCTTCTTTATAATTCAGTGGACCGCCGGTCCAGCTTTTGACATCGTCAGTTGCTTCAGTATTACGAGACATAATTACTCCGCCTGCACCCCAAAACTTTCGCCACAGCCACATTCGTGCTGTGCTTTCGGGTTATGGAACTTAAACAACTGGTTTAACCCCTCGCGGACATAATCCACGACGGTACCATCAATGAACGGCATCGCTTTCAGCGATACGTACAGCTTCGCGCCGTCGGTTTCGAACAGCAGATCGTCGTCATTCGGTTGACTGACCGTATCCAGCACGTAGCCAAAACCGGCGCACCCGGTCTGCTTCACGCCGAGCCGCATGCCCAGCATGCCGGGATTTTTTTGCACCAGCTCGCGGACGTGGGCCGCGGCCTCAGGCGTCAGGCTGAGTCCTTGCCAGGCAAAGTCATTGGGATCGAAGGTTCCTGAATGTACATCCATAGTCCACCTCATGTGTTGAAGCCACCAGGGCCATGACTCTATGGTAGTGATAATGATTATCACTTCAACCCCTTGCCAGCAGGGGCTTTCCGGCAAATGGGCTGTTTCAGTGGCTTTTATTAAGCATAGACCCTGTTACAGGGCTTAACAGGACAGGAGAATTTTGTTCAATAGATTGATAAATAATGACTTTAGCGGAGGTTATCGGCGTAAAACCAGGATGTGATAAAAATGCATTGAAAATACCTATTTGTCTGATAGATCCCTCAAAATGCCAAAACCGGTGAGTGGTAGAGAGATCAAGGGGTTAGCGAGAGCATGGTTACAAGCGTCGTTTGAGGAGAGAACCTTCTGTTTATATTAGTACTCGAAAAACATTTAGCTAATAAATAATAGATCGAATTTGGTTAATAGTTTTTTAAATTTATAAAAACAATAATATATATGAATCCAATTCACTATATCAATATATAATAATATAAGTTTGTTTTCGGACTAATAATACAATATAAAGTTAACACCACAAAAAATGTGGTATTTATTGAGAGGTATTATATGGCACTGAAACCAGGCGACAACTCCGGGAAAGATGGCGG
>NZ_JMPS01000070.1 GCF_000735455.1 Yokenella regensburgei ATCC 49455 | reverse complement strand
CCACTATTGCAGACAACAAGACAGCACCGCCCACCTCAAAACCAGGGAGCACCTGGGTTCCGGTGAAAAAAACGCCTGACAGCAAGCGTTAATCGGTAACGACGTAAAGCCTGCGTAAGCAGGCTTTTATTGCCAGGATACTATGAGCAAAAATACCGCTTCATCCCTGTTTGCACCATGCAATAGATACATCCTCTAACAGCATTTTATGCTGGAGTTAAAACTCTCACCCTCGAGAAATTTTTCACCGCCCTCCTTCAAAACCTCTTGTTTACACTGCCAATAGGGCGTATTTCCACCACTCAGCAGTAGAATATAAAATCAGAAACTGTATGTGGGTTGCCACAGACCTGATCTCAGCACGGCGGACTGGCGCTGGGCGCGAGAGGGAGTCTGTTTTGCCCAGCTGCTGTTCAGCATTTGGGCGACGGCCTCGTCCCACTCCTCCGCGCTAATTGCAGCCAACATCTGATGGAAACCACTCAGCCCCGCAACGCCCATCTGATAGGCCATTGAGGTCAGAATATCCTGCCGCGGCTGGTTGCAATGAGCTAACGCAATGCTGATTTCACTGTTTTTCCGCATCCCGGCCTGCACGCCACTGACGGTGTCGGAAAGCCAGGCGTCGATGGTCGTATCGCTTAACCTGAAGGTGTAATTTTTAATTGAAGCCCCCTGCGGGCCAAGCTTGAAACCAACCCCGGTAGTTGGATAACCGAGGCTATCGAGATAAGGAGTATAGCGAACGCCTTCTTCCTGACGAAGAAGCGGAATAATGGCACTTTGCTGAGTCATAAGAATTTACCTGTTTACTGGTTCGGGATCCCGCATAACAATAACTACCTGCCGCGGACAACCGACTCAGAATAAAAAAGTAAATTCCTCTTAATTGTGCCTTCTCTGAACAGAAATGAGCAGAATTTGCTTATTCGAAACGAAACAAGCAGATCCGTTACCGGATGAAAACAGCAACGGACCAGGCTTGCAAGATGTTATTAGCGGTAAACTTCGGCATTCCCCATCCACAGGCTGGAATCACCAGGCGTATTCAGTGCCACAATGTGCAGCTGCGAGCCGCCAAGCTGTTCGGCTTTTTGCTGCAGTTTATGCACCGCATCGTCAGAGCTTCCGCGAACTCCGCTCACTGAAACGCTGCCAATCGACACCTGACTGTTTGCTGAACTGCTGTCGATGAGTTTTGGCAGCGGGGCGGCAAATACCGCTGAGGAGAACAAGGCGCTAAAAATAATGGGTAACGCAATAGTCAGTCGTTTCATATCTGGGATCCTTATCGTTGTTGTTGCAGAGTAGATACGAAAGAGTATTAATGAACATCAGACAGCAAACGTCATGACTTTAAAACAAACTTAAAGAGTGTGTGGAGAAAAAGGAGGGAGTGTAACAAGAGTTGATACCGCAATTACGCGTGTAAAAGCTGCCCGCAGGCAGCTTTGAGAAATGAGCTTAGCGCAGTACTTAGCTTTTAATTTTTCTGTAGGCGAACAGCACGACCAGCGCACCGATGATCGCAACCACAAAGCTACCGATATTGAAACCATCCACTTTGCCGAAGCCAAACAGTGTGCTAATCCAGCCACCGACAACCGCACCTACGATCCCGAGGATCACTGTAACGAAGAAACCACCGCCATCTTTTCCTGGCATAATCCACTTCGCCAGAATCCCCGCAATAAGCCCAAAAACAATCCAGGAAATAATACCCATGTTCGTCGTACCCTCTTTTCATTCGGTAGTTCATTTACCGTTTCAAAGCGTAGCACATGAAAATGACAACATGAGGTCAATGCGCGAAAGCCGCCAGTTTTTCCGTGCATTTCTTACTTTGTTGAATAAAGAGTGAACGTAAACCCTACCAAATATGGGTGTTTAGCGCTTGTTCATGCGTTTATCGAAGGTATCTTTAGCCGTACTAAGGTGGTGCATTTTTTGTCTGTAGTATATGCCCCCCCTTTATCCAGGCATTGGTCCTTATCGACATAATCTATAGCCGCAATCAAAAAGAAGTAGACGGTTAGTAATGCCAATACAACAATAACAGCTTTCACTATCATTTAATTACCCTTGTATATATATTCTAATTTAATGGTGTCTATTACCACAAACAGTACTCTTGTCACGTATGATTTGTTGACGCATAAAGAAAAATGACACATGAAGCGATGAATACCATTATCAATAAGTAAATAATATTTTTATTATGCATTGCGCGTTCTCGGAGAGAATAGAATTACTGCTCACGTACGAAAAATTCCCGCACACGGGTGCGGGTGGAATACAGATTCCAAGTGAAGGCTTGTAATCCTTCATTCATTGTTTTCACCAAGATAAATGAAACGACATTGCCTTTCACTAATCATAAAGTGGTAAGCCACCATTTTCTCTAATCAACTGAAAGCAATATAAATAAATGAACAGAAAGATCGGTGACAACCCTGAGCGCTAAAAAAACAACCAAAAGCAGTTTAAAACACCAAAATCACATCAATATTTAAGATTATTATGCTGACATAAATAAAAGCCCTGCCCATTTAAGCCAGGATAATAAGCACGCTTTGTTTAATTTATATTTACTTTCATTTGAAATTATATCATTTTAATACTTCTGGAAAATGTCGGTGGATATGCGAAGTAAAACGCCATAAGTCCCAGACAGTTTGCCTATTTCTTGAGGTGAAAATGTTATCGTTTATCCATTATACTAAGATTTTTGGGAGTGGTCCCGGCGACCAGGAACACTAATCAGACAGTTATTGCAGAAGTTTTTTTCATTCTCGGGTGAACAATAGTCACCACTGTTGTAAAACATGCCTGGGACATTGCTTACTATCTAAATAAGAGCTGTTGTTCGCTTTGGCCCCTCGCTTTACGAGCACGGTGGTCTGCATCTATGATGGGGTGAATTTTAACAGACAGGGAAGCATCATGACATTCAACATACCACTTAAAATAATTACCCTCACTCTCCTATTACTGCTGATTTCCTGTAGTCATTATCCAGCTAAGACGGATCCCGAAGCTATACCAGGCAGCGTGAAATCAACAAATGTTGACGATCTTTTACGCAATCTTCAGTCAGAACCAAAGCCGACAAAGCAGGCAAAAATTTCCGCATACGCCGCTCAGATCCGCAGCGTTATGGTGAAAAAAATACCTTCGGCGGAAGCATATGTAGGAAAGGTCTGTACCATCCGTATATCGCTACAGCGCGATGGCTTAGTGAATAATGCCACCGCAGAGGCTGGCGACGAAAAGTTTTGTCAGATGTTAATATCCACAATAACGCATACGCAATTCCCCGCCGCCCCAGATGAAGAAACCTATCAGGTATTCAAAAATGCCCATTTTGATTTCAAACCATAGGTGTGGCTTTCCGAAACCTTCAGACCCGGCGGAGCTTTTGAAGATGGAAATCTGACTGGACACGTAAATATGAAGCGCAATCACTCTTATGAGGAATAGTGGCTAACAGCATTCCTCACCGGTCTACCTGCCGGACTCACTGCACATCAGAAATGTAACAATCCCAAGTCTCTCAGTGCACCGAGTATCAGCAGGATGAACATAACGGCATCGAATGGGTTCGGCATAAGTCACCTCATTCTGAAACGTGCTGCGATGAATCGCCCTACGCTGCTACTTCATAGTAAGTATAAACTCAATACTGCTTTTTTACTGTTTTTGTCTGACTGTGACTCAGTCAAGAGAATGAGCGCGTATGCCGTCGCACCAACTCTTTCGGTGTAATTTGGCCAGCAGTTTTGAAGAAATTCTGGAGAAAGAAAAAAATAATAGGATTACAATACTTTACTCCACAAACCACCTTCTGAGTTCAGAGGCACTTCTCATGACCTGGCAAGACTTCAAACAGGCCTGGCTTATTAAATTTTGGGCACCCATTCCAGCGGTGATCGCAGCAGGCATTCTCTCTACCTATTATTTCGGCATTACCGGCACTTTCTGGGCTGTCACCGGCGAATTTACCCGCTGGGGCGGGCAATTATTACAGCTGGCGGGCATTCATGCGGAAAACTGGGGTTACTACAAACTCATCCATCTTGAAGGAACACCGCTCACCCGCATCGACGGGATGATGATTATTGGCATGTTCGGCGGTTGTTTTGCAGCAGCGCTGTGGGCTAATAACGTTAAGTTGCGCATGCCACGTAGCCGCATACGCATCGCTCAGGCCATTGCCGGGGGGATTATTGCCGGTTTTGGTGCTCGTCTGGCAATGGGTTGTAACCTGGCCGCTTTCTTTACCGGCATTCCGCAGTTCTCCTTGCATGCGTGGTTTTTTGCCGTAGCCACGGCCATCGGCTCCTGGTTTGGTGCACGTTTTACCCTGCTACCACTGTTCCGTATCCCGGTAAAAATGCAGAAGGTTTCTGCTGCCTCACCGCTTACCCAGAAGCCAGACCAGGCGCGCCGTCGTTTTCGTCTGGGAATGCTGGTGTTTGCCGGTATGATTGGCTGGGCGCTTCTGACCGCAATGAACCAGCCAAAGCTGGGCCTGGCGATGCTGTTTGGGGTTGGGTTCGGGCTGCTGATTGAACGTGCGCAGATCTGTTTTACCTCGGCGTTTCGCGATCTGTGGATCACCGGACGCACCCATATGGCGAAAGCGATTATCTTCGGCATGGCAGCCAGCGCTATCGGGATCTTCAGCTATGTGCAACTGGGTGTCGAGGCCAAAATCATGTGGGCTGGTCCAAATGCCGTCATTGGTGGCCTGCTGTTTGGTTTCGGGATTGTCCTTGCCGGTGGTTGCGAAACCGGCTGGATGTATCGCGCGGTGGAAGGCCAGGTGCACTACTGGTGGGTCGGCCTTGGGAACGTTATCGGTTCGACCATTCTTGCTTATTTCTGGGACGACCTCTCCCCGGCGCTCGCCACCAGCTGGGATAAAGTGAATCTGCTGAATACCTTTGGCCCATTAGGCGGTCTGCTGGTGACCTATTTATTACTGTTCATTGCCTTACTGTTAATCATCGGCTGGGAAAAACGCTTTTTCCGTCGCCGGGTTTCTCCAGCCGTTATTGAGGACGTTGCATGAAAACGTATACTCCGGATTACCGCCTCGACATGGTGGGTGAGCCTTGTCCTTATCCCGCAGTTGCCACGCTTGAAGCTATGCCACAGTTGAAAAAAGGCGAGATCCTTGAAGTCGTCAGCGACTGTCCGCAGTCGATTAACAACATCCCGCTGGACGCCAAAAACCACGGTTACACGGTACTGGATATCCAGCAGGATGGGCCGACTATTCGCTATCTGATTCAAAAGTAAGGATATCAAAAGCGTTTACCGGTTTTTTATTGTTGCCTTTGCCTGCATGACTTGCTTTAATTTCATCCCGGAATAATGACAAGATGGAACTATGAAAAAAGCAACGAGTGCAGGCGCTGCCGTCTATACCCCTTTTACGCTTAAACTTTATGACTGGTGGGTACTGTCCGTATCTAATCAGTATGCCTGGCGATGCCCGACCTCGGCCAACCTGCTGCCCCACTTTGTGAAGCACACTGGCGACAGTCATCTGGATATTGGTGTCGGTACCGGCTATTACCTCACCCACCTGCCCGAGAATTGCCAGCTGGCGCTTGCCGATCTTAACCACAACAGTTTGCAGGTTGCGGCACGCCGTGTCGGAACTGAGCGAGTAAACAAAAGCCTTGCCCACGATATCTATCAGCCGTTCCCGGCCGAGTGGCAGCAGCAGTTCGATTCAGTCTCACTGTTTTATCTCCTGCACTGCCTGCCAGGAACCATGACTGACAAACAGGTGGTCATCAAGCACGCCGCTATGGCTTTAAAGCCAGATGGTCAGTTGAGTGGGGCTACCATTCTTGGAAAAGGGGTATCGCATAACGCCTTTGGGCGTAAGCTAATGGCGGTTTATAACAAGAAAGGCATTTTTTCGAACCAACTGGATTGTGAAAATACGCTGCATGAAGCTTTATCGACCTGTTTCAAGGATGTTGAAATAAACGTTGTGGGCACCGTCGCACTGTTTCGTGCCAGTTCACCTCGCGTTGCTTGAAACTGACGCCTCTCCACCGTCGTGCAGAGGCGTCATGGCATTACACCACCGCCGTGGTCAGCCTTGATGAGCAGGTCAACCGCCCTTCTTCATCGAAGATTTCAATCTGCCACACCTGATGGCGGCTACCGGCATGTAGCGCGGTACACACCCCACGCACACGCCCGCTGCGCACCGAACGAATGTGGTTAGCGTTCACCTCAACACCTACCACCTTTTGCGAGCCCTCGGTACACAGATAGCCCGCCACCGATCCCAGGGTTTCCGCCAGCACCACCGACGCACCGCCGTGCAGCAAACCAAACGGCTGATGGGTGCGGCTATCGACCGGCATGGTGGCCTCCAGTGACTCATCTGTGAATACATCAAACTGAATATCGAGTAGACCGACCATATTATTGGCGCCCATCGCATTCAGCTGATCGAGCGTAGCGCTGCGTTTCCAGATCATCCTATTATCTCCAGTAGTGCCTGCAACGGGTGGCGAACGCCATTCCCTTCAATACGTTTCACCTGGCTACGGCAGGAATAGCCGGTAGCCAGACAGCGGTTTCGTGGTAATTTTTGGATTGCCTGTTGCCATGACAAAGCGTAGATCCCGAGCGAGTTTTCGTGGTTTTTCACCTCGTGCCCGTAGGTGCCCGCCATGCCGCAGCAGCCGACGCTGACGCTCTCAAGCTTCGCGCCAAAGCGTGCAAAGATAGAGGCCCACTGCGCAGGTGCCGCCGGTAGCGCCGTCACCTCCGTACAGTGACCGAAGAGATACCACGCTTCGCCACCGGCAGCGGCCGGCGTTACCGTTTCCAGCGCCCGGGGTAGCCATTCGTGCACCAGCATCACCTGGAAGTCCCCCCTTGCTGCGCCGAGGGTCTGCTTGTACTCATCGCGATAACAGAGCACCAGTGCCGGATCCACGCCCACCATTGGCATACCCAGTTCAGCAATGCGATTAAGGAAATCTGCCGTTTTCTTCGCCGTTTTCGCAAAGCGGCTAAGGAAGCCTTTAATATGCTGAGCTTTTCCGTTTGGTGAGAATGGCAGCACCACCGGCTGATAACCGACCTTCTCCACCAGACGCACGAAATCGGCCACCACCTGCGCATCGTAGTAGCTGGTGAACGGATCCTGCACCACCAGCACCGTTTTCGCTTTCTGCTCGCCGCTTAGCGCTTCCAGTTGCTCCAGCGTCATGTTGGCGGAACGATGCCCCGCCAGCTGCTCATGGAGGGAAGGTGCTGACAGCAGAGGCAAATCAATCATCCCAATGTGCTTTGCCGACAGGCTTTTTACCCACGGCTGGCTGATAAAGAAGTTGAACGTTTTAGGCGCGCGCGCCATCAACGGTGCGTAGCTTTCGACCGTTGCGACAACGTGGTCGCGCAGCGGGCGCAGATAGCGGGTGTGATAAAGCTGCAGGAAACGCGATCGGAAATCAGGAACATCAATTTTAATCGGACACTGGGTTGAACACGCTTTACAGGCAAGACAGCCCGACATCGCCTCTTTCACCTCGTGCGAGAAGTCATACTCCCCCTTGCGCGCATGCCAGCTGTTACGCGTACGCTCAATCAATCCGCGCAGGCTCGCACCTTTGGTCGGCAGCGCTTTTTCCAGTACCAGCGGATCCACGCCCCTGTCAGCAAGCAGGCGTAGCCACTCGCGCACCAGCGTCGCGCGTCCCTTCGGGGAATGAATGCGGTTGCTGGAAATTTTCATCGACGGGCACATCGGGCTACGGGCATCAAAGTTAAAACAGAGCCCGTTGCCATTACACTCCATCGCGCCTCGCCATGAGGCGCGCACCGCAATCGGGATCTGCCTGTCGAGCGTTCCGCGCTTGACCGCATCCACCTTCATCATCGGCGCATCAACGCCCGCAGGTGAGCAAATTTTTCCTGGATTCAGGCGGTTATGCGGGTCGAACGCCGCTTTCACCTTGCGCAATTCGCCGTACAGCGTCTCGCCAAAGAACGCCGGGCTGTACTCTGCGCGAAAACCTTTTCCATGCTCGCCCCACAGCAGACCACCATATTTTGCCGTCAGTGCCACCACCTGATCGGAGATCTTTTTCATCAGGATCTCCTGCTGCGGATCGCACATATCGAGGGCCGGACGCACGTGCAGCACCCCGGCATCGACGTGACCAAACATGCCGTAGTTCAGGCCGTAGCTATCAAGCAGCGCGCGGAATTCGACGATATAGTCGGCGAGATGCTCCGGCGGCACGCAGGTATCTTCGGCAAACGGAATCGGCTTGGCAGCCCCCTTCGCGTTGCCGAGCAGACCAACCGCCTTTTTACGCATCGCATAAATGCGCTCAATACCTTCCAGATCGCCGCATATTTGCCAGCCGATAACACCGCCCTCGCCGTTTGCCATCAGCGCGTCAAGACGCGCGCAGAGCGCTTCCATCCGGGACTCAATCAGCGCGGCATCGTCACCAGCAAATTCGACGATATTTAAACCGAGCATTTGTTTGTCGGTGACGTCGGTAATCAGTTCACTCACCGAATGCCAGACGATATCTTCTCGCGCCAGGTTGAGCACCGTGGAATCCACCGTCTCTACCGACAGCGCTTTTGCTTCCACCATAAATGGTGCATTACGCAAGGCTGAATCGAAGGAGTCGTACTTGACGTTCACCAGCCGACGTACTTTTGGCAAGCGGGTGATGTCGAGCCGGGCTTCGGTGATAAAGGCCAGGGTCCCTTCGGAGCCTGTCAGAACGCGGGTTAAATCGAACTCGTTCATCGCGTCATTGAAGACGTGGCGAAGATCGTAACCGGTCAGAAAGCGGTTGAGTTTGGGGAACTTATCGATAATCAGCTGGCGGTTTTCCCGGCAGCTCTGGTACACCGTCTGGTAGATACGACCTATCGCAGACTGTTCTTTGCCGAGCATCTCAGCAAGCTGAACCGGCATCGGCTGGGTATCGAGAATGTCACCACCGAGCAGCACCGCCCGCACGCCAAGCACGTGATCGGAGGTTTTGCCATACACCAGCGAGCCCTGCCCGGAGGCGTCGGTATTGATCATTCCTCCCAGAGTGGCGCGGTTACTGGTAGAGAGCTCGGGAGCGAAGAAATAGCCGAAAGGTTTAAGATACTGGTTAAGCTGGTCTTTAATCACCCCAGCCTCAACCCGCACCCATCCCTCTTCCGGGTTGATTTCGATGATACGGTTCATGTGGCGTGAGAGATCGACGACAATGCCCTGATTCAGCGCCTGACCGTTGGTGCCCGTACCGCCACCGCGTGGTGTGAACACCAGCGACGCGAAGCGCTCCTCGGAGGCGAGCCTTGCCAGCAGCGCGACATCCGCAGTAGAACGCGGGAAGACGACAGCATCCGGTAACAGCTGATAAATGCTGTTGTCGGTCGCCATGGTGAGTCTGTCGGCATAGCCGGTGGCGGTATCGCCGGTGAATCCTTGTTGCTCCAGTTCCTGCAAAAAAGTCAGCACCAGTTGAACGACACCCGGCGCCTGAGAAATCTGTGGGATCATGACGCTTGACCCTGCCTGATAATAGTTGTGTTGTTAGTCTGTTATCGTTTGCGTACGACCAGATCGTTGTATCACATTTTTTTCTTATGTGCTTAGCGGATTTGCAGGCAGAATCATTTCGCTGAAATGACTGATATCATTATCAGATCTGCTGTTGTGTATTAAAAGGAAAATTACGTTTATGGTTAATCTTCGTCAGCCCAGGGATATACCGCAAATACTGCTGTCGGTGCTGTTTTTAGCCCTCATCATTACCGCCTGCCTGTGGGTAATTCAGCCGTTTGTGCTGGGCTTCGCCTGGGCGGGTACCATCGTTATTGCTACCTGGCCGGTGTTGCTGCGTTTGCAGCGCTTGCTGTTTGGTCGCCGGGCGCTTGCCGTACTGGCGATGACGATTCTGCTGTTCCTGCTGTTTGTGATCCCCATTGGCCTGCTGGTCAATAGTCTGGTAGACAGCGGCGGCCCGCTGATTCATAGCATCACCAGCGGTAGCATCGCATTACCAGATTTCGCCTGGCTCAACAGCGTACCTCTGGTTGGCGCTAAGCTCTATTCCGGCTGGCACAGTCTGCTCGACATGGGCGGTACGGCGCTGATGGCAAAAATAAAACCTTATCTGGGTGCCACCACCACCTGGTTTGTCGGCCAGGCGGCGCATATCGGCCGTCTGCTGCTGCACTGCGGCCTGATGCTGCTCTTCAGCGCACTGCTGTACTGGCAGGGGGAAAAAGTCGCCTACGGGATCCGCCATTTCGCCACGCGTCTGGCAGGCCGTCGCGGTGATGCTGCTGTGTTGCTGGCCGGCCAGGCCGTCCGCGCCGTCGCGCTGGGTGTGGTCGTGACCGCACTGGTGCAGGCCGTCACCGGCGGGATTGGGCTGGCTATCTCCGGCGTGCCTTACGCGACTCTGCTTACGGTAGTCATGATCTTCACCTGTCTGGTTCAGCTCGGGCCACTGCTGGTCCTGGTTCCCTCTATCATCTGGCTTTACTACACCGGGGATACCACCTGGGGTACCGTGCTGCTGGTGTGGAGCTGCGTAGTCGGCACAATGGATAACGTGATTCGCCCGCTGCTTATCCGCATGGGTGCCGATCTGCCGCTTATTCTGATCCTCTCCGGGGTTATCGGTGGCCTCTTCGCCTTCGGCATGATTGGCCTGTTCATCGGCCCGGTTCTGCTGGCTGTCACCTGGCGTCTTTTCGATGCCTGGGTGCATGAAGTTCCCCCACCGCCAGCCGACCCGGATCAGGTACTGGCTGAGCTTGAAGCCCTTCAGCGCAACAACGATGAAAGCGCCAGAACTTAAGCGATACTAATCAATGGCGAGGGCAATCCTCGCCATATATTCCTCACACCCCGCATTTACTTCGCAAATTCTTTACCTCTCGTTAACGATTGAGACGAATCTGATCGACGCAAAAATTCACAGTGCCTACTATTAGGTCACGGTTATAAATCAACACCTTGATTTATAAATCATGGAAATCCCCTGAGTGAAACAACGAATTGCTGTGTGTAGTCTTTGCCCAACTCCCACGTTGGGCTTTTTTTTTTGCCCGAACGGCAGGCATAAAAAAATCCCCAGCCTTTCGACCGGGGATTTTTCATTGGTAAATCAGAACTATTTGTTCAGTTCAGCAAGGCTGAGCCAGGTCTGCACCACGGTATCCGGGTTCAGGGACAGACTGTCGATCCCTTCTTCCATCAGCCAGGCAGCGAAGTCTTCGTGGTCGGATGGGCCCTGACCACAAATCCCGACGTATTTACCCTGTTTCTTCGCGGCTTTGATCGACATCGACAGCAGCGCTTTCACCGCCTCGTTACGTTCGTCGAACAGTTCAGACACGACGCCAGAGTCACGGTCGAGGCCGAGAGTCAGCTGAGTCATGTCGTTAGAGCCGATAGAGAAACCATCGAAATGCTCGAGGAACTGTTCGGCCAACAGGGCGTTGGACGGGATCTCGCACATCATGATGACTTTCAGGCCATTCTCACCGCGCTTAAGCCCCTGACGCGCCAGCTCATCCACTACCGCTTTCGCCTGGTCAACGGTACGCACGAACGGGATCATAATCTCAACGTTGGTGAGGCCCATTTCGTTACGCACGCGTTTTACCGCATCACATTCGAGGGCGAAACAGTCGCGGAAGCTGTCGGACACGTAGCGTCCGGCACCGCGGAAGCCCAGCATCGGGTTTTCTTCGTCCGGCTCGTAACGATCGCCGCCCACCAGGTTGGCATATTCGTTAGATTTGAAGTCAGACAGACGCACAATCACGCGCTTCGGATAGAAAGCGGCGCCGAGCGTGGCGATCCCTTCGGTCAGACGACCCACGTAAAATTCACGCGGTGAGTCGTACCCTTTCATCATCTCGCGGATTTCGTTCTGCAGCTTCGGCTCCTGGTCATCAAACTCCAGCAGCGCGCGCGGGTGAACGCCAATCATGCGGTTAATGATGAATTCGAGACGCGCCAGGCCTACGCCTTCGTTCGGCAGACAGGCGAAGTCGAACGCGCGATCCGGGTTACCGACGTTCATCATTATCTTGAGCGGCAGGTCAGGCATGGTATCAACGCTTGAGCTCTTGACGCTGAAGTCGAGCAGATCGGCATACACGTAACCCGTGTCACCTTCGGCACAGGAAACGGTAACTTTCTGGCCATCTTTCATGCGTTCGGTAGCGTCACCACAGCCCACCACCGCCGGGATCCCCAGCTCACGAGCGATGATCGCGGCGTGGCAGGTACGACCGCCGCGGTTGGTCACGATAGCGGCCGCTTTTTTCATGATCGGTTCCCAGTCCGGGTCGGTCATGTCGGTCACCAGCACGTCACCCGGCTGAATACGGTTCATTTCGCTGATGTCGTGAATCACCTTCACTTCACCCGCACCAATGCGATGACCGATGGCGCGGCCCTCAGCAACAATTTTGCCCTGCGCATGCAGCGTATAACGCTCCATCACCTGGCCACGGGAACGCACGGTTTCCGGACGCGCCTGGACGATAAACAGTTTACCGGTATGACCATCTTTCGCCCACTCGATGTCCATTGGACGACCGTAGTGTTTCTCAATCTGCACCGCTTGTTTAGCCAGCTCCTGCACCTCGTCGTTGGTCAACGAGAACACATCGCACTGTGACTGCGGTACATCTTCAATACGCACCTGCTTGCCATGCTCCTGGGTCGGCGCATAGACCATACGGATTTTTTTCGAACCCATGGTGCGGCGCACAATCGACGGGCGACCCGCAGCCAGCGTCGGTTTATGCACGTAGAACTCATCCGGGTTCACCGCGCCCTGCACCACCATCTCGCCCAGACCCCAGGCAGAAGTGATAAACACCACCTGATCGAAGCCAGATTCGGTATCGATAGAGAACATCACGCCGGAGGAGGCGAGATCGGAGCGTACCATCAGCTGTACGCCAGCGGACAGCGCCACGCCGCGGTGATCGTAACCCTGATGCACACGGTAGGAGATCGCGCGGTCGTTAAACAGGGAGGCGAAGACGTGCTTCACCGCCACCAGCACGGCATCATAGCCCTGCACGTTGAGGAAGGTTTCTTGTTGCCCGGCAAAGGATGCGTCCGGCATATCTTCAGCCGTAGCGGAAGAACGAACGGCAAACGAGGCCTGCGCGTTATCGGCAGAAAGCTGCTGGTACGCGCCGCGGATCGCCTCTTCCAGCTCAGGCTGGAACGGAGTGTCGATTATCCATTGGCGGATTTGAGCGCCTGCTTTCGCAAGCTCAGTGACGTCATCAATGTCGGTGTTATCCAGCAGTTCATAAATGCGCTGGTTAACCCCACTTTGGTCGAGGAACTGATTAAAAGCATCAGCCGTGGTGGCGAATCCGTTAGGCACCGAAACGCCCAGATCGGACAAGTTTGTAATCATTTCACCCAGGGAGGCATTTTTGCCCCCAACTCTGTCTACATCATTCATGCCGAGTTGGTTGTACCAAAGCACCAGCGGTGACGAGCCATTGTTGGACATCGAAACAATCCTTTTATGAATTAAGAACGGGTGCCAGTTTGTACTGGCGACGCGAATTATCCTCGCATATTTGCGGCGCTGACAAAAACGGTGAATCGTTCAAGCAAAATAAAAAATTCATTTTTAAGACTGTTTCCCATTCACGCTAACCTACTGATTCATCAGCAATCCCACAAAAACGGATGGTATATAGACAACATTTTGAAAAATGAAACACTCTTTTCAGTAAAAATAAAAATAGTGTTTCATTATTTAAATGAGACAAACAGCGCTGCGCGACGATTAAAATTAATTTATGCTTTCAGACAATTAAGTCGATTAAACCGGATGGTCAAAATGGAAAATGCTGTAGACAGGCATGTATTTTATATTTCTGATGGTACAGCCATCACCGCTGAGGTGCTCGGGCACGCGGTGATGTCGCAGTTTCCTGTGGCTATCAACAGCATCACCCTGCCGTTTGTCGAGAGCGAGAGCCGCGCCAGAGTGGTCAAAGACCAGATTGACGCCATTTATCAGCAAACCGGCATTCGCCCACTGGTGTTCTACTCCATCGTTATCCCGGAGATCCGCGAGATCATTCTGCAAAGTGAAGGGTTTTGCCAGGATATCGTTCAGGCGCTGGTGGCTCCGTTACAGCAGGAACTGAAACTCGACCCGACGCCGGTCGCACACCGTACCCACGGACTGACGCCAGGCAACCTCACCAAATACGACGCCCGTATTGCCGCAATCGACTACACCCTGGCGCATGATGACGGTATTTCGCTGCGTAACCTCGACCAGGCGCAGGTCATTCTGCTCGGCGTCTCCCGCTGCGGGAAAACCCCGACCAGCCTCTATCTGGCACTGCAGTTTGGTATTCGTGCCGCCAACTACCCCTTTATTGCCGACGATATGGACAATCTGGTTCTGCCTGCCGCACTCAAACCGCTTCAGCATAAGCTTTTTGGCTTAACGATTAATCCTGAGCGACTGGCTGCTATTCGCGAAGAGCGCCGGGAAAACAGCCGCTACGCCTCAATGCGTCAGTGTCGGATGGAAGTGGCGGAGGTCGAGGCGCTGTACCGTAAAAATCAGATTCCGTTCCTTAACAGTACCAACTATTCGGTAGAAGAGATCGCCACCAAGATTATGGATTTGATGGGACTCAGTCGCAGAATGTACTAACACACTAGTACATTGCAAATTCATTGTGTATGATGCATACCGTGATCGAGTGCACATTACGGCCAGGGGTTGAATTCAGCCAGGATTGGTTTATCGTGATGCGCATCACTTCCGGTATTTTGCCGATGAAGCAACAAATTTCTGAGACACCCAATGAACAAAACCGATGAATTGCGTACCGCGCGGATAGACAGTCTGGTCACCCCCGCGAGTCTTGCGCAGCAATACCCGGTGACCCCTACCGTTGCCGGGCACGTGACGGATGCCCGCCGTCGCATTGAAAAAATCCTCAACGGTGACGACCGCCGCCTGCTGGTGGTGATTGGTCCCTGCTCGATCCACGATCTGGATGCGGCGATGGACTACGCGCGCCGTCTGCAGACGATGCGTGAAAAGTATGCCGGACAGCTCGAAATCGTGATGCGCACCTATTTTGAAAAGCCGCGTACCGTGGTGGGCTGGAAAGGCTTAATCTCCGATCCGGATCTCAACGGCAGCTATCGCGTTAATCACGGTATCGAGATGGCGCGCAAGCTGCTGCTGCAGGTTAACGAGCTTGGCGTGCCGACGGCAACCGAGTTTCTCGATATGGTGACCGGACAGTTTATCGCCGATCTCATCAGCTGGGGCGCTATCGGTGCGCGGACCACTGAAAGCCAGATCCACCGCGAAATGGCCTCCGCGCTCTCCTGCCCGGTAGGCTTTAAGAACGGCACCGACGGCAACACCCGTATCGCGGTGGATGCGATTCGCGCTTCCCGCACCAGCCACATGTTCCTGTCACCGGACAAAGACGGTCAGATGACCATCTACCAGACCAGCGGCAATCCCTACGGGCATATCATTATGCGCGGTGGTAAAAAACCGAACTATCATGCTGAAGATATCGCCGCCGCCTGTGACACACTGCGTGAGTTCGCTCTGCCGGAGCAGCTGGTTGTCGACTTCAGCCACGGTAACTGCCAGAAGCAGCACCGCCGTCAGCTGGACGTGTGCGATGACATCTGCGAGCAGATCCGCAACGGCTCAACGGCCATTGCCGGGATTATGGCAGAAAGCTTCCTGCGTGAAGGAACACAAAAAATGGTGGCTGGTCAGCCGCTGACATATGGCCAATCCATCACCGATCCGTGCCTGAGCTGGGAAGACAGCGAAATCCTGCTGGAAAAACTGGCAAGCGCCGTTGCCACTCGTCTGTAAAACTTCCACCCCATCGCTTTGCGGTGGGGATTTCCCCCTCTTCAGCACAAAATTTGATCCAGTCACATTATTTTTACAAATAACACTTGCTGCTATCATGTTGTTTATTGATAATGATTATCATTGTTACATTGATTGTTATTTTTAAATGCTATGGCGCATATGGACAACACGGCTATCCTGGATAAACAAAAAGATAATACACCTTATCCGTCTCCCACGGACAGACGGGTCAGTAGCGCCACGCTGCTGGGTCAGGAAGGTCGCGTCATCATTGAACACGGTGGTCAGGAGTATCTGCTACGCCAGACCAATGCCGGAAAACTGATTCTGACAAAATAAACATCCCCCGCCAGCCACCCAGGTAATGCCGAGGCAGCCAGCGCTTTTCACTTTATGGAGAGTTGCATGCATTACCTGCATTTTGCCTCGGCACGTCCGTCGTTTGTGGCCCTCGCGGTACTGAGCGCAATATCCGCTCCGGCTTTTGCCGCCAGCGAAAAAATGACCGTTACCGCCACCGGCAACGAACGCAGTGCTTTTGAAGCGCCAATGATGGTCAGCGTCATTGAGGGCGACACCCCGCAGGCTGAAACGGCAAGCTCCGCCGCAGATATGCTGCGCGGCGTACCGGGAATTACCCTGAGCGGCACCGGGCGCACCAACGGCCAGGACGTCAACATGCGTGGTTACGACCGTCGCGGCGTACTGATCCTGGTTGACGGCGTCCGCCAGGGCACCGACACCGGACACCTCAACAGCACCTTCCTCGATCCTGCACTGATTAAGCGTATCGAAGTGGTACGCGGCCCGGGCGCGATGCTCTACGGCAGCGGTGCATTAGGCGGCGTTATTTCCTACGAAACGGCCGATGCCGCAGATCTGTTATATGAAGGACAGAGCAGCGGTTATCGCGTCTTCGGCACCGGTGCTACCGGCGATCACAGCCTGGGTATGGGTGCCAGCGCCTTTGGCCGTACCGATACGCTTGACGGCATCGTTTCCTGGTCCAGCCGCGATCGCGGTGACATTCGTCAGAGCGATGGCAGCACCACCCGCAACGATGAAAGCATCAGCAATATGCTGGCGAAAGGCACCTGGAAGCTGGATGACGCTCAGTCGTTGAGCGGTTCACTGCGTTATTACAACAACGCCGCTCAGGAGCCCAAAAACCCACAAACCGCCGGAGGGGCATCCACCAGCAACCCGATGGTCGACAGATCCACTATCCAGCGTGACGCTCAGCTGAGCTATAAACTCAATCCACAGGGCAATGACTGGCTTAACGCCGATGCCCGCGTTTACTGGTCTGAAGCGAGAATTAACGCCCAGACAGAGCAACAAACCTCAGAATTTCGCAAACAGACCACCACCGGTGGAAAAGTAGAGAACCGCAGTCTGGTGTTCAGCGACAGCCCGGCGGCTAACCTGCTGACCTACGGCGGTGAATACTATCGCCAGGATCAGCATCCTGGCGGCTCCACCACCGGCTTCCCACAGGCGAAAATCGATTTCAGCTCCGGCTGGCTGCAGGACGAAATCACCTTACGCGATCTGCCGATCACCCTGCTCGGCGGCACCCGGTACGACAGCTATAAAGGCAGCAGCGACGGCTATGCCGACGTGACAGCGGATAAATGGTCATCACGCGCGGGCATGACCGTCAGCCCTACCGACTGGTTGATGCTGTTTGGCTCCTGGGCGCAGGCCTTCCGTGCACCGACGATGGGGGAAATGTACAACGACTCCATGCACTTTGCCGCCGGTCCGTTTACTAACTACTTCGTGCCGAACCCGAATCTGCGCCCGGAAACCAACGAAAGCCAGGAGTTTGGTTTCGGGCTACGCTTTGACTCGCTGCTGCTGGCGAACGATGCGCTGGAGTTCAAAGCCAGCTACTTCGATACCAAAGCCAAAGACTACATCACCACCACCGTAAATTTCATGGGCAAAACCAGTACCTCGGTGAACGTCCCCAACGCCAAAATCTGGGGCTGGGACGTGATGAGCAAGTACACCACCGATTTGTTCAGCCTCGATGTGGCCTACAACCGAACCCGCGGCAAGGACACCGACAGCAACGAGTGGATCTCCAGCATCAATCCGGACACGGTGGTCAGCAAACTTGATATTCCGGTGGCACACAGCGGCTTCTCCGTTGGCTGGA